>CAWGOX010000011.1:0-87312 GCA_963824315.1 uncultured Acidobacteriaceae bacterium | reverse complement strand
TGGCCCAGCCTTCTCTTTCATATGCTTTTTATTTCCCGAAAATGAAAAACGGGTGCCCCACCCTTCGTTTTTTGAAGGGTGGGATTCCACGGTCGTCTGTCGCGTAGGAATTCTGCAGACTGAGAGATGAAGCCAGGCGGGTGGGCCACTTCTCCGCCGCGGAAGTATAACCCGATTTGTCCTTACGATTTCGATCCCGAAAAAGAGCAAAGGGTGCGCCCCTTCTCGGCCCTTTCGAGAAGGGGCACGTCAGACTGCCGATACCATCGTTCTCCTAAGCGGCCTCTGCGAAAGATCGTGAATAAACTGAGTCGAAGACACCGGGAGCATCGAACGAGAAATGATTGCTTTCTGAACTTTTCCAAAGTCGTGTGCGTCAATTCTGGCGGTGTTTGAGAAGCGCATCGCACACTTAGACTACCTACTTTAGTAGACGTGACCAACCCCCGCTAGGCTGTTAGTGTGAAGTTATATCGAAGCAGCGGAAACGCCGACCGTCATCGCAGACGACTTCGGATGCCGACCCGACTTAAATATCCAACGCTCTCCCGGAGGGCTAACTCCTTATTCCGCAATATTTTACCTATAACTCCTTTAGACCGAAAGATCTGGCGGGATTTTCTCTGTAACACGATGATTCCATAAGACCGAGGGGGTGGGGGGTACCCCCCTTCCGCGACTCAGCAACTGGACTGCTGATCCGGAATGGGAGTACCCGAACCCGACGCGCCTTACTCGCTTGTCACGCCTACTCCACCCTCTGCGCGATGGTGATGGTGTAGCCGTCTCCGTCTTCGAAGGCGAATTCTTTCATGCCGTAGAACTGGGTGACGACGGGCATGGTAATTTTCGCTCCCACTTTTTGGACTCGATCCAGGATGGACGCGAGGTCATCCACTTCCATATACAGCGTGAGGCTGGCTCCGATGGATGCGGCCAGGTCGGGAAGTTCGGCGGCCACGGTTTTCTGATCGTTGAAGAAAATCTCGACCGGGCCATTCGAAACGGCGGCGAATACGAACGGGGATTGGTCGGGGACCGTCATCGATTGTTCCAGTCCTAAAATGTCGCGATAGAACTTCAGGCTGGCTTCGACGTTGCGGACAACTAGATTGGGCGTGAGCTTCTTGATCTGCATGGGTTTCCTCTCCGTAGTGTGAATCGATTTATTTCCGGACGAGTGCGCGCATGTAAAGAGACTGGGCACACTTCCGGTGTGCTCGCATCTCCTCCATCCACGACCCTTGCGAGGAAGGACGTAGGTAGGGGCTCTCATTTTTTCTGGCGCCAACGGATGCTTAGCGCGCGAGTCCCGCGAGGTACGAGGGAAATATAGCACAGGGAAACTGGAGACCAAAACTAGAACCAGATCGAACTCGCCGCTGACAAAAGCAGGTCCTTCGCTTTGCTCAGGATGACAAATTCGATCTTACGTTATCCACTTGTTATCCCTCTTATTTCTCCACCGTGAAGACGATCGAAGCGATTGGGCTGATGACCGGAGAATTCGGATTGCCATCCTGCACAGTCGCAACGTCGCCAACGCTAGCGAAGACGTAAAGCACATGCCTTCCCGTTGCGAGGGTCGCCGGTTTCACGGTTGCGTGCGAAACGGTTTGTCCCGTCTTCGCTGTTAACGGAGCGGCGCTCCAGGTTCCCTGCCATCCATCGACTTGATAGAAGGCATGCTTCGGAACGAGGGCCGCCGCATTTCCAGTCAGCGTACTGGTAGCCGAGATGGTGAAGCTTGGCCTTGTATTAGTTGTGCGGAACAGCGGCGTGGTCGCAATCGTGTCCGCATCGCTGATCGGCTGCATGGTCACAGAGATTGGTACAGCTTGCACGGAGGTGATGTCCGAGGTCGGATACCACAGACTGGTGTAACTGTATCCCGCGCCTGCCAGGACCGAGGAGCCGAGATCCACGGTCAACGCTTGCGCCGCGGTTTCGAAGGCGCTCGGAAGAACTGCAGAAACGATGTTGGTGTTGCCATCAATCGCCGCCACCAAAGATGTGGCGCTGCTGCGGCCACTGCCAACGTACATGGTGTTCGTCAGAGGATTCGCTTTAATGTCGGTGTTCCCTGTTATCGCAGGAAAGGTAGCGCCCGACAAATCCACGATGAGTTTGTTGGTCGTTTCTTTGTAGACCAGCACGTGAGGCACGCCAGCCTCGTCGAATCCTGCGTAGAAGTTGCCAGTAACCGGATTCACCGCGATCGCCGTCGGGGAGCCGCCGGTGATCGGAATATTGGTGATCACTGAATTCTTGCTAGTGTCGATCACGGAGATGTGTTGACTGCTGAGGATGTAAAGGCGTTCCTTGGCAGGATTGATCGCCGCTCCAAACGCCACGCCGGGCAATGCGATGGTTGCGACCACCTTTCCGCCCGTGGGATCAATTACGTAAACCGCGTCTAATGCCATGTAGGCGAGATTCTTGGTGGAATCCATCAGCAGAAATCCGGGATTGGACGAACCAACCGGAATCGTTTTCACAACTTTTTCGGTGGAACCGTCCAGCACAAGTACAGTGTCACCCTCGTAGTTCCATGCCAGAATCTCATTGGTTGCGGAATCGATGGCGAGGCTTCGAACGTCGGTGTTAGCAGGAACGCTCGTGATAAGAGTCGCAGCGTTGCTCGCTCCGTCCACTGAATAGAAGAATCCGTTACTGTCGCCGACATAGATTTTATTGGTCGCGGCATTCACAGCGACGGCTTCGGAATATATGCTGGCGAGCGGAATGGTAGTGACCCCAGCGGCGTCGTCCGACATGCCGTTATCTCCGGCAGCGGCCTTCGCTTCGTTGATGGCAAACAGATTTCCCAGGCGCAGTGTGTACACCGTGCCGGTGGCGGGATTCGAGTCGATGTAATTGTAATCGAGACTAGACCCGCTGTAGTCGCCTTCGTAGGCTGGCACGACCGTGCGCGGGCTGACATCGAAAACGCTCACGTTACCATCGCCGGAGTTTGTTATAAAAACGCGGCTGGTGATGGGATCGAATGCCAAGCCTGCGGGACTCTTGCCAGTCGTCAGTTGGTGATAGTTCGCGGGGAAAAGCGGGTTGAGCAGATCAAGGACGAAAGCAGTTTCGCCAGCCGGATCGATGACGCCGACTTGATTCGTAGTCGGACTTGCGGCCATCGTCGTGAAGCCGAGCATGTGGGTTTGGAAGTCGTTACCCAACGTGATGATGCCGTTGCCAGTCGCGAAATAAACATCGCCGTCACCCTGATCCGCGACCAGGAAAAGACCGCCCGGATCGTAAGCGGTCGCGACGGGATTGGCGCCATTGGTCCCAGCTTCATCTTGAACGGAATAACCGTTGCCGGCGTTGATGATGGCAATCGCATTCGACGCGGATGCCAAGGGACTCGCGACCATCGCGATGTTCGTCGCAGGATCGACTGAAATCGAGCTGATGCCGGCCGGGAGCGATGACGTCACGGTGGTCAGAATTTTGTTTTGCGTGCCATCGATCACGACTACCGATCCCGAAGATCCTGTACAAGCCACGAAGAGCGCATGGGTCGCGACGTTTAGCGCCATCGCGGTCGGTTCCTTGCTGGTGGAGAGAGTTGCCAGCACCGTACCTTTTTTCGCGTCCAGAATCTCGACTTGCTTCAACGACAATCCCCAACGTAGAGTTGATTCAGGGATGAATCCACCACCAGCATGGAAGGCTGGCCTCCGACGGCCCAAGTCACGGCGGGATCAGTTCCGGTAATCGCGCTGATGGTGCCCCCTCCGGAATTTGCAACGTACACCATGTTCGAAGGAGGATTTGCGGCGATCGCCACCGGATTACTTCCAACGGTGATCGTCTTCTTAATCGTTAGTTTGCCAGCGTCGATCACTGACACCGAATCCGAAGCCTGGTTCACCACATACACGGAATGCGCCGAAGGATTAATTGCTACCGGCCCCGGAGTCGCCCCAACCTTAACCGTCCCGAGCGGGCCGATCGCCCAAATGACAACTGGCTGAAATGCGCATGCGGCAAGCAAAATGAAGCCCGTTACAATTCCTGAACGACGAGCGTTTCTTACAGGCATAGAGTTACTCCTCGCTAGATAGAACGTAGGTGACAGTTCGGGCAAAACAACAATCGTCACTCTGGCCGGAGGGGGACTCAACGGCGTAGATTTGTCGTAAACGATCCGACAAAATCAAAGAACGATCCGCCGCAACTGGCTCCTGTTTAGACTGTGAGCCACGCTCGGCAAAAGAAGCATACCACGAAAATCAGCGAGTACAGATTCTTAACGCCTAATAGAGAAGGTCAAAGCGAGGGGAAAGATGTCGATTTCTGTATAAGTAGGCGCGCTGGCTGTGCAACTTTATGCACTGCTATTGCAGTTCGCGGTAGGTGTCGAGCCACTGTCTGCGGACGGCTTCCCATGTGTAGCGCTGCGATTCCTCGTGGGCGTTCTTGGCGAGAACAGCAGCGAGTGGAGGATCACGCAGCAGGCGCACGACGTTTGTGGCGAGCGCCTTTTCGTCGCCAACGGGTGATAGCAATCCAGTGCGTTCGTGTTCGACGAGATAGGGCATGCAATCGGGAGAAGTCGTCACCACCGGCGTTCCCGCAGCAAAAGCTTCGATCACCGACAGCGGCATGTTATCGAGCCAGGATGCGTTAATAAAGATGTCCGCCTGATCGTAGTATTTTCCGATTTCCTGGCGCGACGCGACGCCGGTGAAGTTAACGCCGGTGAGATTCAAGTCCGCAACCAGCTTGCGAATGTCGGCTTCGAGCGGACCCGCGCCGACTAGATCGAGTTGCGCTTGAGGATATTCTTTCTTAACTTCAGAAAAGGCGCGCACCACAACATCCACACTGTAGTAAGTAGAGAAGCCCCGCGTACAGACCAGATGTGGACGCAAAGGGACGCGTACACGAAAATGAAATTGCGAGAGATCCACGATGTTCGGGACAGCGACGGCAGGTAAGTCGAATTCGCGGAAGACATCTACGAGATAGCCCGACGGAACTACGATCTTATCGACGCGACGCAAAAAGAACGCACCAGATCGAAAACGGTTCAGGTGATCGCGCAGTTCTCCACTGTGATAATTGATCAGAGTCTTGCATCCACGCATCTTCGCGATCACGGACGCAGGCACTGGGGCGAGCAGGAACGACCAATACGACGCTGAGAAGATGTGTGCGATGTCCACATCTTTGAGTTCGCGCCAGAGATGCCAGAAGTAGATGGGCTCGCGCAGAACGGTGCGAAGGCCCGGAACATTTTCCGCCCACGCCAGAACACGCGGCAGTGGCGGATCGACTTCGATCAGTGTGATGTCGATGTCGGGATCGCCTAGCCAATGCCGCAAAAGCAACTCGGCTTGCACGGATTGTCCGCCAACATAGCGCAGGCTGGGCGCGACAATTGCGACACGCAGGCGTTTTTGGGAACTCGGCTTCGCGGCTTGGGTCATGTAGCAGAGTTCCTTCGTCGCTTTTTCTGCAGGAGCGACAGGTAAAGATCGACGTAACGTTGTCGGACACGAGGGAGGCTGTAGTTGTCCTGAGCAAACTTTAGAGCTTCGCTTCCGAATTGCAGCCGCAGGTCGGAATTCACGAGAAGTTGATGCAGAGCGTCACCGAATTTCACTTCGTCGCCAGCGGGAATCAAAGCTCCGCGACGGTCGCTGAGCAATTCGGAATTACCGCCGACGTTGTAGGCAATGGTTGGCACTCTGGCAGCCATGGCTTCAAGAATCACATTCGAGAGGCTCTCGGAATCAGAGACGTTCACGGCAACATCGAGGGAGGCAAGAACTGCAGGCATATCCTGACGATCACCGAGAAAGATTGCAGACGCGCTCAGGCCGAGGGTCGCCGCTTCCCTTTCCAGTTCCGCGCGCAACGGACCATCGCCAACCAGAACGAATTCCACGTCCGGCAAAAGTTTATGAACGGTCGCAGCGATGCGCAGAAATCCGGAATGATTTTTGTAGCGGTGATTCATGCGCGCAACCATGCCGACACGAAGCACGCCTGCGCGCTTCGCAAGAACTGGTTGCGCCGGAGCAAACGCTTCGTCTGGCAAAGCATTTCCTATGGTCGCGATCTTAGAAGCCGAAAGGCCCACGTCGATGAGTCGAACGCCGGCGGCCTGCGAGTTGCAAACTACGGCGTCGCACCATCGAAACGTTGCCGCCTGCGCACGAAATTGCGCGGGAGTCAGCAGGTCGCCCAATTGGCGGTGGCTACCGATGACAACGGGAACGCGGGCGAGCCTCGCAGCCGGAATCATGGTTAGGTTGGCGTAGAAATCAAACGCGTGCGCGACTTGAACATGATGAGTCCGTAAATAGCGTCGCATGTTGAGGCGAGTGCGAAGGGACTGCAATCCAAACAGACTGCCTCCGAGTGGAAACTGCAAGGCATTCGGAAAATGGTGGGCGAGAGGACCACGATGACTGACGCATCCGACATGTGTTTGAAACTGCGGAGGAGTCAGATTTTGTGCGAGCACGGTGAACTGGCGCTCGGAGCCTCCTGTTTCAAAGGTGTTGATCATAAGAAACAGATCAATCATCTGCGATTGGTCGGCCGTCGGCAGCGAATTGGACACTTCAGTGGCCGGACTTGAGGTCAAACCGGCCGCGTCACGAGCGTGCACCCGATCATCCTCCCACCGGAGCGGAGTCGATCACGGGGGCGGAGTCGGGCAGGCGGCGTCGAGAATCGGCAACGACCGGCAGGGAAAATAACCCGGCGGGACTGACATATTTTTCGAGGAAGTTGCGATGCCAGAGTTCGAACATCAGCAATCGCCACAAGCGCCCAGTCATCGTTTTGCCGCGGACGAGGTGGTCATCCATTAGTTTGCGCACACCGTTAGGATCGAAGTAACCGCGATTGAGCGTGCGCGGTTCGAGCAGGATCATCATCATGTCTTTCAGTTCGTTGCGCATCCAATGCACGAGGGGCAGCGAGAATCCCTGCTTTTGGCGATAGAGCACTTCGCGCGGTACGCCGAGGCGTTCGGCGAGTTTTCGAAGAATATATTTTTGCTGATTTCCTCGCAGCTTCCACTCCGGAGAAAGTCCCGCCACCCATTCGACAAATACGTGATCAAGAATGGGAACGCGGACTTCCAGCGAATTCAACATGCTCATGCGATCGACTTTGGTGAGAATGTCTCCGACCATGTACGTCTTGCTGTCAACATAGAGTATCTGGTCGATTGGGTCGTCTTTTTTCGCAGGAGCCTGGGCAAAATACCGGCGCAAAACATTTCCAGGATCGTCGCTGCGGTCAAGGATGGCGCGGAAATCTGGCGAGAGCAACGGCATGTCGCGCTCGAATGCCGGGATAAAACCCATGTGATCGATATAGCGTTCCTGCCATGGCAGCGAAACGTTGTAACTGAATTTTCTGCCTTGCATGCTGTTGGGAAGACGAGGAAACACCTGGTCGCGAAAGAATCGACGGGCCCATCCTGGAATATGTTCGAACACGCGGCGGCCTTCGTGAATGCGATAGCGGTCGTATCCCGCAAACATTTCGTCGCCACCATCTCCGGACAGCGCGACGGTCACATGCTGACGCGCCATCTGACAAACGTAATAGGTGGGCAGCATTGACGAATCGCCGAAAGGTTCCTCCAGCGAACTCGTGAGATGCTCTACCGTTTTGACGACGTCCGGTTCGAGAATCAGTTCGTGATGATCGGTGCCGAATTTCTCTGCGACGATTCGGGCGTATTGCGCTTCGTTGAAATCGTCTTTCTTGAATCCGATGGAAAAAGTCTTTACCGGCGTAGAACTCGCGCGCGCCATCAAGGCAACGACTGTGGAGGAATCCGTTCCTCCGCTAAGGAAGGCGCCGAGGGGAACGTCCGAGATCAGGCGGATCTTTGTCGCCTCAAACAGGCGTTGCTCTAATTCCTCCAAACACTCTTCTTCGTTTTTAGGAGAGTGAGTATTGTATTGAGGAATATCCCAATACTGGCGAATGCGAATTTTGCCATCTTCGAACTCGAGCAGATGTCCGGGAGGAAGTTTTTGGATTCCAGTGAACGCCGTGATGGGATCGGGCACGTATCCGTAATAGAGATATTCGAGCAGGCCCTGCGAATTCACTTCTGCAAGTTCGGGAGCGACAGCGAGAATCGATTTGATTTCGGAGGCGAAGTAGAGATTTCCCTTGTGCAGCGCGTAGTGCAGCGGCTTCTTACCGAGGCGATCACGAGCCAAGGTTAGCTTGCGTTTTGTCTTATCGTAGATGGCGAGCGCGAACATTCCCCGCAGGGTTTTGACACAATCGGCACCCATTTCTTCGTACTGATGGATGATGACTTCAGTATCGCAGTGCGTCCGAAAGTGATGACCACGCGCTTCGAGGTCGGGTCGAAGATCGGGAAAGTTATAGATCTCGCCATTGAAGACGATCCATGAGCTACGATCTTCGTTGAAAACTGGCTGATGGCCGCCGGAGAGATCGATGATGCTGAGGCGGCGCATGCCAAGGCCAGCACCGTCGGCGACGTAAATCCCTTCGTCGTCGGGGCCACGATAGACGATCTGCTCGCACATGTGATGGACGAGAGCTTCCGTGATGTTGCTCTCTCGAGTTGTGCTCACCACTCCGGCAATTCCACACATGCGATGCTTCTATCCTTTCGGACCCGCAGGGGCTAAAGCCCTGGTTGGGGTGGAGCTTATGGCAAACTTGTAACCGTGCCCTTCCACGTTACGTGCGCTACGCGGCGATTTCGCGCGCAGCATTTTAGTGATGCCGCGCTCTATCTAGTGCTTACCGAGATAGAGCTGGATTTTTCCACGGACAGCGGCATATCGACGAACCGCTTGAAACGATAGTCGCGGTAGTCGCCAGGATTTCCTTCGCGCCCATCACACGCCGCGAGCAATATGTTCGTCATCTCTCGCGCGGTGGTGAAATGGAGCGTTTCTTTCCTGTCCGCCGCTCCGCCAACCAGCGCGGAAAGAAAATTGCGGAAGCTGTCACCCATCACCATTTCTTTCTGACTAGGATCCATTCCGTGGCAATGCAATTTGATGAAGAGCCAGTCGGGGCGTCCAAGGACGCGGACCTCCGCTTTTTTCCAAAGCGGTAGACGGCGCATCGATAGCGGATTGGATCCCATGATGCCGCCGTTCTCGAATGCTGGGCGTGCGGTACGCAAGGTTCGCTGGAAGTCCGCCACGAGAGGCCCCTGCACCATCAGAGGAAAGGTTGTCGGGCGATGTCCCACTTTCAGATCGTTGCCCTCACGATGTGCCGCCCGCTGGTTCAGCGGAAGTGAAATTTCGTATACAGAATTGATCTTCGCGGTCTGGGCTGGATGCCAGTACCCGGTCGGCAGCGTCAGATCGGCATAGCAACCGGTTTCGGAGAGAATTTGCATCTCCGAATCGACACCGCAAAAACGACCGTTAGCGGAATTCGCGAGCGCAAAGTTCCCATGGACAAAAGCGTACCGAGGATCTGAGGAACCGCTATCGCTCGCGAGACAACGGTGACGAAACGCCAGGCGGTCACGGAATTCGGCGAGAACATTGCGGGTATTCTCTGCGGTGTCAGGTTGCAACATTCCATGATGAAGATGTATCTCAACTTCTCCCCAACCGGCGTGGCAATGGTCGGCTAGCGTCTCGAGCAACCCTTCGTCGTACTGCTCGGCGGGATAAAAGTAGGTGTGGACGAACGGACGCCCATCGTGATCGCGGAGATCGTCGACAAGTTTGGGATATCCGTGAACCCACCAATCGAGGCGGCGGCGTTGCTCTGCCATCGGGGCGCGCTTGTGTCCATCTTCGGGAACGATGCCCGGCTCGAAGTGATCGGCAAGAGCAACAATCAAATGTACAGGGCCGCGGGTGGGCGGATGCAGGGCACGCCAGGTCGACTCCGGCAGAATCTTGCTCATGTACGCGAATTGTTTCTTAAGACGCATCGTGCAAATCAGTTTGTCGCAGATCCTCAGCCACGAAGTCCTACCTAAGATTTATCCAACACGAGCAAAAAACGAGCCGCTCACCGATACTGAGTAACAGGATCGGCAGTTCCGCGCTCGGAATATGCGTCAAGAAAATGACGTGACCTCTTCGGCGCGGGCGCCAAAGTACCAGGTTCTTTTTGTTGCTCACGAACTGTTTGTAGCAAGGTAGAAGTAAACGCTACCGCAAAATATGGGAAAAACTGATAGGCTTCCGGCGCGAAACACGCGCCTACGATGAATCCGACCAGCGAACTTTGCAAGGCTCCCACGAATAAAACGATGTCAGGATCAAGGTTCCTTATTTGCCTGAGGGTCCGAAGATTCTTAAAAGCACTCCAGAAGAACATCAGATAAAGGACCAGGACAGCGATGCCGCCCTCAGCGCAGATCTGCAGGTAGGTCATGTGCACGTCATGCCAGATCAGCGAATACGTTGGGAAGCAACGAACTCCGATCCCGAAGATGGGATAAGTTTCGATCGCTTCGACAGCTTTGACCATTAAATATTTGCGGTCTTCGTAGGATCCGTAGGCCGACTGATCGGTGGTGCTGTCACCGGACAACGCGGCAAAACGGTCGTAGAGTTTTCCACCGGCCGCCGCCATGACAACAACGCCAACCATAAATGTCGCCAAGATCAGCAAGGGGCGCTTCCCTTTGATCGCAAAAAAGTAGAGTGTAACGGCACCCGAGATCACGAGGTCGATGAACCCGGCGCGCGATGCGGTCATGAAGATAGCGACGGCCATCACCAGCATTCCGCCGAGCCACAAGGCTTTCACAATCGCGTTTTTGGCGGTGATCATGAAGGCCAAGGCGAAGGGTAGCGACAACACAATTGCGAATGCGAGATCGTTCGGATTGGAATAGATGCCACCCAAGACGCCTTCCAACCGCGCAGTGCTGTGTCCCTTAATCAGAGCAGCAGCACAGACCAGCACAACCGAGATCGACTGAATGAAGATGATGCGACGCAGGCGATCAAACGTGGTGATGAGTAGGAAGACCAGCACCCAGACCACATAAATTTTGGAAAAATCGATGGTGCGAATGATCGCGCCGCCCCTCCACACAGGGGATAAGAAAGCTCCAAGGTAGAGCAGTCCGATCATCGTTAACAGGAGCTTCGATTCTTTAGGCAGGTCCTTGAATGTACGTTTGGTTTTTCCGAGGCTGGTGAACAGCCCCCACATCGCGAGGATGGCCGTGATCTTGGCGAGGGGGAAATACTTGAGGCCGGGAATCCAATCTTCCGGACGAGCGCAATACACGACGAAGAATCCGCTGAGCCAGAAAAAGGCGCTCTTCGTCGGATCGGAAGCGCGGAATGAGATGCGCCTGCCTGAAGTCTCCGCCGGTATGATGGTGCCGTTATCTCCGTTGGCCACAATTCCTCTTTTTCTAGGGACCGCTAAATATCGTTACTAAATTCCGTTACGGCTGTGAATGAGTCACTAAACATTGTTGCCCGCTAACCGAGTCGATGCGACCAAATGCGCCGGTGATTTATTATCCGCGACGGCCTGCAGCACTTCGGCAAAACGTTCTCCGATAGCGGGCCAGTCGTAACGGGCTGCGGTCTCAGCAGCGGTCTTTTCGTAACGGTGGCGCATGTCCGCATCCTGCAACAGCATCACGATGGCCTGAGAAAACGAACGGGCATCGTCCGCGAGCATGATGTCGCGACCGTGATGAACATCCAATCCTTCGGCGCCGATGGTGGTGGAGACAACTGCCTTCGCGGTCGCCATCGCTTCATAAATCTTTAGCCGTGTTCCTCCACCGATACGCAACGGCACAATTACGACGGAGGACTCGTGCAGATGCTCAACCACGGAGGGCACGCGGCCCGTGACTTCAATCGACATCGTCTCGGACGCCCATTTTTGGACGCGGCGATCAGGATTGCGCCCCACGATGCGGAAACGCGCATTCGGCACTTCGCTTTTGATCGAGGGCCAGATCTCGCTGCAAAAATATTCGACGCCATCGACGTTCGGCTCCCAATCCATGGCACCGACAAAAGTGATGAGCGGAGCAGCCGCTTTTTGCTCGAGAGATGCCGGTACCGGATGGTATTGCGCCAGATCGACTCCCGTAGGAACGACGGTGACGCGATCTGCATCCACCCACTGGGCCATCAGCGAGCGATCGTTTTCAGAAACAGCAATGACATGCTGGAATTTACGGACTTCGGCGCGCTCGTAGCGCAGCATTTTTTGAAATTCCGTACGGTACATCATCTTCTTGATCGGATTGCTTGCGGTAGCGGCATGGCGACGCCAGATTTCACTCTCCACATTGTGCTGAAAAAGCACGCTCGGGATGGTGAGATCCTCGGGGAAATTGATGGCAGCATCGAGGAAGTCACACACGGTAACGTCGAAACGCTTCTCGCTGAACCATTTTTGAATTTGGGTCTTCAACTTTTCGTCGGAAAAGCGACTGACTGCGTAGGGCGCGGGCGAGCCGAGATGCGCAAGGTAGTCCAAGCCGCGCGCAACTCCCGACAATTCGCGTTTACCAGTGCAGATCGCTACTGACCCCGGCAACTGCTGTTGTAATTCGCGTTCGTAATCGGGATCGGGTGCGCCGGCGTAATACGAATAAAACGTAAGCTCATGCCGCAGAGACAAATATCGCAGGACGTGGAACGTGCGGATATTTCCGCCGTTCTGCACGGGCAAGAGTTTGTCGGCTTTGACCCAAAGAATTCTCATGGCTGCCAGGTTAGCGAACCCACACTGCCTTTCTGCCGGTAACAAAATTGACGAAAGCAACCAGAGCGGCGGAGTTGAGCACGACGAACGTGCGGGCAGGATCAGCGATGCGTGAGAGTGGTCCGAGTCTTAGGCCTGCGAGGGCCACGAGACTAAGCACATAAAACGCAATCTGTCCGTAGAGCACCGTGCGATACACAGGCTGAGGCAAAAAGATCGATGCGATAAAAAGCGCTACTAAAGCAAAAGGCACAGCCAAGCGCGAAAGCTTATGACTGATGAATTCGAAACGGATCGGGTTTTGCGAACTCAACAACCATGGCGCAAGTTGTAACAGTTGATAGTTACCGCTCAGCGTGCGAACCTTGCGAGAAAATTCGCGGCCATCGCCCAAATCCGGCGAGTCCCACGCGCGGGCGCGTGAGTCGAAGATGACTCGCGATTTCTGGCGTACGATCTGCATCGGAATCAGCACGTCATCAAGGATCGTGCCCACTGGCAACCGCGACTCCTGGAGCAGGCCGCGACGCGCGCAATAGATCGCTCCAGTCGCGCCGACTACCGACCCTGAGGCCGACTCCATCTCACGCACTTTCTTTTCGATGCGCCAGTACAAGCCCGTTCCCTTCCCGGTCTCTCCGCTGGAAGGATCGCCTAACATTAGTTCGCCGCTGGCAGCTCCCACTTCGGAGTCAGAGAAATTCTCGGCCAGCAAACGCAGCGCGCCGGATTCAATCGGCTGGCGCGCATCTGTAAAGAACAACACATCCCCGGTTGCGAGTCCGATGGCGTCGTTCAACCCGGCGGCTTTGCCTTGAGAGACCGTCTTCGTCAAGAACCGCACGCGAGGATCGCGAGCGTAGTCGGCAAGAATCTCAGTCGTGCGATCGTTGGATCCATCAGAAACGACGACTATGTCTAACTTCTCAGCGGGATAATCGAGCGACAGTAAGTTGTCGAGTTTGCGCGCAATCACCGCTTCTTCGTTGCGCACGACCATCACGGCCGACACAGTAGGCTGCATCGAGCTGCGACGCACTGGGCGCGGCGACCATTGGCTTCGCAGCCACAACCAGACCGGATATCCGAAGTAGGAATATCCTACCAACGCAGACGAAAGCCAAAAGATGTATTTCACTTTCGTGATCGTCGCCGGGTTTATGGTCGCGGAGGTCATCGTCATTGACGTCATGGTCACTGGGCCCCCCGGCGGAGGAGCACGGTCTTGACGGTCTGGAACATGATCAGCAGATCCAAGCCGATCGATGCATTCTTTATATAGAACAGGTCGTATTGCAGTTTCTCCAGGGAATCCTGCACGGTGCTGCCGTATTTGTATTTCACTTGCGCCCATCCCGTAAGACCGGGACGAACCATGTGACGGACGCCGTAGTACGGAATTTCCTTCGCCAGCATCGCGATGAACTCCGGACGCTCGGGACGCGGGCCGACAAATGCCATGTCACCCTTGAGTACGCACCACAGTTGTGGAATTTCATCGAGTCGCGAAGAACGAAGGAACTTGCCGATGCGCGTGATGCGAGGATCGTTGTCCCCCGCCCACTTCGGACCGCTGACGGCCTCAGCATCTTGCCGCATGGTGCGGAATTTCACGACTTTGAATGTGCGATCGGCTTTGCCCACGCGCGTCTGGGTATAAAACACAGGACCTTTGGAATCCAGACGGATAGCCAGCATGATGAACGGCAGCAAAGGCAGCGTCAGGATGAGTCCAATCAAAGAAATGACAACGGAGAGAACGCGACGCACCAGAATGAAGGTGCCGCTGCGGCGGAAACCTTCGCCGAATACCAGCCAGCTGGGATACAGATTCTCGACTTCGATCTTTCCGGAGATTTTCTCCAGCCAGGAAGTCGCTTCCTCAATCTTCACACCTTTCATTCGGAGCTGAAGCAATTCATGCATCGGGATCGTGCCTCGGCGATCGGGCATGGCAACGATAACGCGATGGACTTTCTGCTGGCTCACGACCTCCATCAGGTGGGCGGCCACGGAATCGAGATTCATCTCGCCTTCCAGCTTGCCGGTCCAACTCGCGATTTCGACTCCGATTTCAGGATTCTGGCGAAGCCCTAAAACCACGCGTTGCGCGCGTTCTCCGGTGCCGAGGACATACACTCGCTCCACGAGAATCGGTAACTGGACGAGCCAGGAAAATCCAATGCGCCATCCAAACAGAGCCACCGTAAGAATCAGAAGTCCAATGGTGGAAGATCCGTTGCCGATCAGGTAGTTCGGCCGCACGTACGCGATGCCCGCCAGAAGGAAAGCTAGTACACCCGGGACCATCAACAGCCGAAAGTAGAGTTCACCTTTTGTGTTGAGGCGCGCGGTGTCATATAAGTCAAGCCAATGCGAACACAACAAGACGAGACCGGTTACAGCGAAGATCTTGTACAACCCGCCTTCGTACAAGAGAACGAGGTAAAGATCCTGCCGCCATCCGTACCAGGCCCCCAGCAGGAACGATGTCAACACAATCAGGGCCTCTCCGATCAGAAGGACCAGAGTACGCACTGGATAATAGACATTGAAAAGCCGGATCAACGGGGCCTCGGTTCGTATTGCTCTCAGACTGCGCTATAGGGCTTGGCTATTTACGGCCTCGCCGTAGTAGTACTTCGACTGTCCAAGCTTCTCGGAGGGGGTTCCGTTCAGCACGACTCCAATCAGTTGCTTGTCCGGAAATTCTTCCCGGGCACGCCGAGCCAGATCGGAAGGCGTTTCGTTCGAACGCACAACCATAAGAATGCCGTCGCAGGAGCCAGCGACCAACGTGGCATCGGAAACCGGAATCACCGGGGAAGTATCCACGATGATCCAGTCAAACAATGGCTCGACACGCTGTAACAGAAGCTTAAGTCGACCATTCGACAACAGTTCTGGAGCGCTGCCCGCTACTTTTCCGGCGGGCATGAAGAACAGATTTTCCATGGGTCCGCGCTGCAAAGCGGCGTATTCATCGCAGGAGCCGAGAAGATATTCTCCCAACCCTGGAGACTGTGCTGTGCCTAGCTGACGGTGCAAACCGGGGTTGCGCAGATCGGCATCGATGACGAGCACGCGACGGCCGTGTTGGCGCACAAGAACCTGAGCGAGATTGGCAGTGACGAACGACTTGCCTTCTTTCGGAAGCGCGCTAGTGATCATGAGACGCTTCAGCGGCATCTTCTCGCGGATCTGATAGAGACGCGATCGCAGGGTGCGGAATTCTTCCGCGCCGAGGCGGCTGTCGTCTTCTTGAAAAAACAGCATGGTGGTGGGATCAGGATTCCACTCTGTCTGCGGACAACGAGCTAGCAGAGACTCATAGCTCAGCCCCGAAGACATATTCGGCATCGCTCCGCCGGAAGACTGCAACGATGGCATACTCTCGCGCTGCGAATCGTCGCGCAACTCCGGTTGGTCAAACGCGGGCTCGACGTGCGTCCCCATGGAGGTTGCTCGTTCCTGCTCGGCGCGTTTCAAAGCGTCATGGATGCGGCTCATAGTTTCCTTTCCTTGGGGGAATCCTGTTGTTCAGATTGACGTAACCGGTCAGCCAGAGTTGCCAGCGTGCGTAGGGCTTCGACCAGATCAAATTTGTCAGAGGACGGCGGCACCGGCGCGGTCATCGCTGCGCCTGCGTTGCCATCGGCAAGATCGAAATCGCGAGCTACGGAATCTACGATCTCGACCGAGACCGTCTTTTTCTGGTCGACGAAAGCACTGACCAGACAATGCTCGCAAAGCAAGTTCACGACTCGCGGGATTCCCATGGAGTAGCGGAAAATCGCGACGGTCGCCTCGGGCTCGAAAATCGGATCGCCGTTTGATCCAGCGATGCGCAGGCGTTGGGTGATGTAAGACTTGGTTTCCTCGAGGTTTAAAGGATGAGTCTTGGCGCGCAATGTCAGGCGCTGACGCAACTGCCGGAGTTGCGGCTGCTTCAGACGTTGCTCGAGTTCTGGCTGCCCGACCAGGACGATCTGTAATAGCTTCTCCGTGAAAGTCTCGAGGTTGGTGAGCATGCGGATTTCTTCGAGCACTTCGTCGGAGAGATTCTGCGCTTCATCGACGACCAGCACGGCAGTTTCGCCTGCGCGATAGCGGTCCAGCAGCCAGTTATAAAGGCGCTGCAGGAGCTGACTCTTCGACTTGGTATCACAAGGAATACCAAAATCGGCCATCATGAAATCAAGAAGCTGTGGCACATCCATGCGCGAGTTAAAGATGAAAGCGGTAGCGACTTGCTGCATGCGCAACCATTCCATCAATTTATTGATCAGCGTCGTCTTGCCCGTGCCAACTTCGCCAGTCAGCAACACGAATCCCTTACGGCTTTGAATGCCGTAGGTAAGGCACGCCAACGCTTCTTCCGTATGCCGCGTTAGAAACAGATAACGCGGATCCGGATTCACGTTGAACGGGTTGGCGCGAAGTCCAAAAAATTCTTTATACATAAGCTTGCGCTAGACCTTGGCGCCCTCGTGCTCTCTGGCGTTCGATGCGTGAGGATCTCCACGACTCCAGAAGCGGCGGGATCCGTTGCCGTTGCTGGAGTCGCCCTCTTCCGGGCCGAGCCATGGCACGGAGATGAGGAGAGGAAGATCCATGATGCTCGATGCATCCTTCTCGGTGCGGATCGACTTATCGCTGAACTCCAGGAAAATCGCCAGTACCAGTCCGAGCGCTAAACCAGCGCCAAAGCCAGCGGCGGCGAACAACGGACGGTTGGGGAAGCTGGGAGAGTCCGGCGAACCTGCAGGTACGGCAATGTGCATCTGCTCGCCCTGCTGCTGGCTCTCCATGCTGGTTCCAAGGGCAGCGGAACTTTTCTTGGCCAGCAAGTCTTTGTAAAAGGCCTGAGCGTTATCGTTGTCACGAGTCAAAACCTTGTACTGCTCTTCGACACTCGGACTCATATTGGTACGGCTCTGGTAGACCGCAATCTGGTTCTGCAACTTCTTCTGGTCAACGGCGGCCTGTTCGATGACGCCTTGATACTGGTGAATCTGCAGACGCAGTTGGCGGATTTCCGGCGGCTCGGCAGCGTTCGCTTTTTCCGTGCTGTCCGCGGCACTGGCGTTGGCAGCTGCGGCGTTGAGTTCTTTCAGTTTCTTCTGGATCTCGGCAATGTCGGACTTGGTCTTAATGACATCAGGATGGTCGTCGGTGTAACGCGCTTGCAGTTGCAACAACTGCGTCTGCAACTGGCCGAGTTGCTGTTCCAAGGTTTGCGGATTCGTACTGGATTGCGAAGTTTTCCACGCCGCGGTCTGTTGTGCCAACATGCTCTCGGTGTACGCCTTGTCTTGCTGGGCGCGGCCGAGCGTCTGCGTCGTGGCGTCGAGTTGCGTGTTCAGCGACATCAACATACGCATGTTGTTGTCGGAATCGGTGGGCAACTGACCCATGAACTGTTTTTTGAAGGTTGCGAGTTTGGCGTCCTGCTCGTCCAGTGCACGCTTCGCGTCATCCACCTGGCGACCGAGAAAATCTGTCGTGCTTTGGGCGACTTCGGCTCGTGATTTGAGGTTTTCATCGACGATCAATGAGGTAAGAGCGTTGCAAATCTTTTGCGCGCGGACAGGATTGCTATCGGTGTAGTTGACGTTGAATCCAGGTACGGGCTCGTCAGTCACTGAAGGCTTCTTCTTTTTCGCGCCGGAAAGGCCAGCAGCCGCGGCGGCGCTGCTCATGGAAGTAATCACCGGCTCCAGGGTCATATTCGCCTGGATCTCAGAAATGAGTTTGTTCTCCTCCTCGGGCTTGACCAGGCCGAGACTCTGGACCACTGGACGCAGACGGGTGGGGCTAAGCACCAACTGACCTAGAGTCTGAATGCGCTGCGTGAAATCGGCGGTGATCACCGGCTGAACGTAACTATCCGGCACCTTTTGCGCTTCCACCAGCACGGTGGATTGCGAAGTATATTTGGGCGGGAAGACGTACGAGACAGCAAAGCCCGCCAGCGGGGCCAGAAGCGCTGGAATCAAAATTACTTTCAGGCGACGCATCAGCATCGCAAGGTAATCGTCCATCGTCAGTTCGCGGTTCTCACTCATAAGTAGTTCACCTTCAATTAACCAATCCGGCCGCATGCGGCGGCCAAAAATTATTCAATACGAGTCGGCGAGGGATGCCATTCAATCCCGACGGTGCCGACGTGACGAGAAGTCTGATTGCCACATGAACCGCTGAAGCACGGATCAGTACCGCCCGTAGGAACGTTGAAAGCCACTTCACTGAAGCGATAGGCAACAAAAAAATCGTAATCACGTCCCAAATGTTTGCGAACGACGGCTCCCGCAGAACCCTCGTCGTAGCTCGCGGCATCAACGCCGCCCAACGGCTGAAGCCTGTGGTTGTGCGAGTAGCCTAGATCGGCAAACACATCCCACGTCCGACCTAGCGGACGCTTGTATCCGAGGCGGGCAGCCTGAGTGTCCGCTCCGGCGAAGAAGCCGGAACCTGCCGAAGTGAACTTCTCGTAGGTTGCTACAAGAGAGGAGTGAGCAAATTTGTAGTGCAGTTGGGCGCGTCCGCTGACCGACCAGTGCGAGAGGTAGCTTCCCTGCTCGATCTCGGTATATTGCGGACCAACTGAGATAATCACACTCATCCTGCCGCTGATGGTATGGCTCCAGCGTGCGTTAATGATGTGGTTGTAAACTTCGCCGCCTGAAACTTGCGGGAATTGGAAAAGCTGAAAGCCGTAAATTATGCCAAGCTGATCATGACGCGAAACCAGCCGCGCGTATCCTGCCTGCACCGTGATCTGGTCGCTGTTGACCAGAGGATCCGGATTCGTGAGAGGGTTGTAGCCGGAATCATAGAAGTGAGCGTTGCTAAACCCGCCCGCTAGAGTGATCGCAGAAATCGGGTTGATCGCCTGCACTCCGTCTAGGATCGCAGTGTTCGCAAGTCGTGGAATGGTTCCGATGGCGCCCAATTGACCGTTGCCGAAAACATGGTCGCCCGCCAAATTGCCGCCGATCCCGCCGGTCGCCAAACCTAGTCCCGGAACCCCGCCGAACGTGCCAATCGAGAATGTTCCGTCGGGCAGATAGCTGAACGCGTCATGCAGGGTGACCTGACCAGTGCGCCAGCGCGTGATGCCTTCAAAACCAAAAGCTTGTAACTGCTTCACGTCGAATGGACTGCTATAGAACGCTCCTCCGCCGAGGTACTCCATCAAGACGTCGGTCTTCTGCCAGAATTGTTGGAGGTCAACCGCTCCCAGAACGCGGGTGACGGATTCCAGTCCCGAAGATCCGAGTTCGTTGCCGCCGTTGGTGTCCGCCGATTCGCTGACCTGAATTGCGGGAGCGATAAAGCTGCGCGACGCAGTGCGCAGATCGAGAGTTGGCTCGTCAATGCTCGTTACTGGAGGATTGTCCGGATTCAAAATGGGTGTATTCTGCGCCCCGTAGGCCGGGACTGGCGGTGGGGGCTGCGACGGTGGAGACGTCTGGGCGGCAGCGTAGATGCTCACACTCGAAACGAGCAGTGCTAGCCGGATTGTTCGCATTTTTATCATGCTTTTCACCAGTTCATCCCTTGAGAGACCGCGTTCGTTACGGGACAACAATTGTATCGCCCGGCTGCAACACGTAATTCTGTTCGATCATTTCCCCTTTAACCAACTTCTTGTAGTTCACAGGAAGCTTTTGCTGCTTGCCGTTCTCGGTGCGAAGAACGTAGATGCCCTTGGTCTTGGCAAACTGATTCAATCCGGCGCTGGAAAGAGCTTGTAGAACGGTCATGTTTGGCAGCATGGGGGTCGCTCCCGAGTGGAGCACCTCTCCAACCATGTAGATGCGTTTGCTGTTGATGGCAGTGACCACAACGGTGACGCGGGGATCAGCAATATACTTTCGCAGCCTTTCGGTAAGCGAGTCGGCCAGTTGTTTCGGCGTCAAGCCAGCGGCCTGCACGTCATTCAATAAAGGAAGCGAAATCTTGCCGTCGGGACGGACGGGCAGCGTAGCTGTGAGATCAGCTTCTTTCCACACCGCGATGTGGAGATTGTCCTCGGGTCCAATAATGTATTCCGGACCGGCTTGGCTGGTGGCAGCCTCGACGATCTTGTCGGTGTTGGCCTTGTCGGCGGCCATCTTGTCAGAGGCGGCGGTGGCGGCGGGCTGGGCGGGCGCGTCTTGAGCGAGCGCAATGCCGCTCATCAACAGTAATGCGAGTGCCGCTAACGCCGCTTTCGGTGTCGAATTCATTTCTATAAACTCCTTAAAATTCAATGTTTCAAGGTTGCAATGTTTCAAAACCAACCGCGCTATGCTCCATACTCCTGATACCCAATCTGTTTCAATTTATAGAGAAGCGCTTTGTAGCTGATCTGCAGTTCCTGCGCGGCGCGCCGTCTGTTCCAACGGGTTCGCGTCAAGACCTGCAGGATGATTTCTCGTTCCGCTTCGCGCGATGCGGCGCGGGCGGCGTCTTTGAGAGAAATTTTTTCTCCGTTGCCGGTGCGATCCACACGCCGTAACAAGGAGCGCAAGCCTCCCATGGCGAGGGTTTCGTCACCCAAGGCAACAATGGCGCGGGCCGCGTCTTTCAATTCCCGAATGTTCCCGGGCCAGTTGTATTCAACGAAGAAATTCCGCGTCTCCGGACTGAGCACGGGTACGGGACGAAAGAAATCGCGGGCTGCAGCGGAGAGAAACCAATCCCGCAACACGGGAATGTCTTCTTTCCTCTGACGCAGCGGAGGAAGCCGCAGGCATACGCCGCTGATTCTGTAATAAAGGTCTTCGCGGAATTTTCCGGCTTTGACTTCGGGCTCCAACTCGCGCGAAGTTCCGCAGACAAACCGGGGAACGCGGCGATGGCCTTCGCCATTCAGTCCCAATTGACGGACAAGCTCTTTCTGCGCGGCCGCAGTCAGGTCCCCTACTTCCTGGAGGTAGACCATACCTCCCTGAAGTTCTCGCGCAGCCAACGATTCTTCACTGACATCGCGTCCTTGATACACATCGAACGGCTCTTCGCCACGGACGGACAAGGTATGGATGCGTGCAGCAGCTGCGGCTTTTCCTGAACCATGTTCCGCGACAACCAGCACCGGAACATCGTTCTGGGAAAGCTCGCGGATCACGGCCTCGACGGTGCGCATGCCGGGACTGACGCTCTCTAACCAGACGCGAGCGCCACCACTTTGCCGTTCGCCATTGCCGGCGATTCCCGGAATTTCAGCGCGATCCATATTCCGATCCATATCCATAGAGTTCGGCTTGAGCATTCGCGAACCAAGACAGCGGGGAGACGCCTTGGAAGGGTTCATAACTCTAGAGCACACTCGCTGCCATTCATGGCAAAATCTCCGCGAGTCACAAAAACAATATAGATGCTTATACGTCAATGACTTGCATCCTACTGATTGTGAAGTGAACTTATCAATACGGTATCACATTGCGGATTAATGGGAAATAAATTGCCCACATCCGAGGGAATGATCTGGGCATTACTTGCTCCAGCGATTGAAGAAACTTTGGCTAAGTACTTGCCAACATTGGGGAAATAGAGCAGGGAGTAGAATGGGCGAACCCGGAGTAGCGGTAACCTAAGTTTCGCACGCCAACAACAGGAAATCGCTTACCGTTTAGTGCCCTCGAATCCCCTGTAGTTGCTGATTTACGACGCAAGCGGTCGATTCTCTTGCACACCATTTTGGAGCCCGAAATGCAGGGTTTTCTTTTGCGTGCAGACTGCCTTTCGCATATCCTTGCAGCAAGCGCGCCAATTTTATGAGTAACTCAGTGGCACTGGCTCCGCTCACATCTATGAGGGAAAGTCGCGTGTCGTCCAGCTTGCCTCATTGGCAGAGTCTGGTTCTTCTACTGTTACTCGGGTGGTTGTACGCAGAGATTCTCGCGCGTCTCGTCCTGCAATGGGTGGGTCCCCATGCGGATCCGAATTTTACCCATGGGATTTTCGTCCCTCTCTTCTCGTTATACGTCCTCTGGGAGACTCGGGAGAAGCTGAGGGCCATTCCGGCTGCTTCGTCCTGGGCAGGATTGCCGCTGATCGTGATCGGCTTGGTCATGCTGGTGATCGGGCAACTCGGCGCTGAGCTATTTTTCCAGCGGGTGTCACTCCTTGTGATGATCGCAGGCCTGGTCATTTTGTTTCGGGGATGGACCTTTTTTCGCGCCGTTCTATTCCCGTGGGCTTTTCTGATCCTGATGATTCCGCTGCCCAATCTGATCATGCAGCAGATCACTTTTCCTCTTCAGCTTCAAGCTTCGCAACTCGCCACCACGCTTCTCGAACTCGTAGGGGTGCCAGTACTGCGCCAAGGAAACTTGATTCAGTTGGCTGCCAAACCACTCGACGTTGCGGAGGCATGCAGCGGAATCCGCTCGCTGCTTACCCTGATAACACTTGCCATCATTTATGGCTACCTCATGGAGTCCCGAATACGGGTCCGAGTGATTTTGGCGTTCCTGGCAATTCCGATCGCGGTGATCGCGAACGGCTTTCGCATTTTTGGTACGGGACTTCTGGTGCAATATTGGAATCCCGATAAGGCTGAAGGGTTCTATCACGAGTTTGCGGGATGGCTGATTTTTGTCGTGGCCATGATTCTTCTATTCGCAGTCCATAAACTGATATTGCGCATCTGGAGACCTGGCCCAGCCAGCAACACAGAAGTTGCGCCGCTCCCCGAACACCCTGCGAGCAATATCGGCGCGATCAATTGGTCGGCCCGATTTGGCATTACGGCCACGTTGATGTTTGTGACCGCCGTCGGCTTGCAGGCCCACTCGCACAGTGAGGTCTTCCCTCCGCGTGAACCTCTCAGTTCCCTGCCAGCGCAAATCGATGGATGGACATCCACCGATATTCCGCTCGATAAGGAAACGCTGGAAATCCTGGGCCCCGGCGAGTACCTCTTGCGTAATTACGAAAATGAAAAGACCGTCCAACCTTGGATCGATCTTTTCGTCGCATACTTCCCGAGCCAAAGGTCTGGCGACACGATTCATTCGCCCAATCATTGTCTACCCGGACAAGGATGGGTTCCTCTTTCAAAAGAGGTAGTTCAGATTACACGTCCCGATGGGACTAACTTTCCAGCCAATCGCTACGTGGGCACGAAGGACGGCGATCGCGAACTCGCACTCTACTGGTTTCAAGCGCACGGGCGCGTTCAGGCGAGCCAACTGGAATCCAAATATCGCTTGGTTGCCGATTCGATTCACATGAATCGCAGCGATGGCGGATTGGTCCGCCTCATGACTCCGATGGAAGATGGGGAAACGCCTGACGCGGCGCAGGCGCGCTTGATGAAACTGGGATCGCAATTTCTGCCGCTGCTCGACAACTACATTCCACGCTAACTGCCTGGGTCACCTTCTGATCAAGGTGCTGTCCGAATCCGCTGAGAATATAAAACCTAAGCGCTTAGGATATTCGTAATAACGGCACTAGGAGACGGAAGCCTGATAGATCGGCCCCGCGTAGCTCTGGCAGAGGTACGCTCCGATCGACAGCCGAGGGCGGCTGTGCCTACGCGGGACCTGTACTCCTACCCAGCTCTTCTAAGCGTGGATACGGAAGTCTCCTGATTGTTGACTGCGTGTTTGCTGGAACGCCTGAGGTAGGAATCGAATCAAGTCCGTCGCAACCAGAGAAGTCTCTCCGAGAGATTCGCTGGCCAAGTCTCCCGCCAATCCATGGAGATAGACAGCGAGAGCAGTGGCATGCAGCGGATGCTCTGGATGTTGCGCGACTAGACCAGCGACCATTCCCGTAAGAACGTCACCCGTTCCACCCGTCGCCATTCCAGGATTGCCCGTGGGATTTACCCACACGGTGCCGTCTGGCGCGGCGATCAGGGTGCGATGTCCTTTGAGGATCACGATCAATTCGTGTTTACGTGCGAAATCGCGCGCGACATTGAGACGATTCGACTGAATCTCCGCGATGGTCAGTCCAGTAAGGCGCGACATCTCTCCCGGATGCGGAGTAATGACCAGCGTGCGTCCATGTCCGTTGAGTTTTTCGGCCATACCTTCGAACGCATTCAAGGCGTCTGCGTCGACCACCATGACCGCTGGAGCCGACGAAGACCCACCCGCTGCGACACGTGTGACGACAGAGCGCACGAATTCGGCGGTCTCTGAATTACGGGAAATTCCAGGACCGATTGCCAGCGTTTTCTGGGCGAGCAACGAGTCGAGACTTGACCCCACGGCGCGCAATGCAATCGTTCCTACTTCGGTTTCCGCCAGCGGTTCGGTCATCAATTCTGGATGAAATCCTGCAACGTTCGCCAACACTGATTTGGGTGTAGCGACCGTAGACAGGCCCGCACCGGCCCGAAGCGCGGCGAATCCGGCCATCGCGGAGGATCCCGCTTTGCCCAGCGATCCTCCGATGACGAGCACGTGTCCGTAGCTGCCCTTGTTGCCCTCGCGTGCGCGCGGGACAAGCAGCGAGGCGAAATCGTCGGGGGTGCTGAGATGAAGTGCGAGTTGCGAAATGATTGCGGCCGGCGGCGAACCAATGGGAGCGATCACGGTCGGACCGCTGGTGAGGGACGCGAAAACATGAGCTGGGCGCGGCGCAGTAAAAGTGACGATGGCATCGGCTCGTGCGCGGACGTCCTTCGAAACACCGATTTCTTTTGGCTGCATGGCGTCGGCATCCGCGCCACTCGGAATATCCACGGCAACAATGGGAACCCTTGCCGCATTCATTTGTTCGATCGCTGCGGCATACAGGTCACTGACAGGCGGACGAAAACCGGTGCCTAGTATTGCGTCCACGATCAAGTCGGCAGCAAAAATGTCTGCGGGTGACTTACTGCTGGAGTTCAATGCATGCACCTCTGTGACGATTACGGGCGCGATGCTGCGTGATTTAAATATTTCCTCCATCCTCTGAAACATAATTGCCGCATCGCCACGCAATTCTTTGGGATCGCACAAGAGCAACACATGGACATCGCGACCCATTTCCAGAAGTTTTCTGCCAACTACGAATCCGTCGCCGCCATTGTTACCTTTGCCACAGAGGACACTGACACGGTGAGCCTGCGGATAGTCTGTTTCAAGAAAACGCGCTACCGCCGAGCCAGCGTTCTCCATCAGGGTGATGGACGGAACGGCGAAGCTCGCCGAACTATCGCGATCGATGTCGCGCATCTCCGCTGCGCTTACGATTTTCATAAGATCGGTTCCCGTACAAATTTGAGTATAGCGGGTGAGTACAGTGGCATCGAGAAGACGAACCCACAACGGTTTTGGCGGTTCGGTGATGCTCTTCCCGCGTGATCAAGCCCCGTAATAATAGTCGTTATAACGACTATTATTTTCGATGCGATCCCTTTAGTGCAATCCATCCAATCTCGATTTTGGCCCTACTCGAAAAACATTAAAGATTGAATACCGGCAATTTTCTGAAGGATTTTCGTTCGACGCGACACCCATTTTTCAAGAGATATTCGACCAACTTTCTCCACCAAATGGGCAACTAAGTGTCATCTGACGGGTTTACATCAGTGGGGTTGATCCCATCTGGCGTTGGTACAGAGACCTCGGTAAGAGGATTGCGGCGGAAGTTAAGGATAGGTTCGTGACAGGGCGTATGACGATGGCGAGGGGCCAGACATTTAGAAAACTGAGCGCCATCCTCTTGCTTTGCGCTTGCTCCGTGGGCGCAGCGCACGCGGCCGCGACTCTATTTTTAGGCGAGCCATATAGTTACGACGGCGCTCTTGCCGGGACCGGGCACGCCTCGATTTATCTCAGTGACGTCTGCGCGAAGACTCCCGTGGAGTTGCGCCCTTGCGCGCCGGGCGAGACTGGAATTGTCATCAGCCGCTATCACCGCGTCGCGGGATACGACTGGATCGCGATTCCGCTGGTGCCCTATCTTTATGCGGTTGAGAATGAAGACGATCTGCCGCTGTTCGCGGATAAGAAGATGGTCGCCTTTCTGCGCGATCGCTACCGCAGGAAATATCTCGAGGCACTCGCACCTGACTTGCCCGATGGCGGCACGCCGGAGGGCGATTGGTATGAACTGGTGGGAGCATCGTACATCCGCACGATCTACGCCTACGAATTTGAAACCACTCCGGAGCAGGACGCAGCACTCATACGCAAATTGAATGCGCACGTGAATCACGATCACTTCAATCTAGTGACCTCGAACTGCGCAGATTTCGCACGGAACATCATCGACTTCTATCAGCCACACGCGGTTCATCGCAGCATCATTGGTGACCTTGGTGTCACGACTCCGAAGCAACTCGCGAGAACGCTCTCGAAGTACAGCCGTAAACATCCCGAGTTGGAGCCTTCGAACTTCGTGATCCCGCAAGTTCCGGGCAATGTGCCGCGATCGAAGCCGGTGCACGGTGTCTTGGAATGTGCGCTGACGGCAAAAAAATACATGCTGCCCGTGTTCGCACTGCACCCTTACATCGCTGGAATGTTGATCGCTGGGTACTGGGGACACGGGCGATTTAATCCAGCACAGAACGCGCTGGTTCTCGATGCGAATCATCAATTGGACGAGCCTCCGACGAAAGAGCAACGGCGCAATCTCCAAGCGCGATTTGAGGAATTGATGCACGGCGCTGCCGCGGACGATGCTGGAGCCAACACAGCAGTAGACGATCACCGATGGGCAGCGTCTCTGGCTGCGGCGGATCCAAGCGTTGATAGCTCCGGTCGTCCGGTGTTGCAGACGACGGTGGATGGCGCCATTGCTGATGTTGGGGCTGCGCGCGTCAACGTCATGGGAGTACCAGACACTCGTGACTTCGCAGCCGGACTTGTGGAAGCCCGACTGCGGGAAGAGCTGAAATCCGCTCCCGCTCGAAAATCCTCCCGCGCTGATGTGGAAAACGATCTCGCGTTGTTGCAACAATTGATTTCGCCGCGGCGAATTACGGTCGTAGATGCAGAGCCAGTCCTCAGTCAACAGAGAGGGTCCGAACACGCCACCCAACCTCCGGTTGCTCACTCAACGCGATTACTCCCTTAGTGGACGTCGCGAGCCCCCGTTTTCCCTAAAATCCCGTTCCTTCTTGGAATATCTGTCTAAATCGAGGTAATCTATCTCGGCGATGTTGACCCTATTAGTGGCTGCTGCACTTCTTAGTATCCGGCCGAATATAGTCGCTGACGCTTTACAGACCGCACCGCCCGCTGTCGCAGGTGCCATCGCCACCAGTCTCTCGCCCGATGAGATATCTGATCTTAAGAAAAAAGCGGATTTGGGAGAGGCGGAGGCTCAATACGCCTTGGGAAGAGCTTACGAGTCCGGTAATGGGATCCCGCAGCGAACCGATCAAGCGGCGCTATGGTATCGAAAGGCAGCTCAACAAGGAAACCCCAAGGCACAAAATGGCCTAGGGGTTCTCTATTGGCTGGGAGACGGGATTGAGAAGGATAAGGTTGAGGCAGTGCGTTGGTATCACAAAGCTGCACGTCAAGGGAATGCTAACGCAATGTTCAATCTCGGCGCGGCTTACTACAACGGTGAGGGCGTCGGTGTAAACGATAGTTTCGCCTATGCCTGGTTCTTGCTCTCCAGCGAAGCAGGGAGTTCTAGCGGTAAGGATGCCGCGAAAAGATCTCAAAGTGAACGCGGGCCGTCCGGGTACAGCGATGCCTGTCTCACGATTGCGCAGATGTACGAGAAAGGCGAAGACCTGCCGCAAAATTTTACACTCGCGGAGTCGTGGTACAAGAAAGCAGTGGACCAAGGAAACCATGAAGCCTTCGCTGGCTTAGCCTCGCTGTATCTGAACTCTTCTGACTACAACCACGCGCTTCCTTTGTGCGAAACGGTAGCGAAGGAGCACAGGACCGGAGGTTTCTATTGTCTTGGATATCTTTACCAACACGGCCTTGGCGTGAATCAAGATTCAAAACAAGCTTTCAAGTGGTATGACCTGGCAGCGCGCGGTGCAAATCGCGCAGCCATGCAGGCGCTGGCTAAGATGTACGAGACGGGCGAAGGCACCAAGGTGGATCGCAGCGAAGCATTGTTATGGTTCTTTCTGGCCGGACAACAAGGCAATCAAAGCGCGCTCGCCGATGCCAAAAGACTTCGCTCTTCGATGACCGAAAAGGAATGGAAGAATACGCGGAAAAAGTTTCCATCGAGCTATGATCTGCAAAAAGTGGACAGTATTTTGGTAAGCGACGGTTCCCTCCCGGCTCCTACCGTCGAAGCAGCGCATTAGAGCAAAGGTTTTCCCTGCAAGCGGGCGATTTGCTCCTATCCGCTGGGTCTCAATCGTCCGCCGATAGCGGCCAGTTTACAATCGTTGTGAGCACAGAACTAAATCTCCGCTGGACCTACTACCGCGATGAAACTGTCTGTCGTCATGCCGGTCTACAACGAGCGCGCCACGCTTCGTGAGGTGGTAGAGAAGGTGCTCGCTGTTGCGCTGGAGATCGAGTTGATTTGCGTGGACGACGGCTCCGACGATGGTTCGCGCGAGATTCTTGGCGAACTGCAATTGCGGCATCCGCAAATTCGTGCCCTGTTGCAGCCGCACAACATGGGCAAGGGAGCTGCGCTGCGTCGCGGCATTCAGGAAGCAACGGGCGACTACGTCATCATTCAGGACGCCGATCTCGAATACGATCCGGGCGAGTATCCGCTGATGATCCAGCCGCTAATCCAGGGAAAAGCGGACGTCGTGTTTGGATCGCGTTTTCTGGGCGGTGCTCCGCATCGCGTACTGTACTTCTGGCACTCGGTCGGCAACCGTGCCCTGACACTGCTTTCAAATTGCCTCACCAACATTAATCTGTCGGATATGGAGACCTGCTACAAGGTGTTCCGGCGCGAGATCATTCAGTCGATCCCGATCGAAGAGGATCGATTCGGATTCGAGCCCGAGATCACAGTAAAAGTCGCGCGCCGCAAACTACGTATTTATGAGGTAGGAATCAGCTACTGGGGACGCACCTACGAAGAAGGCAAGAAGATCGGATGGAAAGACGGCGTCCGCGCGCTCTATTGTTTACTGAAATATTCGATCAAGGAGCCGACTACACAGCGCGCTGCACAAGCGCTACCCGAGTCGGAGCGTTCGGTCGCACCACGCTCCGGTTTCTAACCCTGACTCGTATCCCAAATTTTTGCAGGCCAGTGACTGCTGTAGGTCTAGTGACTTCCTGCGTGCTTCTGACGCAGCCGTCCCTTATAAGGATTGGAAGACTGGTTGACGGTTCCCGGATTTTTTCCGCCCGGATTACTGTTGAAATTGATCGGCGGATTTGGTTTGTCTTTCACGGCGTTCAGTCCGGCTCCCTTGCCAACCGGCTTCGTGCCCACAGGTTTCACTGAGCCAGCTTTCGCGTTTTGATGCTCAATATTGTTTAAATCCTTCGCGTTGCTTGCGGAGGCAGTCGTAGACGCTCCCGTCTTTCCCATGGGCATCGGGGCGGTCTTCTTCGGAGCTTTATCCGGAGGGGTGTGCTTGACCTTATAAGTGCCGTTTTGTTGCGCCCAACCGCTCACCGTGATGCCCGCGAGTACGAAGCCCACGGCTAGTAAAGATTTGATATTCATTTCGTTTGAATCCTCATGATTGCCTGACGCCAAATCTCTATTAATTAGATGCGCGCGGCCGCTGAATGTCGATTCCTGTCAGCGATTGGCCGGTGGCTTTTAACTTTTAGCTTTTAGCTCTTAGCCGCGGCTAACAGCGTCCCGGGCATCTCTCCCATTATCTTAAACCCCGCTTATCGGGAAAGCACTCGGTTTAGTTCAAACCTTTCCCGAAATGGGAAGGTAGCCGGTCATGAGGGCCAGTGAGCCTTCTAACTCGTTGATTCCAAGATTCATCGTCTCCCCAAAGCACGATTCCTCATTTGGGACGGTCTGCACTTTAGTGCACCTCCAAAGATGCATTCGGTCTTTCCGTGAATGGGCCAGATGCCGCGCCCAGTTGGGCCTTTCGCAATCTATGGCTTACAGTGTCCAGGCCTGACACTGACATTGCCGGAACAGAACTTGGGGTCCGGTGGCCCGAAATCCCCCGCCGTGGTTTGCGGAGACGGCACACTGAGGTCGAATTGAACGGTTATCGCCCATATCAATATCGCCATTTGGCCATCTCCCTCGTGCTGGCAGCCGCTGTATTGATCCTCACCGGATGTCAGGGTCTGGCTGGAAGCCCAAATGGCTCCGGAACAGTTGGAGTCGGCAACGGCACCCTGGATTTCGGCACGGTGGTGATTGGCGACACTAAGACCCTGTCGAACACGATTTCGAACAATACGTCCGCTTCGATTACGATTGGCGCGATTCAAGGTTTGGGCTCCGGCTTTCAAGTAAACGGGGTCACTCTGCCGCTTACATTGGCGGCGGGGCAAAGTCTCTCGTTCACGGTGGACTTTAAACCGACAACTCCTGGCACCCCAAGCGCCACGGTTTCTTTCGCGGGATCGACCGGACAAGCTTACGTCTCAATGCTGGTTAAAGGAGACGGAGTCTCAGTCGGCAAACTTGTGCCGAGTCCTTCGCCGGTGCCCTTTGGAAATACGAAGGTTGGTAGCCATCAGACCATTACTGTGACCCTTGCCAATAATGGCGGAACAGATCTCACTATCAACACAGCCACGCTAAGCGGCGCTGGATTTTCCATGGGCACCCTGGCGCTGCCGATTACGGTAGCGGCTGGAAAGTCCGCATCCGCGACCGTTACTTTCGCACCGCCAGGCGGCGGCAGCTACAGCGGTAGCGTCACCTTCGCGACTACCTCCGACAATATCAACAGCAACGTTGTGCTGAATCTATCCGGCGATGGAGCTTCTCCAGGAACGCTGGGAACGAACCCGACTAGCGTGGCGTTTGGAAATGTGCAGGTCGGCAGCAACAGCACCAAGTCAGAAACTTTGACCAACACTGGCGGATCAACCGTCACGATTTCGCAGGCTAGTGCCAGCGGTGCCGGATTTTCAATTAGCGGGTTGTCTTTACCAGTCACGCTAGCCGCGAGTCAGAGCGTTACGTTTAGCGCGACATTTGCTCCGAGCAGCGCGGGCGCGGCGAGCGGAGCGATCAGCATTACATCCGACGCGTCGAACTCTCCCCTAAGTATTCCTCTGTCCGGAACAGGGTTAACGGCTGGCGCACTGAGCGCCAATCCCGCGAGCGTGAGTTTTGGAAGTGTCACCATCGGCGCGAATCAGTCCATTCCTGTATCCGTAACGAATACTGGCGGAACAGCAGTGACGATTTCGAGCGCGTCGGCGAGCGGCGCTGGGTTCAGCTTTACCGGACCGAACCTGCCAGCTACATTGAATGCGGGACAGAGCGCGACATTCAACACGGTCTTTACTCCGACGACGGCCGGTACCGCGAGCGGAAGTCTGACCATCAATTCCAATGCCAGCAATCCGACACTCTCCGTTCCACTGTCAGGTACGGGAGTTGCGCAAGGTCAGCTGGGATCGAATCCGACGAGCTTTAGTTTCGGCAACGTCCAGGTTGGCACATCGAAATCGCTGAATGGAACTTTGACGAACTCAGGCGGGACGAGCATCACTATTTCTGCTGCTTCGGCTTCTGGCACCGGCTTTAGCCTGAGCGGATTGTCGCTGCCCCTGACATTAGGGGCCGGACAGAGCACTTCGTTTACAGTTCTGTTTTCTCCGACCGCAGGCGGCGCGGCGAGCGGAAGTGTAAGCGTGACTTCGAACGGATCGAATTCCAACTTGAGCATTCCCCTCTCGGGAACAGGTGCGACACAGGGTACTTTGTCGGCAAATCCAACCAGCCTGTCCTTTGGAAGCGTGCAGGTCGGCGACAACAAGAGTTTGTCAGAGACGCTGACGAATTCCGGCGGATCGAGTCTGACGATTTCTGCGGCGTCTGCCAGTGGCTCAGGGTTCAGTCTGAGCGGCCTTACACTGCCGCTGACGTTGACTGCTGGACAGAGCACATCGTTCTCGGTGACTTTCACTCCGACAGCGAGTGGAGCCGCCAGTGGTAGCATCAGCATTACTTCGAATGGGTCGAACTCTAACTTAAGCATCCCTCTTTCAGGGACGGGCGTGACTGCGGGGACATTGAGTTCGAATCCTACGAGCCTGGCTTTTGGCAATGTTCAGGTGAGTGGCACCAAGAATTTATCTCAAACAGTGACGAACACGGGAGGCTCGACGGTCACGATCACGCAAGCCAATGTGACCGGGGCGGGATTCTCCGTGAGTGGCCTGTCGCTACCGCTCACTCTGAACTCGAATCAGAGTGTGACGTTTACAGCGACGTTCGCTCCGACGAGTGCGGGTGCAGTGAGCGGCAATCTGGCGGTGGTTTCAAACGCCTCGAACTCTACGCTCAATATCGCCTTGTCAGGAACTGGCACGGCTGCGGGCACTCTGGCGGTGTCACCGACCAGTCTGAGCTTCGGCAGCGTAACCGTGGGATCGAGTTCCGCTCTGACTGGCACTTTGACCGCGAGTGGCGCATCTGTCACGGTGAATTCTGCGAGCTTGAACAACAGTGAATTTGTGCTCTCCGGCATTTCACTTCCGGTCACATTGAACGCGGGACAATCCGCAACCTTCACTGTCACCTTCACGCCACAGGCAACGGGCGCGACATCGGCTTCCCTGTCATTCGCCAGCAACGCGTCGAATTCTCCCGCGCTACAGTCGATGACCGGCACTGGAACTGCGCCGGTGCAGCACGTAGTCGACTTGACCTGGAACGCGTCGAACAATGCGGTGGGATACAACATCTATCGCAGCACGGTTTCGGGCGGTCCTTACACGATGATCAATAGCTCGCTCGATAGCGGGACCGCCTATGCGGACAACACTGTGACAGCAGGCCAGACTTACTATTACGTGGCAACCGCAGTGGATTCGAATTCCAACGAGAGCGCGTACTCGTCACAGACGCAGGCGGTGGTGCCAAGTCCGTAACCTAAAGTTCGATTGGAGGGGTTCGATGGAGAGGGCCGTTCGACTAAGGAATCTTTGCTCGGGCTTCGACCGAGAAGTGGCTCTCATGTCCGCTTTGATCGAGAGCAGTGACCGCGTAAACGTATTCTCGTCCGGTTAGCACCAGACGATCTTCATAAGGCGGCTTCGCAACCCTGTTGGCTAGTTTCACGAATTGACCGTCCGGAAGCGTACGGCGATAGATGTTATATCCCACTATCGAGGCTTTCGGATCTGCGGAAACATTCCAGGTAAGCGTAACGGAGTGAGGCGCGGCTTTTTGGCAAGAGGTCAGCGTTAGCGACGCAACAGCAATGGCAAAAAATAGCCGGGGGATGCGCGATCCAGAGTTATTTTCTGGAGCCAGGCCGCTGAAGAGAGATTGAATCAGATCGTTCGTAAGCCCCAACATTCAAGAATTGGAGCGGGTGGGACGGAGTCGTCACCGCCGCTGTGACCCTGGTCGGGCCCATCGCCTACTTCACCCGCATACTCGTCACGACTAAAACCCGTGTGATCCGACGAACTGATCCGGGCAAACGCCAACGAGCAATTTCTGTTTCCGATTGATTAAGCTTCTATCCCAGATTACTTCATTCCGAACATTTTTGGGGTTGAGATTCTCAGGAGTAACAAATTTCTTGGGAGTATTAAGGAGTTATCTTGCACCTGCCGCTTTGGATTTCTTCTGCACCCAGCGCAGGGAAGAATCGAGTTGTCCTGCATGCTGCAGTTTCTGAATCTGATTGATCCGGATGTAGCGCCCCGCCTTCATGTCTTCCGCCTTCAAGCCTACTACTCGATATGCGTCGTAGAGTTCCTTCGCGCCTTTTCGAGCGGTCCACTGCGGACGGAAATTTGGTAAGACTCGCGCAATCTTGTCGCAGTTCACGCGGTAACAACGTTTGTCGGGGCCTCCACCGGATGCATACTCCACGCTGCAGCCGGGAACCGTTTCCGAAACGATATCGGCGAGTTCGCGGACGCGGTAATTTTCAGAAGTCTGGCCTACGTTGAATGTCTGGTTGTGCACTTTTTCTTTGGGCGCGTCTAAAACTGCGATCGCGGCCCCAACAATGTCGCGAATATGAACGATGGGACGCCACGGTGTGCCGTCGCTCTTAATGACGATTCTTCCCGTGGTATAAGCCGATGCAACGAGATCGTTCAGCACGATGTCCAAACGCAGGCGAGGCGAGACGCCGTACGCCGTAGCGTTTCGCAAGAACGTCGGTGTGAAATTGTCACTGGCGAGGAGACGGACGTCGCGCTCGACCAAGACTTTGGATTCGCCATACGGTGTCACGGGATTCAGGTCGGCCGATTCGTCCAGAAAATCGTCGCCGGCCGCTCCGTAGGTGCTGCAGGATGACGAGAAAACGAAACGCTGCACGCCCGCTTCTTTGGCCAGCTCCGCCAATTTCACGGAAGCAAGGTGATTGATGTCATAGGTCAGACTGCCGTCGAGATTTCCCAGAGGATCGTTCGACAGTGCGGCTAGATGGAACACGGCTTCGAAGCCTTCGAGATCGACTGCCGTCAGGTCGCGAAGATCTTTGCGGATCTGGCTGGCCTCCGACTGGACGCCCGTAAAGTCGCAACCGTCAAACAAGTCTGTATCGATTCCAGTGACTTCGTGGCCTGCGGCACGCAACATTGGAGCAGCGACGGCACCGATGTATCCCCTGTTTCCGGTGAGCAGTACTTTCATAAAACTCCCATAGGATTTCGCGATCGCGGACGTATTCCGTTCGGAATAGCGCATGCAATACCGAAAAACTTTTCGATCTTCTAGGGTCGAAAGCACTGAACCTGAGAAACGACACCGACAATGACGACGTGTCTGGCGTGTCCCCAGAACCTGATGGGAGAAATCTTGAAATAATGATATCGGGGAAAAAACAGGAAAAGCAAGTTACTTCTAAGCCATTGTGCCGAAAAATAATAGTCGTTATAACGACTATTATTTTCAGCGCTCTAAACTTCGGCTCTTAAGCCGAAACCACTGCTTCTCCTGAGTGGGGAACGGCGGGCATCCGGCCAATGCTGAGGTATTGGAAACCCTGGACGGAGACCGCTTCCGGTTGGAAAATGTTGCGGCCATCGATAATCAGGCGACGGTCGACGACCTTCGCAAGTCTCTGCCAGTCGACCGTGCGAAATTCATCCCACTCGGTAACGATCAGAATCGCATCGGTACCCTGAGCGGCTTCGTAGGGATCGTTGCAATAATTTACCGCCGGAAGGACGTCTCGGGCTTTCGCCATCGCCTCGGGATCGTACGCGTTGATGATCGCGCCTTCCGCGAGCAGCGTCTGGATCAGAGCGGAATTGACGGCGCGAATCGGATGTCGTCCGTGTTGGGCTTGAATGCCAGTCCCCAGACTGCGATTTTCTTGCCTTTGATACTCCACAATTCTTTGCGGATTTTTTCCAGAAAGTGCGCGATTCGCTGCTGATTAATTTTTTCGACTTCCTTCAATAACGCAAAATCGCAGCCAGATTTTTCGGCAATGCGAATAAACGCCTGCACGTCTTTTGGAAAGCAAAAGCCACCGAAACCGATGCCTGGATTCAGGAAGGCGCTTTCCGATTCGTGGATCGAGACCCATGCCCTCCGAAACTTTGCTGATGTCGGCTCCCACTACTTCACAGAGATCCGCAACCATGTTGATAAATGAAATCTTCATCGCTAAGAATGAATTGGAAGCGTGCTTGATGAGTTCGGCGGAATTTGTATCGGTGACTAGGAAATACATTTTCTCTAGCGGCTGAAGTCGCGCCTGACGCCGGAACAGAACAATCGCGACGGATAGGGCAGGCGAAAGATTTACTGATAATCGGCTGATAGATTTCGCGCAGCAGAGTCGCGGCGCGCTCTGACTCAACGCCAACCACGATCCGATCGGGATGGAGGAAATCCCTAACCGCCGAACCTTCGCGAAGAAACTCGGGGTTAGACGCGACGTCGTAATCTAGTTCGCGTGTGCGGTGAATGGACAGATGCTTGCGCAACTGCGCTCCCGTCTGCACCGGAACAGTGCTCTTCTCGACGATCAACCGGTAGCCCGCGGCGCGTTTTGCAATCGTGCGTGCCACTGCTTCGATAAATGAGAGATCGGCATCTCCGTTCGGCAATGGAGGAGTTCCAACGCAAATAAAAATCGCTTTGCCCCAATCGATGGCATCTTCGGTCGAACCAAACTTCAGGCGTCCGGACTTCCGCGTTTCGGCAATTACGGATTCCAGTTGCGGCTCGAAGATCGGCATGACTCCGTTCTGAAGTTTGAGGAGTTTCGCTTCGTCGCTCTCAGCGCAAAACACCTCGTGCCCGATTTGAGCCAGACAAGCAGCAGTGGTCAGCCCAACGTACCCCGCTCCGATGACCGCAATTTTCATGACTGGACCTTAGGCTCAATTCAGGGTTTCAATTCAGGGTTCCATTGCCAGAACCCGCGCGACATTTCACTATAGCGAATTTTGCTGCGTCTCATGGTGGGTCCGCTGGTGCAGGTGTTACCCAACCGTTACTAATGATTCCCTCTCCGGCGGGTTCGAAATCGCTCACCAAGGCGGGCATCTAGTAAAATAGGGGCGTGGTTAGGTGGTCTCATCGCGAAAAATAGGCAGGTTTTGAGTCGTCCCCTAAGCCGTTCCTGCTAAGAGCTAAACGCTTTTCCCATTCTTTATTTTCGATCGAATATTTATGAAGAATCACATTTTGGTTACGGGCGGCGCCGGTTTCATCGGATCGAACTTCATCCTGCAATGGATCGCACAGGAATCCTCGCCTGTTCTGAACTTTGACAAGCTTACCTATGCGGGAAATCCGCACAATCTTGAATCGGTGGCGACCAACCCCTCCTACAGTTTCGAAAAGGGCGACATTGTTGACCGCGATGTGGTGCGCGGTGTCCTGCAGCGCGTGCAGCCCCGAGCGATCGTTCATTTTGCAGCTGAAAGTCATGTGGATCGCTCGATTCACGGCCCCGATGAATTTATACGTACGAACATCAATGGGACATTCAGTTTGCTGGAAGAAACGCGCACGTACTGGTCATCCTTGTCGGAAGAAGACCGCAAGGCATTTCGCTTTCTGCACGTCTCGACGGACGAGGTCTATGGTTCGTTACGTGCCGAAGATGCAGCTTTCAGCGAGACCACTCCATATGCTCCGAACAGCCCGTACTCGGCGTCCAAGGCGGCTTCCGACCATCTGGTGAGGGCCTACCATCACACTTACGGACTGCCAACGCTGACCACGAATTGCTCGAATAATTATGGCCCGTATCAATTTCCCGAAAAACTGATTCCGCTGATGATCCTGAACGCGCGCAGTGGCAAGCCTCTGCCTGTTTACGGCGATGGCTTAAATGTCCGCGACTGGATGTATGTCGAAGATCACTGCAGCGCGATCCGCACAGTTCTTTCGAAAGGCCGCGTTGGAGATACTTACAATATCGGCGGATGCAACGAGAAGAAAAATCTCGAGATCGTAAACACGATTTGCGAGTTGCTCGATGAATTCAGTCAGAAAGATCCAGTCGTCCCGCATAAGAATTTGATTACGTTCGTCAAAGATCGGCCCGGGCATGATCGCCGATATGCCATGGACACGCGCAAGATCGAGCGCGAACTGAACTGGCGTCCGAAGGAAACTTTTGAGACGGGCATCCGCAAGACGGTGGATTGGTATCTGCAGAACGACGCCTGGACACGGGATGTGACTAGTGGCGGCTATAGGCAGTGGATTACGAAGCAATATTCGGTATAGGGCACGGCGAAAGGCATTCACCACCAAGGACACCAAGGTTCACGAAGGAATTCAGTCGAAGAAAACCTTCGTTATACTTCGTGTCCTTGGTGGTAGAGGTTTGGCGAGCGCAGCAAAACTTTAGGTAACATCGATTCTCTACGAAAAGCAAATTCATACATGACTACTTCGACCAAACCGAACTATAAGGGCATCATTCTCGCCGGCGGCTCCGGCACGCGGCTTTATCCCATCACGCATGCGGTTTGCAAGAGCCTGCTTCCGGTCTATGACAAGCCGATGGTTTACTACCCACTGTCCATTCTGATGCTGGCGGGGATTCGCGACATTCTGTTGATTTCAACTCCCGACGATCTGCCTAAGTTTCAGCATCTGCTCGGCGATGGCAGCCGGTACGGAATCAAAATGCAGTACGCGGCCCAGCCAAAGCCCGAAGGAATTGCACAGGCATTTCTAATCGGAAAAGAATTTATCGGCGACAGCGGTTGTGCGCTGGTATTGGGCGACAACATTTTTTACGGACACGATCTCGCCAAAGATTTGCGCGCGGCAACACGGCGTCCGAGCGGAGCGCGTGTATTCGCGTACGCGGTGCATGATCCAGAACGTTACGGTGTCGTCGAATTTGATCGGGATGGCAAGGCGCTCAGCATCGAAGAAAAGCCGAAGCAGCCGAAGTCGCGGTACGCAGTGACTGGGCTTTATTTCTACGACAATCAGGTGGTGGAGATCGCGACGAATCTGAAACCGTCGGCTCGCGGCGAACTTGAAATCACAGATGTGAATCGAGAGTATCTGCGACGCGGCCTGCTCGATGTGAGCGTCATGGGACGCGGGATGGCGTGGCTCGACACGGGAACGAACGAAGCGTTGATGGAGGCAGCATTATTTATCCAGACGCTGCAGAAGCGCCAGGGATTGATGATTGCGTGTCCCGAGGAAATTGCTTTTCGGTCCGGCTACATCACCGCACAAGAACTGGAGGCGATTGCGAAACCAATGCGTAACAATGCGTACGGTGGATATTTGTTGCAGCTTCTACAGGATCCTGTTTTTTAGGCCGAATCGCTAAACTAAAGATGAAAAAAATAGAAACCAGTTTGCCGGGAGTATTGGTGCTCGAGCCTCGAGTGTTCGGGGACGATCGCGGCTATTTCCTCGAAAGTTACAACGAGCGCATGTTTGCAGAGGTTGGAATCTACGAACACTTCGTTCAGGACAATCATTCTTTCTCTTCCCGAAATGTTTTGCGCGGCCTCCACTATCAAACCAAGCAGCCGCAAGGAAAATTGGTGCGAGCCATCACGGGCGAGATTCTGGATGTAGTGCTCGACCTCCGGCAAAGCTCACCGACTTTGGGGAAATGGGAATCGTTCGTGCTATCAGGCGAAAACAAACGCATGTTGTGGGTCCCCGCGGGATTCGCTCACGGATTCCGCGTGGTTTCTGAAACGACCCACGTCACGTACAAGACCACCGATTTCTACGCTCCGGAGTATGAGCGCACGGTTCCGTGGAATGACCCCGACCTTGTCATCGATTGGAAGTTGGACGGAGAGGCAACCATTTCAGAGAAAGACCAGCGGGGCACGCGGTTTCGGGACTGCGAGAAGTTCATCTAAGTAACTTCAGATCGCGCACAAGCCGACTTTCGTGCACGAAGCCATCGAGAATTTCCGTTTACATCCCAAACAATATCTGACACTCTGGTTTCTATGCAGGAAATTCTCATCACCTTCGCGGAGGTTGCTGACAATCTTGCTGATCACATAAGCCGCGCTCACAGTGAGCGGGTTACTTTTGTGATCTTGAAGCATGGATCTCCCGTCGCGCGCTTAGAACCCTACAGCACGAAGGTCTTCACCGGACGCGATTTCGCAGAGGTGTTGGCGAAAAATGAATTGTCCTAAAGCGATGCGAAAAGCTGGCGTCGCGATCTACGCGAAGCGCGGCAAAGTCTGAAGCCACCGCACCGCCGCCGATCTTAATCGGTGATTAAAGCCTCAACCGCTACCCGGCCAAAATATCGGCGATCCGTTCCCCGGCATGTCCATCCCACAGCGGCGGCGTAGTTCCCTTCTTGGATTTCCCGGCGAGCACTCGCGACAACTCGGCGCTGAGTTTTTTCGGGTCGCGACCAACTAATACGTTAGTTCCAGCAGACACCGTTATCGGACGCTCGGTATTTTCGCGAACGGTGAGACATGGAATTCCAAGGTAAGTCGTCTCTTCTTGAATGCCGCCGGAATCCGTGATCACGACTGCAGCGCGGGATTGGAGTCCAAGAAAATCAACATACGGTAGAGGGTCGAGAACGAGAAATTGACCGGTGTCGAATCCGAAGTCCGCGATTCGCTGACGCGTGCGGGGATGCGCCGGAAATACGACAGCCAACTCGCGGCTCACAGCGAGCAGCGACGCCAAAATCCCCTTCAACGCTGAGCTGTCATCAACGTTGGCGGGCCGATGCAGAGTGACCAGTGCGTAGCGATCAGGAAAATTCGCTACTCGCGTCTTGCGCGCTTCCGGCAGGAGTCTAACAAGAGAATCAATCATCACATTGCCGACTCGAAATATTTTCTCGGCAGGAATTCCCTCGCGGCGAAGGTTTTCGTCTCCATCCTCGGACGGCGTAAACAACAAATCGGAAAGCTGATCGGTGACCAGTCGGTTGATTTCTTCCGGCATGGTTCGATCGAATGAACGAAGTCCCGCTTCGACGTGGCCGACCCGAACTCCGAGTTTGGAGCACACCAGTGCGGTCGCAACGGTTGAATTCACGTCGCCGTAGACCAAGACAAGATCGGGACGACGCTCGATCAAGACCGGTTCAAATCGCGTCATAATCTCGGACGCTTGTTTTGCGTGCGAACCCGAGCCAACGGCTAAGTTCACATCGGGTGCGGGAATACCCAACTGCTGGAAAAACACATCCGACATGTTGACGTCGTAGTGCTGGCCCGTGTGGACAAGAGTCTGTGTTACGTTTTCGCGCTTTTTTAGCGCCGCGAGGACAGGCGCAACCTTCATGAAGTTAGGCCGAGCGCCGACGATGTGGAGGATGTGCACGGATTTCCGGTTGAGCGACAATCGAAGCGATTCTCTAGCTTAATCTATTGGGAACGATGGAATTGATCCTGCGCAAGAACGCCTGAATCAAGACCGGACGTGCAAGGAGCGCGCCAAAAAGCGTGCCGAGAGTATTTGTGATGATGTCGGTCATTCCTGAATTTCTACGCGGAATAAAATACTGCAACACTTCAACCGTGAAGCTCAGCAGTCCCCCACTTAGAACAGCGAACAGAATGGCCTGCCCGCGGCTTCGCGTTCCAATCCAGTAGGCGCATAACAAAAATCCCAGCGGCATGAACCCGACAATATTTTGCAGGAGATCGTTCCAATATCCCCAGCGGGCTTCGTACTCCTTGATGGGGGTGGCAAGAAACGGTTTGTGGGGAACGCGGAATGTTGCAGGCATTTCTAGACCTGGGCCGGTTCGAACGGCGCTGTGGATCTCGCGGCCCGAGCCTTCCGCGAATTCATAGCGGGCAACCGCGCCATCGAGATCGGAAGACGCTGCGACAGGGGCCGTCCGATTTTCGTAGTGAAGCAAAACTTCGGCGGGCGTTAACGCCTTCGAGTAGATCGCGAATCCGCGAATCACTCCCACCCACGGCTGATATTCCACCGCCGAGGTTCCAAGAATGATTTGGCCGGAGAAATCTGCGGGCGTGATTTTAAACTTCGGTAGGAGTTGCGTCTGATGACCGTCCAGGTAGATGACAGTTCCCTTCTCACTTGACACCAACGTCAGCGCCAGTGGTTTTCCCTGATGTAAAGCGTGATCGATATCGAACTTTTCAGATTTCGTTTTGTTTCCCGGAAGTAGCACTCTGCGGGAAATCAGTAATCCGTCCGTCCACTGCCGTAGACGAAACTGCCTCGGATTATCAGGGGAATAGAAGTTAAGGATGGTGCTGGCGCGATCAATCGCAGCGGGCTCGAGCAATAGCTCCAAGGTAGTGCCGTGGTTGGAATCGATACTCGGAAACGCGAGGGGGAAACTGCTGACGACCACGCCCGGGCTGCTGAAGCGAATCCCATTGCCTGGCAGCAACCAATTCACTTTGTTCAATGGAAACGGATTGAACGGCCAAAGAGTGCAGATCAGAATGCCAAAGACGACCACGCAACTCAGAATCCCCAACAGCCTGCGCTCGCGCGGTGACTGCCGTCCCTCGACCATAAGCTTGTTCAAAACGTTAGGTTTGATTCTAAACAGAACCGGAGCCCCTCGTCTGCGTGGATGAATCAAACAGTCGGGATCGACTGAGTCGTGATACCAGAGTCGCGATACCATAGGGGGAGTAACGGGCTTAAACTTGGAGCCTGCTGCGAATCGACGTGTGTCCGGAACAAGAAGTCGGGAGACTGCATGAAGCAATACCGCCAGTTTTATATTGATGGGAAATGGGTGGATCCAAAAGCCGCTCGCGATTTCCAAGTCGTCAATCCAGCCACGGAAGAACCGATCGCGACGATCTCGCTCGGCAGCGCGGCGGACGTTGACCTCGCCGTTGCGGCGGCAAAGAGAGCCTTCGAATCCTTTTCGGAGACGAGCGTCGAAGAGCGACTTGCCTTGCTCCAGCGAATCATGGAGGTCTATCAAAAGCGAAGCGAAGAAATGGCACAGGCGATTTCGAACGAAATGGGAGCGCCGTTAACCCTCGCTCGTAAAGCACAGGCTGCGGCAGGTTTCGCCCATCTGTCAGAGGCCGTCAAGGTACTGCAGAACTTCAAATTCGAGGAGCTTAAGGGAACAACTCTGATGCGGAAGGAGCCGATCGGCGTCTGTGGATTGATCACTCCTTGGAATTGGCCGATGAATCAGATCGTCTGCAAGGTGGCACCCGCGATCGCAACCGGCTGCACGGTGGTTTTGAAGCCCAGCGAAATGGCTCCGTTATCGGCGTATCTCTTCGCCGAGATTCTGCACGAGGCTGGAGTTCCGGCGGGAGTGTTCAATCTGGTGAATGGCGATGGGCCGACCGTCGGCGCGGCGATCGCTTCGCATCCAGATGTCGCAATGGTGTCGTTCACTGGTTCGACTCGAGGCGGTATTGCCGTCGCGCAGGCTGCGGCCCCGACGGTCAAACGTGTGACCCAAGAGCTTGGCGGGAAATCTGCACTGATCATTCTCGACGATGCCGACCTTGAAGCGGCGGTCAAGGAGGGCGTGCAAACTTGTTTGCGGAATACTGGACAGTCCTGCAATGCACCCACACGGATGTTGATTCCCTCCTCCAAGATGAGTTCAGCGGCGCGGGCGGCTAAGCAGGCTGCGGACGAAACGACGGTGGGTGATCCTCTCGCAGAAAGTACGGGTATCGGCCCTCTCTCCAGCGAAACGCAGTTTGACAAGGTGCAGGGCATGATCCAGAAAGGGATCGACGAAGGGGCTGAACTCGTCGCCGGTGGTACTGGACGTCCCGAAGGATTAAGCAAGGGATACTTCGCAAAGCCGACTGTTTTCGCCTCGGTTCGAAACGATATGACGATCGCCCGCGAAGAAATCTTCGGTCCGGTGCTGGTCATGATCGGATACGACGACGAAGATGATGCGGTGAGAATCGCAAACGACAGCCCATACGGACTGGCTGGCTTCGTGACTTCCGGAGATCCTGAGCGAGCGCGCCGGGTCGCAAAACGCATTCGCGCGGGCAACGTCCATATCAATGGAGCGCGTGTTGACTTTGCGGGATGCTTCGGAGGGTACAAGCAATCCGGCAACGGACGAGAGTGGGGAGAAGCTGGATTCGAGGAATATTTGGAATTGAAGTCTATATTCGGATACGCACCCCGTAGCAAATGAGGCACTCCGTGGCACGATTGAATCGTTGTAAGCTTTTTATAGTCGCAGACAGCATTTAGTTGATCGGCATTTGTGGTGGGGAGGGTGGATGGCATTCGGCAGCGGTTGGTCTAAGACCTGGACATATTTCGAAGGAAAATGGGGCGAGGGCAACGTGCCGATCATGAGTGCGCGAACCCACGCGGCATGGCTGTGTTCAGTCGTGTTCGATGGTGCGCGAGCCTTCGAAGGGGTCACTCCCGACCTTGAACTGCACTGTGCGCGAGTGAATGAATCCGCCAAGAAGCTTTTTCTCAAACCCGTCGTTTCGACCGAGGCCTGGGTCAAGCTGGCCCACGAAGGAATTAAACTTTTCGGGAGCAGCGATGTCGCGCTCTATATCCGTCCGATGTACTGGGCAGAAAAAGAAGGGCCATGGGTGCAGGCGCACGACCCTGAATCGACCCAGTGGTGTCTTTGTATTTATGAAGCGCCGATGCGGCCACCTAAAGGATTTTCGCTGACGCTGTCTCCGTTCCGGCGACCCACGCTGGAGACCATGCCGGTCGATGCCAAAGCTGGATGCCTCTATCCCAACAATTCGCGGGCGTTGTTTGAGGCGCAAGCACGGGGATTCGACAATGCTGTCGTCCTGGATATGTTGGGCAACGTTGCTGAACTGGCGACCTCGAACGTGTTCATGGCAAAAGGCGGTGTGGTTTACACGCCCGTAACGAATGGTACTTTCCTGGCCGGGATCACTCGGCAGCGAGTGATTGGATTACTGCGCGACAATGGCGTCACGGTCGTGGAGAAAACGCTCACGTATCGGGATTTCGAAACGGCAGATGAGATTTTCTCGACCGGAAACTACTCCAAGGTCGTGCCAGTCACGCGGATCGGGGATCGAACGCTGGAGTTTGGTCCGTTGTATAAAAAAGCTCGCGAACTCTATTGGGCGTTCGCCCATTCATGAGTGAGAGCGTAACTTCGTCAGACGCTTCTCCTTCACGAGACTCGTTTTCACGCGAATCGTGGATCGAGGCGCTGACTCCGATCTGGCAGCGTGTGCTGCAGCGTTCCCCAATTTCACAGGACGACGATTTCTTCGATTTGGGCGGTAGCCCTTCGCTGGCGCGAAAGCTCTTTTCTGAAATCGCGAATGCCACTGGGCGAGAACTGCCATTCGTGACCATCTCTTACTCTTCTACTATTGCAAGTTTGGCGGAGCGGTTGGCACAACCGAGCCTCGAAGCTTTGCCACCTCTGGTTCTCCTCAACAAAGTCACAGAAGGAGTTCCGATTTTTCTCGCGCAAGGTATCGGGAGCAGCGCAGTCGATTTCGTTGAGCTCGCAAGAGAACTCTCGACAAAAAATCCTATCTATTGCCTGCAGACCCGAGGCGTTGATGGATTGCAGGAATCGCTTCGCTCCATTGAAGACATGGCGGATTGGTTTCTCGCTGCGATGCGGCAGATCCAGCCCAAGGGTCCCTATTTTCTGATCGGCTACTCACTGGGCGGCGTGATCATGATGGAAATCGCGCACCGGTTACGAAGCCAGGGTCAAACGATCGCGCTGCTCACAATGGTCGATGCCTATCTGCACAAGGATCACCTATCGATCGGTCAGCGCGCTCGACTGACACTGCGAATCGCGCTAAGATCGGCACGAAGTCGGCTTCGATCTAACACCTCAGCCGCGCCTGCGCGAGACGCGGGCGCTCCGCATGACTCGACTCTGAGCCAGGCAGCGAAAGCTGTAGATGCTGGTTGCAACTCGGCGTGGATGCACTATCAGCCGCGCTTCTATTCCGGGAAAATCCGGTTTGTGCGAGCGCAGATCAGCACGTTTTTTCCGGCCAACCCTTCCGCAGTTTGGGCGCGCTGGGCTGACGAGTTTGAAGTCGAAACGGTGCCTGGCAATCACGTCGAAATGATCACGCAACACTGCACCGAACTGGCGAAGGTTCTGTCCGAACATTTGCGGAAAGCTTCGCAATGATTTGGAAGTGCAAAATCCTGCGACACCGCAAAATTCTGCATTCTCTTCTATTAAATCTCAATGAACGGCACTAGATATTCTTGACAGTGATTGATGAGTATAGGAAGCTCGTTATCATTCTCCAGTCAGGTCCCTCCCCGACGAGTCGGCCTTAGGAGACTAGGTCTCGACTCGAAAGGGCCCGTGCGATCATGAAACCCGAAACGCTGACTGTCGCTGGCAAACTCCTGTTTGCCTATTCACTTGCTCTAGTATCGATTTTCGCAGTATTGATCGTGGCGCCAGCCGCGTCAGCACAGACCTTTCACGTCGTCCACAACTTCACTGGAGGTCACGATGGCGGTGATCCCCTGAACGGTTTCGTGGTGGACCCGGCCGGCAATCTTTACGGCGCTGCCAGCACCGGTGGAGCTTCTAATAACGGCGTGGTGTTCAAGATCAATAGCAAAGGCGGCGAGACCGTACTGCATGGATTCAAAGGCGGGAAAGACGGGTCAGGTCCACAGGGATTTTTGATCCGAGATAGCGCTGGAAACCTGTATGGCACTACCTTCGCCGGGGGAACGTACGGACTCGGGACCGTCTTCAAGATTGTTGGAACCAAAGAAACGGTTCTCTACAGTTTTGGTGGACAAAGCGATGGGGCAAATCCAGAGTCGGGTTTAGCGATGGACGCCGCTGGCAATCTCTACGGCACGACGTCGGCTGGCGGTACAAAAGGCTACGGCATCGTTTTCGTGCTCGCGCCTGTGGGTGCCACTTGGACGGAAAGCGTGCTCTACAGTTTCGGCACCGGAACCGATGGGCAGGTTCCCGTCGGCGGCGTCAGCCTGGATGCCGCTGGTAATCTCTACGGCACGGCCTCAGCTGGAGGCTCGTACGGATACGGCACCGTGTTCGAGTTGGTGAAGGCATCCGGCTGGAAAGAAAACATCCTCCATAACTTCCAAAACGCCAATGACGGTGCGGTTCCCTACGCTGGCTTGATCGCGGACCAGTCGGGAAATTTCTACGGAGCGGCGACTGAAGGCGGAGCAAATGGCGGCGGCACGATTTATGAGTTGACGCCCTCGAATGGAAGTTGGAATTTTTCGGTTGTGTATAGCGTTCCGGGGTGGGGCATATCGGGCAGCTTCCGCAATGTTGTAATTGATGCCTCCGGCAACCTGTATGGCACGACTCACTGCGACGGGAACGACAACGCGGGGACGGTCTATAAACTGACTCCCTCCGGCGGTAGTTGGACGTACAACTTGCTCTACACCTTCACAGGTGGTACGGACGGCCTGTACTCCTTCAGCAACCTGACTCTGAATCAGGGAAAGCTATACGGGACGACCAAATACGGCGGCACCAAGAATAATGGAGTCATTTTCTCGGTCACCCCGTAAAAGTCACTCCGCATCGGTTCACAACTCCAAAGCGGACGGTGGGCGTATCGAGAGCCGGATTGTCGGCCGAAGCAGCATCTCTCGCCGAGGTGTCCTGTGGTCAGACGATAAACTAGTGGTAATGAGATTCCCAGGTCTGTGCAAACCTATGCACAGAAACGAGATATCCACATAATTTGGCGCTTTGGGCCTTGACTTTAGACCGCGTTCTATATCCTAGGTACAACGCCTTAAGTAATGCCTAAGGCGCTCCCCCCGTTCCAAATCCCCCCAATTTAAGATCACCGAGAGAGGTCCTTTGATTAAGCTGACTGCCCGTGCATCGTCTATTGCCCTAATCTTGTTGCTGGCCGCGACATCTTTGTTCGGCTCCACGACACCTAAAAATTCTGCGTTGGCCAAGCACGTTAACAGAGAAGATGCTTCGGCGCCCTGCGTAGGAGGCTCTGCCCTTTCCGGGATGGTACGGCTTCGTGGTGGGCGGCGGCGAGAGCAGGCGGCGGCGGAAAATATCTCTCCGGCGCGATCAATTTCGATGGCAACTGTGGATCTGACAGGCGCCAATGTGAACGGCGGGACCAACGGACAATACACCAATACGAGCGTCACGGGTTCCTACGGTCAGAACGCAGATGGCACGTTCACCATCACGATGAATCTCGCCAATCAGGCGACACCGGATACCTACGTAGTGGGCGTCAGCGAATCCGGAACCAGAGGCGCGCGGCATCGAGTCCGACAACACAGCCGCCGACTACCATCGACTCGCGTCACAGTTGACGACGCTGACGCAGGGATATAGCACAGCGAACCTGACTGGCACATATGCGGTCTCCTGCGTGGGTCGGGCGTCGATCTGAACTATGTGACGTTCGATGGCAACGGAAACCTCTCAGGCGTAAACCCTTATGACATCGGCGGATCAGTCGGCAACAGCCCCTACAGCGGGAACGTATTCGGTAAACACGGACGGCACCTTTACTGGCCAGCTGTTGGGCGGATACAGCAATTTCAGTTTTACGGGTGTGATTGACGACGGTGTCACAGAGATTCAATACACCTACGATCAATCGGGTAACCCGGTCGTGGCAATGTACGGGCAAGCAGTCCACGACCACCAATCTTCTCGGTTGGTATGGGGTGGTAGTCGGCGGAACAGCGACACCCGGATCTGGTGGAAGCTATCTGTCCGGAGCGGTGTACTTCGACGGCAACGGAAATCTGAACGGCACCAATGTAAACGGCGGTCTTAACGGTCAATACGGCAACACGAGTGTGACCGGTACCTATGTCTCTGAATAGCGACAATACAACGACGATTACGATGAATCTCGCGAATCCGCCGATCCAGCAGACCTATATTGTCGGCGTCGCGGAGGCTGGGTAACGAAGCGCTTGGAATCGAAACCGATGGCAGCGCGATCGCGACTTTCGAAATGCAGTCTCAACTGCAGGTTCCTGCCGTGCCGTATAGCGCAGCCAGCCTGAACGGGACTTACGCGGCGAAGTGCTTCGGCGCGGAAGTGGATCTCAACTACGTAACTTTCGATGGCAACGGCAATCTGACGGGCATCGATCCTTTCAACAACGGAAACTTTGGCAGCAGCCCCTACACAGGGTTCTATTCGGTGAACCCCGATGGAACTTTCTCCGGCGGTTTCGGGGGTTCGTATGCTCTCTACACGATGACTGGCGTGATCGACAATGCGACAGGGGCGATCGAATACACCTATGACTACTCCGGAGTAGGCGGAGTGGTGCAGTGCATCGGCGAATCCACCTACGGCCCGGTTGGCACGAATCCTGTGGCGGCAACACCGGCCTTCAGCCCCGCTCCAGGAGCTTACAACTCGCAGCAATCTGTCGTTCTTTCGGACACGACTCCCGGCGCGGTCATCTACTACACCACGAACGGAGTCGCACCCACGACTAGTTCTGCGGTGTACAGCACTCCGATCCAAGCAAGCGCCACCACCACGATCCGCGCCATTGCTGTGGCAACCGGCTTCAACAACAGCGCCATCGGGGCAGGAACTTATTTCATCACGGCGGGATTACCGACCGCCGCGACACCAACATTCAGTCCGACGCCCGGAACCTACAGCTCTCCCCAGTCTGTGACTTTGCTGGATACCACTCCTGGGGCGGTCATTTACTACACGACCGACGGAACTACGCCAAACACCAATTCTTCGGTGTACGGCGCAGCCATCCCAGTGAACACCACCACAACGATTGAAGCGATTGCAGTAGCAACTGGATTCAGCAACAGCAGCGCTGGAGTTGGAACCTATACGATCACGCTGCCGACGGCCGCAGCGCCATCGTTCAACCCGGCTCCGGGAACCTACAGCTCTCCTCAATCCGTGACTCTGTCCGATACGACACCGGGCGCAGTCATCTACTACACGACCAATGGCACAACCCCGACGACAGGTTCTTCGGTTTATGGCGGAGCGATCGCGGTGAGCACGACCACCACGATCCAGGCGATCGCGGTAGCGGTTGGATATAACAACAGTGCCGTTAACGGCGGAACGTATACCATCGCTCTACCGACGGCCGCAACGCCGACGTTCAATCCTGCTCCGGGAACGTATAGCGCGCCGCAAAGCGTGACTCTGTCCGACACAACTCCGGGCGCAGTCATTTACTACACCACCAACGGAACCACTCCGACGACGGGTTCGTCGATCTACGGCGGCGCTATCGCCGTAAGCGCAACGACGACGATCCAAGCGATCGCAGTGGCAACCAACTACAACAACAGCGCTGTTGGCGGAGGAACTTACACGATCACATTGCCGACAGCAGCTACTCCGACGTTCAATCCTGCTCCGGGAACTTACAGTTCGGCCCAGTCAGTGACCATCTCCGACACGACTCCGGGGGCAGTTATCTACTACACGACGAACGGAACCACTCCGACCACCGGTTCTTCCGTTTACGGCGGCGCGATTGCGGTGAGCGCAACCGAAACGCTTCAGGCAATCGCGGTGGCAACCAACTATAAGAACAGCGCGGTTGGCGGCGGAACTTACACCATCACCGTTGCTGGCGGAAGCACGCCGGTGAATCTCGGTGCCTATTACAACGTTTACGGCATCGCGACGGCGGGAACGAGTCCAAAGAGCGGTGGCTTCGACAACGATAGCTACGCGTTCAACTCCAGCCTGATCGGAACTTCGCTTACCTATCAGGGGCTGACACTTCCGTTAGCTTCCGCGAATGCGCTGGATGCAATCACCTCACAGACTGTCCCGCTACCTGCAGGTTATAGCCAGATATTCCTCCTCGGTGCAGGCGTGAACGGAGCACAGAAGAACCAGTCCGTTGTCGTCACTTACACCGACGGGACCACCAGCACCTTCACGCAGAACTTCAGCGACTGGGCTAGCCCACAGAACTACACGGGTGAAACCACGGTGATTGCGAACACGAATCGCATCTCTCCGAACGGCCAAACCCAGACTCTGACGGTCGATGTCTTCGGCTATACCTTCTCGTTAACTGCGGGCAAGACCGCAGCGAGCGTCAAACTGCCCTCCAATCGCAACGTGGTATTCCTGGCGATCGGCGTAGGTAATCCGAAACCGACAGCGGCAGCGCCGACCTTCAGCCCAGTGCCGGGAACCTATACGTCATCCGTAACGGTGACGTTGTCCGACACGACACCGGGTGCCGTCATTTACTACACGACGAACGGCACGACGCCGACCACCAGTTCCACGAAGTACACGGGACCGGGAACGATCACAACGACCACCACGGTCGAAGCGATTGCGGTAGCTCCGGGCTACAACAACAGCTCGGTTGCTACGGGCGTTTATCAGATCGTGTACCCAACGGCCGTGACGCCGACGTTCAGCCCGGCGCCCGGAACGTTCAACGCGATCCAGTCAGTCACGCTGTCCGATGCAACGTCGGGTGCGGTGATTCACTACACCACGAACGGCAGCACACCGACTGCGAGTTCTGCGGTCTACGGCTCTCCGATTACGGTGAGCGCAACTACCACGATCGAGGCAATCGCGATCGCGACGGGCTACAACAACAGCGCCGTTGCGACGGGAGTCTTCACGATCACGGGAACACCGATCACGCCGTACATCCAGGTGAACGGAGGAAACTGGCTCCAAGCCGCCAGCACGACCGTACATTTGAACGCTTCGGTGAACCTGGGTCCTCAACCCATCTCTGGCGGTTCGTGGAGTTGGACTGGGCCGCGTGGCTACACGTCCACTTCGCGCCAGATCAACAACATTCCGCTGAGCTTCGGTAGCAACACGTTTGTGGCGACTTACACCAATCCTGGTGGAGTCAAGAGCACGCAGACGTTTACTATCACGGAAACGTTCTAACCCCAGAAGCAACTACTGAAAGAGCCGCGCCTGTTTGAATAGGCGCGGCTCTTTTATTTCGGTAGAAGTCAGTTTGCGAGGGTTCGTTGGAAGGACCGAAAACTTTGTAGTGACAAGGCACAGGACGGCCGACGCTCGATCATCAAGTTAATCAGGACTAGCGTCCGTCATCGGCCGACAATGCCATAACCGCGTAGCCCGTGGCGGCATCGTCCATGAAGTGTCCTACATTCGAAGAAGGATCGCGATGCTTGGTCAAAGAGAACGAAGTCCAATAACCCAGGTCTGGATTCTGGCTGTTCCGCAACCACGATAGCGCGCGTCGCAACCTAGGATCTCGGTTCGAAATTCCTGCCTGTTGCATCGTATAGGTGATAAAAGCGGTAGCGTAGCCGTCGCTTCCCTCGTGCTGACGTGTTCCGTCCGATCGCCATCGTGAGCGAACCAGAGAGCGCAGAACAGAATGCAGCATCGAGTCCCTGGGCCACGCCAGCGAGGACAGACTCCAGCCTCCGTCCGTTTGTTGAACTTCGGAAATTTCGCCGATGATGGATTGTTGCCTGTCCTTCGAGACTAGCCCCGGGAGCTTGGTTGACGCCCACAGCAACGCAACCCGGTTCATCGTGGACTGCTTGGCGTACTCGCGATCCAGATAGTCACGCAGCATGGCGATGTTGTCCAGGATCTCAGGGGTCGAGCGGTATCCTTCCGGAGCCATGCCGACGGCGACCGCGGCTAGGCAGGCACCGTAGTATGCCGAATCCCTCGCCTCAAAGGGTTCCATTCCGAACTGAAGCCACGGCCATGAGCCCTTCCCCACCCCCTGCGTCTGCTGCAATGCCCACATTTCGCGGAATGCTAAGCGAGTGCCCTCAGTCAGCTTCCCATTCTCGGCATCATAGTTTGCGAGGACAAACGCGTTGAGGACGGACTCTGTCCCGCGAGACTCGGAGGGCTTGGCGTTGTCGTACCCATCGCCTGTGTAGTAGGGTCCCACGTTATCCCAGAGCTGAACGCGCTTACTGACGTCGTCCAGCAGCACCTGTTCGTTGACGGACAACTTGCCCTCTCCGGCCGCCTTGCGAAGAACGGGACGAGAGAGGACATATGGCACCGCAGTGTGACAGGAGATGCAGAAGGTGCCGTGGTCCCGAGCGGCCGTCGGCCAGGACGCCCAGGTCGCGGCCCTTTGGTCGAGATACGCGGTCGCAGCTTTGGGGTTCCAAGGCTTAGCTGGCTCCATTACCGCAGTATCTGAGCGGGAGCAGCTTGCCAAGATCCCGATGCCGACACTGGTTCCGATAAGAGCCGCCAAAAGTTGCAATCGGACTTTCCGGTGGATCGATGGGCTACTCTGATGCACGATTTCCTTGCTGAAGGCGAACCTGAAAAATCTCTCACGAATCGGCAGGCAGACACAACAAACGACCTCCGATCCCGTACTACATCATAGTGACTGGCAGTCGAATTCGGACGACTGGATCACCTCGACGGATGTGGACACTGTAGGTCGACATAAAGTCACGACCACGACCGATGATAGTTACTCCAGCGGTGTTGAAAGAAATATAGTTACACTGTGGGCATCCATTTAGAGGTTACTTTTGTTACATTACTGCGTAACGAAATCAATTTTTCCTACACTATATTTTTTGATCCTTAGCCCATTCGTGGGGTTGACTTTGGACCCGCTTCGGGTAACCTTAGTACAACGACCCTCAGTTTACAAAGCCTACCTTCCCCGGTGCTCAGGCTGAAGTTCAAGCTAACGACCCTTAAGATTAGTCGCCCAACAGGCTCGGGAGATTCATTTGATTACGAACACCAAACGCCCATTCTTAGTTGTTCTTACCTTTTTGCTGAGTGTGTCTTTCCTCAGCGCTTCGACAAATTTGAAGAAACATTGGGCGTCGGCTGTGCTCTCACCCGCCGGGGCAACACCCGCGGCGTGCGTTGGAGGACCGGTCTTGTCCGGAACCTATGGCTTTCTTGCGGGCGGTGACGCGGACAATGGCAATGGCGGAAAATATCTCTCCGGCGCAATCACTTTCGATGGCAACTGCAATGTGTCCGCCAACAACATGAACGGCGGCATCAACGGAAAAGTTGTCAACAGCACCATGACCGGCACATACGGTCAGAATACCGACGGCACGTTCACGATCGTGATGAACCTCTCTGGTGATCCGGTCCAGCAGACTTATGTGGTGGGCGTCAGTGAGTCCGGCAACAAAGCGCGCGGTATTGAGTCCGACAGTACCGCCGGAGCGACGGTCGACATCCAATCGCAGTTTACAAACCTCGCTTCTGGATACAGCAAGTCGAGCCTGGCGGGCACTTATGCAGCTGCTTGCCATGGTGTGGGTGTTGAGTTCGACTATGTAACGTTCGACGGCAACGGCAACGTCGCGGGATTGAACTACTACAACAACCGCACCGTGCAGGGTAGCAGCCAAGTCCACGGCACTTATGCGGTAAATGGCGATGGCACGTTCTCAGGTAACTTAGTTGGCGGCTACAGCTTCACTGGTGTTATCGACAACGGTGTATCGGAGATTCATTACACCTATAACCAAGCCGGAACCGGCGGCGTCCTGGCATGCACAGGAAAACAGTCACCCACCGCGCCGCCAAATTTCCTGGGGCACTACGGTTTCGTTGTAGGCGGAGCGATACAGGGCAACAGGAACGCCGGGGAGTTTCTTTCGGGTACGCTCAATTTCGACGGGGTTGGCGGGTTCACTGGAAATGCGAATGGTGACGTTGCCGGACAAAATGCTAATGCATCCGTCACAGGATCCTATGTAGCGAATAGCGATAATACGTTTTCCGTGACAATGCACTTGTCGGGACAAGCAGCAACCCAGACTTTCATTGTTGGTATGAGCGAGTCTGGCAACGAAGCAGCGGGGATCGAAACCGATGGCTCCGCTGTCACTACGATCGACTTTCAAAATCAGTTCTGGCCTTCCGCTACGCCACCCTATAGCAAAGCGAGTCTCAACGGAAGTTATTCGGCGTCATGCTGGGGTCAGGAAGTTGATCTCAACTGGGTAACCTTCGATGGCAACGGGAATTTATTTGGCGTCGATCCTTACGACGTAGGTAGTTTCGGCAGCTCCCCGTACACGGGCTTTTATGCGGTCAACGCGGATGGCACGTTCTCAGGCGGCTTCTTCAGTAACTACAGTCTCTACACCATGACCGGTGTCATCGACAACGTGACGGGCGAAATTGAGTACACCTACTACTATCCCGGAACCACCGGCGAAGTGTCGTGCATGGGTGAATATAGTTACGGGCCGATCGGAACGAATCCTGTCATCCCCACGCCAACCTTCAGCCCTGCGCCAGGATCATTCGGATCCCCACAATCTGTGACGCTGTCCGACACCAATGTGGGAGCCACGATTTACTACACGACCGACGGAACGCCGCCAAGCACGGGATCGCCTGTGTATAGCGGCCCCGTGGCGATAAACGCAACCACCACGATTCAGGCAATGGCAGTAGCCACCGGATTCAACAACAGCGCCATCGGTGCGGGGACTTTCTTCCTGGGATCCGGCGGAAACCCTACAGCCGCAACTCCTACGTTTAACCCCGCTCCTGGGACTTTTAATTCGCCTCAGCAAATCGCACTGAGCGACACAACCGCTGGCGCGGTGATCTATTACACGACAGACGGAAGCACGCCGAGCACGGGTTCATCGGTGTATGGCAGCGCGATACAGGTCAACGCTACAACGACGATCAAGGCCATCGCGGTTGCGTCCGGATATAACAACAGTTCCGTAGCTGGCGGAACATTTACGATCACGTTACCTACTGCTGCGACGCCAACCTTCAGTCCCACCCCTGGAACCTTTAATGCTCCACAATCGGTAACCCTGTCCGACACAACTGCTGGAGCAGTCGTCTACTGCACCACCGACGGAAGCACTCCGAGCACGGAATCGCCGGTCTGCACCAGCGTGCAGGTGAACACCACTACGACGATTCAAGCAATTGCGGTTGCAACGGGATTCAACAATAGCGCAGTCGCGAGTGGAACGTTCACTATTACCTTGCCGACAGCTGCGACTCCGACATTCACTCCAACACCCGGATCGTACAACTCGCCACAATCGGTCACCTTGAACGACACGACACCGGGTGCGGTGATCTACTACACGACGAACGGAACCACGCCGACGACTGGTTCCTCAGTCTACGGCGCGGCAATCCCGGTAAGCACTACTACCACTATCCAGGCAATTGCTGTCGCAACGAACTTCAACAACAGCGCGGTCGCAAGCGGAACGTACACGATCACTTTGCCGACGGCAGCCACTCCGACTTTTACTCCCGCACCAGGCCCATACAACTCGCCACAATCGGTCACGTTGAACGACACGACAGCCGGAGCGGTGATCTACTACACGACCAACGGAACCACGCCAACGACTAATTCGTCGGTATATGGCTCAGCCATCCCTGTGAGCGTGACTACTACAATTCAGGCGATCGCAGTCGCGACGAACTTCAATAACAGTGCGGTAGCGAGCGGAACCTATACCTTTGGACAGACTCAGACCGTTACGTTCCCAGCAATTCCGAATCAGACGTATGGTGCGGCACCGATTACCTTGGGCGCGACAGCAAGCTCGAATCTTCCTGTGTCGTACTCGATTGTTTCGGGTCCGGCGAGCGTCAATGGAAACACCTTGACGATTACGGGCGCGGGTCTTATCACTGTCCAAGCCACCCAGTCGGGCAACGCGCAATACGCGCCAGCTACTCCGGTCTCGCAATCGTTCACTGTAAGTCAGGCGAATACTTCTCTGACGCTGTCTTCCAACATCAATCCGTCGTCGTTGGGACAGCTCGTGACCTTTACGGCCACGGTCGCTCCGCAACTCGGCGGTCAAGCAACCGGTTCGGTAACGTTTAAAGATGGGTCCGCTGTTCTCTCGGTGATCTCGGTCAGCAGCAATGTTGCCATCTTGACCACCAGCGCATTGACAGTTGGAAATCACTCGATCAGCGCGTCCTATAACGGAGACGCTAACGTAACTGGAAGCGTGGCGTCTCCCTGGTCGCAGGTTGTGCAGGCGGCCTCAACGACTACCTCATTACTTCGTCGTTGAATCCGTCAGTCGCCGGCAAGGCGGTCACATTTACGGCGACCGTCACAGCGGCAAGCGGGACACCGACTGGCTCAGTGCAATTCCTAAATAACGGCGCTCTTCTGGGATCGGCAGCACTGAAGTCTGGTGTCGCGAAATATACAAACACAAAATTGCCGCCGGGATCCAACTCCATTACGGCCGTCTATGTAGGCAACGCCAATAATTCAGGCAGCACAGCCGGCCCATTGATCCAATCTGTGATGGCCACTACCACAACCCAGATTGCGTCATCGATCAACCCGTCGGCTTTTGGACAACCGGTGACCTTCACCGCAACCGTTAACTCGAACATAGGCGCGCCACCCGATGGAGAAACAGTCACGTTCATCCAGGGCGCGATTACGGTTGGAACAGGCGTCCTGAGCGGGGGAACGGCCACGTTCACGACCTCGGCCCTGGCCGTCGGGACGAAGCCAGTGAAAGCCACTTATGGTGGAGACGCCGGGTTTGTTAACAGTACGTCCGCAATCGTCAGTCAGGTGATCGCAAAGGCGGCCAGCACGGTGGCTCTCACCTCTTCGCTGAATCCATCGACCTTTGGACAATCGGTGACACTCGCCGCCACGGTCAGTGGCCAGTTCGGTGGAACACCGACTGGTGTCGTGGTATTCAAAGACGGCACGACCACGCTAAAGACCGTGACATTGAGTGGCGCGACCGCGAGCTTTGCAACTACGAAGCTTGCCCGCGGAACGCACAACATCACGGCGACGTATAACGGCAGCGTCAGCTACACCAGCGGTACCACCTCACTGTCGCAGACGGTGAACTAACCGAAACTCCACTCGAACCACGGCGAGGCCGTTCGTATCACCGATCTCGCCGCGCCTTCGGTATACTCGGGCGTGGTGCTGCATCCCAAGCATGGTCCAAAACACTAGCGAGAAGAGATCCGATCGGACTGCACGCCTAACTATGCCCTTGTCCATGTCATTGTCGTTCTCGAATTTTTCCTTGTCGAGTCGTGCCCTGAATGAAGATGGGAGGTCATTGTGAACGGCGCGGAGAGCCTTGTCCGCACGCTAGTGGCGGGTGGAGTCGATACCTGTTTCTCGAATCCGGGCACATCTGAAATCCACATCGTCGCAGCACTGGATCGCATTCCAGAAATGCGCTGCGTGCTCGGTCTGTTCGAGGGAGTCGTAACTGGTGCCGCCGACGGATATGCGCGCATGGCGGAGAAGCCTGCGTGCACTCTGCTTCATCTTGGACCCGGACTTGGCAATGGGCTGGCGAACTTGCATAACGCCCGCCGGGCGCAGGTTCCCATCGTCAATATCGTGGGCCAGCATCCTGCCAGTCATCTACCTTTTGATACTCCGCTAACCTCTGATATCGAAACCATCGCTCGGTTCTGTTCCGCATGGATTCGAACCTCTGGCTCCACCGCCAGCGCGGGCGACGATGCGGCTGCAGCCATCGCAGCGGCCCGGACTGCACCTGGACAGATATCCACTCTTATTGTTCCAGGCGATGTTGCTTGGGACGAGGGCGCCACGGTCGCGACGCCAACAATAATTCCACACGCGCCGATGCCAAACGCGTCCGCCATCGAGCGATCTGCCGCCATGCTCAGCGCGGGTTCTCGCACGGCGCTACTTCTGAACGGAAACTCGCTCTATGGTGAAGGCCTCGCTGCTGCAGGGCGAATCGCCGCCACGACGGGTGCCAAGTTGCTCGCTCCTTATCCACTCACACGTCTTGAACGCGGCGCTGGATTTCCAACGGTAGATCGTATTGCTTACGTGCTTGAGCAGGCGGTCGAACAGCTCAAGGACTTTCAGCATCTGATTCTGGTCGGTGCGCAGCCGCCGATGGCGTACTTCGCGTATCCCGGGAAGAACAGCGTATTTACTTCGCCAGATTGCGAAATCCAATCGCTCGCGCGAGCGGGCGAGGATTATGTGGGCGCGCTCCAGGCACTGGAAAACGCGCTTCCGAAACGCGGCGCCCAATCACAATCAGATCAGGCGGCAGCTGGGAAACTCGAACGCCCCGTGCTTCCCGAGGGGGCGATCAGTTTGATGGGACTCGCGGCGGTTGTCGGCGCACTTCTTCCCGAGAACGCGATTGTGGTGGATGAGTCGATGACTTCCGGACGAGGAATGATGGCTGCTACGAAGATCGGCCCTCATCATGATTGGCTGGGAAATACGGGCGGGTCGATTGGAATTGGGATGCCGATGGCGGTGGGCGCGGCTGTGGCTTGTCCCGATCGGAAGGTGTTGTGCCTCACTGCGGACGGCAGCGGCATGTACACACTTCAGGCGCTGTGGACCATGGCCCGCGAAGGTCTCAAGGTTACGACAGTGGTGTTCGCAAACCGCGACTACGCGGTTCTGAAGCGCGAGTTTTCTTATCTTGGAATTGGAAGCCCGGGGACCCAGGCTTTAGGAATGTTCGAAATCGGACGTCCCGATCTCGACTGGGTGAATCTCGCCAAAGGCATGGGAGTGCCCGGCACCCGTGTCACTACGTTGGGAGAATTTGCGAAAGCGTTGCGCGCAGGTTTCGCGAGCGACGGGCCTACGCTGATTGAAGTACCGCTCTAATAATCGTTCTCAGTTTGTAAGAACGCCTTCCGCCGTCGTCGCAAGTTTACCGGCCAACTCACCTTTAATCACTTTTCCGGTTGGCGTCAGCGGCATCGAGGAAACAAACATTATTTGCGTCGGCCGCTTATACGCAGCGAGATGCTGCGCTGCGTATTCTGCGAGATCATTGGCCGTCACAACCGACCCTTCAACCAACTGGATGAAAGCCACGACTTCTTCGTCCCCGGCCGCGGATCGTCCGACAACTGCTGAGCGGACGATTGCAGGATGCGCATTCAGCACCGCTTCGACTTCTGCGGGATAGACGTTGAAGCCGCGGCGAACGATCAAATCTTTAGTGCGGCCAACGATGAAAAGGTTGTTGTCTTCGAGTCGCGCGAGGTCGCGAGTGTTGAACCATCCATCATGATCGACCGCGGCGGACGTTTCATTTGGCGCTCGGTAATAGCCTTTCATGATGTTCGGACCACGCACTCGTAGCTCGCCGATTTCTCCGGGAGCGACCGACTTGCCGTCGGCTCCGACCAGATTAATCTCGATCCCAGGAAATGGTTCACCGATCGAAATGTCAGCGCGAGGTTTTTCTGGACGCGTCAACGCAATCGTGGGAGAACACTCCGTGACGCCATAGCCGTTGTGCAGCACCATTCCGAAAAGACTTTCGACTCCTGACTTGGTTACGGGATCGAGAGGCGCTCCAGAGGACGAAATAATACGCAACGCGGAAAACTTCAGCGAAGAGAGTTTTCTGAGTTTGGCGTACTGCAATATCTGATTGAAGATCGCGGGCGCGCCGAGGAGAATGGTGACCCCGTCTTTCTCAAGCGAGACCCGCGCTGTCATCGGATCAAAACGCGATGTGATGCACAGCGTTGCCCCGGAAATCAGTGTGCCAAGAAGCACGACAGAAAGCCCAACCGCGTGTGACATGGGCAGGACTCCGTATAGGCGATCTTCTGGAGTCAACGAACGCACTTTCGCTGATCCCGCAGCCATAAAGAGCAGGTTGCGATGGGTGAGCATCACCCCTTTCGGAAGACCTGTGGTTCCGGATGTGTAGATCAGAGCGGCGACCCGCTCGGTAGGATCTTCGCCGAGGGGCTCTGGCTCAGCTGTCGAATTGAGCGGACCGACTGCGACCGAACCAAATCCGTCGCGCTCTTCGACGGCCGCACCGTGACGCGAGGCGTGCTCAGAAGCCTGGGTTGAGACACTCGTCGTATAGAAAACTCGCCGGGCTCCGCAATGTTGCAATATCTCGTCGAGTTCGCGAGCTGAGAGACGGGCGTTGACCAGCACAGGCCAGGCATCGAGAGCGGTAGTGGCAAATAGAATCGCGACAAACGCGCGACTATTCTCGCCCACGATCATCACGCGATCGCCCGATCGTACTCCCAGTTCATGCAGCCACGATTTGGTTGCAGAGATTGCTGCGACCAGTTCGCTGTATGTCCACGCGCCGGACGCTTCGGTCAGCGCCGGATGTTCGGGTAGAGTTTTTGCCCACAGCTCCACGACGTCGCCAATACGCGCGAAGGCCGGCTGTTTCGTGTCTGTGTTGTGGGGTTTCATTACGATCATAATAATAGTCGTTATAACGACTATTATTTCCAGCGGGTCGGTCTGGCGGTTTATCTAGATGCGGAAGATTTTTCTGGATCACGTGCGTAGGTGGAAGTGATGGCTGCAAGTTCGGAGCCTCGCGCTTCGCTCGCCTGCAAATAGCGCAACCAATTCTTGTAGATGCCTACGGCGGAGGCGTGCCATCCGTTTTGTAATGCGCCGAGGACCTTGTCTTCGGGGAACGAACTCATAACCTGTTCGCGTGGATCCGCCATCGCTCGCTTCTGAAAGTCGTTCAAGAGCTGCGTCGCAGCCGCGTCAAAATATCCGCGCGGCATTGTGGGATAGGTATCGCGCTCACGATTCAGAAAGCGCTTGATGTCTCGGCGATATTCCTTGAACAAAGTCTGCGAGCCGTACTCTGGATGTCCCTGAAAATGCAGAAACAAACTGTTTCGCCTCTGTTTGACGAATGTGTCCACCCCGGCATCCGCCGATTTCGTCAGGACTACATAGCCCGCAGCAGTGAGTTCATCTTCCTTAAGTTCGTTCCACCGTGAATGTGGAAAGCGAATCTGCTGTGCGCTATCGTTCAGCAGAGCATGCTCGCAAGCTTTTGCGGCGTCGAACACCCCGAATTGCTTGTCGGGTAAACGATGACGACGAACACCATCGCCGTGAAGAACGCTGGCGTGGGCTGCAAGACACGACAACACTGCTGACGTCGTATTCCGTTCCGCCCAATCGAAAACTACTCCCAACACCTTCCAGTAAGGCTCATCGCGCAGGTTCGGCTGCTGCGGCTCTGTGCCGGTAATGATGACGCCATCGAATTGAGTTTGCCAGAGGTCCTCGACACCGTAATAGAAATTGTCGATGTGACGCTGACCCCGTTCTCCGCGTGGAATTCCTGGCAACGAAAAGAGTTTCAAGGACACAGGGACATCGCCTGATGCGATATCCAGCAGAGTGAAGAACTGTAACTCCGTGTCTTCGAGCGCAGCATCCGGCATGTTGTTGATGAAGGCGATATTCAAGCGGTCCGCCCGCTCGGAGCCGACGACGCGAGTTCCCTTCCAGCAACCAGCGTGGTGGAATTCGTCCGCCTTCAATCACGATTGACATGTCGTTCGCTCCCTCAACATTTGTTGCTTAGTTCTTTGCCGCGTTCAGCGCCTGCCCCAGATCATCGAGAATATCGTCGATGTGTTCAATGCCAACGCTCAGCCGAATCATTTCGGGAGTCACTCCGACTTGTGCCTGCTCTTCGGGCGTCAGTTGGCGATGCGTCGTCGATGCGGGATGGCAAGACAACGACTTTGCGTCGCCCATGTTGACCATGCGCTTGAACAACCGGAACGCATTAAAGGTTTTTCGCCCACCCTCGTAACCACCCTTGACTCCGAAAGTCAGTAACGAACAGAAGTTGTTTCCAAGATAGCGGTGAGCCATTGGGTACAACGGATTGTCAGGAAACCCAGCGTAGTTCACCCACTCCACCATTGGATTGGCTCGCAGAAACTCTGCCACCTTGCGAGCATTCTCGACGTGTCGCTCGATGCGGAGGGCTAGTGTCTGAACTCCCTGCAGAAATAAGAAGCCGTTGAACGGAGATAGTGTAGCGCCGGTGTTGCGCTGACAAACGGTACGGCATCGGGCGACGTATGCTGAATCGCCAAAGTGATCGACGTACACGACACCGTGGTACGCGATCTCCGGGCGGTTGAACATGTAAAACTTGTCTGGATATTTCCGCCACGGAAATTTGCCACTGTCCACAATCATGCCGCCGATGCTGGTGCCACCGCCTCCTATAAACTTCGTCATGGAGTGGACAACCACATCAGCGCCATATTCGATTGGCCGCAAAAGGATCGGGGTCGCCACCGTGTTATCCACGATTAGCGGAACACCGTGCTTGTGCGCCACTTTCGCCAGGCCTTCAATGTCGGCAACATTTCCGGCCGGATTGCCAACACTCTCGCAATACACGGCGCGCGTATTCTCGTCGATCAACTTTTCAACGTCTTCCGGACGATCGCTTGCGGAAAAGCGCCCTTCGATTCCCCGCTTCGGAAAGATGTGCGCCAGCAGAGTGTAGGTCGCACCGTAGAGTTGCGGCAGCGAAACGATGTTGTTGCCCGCTTCCGCAATGTTGATCAACGAATACTCAATCGCTGCCATGCCGGAGCTGACGCTGAGACCGTCGACGCCACCTTCGAGTTCAGCGATGCGCTTTTCGAGCACCGTGTTCGTAGGATTTCCGATTCTGGTGTAGATGTTCCCTTCGACTTCCAGATTGAACAAAGCTGCGCCGTGCTCCGCGCTATCAAACTCGAAAGCGACGGTCTGATAGATCGGCACCGCAACCGCTTTGGTCGTGGGATCCCCGTCGTATCCGGCGTGGATCGCGATTGTTTCTCGCTTCATCGTTCCAGAATCCTCATCTTCACGTTTCGGCCAGCGCTATTTACTTGGAACTTCCCGCTGACGCAGGAACTGCGACTGGAACCGAACTGCGCGACCGAGATTTTGCTAAAGCGCGCGCAATTCTACGTGCGGTGAATCCTCCACCGTACGCAAATCGCATGAGCGGGCCGAAATTGCTCGCTGCGGATAAACCGGCGAAATAGAGCCCCGGGACCGAAGACTCAAAGTTGGACGAGAGCTGCGGAGAGCCATCGACCACTTTGATCCTAGAGCGAATTTCGGGACTTAGGAATGTAAGACGATCCATATTCACTTTGTAACCAGTGGCGGCGATGACATGGTCGGCAAGAAGCTCTCTTTCCGAGCCGTCTTTACCCTTCAGTCGGAGGAGGACTTTGCCGTTCTGAACGTCGGCGCTAGCCACTGTCAATCCCAGATGCAGCGGAACCTTCCCCAATACCTTTTCTTTCACAAACCATCCACCAGAAGGCCCTAAGGCACGGCGGACGACGTCACGCCGCAATTTTTCGGGCAGAAGGCGAAAAATACCAGGCGCATCCGAATAGAAAAACGAGCGCCAACCCGGACCAAGTCCCGATTGGGGCTGCTTCAGCCTCGTCCACAAGGGCCGAGGTTTCCCGGTGGGTGTACCGTGAAACTTGAGCGCCTGTTGGCGGGCCACGATCTGCACATCCGCTCCTGCTTCGTGAAGCAATCCAGCCAAGTCGAGCGCTGATGACCCCCCTCCAATCACGACGACGCTGCGGCCACGAAAGGAATCGAGCTCTTTGTGACGCGCGCTGTGCGTCACAAGATTAGAAGGAAGATGCGCGAGACTATCAGGGACATGCTCGTAGTGTGTAATCCCGACGGCCAATACGACGCGTTGCGCCTGGACGGTTTCGCCGTCTTCCAGCGTGACCAGGTATCCGTCGCCACTTTGCTCCACACCCGTCACAAATTGTTCTTCGAGTTCTGGGACCAAGCGGTCTCTGAAGGCGGCTCCGTAGCTGGTGAAGGTTTCTAGTTTGACCGGAACACCCGTATGCGCGTAGGTAATCCCGCGTTCTGCGCAGAATTTTTCGAGGGTGAGTTTACGGTCGGGGTCGTAGATATTCGACGCGAAGCCTTCCGATTTCAGCATCATGCCATTCGGCATGTGGTCAGCCCAACTGCTCATCAGGCGTCCAAATATACGGAACCCAATTCCCTCTTTACGGAAATGGGCAGCGAGCGAAAGGCCGTACGGACCTGCGCCAATAATTACAGTGTTCACCATGGCTTGATTACCCTTGTCGATGATTTTGGTAGCAGACTGCTCAAAACGAACTACTCAAAAATGCTGCTTTGGGGGATGAAACGGGGAGAGGAACTAACCAAATAATATCACGCGATTCTCGAGAAGAAACCTCTAACTCTAGAAGCCGCCAAGAAAACTCTAACATGCTTCGATTCAACAGCATACAGTAATGTCGAGGGAGTGTCGGTTCAATTCTTTGCCGACATTTTTCTCTCTACGAAAGCGACAGCATTCTGAAGTGAATCGAGGTTTTCGGTGGTGACCTCGTCATCCTCCACGGTGATACCGAACCTGTCCTGGAGGAACATCACCAACTCAAGAACGCCAGTGGAATCGATCACGTTGCCCAGCAGCGAATCGGACTCCTTCAGTCCTTCGGAACGACCGAAGAGAAAGTTATCGACGAGAAAAGTGCGAATTTCCTGTTCAATTTCTATCGTCTGCATAAGTTAAATTCCCTCTTTACGATTCTTCAGCAAACACACGCCGTTCCACTGACGCTTTCCCATCGGACCCCGAGGTTCCTCGAGGACTGGGACGGTTCCGCTGGGAGCACGATTGAGTTGCGCGGCAGTCTTGAGAAGTCCATGAACGTCTTCGGTTTCCCATCCGTACTTCACGAAAAAATCGAGCCCGTCGGCTGGTCCGAATTTGAAAGGCGCGCCCGCTTCACCGAGTTGCTTGCCCATGGTCCACTGCATGAGCTTAAGTTGCATGGGAGAAGCGAGATCGATGATCCAATTGAAAAATTCTTTTCGGTCGGAAAGATCGCTTGCTAGTGCGCCGACTTCTTCATCGGTGAGATAAATCAAAAGCCCTTCGGCCAAGACTACAACTTTTTTCGCTTGCGCTGAAAGCTCTGAGAAAAGTTTGACGCGTGCTTCGCGGTTGGAGAGATCCATGCTGACACGGCGTAGCTGGCATTTCGGCCGTTCGTTCGCCAGAATCTCTTCCTTGTAAGAAATGATCTGCGGTAAATCTACTTCCACCCACGGCAGCGACGCGGGCAGATTCATGCGATACGGCCGGGCATCAAGTCCAGCGGCCAGATTCAGTACGAGATCGGCACCCGCTAGAATCTTGCGCTCGAGAAACTGATCGCAGAGATAGGTACGGGCGACCCAAACCCATTCCTGCTTATTGCCTTCGCGTAGCGTGTTGGCGATCTCGAATCCGCGTTCTCCTGCTAGACGTTCCGCGAATGGATCGCGGAATATGGCATCCGGACGTTTCGATTCGCACGCGCGAAAATATGCGACCCAAAGAGCGGTGTCGGCGACTCCACGCACCAGTTGGCTATTTTCCGTCATTACTTTTCAGAACCTCTTAGTCTTTAGTGGATGCGAATCGGATAGAATTTAGTTGATCCAATTGGAGAACAGTCGAGTGAGTAATGAGGTCCGTTGCGACGACTGGCTGCCTCGACTGCCTGACGCGGTGTCAGCACTGGAACCGGATCGCGCACAACTCTCTTGCAGGAAAGTTTGAATCGTTGCAATCAACTGCGGAGATGCCTGCTTGCCGATTCCATCACTCTCACCGAGAGTAAGCGCATAGTCGAGTTTCTCCGGCAGATCGAGTTCGTCTTGCGCCACGATCACGCGTCCGGCCATGTTGAATCTTCGCACTGCCGCGACCTGGTGATCGTTTCGGGTTTCTCGCAAATCGGCACGCCGGGGCATCACGACGATGGGCTTTCCTAACTCCAACGCAGAGATGATAGAACCCATGCCTGCGTGGGCTACGATGATGCGCGCGCCGCGGAGCCGACGATCGTATTCCGCAGGATCCATGAAGTCTGTAAATTCGATGTGCTGCGGACGGTACTTCGATCCCGCCAACTGGGCGAAGACGTCGGTTCTTGAGCGTGAGGCTGCCCACTCGTCGACAGCTTTGATCAGCCGATCAAAAGGTTCCTGCGATCCTACTGTTGTGAAAATCACAGGACCGCCCCTCCGAACCGAGGACCTTCTGCTTGTGCCAGATGTTCCCATTGCGTGAGCCAAAGATCGGCGTATCGTCCGACGCGGGCCCCTGACATCGACATGCGCTCGACGTTGGTAATGCTATCGAGCCAGATCGTTTTCGCTCCAAACAATCGTCCAAACATCAATCCAAAGTATCCCGGCGCAGCGCCCGTAGAGATCACCACGTCGGGTCGCTCGGTGGCGATGACCCACGCCATCCTTAGAGCCAACTTGACCAAGCCGAACTTATTCCACAGAGTCGCATCGCCCACCCGAATGAATTTGTGTCCGGGAACCTGCGCTCGGTAGGCTTCGATGACCGTCACAAATGTCACATCGCAACCTGCCAGAGCCGGAGCAATCCGTAATAACTGCACCCAATGGCCGCCGCTCGAAGCAACTGCCAGCACGCGGCAGCGATCTCCCCGTTGATTCATTGCTGCAACTCTCTCAATGGCACCACGCGGAGCGATTCTTGTTTCGCGACATCCAGCAGAGCGGCGGTCAGATCCAGAACATATTGAGTACGTTGCGGAGTCCGTTCCAGATCGTGCATGAGTACGATTCCGCCACCATTCTTTCGGACGGCGTCGACTATGGACGCAACCTGCGGAAGAACACGGTTCGTATCTCCCGAATCAACTGTCCACCACCAGACAGGTGCCTGTCGCTGGCGGAGTTCCATATAGGTCGGAAGAGTCATTTTTCCGTACGGCGGACGATACATGGCGCTTGACGAAATCCAGCGCGAAAGTTGGTCATATCCTGCTCGAATGTCTGCAACGGCTTTGCCTGGCAACACCTTCCATGCATTGAGATGCTGGCTGGAGTGGCATGCCACGTCGTGCCCTTCTTGAATTACGCGATCCACGATGTTTGGATGCTGCTCGGCGTTCCTACCCAACATGAAAAATGTCGCGCTGGCGTTGCGGCTCTTCAAAAGGTCTAGCAGTTGGGGTGTTGCCTCTACGCTTGGACCATCGTCATAGGTGAGAATCAGAATTCTTTTTTTTGCGATTTCACTGCGTAACCCGATCTCCCGATAACGTCGCCAAACCCATGGCGAAAAGTACGCAACCACCGCCAAGGTCACGACAGCGGCAACCGAGGCTAAGATCACGAGTTAACCTCTCCGAATGGAGCGGCGCGGTGCGCAGCAACTCTGGACGTGTCGTCTCTTTCCCAAACCGCTGATGCATCGTGCAGTCGATTTCGAGCTCGGCGGCGCGCCGTTACAGTAACCAGGCAGTAAGCGCACAAACTCAGCCAGCGCCGTGGATCCTTGAACAATCCGAGAATTGATTTTTTGTTGCTCTCTCCGCGATTCTTCCAAAGATCGGGAAAGTCTCTCTCCAATTCAAACGAACCATAGTGCGAGCGAGTCTTGGTCGCTACCAGCTCTTTCCAGGCACGTGGCGGAAACACCGTGGATTGGACCGACGCTAAAGTCTCGCGTTCTTCAGGACGAAATTGGATCCGAACGTAGCCATCGTCGGCCGTTACTTTCGGAAAATCGCCAAAGCGTTTCCGACCCTCCTCAGAAAGGGCGTAAACACCGGAGCCGCCAATCCCCTCTTGGGCCGAAGGCAGAAGCGATCGTACATTGTAGAAAGCTCGCACGATCCAGGAACAATCCGAAAGATCGATGTTTGCGGTTGGCGCAACCACCAAAACTCGATCCGACTCCAGCCGATTCGCCAAAGCTCGAATCGCGTCAATCTTCACGACGACATCTGCGTCGATATAGACTCGCGGAAAATAGCGCGCCTCTTTGTCTCCGAGATTCAAGGCGTGGGTCTTGCTTGCAACTTCAGTTTCGATTACGCGAACTGGAGCGCCGAAGCTTCGAGCGACGGCTGCGGTATCGTCGGTGCATCCGTTACAGACGACAATCACTTCGAGTTCGTCTGCCGCTGCTCCGTTGGTGATCGCTCGGAGAGTTCGCGTGATGACCGCAGCCTCATTGTGCGCAGGGACAATGATCGAGACGGTTTTCGCGAAACGTCGCGGCGGTTGCGAGTCCATCACTTCGATCCACCGACTTCAACTTTCGCGGTGTCATTTTTTGCAGCGTCGAGTTTTGGCGCGTCCGTCGGAGAGCGCTTGCCAAGTCCAATGACCCACTGCTTCCCTGCCGGATCATAGCTTCTTACCACTCGGCCAGGATTGCCTGTCACCACTGCATATGGCGGCACGCTTCGGGTTACGACACTATTCGCGCCGATGACAGAGTTTCTGCCAATCACCAACTCGCCTTGACCGCACACAATAGCCGCGCCGAAACCAATCCAACATCCTTCTTCGATCCGGATCGTCCCACCCTCGGTTACTCCCTGCTGCGTGATTGGGAGATTCACGTCTTCGAAGGCGTGGTTGTGGTCCATCACCAATACCGATGGAGCGAATATGACGTCGCGCTCAAAGTGAATGCGGTTCTTGGCGGAGATCACGCAGCGTCGTCCAACTTTTACACCGTCGTCGAAAATGATTACAGGTTTTCCGTCGGCAGGAGGTTCTGGAATATTTACCCAAACATCGCGATCGAGGAATACAGAGTTGCCGATTTTTATGTACGGAGCGAGAGATCGCTTTAGGTCACATGAAAAATGAATACGGAAATCGCTCCCTAACGAGACGAACGGATACGTCCGCCGCATCCAGAGGATGCGAAGCTTAGTGAGGGTGCGATTGATCCACGACAGCGGATCTTCAGAAACTTTGTGATGAGTGTGGCTCATTTGTTGCCGTCAATCTTCTTTCGGAACACGGCTTCCAGGCATGGACCTGCTCCAGCCATCGAAGCGATCTGGGCAAGCGGGGCGATTACGGCCATCCGCATTCCTTTGCGGACAGCTTTTGCGGGGAGGCTTAAGGGCTTTGGTTTTGCCTGCGCGGTGGGAGTCATTCCCATCTTTTCGAGGGCGGTGGAGTAAACGTAACCCGCGCTGCGCTCCATGTACGAGACGCGCGGAGTTTTGACGAGCACTTCTTCGAATCCTACGTCGGTTAGAAGATGGCGGAGCGACTGCGGCGAAAAATGGGAGAGGTGCCGCGGCAGTTCGAGTCCGAACCAGTGGGAGCCGAATACCTGCGCTTCCCAGGAGGCGATGTTCGGCGACATCATGTAGAAAATTCCGCCGGGTTTCAGCCACTGCAGAACTTTCGTGGAGTAGTCGCGCGGAGAATACACGTGCTCCAGGACATCGAAGCTGGTAATAACATCGAAACTTCCCGGAGCGAACGGGGCGTCCATCGCATCGCCTACAAAAACTTCAGCGCCGGTTTTAGCGCGGGCGCGTTGCGCGGTCGTCTCTTCCATCTCGATGCCGTGGAGTTTCCACTTCGCGATCGTCGCTGTCGGACCCATCATGGTGCTGAGAAATCCGCCAGAGCTGCAGCCGATGTCGAGTAGCGATCCTCCTTCGGGCTTGTAGTGCGAGATCAGTTTGACCTGGTCCTTCCAACGGTCCGCGGCGGAGCCTTCGCCGGCGGTCATGATGGCTTTGTGATAATCCTCGGTATAGTGCTCACCCATCTCGGCGGGCTGCGGCGGACTGGCCAGCCAAACGCTGCTGCACGATCCACATTTCTCCAAGCGCCACATCTGCGTCCGCAAATGAAAGCGATCGGGAGCAGTCAGAAGATGGGACACGTCTCCGCCGCCGCAAGTCGGACAGACGCTGCGTCGCTGCTCTAAATGCTGCTCCGTCGGCTGCGTCGATTTCTTTGCGGACTTCTGATCGTTTTTGTCGGTGGCTTTCACAGCTGATTCCGTTTCGTTCATGATGTCCAGTGTGCTGCTCATTTTGCTCTCACCCATTTTCCAGTTTCTTGGTCGAAGGTCTTTATAAGTTTTGCGGGATTGCCTGCTACCAGACTGTATGGGGGAAAGCTTTTGGTTACGACCGCATTTGCGGCGACGACGCTGTTGCGTCCTAGATGCAGATCGCCCGAACTGCTTGCGATTACGACACCGATCCCGAGCCAGCAATTACGGCCGATGAAAACCGTGCCAGCTGTCGACGCCGCGTCCGACCTATTATCGCCAGAAGCAACGTTCGAGAACTCGTGGTTGTGGTCCATGATCAGGACTGACGGGGCCAGCAGAACGTCGGCTTCGAGGATGATCCGATTTCTCGCGGAGATCGTCGAGCGCCTTCCGATCTGGCATCCGTCTCCGAGTACCACCTTCGGTTCGATGGTCATCGAATCGTTTTGGACTGCGCCGGGGGTTACGTCGATCCAGACGTCGGGAGCGAGGTAGACATTATTTCCGAAGCGTATCTCCGGTGATTTTGATCGTTGTATGTCGCAGGAGTAATCGATCGAAACGCCGTGTCCAAACTGCGCAAATGGATACGTGGCTTGCAACCAGAGGCTGTTGAGTTTCGTCCGCAGCCCGAGAATCATTCCGATCGGATTACGTCCGTATGCGACCGCCTTCTCTTGTTGAATGCGCGTCGCGTTCGACGCTGCGGCGTTCATGCCGGCTCCGTAATGCTATCGGCGGTCAGGCGCTCGGTCGTTTTTCGTTTGGATCGGACGATGCTCAGCAGGGCGTCAGTTTCAGTTCCCGTTACGGATTTCGTCAGCAACAGCGCTGGCCACGCGGCGAGCATGCAGGCGAGAAATATTTTTCCTAATTCAAGCACGGACGCCAAGCGCGCATTTGCAATCGCGGGCAGCGGAATTCTTGTCGCGATTGCTCCGGCGGTCAGAGCGATGGCGGTTGTGATCGATCAATTTCACAGCGTCGGGAAGCAGCGACTTCAGATGGAATCCTTGAAACGTGTCGGCGATGGCGAACATCATGAAGGTCATGCCGAGGAATTCGGTGACGGCTAGTCCCGTTAGGACGCCGAAGAATCCCCAGCGATGGGCGAACATCGCGATTATCAACAGGCAGACGATTCGCAAGACCTGACGTATGTTGTCGAGCAGCGCTTTTCCGGAGACTCTGTACAGCACCAATCCGAGGACAGAGAACGCCTGAAAGAATCCTGCGCCGCATACCAGCCATAGGGCGACGCGCAATGAGGAATCGATTTGTCCTTGCCATCATCGACATCTCGCTCGAGGATGAGGCCGAGGGCGGCTTCGATCTGTGCCGCGACCTGCGCGCCTTGTCGGCGGAGCTGCCGATCATCTTCCTGACGGCGCGGGACAGCGAGCTGGATGCCGTTTCCGGGCTGCGCCTGGGCGCGGACGATTTCCTCACCAAGGACGTGAGCCTGCCGCACCTGGCCGCCCGGGTTGCGGCCCTGTTCCGGCGCATCGATGCCTTGCGCGGCCCGGACAGCGCGCGCCGAGATCGTGCGGCGCGGCGCGCTGATGATCGACGGCGAGAAGATGCAGACCACCTGGAACGGCTCGCCCGTGACGCTGTCGCTCACCGAGTTCTGGATCGTGCATGCGCTCGCGCGCAATCCCGGGCCACGTCAAGAACCGCCAGCAGCTGATGGATGCGGCCAACGTGGTGCTGGACGACAACACCATCACCTCGCACATCAAGCGGCTGCGGCGCAAATTCATCGAGGTCGATCCGGCATTCGATGCCATTCAGACCGTCTACGGAATGGGTTATCGCTGGGTCGAGTGAGCATCCGCCTGCAATTGCTGATCGTCGCGCTCACCACTTTGATCCTGCCGTGGGCGGGCTGCCAGTACGCGCGCGAACTCGAGAGCGGCGCTGCGCAGTTCGCAGGAAGCACGCGCTCGAGGCGAGCGCCGACACCATCGCCCATGCGCTCGTCCGCGGAGCCGCAGCGGGTGTTTCGCGATGTGGACGACACGCGAGCCGTTCGCGGCCGCGCGACGGCGATCTGTACGTGTTTCCGCTGCACAGTCCAGCCGCTGCTCGACGGCTACCGCGAGGATTGGGATGTCGCCGGCGGATCCCAGGCGCTGCCGACGCGCGGGCGGCTCCGCGGCGCGGCTGCAGGCCGGCTTACACCGAGCGCTATCTTATTCGTCTACCTCGAGGTCGACGACCCGCACTTCGATCGCCGAGCCTCGCCGATGTGCATGCCGGCCACGGGACCGCTTCGACCGTGTGGATCTCACGCTCGAGCGGCCGGACGGATCGCGCGAGACCTATTTCTTCGCGACCGAGCGCGCCCGGGCCTGATCGAGGCGCAAACCATCGGTCAAAGGCGACGACGGCGTCGAGCGCGTCGGCGGCGGAGCCGCGCATCCAGGCATTCTGGCTGCAGACCGCGCACGGCTATCACCTGGAGGCGCGCATGCCCTTGAGCCTGGTCGGGCTCGCGCCTCTGGATCGAGGCGCTGCGACGGCGCGGGCGCGCAGATCCGGATTCAAGCGCTGCCGGATCCGCCGCGCGGCGGCCGGCTGTTCATGGCGACCCCGGGACTCGACGCAGCTGCTCGGCGACATTCATCCGGCCGGCACTCGCGCCACCGTGGTCGATGCGAATGCCCTGAAGCTCGGCATCGCCGGGCAGCCGTGCATGCCGGCGAGCGGCGGCGAGGACGGATGACGAGCCGGAGGCACCTGGTACCGCCGCTTCGTCTCCGTCGACACCTCCGCCTGGCCGCTGCAAGCACGCCTGCGGCGGATCGTGTCGCGGGCAGCAGCGTCGCCGCCGCGCTCGCCGGGCATCCGGCGGCGGAATGGCTGCGCACCCGCGGCGGCCAGGACATCGCTGCTGATCGGCCGCCGCGCCGATCATGGTCGGCGGGCGAGATCCGCGGCGCCGTGGTTCTCGAACAGGCGGGCGATCAGCTGCTCGCGCTGCGCGATCGATGCCTTGACGCACCTGTTCAACCTCACGCTGCTCGCCACCGCGCTCGCGGTCCTGTTCGCGTTCGGCTTCGCGACCTCGATCAGCCTGCGCATCGGCCGACTGCGCGCCGCCGCCGATTCCGCCGTGGGCAGCGATGGCAGCATCCGGCTCGACATGCCGGAGTCGGCCGCGTGCCGATGAAATCGGCGCGCTCGCGCGCGGATTCGAGCGGCTGCTGCGCGGCTCAACGAGCACACCCAGTATCTGCGCACGCTGGGCGGCAAGCTCTCGCACGAGCTGCGCACGCCGCTCACCATCGTGCGCTCCTCGCTCGACAATCTGGAATCCGAGGGCGTGCGCGCCGATCAGCGCGGCTATCGTCACGCGCGCGCGCGAAGGGGTCGTCGCGCCTGCAATCGATCTTGAGCGCGCTCGGCGCGGCGGCCCGAGTCGAGGAGAGCATCAAGCAAGCCGAGCGGGTCAATTTCGATCTGCGCGAGCTGCTGCACGTCCGCCGTCGCCGGCTATCGGGACGCCTTTCCCGGCGCGCGATTCGACCTCGATACGCCCGCCGATGCCTGCTTCATGCGCGGTGCGCCCGATCTGATCGTGCAGATGCTCGACAAGCTCATCGAGAATGCGGTGGATTTCTGTCCGCCGTCCGGCCTCATCACGCGTGCGCCTGGCGCGCAGTCCGGCAGCAACTACGAGCTCAGCGTCGCGAACGACGGCCCGCCGATTCCCGAGGCCATGCTCGGCCGGCTGTTCGAGTCCCTGTTCGAGCAACGCCAGGGCCATGACGACAAGCCGCATTTCGGCCTGGGGCTGTACATCGTGCGGCTGATCGCGGAATTCCACGGCGGCACGGCGCTCGCCGCCAATCGAGCCGACGGCGGCGGCGCGCTGTTCACCGTGATCCTGCCGATGATCTGCCGTGCCGGCGCAGCGTCGCAGGTCCCCGCCGAATCCGTCAGTGCAGGCCCTCGTGCGCGAGCAGCCAGCGCTTGCGCTCGATGCCGCCGCCGTATCCGGTGAGCGAACCGTCCGCGCCGATCACCCGATGGCACGGCACGAGGATGGGGATGGGATTGCGGCCGTTCGCGAGACCCACGGCGCGCGAGGCGTTCGGGTTGCCGATGCGCTTCGCCAGCTCGCCGTAGCTCAGGTCTCGCCATAGGGAATCTCCATCAGATGCCTCCAGACCGGCGCTGAAATTCCGTGCCGGCGAGGCGCATCGGCAGATCGAAGTCGCGCCGCGTGCCGCCGAAATACTCCTCGAGCTGCCGCACGGTCTCGGGCAGCGCACCCGCGCCGGCATCGCAGGTCCACCCGTGCATCTCGGGCGCGGGGCCGTCGGGCAGGTGCATGTAGATGCCCGGTGAGCGCTTCGCCGTCGGTGCTCAAGCAGCAGCCGTCCGATCGGGCTGTCGACATAGGTATAGCTGTTCATGGATGAGCTCCCAGAGTGCGCCAAAGATGATGTGTCGCGTAAGCGCGCCACGGCCGCCAGGCCTCGGCGCGCGTCGAGCAATTCCTTGCGTCCGGTTCCGGCGGCCCGCAGCAGCATCAGATCGCCGTCGGGAAAGGCGTCCGGCCAGTGCAGGGCGCGCATCGCGATGTATTGCGCGGTCCATGGGCCGATGCCGGGCAGCTCCATCAGCCGCTCGATCTGTTCCTCGACGTTCGCGGCATAGGCTGAGCACCACGCGCCGATCCGCGACCGCCCGGGCGAGCGCCATGAGGCAGCGCGCCCGGCTGCCGACGATGCCGAGCGCCGCCGATGTCGTCCTCGACCGACCTCGAGCATGCGGGTCGCGGTCGGGCGCGAGGCGGCTGAGCTCGGGCCAGGGCGTCTCGATCGGCTTCGCCGAAGGCGCTCGCCCAGCGGCCCGCCATCGTGGTCGCGGCCTTCACGGAGACCTGCTGCCCGAGGACCGCGCGCACGGCGAGCTCGAATCCGTCGAACGCGCCCGGCACGCGCAGGCCGGGCAGAGCGCTTCACGGAAGGCGCGAGCAACGGATCCTGCGACAGGAGCGCGCGCAACGGCATCCGGCGCACCGCCGAGATCGAACAGATGTTTGACCCGCACGATCACCGCGCCGATCGCCGGCGCCAGCGTGGGCGCCACCTCGACCTCGAGCGCGAGCCCGCTCTTCGCGAGCGACACCGCGATCCAGCCGCGCGCCGCGCCGATCGCGGCGGTGCGCCGATAATGCGTGCCGTCCACCCACTCGACGCCGGGGATCGCGCGCAGCTTCAGATAGGCCAGCAGGTCCTCCCAGGCCAGCGGCGGCCGGAAGTCGAGCTGGCATTTGAGGCCCAGCGCCGGCGCCGCGCTACGCCGGATGCTGCGCGGGTTCAAGCCATAGCGGGATTTGAACAGCGCATTGAAGCGGCGCACGCTGCCGAAGCCGGCGGCGAAGGCAATGTCGGTGAGCTTGAGCGAGGTTTCGCGCGAGCAAGCGCTTGGCGAGCAGTAACTTCTGCGTCTGCGCGAGCTCCACCGGCGAGACGCCGAGCTCCGCTTCGGTGACGCGGCGCAGATGACGATCCGTGACGCCCAAGGATGCCGCGAGATCGCCCACGCGTCCGTTCGAAACGGCATGCTCCTCGATGCCCGCGATGGCCGCGCCGACCAGACGGCTGGCCGCGTCCACCGTCGAAAGGCCGGGCGCGCGTTCCGGGCGGCAGCGCAAACAGGGCCGATAACCCGCGCCCTCGGCCGCTGCCGCGCTCGAATAAAAGCGCATGTTCTCACGCTTCGGCGGACGCACCGGGCAGATGGGGCGGCAATAAATGCCGGTGGAGGCCACTGCCGTAAAGAAGCGGCCGTCGAATCGACGGTCGCGGGAACGTACGGCGAGGTAGCAGGCTTCGGGATCGAGCAACATGGGGTGAGAGATTACCCAAGGGCGCCCGGCAATACTCGCCATTTTCGGACCTCGATATGGGGCCGCGGGAAGCCCTTCGGACGCCGATGGGTCACGCCGCCATCAAGGGACTTCCGTTGCGTTATAGGCAACGAAGCACCCTCGTCATGTCATTGCAACTGTGCATTCGCAGCGGGAATATCGAGGAGTAACGATCCCTAGGGAGCATCATGAAATCACCCAAAACCCGCCTTTGGGCCGTAGCGGCGTTGACTGCCGTCATGCTCGGCCTGGCCGGCGGCCCGGCGTTGCCGGCCCCCGCACAGACACCCGATCCTTTGGTGGCGATGTTCGTGTGGTGGAATCACGCCTACACGCAGAAGGACGGCTTCACGGCCGAGGCCTTCTCGCGTTATTTCACGCACGATGCCGTGATGCGCATCAACGGCAAGGATCGCAGCACCGGCGTCGCGGATCTCGCCAAGCATTTCCGCGACATCCAGGCGCGGACCGAAATGGTGGTCATCGATCTGCCGTTCATCGACGAATTCGCCTCGCCATCGGGAGATCGGATCTTCACCCACCATTTCGTACGGGCCCGGGAGCACGGCAAGGAGAGCCGGGAGCGTGTCATGGGATACGCGGCGATCAAGGACGGGAAGATCTCGTTGATCAATTTCGTCAGCATCCCGGACCCGCCGGAGGCCGCTGCCGACACTCAGAAATGATCCGCTAGCGGGAACGAACGGTTCGAAACGGCGGCCGCAACACGACGGCCGCCCGCCTTGTACAGAACATTTAGGGAGACTTGAGATGACCAAACCAGACTTTCGCCTGCGCGCCCGCATCCGGCGCGGTGCCTGCGGCGCGACCGCCCTTTTCGCCATGTCTTATGCGGCGGCGGTGGTCGCCGACACCGCGGACACGCCTTCGGATACCTTGGAGGAAGTCACCGTCACCGCGCAACGCCGCGTGGAGAATGTCCGCGACGTGCCGATCAGTCTCACCGTGTTCGATGCAGCGGCGATCGAACAGCAGAATTTCCAAGGCGTGGGCAGCTATTTCGACCAGACGCCGAACGTCAGCTTCACCTCGGAGGGCACGCGCGACCGCAAGGAGCTCGCTTTGCGCGGCATCAGCGATCAGCTCTCCCCCGACAACAACATCAAGGAAGGCAGCTTCGGGTTCTACATCGACGAATTCAACGTGGCGCAGGGCACCTCGAACCCTGAGATCGTCGACATCGATCGCATCGAAGTGCTGCGCGGCCCGCAAGGCACCTACTTCGGCCGCAATGCCGTCGGCGGAGCCATCAACATCACCACCAAGCAGCCGACCAACGATTTCTACGCGGAGGCGAGCTCGCAATACTCGAGCTTCAACACCGTCGACTCACATGCCATCGTCAACCTGCCGCTGATCGACAACCTGCTCGCCGTGCGCATCGTGGGACAGGACGAGACCAGCGACGGCAACATCAAGAACGTCAACCCGATCGGCGGCGGCAACAACAGCAAGTACACCTACGGCAAGATCATCGTTCGCTTCACCCCGACCGAGAATCTCACCATCGACACGACCGGGACGGCGACCAATGAGACGGTCGCCATGCGCAACGGCGTGCCGTCGGGCGTTTTCGGCGACTTTGGCTGCGAGCTCTTCGGCGGCTCGCCCTACAGCAAGCCCAACCCTGCCTACCAAGGGCCCACCCGTACCCCGTACACCTGTCCCTTCTCGCCCGTGGACCCCGACGGGCTCGGCGTATATCCGAACAACGTCAATACCGTGAACTTCAACCGCGGCCAGGACGACGGCACGCATTTGAGCTACGTCAGCAACCGCATCAAGTACGCAGCCGAGGACTTCACCATCACCAACGTGGTCGGATACCTCTACTCGAACGAGTTCGAGGGCGGCGACATCGACGGATCGGGCCTCGATTTGTTCTACGAAACGGAATCGATCAAGCGCAGCTCCATCAGCGAAGAATTCAGAATCCAGTCGATTCCCGCTGCGGGGCGTGCCTTCGACTGGACCGGGGGCTTCTACTACGGCCACGACTACGGTCACGCCAACCAGTACACGTACGCGGGCGCCATCGGCGGTGAACTGTTCGGCGTGCCGGATGGCTACGAGCTCACTTCCTCCCTCGGCAACTCTTCGGATTACAGCAACGCGCTGTTCGGCGAAGTGGTCTGGCATGCGATGCAGTCCTTGTCGCTGACCTTCGGCGCCCGTTATACGCATGAGAATGTCTCGAACGTCGGCTACAACACCTCCGGCACCCAGGTGTCTGAACTTCGTCGACGGCAGCGCCAGCTTCAACAATTTCTCCCCTCGATTGACCGCCCTGTACGAGATCGACAGTCAGACCAACTTGTATGCGACGGTGTCGCGCGGCTTCAAGGCCGGCGGCGTGGAGGCGTTGCCCGTGTCACAGGGCGGCAACCAGGTGTACAAGCCCGAGACGCTGTGGAACTACGAGTTCGGCGTGAAAAGCGAGAGCGCCGACCAGCGTCTGCGCGTGGATGCGGACGTGTTCTTGATGAACTGGAAGGACATCCAGGCCGACTACTCCATCGGCCAGGTCTCCAGCAGCGGCGTGTCGATTCATCACCGGCGTCGCCAATGCCGCATCTGCCCGCAGCTACGGCTTTGAGACCGAAGTGACCGCGCTGGTGCATGCCGGGCCTCACCGTCGGCGGCGGAGCCGGCTACGACCGCGCGTATTACGTGAGCTTCCCGAATGCCGAAAGCGGTACCGGCGCGACCGGCGACTTGTCGGGCGCAACCCTGCCGAACTCCCCCAAGTGGACGTTGCACGCCGAAAGCCAGTACACCCACAACTTCGATGCCGATCAGTCCGGCTTCCTGCGCCTCGAGTGGCACTACAAGGGCGGCATCGTGTCCGACCAGAATTCGGAGTTCCATACGGGATTTCCGTGGGACGTGCCCTCTTACAACGTCTGGAATCTGCGCGCCGGCTATACGCGCGGCAACTGGACGGTCACGGCGTTCGACGAGAACTTCTTGAACAAGCGCTACTACACCAATGCCTACGAGAAGGCGTTCGTCGACGGCATGTTCGTCGAACCCGGCTATCGCAACTTGGGCGTCCGGGTGACGGTCAAGACGAAATGACGAAATAGCGCCCGGCCCGGCCAGATGAGCCATACTTCGAGGCGAACTCGAAGTATGGAGTCTGGCCGTGCTGGACCTGAATCTACGTTACCTCTACGAGGCGGCCAAGCTGGGGTCGATGCGCGCGGCCGCCGACAGCCTCGGCGTCGCGGTCTCTTCGGTGAGCCGGCAGATCGCCCAGCTGGAGGAAGACCTCGGAGCCGCTCTCATCGAGCACGGCAGGCGCAACATCAAGCTCACCGAGACGGGCGAGCTGTTGATCGCGCACTATTCGGATCAATTGCGGCTCAACGAGGCCTTCGAGGCCAAGCTCGCGGACATCAAGGGCCTGCGCACCGGGCGAATCCAGCTGGCGATCGGCGAGGGGTTCGTCGGGCCATTCGCTGTCCGATACCCTGGTCAAGTTCAATGCGAAGCATCCGGGGCTGTTCATCAACGTGCACATGTCCGCCTCGTCCAATGAGGTGGTGAGCCTGGTCGCGGCGGACGACGCGCACTTGGGTCTCGTGTTTCAGTCGTCCGACGATCCCCGCATCCGGGTGCTGGCTTCGGTGCGCCAGGCCCTCTGCGCGGTCATGAGATCGGATCATCCGCTCGCCGCACACAAGCTGGTGAAATTGGCCGATCTCGAGAAGCACCGGCTGTGCCTGCCCCAATCCTCGTTTCGCACCCGTCAACTGCTCCGTACCGCCGAATCCGAGGAAGGCGTGTCCCTGCAGCCCAGCGTGACCTCGAACTCGCTCACGCTGCTGAAGAGCCTGGTGAATGCCGAGCGAATTCTTCACCGTCCTGCCGGTGCTCGCGGTCAGCGAGGAGGTGCAGAGCGGCCGGTTCGCGGCGGTCCCGATCGATAGCGCCGCCCTTCAGGAAGCGTCGGTACAGCTGATCGGCCGGCTGGGCAGACGGCTTCCGCCGGCTCCGTTGCGCATGGTCTCCGCGCTCACCACGTATCTGGAAACCTGCGGGGGGCGCTACCGCGGCGCCGCGGTGCGCAAATTGCGGCAAACGCAAACCTCTTCGGCCTGAATGTTATTGATCGAGCCCTGTCGCTGCCGCAGCATTCTTCGTTCCGGCGACACTCAGACAAGGCATTCATGCGCATCCGGATTGACGGCAACTACGACATCTCGCGCATCATCAAGGGCGGCTGGCATCTCGCGGGTGATCACGGCCCGGTCGATCCCGAGCAGGCTCTGCACGATATGGCGATGTTCGTCGAATCCGGAATCACGACATTCGATTGCGCCGACATCTACACCGGCGTCGAGTCGCTGATCGGCCGCTTTCGGGCCCGCTATCCTCAGCTGGCGCGCGAGCTGCAAATCCACACCAAATTCGTGCCCGATCTGGGCGCGCTCGCCAAGGTCGACGGCGCGTACGTCGAGCGATCCATCGATCGGTCGCTTGAGCGCCTGGGTGTTGAGCGCCTGGACCTGGTGCAGTTTCACTGGTGGGATTACGACGTCCCCGGATATGTCGAGGCGGCCCTGCAGCTCTCGAAGCTCAAGGACAAGGGCAAGATCGCCCATATCGGGGCGACCAATTTCGACGTACCGCGTTTGCGCGAGATTCTCGACGCGGGCGTGCCCGTGCATTTCGCTGCAGGTGCAGTATTCGCTTCTCGACCAGCGGCCCCGGAACGGCATCGTCGATCTGTGCCGCGAGCAGGACATCGCGCTTGCTGTGCTACGGCACGGTGGCCGGAGGCTTCCTGTCCGAGCGCTGGGTGGGCGCGCGGCGAGCCCGGCAGCGAGCTGACCAATCGGTCGCTGATCAAGTACAAACTGATCATCGATGACTTCGGCGGCTGGGCGCAATTTCAACAGCTCCTGCTCGCGCTGGATCGGATCGCGGTCAAGCATCGCTGCGATATCGCGACGGTCGCGTCGCGGGCCGTGCTCGACTGGGATCGGGTCGCCGCCATCATCGTCGGCGCCACCAACACCTCGCACCTGCATGCGCATCGCGAGAATCGCGGAGTTGCAGTTGGACGCCGGCCGATACCGCGGCCATCCAGGCGGTGCTGGCGCAAAGCCGCGGGCCCAAGGGCGACGTGTTCGCGCTCGAGCGCGACCGATCGGGCCGGCACGGCCGCATCATGAAATACGACCTTCACAAGATCGAGAAGCAGCGTCTCCTAACCCATCGGGGCTTCCATGTCCATGGCCACGAAGCCGACGCCTTTCTGCCGCTGGCGGCCGCCCTCCTCGCGCATCTCGAGCGCCGCTGCCGATCGCCGCCTCGGCTGAAGCCGCGCCGTCCGCACCGGTCACGTCGCCCTGGTCGGCGGCACGGTCGTCGCGACCGACGGCAGGCCCTCCATGACGAACGCCACGGTGCTGATTTCGGGCGATCGCATCGTCGCAGGTCGGCCCCGCGGATTCGACCGCGCTGCCCGCCGGGCACCAAGACCATCGCCATGAACGGCAAGTGGCTGATCCCGGGCCTCATGAACATGCATGTGCACCTCGGCCTGAAACTGCCGGGCGCCGCGGGAGATTCGCTCGTCAACGAGAGCGATACGGCGGAAGTCCTGCGGATGGCCGGCAATGCGCGCCGCTCGCTGCTCTCCGGAGTGACGACGCTGCGGCTCGTCGGGCGAGGACCACGGCACCGACTTCGCGCTGCGCCGGGCCATCGACGGCGGCGAAGTCATCGGACCGCGCATCAAGACGGCCGGAGAAGTCATCGTTCCCACCGGCGGCCACGGTTCGCTCGAGGCGGACGGCCCTTACGGATTGGCCCACGCCGTGCGGGAACAGATCAAGCAGGGCGCCGATTGGATCAAGATCGCGATCTCCGGCGGCATATCGGATTCGCACGGCGACATCTCCGCCGCGCCCATGACCGATGAGGAGATGTCGACGCTGATCGAAGTCGCGCATCGCAACGGCATCCGCGTCACCGCGCACAACGGCTCGAACGAGGCGGCGCAAGCAGGCGCTGCGCTTCGGGATCGACGGTTTCGAGCACGGCTATCATCTCAAGATGGATGTGCTGAAGGACATGAAGGCCAAGGGCGTCTGGCTGGTCCCGACCATCGTCGTCACCCAGCCGGGGGCGCTCGAGTTCTATCGCAAGATCGGCTCGCCGCCCTGGTACCTGGAGCGCGTCAAGATCACCGGCGCCGACCACTGGGAGATGCTGCAGAATGCGATCCGCCTGGGCGTGAAGATCGCGCTCGGCACCGATCAGTTTCCGTTCGAGCCGAACGACGGCACGACGGCGACGATCGCGGAGGCCGAGACTGTACGTGAAGGCCGGCATGACGCCGTTGCAAGCGCTGCAGGCGGGCGACCTCGCAGGCCGCAGCCATGCTGCGGATGGATGCGCGATCTCGGCAGCATCGCGCGCGGCAAGCTCGCCGACATCGATGCGCTGGAGGCCGATCCGCTCAAGGACATTCATGCGTTGCGGACCTCTGGATTTCGTGATGAAGGGCGGCGTCGTGTACCGGGACGACCGGAATCAGTACCTGGCGCGGTAGACGGCGCTGAAGGCTGCGAGGATCGGCTCATGACCCCCGTATTCCGTGTCGTCGCGCTGCCGGCTCTGCTGGCGATCGCGGCCCTCCCGAGCGGGACGCGTGCCCTCGATGCATCGGGCACACCCGCGGCGGGTGCACCCGTGTCGGCCGTCGCCGCAGAAGAGCGCGATTTGAATGCGCTGTACGACTCCTACTGGCAGGACTGGCTGGCGTTGAACCCGCAATTGGCCCTGAACCAGGGCGTCACGCGCTCCGAAGCCCAATTCGACGATTCCCTGGAGGACTCCTGGCTGCAGCGCGTCAGATCGATGCTGGAGCGCTACCGGACGGCATTGAAGCGATTCGATCCCGGGCCCCTGCCCGAGGAGGCCCGCATCAGCTATGACATGCTGAGTTACGAGCTCGAACAAGCCCTGTCCTACTATGGCAGCGACTTGTATGACACGGCATCCCGAGTGGAATCCCTTGGAGGCAGTGCTCCACATTCAAGGAGAGCCCATCGCTTTGAAGTATTGGCCACTCCTGTATCGGTATGGTAAGCTTGGCCAGTGGATGGGTACAAAAAAGAACTGGGCCAAGTGGCAGGTGAGGGTGTGCCCCTGATCTCTCCTGTGATGCACTCGCTTAACTGTTGGGCATGTCTAGGACATCATTACGAGCTGGCAAAAACTCACAGAGGCCAAATTTGGCAGAAGTTTTCTGCTGAAAAAGGGCTAATGACATACACAGCAATCACTGACACCTTGCAGGTGGAACAGATAGCCACTGATTGTTGTGATGCCACAAAAGCCAAAGAGGAGTATGGTGATGGCTTTGATGCAGCATTCACATACAGGAGAGGTGGTGAGCTCATTGTGAGGAGCTTGGATTCAGCAATTGCAAAGCACTACTGTATGTTACAGCAACCAGAATAAGTACATGTAGTCACATTGTACCATGTAGTTCAGACTTTCACCCCCCCCATCCCCAATGTGACTCTGATTCTGTCCGTCCACACTTGCCCATTCAGGAGCAGTGACATGTTTGACCACAGGCAGAGCAGGCCACTGTGGGGGCACATTTGCGGTTGAGGAACTCATCACATTGCCGTGATGAATTGTCATTCCATGAGATCAGATACTTGACAATCATCAAGTGAGTGAGCTCTGAACTCCAACCACTCCACTCACAAAGGGTTCGGAGATACCACCTGTGCTCAGTGGAGAACCATTGGCACCCACCACATCAGAATGAGTGGGTGCCATAAGCTGCAGGATCAATGCCAATGTCAATCAAGTTGTTGCAGAATATCTTCAGGAAGGATTCAGCTGTCTACCTGCAGGTTAGCGGCCCATAAGGAGCAGACCAAAAGCTGCTTCACCATTTGTTGATTGTTCAGGAAGGTTTGGTCCCCAGATGCTATCCTGCAGAAAATATACCCATGTGTGATCTGGGAGACTTCCAGCCACTCCCCATAGGTGCGTACAGCACAGAGATGAGCAAATTCCTCAGGCTGCTCATGCAAGACAAATGGCTTGATGTCTTGAGGTGCAGAGGGAATATCAGTATGCACACCTCAGCAAGCCTGAAAGTTGGACACACCTCCATATTGGTCGGTCTTTCAGAACGGCAGGGTTAGTTGCAGCTGTGTGGGGTCATCTAGTACAATCAGGTCTTGGCTCTGGATCTTGAGCACCTCATCCACACGGAGAAGACAGAGGAATGCCAAGGTGTAGGCCAGCCCAAGCAACCGCTGTGCACATGCACCTCCCCACTGGTCGCCAGCCTTGTTCTGTGACCCTGGGCTGTACTCCTTCAAGTCCCAGTTCTCTGGGAGGTGATTGAAGATATACAGCCTCCTCAGTGTCTCCTGTATCATTGTTGGCATGTTAGCCAGCTCCAATGACAGTCTTTCCCAACATAGTGGACAATGTACAGCACTGATTGCCCTTGTGTTGGTGGGCGTCTCTCCAGCTTGGACCTTGCATTGGTGCAAGCTAAGCATGTAGCAGGAAACAGTCTCTGAAACAGACAGATTCCCCACCATGCGCCCGTCAAGTGTGCAGCATTGCCAGTGCATGGTGCCAAGACCATGAAGGCAACCAAAGGCATATGTCATCGCAGTATGCATCTTCTGTGCTGTCCCATAAGTTGCATGCACCTCATCAGATGGCCTCTTGTCCCCACTGAGGCTGATCTCGTTGCACCTGCAGTACCACATTGATGGGGAAACAGTATACAGAGAGGGAATCATGCCAATGCTCACTCATTCATGACCCATGCAGCAATCAGGTGTGGGGCATACTGGTGAGGCCTGTCATTAAAGAACTGGCCACGAGGGACAAGTCCTCTCTGGACAAGGAACTCCTCACACTGGTTTATGAGGCTTAAAGGAACAGAGGGGTCAGATGTGAATGGGACCAGCTGGGGATACTACATACCACTGGTACTCTGCATGGGTCCCATCCAATACACCCTTTGACACCTCATTCACTGTGCTGAGCAGTCCCATGATGTTGGTGTTGCCCTCTTTGAGAGCAGGGATATTCTCTTTCTCTCCATCAAGGTCATCCATCACAGCCTCTTGATCAAGCTGATCCATGGACTGATTCAGATTGAAGGAAGGCTCGATGATGTTCAAGACACCAGCAAACAATTTAGGGTCAAGTGCCTTGTCAAGTGCAGCCATTTGGTAGTGGAGGTGTGGTGCACGAAGAGTGAGATCCTGGCTCAGATCCCTGTGCTGCAGAGCATGTATGTCACATGTCACAACTGTCAAATTGTATCACGGCTCAATTTGAGCTTGACAGATCAATCTCAATATTATGACCTGCCACAGCCTGAGAACGCTGCCACCATCAGTGCCTGTGTTGGTGCTTATGACCATGTGAGTCACCTGTTTTGAAGTACGTACGCGTTTCCGATACGACGAGCAAGGTGCGCCACGGGTCTGGAAGCCCGACGACCAAGACGGCACTACACCCCGCCCGAAGACTGACGCGTGAGTCACCCTCCCTATCATTCTCTCTCTCTGTTTCCGAGTTTATGTTTAGTATAGCCAGCTACTGTATACCGAAAACGATTGCTCGCTGTTTCGATCGAAGATCTCTGAATTACATCCGGTTCACAGGGCGTCTCTAGGAGCTCTTTTGTAACATCTCTTGCGTGTTTCCTCTCATTCAGATATGAATTCAATGACCGTGGAGGCCCTTGCTTCTCAGTTCCGTTATGCTGTCCTTCGTGGGGGTGCAGTCGTTCAAGACGGCGTTCACGTCAAGGCACGTTGCGTCGACTTGTTGTAATCTGTTCCAACTGACCCCCATTCTGATTTTATTAAAACGCGCATACCCTGTCTGACGAGCTCCCTTCTCCGTCCCCACCTATTCCCTCATCCTATGTGGCAGAGGCAACGTCTACCGACACTTATAGCTCACTGTCTTTGACTCCCGACTCGGAGCCGCCTCAATCCGCTCAGGTTCAAGCATGGGTTCTACTATCCAACATCGTCCGTGGCTTGTTGATGGCATCCCCACGTCACGGTCTACCCAACCATCTTTCCCCTCGTTTCCTTCGGATACTGCTATGGAGATTCGGTTCGCGTCCTCACACCCATAATAGTTGGCGTTTGCGGGGACGTTTTCGAGTGCGAACGGACACACGCGACGTTGGGCCGTGCAGTCAGCCCCTTTGGCTGAAGCCACGGTCGGCGGCGGTCGAGGTCGCTGCCGCGAGCGACGTCGTGCGCACGCGCGAACGCAAACAGCAGGCTCGGATCGTTGACGATCCGAGCCTCGATACGAAACGACGAAACGCGGGGGCGGGGCGGGCAGGGTATGCGGAGCATTGAAGTTACGGTTGGGGGGCGGTCGAGGTCGCTGCCGCGAGCGACTTCGCGCGCGCGCGCGCGAACGCAAACGGGCACACGGGGAGGTGAAACGGGCAGGAAACAATGTATTTAGCATGGATTCTAATACAGCACAAACCGTTACTACAAGCGTGGAGGGATACAGAAGGGGGGAGGGAGTAAAAGGTGGGGAGAGGTGGTCTAGCTTATTATGCTGAGGGTGGTTG
>CAWGOX010000010.1:0-120344 GCA_963824315.1 uncultured Acidobacteriaceae bacterium | reverse complement strand
TTGAGCTCATCGCACGCGCAAAACTGTACATGCCGGAACTGCATGTACTAACAGGGCCTCGAATGAACTTGTGGTATCTAGGAAAAACCCGAGTAGACGGCTAGGCTGGAAAACAGGCCGGTCGTCCAAAGGAAAGGACACCGCAGTTGCTAGTGCCTCTCCCTAGTTCTTGGTAGACGCCAATCGAGGGCTGTAGGCACGCTGCGGAAACGCGGGTTCGAGTCCCGCACGGTTACTCAAACTCTACTGCACCTGTCGACCGAATGCAAAACTCGGACGTTCATACCCTCGCTCAGATCTTTAGGAGCGCATCGAGGTTGATCGGCACGCGAGCGTTCGAGAGTTCCTGAGCAAGCTTCGTGCGCCACGCGCCTCCGTCATCCAATTCGACGTAAAGGACTCCATCAAAGTCAGACGGAATTTCCACACCCTTTTTGTAGAGAGCGCACACTCGGCTTCTCGTCAACTTCCCGAGAAAGTAGCCCAACTCCAGCACCACATTCTGCCGTGCACGGGGCTGCGGATTATTGCCGTCGCCCTTCGCAGAACCGACATCATCAGGGGTCAGCAGCACCACTGCAAAGCCCACGTCGGTGTACTGCTCAAATTTTTCAATAACCGTACGACCCGCGTTCGGCTGTTCGTGAAGAATGATCGCCTCTAGCCCGAAGCGCTCGACCGCCCGAGCCACCATTTCCTTAGCTTCAGAATCATGCCCGTGAACTACGAACACCTTTCGCGATCGCCCGACGGCGTCCGCATCGACATTGTTTCCAAGCACCGGCTCAGCAGCAGAGCCGTGCATCTCAGACGACATCTCAGCCTTTAACGACAAACCTTCCAACATGCCCAGCTGCGAAGGTCGCGACAAACGCCATGCCACCGCATCGGTCAACCTCTCGAAGTCGGCAGCCGCCTGCACATTTACAATTTTCAGAACGGAGGCCACACGATTCGTCCACGCCACATACCCCGCCGGGTCGTCGACGTTCCACCCTGAATTGATGAGCTCATCGAGTTTTTGTGGGAATGCATTCATAGAGAATCCGCGAAAGGCCGACGAAGAATATCACAAACGGCCGTCGCCGCTACCGCCCCCACTTCCGCAACACTTTCCAAATCGCCACCAACGTCTGCATCTTCCTCGGACTGGGCATCCGGCCGTAAATAATTCGGCATTTCTCAAACGCTTCTTCGTAAAAATTCTGCACCGTCACCGGACTCAGATGCGACAGACGATCCGACATCTCCTTCAACTCCGCCGCCGTGAGCGCATCCGGTTTTTCATCACGATCCCGCCGCCGAGCCATAGCGGAAGATCTTATCAGTTTCGCTTTTTGTTCGCTACGGAAACGCGGGTAAAATTCGGATGTTCCCCTCCCAATCACGCGCGTTAAACGCCCAGCCCAAATCACCGCTCTCATCGAGATAGATGATGGCCTTGTTCAGAGAATTTTCCCAGGGGAAACTAGAAAACGAAATTGCAGGCAAAAAACAGGAAAAGAAACTAGAAGAAGCGGATGGCCCCCAAGACCGACGCGCTTACAGCGCGCTTACGATACCCCTTGAAAGGGCATCGCGGGTTCCTCAGGATTTACCCATCCTGCATTAAGGCTAGCCCCCGATCCCTCTCGTTGCAAGCGATTTCGGACACAGTCGCAGGACTTCAATCCCGTTTCGGGAACCTGTTCGTCACAAACGCCGTGTGACGCCCATCACAGACAACCCTACTCCAACTAGTAAACAATGGCAGCGGAGCAACTGCTCACAGCAAACGGAGACCGACCCTCCGCCCCGCTCAATTTTTCTTTGAAATCAGATCGCGCTTTCGGGATCTACGAATTCCCGATTCGGAACGAGTTTAGAGGCATAATTCCCGCTAAGTCCTTATTCCGCAATATTTTACCTCTAAGCCCTTTGTCCGGAATATTTTGGCGGGAAAACACACGCCAAAGGTAATAATACACTTGACTAACCCACGCCAATCCGCTAGTATTTGGGAATGGATAACGCACCCAAGACCTTACTGCGAAGCGATTCAATACTTTAGCGACGAACAAGTCTGTGTTGATGCCGTTTCTCTCATGCGCTGGCATGATGGGCCGCGTTGTCCTTCGTGTCACTTGGATGAAGCGAAGAATCCCTATTATATCAAGACTCAGAAGCGTTGGAAATGCCGCACTTGCCGCAAGCAGTTCTCGGTCAAAGTGGGGACAATCTTCGAGGATAGTCCGATCCCCTTGCAGAAGTGGTTGCCAGCTTTGTGGATGCTCGTGAGCTGTAAGAACGGGATCAGTTCACACGAACTAGGCCGCGCTCTTGGAATTACTCAGAAGTCTTGCTGGTTTATGCTGCACCGCTTGCGCCTCGCGCTCAAAGCCAAAGACATGGGAACTAAGTTGGGTGGCGGCAAAGATGGCGGCCCTGTCGAGACTGACGAAACTTACATCGGCGGCAAGCTCCAGAACATGCACAAAGACCGCAAGCTCCGTTACAACCAATCAGGTGGCGTTTATGGCGGCAAGACAATCGTGCAAGGGATGCTGGATCGTGAAGCACGTCAGGTACGCGCTATGGTCGTTCCCAGCATCAAGCGCGAACACCTACAGGCGAACATCCTAGCCAATGTAAAATTTGGATCGCCTCTGTACAGCGACAATGCTGTGACTTACGACAATATGCAATTGCGCTACGTTCACGAGGTCGTCAATCACGCTACCGAATACGTGAAGGGCAACGTTCACACAAACGGCATTGAAAACTTTTGGAGTTTGCTCAAGCGCGGTTTGCGCGGGACATACGTTGCCGTCGAACCATTCCACCTTGAGCGTTACATTGACGAACAGGTTTTCCGATTCAATAATCGCGCCACTAGAGACAATCCGCTAAATGACTCTGACCGCTTCCTGCTGGCACTCTCTCAGGTCGCTGGTAAGCGTCTCACCTTTGCCGAGCTAACTGGCAAGGTGGGAGAAACGACGGCCTTCTAGTCATCGTGGGAAGCGTGGGCCGAAGGTTTTGGCTTAGGGCCGCGCTTCGTTTGTCCGATCTTGGACTGTTTTTCTTCCTCTAGTATCTTCCGCATGTCCACCTTCGATACCTGGAGAACGTGCTTTAACGCTTCCTCGAATACATCCATCTTCGGAATCGGATTTCATGCGGTCTTTTTTTTTTTTAAAAAAAAAAAAAAAAAAAAAAAAAAAAAAAAAAAAAAAAAAAAAAAAAAAAAAAAAAAAAAAAAAAAAAAAAAAAAAAAAAAAAAAAAAAAAAAAAAAAAAAAAAAAAAAAAAAAAAAAAAAAAAAAAAAAAAAATTTTCATAACGAATTCTTCCGCCCCTCCCCCAAATCCGATTCCATTGCTGGTTTAAATATTTTGATTTTTTGAGTGTAAGTCTTTCCAAGTTCTTTTTCGTCCGCCAACCACATAGTGCAGACGATCCACGGCTTTGGACTCATGGCATTTAGTTGAATCTCTCCGTCTGGGGGAGGTAGAGCGTCAAGGGCCGCGAACACTTCCGACCATAGTGGGCGACGTTTGGTCGTCGAAAAGAAGATCCGAGCAAGCCACAAATACAGCTAATCTAGGCAATTCGATACCTCAGAACTCCGTACGTTACGCCATTGCATGGCTTCCTATACATAACTTGTGGTTCTGTGCTGTTCGCATTGTCGAGCTGCTTTGTAGATTGAGTCGAAACGGCGACAACATCGAAATTTTTCATCTGATCTAATGGACGATAATCTGCCGGACGAGGGATCACTTGGCTAGTCCAAGTCATTCCCCTATCAAACCATGACTGTCGCAGTTCGTTTATTCCATAAATAGCATCATCAATGCCGAACTCCACACCACACGAAGGACAAATATTACAGTCTGTTGCGGGATAGTCCATGGGGAACCCGCACACGGGACAAATATATTTTTGGTTTATCAATGGTATCCGCATATCTTTTTCACGTATTCGAGATGGGTGTCGTAATCGTGGCACTTCCTTCTTGCCTTTTGTATAACCGTGGCCTGCCGACACCGTACAGGCTTGTAATAGGTACGGATCGTTCCGTTTTTCGAAATAATTCCTAGCTCGTTATTTTCGGGATCGTACCGCACTGTATCGCCCCCGTGTCGTTTGTGATTAATGTGCCCGATCTTCGCCGGAGAACTTAAAAATCTATCCGCCAGACGCTCATATTGTAAAGCGTCTGTCGCTCCAAAATCATTGGCGTGATCGCCATAATGCTGCAATCGACGCGCATCATCAATAAATCCTCTCGTCAACAGCATTGACAGAATCCAACGTCGAATAGACGAGAACATTGTGCTCTATTGGACTCAATACGACCATATTTAACTGATCGGCAATGGTAACCGTTAGGTGACCTTCTGAAAAACCGTTCGGAGAACTCTTTAGCCTCTGCCATTCTCTACTGCCCGTCGTTATAGAGGAAGACGAATGTACGTCAACGAATTGACGCCCTGTCACGGCCCCTGCATTATCAACGAATTGGGTCATCCAAGTCTATTATTACCACGCCAAACCTATGATTCCATTAGCCAGGGGGTGGGGGGGTGGGGGTACCAACCGGTTAGTATCCAAATAGTTAACCTAGGTTCTCAAAACAGGCGCCTGGGCTTTCCTCCAAACAGAGAATCTTCACGACGCGGCGCGAGGGATGATACCGATCAGCACGCAACCGCACTGGAGCGTGCAGATCCCGTCGGTAGTATTCGAATCTTTGCGACCTCATCCCTTAGGCTGAGGCTTCGGAGCTGGCTTCGCTTGCTGAGCCGGTCGTTGATTCTGATTCTGCGGACGACTTTGTTGTGCAGGTCGCGCCGCAGGTGCGCGATTCGCTGGGGCTGGCCTATTTTGTCCGGGGTTACTGGGCCGCGGATTGTTCGGACGCGGATTGCTTGGCCGAGTCGTGGGCGCAGGTCTGCTCGGCTGAGCAGCCGGACGGCTTGGTGACGTCGGGCGACTTTGACCGGGATTGCTCGGTCGAGTATTACCCGGTCGAGTCGGCACTGGCCGGTCGCCGCCAGGCTTGTTCGATCCGGGACGATCAGTGCCGGGACGATCGGTTCCGGGACGACCAGTACCAGGGCGATTGCCACCACCGGGGCGGTTCGATCCCGGTCGATCAGTTCCGGGTCTACCTGTCCCTGGCTTTGTTCCGCCCGGACGACCAGTGCCCGGCTTACCTCCGCCGGGTTTATTTCCACCAGGTTTATTTCCACCGGGCCGACCGGGATTCGGTCTGCCCGGACGATTCGGTGTTCCCGGTTTGACGGGCTGAATTCCAGGACGTCCCGGACGATTTCCATGAGGCGGTCGATAGCCGGGGCGATTTCCGGGTCCATAAGGAGGACGGCCGTATCCCGGCCGATTCCCGGGACGGGGTGGTCGATATCCGCGAGGACGATAGTTCCAATTGCCGCGATACCCTGGGCGACTCGACCAAACAATCGGACGCGGACGATACCAGGGTCGCGGTGGGCGATACGGATTCGTCCATCCTCCCCAATATCCGTGATTGTAATAAGCGCGTCGCGCACCCCAATTCCAGCCCCAGCCGCCCCACCCCCAAGGTTGGTTGTCGACCAGCAACGCACCGATACCGACGCCCACTCCGAAACTAATGAGTGAAGCGGCGACGGCTCCGCCGGAAGGCGCAACATACACAGCGGTAGGATCGTATTCGGGAACGTAAACGGTTTGTGGAACAGCCGGCTGAATGATGTAGACCGGCTGGCCAGAATTTTGCTGTACCTCAACCTGTTGTTGTTCGTTACTGCGTAGCGAGCCGGCGTTATAAGCCTGCGAGCGCAATCTTTGAATCGCGGACGAAACTGCTTCCTGGTCCGCGGAGAACGCTTGTCCGATCGCGGAGTAGTCATCGATGTTCTGTGCCATCATCTCCAGCACTTGCGGAAAATTCACCAGCGCGATGAAAGCGGGATCGAATCCCTGTTGCTGTGCCGCATCGGTCAGCGCGGTTCCGGAGAGGCCTGGATTTTGCGCAAGCCAATTGTCGACGTCCAAAATCTCCTGAGGATTTGTCGAGGCGGTCGTGATCTGCGAGAGCAGAGAGTCAGGATAGAGAGCCACCGGAGCGAGCAACTGATCGAGTTCATCGGCCGTGGGAATGGAGGTCTGAGCGGAGAGGAACGGACCGAAGTCCTGCAGCGCCACCAGTGTGATTAATAAAACGATCGTAGTGAAAAAAGGCTTCCTTCGCATCGTGTGCATCGCGCCCTCCGTCTACCAAAAATACTAGTCGGAATTTCCAGCGATTATAGCAGTACAGAATGGATCTGAAACTCATTGCTAACAACTGTATCGCGAGGTCGTAATGAACGCAGAATGCGATTGGAGCTTCTAGTCTGTCCACCGAGAATATTTAATTGCGTTGCGCCAAATGAAAGCATGAGTTGTCGTCGCGATTCCCGTTTTATGCTCCTCATCGCGCCTTTCCTCTGTTTGCAGTTTGCCTTTAACGTGCGTGCCCGCGCTGGAATCACCGCATCCTCGCCCGAGGCGAGGAAACGACGATCCCGTTTCCTGAAATGCAAACAATCTTCAGATGAATTGAGACGGCTTCATCTCCGCACCATGGACGTTTTCTCGAGTGTGAGGCAAGATTGCGACACTTTCGCCGAGCGATTCGCTCTCGAAAATCAGAGAGAGAAAACGAGCGACGATAGTAGCGCGACAGTTTCGTTGCGTGAAACGAAATCAGGGAAATCGGCACTATACACAGGAAAGCGGTCTACCAAGCGAATTCTTAAATCACTGTTGTTGAGGATTTTTTGTTCCGATGTGCCCGAAAGACAGTGTGGTTTTTCGGACTCGATACCGTATCGGACCCTTCATACAAGCCGAACTCGAACATGATCGTTGATCGAATGCTGACCCGTTGCGATGTCAGCGTCTGGTTGAACGACATGTTTCACCACGACGACAAATCATTTTACGGAGCTGCTCCGCATCGTTGAAGGCGGGGTTCAACAATCATCTTTTCAACAATCATCTTCAAGAAGCAACAAAGGGGGATTATGTTACGAATCAATGCTCGTGCGTGCGCGTTTCTTTTCCTTGCGTGCTGTGTGCTGCCTTTGGCCGCCCAGCGACCAACTCCAACAAAAATTAAAGGTGGCGGTCCAACACCGTCAGCAGTCTTGGACAATTCGGCCAAACTAGTGGGACCGTACGAATCCACAAAAATGCTGCGGGTGGTTTTGGGCCTGCAACCACCGCACATGGATGAAGAAAACCAGTTCTTAGAGGACCTGCAGACGAAAGGATCCAAAGACTTCCATCATTTTCTTACTCCCGACGAATGGAACGCTCGGTTTGCGCCGTCTGAACAGGATGAGCAAGCTGTCGTGGATTGGGCGAAGAGCCAGGGCCTGACTGTAACCCAGCGTTATTCAAATCGTTTACTGGTCGATCTCGAAGGTACGGTGGATACAATCCAGAAAGCATTCGGCGTGAAGATCAACACCTATCAGGTGGGCGCTCGTACGACATTTTCCAACGACCGAGACCCACAGATTCCAACCAACCTGAATTACGTCATCCACTCCGTGGGTGGATTGAACAACATTCAGGTACTTCGGCCCGCAAGCAAGACGGTTAAGGAACCGACGTTCACCGACTACACTCCGGGAGATGTCTTCGCTAGGGGTGAAGAAAAGGGCGCGAACGGTAACCGCAGCAAACTTCCTCGTCAGTTGAAAGACAAGTCCGGCAAGGTCAAGCCGAACATCACGGGCGGAGCATACGATCCAACCGATATGTATAACTCCCAAGCCTACGACCTTAATGCGCTCAACGCGCAGGGTCACTGCTGCAACCCGCTGGGAAATTCGGGAGTAACGCCTCCTGAGTCTTCCATCGCGATTGCAACTGCGGGTACCCAGGATCCTAACGACTTCGCGGGCTTTCACAATTCCTATCCATATCTCGCCTACCACTATCAGCAGATCTATGTTGATGGAACTCCAACCTGCTGCGATGGAGAAGGCACGATGGATTTCGACTGGACGACCGCCATGGCAAATAGTTTTGGTAGTTTCCAGAACACGGCCATGATCTACATGTACGACGGGGTCAACAACCAGTTTTCAACCTTCACTGACGTCTATAACAAGATTTTGACCGACGGTGCAGCTCGCGTATTCAGCACCAGCTGGGGCTGTGAGGAGTTCGGTTGTACTCCTCAGTCTGTAATGGATACTGACCACGCAATTTTCAACTCCATGGCGGGACAAGGTTGGACGATGGTCGCCGCTTCCGGTGATCAGGGGGCGACTGCAGGATGCGGCGATGCGATTGCCGTGCAATATCCGGCGTCAGACCCCAATATCGTAGGAGCCGGTGGTACCACTTTGTCACTGTTCTCCGGCCCGATCTATAACTACGAAGTGGCGTGGTCCGGTGGACCGTACGGCTGTTCAGCGAATGATGGTGGAAGCACGGGTGGTGAAAGCGCTTACTACGGAGTTCCCAGTTACCAATCTTCGCTGGGCTACGGTTCCAGGGCCGTACCGGATATCGCACTTAACGCCGACTGGGTCAACACTCCGCAGAACATGTATTTCGGGGGCTTCTTGCAAGGAAATGGCGGCACTAGCATCGTGGCGCCGGAAGTAGCAGGATTCTTTGCGCAGGAAAACGCCTATCTCGACTACATCAGCCTGCAAACCGGAGGCTCCTGCAACAGTCATAGTTGCACGCCGCTCGGAAATGCTAATTATTACCTGTACTGGTTTGGCACTAACCCAGGCTACGCTCCCCACTATCCTTATTACGACATTACGTCGGGGTGCAATAACAACGACGTAACTGCGAAGTTCGGGTTAGGTTATTGGTGCACGGCAATCGGCTACGATCCGGTGACGGGATGGGGATCGTTCAACGCGCTGCAATTGGCGCGCGCGATTAATACTTATCAAGCCGGAGATTTTGGATTGCCGAGCACCACTTTCTCAGGGCCTACCAAGAATAAGTGGTACAACACGGACCAAAACGTCTCATGGACGGTGGCGGATACCGGCACCAGCGGTTTGCCGGCAACTGGCATCAGTGGATTCAGCCAGGCATGGGACTCAGATCCGGGCGATCCATTCAGCGCGGCTACTCCTGGTGCGGGGAACTCGTTCTACTCCGGTCCTCAGTTCCCCAATGCGACCAGCGGTTACCTCGCGCTGTCGTGGGCGGGTCAAGGTTGCCACACCGCAAACTTGCGGGCATGGGACAACTCTGGCTTCTCCAGCAACGCGACTTATGGTCCGGTGTGCTATGACACGGTTCCGCCGAATACCTCCAAGACCATCACTCCGACGCCGAACGCCGCGCACTGGAACAAGACCTCGGACTCGGTGAAACTCAATGCGTTCGATACCGGTGGATCAGGTGTTCTCAAATCCTGGTACTCCGTGGATCAACCCTCCTGCTCCTCGGGCAACCTTGGCGCTTGCATTCAATACACGGGCTCCGCTTTCCACATCACGACGGAAGGCATGCACGTCGTTTACATGTTCAGCGAAGATGTCGCAGGCAACTTCGAGCCGACAGAACAGGGTCCCGCTTATATCGACGAGACGAAACCTGTCACCAAAGCCAAACTCACCGGCACTTTGAAGAGCGGCGTGTACACGACACCAGTGAAAGTTACTCTCACTGCAACCGACAATCTGAGTGGAGTCGCCAGCACGAAGTACAGTATCGATGGCGGATCCTCGAAGACGTACACCGCGCCCTTTACCGTTTCGACGAATGGCACACACAAGGTAACGTTTGAGAGTACGGACGTTGCTGGCAACGTCGAAGCCACGGAGTCGGTCACGTTTAAGATCCAAGCCGCGACGCTTACAAAGACGACAACGAAACTCACGTCGTCCTTGAATCCTTCGCACAACGGAAACTCGGTTACCTTCACAGCGACGGTTACGGCCACTTCCGGAACCCCGACTGGCAAGGTCACCTTCAACGACGGCACCACCAAACTGGGCACCGGATCCATCAACTCAGGGACCCATCAGGCGACCTTCAAGACGTCGGCACTCGCCGTGGGGACGCATTCCATCACTGCGGTTTACGCAGGGAATGCTAACTTCGCGACCAGCACCTCGAACGTGGTGAAACAGGTTGTGAAGCCGTAATGCTCTGAGGTGTTGCCCAGAGCAGGTTCTGGAAGGCCTGCTCGCACATCCCGCCCCGTCCAGGCTCAGGCCTGGGCGGGGCTTTTTGTTGGACTATCTCCGAGAGTCGAGGCGCGCGCCCGTACCGGCGAAGTACAATCTCCTAGACCCCGGTGCAGACGATGTCCAAGGAATCCATTCGGTTTACTCGCCTCCGTCATGTTGCCTTCGGAATTTCTATTCTTGCGCCGATTGTGATTGCCTGCGTCGCAAGCATGGAGAATGCGCTCGTCTTACCGGTACTCGCCGCGCAGGCCGCTCATGGCACAGCAACTCGTGGAGAGTCTGGTTCGTCCTCTGGGTTGGAGTTACCCGTGATCTTCCACCGCAGGGTTGAATCGGGGAGGACGCCGGTTGGAACCGCTATCCAAGCTAAACTCACAGCCGCAACGCTGGTCGAAGGAGTTGTAGTTCCAGAGGGTGCCAAGCTGTACGGCGAAATTACGGAGTCCTCTGTCGCGACTGTGGCTGATTCCACTTCTTATCGTCTCGCCATCCGGATGGATTCGGCGTCTTGGAAAATTGGTTCGAAGCCTGTGACGATTTCTTTCAGGACGAAAGTCTTTTTGACTGCGTGGTATTACCCGCTGGAAGATCCACTGGACCGAAATTCCGCAGACACTCCACCAGCGATTCTTCGCAACCCGCAGCAACGTGGCACCGGGACCGGAACCTATCCCACCACAACGCCACGTCCGACACCGCCGTTCCCTACTCCGACGACAGACAGCGATCCCGATCCCGTTCCACCCGCGCCAAAATCGACCGCTCCGCCACATCGCGAACTGATGAAGGATGTGGAACTGATCCACAACTCGGACGGCAGTGTGGTCCTTACGTCTAAGCAATCCAAGATCAAGCTGGACAATTCGACAACGTACGTCCTGTCATCGGCCGACTTAGTACCAACGAGGTAGGGCGAACGGGTAACGCCGATCCGTCCGCCCACTCCCAGAGCACTAGAATCCAGCATTCGCCGCTTGCCTTGAGACCCCTCGCGCACGACGTAGAGTGTCGGACGGGCTTTCGTTAAATCGTCTGCGATACTCCGCGGAAAAGCGGCTCAAGTGTGAAAATCCCCAACGGAGTGCGGTGGATGTGACAGTGGCACCGTCACTCCCGGACAAGAGTTCTCCGTGCGCTCGTTCGAAACGTGTGCGTCTCAGAAACTCCATGGGAGAACACCCGCGGTGACGCATGAATGTGTATTGCAAACTGCGTGCACTCGCGCCGCTGACGACGGAGAGGTCGCCCAATGAGAGCGGACGATCGGCGTTCTGGCTGATAAATTCCTCGACCGAGCGCACCTGCCAAGGCGCGATCTTTCTTTCCGGCCCGTTCACAAACTTGGAATAGTTGTGATTCAGGCCCTCTAAGACCAGCGTGATCAGCGACAACTCAGTCTGGCGAATTTGTATTCCCGAGGTCGGCAACTCGAACTCACTCAAAGCCGCGGCTTCGTACAACCGGGCCAACATTCGTTTGACGAGCAGTCCCGCTCCTCGATCGAATCTCACGATCGGATCAAACTCGATCGACTGCAGCGCCTCACGCCCAAGCAAGTGCGAGAGTTCGCGATGGAGCGAGCTAGGCGAAAACTTCGTGCCGAAAACATGCCAGTTCTCTTTGGTGCGAACGCGCACCGGTTCCATGCCCGGCAGAAACGCGCCGCAAGACGGCGAAGTAATAAACGTGCGGCCTCGCACGGTGTATTCCGAGGAGCCGTAGCGGCGAAAAAATAATGAGTAATAAGGCACGTCTGGCGATGAGGTAATGGTCATGGCCGGAGAGAACCAGCCGTGGCTCAGCATCAAGTCCTGCAATTTCCGGAATTGCAGTCTCGCGCAAAAATCTTTGGTGCGGTCGCGCAATTCGTATTTCTGCGGACCAACTCGCCTTTTTAAGAGTGAAGATATTTCGTCTAGGTCGTACGAAATGACTTGCGTGTCCTGCACGCCAAATTGAGTAAAAAATCCATTTGCCAAAGTGTCCTGCCCTGCGCAATACATGGGGAATTCCTCTCTGTATGAAAAGTGTCATTGGGGTCTTCAAAGAGTTAGTACAAACTTTCTGCTGTAAGTGAGAAACGACCTCGTCGTGATTATGGGAAAGATGCTGTTGCCCGAACTGAAATAGGCGTTTTGCAAAAAAAGTATGTATGAAGACATCGAGGAAAGCGGAAAACATGAAAAGGCCTTTCGTATGAATCGTGTTTTATCAGCACTCAAAAGTTACTACAGATATTTGAAAACGGGAATGAAGGAATCAGGTCTTCGCAAAGTGGATAGACGAACTTTGCTCAACGTGGCCAACTAACGCATCAACACTCGAAATCGTTGACCAGACGTGGCATAGCGGTCATACCAATGGGAGCGAAAGTGTCTAGTTTTGTCTCGAAATCAGCTCGTCATCACTTGGATGGGAGCATGAGTCAGCCCTTCCCCAACGCACCTTCCTTATCGAACTTTGTATTGGTTAAATCACCGGACTTGTCAGTCTCCGAATGGTTGCTAACCCTCAACGTATGCGTGATTGGAAAGCGAGACATTGAGTTCTAACCTCCACGCGATGTCGAGAACTTTAGGCCCCCCGAAGACTGTGCTGTTAGCCGATGATGCGGTCATGCTGCGCGAGATGCTGCGTGGTTTTCTCCAATCGATGAGCTTTCGTGTCATCGAAGCATCGGACGCCGCTGAAGCCATCCGAATCTCACGAGCGCATCCTGGGAAAATCGATTTGCTACTCACTGATCTCGAAATGCGAGGACATTCTGGTTGGGACGCAGCCACTGAAATAGCGAGCTTCCGTCCGACGATGCGCATCGTGTTCATGTCGGGAGGTATCAACTTGATGGAGTGGGACGATCACGAAGACAAGCCGCCCGGAAGTCACTTCATTCAGAAGCCATTTCGATTGGAAGAGCTGAAAGCATTGCTGATGGCTATTTTTCCGGAGTGAAGACTCTGCACACTATCGACAAATTGACGACCGCACGATTGGGAACGAGGAAGATGACGGAGACTGGGTGCACCACGGCTCATTGCAGCAACCGCGCCGAAGCGGGACTCGAAGGCAAGGGGTTATGCCGCATCCATTTCTATGAGCTTGCCGCGCGACGACTCGGAGAACATCGCGAGAGCCTGCGGAATATTGTCCCCTCAGGTCCCCGTGGCATCGCCATGCTCAAGTTTCTGTCGGAAGTGATCAGCGCCACCACGACTTTAGTGGTGCGATCGAAGGTGCTCGATGCCCAGGAGCGCGATCGCTTGCGCGAACTGTCATTCTCCGCGATGGAGCTGTACAAGTGCGCACAACGAAGTCCTCGTGTGCCGATGAATATGCCGATCATTCTTTATCGTGAGACCGGAGTCGCAGGAAACCAGGAACTCGCGAGTACAGTAAATGTTAGTAAACATGGAGCCTGCGTCACGACCGTCGGCGCTGCTTCCATCGGCGAAAGAATTTGGATCCAAAAGCCGATGAGCCCATTGCGCGCGCTCGCGAAAGTCGCCTGGGTTAAAAGGAACGGCATCGCGGAATTTCTGATGGGCCTGGATCTTGTTGAAGACGAGAATTTTTGGGAACTCGGCTCCCCAGCGCGGCAGACCGTTCAGTGATCTTCCCACGGGAGATCGTCGCACAGCAGTTCGCCGCACGGTAGTTCGCGGCATGATGGATGGCTTGCACATTTCAAGCGTTCCGCTCGAAACAGCCCATGCTTGAAACCGTCGTGCATTGAAACGATGGTGTCTTCGGTAACCTTTCTCACCTGCAAATCCCTGTGTAGTCTTCTAGTTAAGTCCCTGCAAGACCTAGTGTCACGGGAAGCCTTTTCGTCAAATCGTTCCTATATTTTTTAGTTAATTTTTTGAAGGAAATCTCTGTCCTTATGGCATCTCCCACGAATCCTGCAAATGTTGCGCCCCCAAAATTAGCTCCTGCCGCTCCCGCTACCGCCCGTCCAGCAATGCCGACGGGTGCCGCTGCGGCTGCGGCTCCGGCTCCTACTGGATTTTCTACGCCTGCATTGCTGACAGCCATGCTGAAGATCTCGCCGAAAATCAGCGATCTCTTCTTCTCTCCGGGCAAACCTCCGCTCGTTGAAATCAGTGGGAAGCTTGCACCTGCAGGGACGGCTCGCGCCCTTACTAGTGACGACACACAGCGAATTGGTGCTGATCTTATTGGCGACAACAAGCACGCCCTCGAAAACCTCAAAGAACGTGGATCGTGCGACGTGTCTTACAGTTTGCCGGGAGCGCATCGATTTCGCGTGAATGTCTTTATGCAGCGCGGTACGACTGCCATCGTGATGCGCGTAATTCCAGGCGATGTCCCTGCGTTCGAGACGCTCCATCTGCCGGCTGAATTGGCGAAGATCGTCGGGCTGCGCAATGGAATCGTACTCGTCACCGGTCCCACCGGATCGGGAAAGTCATCCACGCTAGCGGCGATCATCGACAAGATCAATCAAGAACAGTCTTATCACGTGTTGACCATCGAAGATCCGATTGAGTTTCTGCATCGCCATAAGAGCTGCATCGTTCATCAGCGGGAACTACACAGCGATACCCCGAGTTTTGCGTTGGCGTTGAGAGCGGCATTGCGGCAGGCGCCCAAAGTAATTCTGGTCGGCGAAATGCGCGACAAGGAAACCATCGAAATCGCGATGGAAGCAGCCGAAACGGGTCACCTCGTCCTATCGACGTTGCATACGATCGACGCTTCGAAAACAGTCGAAAGAATTGTCGGAGCTTTTCCGATGAACGAACAGCACACCTTGCGCAATCGGCTGGCGAAAAGTTTCCGCTACATCATTTCGCAGCGTCTGATTCCACGGAAAGACGGCAGCGGACGAGTGGCAGCGATTGAAATCCTAAAAGGCACTCTGCGTACCCGCGAATACGTAGAAAAGGGCGAAGTCGAAGGTAAGACCTTGCTGGATGCTATGCGCGTCGGCGAACAGGAAGGCATGCAACATTTCGATGGCGATATTGAACGCCTCATCCGCGAAGGCATCATCGACATGGAGACTGGACTCGCTTATGCGACCAATCCCGGCAACCTGCAACTCGATATGTCCGACTTAAGGCTCGACGCGGAAGCCGACGCCGAAGATCCGCTATTGGAGAAGAGCTAGCGTCTGAGCCAGCAGTAGAAATTCGTTAGCATTGCTAACGAATTTTCTTGAACTTAAACTCCGCAGCACTAGCCAACGATCTTATACGGACGCATCATCTCATTGTCCTCATGCTCCAGCACATGGCAGTGCCAGACATAGCGGAACTCTTCGCCGGGCTTCGGAACAACTCCTGAAGGCAAATCGAAGCGTGCGATCACCCGGGTTACGTATCCGGAATACGTTTTGATCGTGTCCTTCCACGCAGGCCGCTCGTTTGATTCCGGTGGCATCGGAATGCCGGTAAAGTTTAGCTTCCCACTTTGCAGATATGTTTGCGTATCAAACGGCTGGCGATTCAGCACCTGGAACTGCACCAGATGCAGGTGCATAGGATGAACGTCGCCTGTGGTATTCGCAAACGACCAGATTTCCGTGGAACCAGCTTTCGGATCCTCCGATATTGGATCGTCCCAGTGCTTCTTGTCGAGTAATCCGATCATCGTGTAGCCGTCGGATGCACGATCCATCTCAGTGAGTGCAAGCACTCTTTCCCGCACCGCCTGCGCTGCGTCGAGTGGAACGAACGGCGATAGTGTCTGTGGCACTTCGCTGGTATCCGACCCCGATAGCGGCTTCGTGACTTTGAACAGCATCACGTCGGTCGGCACAACCTCACCACCGCGCGCGTACGGAGCGGGAGCATCATTGGTGATCGCCAGATTCGCGCCCTTGTGCTCCGAGAAATCGATGACGATATCGAAACGCTCTCCCGGGGAAACAATCAGATAATGCATGCGTAGCGGCGCAGGAAGCAGGCCGCCGTCGCTGCCGATCTGAATGAATGGCGGAGCATCGACAGGCCTCCCATTAGGCTTGCCCGAAGGATCCGCAGGCGCCATCGTGAAGTGGTAGAAGCGAGAATTCGATCCATTGATGATTCGGAAGCGATACTTGCGCGGCTCGACTTCGAGAAATGGAGTCGCTTTCCCATTTACACAAATCGCATTGCCGAAGAACTCTTGCATCCACACCGGATGCGTTCCGTTCGGAGCCGGTGGATACAGCAACGCACCGTCGGCGCTGAAACTGCGATCCTGAATGAGCAGTGGAATTTCGTAAGCTCCACGTGGAAGGTTTAGCGCGTCTTCTTCCGGGTCGCGGATGAGATAACATCCTGCCAGCCCGGCATAAACGTTGAGACGCGTGATGCCCATCGCGTGATCGTGATACCAAAGCGTTGCCGCCCGCTGATCGTTTGGGTAATGGCATGGGTCAGCGGCACGCACAAGTCCGGTTCGCCCGTCCGAAGTGACCCAAGCGTCGGGATAGCCATCGCTCTCCGGCATCACTCGCGCCCCATGAATGTGCGTCACAGTTCGAACCTGGGGCAACTCGTGCCCTGAACCGTGGACCGTGTAGTCGATCGGGAGAAAGTGTTTCGTGGGAAGTTGATTCGTCCACTTCACGGAAACCGGTTCGCCCTTGCGGACCTCGAACGTCGGCCCTGGCCACATTCCGTTGTATCCCCACATAGGAGTGGCGGGCAGATCGCGGTGTGACTGATGTCGAAAAGGACGCATCGCAATCTGAACCAACTTGCCGCTTTGCGGACGAATGACGGGCGGGACAGCCAACGGCGTGACGTAACTGGCGAGCGCGACAGGAGGGATTTGAGGAATCGCGGCCCCCGGCGAGGCCATGCTTGAAGAAGCGGGTGCGCCCATCCCCGGCATGTTCATCGCCGACGATGGGGATACTGCTTGTGCCAGCACGTTCTTAGGTACGGCGACTAATCCCGCACTCGCGCACAATCCCATGCGCAGCAGATCTCGACGATTCAACACAAGACTTGCGCCTCTTCTTAAAGTTTCGCACCGAAGCCCCACGGCGAGGCGGCGGATGTATGAAAATCTGATGAAAAGTTCGTTCTGGATTTCACCGGCTCGCCATCGCGTCAGACGGAGCGCGTTTAAAAAGCGCACCAAAAGTGAAGCCGGCCGGGAGAGTAATCCCGGCCGGTTCCATTTAACTCACCGGTTAGTTAAATGACTTATTTCCCCGGAAAATTGAACGCGCCGAAGAGGTCGTCAATCGCCGGGCTATTCAGCGGTACATACGGATTGTTCGCCGCCGTCTTTGGATTTGGCAAGTTGTCGCGGCTACGTCCAGTCAGCGGCGCCAGCTTGAAATTCCGTTCGATGAATTTCGTGATGGAGACGTGATCGGAGTAAGCGTGATTCACATGTCCGCCCGTCGTGTACGGAGAAACGATCAATAGAGGAATGCGGGTTCCGTCGCCAAAGAAATCCACAGGCTGAATGTAGCCGGAGTCGTAGTAGCCACCGCCCTCATCGAAGGTGATGAATACCGCGGTGCTGGACCACAATTCAGGATTTGCCTGCAAAGCATCCACGATGTTCTTTGAGAAGCCCTCGAAAAGCTCAATCTTCGAGGACGCTGGGTGACCATCCGATGGCCAGCCCGGTTTGACGATCGACACGGAAGGCAATTCGCCCGCCTTGATGTCTTCGTAAATGTTCTGCGCATCCTGAATATGTTCTGTGCGAAGAGTGGCGTTGGTCATGATATCCGTTGCGTACTGGAACGGATTGCAGATGTTGCAGTAGGTGTCGAGCGGATTCTGGAAGGTAGGATCCGAAAGATAAACGTTCCAACCGTCTCCGTAATATTTCCAGGAAATATTCTTCTCCATCAATGCATCACCGATGTGGCGCACTGAAGTTCCGGGGATGGTGAGCGGAGAGAGCGGCAGCGCCGACGATCCGTCGCCGTTAAATCCGGGGTTGTAGTTATTCAGAATGTAGAAATGTCCGGCGTCGCAATTCGGAGCAACCGGGCGCGGCAGCGATTCTAAATAGTTGACCACAGCAGGAACCCCTGGCTGCCCGAGATCGGCGCATCCAACGTAACTTCCGCTGTTGTATCCGTCATCGTCATACCAGTTGTTGGTGCCAGGCTGAGGATTCGGGTTCTCAATCTGTGCGGCCGGCGGGGTAAGAGCATTGCCCTTTCCATCGCTGTACCAGATCGAATCCGCGTATCCGAGTTCGATGTGGTTTGCCATGGTCCCACCCATCACGGATTGGTGGAAGTTATCGCTAAGCGTGTACTGATCTGCCAAGCTCTTCAAGTATTTTGCGTCGCCGCGGTGGACGTTGTAGAACTCCATCGAAGTGGACCCTTCACCAGTGCCGAGGTAGTCCGTCGGAGGAGTGGTCGATCCGCTGGATCCGTCGCTGCCTGCTCCGATGGTGACTTCCACCCACGGAAACAAATCGCTCAAGCAACCGCTGGGATTCGATGCTGTCGCGGTCGCCACACTGCAATCAGTCTGCTGCCACATCTGGTAAAAGCGATGGACCGGGCTGTTCGCGTAGTCGTTGTACGTAATCGAAGGAGTCAGTTGAAATGCACCTTCCGGCAGGTCCAGCACATTCGGAAGACGCGTGTCCGGAACAACGTATGGAGCCAGTCCGGTGCCACCGATCGTCAGATCACGGTAGTAGGCTTTGGCCAACATGCCTGGCTCGATCTCTTTTGCCAGGGCAATCGTGGGCACATACGGGGTCGTCGGACCACCAGCAACTACCGGTGGAACGTTGGAATAAATCGTCTTGCCACCGGGATTGATTTCATACGTCGTGCTGTCCACCGCGCTGTACTGCGCGGACAGAGAATAGTTCGGACCAGGAGCGCCGTCCGCTTTGATGATTCCCTTCGAGAGCAGGTTCGAAACTGTCTCGCCATTCTGGGGTTGGTAGGTCGCGAAGACGTGATCGAAGCTACGATTTTCTCCGATGATCACGATCACATGCTTGATGGGTGATGCGGTAGGTGTTTGCTTGGCGGGTTGAGCGGCGGCGGCGGGAGCTACCATGTTGGCAAGCAAAGCCAATACGCTTGAGCCCACCACAAGGTGTTGCCTGACTTTCGTCAAGGGATGAATCGACGGCATGATTTTCCTCCTGAAATACGTGCGAGTGACCGCACTTCATTAGGTAAATCCTTTGCCGTTACCGGAGCGTTACACGGAGGTTAACGGGAGATGAAAAAAAATCCACACGCCGAAAATGGAGGAAGCGAATCTCCATCCGCTACCGTGAAGTGGATTGGCGTTCCGCAGAGCCACTGATCTGGTTGCCCGCACGCGTCGCCGTCCATGGATGCTCGGGTTGCACGATTTCTCCAGCGTGCCCCAAATATGCGCCGCCCGAGTTGACACTAGACGCACGCGAAACTCCCACCCACTTGGTCTCGTCAACCACGTCTCCCGTAAAACGAATCGTGTAAGGACGAGCACCTTGAAACTCGACGTCGAAAGAGACTCTCTCTCCCGCTTTGCCGTCCGCTGGCTGATCTACCGTCCCGGTCACTGAGGAAACGCCACGCAGCGTCTTCAGAGTTCCGGTCAGGGTCTTGCCATCCTGCTGCAGGCGAAGTACGCATTGTTCTGACCCTAGTCGGCCCTGCCATGAGACTTGCCACTCGCCACTGAGCGACGCGGCCGCGAAATCTCGTTTTTGCTGAGGCGTACCGGCTTTTCCCTCTGCTAACTTCTCACCAAAAACGGACGAAACCGTTGCCATGATCAGAGTTCCAACAACAAGCGCGAAGCTGAACCGATGGATTTGAATCACGTAAAACTCCTATTTGGAAATGTGGCATTGATTGGCGACGAACAATTCCCGGTTGGACTGAAGCATCACGCCCCAGTCCAAACCGGGACATTACAGAGTGGATCTACTTGACGGCGACCTTCGCATCGTTGCCGAAGTTGAACGCGTCGAACAAGTCATCCAATGCTGGACTGTTGGTCGGCACGTAGGCATTCGCTCCCACAATCGGGTTGGGGAAGTTATCGCGCGTGTGTGGACCGATCGTTCCCAGTCCCCAGTTACGTTCGATGAACTTGATGATAGAGACGTGATCCGCATAGCTGTGGTTGACCACTCCACCGGTGGAATAAGGAGAAACGATGAGCAACGGTATGCGGGTGCCATCGCCGAAGAAATCCAACGGCTGAACGTAGCCGGAGTCATAGTACCCGCCGCCCTCATCGAACGTGATGAAGATGGCGGTGCTCGACCACTCCGAAGACGCCTGCACCTGGTTGACGATCCGGTTTACGAATCCTTCAAACAAGTCGAGCTTCGACGAAGCCGGATGTCCATCCAGGAAGCCGCTCGGCTTCACGATGGAAACTGCCGGCAGGTTGCCGTTATCGATGTCCTCATACAGGGTGGTGGTGTCCTGAATGTGGGCTTCGCGCGCGAAAACGTTGGTCATGATGTCCGTCGCGTACTGGAACGGATTGCAGATATTGCAATAGGCGTTGTACGGATTTTGCCCGGCGGGATCGGTCTGGTAGAGATTCCAACCTTCGCCGAAGTAGGTGTAAGAAAGGCCGGCTGCTCCGAGCACATCGCCGATGTGCGGCTGCGCGGATGGCGGAATCGTGAACGGCGAATACTGGCTGGTCAACGTACCGTCCCCGTTATAGCCAGGGTTGTAGTTGTTCAGAAGGTAGTAAGCGCCGGCGGCACAACGCGGACTAATCGGAGTGCTGAGAGATTCGAGATAGTTTTCTACGGCGGCAACACCAGGTTGGGTCGGGTCGGAACAGTTGCTGTAAGTACCACCCGAGTAACCGTCCTGATCGTAATAGTTGTTAGTACCAGGCTGAGGATTCGGATTTTCGATCTGATTGCTCGGGGGCACAGCGATGTTGCCTTTTCCGTCGCTGTAGTACATGCCATCCGCGTAACCAAACATCACGTGGTTGGCACCTGTGCCGCCCATCACGGATTGGTGCATGTTGTCGCTGAGCGTGTAGTGATCGGCCAGATATTTGAAGTATGGAGCATCGCCGGCCTGCACATCATAGATTCCCATCGCGGTGGAACCTTCACCGGTGGTGGCGTTAGTGAAAGGATTTGGTTGTGGATTTCCATTGCTGCCAGCGCCAATGCTGACTTCGACCCACGGGAAGAGGTCCGCCAAGCATCCACTCGGATTATCGGCGGTGGCTGTCCCCGCGGCGCAATCTAACTGCTGCCACATCTGATAGAAGCGATGAACTGGGCTGGCGGCGTACGAGTCGTACTTAAGCGGCGTGAGACGGAACACACCCTTTCCAGGAGCGGCAGCGTTCTTGATGCGCGTGTCGACTGCACCGTGCGCCAGGCCTGTGGCTCCCGTGGTCAGATATTTGTTGTACTTGCCGAAGAGATCTGGCTCGGCGAGTTCCGCAACTGCCAAAGTCGCAAACGGAGCCGGATGGGCGTCGCTCGGAGCAGTGTTGCCGCCCGCGAGTGCCGCAGGGATCGAGGAGTAGGCCTGCTTCGGTGTAGGACTGATCGAGAACGTGGTGAGATCCAGCGCACTGTTCTGCGCGGCCAAGGCGTAATTCGGTCCGCGAGCTCCAAATTTGTTCACGATTCCTTTGGAAAGCAAATTGGAGACAGTCTGTCCGGCGACCGGTTGATAGGTTCCGTAAACGTGATCGAAACTTCGGTTTTCACCGATGATGACGATCACATGCTGAATCGGAGTCACTGCGGTTGCGGCTGAGGTGTGATGTTCCTGAGCGGCGGCGGTTACCGGCGCTCCCATGTTGGCAAGCAAAGCAACTAAGCTTGTACCAACCACGAAGTTTTGCCTGACTTTTGTCAGGAAACCAACGGATGACATGAATTTTTCTCCTCTGGATCGTGCATCAACTGCACGCACCTAGAGTGAGTTCAAGTCGTTACCGGAATATGACTCACGGATGAACACGTCGTGAAAAGAAATGCACGCCTGTGAAAATCCCTAGGAATGTACGATTAGTAAGCGACTAACATAGATGGTCGGCTCCTAGGGAGATAACGACCCGACTGAAACTAAGGAATACACCTGAGTTACGAGGAGACTGCAGCAGTTACTACCCTACCGGTCTTTAGCAACCGTGAGGCGATTTTCCGCACGATGCAGAGCGTCTTCCGCACGCGCATAATCCACTTCAAGTTTGGGATCGTTGCTCTTCAGCAACTGTTCAGCTCGTCCCTTGGCTTCCTGAGCCCGAGCGACATCGATGTCCTGCGGAAGCTCAGCAGCTTCCGCGAGAATCGTGACCTTGTCTGGCAACACCTCGGCAAATCCCCATGCCACCGAAAGCGAATGCGTCGTCCCGCTGGCCTTATAACTGATAACACCGACTGCCAGTTCAGTGATCAAGGGAGCATGGCCAGGAAGAATACCCAGATACCCGCTAAGTCCCGGGATCTGAGCTTCTTCAGCCGTGTCTTTGACTACGAGCTTCGCCGGAGTCACGATTTCGAGTTGGAAAGAATCTGCCATTTTTTGAATCGTCGTTCGTCGTTCGCGCTAAAACCGCAGTTCGTCCGCCGTTGCCGCAGAGCCAAACGACCAATCTCTTACGCCGCGCTCTTCATCTTCTCTGCCGTTTCCAGCACTTCGTCGATCGTGCCCTTCATGTAAAAAGCCTGTTCGGGAATGTCGTCGTACTTCCCTTCCACGATGCCGCGGAAACCCTTCACCGTGTCGGCAATCTTTACATAGCGTCCCGGAGTGCCGGTAAACTGCTCGGCGACGAAGAACGGCTGCGAAAGGAACTTCTGGATCTTTCTGGCACGAGCAACCGTAATTTTCTGGTCTTCGCTCAGTTCGTCGATTCCGAGAATCGCGATGATGTCCTGCAAATCTTTATAAGTCTGCAAGGTCTTCTTCACCATCTGCGCTACATCGTAATGTTCCTGTCCAACAATTCGAGGATCAAGAATTCGCGACGTGGATGCCAGCGGATCGACCGCCGGATAAATTCCAATCTCGGTCAATGCACGCGAAAGCACCGTCGTCGCATCTAAGTGAGCGAACGTTGTAGCCGGAGCCGGATCCGTCAAATCGTCTGCTGGCACGTAAATGGCCTGCACCGAAGTGACCGATCCTTTCTTCGTTGAAGTAATACGCTCCTGCAGTTCGCCCATTTCTGTCGCGAGGTTTGGCTGGTATCCAACGGCGCTAGGCATGCGGCCCAACAGCGCGGACACTTCCGATCCGGCCTGTGTAAACCGAAAAATGTTATCGATGAAGAGTAGCGTGTCGCTGCCTTCTTCATCACGGAAATATTCAGCAACCGTCAACGCGGTCAACGCAACGCGCAGTCGCGCACCGGGGGGCTCCGTCATCTGTCCGTAGATCAGAGCTGCCTTCGACTCGGCGGGCACACCGGGTTTAATAACTCCCGACTCACTCATTTCAAGCCAGAGATCGTTCCCTTCACGAGTACGCTCACCAACTCCAGCAAATACGGAGAAACCGCCGTGCTGTTTAGCAACGTTGTTAATCAACTCCATGATGACGACCGTCTTGCCGACGCCTGCACCACCGAACAGACCGATCTTTCCACCTTTCAAGAACGGCTGAACCAAGTCAACTACCTTTACGCCGGTCTCAAACATCTCCGCAGTCGTGGATTGCTCGTCGAATGCAGGAGCGAGACGGTGAATAGGCATGCGCTTGTCACAAGCGATGGGGCCGAGATTGTCAACGGGCTCACCTATCACGTTCATCACACGACCCAGCGTTCCGCGTCCTACTGGCGCCGAGATCGGTCCACCTTGATCGACGGCCTTCATGCCGCGGACCATTCCGTCCGTCGCTTCCATAGCGACGCAGCGTACGCGGCCTTCGCCGAGATGCTGTTGCACCTCGAGAATGACGTTGATAGGCGTGGGAACAATGAAGCCGTCGCTGACAACGCGAAGGGCCTGATAAATCGGCGGCATCGCGGCTTCGGTAAATTGAACGTCGACGGCGGGGCCGGCGATCTGGATTACGTGTCCGACATTTTCTGGCATAAATGAGTTCTCAAAAAACTAGTCGTTGGTCGTTCGCTATTCGCTAAACCCCAAACTCGGTCGCAGCAATTATTGCGCTGCTGCTCCGCTTACAATTTCGATAATTTCTTTGGTGATCTTCGCCTGGCGCGCTCGATTCATAATCAGCGTCAAGGAGTCAATCATGTCACTGGCGTTGCTGGTCGCTGCGTCCATCGCAGTCATACGAGCCGCATGTTCAGCAGCCACAGATTCGAGCAGGGCGCGAAAAATCTGAATGCCAATATATTTTGGCAGAATGCCCTGGAAGAGTTCGTTCGGCGGTTGCTCGTAAATGTAATCAACCGTGGATGATCCAAAACTCGCCGCTGCCGCATCCACAGCGGTCGTATCCAGCGGACGAACGCTAACGCCCGCCGTCTTCGCCGCTTCCAATCTCTGCTTGCGCTCTTCTTCCGTAGCTTCTTCGGAGAAGCTGATATCGACCGAGCCAATCTCGCGGATCGGGAGCAGTCGTTCAGCAACAAGCCGCTGCGCAATCACGGATTTGAATTCGTTGAAGAGAACGTAGACGCTATCGATCTCTCCTCGCGAGTAACTTGCAATCACTTTCTCGCTGAGGGTGGACGCAAATTTGTAATCTACTTTTCCCAGCACTCCGACATATTCGCCTGTAATCTGGACCCGGCCCGCTCTCGGCAGGTTCCCCGCATCATTCACTTCCACTGGCGAAACTGCGCCGGATTCATTAGCAACAAGTTTCTCCGGCGCCAACGGATAGCGGCGACGCATGAAATCGCGGCCTTTGCGTCCGACGCACTCTACGTCGATGTTTTGCTCTGGCTTCGAGGCAATGAACTTCGCCACCATCTTCAAAATATTGGTATTGAACGCCCCGGCTAGACCTTTGTCTCCGGTTACAACGATCAACAAAACATTCTTCTCAGTACGCTCCGCCAGCAGAGCATGGATTGGCAGTCCGGTAACTGAATCGTAAATCTCGGCGCGCGAAACGAGCGACTTCAACACATTCGTCAACATCTGCGAATACGGACGCGCAGCCAAAGCGCTCTCTTGCGCGCGACGCAATTTCGCCGCCGAGACCGTCTTCATGGCCTTGGTGATCTGCCGCGTGTTTACCACGCTGCGAATACGGCGCCGGATATCGAGAATGTTTGCCATAAATCAGTTGTCAGGTCCTAGGTCTCGGGTCGCAGGTCTTACGGTCAAGTTCATCTCACGATCTGAGATTTTCCTGAGACCCGAGACCCGACACCTTTACTTAGCTACTGCCTGCCTTGAATCCACAAACTGCTGCTTCGCTTCTTTGATCACTCGCGACATCTCAGCCTTCAAGTTGTCATCGAGGACTTTCTTTTCCATGATCGTGTTGAGCAAGCCGGGGTTCGTCGTATCCACATACTTGTAGAGATCTTTTTCAAAATCGCGCACTTGATTCACCGGCATATCGTCCAATGCGCCGCTGGTACCAGCGAAGATGATCAAAATCTGCTTCGAGAACGGTAGCGGAGAAAACTGTCCTTGCTTCAATAGTTCGACCAATCGCTGACCGCGGTTCAACTGCGCCTGCGTAGCCTTATCGAGATCGCTGCCGAATTGCGCGAATGCCGCGAGTTCGCGGTATTGCGCGAGTTCGAGTTTCAGCGTTCCCGCGACCTGACGCATGGCCTTAATCTGCGCCGCGCCGCCGACTCTGCTTACAGAAAGTCCGACGTTCACTGCGGGACGTACACCTTGGTTGAATAGGTCGCTTTCCAAATAGATCTGGCCGTCGGTGATCGAAATCACGTTGGTTGGAATGTACGCGGATACGTCGCCAGCCTGCGTTTCGATGATGGGCAAAGCTGTGAGCGATCCGCCACCCAATTTGTCGCTCACTTTAGCGGCACGTTCCAGCAATCGCGAATGGAGATAGAAAACGTCCCCGGGATACGCTTCACGACCCGGCGGACGGCGCAGCAACAAAGAAATTTCGCGATACGAAGCAGCGTGCTTCGAAAGGTCATCGAAGATGCAAAGAGCGTGGCGCCCCGTGTCGCGGAAAAATTCTCCCATCGCACATGCAGCGTAAGGAGAAATGTACTGCATCGGAGCAGGTTCAGAAGCAGATGCCGCAACTACGATCGTATATTCCATCGCGCCCGCATCTTCGAGAATCTTTACGACCTGCGCAATGGATGAACGCTTCTGACCAATCGCGTTGTAAATACAAACTAGATTATTGCCCTTGCTATTGATGATCGTATCGAGAGCAACCGCAGTCTTTCCGGTTTGACGATCGCCAATAATTAGTTCGCGCTGTCCGCGACCGATTGGAATCATCGAGTCGATCGCTTTCAGTCCAGTGGCCATCGGCTCGCGCACTGGTTGACGATCAATTACACCGGGAGCAAGACGCTCTAAGGCAATAAATTTATCGGTCGCGATCGGCCCCTTGTCGTCAATCGGAACGCCGAGCGAATTCACCACGCGGCCGATGAGAGCATCTCCGACGGGCACGCTCATGATGCGTCCGGTACGCTTCACTTCGTCGCCTTCCTTAATCTCGGTGTATTCGCCGAGCAGGACGACTCCGACCTGGTCTTCTTCCAGGTTCATCGCGATTCCAGCAACGTTGTGAGGAAAGCTCAGAAGCTCTCCCGCCATCACCTTGTCGAGGCCGTAGACACGGGCGATTCCGTCGCCGAGAGTGATGACGGTGCCAACTTCGTCGACCGCAATCTTCGATTCGTAGTTCTCGATTTGCTCGCGGATTAACTGCGTGATTTCGTCTGCTTTAATTTGTGCCATAAAATCAGCTCTTAGCCTTTAGCTGTTAGCTTTTTTGCGCGCCCCTCAAGGGGCTCTTAATTTCTCGTCTTCCGGCATCGCTAAAGCGATGCCCTGATACGAATCTCAAATCTTCAGCGCTACGCTTGCCGTAGTAGCTTGCGGAACCTCAGTCCAAGCTAAAAGCCAATGGCTAACAGCCAAAAGCCGTTTTAGCCCTCCACCAACTGCTCGCGAATTCTTTCCAACTGGCCTTTGACGGATCCGTCATAAATCGTGCTGCCGACTTGCACGACTGCTCCGCCTAGCAATGAAGAGTCTTGTTCATACCGTGCGCGAACTTTCTTGCCAGTCATCTTAGTGATCTCAGATTCCAGCAACTGCTTTTCCTGATCGCTCAACTGACGAGCGCTGCTCACTTGAGCTTCGGCGAATCCCTGACGCTCGTTTAGTTCCTGCTCCAGACTTTTCAGAATTTCGCCGAACAGCGGAAGCCTTCTGTGATCAGTGACCACAGCAATAAAATTTCGGACCTGCTGAGTCGTCCCCAGTCGCCCCGCAACCGCGTCAAGCACAGCACGCTTGCGATCTCCGGGGATGGATGGATTTTCCATCACTCGTCGCAGTTGATCGCTCTCTTTAAGTAGCGCGTCGAAGCCTTGCAATTCCTGCAAGCATCTCGCGCGGGATCAAGATGATTCCCTGGCTTCATCACGACATCCGCAAAAGCGCGAGCATAAGTTCCGATCACTGAAGCCATGGCTACTGCCCGCCCTTTCCGCCGTCGCCACTATTTGTGGACAACTTCGAAGCGAAGTTTCGGACGAGCACCTGATCTGTATTGGCATCCACGTTGATCTGTTTTCGCGCCAGTGCAATCGCTAATCCCGCAGTGTGGTTCGCGAGATCTCGACGAGCTAACTTGGCCGCGGTCGCGATCTCTTGCTCAGCGGACGCCACAACTTTACGGATCTCTTCTTCCGCCGCCTTCTGGATGCGACTCTCTTCCGCCGCAGCCTCGCTTTCCGCAGTCGCGGTCATCCGTCCGATTTCCTTGTCTAACTGACCGAGACGGTTTTCGATGTCACCCAGTCGGCGATTGGCATCTTCGCTCGCCGCGCGAGCCTCCTGCAACGCTTGCTGGATTGAGGCATTCCGACTGCGCAACATCGTCGGGACAAACTTGCGAAACGCCCAAACCAATACGACAACGACAATTGCGAAGTTCAGCGTTGTGGACAAGAGATGAGCTTGGTGAACAGTCAGGCCAGTTTTCTTGGCAATCCAACGAACCGGCGAGGAATGTTTCAGATTCGCATTCTCTTCTTCGTCATCTCCGGCCGCTTCGCGAGTCTCCTCCACCAGCGTTCCTGCGGTGCCGTGATTTTCGGGTGCATGATTTTCAGTTGCGGCGGAAGTTTGCTGCTGAGACGACGGAGCAGAAGGGGCAGCCTGCTCTTGCGCGCGGACCAGGCGGATCGAGAAGACAAAAAAGCTCGCTGCCAACGCCAATACTAATCCGACTTGCGACCTGCGTAATGAAAGCTTCGTCGTCATGATTATGATTGGCCACCCACCGGACTGGGGGCAGCCACCGGACGCAACACTGTTCGCACGATATCGGTTGCGAGTCGAGCGGCATCCGATTCCAGTTTCGACTTTGCTTGCTCCACATCCTGTTCTATGCCGACGCGGGCTTGCTTGACCTGGTCTTGGGCGCGGGTGCGAGCTTCGTTCACCGCCAGGCTGCGGGCTTGAGTCGCTTGCTGACGGCGCGCTTCCTGATTCTTGAAAAGTTTTTGGCGAGCTTCACGCATGCGCTGTTCGTATTCCGCAGTGCGAGCTTCGGCAGCGGCAATATCGGCGCGCGCTTTCTCCATCGCTCCTAGAGTGCGGCTTCTGCGTTCCGCTAGCACTGCGCTCAACGGCCGATGGACCAGAAAAGTGTAGAGAATATAAAGGATGGTTAAAAGGATCACTGTAGGCACTGATCCGAGCAGTAATTCGCCTAGTTGTCGGAGTGTCTGATCCATTTTCTGATAATCGTTTTCTGGTGCCGCTGGCTGATTTGGCCGATACCACTGGCCGATACGCTGGAAGAAGTTCTCTTACTGGAACCAACAAAAATAACACCGCAGACCGCGAGTGTCAATGATTGTAAGCGGTTTTGGATACGAATTTCTTGCAGGCAATTATGGAAGATCCATCTTGACTTCGCCTCTAGAGGGGATACGATGTTGTTTCACCTCCGATCCCGTCCGGATCGAATGGGCCGATAGCCAAGGAAGAGTCACCGCTTCTTGGCTGGCGGCCCATTTTAAGTTTCCCAGCAAATTTCCTGAGTCAGCAAACGGCTCTCAACACGCAACCGCCGCCACAAATTTGACGTGCAGGCGAGGATTGCCCCGTCAATCCCGACGCGCCAAAAATGACGACAACGTGACGAGTCCGTGACAACGTGTGATTTAAGGGCTGTGAAAATATTGGCTTATCAGCCTGGAAGGGTTTGAACAGGTCTGGCCGGTGCGACTCTCTCCATCCGGCCAGACCCCTTTTTCTGTAGGTTCTGGTTGACGATCCGCGAACTGCGGAACTCTTACCTTGCGGATACGGGCTGTAACAATCCGGCGATTTTTTCCAATATCCGATGCATCGACATCGTGGGATCCACCGCCGCGTCGACCGCATGATGATGCGAGCCAGCGTGCATCACCAGAACTTTCGTCCCCTCGTGCGCCTTCTTCACCATGTAGGGCAAGTGATGGCGGTCTTCCTTGGACAAAGTAGCTCCAAGAATAACGAGGTCGAAGGCATCACAGCGCAGCGCGTCCTGAACGCCTTGACGGTTGAGGGCGGTAGTCACGTGATGACCAGCCTTGGTCATTTCAGCGGCCTGCGCGGACAATGCGTGGTCGTCGGACTCGCCGTAAAGAATCTTGATGTTAGATTTCTGAGCGGTTGCGGACAAGAAGCCTCCTGGAACTCATCCGGAGCTTAGCAATTGCCAGCTATCCTTCCGAGGTCACGGGAGTGCAGGGCCGCTGGGGGCGGAAATAGCCCGAAAATGCCGCGATTCAGCCCTTAATTGAGGGCTTGTTTTGGGGCCTCATCGGCTACACACCAGTTATGCCCTATCGATCAGCTTCGCTTTATAAACTTCAATGACGCGGAGTTCATGCAGTAGCGCAAGCCTGTGGGTTGCGGTCCATCGTCGAACACATGTCCAAGATGCGCTTCGCATTCCGTGCAGGAAACTTCGTCACGCGTCATCCCAAGGCTGGTGTCGGTTGAGGTTCGAACATTCTCCTTTGCGATCGGAGCCCAGAAACTCGGCCACCCCGTGCCGGATTCAAACTTCGTGTCCGAACTGAAAAGCGCGTTATCGCAGCAGATGCAGCGATACAAGCCAGGATCATGCAAGTTATAGGTCGCCCCAGTGAACGCCCGCTCCGTGCCTTGCTGGCGCGTCACCTCAAACTGCAACGGAGACAGCTGTTTCTTCCAATCGGCGTCGGTCTTGCGAACTTTCTCCACCGTGGCGAGGCCGATTTTCTTACCCGAGTCGTCGAACTGCACGATTTTCACGAAATCCCTGCGACCGTTGCCCCCAGTTTTGTCTGGATCGCCGGATGAACTGGCGCTCACCACTCCTGCGCTTTTCGCGCAGGCGGCTAGCCCCGCTCCGGCAATGGCAACAACGGTACTCGCAAAAAACTGACGACGATTCTGCATGCTTCCTCCCAGATTCCCCCATGGTTTAGGATGCGCATTCGGTGCAAAGGTTACAACCTGATGCAAACTCTTTCATCTTGATCTTTTGCCCATCCCCTTGCAGAATCGGGGGGTCGAAAATGGCCGTCGAAGTTAGCATTTGACGCTGCTTCTTGCGATCATTTTCATTCCGTCTCCCCCCCAAGACGGATTTCTTCTCCATGCAATCTTGAAAATCATCGCTGGCAACCGCCAGCTTTACGAGGCTTGCCGATGCAAACGTGCGTCACGAAATCTAACTCCCGGAACCGTCGTGTCTCAGCCACTTATTTCCTAGTTGCTTTTCTGGCGATGGTTTGTTTGACGGCGACGCCGTTCGCTTCCGCCCAGGACGTGCTGACCTATCACGGCGACACCCTGCGCACGGGTTGGTTCTCCTCGGAGACGATCTTGACTGCAAGCAACGTGAACTCGCAGTCGTTCGGTTTGCTGAAGGCCGTTGTCCTTGATGGACGAGTAGACGCAGAACCGCTCTACGTTTCGCACTTAACTTTGCCTGGGAAAAAAGGCACGCATAACGTTCTCTTCGTCGTCACCGAAAATGACTCTGTCTATTGGATCGATGCCGACTCCGGCGCGATCCTGAATCACCGCAAGATCGGGCCAGCAGTTCCCTACCAATATAAGAATTACGACGACAATGTCTATCCCGTGATGGGCATACTTGGGACACCCGTGATCGATCGCAATGCAGGCGTGATGTATTTTGTCGCGGACACCTACAACGGAAAGGTCGATACCTTCCGTCTCCACGCCATCTCCATCACGACCGGAAGAGATGTCGTCCCCGCTGCACAGATCAAGATCAGCGCACGTTTAGCGGACGGCACCATCTGGAAATTCAATCCAAAGTTTCACCTGCAGCGTCCCGGATTGCTCGAAGCCAACGGCAGTATCTATGTCGCCTTCGGCAGCAACGGAGACACGCAGCCCGACCAATCCCGCGGCAGCATCGCGCGCTACGACGCAACGTCGCTGGCTTTTCTTGGGAGTGACGTCACCAACACTCTTCGGACTAACACTTCGTACTATCTGTCTTCCATCTGGCAATCCGGTTATGGAGTAGCTGCGGACTCGAACGGCGATATTTATTTCTCTACCGGCAACAGCGACCCGAACACGCCCAGCTATTCTGCGTCGTTCAATCGTCCTGATAGCGTGGTGCATTTGTCCGGAGACCTAACCTCGCTGATCGACAGCTTCACGCCGAGTGATTATTTCCAGCTCGATCAAGGCGACACCGATCTCGGATCGGGCGGCGCAATGCTACTTCCCGACCAACCGGGGTCGACTCCGCATCTCGTCGTGGCCGGTGGCAAAGATGGACGCGAGTTTCTAATGAACCGCGACAACCTCGGCGGCTACACGCAGAACGGCCCCGACAATATTCTGCAGTCGGTGAATCAAGGTGGATGCTGGTGCGGCCCCGCATATTTTGTGGGCTCGGATGGAAATCCTTACGTTCTCACCGGCGGCGGAAATGGAATCACGAGTTGGCAGCTCTCTCTGCCGGCGGTTCAGTTAATCAAGAAAAGCTCCACAGGTTCAGGCGTGGCTGATGGCCTTCCTGACTATGGAGGATCCATCCCCGTCGTGTCGTCGAACGGAACAACAGCCGGGTCTGCCATCGCCTGGTTTGTGCAGCGCCCTTCATCTTCGTCGGATACGGATCCTGGTACTCCGGTCACCCTGCAAGCGTTCGACGCGTCCAACTTGTCACACCAACTAGTCTCCATTCAGGCGGGAACATGGACGCACGCCGACAACAGCAACGCTGACATCGTTCCGACCGTCGCCAACGGCAAGGTGTATGTAGCGAGTAACAAGCAGTTGCAGATTTTTGGATTGCTTCCGACCAATGCGTCAAAGCAGACGCAACGCGCCTTGCCAGAGTCGCTGCAACCCTCTGCGCCCGACACCTTTTCGTGTCCGTCGGCGATTGCAGTAGGTGCCGCAGGATCTGCGCATCAGTTCACCGGAGCCGTCTGCAGCGTGGAAGGCAATCAACTTCAGATCGCACTGCGCAATGGACACAGCATTTCTGTCGATACCACGATCGCCTTCGCAAAGCATCGGCATGTGGTATTGAGCCCGGGGCGAGCTGTTTACCTGCGGATCAGAGTTGATACAAGGGGCGTAGCGCATGCGGAGAGAATTTCTCCGTCGCATACCATCTCGCCGCTAACGCCAGCAGACAAATAGATCGGCCCGCGAAAAGGAAGCATCGCTCCGCCACGCTGATTCCTGCAATTAATTAATTAGTTGCAGGAATTAGCCAGCCAATATCCGGCCCCCTTGCCTGCTGGTTGTTCTGTTAGACTTCGGTTCGATCATGTGTCGCACGACTTCTTCAATTGTTTGGACCGCAATCTTGTTGCTGGCGATCCCGTCCCCGCTGCGCGCACAAACGCAGCCACCATCTGACTCTGAGAAAGCTACCAACCCAAACGCCATTCTTAAGGTCGGAGGCGACGTCAGCGCGCCACGGGTCATTTACGGTCCCGAACCCGAATACACTGACGAACCTCAAAAGGCGCACTTTACCGGCACTTGCGTGTTGTCGGTAGTCGTCGATCCTAACGGCCTGCCTCGTGACATCGCAGTAAAGAAGTCACTGGGTGTGGAGCTCGACGAAAGAGCAATCGCGGCCGTTCGGCGGTGGAGATTTAGTCCAGCAACGAAGGACGGCGCGCCTGTAGCAGTCATCGTGAGCGTCGAGGTGCTCTTTTCTTTTCTCGGCAACACTAGCCCTCCGAAGTACGCCAACTTGATCCCGCTGGCGGATGCGGGGGATGCAAAATCCCAATACGAACTTGCGCTATTGTTCCTGTCCGACAGCCCAGACATGAAATATGAGTATCGGGGACCGGACTATCTGGAGAAATCCGCGAGACAAGGCTTCCCCAAAGCTGAGTTCGCAATGGGAGACTATCTCTCGTCTCATGGAAGCGATTTGCCGACGGCCTATGTTTGGTACGCGCGCGCCAAGAAGAACCACGTCGAGCACAGCGGTCAAAAGATGAAAGAGTTGGTAAAGAGAATGACGCCGCAACAGTTAGCCGAAGCGAAAAAACGCGCGAAAAATAACGGTCCCTGACAACGCAAGAATCCCCGTCCAGGTTGAACCCGGAACGGGGCGTTTTTGATTCATTTTCATTTCATTGAACCGCTCGACAACTCTTCCTTAGTCGTTCGCCGCCTGGACGATCAGGTGATCGACAATGCGGTGCGCTTCGTCAATGTGCTCCAGGGCACGATGCTTCAGACCGTGCGCAAACCCATCATCCTCTCGTTCTGAAATGTCGTGGTGCGCTTTGTCGAGTAACTCCAACGCCCGGTGGTAGCGGCCTTTGTGTCCCAGGTGAGCATCAACGCTGGGGTGGTCGTTCAAGTTCTTGCCGTCATCAATCGCCGCTTGTTTGATCTCATTGATTGCGGCGTCAATTTCGCGAATCGCATGTTCTTCTTCGTTGTCGACGCGATCCGATGGAGACAATCGCTCCAAATGAGCGCGCGCGTGGCGCAAGTCGGTGAGGGCGTGAAGGTACGCCGGATGGTGGCCCGGATCATCTGCCCGCGAGAGCAAGGCCAACGCCGGAATTAAAACGAGCAATGCGGCAATTCGATTGAGCTTCATGGATCGTATTCACCTTGTGGCCGGCAAAGTGTCAGAGCCCGGCCTACTTCTTATAACCCATGAGTTGGAGACAAGTTATCGGATTTCGAAGCGATGGCAGTTACTAAAGTGAATGTCCGTCAACCGATTGAATACCGGTTGAACGAGGACATTTGGTTTCTAATCGGGAGGTGAGGCCGGAATCATCGCTAGATCGTGGGCTTGGACGGCCTCTTCGGCACAGGACAGCAATCCTCCGGGCACAGGTCAGGACGAGGACCGAGAACTCCCAAAGCCAACCGCGCTCGATTCTCTTCGATCCGTTCGCAGATCAGTTCGCGAATCATCGTAACGAATCGAGGATGAGTCCCGACCGTCTTCGCGCGGACCATATTCAATCCCAATTCCGCGCACAAATCGCGGGCCTGTGTGTCCAGATCAAACAGAATTTCCATATGATCGGAGACAAAACCAATCGGGGCGATCACTACATCGGTCGCTCCACCACTCTTGATTTCTCGCAAATGGTCGAGAATGTCCGGCTCCAGCCAAGGCTGCGATGGCGGTCCACTGCGGCTCTGATAGACGAGCTGCCAATTTTTCTTGCCCAAGCTCTCCGCGACGAGCTTCGCGGTCTCTCGCAGTTGCTTCTCGTAATCGGAGTTTTCCGCCATCCCCATCGGAATGCTGTGGGCTGTATAGACGAGATGTACGTTTTCGCGACGCTCTTCCGGAAACTGCACCAGCGCTTCTCCCACTTGCTCGACGACTGCCTCCACAAATCCCGGATGATTATAAAAAGCGCGAATCTTATCGACCACCGGCGCGCCCACTCCCACCGCTGCCTGTGCGCGCGCAATATCCTCGCGATACTGCCGACAACTTGAATAGGAACTGTAGGCGGAGGTTACAAAAGCGAGGGCTCGCTGGATTCCGTCATCCTTCATCTGCCGCAATGTGTCCGCGAGCATCGGATGCCAGTTGCGATTACCCCAATAGATCGGAAGATGCGGCCCGTGCTGCTCCAATTCGTCTTTCAACGCGAAAATCAGTTGACGATTCTGTTCGTTGATCGGGCTCTTGCCCCCGAAGTGATAGTAGTGCTCCGCCACTTCAAGCATGCGCTCGCGAGGTACATTCTTCCCGCGCAGCACATTCTCCAAAAATGGCGTGACATCCTCAGGACGCTCAGGACCACCGAACGATGTAATAAGGATGGCGTCGTATTTCATCGGATGGAGTTCATGGGATGGAGTTGTTATACAAATCGCCGAATAGAGACGGGGCTTGCCCCGTCTCTACGGCGTCCCCTGCATTGTCACTATTTACTTCTGCAAGTCTGCGAGCGCCGCCAACACTTCAGCACTGTGCTGGCTCGGATTCACATCCATGTATTCCTTCACGACTTTTCCGTCGGGGTTAATGATGAACGTGTGACGCGCCGCAAACTTCACCAGCCCCATGTTGGTGAGCGAGTCATAGTCACTCGAAACCTTGTGGTCGGTGTCGGCCAGCAATTTGAAGTTCAGGCCTTCCTTGGTGCAAAACTGCTTGTGCGAATCCGCGCTATCAACGCTAACGCCAAGAATCACGGCATTCTTCTGTTTGTACTGCTCCAGATCGCGCTGAAAGTTATGCGCTTCAATGGTGCAGCCGCTGGTGAAGTCTTTTGGATAAAAATAGAGCACCACCCATTTGCCGCGATAGTCTTTCAAGCTAATGGGAGAGCCTTCCTGTGAATTGAGCGTGAATTCCGGCGCCATGCTGCCGATCGCGGGCGCAGAACCGGCGAACAGCATGAGAGGAGTGAGCGACAACAAAGCTACGCAAAATGCGAATCGTGCAAGAGTCTTCATGTTCATGATCTCCAAAGTAAATACGGTTCGTGAGAATTGTGTTGGCTCGCGCCTACGGGGCCGGAGATGCGAAACCCAATTTCTGAAACTACCCGGTCGATGTCTTCCCAGGCAGTCCGCACTGTCTTTCAACTTGTTCTCAACTATGTTCGCACGTTCGCTACACTCTCGCCAACGCTCCGCCCCGTTCAGCGTGCGCCGTCCCGCCGTCGATATTTCTATCGCCAAACAGCGGCTTCGGGTTTGCTACTTTTGTGAGTACCAGTTGCACGTCGCCGATGTATCCCTCGCGAAACGCGCCTTCGCAATAGGCGAGATAGTAGTCCCACATACGGACGAAGCGATCGTCAAAACCCTGCTCACGCACCTCCGGCAACCGATCCAAAAACCGGCGACGCCACTCGCGCAGCGTCAAGGAGTAGTGCATCCCGATATCTTCCAGATTAAATAACTTCATCCCCGTCGCGCGAACTAGCGATCGTTCAATCTCCGTCACTGACGCCAGCTCAGCGCCAGGAAAGATGTATTTCTTGATCCAATCGCTTTGCTTGCGATACTGCTGGAACTTCGACTCCAGAATCGTAATGGTCTGCAGCAACATAGCGCCCTGCGGCTTAAGCAGACGATTGCAGGCTCCGAAATAATCATCGTAATGTTCATAGCCGACCGCCTCGAACATTTCGATACTGACAATCTTGTCGTATTGCCCCTTTAGATTTCGATAATCTTCGAGCAGCAATTCGATTCTTCCGCCCGCCGGAATCCGCGCAAACATTTCTCGTGCGTACTCGTGCTGCTCTCGACTGATGGTGGTGGTGGTGATACGGCATCCGTAAGTCTCCGCGGCATATGCTGCGAATCCACCCCAGCCAGTCCCAATTTCCAGAACGTGATCTTGAGAGTTCAACTCAAGCTTCCGGCAGATACGATCGAACTTGTTGATTTGCGCCTGCTCTAGCGAATCATCTGATCTTTCGTAATAAGCGCATGAATACGCCAGATTGCGATCAAGGAAGAGACGATAAAAATCGTTGCCTAGATCGTAATGATAAGAAATGTTGCGGCGGCTTCCAGACTGCGTGTTGCGATTGCTGCGGTGAGAGATTAAATCCGCAGCCCTTCGAAACGCCGTAAAGAGTCGATTGCTGCCGTCAAGCTGTTCAAGATTTCGCACCGCCAAACGTACTACGGCCACCAGATCCGGTGTGGACCAATCGCCATCCATGTAGGCCTCGCCTACACCAACATCTCCGGCTAGCAGCGCCCGCAGGAAAAAGCGTTCGTTGTTCACCGCGACCACGGCGTGAAGTTCTTCGTTTTCGCCGTTCTGACGACGATCGCCCTGATGACGATCTCCGAAGTGATACGTGCCCTCGCGACAAACTAACTCCAGACTCCCGTCCCTAAGACCAGACAACGTCTTCAGAAATATCGCCCTCGCGATCTTATGAACAATATTCTGTGAGTGAACCATACTGTCAGAGGTATTCGTACTTACTCCGCTCGCCATGACGCCCCCAAATGTCGCGCTGTTGCCGGTTCAAAATGTCCCGCACCCGGATGTGGTGCCACAGGAACGCGCTTTATCAACAGTCGCAGAGCCTGCCAATGAATGGCGGCAATCACCTTCGCCGTCATCCACGGAAACCGCACAATCGCCCGATGCAGCGAGGCTCGCGACCACTCACTCCGTTCCATCTTCAACGTCGAATCGAAAATGACTTTCCCATCTTCATGACTGATACATTCCGTCACCAGTCCCTCGCCCGGAGGCGTGAACGTCCATTCATATTCGTGTCCCAGCTTCATAAACGGCGACACATGGAATGTCTTTGGAAATCGATATTTCTTGTTCAGCCCCGCTGGAAGTTCAACAGCCGGTGTGAGCCAGTAGTTTTGCGTCTCTCCAAACGTATTGTTCACTTCAGCCATAATTGTTTGCAGCCGGTCTTTCCGGTCGTAGCAGTAGAAAAAAGAAACGGGATTGAAGTTGTATCCGAGGTAGCGAAGATGCGTGAGCAGGAAAATTCGTCCCTCTGGGATTGCAATTCCTTTTCGTTGCGCCTCGATCGACATCCTGTCCCGCAGCTTCTTCGCGGGATCTCCGAAGTGATCGCGCTCCTGATACGAAACAAGGTTGCGCCGGTTATACCCGGCAATCGGAGACACATCCATCAACTCAGGCATCCGTTCAATATCGAGAAACACCATGAACAAGGGATAGGTAAACTCGTGCACTGCCGGGCTGAAGCGCCGATGGCGCAATGTTCCGGAATAGATTCCCGACTCCATCACGCCGCCGCCTCCGAGCCAACAGCCCAACGAACGCCGAGAGTCTCTGCAACGCGGATCGCCGAATTCAGCCCATCTTCGTGGAATCCGTAAGCCCAGTAAGCGCCGCAGAAGTGCGCCCGATGGCGGCCGCTAATCTCCGACCAGCGCGCCTGAGCGCGAATCGCGTCCAATGTATATAGAGGATGAAAGTAGGTCATCTCGCGCAGAACGCACCGCGAATCGATTGACGCGGTGTCATTCAGGGTGACGCAATAGTCCTCCTTCGTCGGCAATCCCTGCAGACGGTTCATGTGATACGTCAGAGTGGCCGCCCGACGCTCAATCCCGAGGTGGTAATTCCACGACGCGCGAGCTTCTGGTTGTGTGGGCAACAACCGGGAGTCCGTATGAAGCACCGTTTCGTTACGACTTGTTCGAAAGCTTCCCAAAACTTGGGTCTCAGCCGGCGTTGCATCTCGCAGCAACTGCATCGTTTGAGGAGCGTGACACGCGAAGACCACTTGATCGAACTTCTCAGGCGCTCGATCAGTGAATTCAATTTGCACTGCTGATGCAGTCCGAGTCACCGAACCAATCTTTGCACCGAGCCGAATCCTCTCCCTATAAGGAGCCGTCATCGGCGGAATGTACGTGCTGCTACCACCTTGCAACACGTACCACTGCGCCTGCGTCGTTAATCCAAGGAAACCGTGATTGTCGAAAAAGCGAATTAACGTCAAGGCGGGAAACTCTTCAATTTCTTCGAGCGACATAGACCAAACCGCCGCCGCCATGGGATGCAGATAGTAGCGGGAAAACTCTCCGCCAAATTGATGAGAACGCAAATAGTCGCGCAAGGTGATATCTGCTCTAGCGGGATCCGCTAGTAAGCGACGCGCCTCCCGGTTGAATCGCACAATCTCCGAGAGAAATTTGTAATGCCCAGGACGATGCCAGTTTCCGCCGGCAAAAAGTCCTCGCAATCCGCGACTGCTGTATTCAAATCCCGTGCGACGGCAGGAGACTCCAAATGACATATCGCTCTTTTGTCGCTTCAATCCCATGCGACTGAATAGCCGCACCAGATTCGGATATGTTCGATCGTTGTGGACAATAAATCCCGTATCGATTGGCAGCGGTCCGCAACTGGTTTCGATCGTGTGCGTGTGAGTGTGGCCACCCAGGCGATCTTCCTTCTCGAACAAACTTACCTCGTGCTTCTCACTAAGAAGGTAAGCAGCAGCCATACCCGAAATGCCCGCACCAATCACCGCGATCCGACTCATCGCGCATTACCCTCTGAAATCGGCAGGCGGATGCCACGCAGGTCTCGCGTAACTCCCAACCAACTCAAGACCTTCAGCGCGTAAAAGGTGAAATCCACTTCCCACCAACGAATCCCCTGCTGACATGCATACATGAACTTATGGTGATTGTTGTGCCACCCCTCACCCAGCGTCACGATGGCAAGCACGAAATTGTTGCGGCTATCGTCCGGAGTATCAAACCGTCGCGACCCCCAAAGATGCGCCAGCGAATTGATCGCAAACGTCCCGTGGAACAACAGAACAGTCGATGCAACAAATCCCCAAACAAAAGCCCCCGTCCCACCAACCACCAGCAGCAATCCGCCAAGCACTGCGGGGGGCACTAGGTAATGCTTGTCAAGCCAGCGCAGTTCAGGAAATTTGCTGAAGTCTTTGATCAGCGCCGGATCGTATCCGTCATAGTCGTTGGACAGCACCCACCCAACATGAGCCCACCAGAATCCGCGTAGCCCTGGTGAATGAATGTCGCGTTCCTTGTCCGCGTGCTGATGATGAACGCGATGATGAGCCGCCCACCACAGAACACCCTTTTGTCCCGACGTCTCAGCCAGGAACGCCATCAGGAATTGCCATGCTCGGGCCATTTTGTAGGTGCGATGACTGAAATAGCGGTGGTATCCAGCCGTGATGCCAAACATCCGGACCGCATATAAAGCCAGCATCAGCCAAACGTACGACCAACGAAAGGGTATGAAAAATAACGCTACGCATCCCGCGTGCAGTAGCACGAACGGTATGACCGTCCCGAAACTGTAGTGGTTCAAGCGCTCGATCACAGAAAGTTCCTTGAGGTGGGGCACTTTGAGCCCTTCGTATCAGGTACGTTTCCAGGGCTAGCTGCGGATTGCCTTCATCTTCTTGTACATCTCGCCCTAGGTATTGTCAATCATTTGTCCATGACAATTCATTGACAGCTATACTTGTCAGTGTTACGATCCACCCATCGAATGTCCTCGTATCCCATCAGCGCTGCTGCCAAACTGACGGGCATTCCCCTCGACACGCTTCGGGCTTGGGAGCGTCGTTACAGCGCGGTTGTACCCTCACGTTCTGCGCGCGGACGTGTGTATTCCGCGGAGCAAATTAAGCGACTGATTCTTCTGCGGCAGGTGGTCGAACAAGGGCACGCAATCGGACAGGTCGCTGCGATTAAAGATGGACAATTGCGCGAGCTTCTCGATGCGGGTGATTCTCTCGCCGCCAAGAACAAGAAAACGATCCGGAAAGAGGCGGCGTCGCAGGATTTGCTACTGCCCATCCTGCGTGAGATTGAACGCTTCGATTACGCCGCCACGGATCGCGAAATCAACCGTCTGGCCACTGCGATGGCCAGTCCTAGAGACTTTGTGCATGAAGCAGCACTGCCTCTGATGCGGATCATCGGCGAACGCTGGCACGCCGGGAAATGCAGTATTGCTCAGGAGCACATGTTGACCAACCTGCTCAGCGCGCTGCTCGCTTCGATGGTCCGAACGTATTCGCCAACCAATCCACCGGCTCGTGTGTTGTTAGCGACGCCCCGAAATGAGCGCCACGGATTCGCCAATCTTGCCGCTGCCATGCTGACCGCGGTCGGCGGCCTTGGCGTGATTTATTTGGGATCCGACTTGCCCGCCGCGGACATCGTGTGGGCGTCACGAAAAAGTGACGCGGATGTGGTGCTGCTGAGCCTCAGTAGTGTTCCCGGTCCCGACCTTTTGCAGGAGTTGAACTTTATTGCCCGCAAGGCCCAACGATCCACCGCGCTGTGGCTGGGTGGCCCGCCTGCGCTTGGACTGGAGCGCGCTACTGCGGGATCTCGCTGGCTGGTGCTGAACGATTTTGTCGCTCTAGAACAACAGTTGTCGGCGCTGGGCGCCAGGTTTTAGCGTTTCCGGGAACAATCCGCAGCTCGCTCACGGACGTACTTATTAGTGGGTATCCCCGTACTTGATTCGGAATAGGGACTGAGAACTTATGCGGCTATTTTTGAAAATCATCTTCGGTGCCATTTTCATTTGGATGATTGTCATGACTTCCTACGTCAGCCTGCACAAGCCCCTGCGGCTGGCCGGATCGGAATTTAGCTGGAGCGATAGCCCTTGGGCAGTCGCGACATTGTTTGATGCCTACTTTGGATTTCTTACATTTTTTGTCTGGGTCTGTTTTAAAGAACGCGGACTGCTCGCAAAAGTAGTTTGGTTTGTCCTGATCATGTCGTTGGGAAATATCGCGATGTCAGGTTACGTGCTCCTCCAACTTTTTAAGTTGAGATCGGAAGAGCCACTTTCTGATCTAGTTCTGAAAGTCGGGCGTTAGAGTTTGTGACATTGATACCGCTACGCTAGTGCATTCTTGGGTTTTAGATGCTCCATTCCGTTCTCCATCTCGTTCTGCCAGGCGCTGCGCTCGTACTGGCGATGATGTTCGTGCTATGGCTCGTTCATCTGCGGACTAACAACGCCAGCGTCGTTGATCCCGGATGGGCATTCGGCGTACCGCTATTAGCCGTCACCTATGCAGTGCTCGGTTCCGGCTTCGTAGCGCGCAAATGGTTGATGGCAGGGATGGCTGCGGTTTGGGGAATCCGCCTCGGTATTCATTTGCTGGTGCGCATTGTCGGTGAACCCGAAGAAGGCCGCTATCAGGAACTGCGCCGACAGTGGAAGACGAACCTCCCACTCAAGTTCTTACTGTTCTTCGAATTCCAGGGACTGCTCGACGTGGTACTCTCGCTTCCCTTCCTGATGGCTGCGCTGAATCCCGCGCCGACGATGTCGCCACTTGAATACGTGGGCGTCGCGATTTGGTTGGTAGCAATCGCTGGCGAAGCGATCGCCGATGCACAACTCGCAGCTTTCAAGCGCGATCCGTCGTCCAATGGACAAGTCTGTCAACGCGGACTCTGGAAGTATTCGCGGCACCCAAACTATTTCTTCGAGTGGCTGGTGTGGCTGGCATGGGCAGTTTTTGCCATTGCCTCTCCTTATGGATGGCTCGCCATCATCTGCCCGTTGCTGATGTTCTATTTCCTCTTTCGTGTGACTGGAATTCCCGCGACCGAAGCGCAGGCGCTACGCAGCAAGGGCGATGCCTACCGTCGCTATCAGCAGACCACGAGCGCCTTTGTCCCATGGTTTAGGAAGTCAGCAGCGTGAGCAAACATCTGCTATCGACCATAAGGAAGCAGGATAGACAAGTCGCGGCTACCACAATAATAGTCGTTATAACGACTATTATTTTCACGCTAACGCTGTATTTTGGAGGAACCATGGCCGTGGCATCGACGGAGAGCCGTCGGATGGGGCACTTCCCCACCCTAACGGCATCCAACCTCGAAAAACGTTCTTTCAATTTGCCCACCGATTTCGAAGGCGACAACAATCTTCTCTTGGTGGCCTTCGAGCGAGAGCAGCAAAAAGATGTCGATACCTGGCTCCGAGAAATGAAACGATTCGAAAATCTGAACCAAGGCTCGGGTCGTCTGAACTTTCAATATTACGAGTTGCCCACGATCGAGAGGCCGATGGCCCTCACACGCTGGTTCATTGATAGCGGCATGCGGCGAGGCATACCAGATCGCAATGCACGCGAACGCACCATCACTTTATATCTGGATAAGAAGCCGTTTTGCGAAGCGCTTCTTATCGATGATCAAAAGACGATCTACGAATTTCTGGTCAATCGGAATGGCGACGTCTTGTGGAGATCGCAAGGCATCTTCGATGAAGCCAAGGCCGCGAGTCTAAGCGCAGCGCTCACCCAAGACCACAAGTAATCCCTCTTCTTCAATGATCGCCATGAAAGGCATTGCGATATGAACGACACACAAACGATGACACGGACCACATCGGCGCATTCTCGAGCGGGAGAAAGTTCATGGGACCTCGCTTTACTCGAGCGCGACTTGGTTCCCGATTTGCTGATCCGCGCCGGCATACGACGTCTGCTGCGTCAACGTTTGCGGGACGAGACCAAAGCCTCACCGGAAATGCAGCAGTCCCATTTGATGCAATTCATTCAGGAGTTAAAGAACGGGCCAATCGCGATTGAAACTGCGGCTGCGAACGCTCAGCACTACGAAGTCCCTGCACGCTTTTTCGAATTAGCACTTGGCAAGCACCTGAAGTACAGCTCCGCACTATGGCAGGACGGTACCACTACCCTGGATCAAGCGGAAGCAGCGATGCTCTCTCTCACCATGGAACGCGCGGAATTGGCCAACGGTCAGCGAGTGCTTGAACTCGGCTGCGGATGGGGATCGCTCTCTCTGTCGATGGCGGAACGCTTTCCTCAATCCACCATTGTCAGCGTTTCCAATTCTTCTTCCCAAAAGCGGTTCATCGATGCCCAAGCCAAGGCGCGATGTCTCGATAACCTGACCGTCCTCACCGCAGACATGAACGACTTCGAAGCGGCCGCGAAATTTGATCGCGTGGTCTCAGTCGAAATGTTTGAACACATGCGGAATTACGAAATGTTGCTACAGCGTATTTCTTCATGGATGCGACCGGGTGCCAAACTCTTCGTCCACATTTTTACGAATGCGCGGTTTGCTTATCCCTTCGACATTAAAGATGAAAGCGATTGGATGGCTCGCCATTTCTTTACAGGCGGGATCATGCCGAGCGACGATTTGCTCTTGTATTTCCAGCGCGATTTGCGATTACAAAACCATTGGCAAGTGAACGGTACTCACTACCAAAAGACTGCCGAAGCCTGGCTTAACAACATGGACGCGAATCGCCCGGAGATACTTGATCTTTTCGCTGAGACCTATGCTAAAAGGCTTCCGTTGAAACAAGCGAAAGCAGAAACTCTTCGTTGGTTCGTCCACTGGCGCGTCTTTTTCATGGCTTGCGCGGAACTATGGGGTTACCGCGGAGGCCAGGAATGGCTCGTATCGCACTACGTGTTTCGCAACTGAAGAGCGGTGAATGCCGCTGGAGGTGTTTTCTCCAAAAGCAATTGGCACCCCACTTATTGTCGCGTGATTCAAACCAGAGCGACAGCCTTTGAGTATTTGATTCTTAGTGAAGAGCGGTTGATCTACTGTTAAATCGGATGAGTTGAAAAGTGTTCGCGAAAGGGTGACTCATGTTTGCAAAGCCGGTAGTTCCACAAATTGAGTTGGCGGGCGAAATGACCACCCAGCAACGGATCGAGCTGATCCTTGATCTCACCCGTCGCTTGGGATTGTTAAACGACCTGCTCCGAACAGCACGAGTGAGACGCGAAGCGACCGACGCTGAGGCAGTCCTGACTCAGATGAACCGAGCCGAATTTGACGAGATTGTCATTGGCTCTGCATCGAAAGTCGCGCCATCCTGGTTGATGTGATCTGAATATCCTGAAGAACTTCAAATGGATGGCTTTCATTGGACGATCTAAGTCGACTGGCTAGCGATCCGCGCGTGACCGTGCGGCGCTCAGGACCTCCGTCCCCCAACGGCACTTGTGTCGTGTACTGGATGCAGCGGGCACAGCGCGGTTTGGATAATCCTGCGCTCGATGTTGCGGTCGAAGCCGCTAATGCACTGGGAAAGCCAGTGGTCGTTTTCTTCGCGCCCGTCCCCTATTATCCCCACGCCAACCTGCGCCACTATCGCTTCCTGAACGAAGGCATTCCGGACATCGCCGAAGCTCTAGAGCGGCGAAACATCGGATTCATTCTGCGGCGGTTCCCCGAACACAGCCTGATCAAATTCTGCACAGAAGTAAATGCTGCCCTCGTGATCGGTGATGAGAATCCGATGCGTGAGCTCGACTCGTGGCGGCGCAAGGCTGCAACAAAGCTAGTGCTGCCCTTGTGGACAGTGGACGCGGACGTTATCGTGCCCTCCTACCTACTCCAGAAAGAACAATACGCAGCGCATATCATCCGACCACGATTGCAGGCGTTGCTCGGGCGCTTTTTGGTGGCATCCCCAACCGTGAAAGCGAAAGTTGCATGGCATCAGCCCGCAGAAATTCAATCGCTTGATACCGGATTTGATATCACCCAGAATTGGCCGCTCGATACTTCAGTGGGTCCAGTCTCGGGCTTTCGCGGCGGCACAAAAGAGGCTCTGCGATTATTGGATAACTTTCTTAAGAACGGATTGCAATCCTACGCGACCCTCCGCAACAAACCAGAGCTGAGCGGAACCAGCCGCCTCTCGCCGTATCTGCACTTCGGACATATCAGTCCGATCACGGTTGCGCTGGCCGTCGAAAAGGCCGACGCTCCGAAAGAAGACAAAGAGGCGTTCCTAAACCAAATCATTACGTGGCGGGAACTGGCGGTGAACCTGGTTCGCTTCAATCCTAACTACGACAATTTTGAATGCGGAGAACCGTGGGCCCATCGTACTTTGGCAGCGCACGCGAACGATGATCGTCCCGTTCTCTATAGCGAGCAGCAATTGGAGCACGCCGAAACTCACGATGAACTTTGGAATGCGGCTCAAAGTCAGATGACGAACACTGGCTGGATGCACAACTACCTGCGGATGTACTGGGCGAAAAAAATTCTGGAATGGAGCCCGTCAGCAGCGCAGGCGTATCAGATTGCTGTACAACTCAATGATAAATACGAACTCGATGGCCGCGATCCCAACGGCTACGCGGGAATTGCGTGGTCAATCGTAGGAAAATTCGACCGGCCCTGGTTTGATCGCCCTATCTTTGGGCTGATTCGCTACATGTCAGGCGCCAGCACTGGAAAGAAATTCAACAGCAAGAAATACATCGAGCAGAATTCAAATAGTGGAAAGTTACTCTTTTAGATTTTACCCATCGCTAGCATCTACGAAGCATCGTCGTTACGAAACTGATTGCGTTTCCGATACACGATAAAAATCATCAAGACAGACATGAGTGTTGGTGGGACGATCAAAATCAGAATTCCACTTTGCAGTGCCTGAATCATTCGATTGCCCGAGGAAGCCGCTGACGTGTAGCACAGCGCGCAACCTTGTGAGAAAGCTGGAAGCGAGGAAGCGAGGAGGGTCAGCCCGGCGAGCACAACCTTCATTAACCGAGTTCGGAACAGCATTTGCGACAACGTCTGCTTGTAGATTCGCGGCGTCATAACTTTGAAAACGGCGCTCCCACCACCATCCTCGAACTATCGGTCCATCCGTATTGCATCGCTAGAAGAACAAAAACCGTAAATACCACTACAAAGAGCATAAAACCGCGCTTTTCGGACCACAAGTGCATGAAGAACATGCCCGCCAATCCAGCTTCGATGATCGCAACCGTCATCATCCGCATCAACATTTGCGACGTATCAATATTTTGGTAGGCGATTACAAATTGCAAACCAGCCAACACCAACAGACAAATATAGATAAAGAGAATTTTTCCAATTCCCTCAGCGGTCCCGTTTTGCGCTTGTGTCGTTGCCATGGCCTTCGCTCCTGACTTTTCCAAACTCTTCCAATCTAGTGTGCAAGATTCAACAGGTAGACCAACGGCACAACGAACATCCACACCAGATCTACGAAGTGCCAGTACAGACCGAGGATTTCGATATCGTCCGCGTTATAGCGTCCACCCCTGTAGCGAAGCCCTACAACGATCAGCGCGATAATGCCGCCGGTAACGTGTGTAAGGTGCAAGCCAGTAACCGTGAAGAACGATGCGCCGAAGAGTCCAGTGCCCCAGGGATTCTTGAACATCGTCATGCCTTCGTCGATCAGCCCCATCCATTCTCTGATATGTAGCAACGCGAATAGAATTCCCGCCGCCGCCGTAATCATCGTCCAGCGGAACGCGGCCGCTTTGTCACCCAACCTCGCCGCCCGCACTCCCAGTAGCATCGTTAAGCTGCTCGTCAGCAGAATAAAAGTCATCAGCGACACGTTGAGGATGCTGTGGAATGGCCGTGGCCAATTCGGAGAGCCATTGCGCACGAATCCGTAAGCCACGAGACACGCCGCGAATGTCATCGTGTCGGCGATGATGAACAGCCACATCGCCAGCTTTTTCGTAGGAATAGAAAACGCGGGACCTACCATCAGTCCGGTCCCGTGCGTTTCCATGGTCAAATCCGCTTGGCTCACATCGCCTCCCGTTACTCAGTCAAACGATCCATCACGAAATATTCAATCTGCTAAAGCTTCACCCATAACAGCAAGAGCAGGTAAATCCAAAGCCCACCCATAAAATGCCAGTAGCGAGCCGTCGCGTCGAGTTGGCTTCTTCGCAGGTTCGACTTACTCAGCTTGCGGATCACATACAGCAGTCCGCCGAGTCCACCTAAAACGTGCAGGACGTGAGTAACAGTCAGTACATAGAAAAATGAACTGCTGGGATTCGTTGCCAGATAGAGTCCGCGGGCTCTCAACTGAGACCAGGCGACATACTGTCCGGCCACGAAGAGTAGGCCTAGCGCCAAAGTGATGTACAACCATCGCGCAGGACTTTCCAACTGACTCCTCACACCGCCCATGAATGTAGCCACGCGACGACGCGCGATTTCCAACGTGACTCCGCTGGCAACAAGCAGCAGGGTGTTGAAATAGAGGATCGGCGGCAACGTAAAGCCCTGCCAGTCTAGAGACGATCCCTTGCGCACAAACAACGCGCTCGTGAACGCCGCGAACATCATCGTGATCGCAAAAATCACGACCCAGATGCCGGTAGCGGATGGCGGCGGAGAATATTTGAACGCGGTCCGGACGTCTCCTCCCGCCGGAACCAGATTTCGCCAACCGCCATTATCCGTAATTCGATCCGAACGCTGAGCATCAGGCAAACGGCTGGAGTCGATCTTGGGCGGTTCATGTACTGTAGTTGCCATAGGAAATTAATTCATTTAACTAACTAGTTAGTTAAATCACTTCTCATCGTGGTCGGTCGCAACTTGCTCCGGCGAAGTCTGCATCACGTAATCACCCACTGAACTCTTGACCCCGTACTGATACGGATCGTGATACACCACGGGATGTTTGCCGCCGAAATTATCAAACGGAGGCGGCGTAGCCGTGCTCCACTCCAGCGAAGTCGCTTCCCACGGATTATCCGGAGCGGGCTTGCCCCAGAAGCGGCTGTGAATAAGGTTGTAGACAAAAATCAGCTGTGCCGCGCCGGTCAAAAGCGCTGCGATCGTGATGTAGCGATGTACCGGAATCAACGGTTGCAAATAGTCGTCCACGAACGATGCGTAGCGACGGACGTTTCCAACCATCCCCAAATAATGGAATGGCATGAAGATACAGTAAGTCCCTACGAAGCTCAGCCAGAAATGAAGTTTGCCGAGAGTCTCGCTCATCATGCGCCCAGCCATTTTCGGGAACCAAAAATAAGTTCCAGCGAAGATGCCGAACATCGCAGCCACGCCCATAACCATGTGGAAGTGGCCGACGACGAAGTATGTACCATGCAACTGAATGTCGATCGAAGGCTGCGCCAGAAAGAATCCGCTGACGCCGCCACTGACGAACATCGAAATAAATCCCAGCGAAAATAACGAAGCTGAATTGATGCGTAACTTGGATCCGTACAAACTAAAGACCCAGATCAACACCGTAATCGTGGCCGGGATCGTGATCACCAAGGTCGGAAACGAAAATGCCAGCGCCGAATAAGGATTCATGCCGCTGACAAACATGTGATGCCCGTACACCATGTAGCTGAGCACCGCGAGAGCGCCCATGCAATAAATAAGTACGCGCTGGCTCAGCATCGGCTTGCGCATGCTGGTGATCAGAATGTGGGAAACGATTCCGATGCCCGGCACGATCGCAATGTAAACCTCGGGATGTCCAAAGAACCAGAAAAGATGCTGCCAGAGCAGTGTGGATCCACCAGAGTGCGGCTGCAGCTGATCGTTGATCACGAGATTCGATGCGACGAAGAAACTGGTTCCCGCGACGTGATCGAGAATGACGAGAATGCACGCTGGCATGAGTACTGCAAACGCCGTTAGCCCCATGCAAGAAGTAATGAACCATGCCCAAGCAGTCAGCGGCAGTCGCATCAGGCTCATGCCTTTGACTCGAAGATCCAGCGTCGTCGTAATAAAGTTCAACGAGCCCAGCAACTGTCCAACGCAAAATAGCGCGATGGATATCATCCACAGAATTACGCCGGCTCCCTGTCCCGGACCTGCAACCGAGCCCACTGAATTCAGCGGAGCGTATTGCGTCCATCCTCCCAGTGTCGGACCGTCTCCGATAAAGAATGACGACACCAACACCAGGAACGCCGTAAACGTGACCCAGAAGGACATCATGTTGAAACGGGGGAAGGGCATGTCCTCTGCGCCGACCTGGATGGGCAGAAAATAATTGCCGAACGCCGCGAACGGCGCCGTCGTAAGCACAAAGAAGACCATGATCGTGCCGTGCATGGTCATCAGTTGGAGGTAGTATTCCGGAGTCATCACTCCGCCGGGGGCGCCGGTCTTCGAGAGCAATTGCAGTCCAGGAATGGCAGCGCTGTTCCAAGCCAAATGGATTCGCATCAGCCACGAAAGCGCCATTCCCACCAGAGCAGCGACCAGCGCCAAGGCGTAATACTGCTTGCCGATTACTTTGTGATCCAGGCTGAACACGTGCTTCCGGATGAAACTTGTCGGAGCCGTATGATGTTGCGCCGCATGCGCCGCCATGTCGTGCATTGACCCTCACCTCAGAGACTTACCAGTTAGCCGCGCCTAAGCGCGGCGTTTGCAAGCGCTACTGCAGAGCCTGTTCTTTCTTCATCCAATCATCGAAGTCCGCCTGCGACATCACTTCGAGATACGCTTTCATGTTGTAGTGACCCAGTCCGCAAAGTTGCGTGCAGACGATTTCGTACTTGCCGACTTTGGTCGCCGTGAAATGGAGCGAAACATCTAATCCCGGAACAAAGTCCTGCTGTACCCGCAACTCACGCACGAAAAATGAATGTCCCACATCTTTGGCATGCATCAGCAGATGGATTTCCTTATTTACAGGGATAGCCATCTCTGCAGCAACGACGTCATCCCTGGAATCCGCATCGTGTTCGGGATCGAGGCCGAAGAAATTCTGTGATCCTTCGTTGATCATTTCGGGATGAAGCGCACCGAATGTTCCATCCGGCCCGGGATAGCGGAAGTAGTAGGCAAACTGTCCGGCCTGCACTTGAATCTTCATAGCGTCAGCGGACGGCGGAGTGAGATATTGGTTGGCCCAAGCTTTCACTCCAAATACTCCGAGCGCGAGCACTTCGATTCCGACCACTAGTAACGCGGCCAGTACCAACCCAGTAGCACCGCCAGGAAATCTCTTCAACTTGGCGTCAGGCGCACGATTCGACGATTGCCACACAAACAGAGCCAGCAAAAATTGCGCCGCGAGAAAGGCGATGCCCGCTTCCGCCATCGTCTCCGACATCTGTTCATCGATCAGGTGCCCGTGGGTCGAAATGTCCTCTGGAATCGGCCAAGTGTGTCGCAAGATAGGAATCGCGGAAAGAATCGCGATGATGACAAGAGTCACTGCAAACAGTTTGCCCATGATGCTATGCCCTCGTGGAATCAGCTTTGAATGTCTGGGTTTTTAGGGAAGCTAGGCGGAGATGCACGAGCCATCTCCGCCTAGATCGACCAATAACGCTCGCTTAATAGGCTTTCGCTTTAAACACGAAGCTGACGTCCTTGGTCTCGTTGCCGGTGATCGTGACGTCGGCCGTCTGCGTACCGTAATCTTCTTGCCACGCGGTGAGGGTGTACTTACCCGGAGGAAGATTTGGGAGGGTGAATTCGCCGCCCGACTTACTGACGTCGTAGTGCGAGGTCTTCAGAACGACGAAATTGCCGTGCATCCAGGGATGGATATTGCACTTCACGGGAATAAATTCTTCCTTGTCATATTTCGCAACGATCGGCGCCGATCCGGGCGGCTGCGATTTATTCCATTCCGTGTTTACCTTTGCCAGCGGGTGGATGTTGTGCGAAGTCTGGTCGTCGTTGAGGATCTTAAATTCCTGATTGGTGCGCATCACCAGCACGTGCGGAATATACTGACAACCTTTCTGTTCGAACGTGATTGACTGCGACGGTGCCGCGCTCTCGTCCGGCGCACCCGCCGAAACGTACACTACGACGTTTTCTAACGAATTGTTGGCACCGGTTACCACCGACTCCGTGGTAATGGGAGTCGCATGCTGCTTGGCGCAGCTCGGCTCTTTGGACATGTCAATTGGTTTCTGCCTGGCAGGCGTCCCCGTGTAGGTCACCTTGCCCTTGACCGTTCCGCCGAACATCAGAGAGGAACAAGCCAAGAAAGTCAAAAGAGCGAGTAGTACTGGCTTCGAGCGCATTCGAGAACTCCTTCGGGGGTCTTTAATTTGCAATGAATCTGTAACAATCCATTCCGCAACTAGCTTACCGTGTTCCGCCGGGCGCCTTGTTGTCGGCGGGGGCAGGAGCGGCTGCTGGTGGCGGATTCTTATCGACGTACGGCGGAATCACTCCGTGCGCAGCAGATAAGATTTCATTCTCCTTGCTGTGACGATGAACCTGTAACGTGCGCAGGAAATGGACGAGATCCCATGCGTCGTTGGGCTGAATTACGTCCGCGAATGATGGCATCGGCGTTCCATCCACACCCGTCATGAAGATTTTGTAGATGTCCTCATTCGTGTTTCCACACTTGAAGCGCGAGTCATCTTTGCCCAGTGCGAAGTTGTAAGGACGAATCGGATTGTCCTTGCTGTCAGTAAGAGTCGCGGCGGATGGCCCATCACCTTCACCATGTGGACCGTGACACTTCCAGCATTCCAACTTTGTAAACAGGAGCTTGCCGTGGGCGATGCTATCCATCGTGACCGGCGGCTCGGCGGGAATCTTAATTGGCTCTCCCGCTTTCTCCGTCGACCAGCGTGGCGAGAAAATCTTCAAGTAAGCGACGAGATCAGCTCTTTGTTGCTTGGAAAACGTATTCCAGATCGGCATGTTCGAATTAGTCAGGCCGCGCTGGATGGTGTTGTAAAGATCCTGGTCCGTAGGCAGCGTTCCGGTCAACGTGGACCGGCACTTAAAAGTCGCGATCGTGAAGTCGCGCGGCTTCGGATCGAGCCAAACCGCATTCTCGCCGTTGCCATCGCCGTAATCCCCATGACAGCCCGCGCAGTAGCGACGATAGTCAGACTTCGCGCTCTCGGAGTGTCCGGTGAGGTTGCCGATGTGGCTCTCCATCGGTTTGACCGCAAGCGGTGGCTTGGGGCCCACGTCGGGCGCATCCTGTGCAGAGGCAAGTGCCACGCTCACGATTGCGGTGAAAACAATCGCGCAGATAAATCGCATTGGCTTCAAGCAGTTCATAGTCGAGCTAGACATGGTCAGCACCCTTCAACCGAAATCTACGCCGGAGAACTGAGTTCTCCGGCGGCCATCCTGGGGGTTAGAAGTCGAAGTCGAATCCAAATAAGAGTTCACTGCTGTTCAAGTTGGTAGATCCATCAGGCGCGGTACCGACCTGATGAAACAAGTTGTACTCGCCGTGATACGCGAAGCCCGCCCGGCTCGTCATAAATGGGTTGTAACGGAAGCCAGCTGTGTAGGTCGTGACATTTCCGAGATCCGATGGCGATCCCGGTGTGGATTGCTGCGACATGCGAATCGTTTCGTATCGTGCCAACAAAATCATCTGCGGACTTACTACGTAGTGTGGCTCGACGAGAACGCCATTCCAGGTCGGATTTCGCGAACCCATCGGGAGCACAGAAACGCCCGGAATGTTGTTCTGGGTTGCGACCCCGTCGACCAAATCTCCGTAACCTTGGCCAAACCATGCGCTGTCTTCGCCGTGCTGAGTAACGACTGTCACGTCAACATGCTGCCCGAAGTAGAACTGTCCAACGAAGCCTTCACGACTGTAGCCCTTATTGTTGTAGCCCGATCCGGGTATTGGGGCGCCGCCAGTGGTGAGCCAACCGGTCGGTGCTTGACCGGCCATCAAGTAGAAGCCGACACGATCCACGCCAAGTCTGCCAGCATCGAATGCCTGACTTGCGGTAATGAACGTGGAATAGGATTCGGCGCCGTACGGCAAGCCAACCTGTCCATCGTTCGAACTCAACAGAGCTACCGAATAACGGGTTCTGTCGTTGTAGGAGTGACCCATCACCTCGACGCCAAGCTGGTTGTCTCCCATTTGACCGAAGACGTTTCCATCGCCAGCAGGAATGAAGTGATAGAGCTGATAGATACCGCCATTTCCGGTCAGCGTCAGAATGCGTTTCTCGGAAAGCAGATTGTCCAGCTCGAACTTGCCGAACTTTACGTTCAACCACGAACTACCCGCAACGTTGTCGAGCCTCGCCATAACGGTTTCAAAGTGGAAGGATGCGGTTGCGTCAGAGGAGGGGAGAACGTAGAAGGAGAAATTTTTCTCGAGGGTGCCGCCAGTGTGGAAGTCCAGACCGCTAAGGTCAAATCCAGAAGAAGTGATCTTCTGCTCCCCGGTCGGGCTCTGGTCGGTCGCAACCTTGTTGGTGCTGATCCGATGCCAGACAGGAAGGATGCGGAACGTAATCGGCCAGTAGCCTGGATTCTGCCAAATCGGCGAATCACGATCATTCATCAACTGATAGCCGTTGTCTTTGAACTTTTGTCCAAAGAAGTTCAGCATCGGCCAACTTTCATGGCAGGCTGAGCAGCGCAAACCATATTTTCTGGCGAAGGCCGGGATCGCGTTGGCCTGCTGGCTCGAACCCAGAATCAGAAAGATGAACGCGAAAGCAGCGGCGAGGATGGAAGAAACGCGCTGCGATTTCTGGCAGAGGTAAGACTGCGCCCACATACGCATGCTGCACTCCTCAGACTACGACTTGGTATTTTGAAAAGCTAAAGCACATTCGGGCAATCACCGAATTCCTAACGTCGCGTAATCACGAACGCGGTGATCAACGCTTCACGGAACCTGTACAACAAAAATTGCTTTGAAACCCTACGGCGACGGATATTACTACCGTGTGTAGTCACTTGCAATAGGTTGGTAAATTATTTTTTACAATTTGTTTACATCCTCACCCCAAACGAGCTTGACAACCGGAAAATGGTTCCCATCGAACGTAGTTGACAGCAATCGACCCTGTGTATGAGACTCTGCAACAGGAATACGCACCATCAGCGGAGCCAGTCGTGAATTGGGACGAGATTTTTCGCGGTAAGGATCTGGACGGCTGCGTGAATTCCTCCCGATTTAACGTAATTTTTCGTGCTTTGCCCCAACTCACCGCCCTATTCTTTCTCTTGTGTCTCGCGACGATCCCAGCCTACGGCCGAGAAAAAGATGTGCTGGAGTACGGAGCGGGACTGATCGTCAATATCCCTCATCCCGAGCCGGAAGTCGTCAAGGTGGTAGAGGAGGTCGCACAGAACACCATCATCCGAGGCACCAAGGAGTACAACAAGGATGAGTTCGTTTCGGGAGCCACGTCAGTCCCGAGTACCTCCGTGTTTCCAACTTGGACAGAGGGTGGCAAGGTCTTCTACAAGGTACGACTGCAGGCTCTCGATCCGCGAAACTTTAAAGACAGCGGCGATGTAGGAACTCTCGCGGTGCGCTACGTCGTACAACCGCAAGGCAATCAGAATACTGTTCTCCGCATCGACGCAATTTTTGTTGAGGACTATCGCCACGCCACGCATCAATCCAATGGCTCGGTTGAGAGCAACGAGTATCAGGACATCGAGTCGAAACTGGAAGCAGCAGAGCTGATGAAGAAAGAAACCGCGGAGGCATTGCGCCAGAAACAAGAGTACGCGGCAAAGAAACAATTTGGCTTGGTCGGGACTGGCGGGTCGCCCAACGAGTCGGGAGAACAAAACAGACCGGCAGAAACTTCGGCAAGCAATAACGACACGGTGTTATTGAGTACGCCTCCCGCCACTGCGATGTACAGTAGCAGCAATCCAGGCGCACCCGCGGACACTATGCCCTCCGCACCGGTTGCTCCTCTGCTGAACTACTCCTACGACTCCCCGGTATCGCTCGAACAGCATGTTGTGGAGTTGCGTCACCAAGTCGAACGGTTGGTGAAAAATCCGGGGGCGCCTTTAAAGGCCGCTCCATTCCACACAGCAAATACCCTGAAATCGTTGGAACCCGGTGCTGAAGTCCTCATCGTCATCTCCACCACCTATTGGTATGGCGTCGAAACTCACGATGGCCAGCACGGATGGATCCTTCGCGAGCAGTTGGAGCAGTTGCCATGAAGCAGCCCCGCCCAGCAAGGTTCGCTATGGTCATGATCCCGTTGCTGCTGTGGACGGTGACCGCGATCGTTTGTGGAAAAAAGAGCGATGCGCAAACTCATTCCAACGATGCCAGCCGGAGTGACGCTACCGACACTCACGAGCGTACTTACCGTCAGCCGAAGGTCGTGGTGGAACGCGCACTCAAAGACCTGCAATCTTCAATGAGCGGACGATTGCCGGCTCTAGAGGGTTTCGCGCTTCCGGGCGAGCATCCGTTGAGCCGCTACCAGCGCGCGTTCTATCAATCCGCAGTGCAGGTGACAGCGACGGCCTCCGGTGGATCTCTCGTTCGTGTGAATACGAAAGTGACGGCCTGGTATGCCGACCCCGTCGCATCGCGCGCGGGATACCAACTGGTGACGTCGAATGGCCGACTCGAATCCGATCTCTTGGATCAATTGAGTGAGGCCTTAACCAGCAGCGCGAGCGCGACGACTCCGATAGGGAAAAGCAAGTTCAATCAGAACGCGGAAATCGCGACTCCGCAATCTGAGATTTCTGCTCCCACTACTTCTGCCGCTACCACTCCAGATAGCAACCGCCCATTTTCAAACCCTCCTTTAGAAATACGACAGGGATTGTCAGCCCAACAGTTAGCCGAATCAAAAAATTCGCTGAAGCCGGCGGACCCCGCACAAACGGCTCTACAAACCGAGGCGACGAGCTTAGAAGATGTTCTGAAGAATCAGGCGCACCCAAAAAACTTGGTCGCAGTTAAGAAATCAGGAACTCCAGTGGTCGCTTCGCCTAGTCTGAACGGCAAGAATTTATTTTTAGCCAGCGCTCATGATGAGTTTGAGATGTTGGACTTTAATGCTGATTGGGTCCACGTACGAATTTCAGGCTTGTCCCGCGGCTGGATCTGGCGCACCAGCCTGGAAATGCCGGAGGGTATCTCCGACATCCCGCAGAGTGTCGCGAAGTCCAAGCTGGTCGCGGCCGACCTGTTTCAAGTAACGAGAGAAGAGACTGCGCCCTTCCCAGGAGACTGGGGTCCGCTCCGAGGCAAGAACGTAAAAATAATTTCAGTGCAGAAGATCCAGGAGAACGAAAAAGATAGTGGGGCGCCAGCGAAATTGGAATATGCCAAGTCTCTGATCGACAAGAATTACGGGGACTTGGCCGCTAGAGCGCAAGAACTTTCCGGGATCGTATTGATTTTCGATTCCATTGACGGCGGCATGATTGCCGCCACGCTCTCGACCGTCCAGCAATGGAAGGCGGGCTCATTGTCGGATGCTGCCTTGTGGCACCAATGCTATTTTGATCCACCCGAAACCTTCAGCGTGCCTGCGGCAGGAGGCACGGACTAGGTTATTTTGCCGTCATCACAATCGCTTTTCAGCAAGTGGTTTCGTCTATCGAGCCGTAGGTCAGGGGTCCTGATTGCATAATTTAATTTCGTTGCTCCGCGACTACGCAGAATTGACTAAGGCGCGAGTCACGACTCTCATCGTGCTAACCGCGTGGGCGGGATACTTTTTCGGCGCCCACCGCATGGGCGTCTCCTCGTGGTCGCTCGGCCTCGTTCACGCGCTGCTTGGCGTAGCGATGGTGTCCAGCGGCACCGCAGCGTTGAACGAAGTGATCGAATCAAAAGTGGATGCACGAATGCGTCGCACCGCAATGCGACCTCTTCCTGCAGGACGCATGACGAAAATCCGTGCGGTCATCGTTGGACTCGTCCTGACATTGGGTGGGTCAATCTACCTCGTCGTGTATGCGAACCTACTCACTGGCATATTAGTTTTCCTGACATCGCTTACATACCTCGCCGCGTATACACCCCTTAAGAAAATTTCTCCCGTGTGCACATTTGTGGGAGCTTTCCCAGGCGCCATGCCGGTGGTCCTCGGCTGGACGGCAGCGCGCGGGCAACTCGATCCCGAAGCCCTGATTCTTTTTGCCATCATGTTTGTCTGGCAGTTTCCCCATTTCTTGTCGATCGCATGGCTGTATCGCGAGGACTACGCGCAAGGCGAGATTCGAATGTTGCCTGTCGTTGAGTCCGACGGAAAATCCACCGTGTGGCGAATCCTGGCATATTCCGCCGCATTGATTCCGGTGAGCCTCTTGCCAGTCGCGATGGGGATGGCTGGACGACTGTATTTAATTGGAGCCGTCCTGATGGGCGCCGCCTTATTCCGTGTATCAATGGGAATGGCCTATCCACAACTTGCGGTCACTGCACCCGCGTCGAAACCGTCGGCCCGCCGGCTACTTCGAGCCACTGTGATCTATCTGCCCGCGCTGTTTGCTCTGATGATGGTCAACTCAGGAAGTTAGCAGACACTCCAATCCGCTGGCATCATTCCTTGCGGAAATTCCCAGCACCAAATTGTCGTCCTCAGACGTTTGCGGGTACGTCATATCCTAGAAGATTCCCCGAAATACAGTATTTGCCTGATTTGACATCCTTCGACCGTCCAATAGTCTTGGTCCCACGATTGATTCGAATAAAGAGATAGCAAAAAAATAGCGGTTCATCTTCGCTGAAAGCGATTCGTTTGCGACCGCACACACAATTATTAAGGAGAATGTCATGAACTTGAAAACGTTTTTGTTTGTGCCGCTCGTCGGAGTAGCGCTGGGAGCAGCGATGCTGTCACCCGCAGTTGCCCAAGACACCACCCAGTCAACGACCACTACAACGACACAAACGCCGCCCCCATCCCAAACTCAGAGCACGACCACGACAACCACGCCCGCTACGCCGCCCCTGACTCAGACGACGCAAACGGACGAGAGCACCACGCAGTACAAGCACAATCACAAGAAGGCTCAAAAAGAGAAAAAGACTACAACCACGACCACCGCACCTGGACAGTCAGGGCAGAGCCAGACGACCACGACGACAACTCCCCCGCCACAGTAACCACCTGATTGATCTCTTTGAGCTAACGAACTAACTGCACCCAAGCTCGGGATGAAGCGCCTGACACGATTCGCTTCGTCCCGAGCTATATATTTGTTAGGCGAGAGTGTCAAAATAGACGAGATCGGAACCGGGTTTCAACAATCGAGGCCGTCCGCTAGAGAGCTGCAAAACTTTCAAGACTCCATGTCAGACCAGAACCATCCGATCGTATGGCCGGGTCGCCCGTATCCCTTGGGTGCCACGTGGGACGGAGAGGGCGTTAATTTCGCGCTTTATTCTGAACACGCCGAAAAAGTCGAGTTGTGTTTATTCGACGACTCTGGGAAAAGCGAAACCCTTCGCGTTCAACTCCCCGAACAGACTGACATGGTTTGGCACGGCTATCTGCCGCAGGTCCGCCCAGGACAACTGTACGGCTATCGCGTTCACGGGCCTTATGCACCGGAAAAAGGCCACCGATTTAATCCACACAAATTGCTGCTCGATCCCTACGGCAAACAGGTCCAGGGTGCGATCGAGTGGAGCGATTCACATTTTGGATATGTGGTGGGTTCAAAAGAAGAGGATCTTTCTTTCGACACCCGGGATAACGCTGGAGGCATGCCTAAGAATCAGGTAATCGATTCTGCGTTCACTTGGGGCGCTGACAAACCGCCCGCGATTCCATGGCACGAAACTCTGATTTACGAATTACACGTCAAGGGTTTCACGATGAACCATCCGGGTGTGCCCGAGCGCCTTCGCGGAACGTACGCTGGGCTCGCTACCGCGCCCGTAGTGGATTACCTCACGCGGCTTGGAGTGACATCGATCGAACTCATGCCTGTGCATAGTTTCGTGGACGACCGCCAGCTCACGGATCGCGGCCTGCGAAATTATTGGGGTTACAACTCCATCGGATTCCTCGCCCTGGAAAACCGATACCTGGCCAGCAACTCGATTCACGAATTTAAGACGATGGTGAAGACCCTGCACTCCGCGGATATCGAAGTGATCCTTGACGTTGTGTACAACCACACGGCGGAAGGCAATCACCTCGGTCCAACTCTTTCCTTGAAAGGCATCGACAACTGTACTTTCTATCGTCTCATTCCGACCAGTCCTCGCCATTACATGGACTACACAGGCACGGGCAACACCCTGAACATGCGGCATCCACGGGTCTTGCAATTGATTATGGACAGCTTGCGCTATTGGGTGCTGGAAATGCACGTCGATGGATTCCGGTTTGATCTCGCCGCGACATTAGCTCGCGAACTGCATGAAGTGGACCGGCTCGGCGCCTTTCTGGACATCATCCACCAGGATCCCGTGCTCTCTCAAGTCAAGCTCATCGCCGAACCTTGGGACCTCGGCGAGGGCGGATATCAAGTCGGCAATTTCCCTGTCGGATGGGCGGAATGGAACGACCGTTACCGCGATACGGTGCGCGCTTACTGGAAAGGCGACCAAGGGAGGGTCAGCGATTTAGCTTACCGAATTACGGGATCCAGTGATCTCTACGCGCACAGCGGACGCCGCCCCTATGCCAGCGTGAATTTTGTTACCGCCCACGATGGTTTCACTCTTCAAGATCTCGTTAGCTACGACGAGAAACACAACGAAGCGAATGGTGAAAATAATCGCGATGGCACAAACAACAACTTAAGTTGGAATTGCGGTGTGGAAGGCCCCACCGATGACGCGAACATTTTGGCGCTACGGGCAAAACAAAAGCGCAATTTCTTGGCGACGCTATTGTTGTCGCAGGGCGTTCCGATGATTTCCGCCGGCGATAGCATCGGTCAAACTCAGAACGGAAACAACAACGCTTACTGCCAGGATAATCCTACAAGTTGGTTGAATTGGGAAATGTGCCCCGAGGACCGCGACTTGCTGCAATTCGTTCGCCGCATGATCGGTTTGCGGAAAGCGCATCCTATTTTCCATCGTCGCCGATTCTTTCAAGGCCGTCCCATCAAGGGTGCCGACGTGAAAGATGTGCTTTGGTTGAATCCAAGTGGAACGGAGATGACCGAGGATCAGTGGCGCGACAGTTCCGTTCGATGTCTCGGCATGCTGCTTTCGGGCGATGGCCTCGATGAGACGAACGAACGCGGGCAACGAATGACTGACGACACTTTTCTCCTGCTTCTGAACGCTAACGACGCCGACGCTGAGTTTACGTTGCCATCATCCGACAACCATGGGCGTTGGCTGGCGTGGATGGACACTTCTCGCGACAACGGCCTCAAGACAGGAGAAACCCTGGACCCTGGAACAGCTTATCCATTACAAGCACGATCGATGATTGTGCTGATGGAAATTGTGCAGATCGAGCGGCGGTTGAACGGCAACAGCAAGAAGCCATAATGAAGTGAGACATCGCGATGCTCCCCGCTTTTAGCGATTGCCCACTGTTTAAACGCTATCCTGTTGTTGACTCCCATCTTTCTCTGCAATGGTATCGTTCCCACTGACATGAAACCTCGCTCGCGAATTCCGGTGGCGACATATCGCCTGCAACTGAATCACGAGTTCACCTTTCGCCAAGCGACCCTGATTATTCCCCATCTATCCAAGCTCGGAATCAGCCATTGCTACATCTCGCCTTGTTTGAAGGCAAGGCCTGGCAGTATGCACGGCTATGACATCGTCGATCACAATTCCTTGAATCCTGAAATTGGAAGCCCCGAAGAATTCGAACACTTCGTGGCCGTTCTTCACGAACACAAAATGGGGTTGCTCCTGGATATTGTCCCGAACCACATGGGAGTGATGGGCAGCGACAATATCTGGTGGCTTGACGTTTTAGAGAACGGCCAGTCGTCGATACACGCTTCATTCTTTGACATTGACTGGCATCCTCTCAAAGATGAGCTGCGCGGCAAAATCCTAATTCCAATCCTCCATGATCACTACGGTGCTGTGCTGGAAAGCGGCGATTTGAAACTGGGTTTTCGTCCGAATAGCGGCGAGTTCGCGATCGGTTATAAGGAGCATCTCTTTCCAATCGACCCGAAGATATATCCCGAAATTCTGGAGCGCAGCGCGCATGACTCCGACCGCACCTCAGACAATGCGGACGCACTAGAGTTTCAAAGCCTTATTACAGCATTTCGCAATTTACCGGGTAGGCAAGAAATCGCTCCAGCCCGAATCGCGGAGCGGAACCGTGACAAGGAAATTCACAAACGCCGCCTCGCCACCCTTTGCGCTCACTCCCCCGAGATCGCGCGACGCATCGCAAGCGCCGTGACGGAGATAAATGGTCATCCCGGCGATCCACCCAGCTTCGAACATCTGCATGAACTGATCAAAGCTCAGGTGTTTCGCCTGGCCAATTGGAAAGTCGCGGCCGACGATATCAACTACCGTCGCTTCTTCGACACCAACGATCTCGCTGGAATCAGGGTGGAGAATCCAACCGTCTTTCAGGAAACGCATCGCCTCATTTTTCAGCTTATGTCTGAGGGAAAAGTAGACGGCCTGCGACTGGATCATCCCGACGGTCTGTACGATCCGACGGAATATTTTGAGCGCCTGGATCGCGGGATCGCCGAAGCAACCAAAGAGGAAGAAGCACCGGCGGAACATACGAAAAAAGACGCAAAATATGTGGTGATCGAAAAAATACTCAGCGGAGCCGAACGATTACCGGACGGTTGGCCCGTAGCCGGCACGACTGGCTACGATTTCGCAAATCAGGTCAATGGCTTGTTTGTTGAAACTAGATCGGTCGGACGCTTCAATCGCATTTATCGAACTTTCATCGATGACGATACCAGCTATACGGACCAAGGCTATCTTTGCCGTCAACTCGTGATGCGCGTGGCGCTGGCAAGCGAACTTAACGTCCTGGCAAATCGGCTGACCTCGATTGCGCTCTCCAAGAGGCGCACTTGCGACTTCACACTGAACAATCTTCGCGATGCGCTGAGCGAAGTCGTCGCCTGCTTTCCCGTATACCGCACATATGTGGGGGGCAACGGCCTCTCCGATGACGACGAACGCTACATTCGGAGTGCGATCGCGTCCGCGAAGTGGAGAAGTCCCGCCGTTGACACCAGCGTTTTCGATTTCGTAAACGACGTGCTACTGACTCGAATCGCGGATGGGCAAGATGACGCCTACAAAAGCGCTGTCATTTCCTTCGCCATGAAATTTCAGCAGTTCACGAGCCCGGTTATGGCCAAGGGACTTGAGGATACGGCGTTCTATCGCTACAACCGTTTAATTTCGTTAAACGACGTGGGTGCCGATCTCAACAGGTTTGGAATACCGACCAACGAATTTCATTCCGCGAACATCGAGCGTCTTCGACGTTGGCCTCACACGATGCTCTCCACGAGCACACATGATTCGAAGCGCTCCGAGGACGTACGGGCTCGCATCAACGTGCTCTCTGAAATTCCCGCTTTATGGAAACTTCACGTTCGAGGTTGGCAACGTGGCAACCGTGACTCCAAGACTTCGGTAAATGGAACTCGATGTCCATCTTCGAACGATGAGTACTTGCTTTATCAAACCCTGATGGGTGCATACCCGTCGGCCGGGCTCAAAGACGAGCAGGATCAAATCGCTTTTCACGAACGGATCAAGAACTACATGCTGAAGGCGATCCGCGAAGCGAAGCAGAATACCAGTTGGATCAATCGCAACGCGGAATATGAAGGCGCGGTTTCAACATTCGTTGAGGCACTCCTCACACCTTCCGACACCAACGCCTTCTTGCAAGACTTCATATCGTTCCAGCGACGAATCGCTCGCGTGGGCTTATGGAATGGTCTCTCTCAAACGTTTCTGAAATTGACATCGCCGGGAGTGCCTGACATTTATCAAGGGACGGAAACTTGGAATTTCAGTTTGGTCGACCCCGACAATCGAAGACAAGTTCAGTATAGCCAGATTGAAAAATCGCTCGACAACGTCATTGCAGGCGAAGCAGGATCGAAGGCTAAATTTCTCGATGAGCTGATGGACAATCCAGAAGACGGCCGCGTTAAGTTGTTCTTGATCTGGAAAGTATTGCAGTTTCGCCATCGCCACATAGAGCTCTTCGAGCGGGGGCAGTACATTCCGTTACGGGTGGAGGGTTCACAGGCGCATCGAGTTGTGGCGTTTGCCAGGAAGTTAGGCAATATCACCTGTGTATTTGTCGTTCCCAGATTGCTGGCCGGGCTGCTGCAAGAACGCGATCTCCCACCCCTCGGAGAAGGGGTTTGGGGCGACACGAGCGTCGTCCTGGCTGGTTGTGGACCCTCCAATCGCTGCTCAAACGAACTGACTGGACACACTTGGGAGAGCCGCGATCATGCGCGGCTCCCGGTAGCACAAGCTTTTTCGCAACTTCCGTTCGCGGTATGTTCCCTGAGCTAACTAGAGAAGTCAGCCAGAAAAGTTATCCGGTGCGAATGCACGTTCTCAATTTTGAACCACCGTTAAGCGACCTTTCTTTCTGACTTTGATTGGGCTTGCGCCAGTGAAGGAAAAGTGGGTTCTTCAACGGTCGACGTCTTCGATCCGGGTTTCGCTTCCGAATACAGTTGCTCAATCTCCCGCCGCGCGATGTACCAGTGTTCGTCGGCATGACCATCGACGTATCCGCTTTGAACGTAGAGATCGTATGCCCGTTCTCGAATTCGGCTTTCGTCGAGCCCATCGACAGACGGCGCATCAATGGAAGAGCCAGAGTCCAAAGACGACTTAGATTCCAATTTCGTAAACGTCACATCAGCCCGGTCTTTTTTTTCCAGAGAGGGCACGATTTCCCGATCAATTCTAGACACGCCTGAGTCCGACTTCGAACCCGTGGTCCTGTCCACTTCATCCAAGTTTCCATAAATCGATTCTGGAACCCCAGTGCGCAAATTCTTTTCGTCGCTTGATCTCGCCACAAATCCTCCTTGATAGCATGCTCTTGAAAAACAGTGATCCAAAGCAGTGATCTAGAACAGCTATCGTCTTGGTTTCTTAGAACGACACAATCGACGCTTTGGATGAAAGGAGAGTGGTAGCAGTTGCCTGCTCCAACCGTTGCCCTTCCTCGCCGACGGCCGACGCTATCGACTACCCTTTTCTGCCCACCCGGAGCTTCAGCTCGCAGCGGAGAACTTCGGCTACGCTCCAAGCCTGAGCGATACAGCCGCGAGGGCTAAAGGGCGGTTCCGCATCGAAGATCTCGCTGATGGTTCCGATCCCAGCTTCGCTCATCTCTGCGTCAAAACCAGCTAGAAATGTTTTAGCTGTCTTCCAATCACCTGGATTGGCTCGAAGCCAGGCGTCGAAAAATGGGCCGATTAGCCACGCCCAAACCGTCCCTTGGTGATAAGCGGCGTCACGAGATCGCAGGTCACCATCGTAACGGGCCTTGAAGTTGGGATCGGTCGGCGCAAGAGATCGCAGTCCCATCGGAGTGACCAGTTCTTTGCGTACGATGTCGAGCACCGTCTGCCACTTATCTTCGGCGAGAACGGCGTGCGGCAAGGAAATACTAAACACCTGATTTGGACCAAGCGAAGCATCGGTTCGGCCTCCCTCGTTGTCCACATCGACGACGTCGAAGCAATACCCAAGCTTCGGAGACCAGAACTTCGCATTAAAGCTGTCGAAAACTTTCCCAGCGGTGTTTGACAACTGCCGCGCCCGCTCCAAATCGCCTTCAGCTTCGAGCCAACTGGACGCAACACAGAGCGCGTTGTACCAGAGCGCATTTATCTCGACGGCCTTGCCACGTCGAGGAGTAACAACCCAATCGTCAACCTTTGCGTCCATCCATGTGAGTTGGTATCCATCAGCCCCTTGTCGCAGCAAACCATCCGACGGATCTACACCAATGCCGAAATCCGTCCCCCTCTGATGATGTTCGATAATGTCGAGGAGTTTAGGCAGCAGCACTTCGCGCGTCTCAATGTCCTGCGTCGCTTGGATGTAACGGTCCGCGGCATGAAAGAACCAAAGGCTCGCATCTGCTGTGTGATAGAGGCCAGAGATCTTGCCTTCCGGAAACATATTCGGGATAAGCCCGTTACGAATGTATTTGGCAAAACTGCGGAGGATATACTGCGCATCCAAAAATCGCCCGGTCGATAGCGTCAGTCCTTCCAGCGTGATCATGGTGTCACGGCCCCACTCCGCGAACCAGTGATAGCCGGCAATCACTGTGCGCACTTCGTCGCCGATGCTGTGGGCTTGTACGGTGTCTCGAGTGCGTCCGACCGGAGTAATCAGAAACTGATCGGCGGCAAGAACAAGTTCGGCCGCGATTCCAGATCTCGCTTCCTCAGGAGCAGTTCGTAATAGCCGGCGACGGCGCTCGCTCTCTCCCGCAAACGCGTCTTCAGGAGAAAGGGCGGCGACATGATCCCAGGGCTCGGTGCTGGCAACAAGCGAAGCCCCGTGACCTTCCTCGAGTCTGACGGAAAAACAACCAGGGCTCCACAGATTGCCCTTCCAGTCGTAGCCGCGACTCTGTTCGATGCGATAACGGAGATCGCTCACTTGCTCCAGTGCCGACTGAAACGAAGACCCCTCTCCCAAGAAAGCGAGACGAAGCGGCGGCAGATCACTCGATACCACCAATTCATAACCATGAGCCACTGCCGAAAAGCGATATTGCTCATGCTTAGGACCCTCGAGTAAACCTTCATGAGGTCGTATATCGACGGCTGGCCGGAGGTCCAACACCGCATCTTTTCCTTGGATCAGGCGATACGTGATGTAAGTCGTGTTTTGCGTGTGCACCATGCATACGCGCTTTTCCAAAACGAACTCGTCGCCAGCATAAGTAAAGACGGGCAATCCATTTTCCAGTCGGAAATCTTTAAGAAACTGGCTCACGGTATCCGTATTAGTGGCGCGGCTGAGATCATCCGCCGTGAGTCTATATTTGCGATCCCCAATACAAATTGTTTCCTCAACCTGATTCAGCATCATCATGCGCCCATGAGGAGCGGGCAGCGCGGAAATCAGCCATCCGTGAAAACGGCGCGTGTTCAACCCAGCAATTGTTCCCGACGCGTAGCCCCCCAATCCGTTCGTGACAATCCATTCGCGATTCAGGTCGGAGGAGTTGTGTTCCACCGTGGTAGTTCTTACCAGTTCTGGAGCCCGAAAACCCTTCATGTCTCTCCTAGAGCAATTTGAATTCCGACTCGGCAGTCTCCCAACCGAATCGAAAATGTAGGGACTAGCATGCGGAATGCTGCGACCAGATCAACTGATCCCGCTCTTCGGTGGGTCAGGGGCGAAGGGTCGCTCAGCTCGCACTGGAACGAGAAACTGGGTACATTCGCCGGGAACGTGCCACGCGCCAAAACGTCCCGGTGCGGACGCTCCGCTGCCACCATATTCTGGCGATTCACTGGACCATTTCACTTCCCATTGGCAACCTGCAGGCGGCGCCACCAGAGGCTCAGGAAGATGTGGAAGGTCAATACCAGTCCCGAGATTGACAGCTAACAGTCGATCTTCGTGCTTAGGAGTCAGGTATCGAAGCACAAAGCAGTCTTCCCCCAAGAGCGCTCCGTCTACAGATGCCGACGATCGCGCACTAAACACAGATTCGTTTCTCCGCAAACTCAAAAGATCCTTATGAAGCAGAACAATCTCGGGATGTCGGGCTTGCTCCGTCGGATCCAGAACAGAAGCTGTGAAAGTCGCAGGATCCTCCGGATTCTGAAAGAAGGCTTTCATCTCCGGCGTATCCTGGTTTGCGAACTGCAGCATGAATTTTCCGCGGCCTTCGTTCACCGCCTTGGCAAGTTCTCCAGTATGGCCAGCGAAATAAAAGAAAGGTTTCTCGGAACCATATTCCTGACCTTGAAAAAACATCGGCGTGCCTGGACTCAACAGCCAAAGCGCGGTCATGGCACGATAACGTGCCGGACTGGAAATCAGGCGCAAATGCAGAGAACGTCCGAAATTTGCGACCTGATCATGATTTTCCAAGAATGTAATAAACGCTCTCGGCGATAAGCCCAGAGAAGCCGAGCCTCGCGGCTGATTTTGCCAGCCGTAATATTGACCCTGAAATAGGTATCCATACTTTGCAGCCGAGATAAACTCCTGCGGCCGACCCAGATGATCACTGAAATACGCCTCTCGCCGACCGGTAAGGGCGACAACCGCACTATGATGAAAATCGTCGTTCCACACCGCATCAAGTCCGTATCCGCCTAGCTCAGTCGAAGCGATTAGTCGACTATCCTGCGGCTCATTTTCGGCGACCACAATCGTGTCACGCTGGCCTGCAGCGTGGCGAACCGCCGCGCCAACTTCGGCCAAAATGTGGGCGCCGTGCGACTCGTCGTCATGGATCGATTGTGTTGCGTCCAGCCGCAATCCATCGAAATGATATTCACGGATCCAGTGAGCCGCGTTCGAGATAAAAAACTCTCGCACCGGACGACTGTTCTCGCCGTCAAAATTGATGCCATCCCCCCACTCAGTGTTCTTCCGGGAAAAATAATCAGCCGCATATTTCGCCAGGTAATTCCCTTCGGGACCGAGATGGTTGTAAACGACATCCAGGATTATTCCCAGACCGCAATTGTGCGCCGCCTCTACCATGGCTCGCAGATCGTCGGGAGTTCCGTAGCCATGGAACGGCGAGAACAAACTAACTCCGTCATAACCCCAGCCAGCGCCCCCCGCAAACTCCGCCAGAGGCATGCACTCGATCGCGGTTATACCGAGATCGCGCAATCGGGGAAATTGGCTGATAGCGCCTAAGAATGTACCTTCTGGCGTAAACGTGCCCACGTGAAGCTCATACAGAACCTGGCCATCGATAGTAATTCCAGGCCACGTCGCTTCGGATGCAGACCAACGACGACCGTTCGGATCTACCACCAAAGAAGGACCGTGAGGGCCTCGAGGCTGAAACCGAGATGCGGGATCTGGAAATGGCTCACCGTCATCCAAACTAAACTTGTACAAGTCCCCGGCGTGAATCTCAGACACCATGCCTGAGAAATAACCTCCGCTTCCCTTCTCTAAGGGAAAGCGAACGTCACGCCCCTCGACAACCACCGAGACGCTATTCACGCGCGGAGCCCACAGGCGAAAATATGTTCCTTGTGGAGTGGGCTTGGCCCCAACAAAATTCGAGATTTCAGTTCCAGAGATCCCCGCGCCGCTAAGCTTTGCGCTGTCGTTCTTGGCGCTATGGTTCGAGGACTGCCGGTACGAATCTGACGGAGTTGTGGTCATCGCTGAGAGATCATCGCCAAGAGATACGGAACCGCTATCCTAGATTTCTCGATTCAAGATTTCACCCATCCTACTCGAATGGGTGTTCTAGCAGACTCGACTGTCGGGCGCATTCCGCAGAACCGAATATGAAATAGACCTGTTGACCTTTTCGATGCGAAAAACGATAGGCGGTTTTAGTGATTCGCCAGCGACGGTTATGCATTCACTTCGGACTGGAAATAACCACCCCGGTGTTTTGCTCACTCACGATTCGCTGATAGTCACACCGTGTTGCTTTGCGGCGGCCCGAATCCTTCTCCAAGCTTGTTTGCGCTCCGCTTCCGTGACGCCCTTAACCTGATCGAAGCGCGCGATCGCACTACGCACGTGCGTAGCGCTCTCCAGAGGCTCCTTCCGCTGTTTAGGGAAGGCAAATTTGCTTGCGGATATACGATCCCGAACCGGCTTGGTCAATTTAGACATACTTACAGCCCTCCCTCCGATTGCGTTGCTCTCGGCCTCGACAGAGTTGGATTACAGATGCGCAAAATGAGTGCTCTGTTGCCTTTCGCACAATCGTTGGATGCGATGAAGTTTAAGGAGAGGAATCGCCGTAATGGTACGCCTCGATATGAAATTAGTTTTTTCACCTCTTCCGCGGATGAACTCTCTCCCACCCGCGTGACAAACGCGGCACGAACCCCGATCTCTTCTACCGCGATTTCGTCGGACAAATAGGGAAAGCGACGTATTTCCGTCGCCCCATCGGAACGGTAAAGTCAATCAGAAAGTCGAAACCAATCTGTCTCACGAAATTTTGGAAAAATTCAGACCTCAAAGGGAGAAAGTCATGGCTAATCAAGGATTGAAAGAACTTTATATCGATGAACTCAAAGATCTTTACAGCGCGGAAACCCAACTCGTAAAGGCGTTGCCGAAAATGGCCAAGGCCGCGACTTCACCGGACCTGCAGGAAGGTTTCGAGGCTCACTTGGAGCAGACGAAGGGCCATGTCGAGCGCCTGGAGACAATCTTCAAACAACTTGGAGAAAGTCCGAAGGGCAAGACTTGCAAAGGAATGCAGGGCCTGATCGAAGAGGGTTCCGAGGCCACCGAAGAGTACGAAGGTGACCTTCTGGATGCCGCTCTGATCGGAGCTGCGCAGCGGGTCGAGCACTACGAAATAGCGGGTTACGGGACGGTTATCGCATTCGCCGAAGAACTAGGCGAATCCGAACATGTTTCCCTTCTCAACGAGACGCTGGAAGAGGAAGAGGAAACCGACGCGAAGCTCACCGGCCTAGCCGAAGATATCAACGCGCAAGCCAACGGAAGCGACGAAACCGAAACCGGTGACGAAGAAGAAGAAACAGATAAGCCGGAAATGAAGAAAAAGGCGCGCAAAGTCGCGTAGCCTGCTTTGCGGGTTAACTTAGATAGACACTGATGATGACGATCGATGCGGGGCGCTGTTCCTGCTCATCCAGCAGGAACGGCGCTCTTTGCTTCGCTAACTGCCAACTTTGCCGGAATTTGGCCTCCACTCAAACGGAGGAAACACTGACTCACATCCAGATCTTCTTCTTCGGAGTTCGTCTTCCTGTTTCAATCGCCGGCTGAATGAGACATTGCCAGATTTTTCCGTTCAGTACGCACCGGATTGCGTCGATTGGTGTCGATAAAATTAGGGAGATCACTCGTAGGCATAGCCTCTGCGAAAAGATATCCCTGCGCGGATCCGCAACCGGCAAGTGCCAACAGTCGCTGTTGATCAGTCGTTTCCACACCTTCTGCAACCACTTTGAGATCGAGGTTGCGCGCCAGACCAACGATTGTCTTCACGATGGCGTAGTTCTCCGCATCCATAGTCTTTACAAACGATTGGTCGATTTTCAGGGTATCCACTGGAAAACGACGCAGATAACTCAACGATGAGTATCCTGTGCCAAAGTCATCGATGCTCAACTTCACTCCCAATGCCTGGAGCTGCGACATTGTCTGACCAGTCGCCGCAACATCGTTCATCGCCAGGCTCTCTGTGAGCTCAATGGTTATGCACTTGGGATCAACGGCACTGAGTTCAAGGGCTTCCTTGACGTGCCCTATAAAGCCGGCATGCGCGAAATGTTTGGAACTAATGTTGATGCTGACATACAACGGCGGCTCAGCCGGAAAACGATGTCGCCAACTCGCCGCCTCCAGACATGCACTTTTTAGAACCCAGGCACTGATCGGAACGATCAAACCGCACTGCTCGGCGATGGGAACAAAAGTTCCCGGCGGTATCGCATTCACTTCCGAGGCCTGCCACCGCAGGAGCGCCTCAAAGCCTTGCACGATTCCCGTATCAACGGCGACAATCGGCTGGTAGTGGAGCGCAAACTCCTCTTTCTGCAGAGCATGTCGCAGCTTGGCCTCCAGAAGAAGCCGGCTCATGACTTGCTCATGCATCGTGCGGTCGAAAAGCTCGCTGCAAGCTTTCCCTTTATTCTTGGCTCGATACATCGCAATGTCGGCGTTCTGAAGCACCGTATCCGCGGAGTTCTCGGACGATGTAAGCGCGATCCCGATGGATGTGCTTTTGAAGATCTCGACTCCTTCGAGCACAAACGGCACCGCGAACGACGACTGGATTCTTTGCGCCACGCGGATGGCATCACTAGGGTCGGCAATGTCCTCTAGAAGAATCGTAAACTCATCTCCGCCCATCCTGGCGATAATCACATCGCTCCGCGTGCAGGCTTGAAGTCTCTTGCTGACCTCTTTGATCAACACGTCTCCGGTGGCATGACCGTAACAGTCATTGACGTCCTTGAAATCGTCGACGTCGATGAAGAGCACCGCTGCCACCGGATGGGGCGCTCTTTTCGTACGGTCCACCGCGCTTTGCAATCTCCCCAAAAACATGACTCGGTTCGGAAGACCCGTGAGCACATCATGGGTAGCGTTGAAGAGCAGTTGCTCGCGAGCGAGTTTTCGCTCCGTGATATCTCGAGCGTTGTAGACCAGACCGCCAATGTTGTCGTGTTCGGTCAGGTTGCGAATCACGCATTCGAAATACAGCCACCTTCCGTCCGTGTGCCGTAGCCGAACCTCGATAATCGGACTGATGATCGGATTGATGACTGGACTTTGGTTAGACGCTGGAACCGGCGCCGAGTTCATTGCCCTCGCAAAATCTTCGGGATGGACCAAGTCGCTTATGTTTGTTCCTACGAGGCTGAACCCGTGATTTGAAAGAACGGTATACACCGAAGGACTTGCGTACTTGATAAGTCCGGAAACGTCGGCGATGAAAATAAGGTCAGCGGACTGCTCGGTGAGAGCACGAAAACGTTCCTCACTATCGCGGAGAGTACTGCGTTCGGTTTCCTGCAATTGTCCCAGATGCTCTTGTCGCTGGAGCCGCAAAAAGAGCATGAGTATGGCGATCGCCGCCAATATCGCGGCGGTGAGCAATTCGTTGCGGCCCCTAAGCTCTATCGTTTGGATCCATTTGTCCTCGGCTTCAATGGCTATCTGAATTCGGTGCTGCATTGAATCAAATTGTGGGCTGACATTCTGAAAATCGAACTGCCGAGCCTCATCCAGATTGCCGGTCTTAATCAGGATCCACTGACGATCGGCGGACGCGATGTATCTGTCCACTGCGATCCAAACGTCATCCAGACCTGCGGTGTGATATCGAAAAAGATGCGCCGTCAGAATCGCCTTCGGCAACGCATGCCTGGCATCCTTCATCTTGGCGTCAGCTTCAGAGGTCAAGTTCTGCTCCTCCAAAGTAGTCAGCGTCAGATTGTTGATCTCCCGCGTGAGGACCGCAATTTGATTGAGAATTACCTGACCAGAACGTGCCTCGTCTACTTCACTTTTTTGAAACCAGGACAGGCTCGTCAGTACGAGGATGGCGATTGCCAGAACCGTAAACACGTACGATGGCTTCGGAGGGCCTCCCAGCCTGCCATCCCGTAGGCCGAGAGGTGTCATTGGTAGCGGTTCCTTTTGGTCATTTGAGCGGAGATTTTTCCGCACACTCGCTCGTTCTGCTAGAACGGGGATGTTAAGTGATTCGACCAATCTGAAAGTCAGTGTTAGGCAGCCGAACTTGAAGCCTAGTTAGGTTTTATCATTTCCTCAACAGAACATCGCATTACGAAAGTGTTCGAGTTTTCATCGGTAGTAATGCGACGCAGCGGCCCTCGATCAAGGTTCCGGCTTCGCTGGCAACGCCCAGCACTCCGCTTCCCCAAAGAACATATTGACTTAGGACAGAAGCCCGACCATGATTAGTCGGCTAAAACGAGTGCCCTTTGGCAAGTACCAGATAACGCGGGATCGACCGTGAGACGATCCCAAGAATGTATCCCCGAGATCGCGGCCCAGGAACTCATTTATGAAAATCGAAATGCATCCGATTTCTTTCTCTCCTTTTGTCTCACGGCGAACTTATCGCCCCGGACTCCTGGATACCGGAACTGTCAATCTGATACTGGGAATCATCGCGACATTCATTTTGCTGCTGGCCTCCGCCGCGACTGCCCAGAGTTTTCAGCATGTGGTAATCGTGGTCCAGGAAAATCGGACTCCCGACAATCTGTTTCACGGACTCTGCTCGAAGTCTTCTTGCGGACCCTACAACATCCAACTGACGAATTGGAAAAATCTCAACGCTCAGGGCGGCGTCACCAAGCCCCAGCAAGCCAGTTTGGTGGGCACATCCGACTTAGGACACGGCCACAAAGATTTCGTCGTCCAGTACGACAACGGGAAGATGGACGGCGCCGATCTTGGATCGTGTGAAGGATCCTGTCCTCCGCTTGCCCACTTCATATATGTGCAGTCCTCGGATGTGCAGCCTTATCTCGATTTGGCAACCCAATATGGATGGGCGAACTATATGTTCCAAACCAATCAGGGTCCGAGCGCTCCTGCTCATCAATATCTATTTGGAGGGACAAGCGCGCCGTCTGCTGCAGACGACGCAGCACATATCTTCGTCGCGGAAAACGATGGCATGATCGCGGGGTGTTTGTCTGCGCCAGGAACGCTCGCGCGGCTCATCGTTGACGGCGTCGAATCGGCCAAGAATACTGTCTTTCCCTGTTTCGAACGCAACACCATGGGCGATCTGGGATTAACTTGGCGCTATTACACCCCAAGTGTCAAGAATATTTGGACCGCTCCGGTGGCGATTCAACACATTTGCGGAGCCAGTGGCGGCGTGTGCGCAGGCGACGACTGGAAGAACCTTACAATCGGCTCAGCGAATGTGCTGAAGGATATTGCCAATGGGAAATTAGCCCAAATTTCCTGGGTTATCCCGACAGGCCAGAACTCGGATCATCCCCGCATCAATACTGGCGGCGGCCCTTCCTGGGTTGCGAGCATCGTTAACGCAATCGGGAAAAGCCCTTATTGGCAGAACACAGCCATCCTCGTTACGTGGGATGATTGGGGCGGAGCCTACGATCACGAACCTCCGAGTATAAACTCCAACGGCTACGAAGCTGGCTTTCGTGTGCCACTCCTTTTTATATCCGCATATACTCCGGCTGGAACTGTAAGCAATGTGCGATCGGACTTCGGCTCAATTCTCCGATTTGTCGAGGGCAACTTCGGACTTGGCCAGGGTGCTTTGGGATTCGCAGATTCGCGCGCTTCTTCGGATCTGAGTGAGTTCTACAACTTTGATCGGCATCCGCGCGGGTTCAACCAGATTCAATCCAAGTATGACGCGAATCATTTTCTCCTCGACACCACCCCCGCCACCGATCCCGACGACTACTAAACCGAGCGAGATTTGAGGAGGAGATTTTGGACGACTTAAAAGATGGCCTGCGTCAGGTATTGACCTCTTATTTTTCTCTCCCGCAGGGTTTCGACGAGAAGGCTGATCTCTATCGTGATCTCGGACTTTCATCCATGCAGGCGATGGAACTACTGATGGCGCTCGAAGAAGACTATGCGGTGAAAGTGCCTGACGAACAATTCGTTGAAGCGACTTCGCTGGAAAGTCTGACCGCGATGATGAGCAGATTGACGATGCGTTGATAAAAGAACTAGATCGTAGACAAATTTCATGCTGTCCACGGATCAATCCCTCCGCGCCGGATTTCTGAGGCAGGTTGCCTCGCGCCCCGATGCGCCAGCATTGGTAGTGAACGACCGTGTTCTCAGCTATGGACATCTCGATGAGACAGCAAGGCGATGGGCGGGCGCGATTGTCGAGGGTCTCGAAGGTCCAGCGGAGCGCGTGGGCGTATTTGGATCACGCAGTGAGGTTTCCTATTCAGCGACACTAGCCGCGCTCTATAGCGGAGCGGCCTTTGTCCCGCTGAATCCGCGGTTTCCGCCCGGACGCACGCGATCCATGATTCGCCAAGCAGAACTGGACGCCATAATCGTCGACCGACTTGCTTCCGCACAACTCGCAGCCACATTGCAGGGACTCGATAACCCTCCAGTCGTATTCTTGCCGGGAAGCGCGGCCGTCGAATTGGGATCCGCGAGTCCGCTGCGTGGAGAACTTCCTCCACTTCCGTCGGATCGCCTGGCTTATTTGCTGTTTACTTCCGGAAGCACTGGAACTCCCAAAGGCGTTCCGATCTTGCATTCCAATGTGCGAGCGTTTATCAACTGGGCAACGGAGCGGTATCGGTTCGGTAACGAAGACCGCTTTTCGCAGACCTTCGACCAAACATTTGATCTTTCTGTATTCGACCTGTTCGTGGCGTGGGAGGCGGGTGCGTGCGTCTATGCGATGTCACCCATCGATCTGTTGGCTCCGAGCAGGTTCATCACTAAGAATGAACTCACAGTCTGGTTTTCAGTGCCGTCGATTCCGGCACAAATGCGGAAACGTAATTTACTCAGACCCGACACTCTGCCAACGCTCCGCTGGAGTCTTTTTTGTGGCGAGCCCTTATCCCGAGCGAGCGCCGAAGCGTGGCAAGCGGCCGCTCCGAATTCGGTCCTAGAGAACCTGTACGGACCAACCGAATTAACGATCGCGTGTACGGTCCATCGTTGGGATCCGAGAACGTCTCCCGATTTATGTGCATCTGCAAATGATGTGGTGCCGATCGGGAAACCATTTCCTGGATTGACCGCAGTGCTGGTGGATGAAGAACTGCAGCAGGCCGCCGAGGGCAAATCGGGCGAGTTGTGTATCTGCGGCGCGCAGACTTCTCCCGGTTACTGGAAAGACTCGGCTCGAAGTGCGGAACGCTTCGTGAAAATTCCAGGGTCCGGAATGCCAGATGCGATCTTCTATCGCACCGGAGACCAGGCTCGGCAACTTCCAAACGGGGAGTACGTTTGGCTAGCGAGGACCGATCAGCAAATCAAAGTGTTAGGCTTTCGCGTAGAGCTTGGCGAAATCGAGGGCGTGCTGCAATCTGTGAGCGGCGTGGTCCAGGCTGTGGCGCTTGGTTGGCCCGTAAGCGAAGGCGCGGCAAAAGGAATCGTCGCCTTTGTCAGTGGCGCTGAAATCGACGTCACGAAGTTGAAGGACGCGTGCAGAGCGTCGCTCGCGGCCTATATGATCCCAAACACAATTGTCCTGATGGACTACATGCCACTGAATTCCAACGGAAAGATTGACAGGCTCGCTCTGAAGATTCGGCTCGAGAGCGGCATGGCGAGCAACCGGGGAAGTGACGCGGAGTCTCCGGCCCCATGATCCGTCGAACCCTCGCGTTATCAGATCACTGGCTGCCTCGACTCCTGCGCAACTGTCGTCGAGCCCTGCTCAATTTTGGATTGCCACCCATTCCTCGCTTCCTCACGGCTCCGCTGCTCGCACTGTTCTTGACCATTCGCTCGATTTACAAATTTGTTATCCGCGTTTTCATTTGCGAACCATTCTTCAAGGCCTACTGCGTCAAGTACGGCCGAGGCGTACACACTGGCTCTCACCTTCATTGGGTATTGGGACGAGGTCAATTAATAGTTGGACACGACGTTCGGATCGACGGAAAGTGCACTTTTTCTTTCGCCGCCCGATTCTCCGACGAACCCACACTTATCATCGGGGATCACACCGGCATTAGTCACGCGTGTCATTTCACCGTGGGGAAGAAAATTACCATTGGGCAGCACTGCAGAATTGCAAGTAACGTTTGGATCTTTGATTCTCCAGGACATTCCGCCAATCCCGTCGCGCGCCTTGCTGGATTGCCTCCGACTGACGACGAAGTTGTTCCGGTCGTAATCGAAGATAACGTTTGGATCGGGAGAGGCGCCATCATCATGAAAGGCGTTACCATCGGACAGGGTAGTATTGTAGTCGCTGGAAGTGTCGTCATGACAAATGTGCCGCCGAATACTTTGGTCGCAGGGAACCCAGCTCGACAGTTGCGAAAGCTTACTGACCAGCCCCTCTAAAGAATATCGAGGTAAAGCGCGTTCACCGGTTGAGGATCAAGGCCGTTCCAGAGTGTCACGTAGGTATGGACAATGCGTTTGGAACGGCGAAATCCGGCAGCCGTCAACGGATCGAGCGACGCGTAGCCAAGCTTGGGACACGAAGCGAATCGAGCACCCCGGTCGGCGGCGACACGCAGGAATTTTTCCAGGAGCTCAACGGTTTCTGTAGGTTCGAGATCGCCCCAGAGCAGATCTCCCAGCAGTACAACGGTGGTTGGCGGCGCGGAAGGTGCCTGCATCAGATATCCAGTTAGAACTCCACGACGTCCGTTTACGCGAGAGCTGACTGTGATAGCTCCCGTTCGATCTCGACATTGCCATTGCGCTTCCGCTCGTGTCCAAAGTCGCATCAACGACAAGTCGTGAGGAAGATTGGACGCAAGTTCCATAAATAGGTCGATGTCCGCGTCGAAGTCTTGATCCGAAATCGCAACGGAAGATTCAGACCAGGCCGGGCGCAAAAGCCGCACAATAAATTCGGCGGAAAAAATGCGCGCCGTATTGAGTTTCAACAGGCGAGAGATCACGGGAAGCATACGATCCATACCATCGCCTTCGACGCAGTAGGTAATGGTCCCAACATAACCCTGGTCACGACAGCGCTCTACTAAATCCCCCCAAAGCTTGATGCTGACTCCCGGACCCTTCACATTGGTCGCTGCAGTAAGCAGAGTATTCACTACGAGTCGAATCGGCTCCCCGATCCAGCGAATTCTTCGCGGAAATGCGGCCAGAAAACCAAGCAACCCATCCTTCCCATAAACTGCGGGTGAAAGATCAAAGCTGGCACCGGGATATTCAAATGCCGATCGGAGAAACGCTTCGCTATAAATAAGGGGCTGATTGGAATTATTCGCCCAGGACTGCTGGATCATCGCAGCCAGTTCGGCAAAGTCGCCGCGGAATGCACATGGGGCGGGCGAGGAGAGATCAGTCATGAGGCCTTGCCGCAAGAACACTTTTGAATTATTTCCAAACTAGAATCATACCGATTCTCTACGCTTTCGCTCCTGGAGGGAGTTGTTCAGCCATGAGGATCCGTGGGCGATATACACGCTGGAGAAAAATAGTCGTTTACACGACCATCGTTTAAACGACTAATTTTATCGAGGCCCGACCGCGCGCACGCTGTCTCCCTTCAATCGATTAGACTCTGCCTGTGAAGATCTTGTGGCTCGGCCCCGCATTCCTGCACCCCACGAATCGAGGTGGCCAGATCCGCACCCTTGAAATGCTGCGGCGCCTGCGCGAGCGGCATGAGATCCACTACCTCGCCCCTCATGATGGAACACCGGAGGCGATCGATCGCAGTTCCGAATTCTGCTCGCGCGCGTTGCCCGTACGCCACAACCTCGCGCCCCGAAGTTCGCCGCGCTTTTGGCTGGAGAGCATCAGCGCGTTGTTTTCCCAACTACCGATCACGCTCGCGCGCAAGCGGTCTAAAGCAGTATTGCGCGAGGTGGTTCGACTGCTGAAAGAAGAGAGTTTTGACCTGGTGGTCTGTGATTTTCTCGCAACCACCGTGAACCTGCCTCCAGGCCAACCCTACGTCTTGTTTGAACACAACGTGGAAACGATGATCTGGCGGAGATACGCCGACCAGTCGCGCGATCGTCTTCGACGAGCGTTCTTTCGCAGCCAAGCGCAACGACTTGAGGCCTATGAAACCACTGCTTGCCGGCGAGCAACCCACGTCATCGCTGTTTCGGACTCCGACGCAACTCTACTACGCGAAATGTCTGGCATTTCCACGGTCTCGTCGGTCCCAACCGGAGTCGATACAATTTACTTCTCTCCGCTTGCCGCGCCAGACCCGAAACTTGCGAGCGATCTCATCTTTGTGGGTTCGATGGACTGGATGCCGAATATTGACGGCGTACTTTGGTTCGTAAACGAGGTACTGCCCTTGATTCGGCGGACGCGGCCCCGGTGCTCTCTGAAGATCGCGGGCCGCCGACCGAGTGCCGCGATTCGCGCTTTGAAATCTGGCGATCCTCTGATTCAAGTTACCGGCACTGTGGCTGACATTCGACCCGATTTGTGGGCCGGTCGCGTATCGATCGTTCCTCTTCGCATCGGAGGAGGCACGCGACTAAAGATTTACGAATCCATGGCTGCTGGAATTCCAGTTGTGTCCACCACAATCGGCGCGGAGGGTTTGGATACGGCTTTGCCAGAGAACATTCGAATCGCCGATGGCCCCGAGAGCTTTGCGTCCGGGTGCCTGGAATTGCTAGAGGATGAATCCACCCATACCCGGCAAGCGAGCAAAGCATTGAGTTGGGTTCGCGAGAACTGCTCTTGGGAAAGATCAGCAGCTCGCCTCGAAGAGATACTGGAGTCTTCTCGCAACGATTCCCCAGGTTCGACGGCTCCCGAACCGTAGAGCTAAACCAGGCATTGATATAAGACCTCCGTGAGGCGAAGCGATTGCTTTCCACATCAGAGGTGAATTGGTCCGGCCCCGTTGCCGCGAGTCAGGTGCGCTGCCGGAAAGTTGCTGGCAAACGGCTCCAGCAGATTGCTCAGCTGCGGAGATGCTGCAAAAATGTAGTTCGATGTTCCCGGAAAAAACCCGGCATGCTCGCAAGCTCGGCGCCAGTTTCGATGAGATTGGTTGCTGATGATCAGGTCCACGCCCTGGTCTTCGAGAACCTGGCTCGCTGCGTGAATCACATAGTCCTCTTCGCCCGGCAGAGCCAGACAATCCACGATAGTCCCGACACGCAGGTCGCCGAATTGTTTATGACCGTGCATGGAAGTCGCGAGCACGACCGCCCAACCGTACGGTCCGGAACCAGAATCAACGAGCAGGCGCAGAAAGCGAGAATCGCTCACTGGATATCTAAGATTCAAGACTTCGCGGTCTCGACAGGGAAGTAAGGCATACGCGCCGCAAGCCCTTCCTTGAATTTCGTCAACCTCACTTCCGAATTCCGCGACCACGGCCACATTGAAATTCCTCGACGGGCGCCGCATCCGCAATTGTTGAGTGCCCGAGATCAAAAAGGACCCCACTCCTCCCCACCCAGCGGTATCCAAAGCAAAACTCAATTTCGGATGCTTCCGTAAACAAACGAGATCGTGCAGCACCCGATCGGGACGCAGGCACCGGAAATAGAACCCCGTCGTCTCTAACGACCAATTTCGAGCGCTCAACATGCGTGGGAGTGGGCGATCGAGAGCGCCCATGCCTAGCGAGTACAGGAGCTTGCTCTTAAGAAGTGCGTGCTGGAGCATCGAGCCGCCAACGCCCTTGTATTGGCGGTTGATCAGACCCTCGGAAACGGGAAGGCGGAAATGACAGACGTGGCGAGGTTCTCCACCCACAATCCACTGTTCGTGCGTCAACAGGTAAGCGCCGCGCACGGCAGTCCCCTCGACCACCAGATGGTGTTCCTGGTGAAGCGTGCCCTCGGTTTTGACTGAAAACTGTTGGCACGGCTCTTCTGGAAATCGGAGTTCGTTGTCCAACCCACCCGCGACCAGGCGATCGTTGAACCGCCGCACAGCCCCGATCCAGTCGGAGGTATAAGGGACGATCTTCAGACTCGGTGCGGGACAGACCACGTTGTGCAGATCGATGCCTAACTCTGCCCAACTGGCACCGTCCACACCAGACTTAGTCGTTCGGTATGCCTTCAAGATGCACCAACTCGCGACACAAGGCTTGGAGCTTAGCGAGACTTATCGTACTTTAGCGAAGTAATATTCGCGAGCTAATATGCGTGCATCCAACGTTACTGGCCAAAGGCAGCACCCACAGTCGCACTACCGCCCAAACCGCGGGTACCTCAATGCTCGCCGTGGAGTCAGTTGCGGCTGACGGGGAAGATAGCATACTTCCCCATTAGCGTTGTCTTAAAAATCCGCCCTGCAATCTGTTCCACGGTAACTCTAAACTTAGTTTCACTTTTCTGTTCTATTTCGCTTTCGCTGCGGCTTGCTCGATCAACTCCGCCACTTCCTTCGGATGTGACAGCATAGCCAGATGATTAGAAGGCACAGTAATTGAAGTGGCCTTTATAGCCGCCGCTTCGTCTTTCTCGAGTTGCGGCGGAATCGCTCGGTCGTTGCCTGCAATCAATGCCCATGAAGGCTTGCTCTTCCACGCGGCAGTCGTGACCGTGGCTCCGAAAACAGATGACGACGTTTGGCCCTGTGTCGCCGTAAGTATCTGCTGTTCCCAGTCGGAGAGATCTTGCGCCATGTCTTCGGCAATTCCTTTCGGAGTTGCCGTCAGAAAGCCTTGAGCGTCGGGTCGGAGTTCACTGCTCAGCGGAGCAGGCGGGTACGGTTTGCTCACGGAATTGATGGATTCACCCTCTCCGAACGCGAACGCCGCCACATAAACTAACCCGACAACTTTAGGGTCGTTCCCTGCTTCCGTGATCACCACGCCCGCGTAGGAGTGGCCGACTAGTATTGCTGGTCCGTCCTGCAACGCGATGATGCGCTTCGTCGCCGCCACATCGTCAGCCAGCGACGTCAAAGGATTCTGCACAGCGACCACATGAAAGCCCTTCGCTTGAAGGAGCGCAATCACTTTGGACCAGCACGACCCATCCGCCCAGGCACCGTGCACTAGAACGATATTCTTGACTCCTTGCGGGGAATTCGTCTGAGCGAACCCTCTCATGTCGAGTCCTGACGACACGATCAGCATCGCGGTTGCAATCAAAACCGTTCGGTAGATTTGTGAGAGTTTCATTTCTATCTCCTCGTTGAACTAGCAATCGCGATTTGCCAGAACAACTCTAGCCGGACAATTGGACGAAAGTATTAGCACTACTTTGGTATCAATCGATTCCATGATTCGACGAACGCCCGCCCTCTGCTATGGGTGCGGCGAATTATCGATTAATGTCGGCGTGCCCCAGCGGTATTGACTTCGATATTTCAGTTGCTCCTCTTGACTCACGATGGACATCAGCTGGGTCGAGTATGCAAACTCCTTCCCGCAATCGAGACAGCAAACGTAGTCGAGCCCAGTGCGGGCGCGCTGCGGCCAAGTGGTCTGCCGATGCACGCAATCAAACAGGTAAGCGAAGATCCACTTCACCCAAGTCATACTGTCCTCCTGATACCACAACCCAACCAACAACTAAGCTCCCAAAAGTGCTCGCAATGCGGATCCTAGGACATTCTTCGAATAGAACACGAAAACGCTGGCCGCGATTGCATACTGCAAGGTTGCACCTGCTATGCGTCGAGTCTCCGAAAGCCCAACACTATGTTCCGGGCTGCTCTGTGAATCGACACCTTTGGACGAGCGATTGCGAATGACTGCGGCTCCCCTTTCGAAACGACCAAAGCCGATCCCGACCACGGTTGTTCCAGCACTTAGTTTGCGCAGCGACTCTTCGTCACGTAGCGCAAGGTCGAAACGCGCAAAGAAAGTTTGATGCCATCGCGCTTCGATCACCAGATATCGCTGGCTCGCTGTTTCCTTCTCTGACATATAAGCCCCTTCTTGTCGGCTCCAATACTGAAACCGATTAAGCCAGAAGCGTCGATGACAATCTATTGGACGATGGTGTTGATCAATACCTTCGCAGGGGTCGGATCGGAGGGATTACTGGCGGATGCTGAAAAGCGAATACTAAGGACACAATCGTCGCCCTAAATAATAGTCGTTATAACGACTATTATTTCGAGCCGCGAACGGCGGCCAGTTGCGCGGAATGGCGATACTTCAGGCCACCCCGCCAGCGGATCGACTTCGCGGATGCTACCTGCGCTTGATGACGAATACCGTCTTGTCGTCAATAAGATCGTCCTCACCAATTTGCCGTGAGTATTGATCGCGCTTAACCGCGTAATCGAGCAATGCATTACAGATTTTGCGGGCCGACTCGTTTTTATGGTCTCGCATCACGCGCTCCAACTGGGATCGTTCCTCATCGTCGCTTCCGTCGTAGACCCCGTCGGTATAGAGAAAGAGTATGTCGCCAGGACTCATCAGGGTGATTTCCGCCACGTCCGAAGAGTTCACCTGTTGTTTTCGTCGGCTGATCGAGAAATATCTATTTCGGTCGGGATGATCCTCTGGAATTTCCAAGCCCAGTGGAGGAAACTGCACTATCTGTGCGTGACCGATTTCCACAAACTTGCCGAACTCGTTGGAGAAAACGAGGGGTGGCGGGTGGCCGAAATTTACGAATCGAAATAGTCCTTCGGAACGCATTTCGCCGTATAGCATGGTAGCGATTTCGCGCGCGTTATCTTTCGGATCGCGTCCTAGCGCGTTGCGGGCACTGACCGATTGCGCGAGCCGGAGATTGATCGTTTCAAAAAATCCCGGCGTGGTCCTGCCGTAGCGATCAAGCTCCACCAACATTAATGCATGAAAGGTGTCGTGGACGGTCGAAGCGATTTTGGCCGAGATAAGGCCGTGCCCTTGCGCATCTACTAGCAGCACGCCTGCGGTGTTCTTCAGCTCCGGAAGCTCCTCTGCAATACGCAACTGCTCGGAGCTTTTCGCCCGTCTATATTCAAGCGGCGTTAACGTCGCCTGGTCGAGCCGACTTTCCAGCCAGAGCACATGGTCATCCACCATATTGCGCGCCGGTTGCCCAGCCGGCAAAGGATCGAGATAGACCTTCGCCAGTTTGAGCGACCGGGCGATGCGGCCGTCGATGTTATAGCGCTGCTGAAAGTTGATGTACTCGAATAAATCGCCCCCAACGGTAGTGGCAGGAATGGAGTTGCCGTACATGTCGATGCCCGCCAAATCCGGGATCGCGCCTTCGACCGGCATCAGACGCTTGCGAAGATAGTCGTCGATGGTAGGGGGAAATGACGATGAAGATGAGGATTGATTCATGGCCTGAGATTCGTATCACCTAAGATCAGAATCATTATCGGTGGTAGCTCCTCTTGTGGCAAAGGAATCCGCCCGTACGATGCCACGTCTGCGGCAAGACCAGGAGAAAAAGACGCGACAGAAGTTCGGATCCACCGTAGTCAGGGGGTATCGTATCGCATCGCGTTCTCCCATCATCGTCGGCCGCAACCATTGTCCAAACGTAGCGCCAGCGAACACTCGACAAGCGACCGAGCTGACAGGCGATCTTGAAGAAGACTCTTTGCCCCACTGAGGTCTGCCCCCGGTCAACGTCCTCTCACTTCAAACTGCACTGGTGTTGCTGTCGCACTAACGTTCGGATCGTAGTACTCGTACACGCGCGACGCGAATCCCTGCGCATGGATCGGGTACTTGGCGCGCAGACGGTACTGCAGTTCGAACGAATCGTGCGGCGCGATCGAGTCGAAATACAAGATCGCTTGCGTTGCCGTCAGATTGAATTTTTCCAGCCGTCCACTTTTTGCGCTGGCCGTTTTATCCACCATCTTCTGCAAGTCTTCGCTCAGCAATTCGAACCCCGGTGGAATCCCCAAATCCACCATAACCATTTTGGCGGTTTTATCGAGGTTGTTGCGCACTTTCGCAGTTCCCGTCACGATCTCGTCCTGACCCAGACGCGTGCGATCGTACTTGATGTCGATCGCCAGCGGCTCATGCTGAGTGTCTTGCTGCCATGGAACAAAGTAGCGTCCAGCGATCTGATAGGCCAGTCCACCCTTTCCGGAAAAACGAATCTCAATTTCATTGTTTCGATCCGCGTCCGTTTGCGGCAGGACAAACTGGTGGAACAGGTCGTTGTTCTCCTTGTTGATTTCCAGGGTCGCTACCGTCTTCCCATCGAGCAGAACTTCGGCGGTTCCGTGGGCATCGCTCCCGCTTTGTTCGGAGGCTCGTAAAAGGGCACGCAAGGCCATGATCGTTGCCTGCGTCGTCCCCCAATTGCCGTCGCCACTCTTTTTCGAAGCGATCCACGAAAGCGATTTGCGGACAGCATCGGTGTATTCTCCGGCTGTGAGAAACGCCTGCACTGCCAGTCCTGTCGTCTCGACGGCCGCGCTGTCGCCAGTCGCATAGACACTGGTTTCATCCGCGGACCACCACACGAAGTCACCCTTTTCCGTCGCCGCGTCTCTTAACTTTTCCAAGGACCGCCGCTGAAGTCCCGAGTCCTTGCCGTTTTCTACCGCGAAGTTCGCGACCACCGCGAGCGTGTAGGCGTCCAACTTGCTGTCGAGATGTTTCTCGACAAACTTCGTGGCCTTCTCAATGGCCGGTCCTTTGTAATCGGCCGATTCGAGCGCCCACGCGATATACGCAGTGATGCGCACGACATCAGCGTTGAAGCGATTCGTCGCGCCTTCATTGATGAACTGTGTGTCGGGCTTCCAGCTTCCATCGGGCTGCTGTTGACGCACCAACCAGTCGCTCGTGCGTGCGATTGCTTGCGTGTCCACGTCATAAACCTTTGCCATGTCGTGGAATTCCATTAGTCCATATGCGGTGAGAATCTTGTTGGCCGGAGCGCTGCCGAACCACGAAAATCCTCCTCCGGGAACCTCGAAGGTCAGGAGGCGCTGATACCCGGTTGCGACGAAGCCTTCGGCTTTCGCGTGAATCTCCGGCGTCGCCTTCTTTGTCCGCTTCATGTAATCGAGCGCCAGCACATTCGGATAGGTGGCTGACGAGGTCTGCTCGAAGCAACCGAAGGGCATGCGCAGAATGCTGTCCATCCCCTCGATCACCTGGCTCAATGGCCCCGGGTAGAGCCGGACGAAGATCTTGCTCGCATCCTGGATGGAAGTCTCTGGGAAGCTAACGGTGTGACGCACCGAGGAATCTACCCGTCCGCTGAAGACGATTTCTTTGGCCGCTCCGTTGGGCACAACTTCAATCTCGCGCACCACAGTGTCCTCGCGCTGCGAGCCGCCATTCATGCGGCCGCTGAGCGTGAGTTTGAATTTGCCGATCCTCTCCGCAACGATGGTGAATTGCGCTGCGCCGATCTGCCCGGCACCGACCGAGACACTCCTCTCGTCTGCTCCTTCCAGCGAGAACCAATCCCCAGGTTCGAGTTTCAAATCCACGTCGCCGGCATGGCCCGCATAGTTGTACACAGCCACAGGAATCGAGACCTTATCTCCCTGCGTCAGAGTCACGGGAAGATCGAGGTCCACAAAGAAATCCTGGAAAACCTTCAGTTCCGAAGATCCGGTTCCCAGCGCGCCCGTCCGCGTGGAGGCCAGCATCGCCATGCGCCATGTCGTAATCGAATCTGCCAGAGGGATCGTGACGCTCGCATTGCCTTCGCCGTTGGTGAGTATCTCGGGGTTAATGTAGAGCGCCTCGGGGAAGTAACTGCGCACATGGCCGCCCGGCGCGGTCACGGTTGCGACACCAGTCAATCCTGGCATGTCTTTCGCCCTCGCCTCTTCCCTGGTTTTCTTGGCGTCTCGGAACTGCGTCGGTTCCGCGAAATTCCGCCCGTTCAACGGTAATGCCTGAAGGGCAGCCCCAGCGACCGCTGCGTTCATCATCACCTCTTGGGCCACCACCTCTTGGGCCGCCGCTTCGACTTCCACCATTTCGTTGACGGCGCCAATCTGCAATGTCGCAGAAAGAACGCCCCGGTCGCGGGCAGCGAGGGAGATCGCTCGAACGCTAGTTCTGAATCCAGCCGACTCGACTTGCACGCTGTAGCGGCCCGGAGGTAATGCTGCGAAAGAAAACTTTCCCGCAGCGTCCGCAATGGTATTTCGGCTGCTCTTATCCTCCATGCGCTGAATCTGAACTCGCGCCCCCGAAACTGCTGCTCCGGTCGCATCGGTGACCACGCCATCGATTCCCGCAAGACCGTTCTCGGGGCCGATCCCATGCTCCGTCCGCATCGTGATCGTATTTTCTGGCGACCTCCGCGAATTCCATTGCGGCTGGCTCGACACCCATGCGGTTTTAGGCTCCAACCACAACGTAAGATCGTCCGCCGTACCAAACGTGCGGTCGGGACCCGCGCTTGTTACACGATAGGAGCGGGAGTTCGCATTCCGCCACGGTGCAACATCGATACGGAGATCGGTACCCCAAGCATCGCGTGGTGAGTGGCCGCTCGCGTCTTTGAGTTCCTCGAATGCCGGCAATACACTCTGCTCGCCGTGCAGGTTCGTCATCTTCGCCGCAAGCCCCCGGACGTAGTCGAGAAGCGCATCCTGGTAGCGCGCCATTGCATAGATTTTTTCCGTCTGCGGCAGCTCGCGCCCCACCTCGCTTTCGAGAGTGTGCGCCGCAACCGTTTCCGCTGCAGCAAATAGCGCCCGCGCGGAGCGATCGTGCGACTCGTCGGACTCGCCTTCCGCCGGTTCGATAACCTGTGTCGAGGAGAGCGAATGAATTTCGTAGTGCGGCTTCATCAATTCCTGTTCCAGATAGAAGAACACCCTGGCGAAGCCTGGCTGTTTCGCGGCCAGGGCAAAGACAGCCTGGTCCACGACCTCTAGTCCAAGCGCAGCACTGACGCCTTCTCCTTTTTGATTGGTTACATGAAAATGCACTTTCGCTTCGCCGCCCGGCAGATAACTCCTGGCATCAACCACCGTTTCGATATGCAACTCCTCGGCAGGCTGCACAAAAACAAGCCTCTGATCCTCAGCTTCGCGGCCGCTGCGCCCAATCGCGTAGGCATCGACTGTTAGTGTTCCGCTCATCTCCGGACCGACGACCACGCTCGTCTCCGCCCGTCCGTTCTCGAGATCCACATCGCGCGTCATAATCGTCTGCCCATCGCGTACCAGGTCGATGTAAGCAACGCCGCGCTGCCGCGTGGACAGTACGGTGATCTCCATCCGTTCACCGGGCCTTGTGACCGCATGCGATGTGCGCACCAGCACTTGATCTTCACCGCCCCGCGTCTCGAGTGTGACGTTATCTGAGGCGCGATTGCCTTTGTGATCATCGGCTTCGATGCGCAAAACACTGTTGGCATCACTGCCCAGAATCCGAACCGTGGCAATTCCGGTCTCGTCCGTCCGCACGTGATCCTGGGCAGCAGCCGTCCGCACTACCAGGTCCGCTTTGGCAGGCGTTCCGTCGGGATACGATGCCAGAACGAAAACTTCATTCTCCAAGCCTCGCACCAGCTTGCCACCCTCAGGAACAGCTGTGATCAACAACGATGTTTGGCTCACGGTGATCGGCTCGCCGCGCGTCTCAGAGTGCTCGGCCGCATCCTTCACTGTGGCTTCCACCACGACCGGCGCCGCGCCATGGCGCTTTCCGTTACCGGCAAAAAATTGCGGCAACACCAGATCGAAGCGATAAGTGCCGTCGCGATCGGTGCGCCCTTTAACCGACGCCGCTTCGAAAAGCTCCGCATCCATTCCCGAAGCGTTCATCACTACCGATGCATTGTCCACCGGTTTACCAAAGAAGTAGTTTGCTTTCACTACGCCGATAACATGGTCCCCAGGCCGGTAATCACGCTTGGGCTTTCCGTTTGTTGCATCAAATTCGATCGCCACGCGGAATTTCGGCAACACATAGCGTTCTACATTCACCGCCAATTCGGTGGAATTCGCCTCGCCTAGCTTGGCGCGAACGTGATACGTTCCCAGATTCACTTCATCCGCCAGCGTAAATTCCGCCGATGCCACGCCGAAATTGTCGGTTCTGATGCTTTTGCGGAATACCTTATTCCCTCGCGGATCTTCCACTTCGAAGGCTAGTGCGCGATCGGCAGCGGCGTGTCGATCGGCGCGGTCCAACGCCAATGCGCGCAAATGAATGGTCTGCGAAGGCTGATAGATAGGCTTTTCGCTCGTCAGCAGCACAGAGACTTTGTCTTCCAGCTGAACAGTCTCCGTGGTTTCCACATGGCCGAGCAGCGTATCGGCCGAAAAGAGCACAGGAAAACTACCCGTCAATCCTTCGGGAAAACGAAAATCCGCCGAGACGGAACCCCGGTGGTCGAGCGCTCCAGCAAACAGCAGCTTATGCGCGTGATCGGGCTCTAGCAGTTCAATCTTCACCGTTCCCCGCCTGACTACGGCCGTCGTTTGTTGAGCGCTCGAACTCGAAACGATGATGCGCAAGGCGGCTTGCGCCCCGGCGATATACGATCGCTGCCCGCGAATGCGTAGCACCGGCCGCTCAAGAATCTCAGACAAGGAATGAATCTCCTCGATATCGGATGCGGACTGGTTGGTATAGCGCAACGTGTAACGCAGGCGCTGCCAGACGAGTTCGTCCAACGTCATCGGCTCACGGATTGCCATCTTCGCGTTCCAGGTCGTGTTCCCTTCAGTCGCGCTCGTGCGGTGCTTCACTTCGCCGAGGACACGATCTTCTGGGTCAAGCAACTCCATAGTGAGTTCCGGCTCACCGCCGTGCCCCTGGTATGGCACCGAAAAAGAAAGAGTTTTGTGGGAATAGACAGCGGAGATTGTTGTCGACTCCGCGTTGCCAAAGGTTGCTGCAAATAGCAGCGCCAACACCGCAAGAAATAGAAACGGACGAGCCATGACACGTCCTCCTCGCGGCAAGCGGTAGAAAATCGCGCCGCGCTTCTTTGTTCAATCGGAGTTCGCGCCTGATTGGAGATTTTGCAGAATATTTTTTGAGGAATTTTGGGAAGTTACTGCCGATGCCAGTGCGCCCCGTCTTTGCTGTTCCAGACGACTCCCGTGTCCGTTGTGAGCTGGAAGACGGCCCCCTCGCTCGGAGGAGCTGAATTTTTTTCCTTACCCTTCGCCAGCCCCTCATTGCTATATGCTGGCGTCAGCTCGGCCCGGACCACCGTACCAACCCACTGCGGATCGACCTTTTTCCACTTCTTACCCCCGTTGCGGCTCAAGAAGAGATTGCCGGTGCTGTCAAGAGAAAGAAACCGCTTTCCATACGACACGGTCGCCGGAGCCAGCAGGCCCGACTGCATTGAGACGTTCCTGCCCGTGATGGGCATTTCTGCAACGGCCCGGCTTGAGACAGCCGCACTCAAGCTCGCCGATTCAGTTTGGATCTGTTGGGACGCGCTCGCCTCCACTGTGACCTGTTCTGATACCGCCCCTACGTCAAGCTTCGGCTGGAGCATCGCAAGTTCACTCGGTTTTAACTCGATCGACTGTTCGCTTGTTTTGAAGCCTCTTGCCGCCGCCGTCAACTCGTACTGTCCAGCCGGTAGTGCTGTCAGACGGAAGCTACCATCGATGCCGGTCGTCGTCTCCCGTGTATTGCCGGAGGCATCGCGCAGAGTTACAGTTGCTCCGGCGACGACAGCGCCGCTTCGGTCCGTGATGTATCCTGAGACTCCCGCAAGAGAGTCTGCTTTGCCACCCGCGCGCTCAATCTGCAAGGTAGGCAAGTCTTTTTTCATGTACAAGCTGTTTTGCGATGACGGGCTCTTCGTGTCCGCGGATTTCGAGAGCGGCCCGTCGTTCGCGACAATCCCGCCGTTCAATGGCAACGCGGATGCCGTATTGGTGCCGCTGCTGAGTCGCGACCTCGCCGCATCGGAATTCGGAGCCGGGAGATAAGGAGCAGCTGCGATCATCTGCGCACCTGCGCCGTTTCCGGTCGCTTGATCCTGCTTCGTCGGTGCAGTCAAATCCGAGTCACTGGGGACGAGGTTCTTTCGCCGGGAGACCTCGGTCTCTGCCGTTCCTGGCGCGAACCCGCTCTTTGGTCCTTCGGGTTGTGCAACCCCTTCCAATTTGGTGGTCGAGGCCATCGTCGTTGGAGGACGCTCGACCTCCGAGTGGCCCACACTTGCAACTTGTTGCGGATTCCGCGCGGTGCCCTCTGGCCGAATGTAGATAAAGAAAGCTACGAGTCCGCAAGCGATCGCCGCAGCGGGCAGCGCTATTCGCACGAACCGCCACCAGACCCATCCTTTGCCGGGTGCTGCGGTGGCCCGTTCGATTTCTTCCTGCGGTTGCATGAGAAACACCGCCTTCCGGCAATCCGCGCACTCCGCCAGGTGCGCCAGCATCCACTTCTGTTCCCGGGCCGTGGCTCCACCCTCGACGAACACACTGAGCTTGTCAGCGTCGGGATGTGTTCCGGGTTGGAGATTCTGGTTCAAACTTGGCCTTCCTTATCGGGGATCGTGTCGCCGTCCGATTTTTGCAGCAACTTACGCAGATTGAGGTCCACATCCCTGGGGTCGGTCCCCAGTGCTTCCTCCGCGCCGCGCTTGCTTAGACCCCGTGCCCTAAGCGTCCGCAGAAGTTGTTTGCGCAGACGCTCGGTTGCACGCGACAGTTTGCGGCTAACTGTCGCTACATGAACCCGGAGGACACCGCTCATCTCCTGCAGAGTGTGTTGGTCCAAATAGTAAGCCGAGAGAAGAAAACGTTCTTCCGCGGAAGCTTCGCTCAGCGCAATCTTTATAGCCACACGCAAATCTTCTAATCGCTCAAGCTCAGGCTGCTCAGAAACTGCCGCCGCCGGTTCGACCTCCCCCAGCGCAATTTCTCGACCGAGTTTCCGGTATTGATTTACGCTGCGTTGCGCCAGGATCGCTCGCAGCCAGCCCAGCAGCGATCCCCGCCCCGAGTATCGAAGTAGCGGAGACCAGCGCTGCCCTTCGCGCTGCGTCAGCCCGAACAGTTCTGAATAAAGCGCACTTGCCAACTCTTCGCCCACCGCTGCCGACCGTGTCATCTCAATTGCAGCTCTGGTGAGCTGTTCGCGATATTGTGCGAGAAAACGTCGCCATGCGGACTCTCGCCCCAGCGCGCATCCGCGCGCGATTGCAAGCTCCTCGAGATGCAGTGCCCGCCAGAATGTTTCCCTCTGCCGCTCGTGGGCCTGCTTTTCTGGATCGAGGCCGAAATTGTCCCTGGCTCCTATTGTTTCAAGAGCCTCGGCAAACTCCGCCCTGCTTACCTCGACCAGCTCTGCGCCAGACACTCGCCAAAGCTCTTCGGCAAGCATTTCGGACAAGAGTCGGCGTTCCGCCCCGAGTTTTTTCTCGAGAGCAAACTCCTTCGTCACCGTTGCGGTGCGATCTTCTGCCGCCGATAACTCTCTTTGAGCGGTGTTGACAGGCGGAATATCCACGCCGGCCCATTAAATCACATCGCCCGTCAAGTCCCCGGGTCGAGAATCACCTCCCGTCGCCTTGCATGGATACGCCACACGGACATTTCGCTGTATATATAGCTATGACCTTTTTGCGCCGCGTTTTGAACACGATTCAAGGATCGCTCGCTTTGCTCTTGCTGCTGTCGTCGCTGCACCCGTCCGCATTCGCAGCGAATCCTGACTTGGAGACTGCGCTTACGGGCTCGCGCCAGCGTATCGAAAAATTGGACTATCGCGCCAGCGGACGAATCACACGCGTGGAAGGCGATGGCAAGCGGACAACCTACAAGTTTGTCGGCAAGGCTCATTGGTTTCCGGATGGTCTGCGTCTGCTGTGCGAAATCTCGGGACCCGGATCGGAGAAGACAAGTCTTCTTCTGCATTTGAGCGCGAGCGGGCAGGTGACCATCGAGGCGATGCTCCCCGGCGAGAAGGTCGCTAGCGTGTTGCCCTTTAAACGTTGGAACGAGCCGCTCGTGGGAACAGACTTCTCCTATGAAGACATGGTCGAGAACTGGTTCTTCTGGAAGCATCAGGAACTTCTGACCGCGGAGAAATACGGTGCTCGCGATTGCTTTGTCCTCAAGAGCGCGTCTGCCCCTCAGGATCAGACTTACTACAACTCCGTAACATCGTGGATCGATCGCAAGATTCTGTTCCCCGTGCACGTGGTGAAGACGACTCGCGGCACGGGACAGCAGAAGGAATTTATTTACTATGGCCTGCGGCAGGTAAGCGGCGCCTGGTCCGCCACGCAAGTCGAGGTGAAGCAGCAGGGCAAGACCGGCTCCTCCATTCTTTTAATCGAAGGAGGCTCGGGAAAAGCAAACCTCGGACGCAAAGACTTTGTTATCGGTGAGGGTGCTGGTTCTCAAGAAGACAAGCTGAAATAAATCGTATCGCTCTGTTCAGCTTTGGTCAGGCTGTTACTAGCCGCGCGTTGTCGTTGAAATAACTACAATGTTTTGCCGTCGCAGTTGTCATCATCACCGAGCAAGATCAGGGGACCTGTTCTTTTTCAGACGCCGTCTGAGCCCCCTGTAAGCCGAAGGGCCACCAATTCCAGTCCCCGGCAAGTTGCAAGAGTGCCGGCCCGACAACCATCCGCACGATTGTCGCGTCGATGAAGACTGCAACGGCGAGCGTAAAGCCGAGCATTTGGACGACGAGATAGCTTCCCACGGTGAATGCGGTGAAGACGGCGATCATAATTGCCGCGGCGCTAGTGATGAGTCCGGCGGTCCGCGCCAGCCCCTCGATCACCGCCGCTCTCTCGGACAGACCACGACGCCGCTCTTCAAGGACTCGGGCGACCAGGAAGACTTCATAGTCCATGCTCAATCCGAAGACGATGGCAAACGAGAGAATCGGCACGATCGGATACACGTAGCCGCTCGCTCCAGCGAGGCCGAAGAGTTTGCTGCCGTGGCCCTCCTGAAAAACGAGAACTAACGCGCCGAATGAAGCGCCCACGGAGAGCAGGTTGAGCAGAATTGCTTTAAGAGCTGCGATCAGAGAACGTAACCCGATCAGGAGCGCCAGCAAGCTCCCGAAGATGACGCCGAGGACTACCTTCGGCAACCGCTCTTTTGCAACCGAATCATAATCTGCGAGTTGTGCCGGAACGCCGCCGACGCGTAACACAGCTCCGGGCACACCGGTGATCGTCGCGGCGTCCGACGAGCGCACCTCGCGCACCCATCGTATTTGCTCATTCGCAGAAAGAGCCGAAGTGGGCAGTAATTCAATCAAGGTAGCGTGGCCATCGCTGCGCAGAAAACTTGCGCGGATGGCCTCGGGCACATCATTGACAGCATCCGCGGTGTCCGACATTCCAGTAAGGGTCGGAAGTGACAAAACCTCTTGCGCTCTGGGATCGCTCTGAAAGTGCTCGGTGAAGCGGCGCACTCCAAGCCATCCGTCCGGCGAGAGCGGCGGAGACTGCGGCGGCAACTCCAGAATCACGCGGAGAGACTGTACAATCCCCGACCGCCCCATGTCTTGCAGCGTGTGCAGTGCTTTCACCGACTCGGCGGTATCGGGAAAAGAATCATGGTCAGGCACTCCGGGCGCGATTCTGCGTGCCTGGAATGCGAGGATTAATAGCGGAAGTCCGGCGACAAGCAGAGCTGTCCAGGGCCGACGGGTTACGATGCTGCCCCAGCGCACCCACCGCTCGCTCGCCGCAAGGTTGTCCCGCGTTTTGATTCGTTTGGTTGGAAAACCCACCCTGATTGCATTGATGCGATGTCCTAATAGACCGAGCACCCAAGGCAAAATGAACGTACACAGCATGACGCTTGAAACAGTTACGAGCAGGCCGGCGATCCCGATGGAACGCAGTTCGCTGATGGGTACAGTCAGCAGCGCCGAAAAACCGATAGCAACCGTAGTGGCCGAGATGATCAGCGTGCGTCCCGCTTGCCGGCCCGCAATATCGGCAGCGGTGCCAGGATCATGTCCCTCAGCCAATGCTTCGCGAAACCGGCTCACCATCAACAACGCGTAGTCGATGCCCAAGCCAAGACCAAGCATGGTCGCTAGGTTCTGAACCAGAATGGACAGCTGGAGGTAATGCGCGAGTAGCGCAGCCGCACCTAGCGTCATCGAGATGGAGAGTACTCCAACGCCCAGTGGAAGAAGAGCGGCCACAAGACTGCCGAAAGCCAGCACCAGCAGCACGAGCGTTATCGGCATCGCCCGCTCCTCGGCATGGTTGACGTCATTCGCACTGACCTTGCGAAGATCAAAGTTCAGAGGCGTTTCTCCCGTAATCCGCAGTTTGATATTGGGATATTTTGACTTAAGCTGGCCTTCCATCCAGTCTGCTTTCGCTCGCAGCTGGGGAACCAACGCCTCGACGGTTTCGTCGTGCGGGTTCGATCCAGCTTTCAATCCATCGTCCAATCCAACGATGATCAAAGCGCCGCCGTTGTTTCCCGTGAACAGAGCATCTGGCCAGTCGAGACTCGATACGGCACCCGACACCCCTGGGACAGTACGGACTGAACTGGTTAAGAACCCCAGTGCGTCTGCGCTTTCGGCCGAATCGGGATTGGGAATACCGCTGATCACCAGGACCAGACGATGGGCGTACGGAGACTGAAAACGCTGGGCTAGTTCCAGGTCAACCTTTTCGGATTCGGCGCCCTCGATGTGAACAACCGTCTCCAGGCGGCGTTCGACTCGGTAGGAAAAGGGCAGCAGCGCAAGCGCCATGGCAAACCCCATCATCGCCAACCACAATCGGCGGCGAGCAGCATCATGGCCAGTCTTCGGGGTGGGATCGAGCTGAACGGTGATCTGGGTCATTGGTATGCGCCAAGCCAAACAACCTCAGATTGTATGGCGGAGAGAGTGGGATTCGAACCCACGTTACCCGTTAGAGTAAACACGCTTTCCAAGCGTGCGCCTTCAGCCACTCGGCCATCTCTCCGTCGCCTTGCGAAGTAATTGTTTAGATTCTAACAGCGCTGTGGATTCCCTGCGAATCTGCTCCACGAATCGACACTGTGCAGATTGAGAAAAGATTCGTATCGGAGTATCGCTTCTGCGACGCAGCAGAACGGTGGCGCTTATCTTTATCAGATTTGCGCAGAATTTTCGAGGAGATAGCGGAAATTAAGAGCGTGATCCCGACGCGGCAGCTGCGGCTGCATTCGGAGTCGCGGATATTTCCGCAGTCGGAGCCGCAGTTGATTGTCCAGACTGAATCTCCTGGACAGCTGTGGGTTTCGGCGGAGCCACTCCATCCACCACGCGATGGTTCAGACAATAGAGTGCCAGTTCCAAACGGTCTGCTACTCCCAATTTGTCGTAAACCTTGCGGAGATAGTTCTTGACGACCTGCTCGGTGGTTCCTACTCGCAGAGCAATTTCTTTGTTCTTCATCCCCTGCGTCACACAAGAGACGATGAGCGATTCTTTCGGCGTCAGAGAAACTTTCGGACGCGAACCTGCCGGGCGCAAGCCCTGCGTGCGAAACGCTTGGATCACCCACGCTACGCCGCTGGCCTCAAGCCATGGCTCACCTTGCGCAACTTTGCGCAGGCATTCCACCAACATTTCGGGTTCGACTTCGCGGGAAACGATGCTATGCGCGCCGCGGCGAAATAATTCGAGCGTCATCTCCTGGTCGGGTTCCTGCAGGACAACGACGAGACGGCAACTTGCACTTTGCCGGAGAAGATCTGTGATTGCATCCGCAGGATTCGGAGCGAGCGCGGCCTCAAAGATGACAACGTCGGCGGAAAATTTTTGAATGGCAGCGATCGTTTGGTCGAGGCTCTCAGCCTGACCAACCACCCTGATGTCATCTTCGAGCGCGAATATCTTGCGCAGGCCAGCGCGGAAAATGGCTTGCGTGTCCGCCACAATCACGCGGATCGTGCCTTTACCGTCGTCGGGCTGTAAAGCGTCGCCTGGCTCGATGTTGACCGAAGTGCTGCTCATCCGTCCTCTTTCGCGCCCCACCAGACGCGTCCTGCTCGTTTACTTCCGTTCGAAACGATACTCGTCAATCACAACGCCGACACCGCGACGGCCACCGTCTGCAAAACTTCGGACGACTCGCCCTCGGCAATCAACTTGTACGTCGGCTTCCGCGCCCACAACATCGGCGGGAAGTGAAATCGTAAAATCCACGGCTGAACCAACGGGGACATCAGCATCCATTCGGAACAGGACGCCATTCGCAGAAATGTTTTCGGTCTCGATCGTCTTACCCGCCATACCTTCGCCCGCAAATCCCGATGCATTGACCGCCGACTTGAATGCCACCGGCAGTTTGATGGGGAAACGCGGTGCTCCCTGCACATCCGCGTAGCCCGCTCGATTCTTCGCGACTTCCGCAGCGGTTCCTTTGGCAGTTTCAGACACGTTTGCGACGACCTTCCTTAGGGCTCGATCCACGCACAACCCAAAACGGACGTGTGCATATTTCAAGCCGAGATTACACCCCAGCATCTAGCTCGCAAAGTTACGTAAGTCATGGAACAAAAGCGGCGAAGTGCCTTTGGTACAGCGACTTAGGGGCGTAGCGAGGAGATCAGGATGACGTGTGATGGCGGTCACTGCGAAGACAGCAATTAGCGCTTAGCATTTAGCAGTCAGCACTCAGCATTCAGCGAACTCGAGGGCTACTGAGACTGCAATTGGAGACCACATTATGAAGAATTTTCGGGACTTGATCGTTTGGCAGAAGGCACACGCATTGACCTTGGCAAGCTACAGCGGAACCGCAGAATTTCCGAGACAGGAAACCTACGGCCTCATTAACCAGATTCGCCGCTGCTCGGCTTCGATCGCTGCAAATATCGCCGAGGGATGTGGCAAGCGCAGCAATGCTGAGTTCTAGCGTTTCTTACAGATCGCAACCGGATCAGCCAGCGAACTCGAATACCACTTCCTCCTGGCAAGAGATTTAAACTTTCTCCGCGACGAGGATTACCGAAAACTGGACGCATCAATCGTGGAAATAAAAAAGATGCTAGCCAGTCTAATCAGAAAAATCGAAGCCGACCGCCAAGGAGTTTGAATATCGAGTGCTGAATGCTGAGTGCTGAATGCTAACGGCTGCCCTCAGAACTTCGTCACTTCCGTAAAATTAAATTCTCTCACCTTCATTGCCGGAACGACCATATCAAACGATTCCTCTCCGCTGGCCCGCACCGGGACGCCCATCGCTTCCACATTCGACAGCATCGCGATCAGGCTTTGATTGAAACGGAAATTGCGCAGCCCGCACTTAATTTTTCCATCCTCCACCAGAAAAGTCCCGTCTCGAGTCATGCCCGTCACGATCTTCTCGTACGGATCCACCTCGCGGATATACCAAAGGCGCGTAACAAACACTCCGCGTTCCGTCGACGCAATCATCTCTTCAATACTTTTCGGATTCGCAGGATTGCCGAAGACTATATTCACCGGCATTTCTCCCACTTCGTTCGGAAGGGGAAATCCGTGGCCGGTCGGCGCAACCGGACCAACTTTCGAGGCATACTCCGACTTCTTCATCTTGGCGGCCGTCGCTCGCGCATAGACCACCTGCTTCACAACCCCGTTCTCGATTAACGGCAGACGATGCCGATCCGTACCTTCTCCATCAAAAGGCGAACCCGCCTGCAGGGGATGCGCAAAATCATCGCTGATGAATATGTTCTCGCCAAACAGTTGTGTCCCGATGCGATCGTTCAAGAACGATCGTTGATCCAGAATCGCGACCCCGCTGAAATCCCAAAACATCGCTCCGAGAACGTCGAGCACCGCCGATGGTTCTAAAATCACCGTGTACTTCCCCGAGCTAATCTCTTTGGGATGAGCGGAATCAACTGCCTTCTGTGCGGCGGCTTCCGCCATGCGCAAGGGATCCAACTGACTCACGTCGGGCGAATTTGATTTCTGCCAACCGGACGAATCGCCCGCCAACATCGTGATGGAGACTTCCGCCGAAGTCTGACGATGCCAATTCGCCAATCCGCGCGAGTTGAATATCCCTTCCTCGGATTCGGAACTCGAATAAATCCCAGCCGTCGTAAGCTTGTGTTGATCGGCCACTGCGACGATGCCTCGCACGACTTCGGCGCGATCTGCAGGAGTGATCGCTGCGGTCTGCTCGAAAAAGCGAGAGACGTTGGCCACTCTTCCTGCGACTTCACTAGCGGAATTCGCCTCGTCCGCCGTTGGCATCGGCAGCAAGTCCGGGTCCGGAACCTGCACCCTCGCGAGACTCTCCGACGCTTTTACTGCTCGCTGCAAACTCTCATCATCGAACTGATTTGCGGTAGCACGCGCTGTCTGTCCTCCAAAATTCGTCCGGACCGAAACAATCGAGTTCAGTTCCTCCACATTTTGGTGGATTGTGTTATTCGCGAAACGAGTCAGCGCGAACCGCGACCCCGTGAAGATCGCTTCCACCTCATCGGCGGACGAGAAGCGGCGAATCCGATCAAAGATGTCAGCGGCTTTTTCTTTCGTCAGCATGGATGACAATTAGTAATTGCGTAATTTGTAATTTGGCAATTTGAAACCGACCTTTTTAACCCTCTATTTTGGCTTCTTAAATTGCCAAATTACCCGATTGCCACATTACACAATCTCTCTTTTCAGCTTCCTCTGTACGCCGATCCCACACGGATGTTTCGAAAACGCGCCGGGCTTGCCCCATGTCCAGTGCCCACCACCTGTTGCGGCTGCCCTTTGCCACAATTCGGAGTTCCCCACAACGTCCACTCATCGCGCGAACAAATAGCATCCATCGAATTCCAGAACTCGGTCGTAATTCCCGAGTACGAAGGATTTTTAAGCATTCTCGCGCGCTTGCCATTCTTAATTTCCCACGCGATCTCGCATCCGAACTGAAAGTTGTAGCGCTTGTCATCGATCGACCAGGATTTATTCGTCTCCATATAAATGCCTTGGTCCGTATCGGCAATCAGCTGCTCCAAACTCAGTGGCGTTTCTCCCGGCAAGATGCTGATGTTCGTCATGCGGATCATCGGCAGACGATTCCAACCTTCCGCGCGCAGCGTGCCGCCAGATCGAGTTGCGCCAATCGTGTGCGCAGTCTCACGCGAACTCAGATAGCCAGTGAAACGTCCGTTGGTGATGATCGGCGTACGCTGCGCGGCGACACCCTCATCGTCATAAGCGAACGTGCCCAACCCCGGGCCGTGTTCCTGCCGAGCATCGGCAACGACATTGACTAGATCGCTCCCATACCGCAAATTTCCCAATTTCTCTAAAGTCAAAAATGATGTGCCGGCAAAATTTGCTTCCATGCCCAGCACGCGATCCAGTTCAATCGGATGTCCAACCGACTCATGGATCTGCAATCCCAGTTGCGATCCATCGAGGATGATCGTGTTCGTGCCCTCAGGACATTGCTCCGCATGGTGCAGCGCAACCGCTTCTTCTGCCGTCCGCCGCGCGTTCTCCACCAATTTCATTTCGTCGATCAATTCGTAGCCGCGGTTCTGCCACTGCCCGCCAAACGAATTGGGATACGACCGCTTCTGAATCTCGGATCCAGCAAACGCATACGCCGTATAACCCGCGCCCGTCGAATATTTTGTCTGATGGATGTCCGCGCCTTCGGACGAAAGGAACCACGATTCTTCGCGTTGAAAATTCATCCCGGCCTCAGCGAGGGTGACACCGGAAACGGCCATGATCTCCGCATCGATCTTCAGCAAGAGATCGATATTCTGCTCCACCGACGTCGCGAACGGATCAATCTTGTAAGGAGTAGTCCACTCAGCAATCGCGGCGGGCTCAGGAGCCAGTCGAACATCTTCGCGCTTCACTCGCGCCGAAGCCTTTGCGATTTCGACCGCACGGGCCGCCGCGGTTTCGAGTGAGGCGCGGCTCAGATTCGCAGACGCAGCATATCCCCAGGCTCCGGCCGCGAGCACACGCACACCGATTCCCAGCGACTCCGATTCCGAGGCGTGACCAACGCGACCGTTTTTCGTTGTCAATGATCGATTGCGAATGGACACGACGCGCGCATCCGCATAAGTCGTCGCGCGTGAAAACGCGGCATCCAGCGCCAATTGAGCGGCAGCTTTCATTCGATGTACGGATAAGCAGATCAAACCTACCACGATCTGTTGAGGATTAGGACTTGTTGCGCAATCTCAAAGGAAGGAGTGCCGATTAATGCAACCCCGGCGCGGCCACCGCCAGCGGAGTCTTCTTGCGCGCCACGTCGATTAGGAAGTGACCGGCCTGCAGATGATCGTGATTGTCGCGATCGCCATCATCATGTTTACTTGCGTCGAGTTTGTTAGCATCGAGTTTGTCCGTGCCGCCCGCCGCCCCCTCAGTTGCGGGATCTGCGGGATCCGTCCACAACCCGCCAACGTCCACTTTGCGTGAACCTGTCGCAACTTTCGTCGGCTGGCGCTGTTGCTTATCCACATAGGCCTTGATTACTTGAGTCGCAAGGCGAGCCGCTAATTTACCGTGCTCTCCGCCCTCGAACAACACGCAGACGATGATGTCAGGATTACGGCGCGGCGTGAACCCAACAAACCATCCGTTCTGTGCGAAGTCAGCATTGTTCTGATGTTTCGCGCGCAACGCGAGCGATACGATCTGCGCCGAGCCAGTCTTGCCGGCGATATCGATGCCGGGGACGTGCGCAGACGGCGCAGTCCCTTCCGGCAACAAGACTCGTCCCATCGCATCCGTGATTGTGTTCCATCCCGTGGGATCAATCGGAATATTCTTGACTTCCGTGTAGCGCGCCGTCTCCACAAAACCCGTAGGCAGGTTCGTTGGATTAATTACATGGGGCACAACGAGTCGACCGTCCATTGAGATCGCGCCCACCGCGCGCATCAACTGCACCGGCGTAATCGCCACCGCACCCTGACCAATCCCAACCGAGATGGTTTCTCCCGCGAACCATTTCTGCTTAAAGTTCCGGATCTTCCATTCTTCCGACGGCATCACTCCGCTCACTTCATTGGGGAGATCGATGCCTGTCTTCTGTCCCAACCCGAAAGCCGTCGCATATTTCGCGATGCGATCGATGCCAAGTTTTTCCGCGAGCGTGTAAAAGAAGACGTCGCAGGATTGATAGATCGCCTTCGTCAGGTCTACCGCTCCGTGTCCGCTCTTCACCCAGCATCCGAAACGACGGCCATAAAATATTGCGCCGCCAGTGCAATTCACGTGCAGCGTTTGGGCAATTCCCTCTTGCCATCCCGCCGTCGCCATCAAAATCTTGAAGGTAGATCCCGGGGCCAACTGTGCCTGGATCGCCTTATTGAGTAGCGGCTTATCAGGATCGTTGATCAGCTTGTTCCACTCGTCTCGCGAAACTTTCACAGCAAAATCGTTAGGATCGAACGTCGGACGACTCACCATCGCAAGAATCTCGCCCGTGTGAGGATCCATCGCAACGATCGCACCGTTCTTCCCTTCGATCGCCTGCTCCGCCGCGATCTGAAGGTCCAAATCTAAAGTTAATTTGAGCTGCTTGCCGGGCTCCGCAGGCGTTTCGTCCAAGCGTCCAACTTCGCGACCTTTGCTGTTGACGATCGCGCGACGCGATCCGTTCTTACCCATCAAGACGTTGTTGTATTGCTTTTCGACTCCGCTCACTCCAACCACATCGCCCGGAGTGTACAACTCGAACTGCGGCTGGTTGAGCATGTCCTCCGTAACTTCGCCCACGTAGCCGATCAAGTGCGCCATGAATCCGTTGCGCGGATAAAGTCGCCGGTGCGCCATGATCGTCTCAAGTTCCGGTAACTCATTCTTATGCGACTCGATGAACGCAAGTTCGTCGGGAGTGATGTCTTCTTTGAGAAATATCGGCTGGTACTGCGGCATCGACGAGAAATGTCGAATGCGCTGCCGTACTTCGTCAGGATTTAAATGAAGTCCTGCCGCGATCGTGTTCGCGTCCGCGTTCAAATCGCGGGCGGAATCACGCAGCAGCAACGCAGAAAATGAAGGATAGTTATCAACAATGACGCGACCTTCGCGATCGAGAATTTTTCCACGCGGCGCGAGAATCGGAACATTGCGCACACGATTTTGTTCCGCTAACTGCGCATACTTACCGCTCTGCATCACCTGCAGCCGCCACAAGCCATAGGCCAGCAACAAGAAGATGAACAATACGATGTACTGAACGGCAGTAAGCCGGAGCGCGGAAACTTTTTCTTCGCGGCCGAACATCAAACCCTCGGTTCCTCAAACAACTCGTAACAAAGCGCTACTGGGATTATCTTCTTATTCTAACCTGCCCGCCGCTGCCTTGGACCCGCGTGGATTGGCATCAAAAACGAAAGTTTGCCGACGGGACATGACCGCCTCACATCACGTCCCAAGTTCTTGTCATCCCGAGCAGAAGTTTCTTGTCGTCCCGCAAGAGTCATTGTCATCCCGAGCGAAGCGAGGGATCTGCAGTTTTCCGCAAGTTCCAATCTCTCGACGTCTATCCGAACCGGCCTACCACAGGGTCATGTACGACCGAGAATTGAACTTGCCATCCCTCGCAGGCAACAATAGGGTGGCATTGAACGTCTCACATATTTCCACCCGTAGCGTCAGCCATCGTTCCGGCCCAGCATTTTAGTTTTCAGGATTTTGATCGCAATGAAGATTCGCAGTTTCGTGATCGCTTACGCGCTCGTACTCGTGATCTTGCTCTTCGCCGACCGGCGTCCCGGTTCGTCGCAGCAGGATCGCTATTCGCACGTGGTCGATCTCACCAATGGCCTGACCGATAGCCCGGTTGTGGACGCCAAACAGTCGCCTGAGTCCACCACCCGCATCATCGCTCCGGGGGCATTGATTCCCGGAACGTGGAATGCCGGCCAGATCCCCGCCGAGCGTCTGATCGCTCCATTGGTTGTTGTGGACTTAAGCTCAGCCGCGAAGATCAACTCTGAAATTTCGTTAGACGACATCGCCGCGTGGGAAACGAAAAATGGCATGATCCCTCCCGGCGCAGTCGTGGCTTTCCGTCACTCAGGTCCTGAAAATCTCAATTCATCTTCTGCACTGCCCATCACTGGCGACGCAGCAAAATTCCTTCTCGATGCCCGCTCCACGATCGGCTTCGCAGTTGAAACTTCTGTGGATTTGACATCCGATCACACACTCTCGCAGCAACTCGCTCTTCACGGAAACTACGTCGTCGAAGGAGCTGCTCGTTTTAAATCGCTTCCCGCAACCGGCTCTCTCATCATCGTCGCTCCTGCAAAAAACAAGAAGGCCGGTGACCCTCCCGTTCGAATTCTCGCTATGGTTCGGTAATGAGGCAGCTGTTAGCCGTTAGCGTTTAGCCTCCTGTCTTTTGACTCCCTAATCCACATCCCATCCATAAACACATTTTCTGCGCCTCACCTTTTTTCTGTATCATCTATTTCCTCGGAGGATGTTCATGTCTGATCCACGCTATCCCATCGGGAAGTTTGCCTACACCGCTCCACCGACTCCTGAGCAAAAGCAACAATATATTTCCGACATTGAGAACGCGCCTGCCCGCCTACGCGCAGCCGTCAGTGGACTTTCCGACAAGCAACTCGATACACCGTATCGCGATGGTGGATGGACACTCCGCCAGGTCATTCATCACGTTGCCGACAGCCACATGAATGCGTACATCCGCTTCAAACTGGCCCTCACAGAAGACACCCCGACCATCAAGCCGTATGAGGAAAGTATTTGGGCCGAGTTGCCGGAAGCCAAGAATGCTCCGGTCGAAGTATCGCTGCCATTGCTGGATTCGCTGCACCGGCGTTGGACGCTAATGTTGAAAAGTTTCGGCGACGCCGAGTGGAAACGCACTTTTCTCCATCCCGCCATGGGGCCAATGACGCTGGAGAAAACGCTAGCGATGTACTCGTGGCACAGCCGCCATCACGCCGCTCACATCACAAGTTTGCGCGAAAAGATGGGATGGTAATCCACCCGCGACCGGCGTTCTGAATGAATATCGCGTAGAGACGGGGCTTGCCCCGTCTTGTTAGTAGCAGAACGAAAGCGATCCGTCTCGCAATCGACTACGTCATTCCCGCCTTCCACACCAAATAACTGGCAGCCTCGCGCATCACCGCGGTAAATCTTTCCCACAGGGAACGCGGACGCGACTCCGGACGCGGGGCGACTTCCACCTGCACTCCTTCGTGCTCCAGCAACGCGCGAATGCGAAACACATGATACGCATCGCTCACCGCGATGCAGCTCTTCATCCCATTGACGCGCATGATGTTCGCGACGCGTTCTGCTGACTGCGCTGTATCCGACCCTTGCGTTTCTGCAATTAGAGCCTGCTCCGGGACGCCTCGTCGCAGCAGGTAATCTTTGCCCACTCCGCCTTCGCTGAAATCAGGATCCTGCGCCGCCCCACCCGTCGTGATTACGACCGGCGCCATTCCTTGTTTGTACAATTCATAGCCGTGATCGAGACGCGCGCGCAACACGGGCGACGGACGCCCTGCATATTCTGCCGCTCCGAAAACGACAATCGCATCTGCTTTTCTGATGGGAAATTCCGTCGCCGCTCGCACGATACGCGATCCGGTGATGCCGAAAAACATCGCCATTGCTCCCGCAACCACTAGCAAAAACAGCAGCCACGGACGAAGCCACAAAGATTTTTTAGAGTCAGAAGGATGTGTGTCTTCAGACATAGAGAAAAGGCCAGGTTTCAAAGTTGGGAACCAGGTTTCAAAGCTGCGAAGGTTTCAAGGCTTCAAGGTGTCGTTCAGAGCAGCCCTCTTGTCAACGCCAATGTAGGCAGCAACATCAAAGGTCGTTAAAACATTGCAACCTTGCGACTTTGAAACCCGATCCCAAAACTTTGAAACCTGCTTAAGAAAGCGCCTCGACGATATCTTTCGTCGAAATCGCGCCCTCGCGCAGAATCATCCACGTTCCGTCCTGTTTAAAATGAACGATCGTCGAGGACAAGCTGCGCGGTGAAGGTCCTCCGTCTACGATCAGCGAAATACGGTCCTGCAATTGTTCGCGCACTTCATGGGCACTGCAGCATTCTGTAGCGCCGCTCAAGTTCGCGGAGGTCGCTGTAATCGGAATCTTCGCAGCCCGCACGACCGCCAATGGAATCTCTGCAGAAGGCACGCGCAGCGCCACGTTTCCCGTGTTCGCCGTCACCTTTAGTGGAAGATGCGAGGCCGCGGGCACAATCATCGTCAGAGGTCCGGGCCAGAAACGCCGTGCCAAAAGATGAAAATCATCGGGCAACGGACGCGCGAATTCTTCCGCCTGATCCACATGTTCGATAAGGAGGGAAAGCGGTTTGTGCCGCAGGCGGGACTTGATTTCGTACACGCGCTCAACCGCGCGAAGGTTGAACGGATCCGCCGCAAGGCCGTAAAACGTGTCGGTTGGCATCCCCAACACCTGACCCGCACGAATCTGTTCCGCTGCATAGCTGATCAGCGAAGATTCGGGCATGACTGCATCAATTTTCAGGATTTCCGCGAGCACTCTGGTTCCTTCTTGGGTAGCGGCTGCAACATTGTCGTTTAAACGACTATTATCTCCGGAAATGTCGAACCCACCAATGTTGGCTTAAACAATGAAATGTACCATACCACGAAGTTTGACCGGCCCCGCAGGGATACTCGTATTATCCTGATCTTTCGGGATTAAGGCAGCGGTTTCCGAACACCAACGCAGCAGGAAATCAGATCATGAGGCCAGATACGCAGACCGGGCGAGTGAACCATCTGACAAATCGTCTGCGCCCCATTGCCAGCAGCCAAAACGCGAGGCTGAAAGAATTGCGGCAGGCCTTTCGGCGGTCTGAACTCACGACCCAGGGCGAGTGCTCGTTCGAAGGCGTGAAACTAATCGAAGAAGCACTGCGCAGCGGCCTTCAACTCGAGAGCATTTTCTTCAGCGAATCGGCCCGTCCTCTGGCCGAAAAGCTTCTGCCTCAGATTAGCGCCCGCACCGAGACCGTCGTCCTCCCAAATGCGCTCTTCAACTCAATCGTGCCCAGCGACGCTCCTCAGGGTGTGGCCGCACTGTTGAAACTTCCCGTCTTTTCATCCGCCCAACTTCTCGATCGCGCCAGCAACGGCCCCCTCGTTGTGGCCGCCGGTCTGCAGGATCCTGGCAATTTGGGGACGATCCTGCGCTCCGCCGAGGCCTTTGGAGCCGCCGGACTTTTCCTCGTCGAAGGAACAGTCAGCCTCTTCAACTCCAAAGTTTTGCGCGGATCGGCGGGATCAGTCTTCCGCCTGCCTTCTCTCCGGATCAAATCCGAAGAGTTGATTCCTCTTTTGCGCGCTCACGGCATACGCATGCTGGCAACATCCTCTCATCAAGGAAAGCCGCTCCCACAAATCTCGTGGACTCTCCCACTCGCCATATTTATCGGCAACGAAGGCGCAGGCCTGACGCGCGAATTGATGAAACAGATGGACGAGACGATGGCGATCCCACAATCCGCGCAAGTCGAATCGCTAAACGCAGGAGTCGCCGCCAGCATCGTATTGTATGAAGTAGCAAGAAATCGGAAGGAAAGTTCTCACTTCTCAGTTCCCGGCTCTCAGTCGCGAGACGGGCGTTCTAACACTGAGAACTGAGAACCGAGAACTGAGAACCGCCCCTTGGGCCTATTCGCATCCATCCCGCATAACAATGACGATACTGCCGCTGCGGGCCCGCGTCCCCTCGCCGATCGCATGCGTCCGCGCGCGCTCGACGAGTTCGTGGGACAGGAGCAACTCGTCGGTCCCGGAAAACCACTGCGCGTCCAGATTGATCGCGACGATCCAACCTCAATGATTTTCTGGGGCCCGCCAGGCACCGGAAAAACGACCCTCGCCAAGATCATTGCTGGAATCACCAAGGCGGACTTCATCGAGTTCTCTGCCGTACTTGCTGGGATCAAAGAAATCAAACAGGTAATGACGGACGCGGAACGCGGCCGCCAGTACGGCACCCGGACAATCGTTTTCGTTGACGAGATTCATCGCTTCAATAAAGCGCAGCAGGATGCCTTCCTCCCTCACGTCGAAAAAGGCAACATCCGACTGATCGGAGCGACAACCGAAAATCCTTCTTTCGAAATCAACTCCGCCTTGCTCTCGCGCTGCCGGGTTTATGTGCTGAAGCCGCTGACGGAAGGCCAGATCGTGGTCCTTCTGCGCCGCGCGTTGACCGATACAGAACGCGGCCTCGGCACTATGCACCTCGACGCCTCCGACGATGCTCTGCGCAAGATCGCCGCCTACTCGAGTGGAGATGCCCGCAGCGCGTGCAACGTGTTGGAAGTGGCCGCGTCATTAGCTGTGGAGACGGGGCTTGCCCCATCTCCCGTCAAGGCGACAATCACCGAAGAAATTGTCCAAGAGGCAGTGCAGAAACGAATCTTGCTCTACGACAAGAACGGCGAAGAGCACTACAACATCATTTCTGCGTTGCACAAATCCGTGCGCAACAGTGATCCCGACGCCGCGCTTTACTGGCTGGCTCGCATGCTGGAGGCCGGAGAAGATCCGCTCTATGTCGCGCGCCGCGTCGTCCGTATGGCGGTCGAAGACATTGGATTAGCCGAGCCAAACGCCCTCGCCCTGTGTATGGCCGCTCGCGACGCCGTCCATTTCATCGGCATGCCCGAAGGCAATCTGGCACTCGCGCAAGCGGTTGTCTATTTGTCTGTCGCGCCGAAATCCAACGCGCTCTACACCGCATATGGTGCCGTCCAGCAGGATGTCGAGCAGACCGCATCCGACTCAGTTCCACTGCATCTACGCAATGCTCCCACCGGACTGATGAAAAATCTGGGATACGGCAAAGACTATCAATACGCGCACGACGCCAAAGACAAAGTTGCAGACATGCAATGCCTCCCCGACAGTCTGCGCGATCGTGTGTACTACCGTCCGACAAATGAAGGAGTGGAAAAACGGATTCGCGAACGGATGGAGGAAATCAAAAAGATAAAAACGGCCAGGAAGGACTGACAACAGAGAGCGATTCGCGTTGGATGCGCCCTATCCAAACCTGGCCCGATGTTCTTTTAAAACACAAAGATCCATCACGACAAACATCCCAGCCGCACGCGCCTTTTCCGCGGCTCGTTCGTTAACCACGTCTTCCTGCATCCAAATCGCAGGAATCTTTAACTGAATTGCCTGTTCGACAATTTCATCCACGAACTGCGGACGCCGAAACACATTCACCAGATCGATCTTGTCCCGCACATCCGCGGGAATTTCCATCAATGACGGATAAGCCTTCTCTCCCAACGCTTCCGTGACGTTCGGATTAACGGGAATGATCTTGTATCCGACCGCCTTCATGTAAGCCGAAACTCCATGACTCGCGCGGAACGGACTGTCCGACAACCCAACGACAGCGATTGTCTTCACCCGTGACAGCAGTTCGTAAATTGGATCGATTGGACCGGCTCGCGACAAGTTGAATTTCCCTTAGTCCTTCTTCTCTACTTTTTGCTTGTACATTCGCAACGCCAGCTTGCGAATTGTGTCGGAAACCTCTTTATTTCCAGACAGGTTTTTCAAGTCATGAATCATCAGATTTTTCATCAGCCCCAGAGACAGATCGATCGGCGTTCGCGGATTAGCCACCAGATTCCTCATGATGTTGTAATTCTTGGCGAACTTCCTTCGCAGCGGGATCGCTCTAAGCACCGATTCAAGCACATTTTTTTGCAGCGCAAATTTTTCTACTTCGGCGTCCGATATTTTGGGTGAATCCAAAACCGCAACGGCTACCAACTTCGTCGAATCACGGATCAGAATGGATCGATCTTCTTTCGTGCCGCGCATCGCCAGCGTGATCCGTCCACGGATATCGAGCCTTGATATCTTCTGCAAGACGCTGTCGCGCCGATCGGCAACAACCGGAGCCGCTCTCCTGGTAGGAGCGGTAGGAGCATCGGCGGGAGTTGCCGCGGCAGTGGCGGGGACGGTTGCTGTTGCATCCGCTGCAGCGCTTGCGTTCGCGGCGGACTCATCACTCGTCGCTGCGGTCGGCTGAAACGGCTTTTCCTGCTCCGCGGCCAGTTCAGCTGCGTTGTCTTGCAGATACTTGACCACCGCCACTTCAACCTCTTCGTCCGGTGCGCCGGCGTCGGAGGATTCGGAGCCAGCAGCCGGCGCTGCTCCCAGCGCGCTGAGTTTTTTCGCGATCTCAGCCAGTTCATTCGGACGAAGATTGGGATTGGTCTGCAGCGCCTGCAACAGCAGTGGAGAACTCATCATTCGCGGACTTGGCAGCAACGCTTCGACGGTCGCGCGCGAACCAGTCACCGCGATTCTATTGAGAGCTTCTTCACTGACCGCCGCGTTCTCGGCCAAGGCCGGCAGCAAAGCCGTCCGCAAATTTTCCGGCGCGAGAAAATATCCCAACACTTCCGCGCTCGTCTGCGGATCGGCGGCGGCCGCGATGCTCGCAGCTTCATCCCAACCCGCGAGAGTCAGGCGGGCACGTTCGCTAAACAATTTGGCATGCAGAGCCAGATAAACCAGAATCTCAATCGTCTCCGCTGGAGGGACAGAGAGAGCCCCGCGCGACGCCGATTGCATCAGGTTCGCGGGAACCTGCGAGTTGCGGATCATATCCAGCATCCGGGCCATGATTTATCTCCCAGAATTCGAAGTGACGTTTTTCTCTGCGGAAGTCTTTTTTTTCTTTGCGGGCTTCCCGGCAAGCCGTTCCAACTCCGCCACCGTCAAAGCAAGCTCGCGTGTGATCGCATTCGGCTCCCGCCGCTGATACTCGTCGCTCAAAGCGCGATAGTACCAGAGCGATCCTTCCTTCTTTCCAGAGAAGCGCTCCCACACGGCTTGGCCGATGGACCGGTAGTCGGAAACAATAGTCCGTACGTTATGCAATTTGTCACATGCCGAAACCAGCCGCGTCTCAGCATCGGCGTGCTTCACTTCGTTCAGATAGTTCTGTTTCCGTTCCCGCCATTCACCCCTGTCGTCGCCGAACGAATCGGTGCACCCCTCCACGATTCGCGCCACCCGCGCCCCAAACTTCTTGCGGACTTCGCGCAACCTCGGCATCCCACCACAATCCTCGACGACATCATGCAACAACGCGGCAATCGCCATATCTTCATCGCCGCCCGCTTCAAGAACAAGCGATGTGACTGCTATCAGGTGCGCAAGATAAGGCACGGCTGATTTTTTGCGCGTCTGCCCGGCGTGCTGCTCGGCGGCGTACTTGAAAGCGTCTTGCAATCGCCGTCCAAGTTTCGGTGGACGAAGTAAATCGGCCTTCGCTTTCTTCACCAGCCTCACTTCTTTTCGCCTCGCCGCATCCGCAAATAGGACTGCATCAGCGGACGCATATCTCCGTCGAGCACGCGATCCACATCGCCAATTTCCATTTTCGTGCGGTGATCTTTGATCATGCGGTACGGTTGCAACACGTACGACCGGATCTGCGATCCGAAGTCGATATCCAATTTTGAGTCTTCGATCTTCTTCGTGACTTCGCGCTTTTTCTCTAACTCAAATTCATAAATTTTCGACCGTAGCATACTCATCGCCTTCTCTTTGTTCTTATGCTGCGATCGTTCATTCTGACAGTTAGCGACCAGGCCAGTCGGAATGTGCGTAATTCGCACCGCCGAATCGGTCGTATTGACGTGCTGCCCGCCCTTGCCGCTCGATCGGTAGGTATCGATGCGAATGTCGTCCGGCTTGATGTTGACTTCAATCGTGTCATCAATCTCGGGAGACACATACACGCTGGCAAACGAAGTATGCCGACGCTTCGCCTGATCAAATGGAGAAATTCGCACCAGCCGATGCACGCCAATCTCGCTGGTCAAATATCCGAACGCATACTGCCCGATCACGCCAAACGTCGCCGACTTAATTCCTGCTTCTTCTCCGGGTTGATAGTCGTACATCTCCGTCTTGAAGCCTTGCCGCTCCGCCCAGCGCAGGTACATGCGCATTAATATTTCTGCCCAGTCTTGCGACTCGGTGCCACCGGCTCCAGGATGAATCGTCATGATCGCATTCAGGTGATCATTCGGACCGGAAAGCAACGTCTCTGTCTCGACGCGGTCAACCAGTTCAGCCAGCGCATCGAGTTCGCGCCGCAGATCGGCGCTGACGTCCTCACCCTCGGCGGCCAGATCGAAGTACGCTTGAATGTCCGCAGTGCGGCGCGACAGATCGCCTTCCAGAGACAACATGCTCTCCAGACGCTTTCGCTCACGCATCACTTGCTGAGATTTTTCAGGATTCGACCACAAATTCGGATCCGACGCCTGCTTCTCTATTTCGGCAAACTGCGGGCGCAGCTTATCGACGTCAAAGATACTCCCGGAGGTCGTGGACCTTGGTCTTCAGAGGGGCGTATTGTTGTTCGAATTCAACCGACATTTTTTCTATCTCGACTCAGAGCGTCTATCTCGATTTAACTCTCGCGGTTTTGTCCTACGCGATCAGAAAATACAAAACGGGCTAACAGCGCGCCTACGGAAATTATCGCACACAGAAATGCGAACCAATCGCCGTGACGGGTGTAGAACGTGGTGCCCGAACGCAACGCATACGGCGCGTCCAACGCAGTTCGTATTTTTCGCTCGGACGAGGCGACAATTCGCCCATAAGGATCAATCGCCGCAGTCTTCCCCGTATTTGTCGCCGACAGCAGCCACCGGTCGTTTTCAATCGCACGCATTCGCGTTTGCTGAAGATGCTGCTTCCACGCGCCGCTGTCGCCGTACCATCCATCGTTCGAAATGTTCACCAGCACCTGCGCGCCTTGCAGAGAGAGTTGCCGCACTTCGTCAGGAAAAATCGATTCGTAGCAGATAAACATTCCCAACTGCTGGCCTCCCGCATCGAGCGGCAAACGCGACTGGCCACGCTGAAACTCTCCCACTTCTTTCGTGAGTCCTCCAGCAAATGCAAACACTTGCGGAAACGGCAGATATTCGCCGAAAGGGACCAGGTGCATCTTGTCGTAACGTCCCACCCACTCGCCCTGTGGATTAATCAATCCCGCCGAGTTGAAAATCTCTGAGCTTCCTGCAGCGTTGTGCATCGCGGGAGAAATTCCAATTGCCCCGGTCACCACCCAACGCCCCGAAACTCGAGCCAGTTCACTGACCGCATCTCGAAATACAGGATCATTCGTATAAAACGGCGCCGGCGATTCCGGCCACACAATGAATTCGTAATGCGGAACTGGAGTCGAACTCGCCCCAGCCGAACTCTTCGGAGGACGCAAGCTGACCGCAGACAAATCAAGAAGCGTCTTCTGAAAATAATCCTTCGTCCACATCCCGCCTTCCAGAATCGGAATGTTCGGCTGCACCAGCAGCGCAACCCGATCCGTCGGGACGGCAGGAGGCTCGATAAACTCTCCCGCCTGCAGCAGCAACGCCGCTCCGCAAGCCGCCAGCAGCAGGCGTTTCCGTTGCTGACTCGACGCTAAAAACGCCGCCGCGAACACGCTGTTCACCAGCAGAATTTCGAACGACAATCCATACACGCCGGTCAGAGGCGCAATCCGCGTCAACGCGAAGTTGCCAGTCTGCGCGTATCCCAAAAGCTCCCACGGGAAAGCCGTAATCCGCGTTCGCGCCAGTTCCACCGCAACCCACAGAAAAGGAGCTGCCACCAGCGCACGCCGAATCGCCGCCGCTACGTCGACGGGCTTCGAGTCAACTTTCGCTCCACCAAATTTAGCCCCGGCCGCGAAGGCCAGCAGCAATCCGAACATCCCGTGATACAGCCCGACGTACATGCAGAACAACAGCAGCGCCAACGCAGCCGCCGGAATCGGCAGATTGCCGTAGCGATGCATCGTGTCGAAGATCCAGTAGCAGGTTCCCGCGAACCACAGAATGCCGCAGAGGTAGCCGAGTAGAAATCCCTGCCACGGCGAGGCAGGCAGCAGACGCGCCGGACCATCCAGATGCAAAGCCTCAGGAGCACGCGTCCGCAAAATCGCGATCAACAGCGGAGCCACTGCGATCCACGACAACCAATAAAGACCGGGCAGAGGAAAAATTACGATCTGGAGCACCGCCGACAGGACGACCAAACCCCAGGCACTGGAAGAAATTCGTCGCACAGGTCAGCATAGCAAAGTCGCCATCGTCCCTATGAAACATCCGCTCAGAAATCCGTCAGACTCACGTATTTTCTCGTCCCTCGCGCAAAAATTGGTCAAGTCGGCTGGTTTCAAATAACATAGACAGCGAATGAACATCTTCGTCATCATTCTCGTTCGATTTCTTGAAGGGCTGTTCGTCGTCGGATCGCTCGGCTCAGTCATCGTCCTCGTGCTGAGCGGCGTCGAAGATCTGAAGACCTTATTCGGCGGGGAGGAAGAGCACTCCTAGCCCGTCATGGCTTCGTTCCCACCCATCTCTCCTTCGAATCGCGTTCGAATCGTCGTCGCCACTTCGGTGATGCTCACGTTCATCTCGTACTGGCGCGCCGCCGCCATCGTGCTGAATGATCTCGCTTCCTCTGCTTTTTACGCCTGCGGAATTGCCGAGCAGGCCGTCGGAAAATCCGCGCCTTGGTTCATCGTCGGCGTGATGTTGTTTTCATTCGCCGTGCGCGCCGTTTATGTCGAAAGTTGTTCGATGTTCGTCCGCGGCGGCGTGTATCGGGTCGTCAAAGAGGCACTGGGAGGCACTCTCGCGAAACTCAGCGTCTCCGCGCTGATGTTTGATTACATTCTTACCGGACCGATTTCCGGCGTTTCCGCGGGACAATACATCGTCGGCCTGCTCAACGAAACCTTCGTCACCGCCGATAAGAATGGCTGGATTCCCCGCGCCATTCACGGCCTCTTTAACGGCACTCCCCACCTCAACGTCAACATGACGTCCGTGGTCTTCGCCCTGATCGTCACCGTCTATTACTGGTGGGAAAACACCAAAGGCATTCACGAGTCCAGCGAAAAAGCTCTGCGCGTAATGCAGATCACCACCGTGATGGTTGTGATTCTGCTCGGCTGGTCGGCGATCACGCTGTTTAAGTCGGGATACAACCCCGTTCCGCTGCCGATTCCGTCCAACCTTCATTTCTCCAAAGAGTCTCTTGGATTCCTGAGCCACACTTTCCCCGAGCAGAGCCTCGCCAAAATGTTCGGCCTTCTCGGAATCCTGATCGCCTTCGGTCACTCCGTTCTGGCGATGAGCGGCGAGGAATCGCTGGCGCAGGTTAATCGTGAACTCGCGCATCCTAAACTCAAGAACCTGAAAAAAGCCGCAATCGTCATCGCGATCTACAGCTTCGTCTTCACCGGACTTTCCGCCCTGCTCTCCGTGATGCTGATTCCGGACGCGGTGCGCGTCCCCATCTATAAAGACAATTTGATTTCCGGCCTAGCGATGTATATGTATGGGCCGCTGATCTTGCGCCTGATCTTCCGTGCATTCGTCGTCGTCGTCGGATTCCTGATTCTCTCCGGAGCCGTCAACACCGCGATCATCGGATCGAATGGCGTCCTCAATCGCGTTTCAGAAGACGGCGTTCTCGCTGACTGGTTCCGCCTTCCGCATCGCAAGTACGGAACGACTTCCCGCATCATCAATCTCGTCGTCATCCTGCAAGTCCTCACCATCATCGCTAGCCGCGGCGACGTTTATCTGCTCGGTGAAGCGTATGCCTTCGGCGTGATCTGGAGCTTCACCTTTAACAGCCTGTCCATGCTCGTGCTGCGCTTCAAATACAAAGGCGTTCGCGGATGGAAAGTTCCACCCAACATCACCATCGCAGGACAGGAAATTCCCATCGGACTCCTGTCAGTCTTCTTCGTTCTGCTCGCGACGGCCCTCATCAATCTCGCTACAAAATCGATGGCGACCATGGCCGGAGTTTCTTTCTCCGTCGTATTTTTCGTGATCTTCACCGTTTCCGAGCGTGCGAATCGCAAGAAGTACGCGCTCGCCAAGCAGCAGATGAAAGATCACTTTCAACTCCTGCAGAGCGACACCGTCGAACGCGACTCTCTCGGCATTCGTCGCGGCAACGTGCTGGTTCCGGTCCGCGACTACAACACGCTGAATCACCTGCGTTGGGTGCTGGAACACACCGACACCCGCGAACAGGACATCGTCGTAATGACCGCCCGTATCAGCCAGTTCGGGACCGCCGCCTACGGACTCTCCACCGAACAAATTTTCAGCGACTACGAACAAACCCTATTCACGCGCGCTGTCTCCGTCGCAGAGAGCGTCGGAAAGAAAGTTTCGCTGTTAGTGGTTCCAGCCAGAGATTCGTGGTCGGCCATCGCGCAGACGGCGCACAATCTCGAATCCTCGGCAGTTGCTGCCGGCCTGTCTGGAAAAATGACGACCGCCGAACAGGCCTTCGCGCTCGGCAGCGCATGGGAAGCCATCCCCGAACCGAAACAGCAGTTCGTGCTGCAGATCGTCCAGCCCGAAGGCATCGTTGACACCTTCCGCATCGGCCCGCACACGCCAACGATGAAGAACGAAGATGTCGTCCTACTGCATCGCCTGTGGCTGAATGTGACGCGTGAACCGGGACTGGAAAACGTCCATCACCACGACATCCTGACCGAAGCCCTGACCCGCTTCGCCCACGACTACGCTGCGCGCGATCGTGAAGCGATCGTCAAAGAATTGCACCGTCGCAGCGCCGATGGCGGCCCCATGCCGCTCCGCCGGATCGCCGACCAGGTTCCCACCGTCCAGCCCGAATCCCCGCACCCAGAGTTACCCCACACCGACCGCGACGACGGATCGTACAGCCCCAAAGAGTAGGGGATCTTATGGAGCTGAGCGGTAGCTGCCTTGTCAACGGTATTGAACATGTTCAACATTTCCATTGACACCCAGAGCCACTCATGCCAGAGTATTGAACGTGTTCAATACACCTTTCAAATGCAAGCTGCCTAAATCGCAGCCGCCCGACTCTCTCTCACAAGTCTCGCCCGCGCTCGAAAAACCTGAGCCGAGGCGAAGCCACCGGCGAGTACATACTTGACGCCGCCATTCGGATATTTCGGCGGGACGGTTTCGATGAAACCACGATGCGTGAGGTCGCGAAACAAGCTGAAGTATCGCTGGGCCTGGCCTATCACTATTTTCCCAGCAAAGAAGCGCTGGTTATGGCGTACTACGAGCGCGTTCAGCGGGATCACGCTGCCATCGCACGCGAGCTACTGCGAAAACCATCTTCCCTTCGCGATCGCCTCGCCATGTTGCTGCACACGAAACTCGACATCCTCCAGGATGATCGGAAACTGCTGGGAGCCTTGTTCCGTTACACGGGAAACCCCGAACACCCCTTATCGTTCTTAGGCAAAGGGACCGCGCCGCTCCGCGCCGACTGCATGCGCCTATTCGCCGAGGCTTTGGAGCCGGAGCGATTGCCGGACGATTTGCGTGAATTGCTTCCACTTGCCCTGTGGTCCTTGCACATGGGCGTACTGCTGTATTTCCTATACGACGATTCCCCTAACCTGAAACGAACACGAAAGCTCGTCGACGGATCAGTGGAACTGGCAGCGAGTTTTCTTAAGCTGGCAAAGTTCCCGTTGCTACGTCCCGCGCGACGCGGCGTGATGGGATTGCTGCGCGCGGCGGATTTGATTCCAAGCAGATAAAACGTTTAGAGAAAGAGGAGATTGCTATGCAGAAAGCTTCGTGGAACTGGCTATTCACGTGGGAAGGGCGCGTAGATCGCGTTCCCTACTTTCTGGCAGGGACAATTCTTACGATCGTTAAGTATTTGATCGATCACTCAGTCGCCGCTAGATTCGGCGAGACATGGCACATCTGGAGCTATTTCTTCCCTCCGCTCGAGGTTTCTCTGTTGGAGTTAACGAGTCGCCAACCAAAGCTCTACGCAATCCTGTGGGCAATCGCAATCCCATTCTTCTGGATCGGAATCTCTCTCACCGTGCGACGACTACGCGACGCAGGACTGCGCACAGTTTGGATATTCCTATTCTTTGTTCCGCTCGCCAATTTGGCGCTGTTCCTGTACCTGTCGTTTGCACCAAGCCGGCAGCAACCAACCGCCGAGGAGATTGCCGCGGACGAATTACGCCGAACGGGAAAGCGTAGCGAAGCCACCGTTGGGGTCCTAATCGCGGTGTTACTCGGCGTCGGTTTGGCCATCTTTGGCAGTGAGGTGCTGCTTGTGTATGGCTGGGGGCTCTTCCTTGGTGTGCCGTTCTTCGTGGGGTTCATCGCCTCTTGGTTCTTGAACGCAAAAGTGATGCGATCGAAACTGAATACGATCTTGGTCAGCGGACTGACTCCATTCTTAATCGGAACAGCCCTTCTCAGCCTCGGGCGTGAAGGACTCATCGTGCCTGCTCATGGCAGTCCCACTCGCCATCCCCTTGTCAATTGCTGGCGGTTTGGTTGCTCGATCCATCTTGCTGCGGCGCAAATTGGTTGTCGCGCCACCGACCTTCGCCGCTTGCATCGCCATATTGCCGCTCATGATGCTCGCGGAGTACAGCGCAAAACCTGAACCACCCATTGTTTCCGTGAAGACCAGTGTCACGATTGAAGCGCCAGCCTCCGTCGTATGGAAAAATGTGGTCGCCTTCCCGCCGCTCGCGCCGCCGGAAGAATGGCTGTTCCGCTCCGGCATCGCCTATCCAACTTCTGGGCGGATCGTTGGTTCCGGGCCCGGCGCTGTGCGCTACTGCCACTTTTCGACTGGCGACTTCGTGGAGCCCATTACCGTGTGGGACGAAAACCATTTGCTCGCCTTCAATGTTTCGGCCCAGCCTCCGGCCATGCAAGAGTTGAGCCCCTGGAGAATCACGCCTCCCCATCTCGCGAATAACTACATGCGCTCGCGGCATGGTCAGTTTCGCCTGATTGCGGTGAGTGATCGCCGCACGATTCTAGAGGGAACGACCTGGTACCAAAACTATTTCTGGCCGCAGGCCTATTGGCAGGGATGGTCGGACGCGATCGTCCACAGAATTCATCTGCGCGTCTTACGCCACGTGAAGGAACGAGCAGAAGCCGAGGAAGCGTCAACCGTTTCCAATTCCTCGGAGGGTACGGGCGGGCGTTAGGTCGAAGATGAGGGTTGTTAGTCGCGGATTTACTTAACCTTCGGCGACTCCGCGTCCGCCGCCTTCTGATCGTCGCCATGAATCACGCCGTCATCCTCCGCATAAAAAGAACGGTGCTGAGCGTCCATCTGCTTCGGCGTCATGGTGAGGATGAATCCGTCTTTGTGCGAGCGGAAGCTGGCGGTGTAGTCTCCGCGATCGGTGGTTTGGGACATGCGTTTCGTGAACGAAGCCGTCCCCGCCAGAGCAGTCAGCGACTCCGCGAACTTGGCGTGGCGCTTCTTGTACTCCCGCTGTGCCCGGAGTACGACCCGCATATACCCAAGGGCCTGCGCCTCCGAATCAGAACGCGCCGGATCGCCCGCAAACTTCGGCTGATATTGGGACGGAGTTTGCGGCGAGGCCTGCGCCGGAGCAGCAGGGGCCTCCGCCGGAGTCTGGGCCAAAGCCCGAGCCGACGTTAACGAGAGAGTTAACGACAAAGTTAACAGCGCCGCCAAGCCCAAAATCGCCCCCAGCACCCCCAAAATACCCGTCCCCGCACCGTCCCGCAGCATCCGTCTTCCGTTCATGGCCATACCCTTCTCCAATGCCTAAAATATTGTCGGAATTCGGGGTTACCCCCGTAATTTGTAACTGCTAGCAATCATTTCAATTCTGCGCTTGATCAGGCAATCTTAAGCAGGATGCAATCCTAACAGGGAAACTTTAATGAAAGCTGCCGTCGCCAGAAAGCCGCTGATTCGTATCGCCGTAGTGGAGAGCGATCCGCTGCGGTTTGTAGGATTCCGGGCCCTCTTTGATACCGAACTTGATCTGGAGTTGGTCTCCGCCTCCATGGCCGATCTCGAGCCAGTTGCAGAGCATCGACCTCGTGCTGCTCGGCAACCGCAGCGGCCAGAATCTATATGACGTCATGGCCAGCATGAAGGCCGTCCGTCCCGACCTGCGCATCATCGTCACCGGATCCGGCATGGACGACGAAAGCGTGCTCAAAGCCATCGCAGCCGGCGCCAAAGGCTACGTGGACGAAGCCGCTTCCCCTGCCGAATTTATTCAAGCGCTCCGCATCGTGCATCAGGGATCAGTCTGGGCTCCGCGTCGCGTGCTCTCAACCTTCATCGAACGCGTCAGTGCTTCCCCAGGACGAATCTTCCCCGCCGGACGAATCACCTTCACCGACCGCGAGAAAGAAGTTCTGGAAATGCTGGTAGCCGGCCGCTCCAACAAAGAAATCGGATCAGCCCTGGGCATCGAAGAACGCACCGTAAAAGCCCACGTAGCCAAACTGATGCGCAAAGTAGGAGTGCAAAACCGCATCGCGCTGTCAGTCCATGCAATCACACATTCGCTCGTGACGGCCAAGTAGATTCGTTCTTTAG
>CAWGOX010000009.1:0-16507 GCA_963824315.1 uncultured Acidobacteriaceae bacterium | reverse complement strand
AATGTATTGCTATGCAACTGGCGAAAATTTCCGCGGCGCTGGCGCGCTTGGACGCAGCGAAAGTCCCATACGTTTCGGTCTTAACCGATCCAACTACCGGCGGTGTCACTGCATCGTTCGCGATGCTGGGCGATCTCAATATTGCAGAGCCAGGCGCTCTGATTGGATTCGCCGGGCCTAGGGTTATCGAGCAGACGATCCGCCAGAAATTGCCGCCCGGTTTTCAGCGCTCCGAATTCTTGCTGGAGCACGGGATGCTCGACGCCGTGGTCCCTCGTAAAGACCTGAAACCATATATCGCAAGGGCGCTGGAATTCATGGCGGCGTAGGGCAGCTGTCAGCCATCAGCCGTCAGCCTTCAGTTTCAACCCTTAAAGTCGTTTTCGCCTCACGAGATTGATGCATATCAAGTCGTCGTAATCCCTGCTCAGTGCGAAGGATTGGCCGTTAGGTGTCGTTCTGTGGATGGAGTTTGCCCGAAAGAACGACACTTAGGGTCGTAAACTGATGGCTGATCGCTGAAAGCTGAGTGCTGTCCTTGTCCTACCAAACCGCAGTCGCGCAGATGTACGCGTTGGGCCACGAGTTGGCGCAAACGCCGTCGCACAAGTTCGACTTGGCGCACATGCGCGTCCTGCTCGCCGCGATGGGAAATCCTCAAAGCAAGTTTCCTAGCGTTCTGATTGCCGGGACAAACGGAAAAGGTTCGACCGCTGCCACGTTGGCTTCAATTCTGCAAGCCTCCAGAATAAAAACTGGACTTTATACTTCGCCGCATCTGGTTCGTATCAATGAACGGATACGCCTTGACGGCAAACCGATCAGCGACGACGATTTTGCAATGCTGCACGGTGTTGTGGACCGCACGGCTGAGCGATTGGTGTCGGAAGGCGATCTCCCGTGGCACCCCAGCTTTTTCGAAATGCTGACCGCGATGGCGTTTGAATATTTTGCGCGGAACCGTCCGGACATGGTGGTGCTCGAAGTTGGAATGGGTGGTCGTCTCGACGCCACGAACGTCGTCGATCCGAAACTGAGCATCATCACGGATGTGTCGCTGGATCATCAAAAATATTTGGGAGAAACCATCACCGAAATTGCGCGCGAAAAGGCTGGCATCATCCGAAAGGGCGGAGTTGTTGTGACCCTGCCACAGTTGCCCGAAGCGAATGACGTGATCGGCAACGCGATTCTGGATGCCAGCGCGCACGCCGTGAATGCCGTGCCCTACGTGCCTCCGGTGTCGCCGAACAGTGAAAACTATCTGAGCGGTGGAGAATCGATTGGAAAACCCACTGACCGGCACGAGCCTGCGAATATCTGGAATCGCTATCCACTGGAAGTGATGGGAAAGCAGATTCTGGTCGAATCTCCTCTCGCGGGACGTCATCAGCTGCGCAATCTGGCACTGGCAATCGCAGCGGCAGTTGCACTGCATAAACAGGAAATCACGGGCTTGTCTGGCGAGGTCGCTCGAAAAATCACCGCCCAGACCATCGAGCGCGGCATTCGCGAAACGCATTGGCCCGGACGCTTTCAGGTAGTGCCTGCCGCAGGAGGTAATCCTGAATATGTGTTCGATGTTGCGCATAATCCCGCCGGAGCCTGGGCGCTGAGGTCCACGCTTTCCGCGGCGTTTGAGAACTCAACACCTAGGCGCGCGATTACGATGGTGTTCGGTGTGATGCGCGACAAAGCGATGCAGGAAATGACCGAAATTCTCTTTCCAATCGCAGATCGGATAATCGTTAGCAATGCTAACAATCCCCGCTCGGCGACGACCGCAGAAATTAGGCAGGCTGCATCCCGCGTATCTGTTGGCGCAGACATCGAAGACGCTGACGATGTAGCATCAGCCATGGATCGCGCCCGTGAGGTCGCCGGTCCCAAAGGATTAGTGGTAGTTACCGGTTCAATTTACGTCGTGGGAGAGGCGATGCGAATCCTCGGCCTGCGCATCTAAGATTGATTAGTGATTAATTAGTTGGATCGTGTCAGCTTGAGTTTGTGTGGCGCGGACGCTTCTGTCCGCGAAAAGTTTGCGACTAGAAAAACAGTGAACAAGATCGCCACAACCGCGGAGCCCGAGAAAGACGCCGACCTGCGCTCGGCTGAACAGCCGGGGGCGGCTGTCCCCACGTGGGCGGCGCAGCCCGAAGCCTCGACAAACCGTCACGGCTTGTTGAGTGCCCTGCGTTCCTACCTGATCATCGACCCGCTTATCTGGGTTTACACGTTAGTTTTAGGGACGCTCTCCCTGATCTGTTCACTCTTTGATCGCGATGGGCGCATCCAGCACAACTTCGCGCGTCTCTGGTCGTGGCTGGTGATGAAGACGATTTTTTCACCGGTCAAAGTAACGGGTATCGAGGCGGAAGACGGCAAGTTCGACAACTCCAAGCCGCGCGTCTATGCGGTGACACACGCGTCGGCTCTGGATATTCCGATCCTGTATGTGAATTTGCCGTTTCACTTCCGCATTATCTTTAAGAGTGAACTGTTGGCCTATCCGTTTGTGGGATGGCATCTGAAGCGTTCCGGACAAGTCTGTATCAATCAGCAGAATCCTTCTGCCTCGATCGGCGCGATTAAGTCCGCCCTCCGCAGCCTTCGCAACGGCGTGCCGCTAGTGATTTTTCCGGAAGGTGGCCGGACGCGCGATGGCAATATCCAACCATTTTTGCCGGGAGCATTTTTTCTAGCCATCAAGGCGCAGGCCGACATTGTTCCGATCGCGCTGGTCGATACGTTCGCCTTGTTGCCCATGAACACTTATCACATCAAGTGTCAGCCTTTGGAGATGCGGGTGGGCGCTCCGATTTCAACCGTTGGATTAACGCTGCGCGATACCGAAGCTGTAACTGCCCAGGTGAAATCGTCCATCGAAGCGCTCCGATCTGCGCCGATGAGCGCCTAAAAGCCGTCAGGTGGAGAGTCTTCTAACAAAGATGGATGCCGTTATAATCCGGCGAGCGCTGGAACCTCGAATAGTCAAATCTTGATGACTAGATCAACTGTTACACCACAGCAACTCCGCACCCCTGTGATGCGCCGTTCCTTCGTCAAGCCCTATCCCGTGGCTGTCCGAGGCGAAGGTGTTTATGTGTGGGATCGCGACGGCAACCGCTATCTCGATTTTTCCGGATCCGCTGCGGTGAATTTTATTGGACACGGTATCCGCGAAATCGGCGATGCCATAGCGGAGCAGGCGCGCCAGTTGGAATTTGTCCACACCAGCCAATTCACCACGCCGGTTGCAGAAGAATTTGCGCAGGAGTTGCTCGATTTCGCGGGAACAAATTTTTCTGGCGGTGCGGTCTACTTTACCAGCGGCGGATCAGAATCGGTGGAGACAGCGCTTAAGTTAGCGCGGCAGTATCAGCTGGAAATCGGACAGAGCAATCGGTATCAGATTCTGAGCCGCCAGCAGAGTTATCACGGTTCTACGCTCGGCGCGCTCTCCGTTTCCGGCAACAAGAAACGTCGCGAAATTTATCTGCCGATGGTGCGCGAATTCGAACACATCGGAATCCCGTATTGCTATCGATGTGCGTTCGATTGCACCGACAGTTGCTACGACTGCGGACAGCAGTACGCTGCTGAACTGGAACGCGCCATTCGATCGACGAACGGCGAAACAGCGGCCTTCATCTTTGAACCGATGAGCGGCGCGACACTGGGAGCTGTCACTCCTCCGCCGGGATATTTACAAGCCATTGGAGAAATTTGTCGGCGCCACGGCGTATTGATGATCGCCGATGAAGTCATGACCGGCATGGGACGCACCGGGCGCAATTTCGCAATCGAGCATTCCGGAATTGCTCCCGACATCCTCGTCACCGCCAAAGGACTTTCGTCCGGATATGCACCGCTCGGGGCGGTAATCGCCAGCAAGAAAATTCGTGGATGCGATTGCTGCGGGTCGGGATCCTTTCTGCATGGATTCACTTACAACGCGCATCCCGTCTCAGTAGCCGCGGGGCGCGCGGTGTTGCGGCAAATCCGATCGCAAGAATTGGTGCAGGCGGCGGACTCGAACTTGGAGAGCACAGCGGGTTCCACGCTGAAGATTGCGCTGGAAAGTTTGCGGGATTTGGATGTGGTCGGCGATGTCCGCGGATTGGGACTGCTCTACGGTATCGAGTTCGTAGCAAACAAGAAGACGAAAGCCCCGTTCGCGCCAGAGAAGAATTTCGCTGGCCTCGTTGGTAAAGCGTGTTTTCGGCGCGGCCTGCTTGTTTATCCCATGCAGGGTTGCGTAGATGGAGTCAGCCGGAGATCATCTGTTGATTGCGCCTCCCGCTGTAATTACGACCGAGCAGATTGGCTGGGCTGTCGAACAGATTCGCTCGGCGGTGCTGGATCAAGCTTAGGTTCAGAAGATTCGAAGGGAAGAGGGAAGATGAATCGTCGACATTTCTTAACGCAAGGCAGTAGCTTGGTCGCATTCGCAGGTGCGTCTCCGGCTATACTTTCTGCTTCTATGCCTGAGAAAACGCATATCCCGCTCACCTCGATCCGTCGCATCGAGGCCGACGGAGTGACAGTTTTCTACCGTGAGGCTGGGCCATCCGACGCGCCGGTCGTGCTGTTACTGCATGGATTTCCGACATCTTCGTTTCAATATCGCGAACTCATTCCGCGTCTTGCGGACAAGTACCGAGTCATCGCGCCAGACCTGCCGGGATTCGGATTCACCGAAGTTCCTGAAAGTCGCCACTACAAATACACGTTCGACGCATTGGCGAAAACGATCCTGGCTTTCACCGACGCGTTGCAGCTCAAGCGTTATGCGATGTATGTCTTTGACTATGGAGCGCCAACAGGTTTTCGTCTGGCAATGGCGCGTCCTGAGCGAGTTACCGCAATCGTTTCACAGAACGGCAATGCCTACGAAGAAGGACTGGGAGATGCATGGGCTCCCATTCGACGATATTGGAGCCAGCCAACTTCTGAAAATCGGGAAGCGATCCGCAAGGGCCTGAATCTCGAAGGAATGCGGCATGAATATTCTGTCGGTATTCCCAACCCAGACTCAATCGCGCCGGAGGGATACACGCTCGATGCGGCGTTGATGGCGCGTCCGGGTAACACGGACATTCAGCTCGATCTATTTCTTGATTATGCGAACAATGTGAAACTCTATCCGACGTTTCAGGAATATTTTCGAAAAGCAAAGCCGCCGCTCCTGGCGATCTGGGGAAAGCGCGATTTGTATTTCATCCCTCCAGGTGCGGAGGCGTTTCGGCGGGATATTCCGAATGCCACGGTCCAATTTTTGGATACGGGACACTTTGCGCTGGAAACACACGTTGTGGAGATTACAACTGCGATGAGGGAGTTTCTGGCGAGGATTTAAGTCTGAAATAAGTCATACCCATGTGCAAATGGCTCCAAACCGCTAAGGCCCAAGCATTATTCCTTTACTGCTCATGGGCTGTGGTGCTTATGGGCATCTTCATGATGTTCATGTTGACTCCGTGGTTCCAGCGAGTCGACGTACGACCTGGCGGCGATTTGGCTTTGCGTCTGTTGGGCGGTGCGTTGGGAGTAATTGGAGCGCCCGCTTCAATAATCCTCTGGTTCGGAATGGTGGTTTTTTGCCTTCGAATAGATCGCAGTTCAGTCAGCACAAAGATTTTTTGGTTCATAGTGTTTTTCGCCGCTGCATCGTTTGGTTCGGCCGCATATTGTTTCTCGGTTTACAGGAAGCTAGTTATGCGGACCTTCAGCACGGTTTGACGTACAACGGTTCGAATTCCCGATTTACCTCGGCACGTATCTCCCTGTGAAGAAAAGGGATACTGGTCGATCTCGGTTTTACCTCCGCTGCATTGCCATGTTTCCGGCTCCACGCCATAGTGCCTTCAACATGGAGGCATTTGTGGCCACATTACTCGCAGATTTCGCAGAACAGGTCGATCCCAAGACATTGGCCGAGGCCCGTCGCGCCGACTTCAAGCAAGCGACTCGAGTTCACGGAAGTTTTCTGGCGTCGGCCGAAAAGCGCGCTCTGGTCTGGATGGCGGAGCGCATGCCTGCGTGGATCAATTCCGATCATCTGACTCTCATTGGATTTCTAGCCCAGATCGCGACCGGCATCTGCTACGCCCTCTCCGCTTACGATCGCCGCATGTTACTCGCAGCGATCGTCTGTCTCGCGGTCAACTGGTTCGGCGACAGCCTCGATGGGACACTGGCTCGCGTCCGCCAGCAGCAACGTCCGCGTTATGGCTTTTACGTCGATCACATGATCGACTCCATCGGCGCTGTTGCGATGATGGGAGGGCTTGCACTTTCGGGATACATGGATCCCGTGATCGCGATCGGATTGCTGATTGCTTTTCTGCTGCTCTCCATCCAGTCGTATCTGGCCACCTATACGCTCGGCGAGAATTCCATCTCTCGATGTGGCGTTTTGGGCCGACCGAATTCGCGACTCCTACTGATCATTGGAAACCTCGCGCTGTTTCGCTGGCCGTGGGTAATTCATGGACACTATCGCCTCTTCGATGTTGGCGGTGCGATCGGGCTTGCCGGCATGGTGCTGATGCTGATGGTTATCTGTCTCAAGAATACGATTCGGCTCTATCGAGAAGAGAAAATTCGATGAGCGGTCCGATGGGCAGTTCTCAGTTTTCGGTCGTCAGTTCTCAGAAAGGTCAAAGACGGACACTTCTCCGCTGGCTCAAGTTCAATGCAGTTGGCGGAATCGGGATCGTCGTGCAACTCGCGGCGCTGGCGGTATTTCGTTCGAGCGTCAAATTAAACTATCTGCTGGCCACAGGCCTTGCTGTCGAACTCGCGGTAATCAACAACTTCCTGTGGCATGAACGGTTCACTTGGGCGGATCGTCCCAGCACGCGCCCGATGAAGTCGCTGATGCGGTTGGCAAAGTTTAACGTCAGTAACGGAGCGGTATCGATCGCCGGAAATCTAGGCCTGATGTGGTTGCTGGTCGGCCAAGCCAAACTCAATTACATCGCTTCGAATATCTTTGCGATCGTCGCCTGCTCGCTTGTTAATTTTTTGCTCAGTGACCGCTTCGTATTTGCGCCGGAATCACCCCGAGTCACGTAGGGGATAACGCACCTGTCCACCTCTGCGACCCTATTTTAGGGGGTTACGCGGCGATCAAACCCGAGATATACTAACTACAGCTGCTATGCGCTCGACTGGCTCAATTTCGCTGTTACGGACTTGCTGGATCGAGGGACGTGCCTGTCCCCGACGCTATCTGTCCGTTCTGCCGTCGAACGTCCGCGCCAACCTCTTCGGCAGCGACTAATTTTTCTTAACTCTTAAATATTGCTCGCTGATCGCTTTTGGCCCTTAGCTTTTGGCCTTTAGCTCCGAGCCCAAGCAGTCCCGTATCTGCGGGCGCTGCCAGCTTTCCAAACTACGAAATCGATTCGGAGGACCTCATGACCACCAAGACTTTGATTGCCGGCCCCAAGCTCATCACTGCGATTCCCGGCCCCAATGCCAAACGCATTCTTGCGGGAGACGACAAATATATTTCTCCGTCATACACGCGCTCCTATCCGATGGTTGCCAAGCGCGGCCGCGGTATCGTGGTCGAGGACGTCGATGGCAATGAGTTCTTCGATTTCTCCGCTGGTATTGCTGTGACTTCCACCGGCCATTGCCATCCTGAAGTGGTCGCTGCCATTCAGAAGCAGGCGGCGGAACTGATCCACATGTCAGGCACAGATTTTTATTACGAAGGAATGGTGACGCTGGCCGAGCGGCTCTCGAAGATTGCGCCGATGCCCGGACCACACAAAGTGTATTACGGAAACTCCGGTGCCGAGGCGGTCGAGTGTGCGCTGAAGCTCGCTCGCTATCACACGAAACGCCAGCAGGTGATCGCATTCTTTGGAGCATTCCACGGACGCACCATGGGCGCTCTTTCCCTGACCGGTTCGAAGCCGCAACAGAAGCGCCGCTTCTCGCCAATGGTTCCGGGCGTAACGCATGTCCGCTATCCCGATGTTTATCGCGGATGTTCCGGTGGTCCGCAGGACGCCGAGAAATTCGCCCTCGGATGCGCGCGCTACATTGAAGAAAAATTGTTCAAAACCATTCTTGCTCCAGAAGAAGTCGCCGCGATCTTCGTCGAGCCGATTCAGGGCGAGGGTGGATACGTCGTTGCTCCCACCATCTTCATGAAAGAGCTTCGCCGCATTTGCGACAAGCACGGCATCCTGCTCGTGGTGGACGAAGTCCAGAGCGGAGTTGGTCGCACCGGAAAATGGTTCGCGGTCGAGCACACTGGCGTGCATCCTGACATCGTTTGCATGGCGAAGGGAATTGCTTCCGGAATGCCGCTGGGCGTGACATTAAGCAAAGCGGATGTGATGGACTGGATCCCCGGATCGCACGCTTCGACTTTTGGCGGCAACCCGGTATGCATCGCAGCCGCGCTCGCGACTCTCGATGTTATTGAAAAAGAAGGGCTGCTCAAGAACTCGCAGGAAGTCGGCGATCACATGCGGAAGCGTATGGAAGACTGGCCGAAGAAGCACAAGATTGTCGGCGATGTTCGCGGACGTGGCCTGATGATCGGTGTCGAGATCGTCAAAGACCAGACCACTCGCGAATACGGAGCCACCGAGCGCGATCGCATTGTCGAACTAGCATTCGAACGTGGAGTTCTATTCCTGGGATGTGGTCCGAGCACAGTTCGAATCGCTCCAGCTCTTGTCGTTACAAAAGACGAAGCAGACGTTGCGGTCGATGTGTTGGAAGAAGTGATCTCGATCGTCGCAGCAGAGAAAAAAGCATAAGCGTGGGAGGTCTGTATGCAAAACGGAACCGTGGAATCGATCCACATCACCCCGACGTCGGAAGGGGCCTTGTTCGCCGTTAAAGAAGTGCAGGCGATCCCCGGGGCGGGGCTCGAAGGCGATCGGTATGCGTTGAAAGTAGGCACGTTTTATAAGCCGGAGCCCGATTACGAACTCACGCTGATTGAAGCGGAAGCGATTGAGGCTCTGGGTCGCGAATACAACCTGGACCTCAAAGTCGGAGAAGCTCGTCGCAATATTGTGACGCGGAATGTCGCCCTCAATCATTTGGTGGGCAAGGAGTTCGTCATCGGTGACGTGCGCATTCGCGGCATCCGTCTTTGTGAACCATGCGATCACTTGCAAAGACTCACGGGAAGATCCGTGATCAAGGGCCTGATACACCGCGGAGGTTTGCGAGCCCAGATTTTGACGCAAGGTACGATTCGTGTCGGCGACGAAGTCGTTATCGAGGCTTAAAACGCGGGTTGGCTGCTTGCGCCAAGAGTAGTTTCTGTATCGAGCAGCCAGCAACTTCAAGGTCTGCGGAAAGGATGGAGAGTATGGGAGATACCACATTGCGCGAACTCATATACGGTAAAGGCGCTCACGTGGACCCCATCGCCTGCGTCGAAGATATTTCGGCGGAGCAGGCTGCCCGCGCGGTTGCGGGATATCCGCACTCCATCTGGCAGATCGTAGAGCACATGAATTTCTGGATGGACCACGAACTCGCCAAAATCGCAGGCGAGAATCGCCACTATCCGGATAAAGCGATTGAGAGCTGGCCTGTGTATCCAAATCCATCGAGCAACGAGACAGCGGATGCTCAGTGGAAAACTACGACGCAGCGCTTCACAGAATTACTCGCTCAGTTTGCGCAGTTCGCTGAAGCTGATGCAATAGTGCTAGAACGCAAAATTCAAAGCCTGGGACCGGCGCAGTCTCCACGCGAATCGACCGTTCATGCGACAGTCCGGCAGATTGCGGCGCACAATAGCTATCACGTCGGCCAGATCGCGCTGCTCAGGCGCCAGGCCGGAGCGTGGCCTCCTGAACGTGGCGGCGATACCTGGTGATTCTAAGTCCAACGAATCGCATCGGGTAATAGCCGCGAACCCACCGAAGTTCTGCTCGCGCAGAAATTCATCCACAAAAAGTCGTTTCACATTTGTTGAAAGGAGGGCCTTACGATGCCCCGCTTTACATCTCGTATTCTCGTCGCTCTTACCTTCACCTTGGTCGTTTGGGCATCGGCATTCGCTGGCATTCGCGCCGGACTTCGCGGCTATTCGCCCGCGAATCTCGCGATCATGCGTTTTCTGATCGCGTCGACGGTCCTTGCGATCTATGCAGGTATTGCGCACTTTCGTGGTCCCGTGTTGCGCGACATTCCGGGTCTCATCCTGACCGGAGCGGTTGGAATCACTTTTTACAACCTCGCGCTGAATTATGGCGAGACTCGCGTAACTGCCGGTGCGGCGAGTTTGCTGATCGCTTCAACGCCGATCTGGACTGCACTTGCGGCCCGACTCTGGCTGCACGAAAAACTTACTCCACTGGGATGGTGCGGAGTGTTCGTCAGCTTCGCCGGCGTTGCATTGATTGCCAGCGGGGAAGGTGACGGACTGCGCTTTTCTTCTCAGGCCTTGTTTGTGCTCGCAGCCGCAGTTACATCGGCCTTGTACATGATCCTGCAGAAACATTATCTCGGACGGTACAGCGCGTTAGAGTTCACCGCGTATTCGATCTGGTTTGGCACAGCGCTCATGCTCCCATTCGGAAACGGGGTGCTGCACACCGTTCGCACCGCTCCTGCATCCGCGACGCTTGCGGTGATTTACCTGGGCATCTTTCCCGGAGCACTCGCTTACGTGGCTTGGAGCTACGTACTTTCGCACGGCGCGGCAGGACGCACCGCGACGTTGCTCTACGTGATTCCAATCGTCGCTATCTGCATTGCGTGGATCTGGTTGGGCGAAGTGCCGAGGCTCATTTCGCTGGTGGGCGGAGCGATCGCGCTTTGCGGTGTGGTGCTGGTAAATACCGTGGGGAAAGTGAAGGCACAGAAGATAATGCCAACTGAAGCGTCCGCTTTGTTTGTTTCGGAGTTGACGAACTAGGGCCCTCCAAAATGACCGAACGCGGTGTGATGTCCGTCACTGAACGCTGAAGCAATCGGGGCTACCGTTAGACCGGAGAGTGTTCTCATGTTCTCTGGACGCCTCACCCACGCGACACTGCACGCCCTCGATTGGCTCGCGGTAAAAACTCTGCCATCGCCATCGGACGATTTACCCGCTCATCAGATCACCGGACGGCGTGGCGAAGAGGAAGCGTATTTTCATCTTCGTCGCCGCGGCTACATCATCATCGCGCGCAACTATCGTTCTCCCAATCATCGCGGCGAACTCGATCTTGTCGGATGGGACCACGACGTCCTGTGTTTTATCGAAGTCAAAACGCGAACCACCCGCGACGTTAAATCTGCGGAGGCTGCGGTCGATCGAGACAAGCAACGAGACTTGTCCTTGGTCGCCCGCGATTTTATCCGCCAGATGCCTCTTCCGTGCCAGTGGCGCTTCGATGTTCTCGCCGTATACTTCGAGCGCAGCCAGTCCCGCCCTTCATTCGAGTTGTTCCAAAATGCGTTTCCCGTGTCGTACAATCGTGGGGCTGAAAGCCGCTACTGAAAGGATTTAGTTGAGTGCCTGAACTGAGAAAAGACCCCATCGTGGGCCGATGGGTGATTATTTCCACGGACCGTGCCAAGCGCCCCACCGACTTTTTGCGCGAAGCTGTAAGAATCAAAGGCGGTTTCTGCCCCTTCTGTTATGGCAACGAGAACAAGACTCCATCGGAGATTCTTGCCTACCGCCCCAGCGTCAATGGCAGTACTCCGCAAAAAGACGCGCCCGGTTGGACCGTGCGCGTAATTCCAAATAAATTTCCCGCGCTCGGCATCGAAGGCAATTTGAACAAGCAAGCCGAAGGCATGTTCGACAAGATGAACGGCATCGGTGCTCACGAAGTCGTCATCGAAACTCCCGAACATGGCGCCAGTCTGGCCACGCTTCCGGCGAAAAGAATTGAAGACGTTCTCTGGGCGTTCCGCGATCGCATTCTCGATCTGAAAAAAGATCGTCGCTTTAAATACATTCTTCTTTTCAAGAATCACGGCGAAGCCGCCGGAGCGTCACTCGAACATTCGCATTCGCAACTGATTGCCTTACCGATTGTGCCGATTTACGTTGCGGAGGAATTGCAGGGAGCGAAACAGTATTACATCTACAAAGAGCGTTGCGTGTTTTGCGACATCATCCGACAGGAAACTGACAGCGGAGTTCGAGTGGTCGCGGAGAACGAAGACTTCCTGACGGTCGCACCTTACGCTCCCCGTTTTCCGTTCGAGTCTTGGATATTGCCGAAACGCCACGAGTCGGCATTTGAGAATTCGTCGTCGCACATGTTCGAAAACCTGGCGAAAGCGCTGAAGTTGTTGCTGATGAAAGCCGATCGGGTGCTCGACAATCCTCCGTATAACTTGGTGGTGCACACTTCGCCCGTACAGGATCCGACGAACGAGTATTACCACTGGCATATTGAGTTCATGCCAAAATTGACCAAGACTGCGGGATTCGAATGGGGAACGGGTTTCTATATCAATCCCACGCCGCCCGAAGAAGCAGCGAAGTTTCTCCGCGAGGCGAGCGTTGAGGACGCGGCTCCGAGTGTAGCGGGAGCAAGATAAATTCGGCTGTCCCTGCCTTTATCCCTGGGTCCGGTCGAGAACCTCAGAGTGCCAAGCCATCTGAATCGCTTCCAACTTCGACTCGTTCGACTTCGTCGGATCGTCCTTGAAGTCGGGCAGCGCAATCACGTACTTGTGCAAGTCAGTGAACCGGACAGACAGCGGATCGATTTCGGGATGAATCTCAGAAAGCAGAATCCCGATGTCGTCAGGATCGCTCCACGTAAGTTGTTTAGGCATGAATTCGTGCTCCTCATCTCGCTGAGAGCTGACAGCTGAAGGCTGACGGCTGTTTTCTAGTGCTCTTCCGAAACGTAATTCCGATTCCACGCCGGAATTTCCACGACAAGTTTACCCGGCTTATTGATCACCATCTGACACCCGAGACGTGAGTTTAGCTGGAGATCGGCGGCCATGTCGAGCTTATCGGCTTCGTCGTCTTCCATCTCGGAAACCAGCTCCGCGCCCTCTTTCACCCAGAGATGGCAGGTGGTGCAGGCGCAATTGCCGCCGCAAGCGTGGTCGAGATGAATGCCGAAATTCAAGGCAACGTCGAGCAGCGACTCCTGCTTGCCGTGGTCTTTGTATGGCAGCTTGCCGTGCTCGAAAGTCACCGTCTTGCCCTCGGGAAGAAAAGTGACCTCAACTGTATTTTCGCCGGGGGCGTCCACGACGGTAGACCCAGCGCCTTGCGATTGCGATTTTTCTTCAGACATTTGTTGACTCCGTATTTCAAAACGTCAAGTTTCAGAGCTACAAAGTTTCAGAGTTTCCGCGTTGCGTGTGGCGACCAAGAAAAAGTGACGATGAAACCTTGAACTTCACAACCTTGAAACCTTGCTCTTATTGATCTTATTCAAATTCTGCTTTTGCCATTGGATGTCCGGCTCGCGTTGTCACAGCGTGTTCGCCGTCCTCCATATTTTGTCCTTTAAGCGCCGTTGTGACGGCTGTATCCATCATCAACTCCGCCAGTCGGGTCGTGGCGATATTCAGCTTGTCGATGCCGCTTCGCATCGCGTGATAGTCGTCCCCATCTTTGATGGTAACAAGATCCTTCTCCAGCTTTTCGGCTTCGGCACGTTCGTCGTCGGTCAGCTGCTGCCACGCCTGATTGCTTTTCGCCTTTGCGAGCGCATTTAGAATCGTCTCTGCTTCGCGTCGAGACTCTATGACTTGCCGCTCCCGGAAATCGTCTTCCGCGAAATCGTACGATTCGAGCAACATGTTTTCGACTTGTTCGTCAGTCAGTCCGTAGGTTGGTTGGACGTCGATCTCTGCTTCTTTCCCGCTGCGCTGCTCGCGCGCGGACACGCGCAGGATTCCGTTGGCATCAATCAAAAACTTTACTTCGATGCGCGCCATGCCGGCGGTCATCGGAGGTATGCCCTTGAGATCAAACCGAGCCAGGGACCGGCAGTCTCGAGCCAGTTCACGCTCGCCTTGCAAAACATGAATCGCGACGTTGGTCTGGCCATCCACCTGAGTGGTGTAGTGCTGCGTTGCAGAAGCAGGAACCGTCGAATTCCGCAAAATAATTTTATCGGTCACGCCGCCGGCAACTTCAATCCCTAACGACAGAGGAGTAACGTCGAGCAGCAACATGTCCTGCGTGATTTCCGATCCGCCACCTAGAATATTTGCCTGTACCGCCGCACCGAGGGCAACAACCTCATCGGGATTGAGATCGGTATGTGGTGCGCGTTTGAATAGGTCTTGCACCAGTCGGCGCACTTTCGGAATGCGTGTCGATCCGCCCACAAGGACGACTTCGTCGATTTGTTCTGGCTTCAGTCCCGCGTCTTTGAGCGCCTGTTTACAAGGGCCGACCGTGCGATCGATGATTGGCTGGATCATCTTCTCGAAAACTTCGAGCGGGATGTCGCGCTGATATTTCTTTCCATTCGGGAGGTCAACATCCAACTTTGCGGAAGGCTCAGACGACAGTGCGATTTTCGCTTCGATGACGGCTTTGCGGATGCGAGCCATCGTCTCGCCGCTGCTTCGGACGTCCAAGCCCAGGTCGCCGCGAATATCATCAACCGCGATGGCAATCAGCAAATTATCGATGTCGTCTCCGCCAAGATGGGTGTCGCCGTTGGTGGCAATCACTTCGAAGATGCCATCGTGCAGTTTGAGAATCGAAATGTCGAACGTGCCGCCGCCGAGATCGTAAACGACGACGATGCCATTTTTCTTTTTGTCGAGACCGTAAGCGAGAGACGCAGCGGTGGGTTCGTTCACCAGACGCAAGACATTCAATCCCGCGATTCGTCCAGCATCTTTTGTGGCCTGCCGCTGCGCGTCGTTGAAATATGCGGGAACAGTGATGACAGCTTGCGTGACCGGCACTCCGAAAAAACGCTCGGCATTGCGCTTTAATTGACGAAGCACCAGGGCTGAAATCTCTGGCGGATTGTAAGTCCGCTCACCAATTTTGATACGCAGGACTTCGCCTGCCTGCAGATCATCCGCTAGTTGGAAAGGGAAGAGTTTGAGTTCGTCCTGAATGTCGGCAGAATCGCGTCCCATCAAGCGTTTGACGGAATACACGGCGCGGTCGGGCGTTTCGATCAGATATTTGCGAGCAGCGTTGCCGACGACAATCTGATTCTTTTCGATCCAGCGCTACCACCGAGGGGACGAGATTCAACCCATCTTCTCCGGGGATGACGACAGGCGTGTCTCCCTGCATGTATGCCACGAGAGAGTTCGTGGTGCCGAGATCGATGCCGACGATGATTTCAGTTGCCATGTGTAATTTCGTGATCGGGTAAATCGGTAATTTGAAATCTCTAAGTGGTTATCGGGTTCTACATTACAAAATCGCCTGATTACAAAATTACAAAATTCTCTTCAGCCTTCCAGCGCTGCATTTACATCTCTCAAAAGATTCCGGATATAGTTCCGGCGGTTCAAAACGTCAAGCATTCGGTTGAGAATCTTGCGCTGCGCTTCATTGGTGCTGCCTATAGCCGCTTTCCAAAGAATCGTCCCAATGATTCCATTCGGCTTTGAGTTCGTTGAGCAGCCCTTCGTGCTTTTCTTCCAATCCATTCTTGGCTTCACCGATTTCTCCGAGCAGAACGGGATCATCTTCTCCTGCTTTTTTCTGCGCTTTCAATTCTTCCAGTTGCATGTTCAGTTCGAACATCTCTTCCAGAAGATCGGGAGGGACAACCTGTTTTTTCATGGTGCCCGTCGCACGTGCCGCCTCAGTTGCCTGCTTAGACTGTTCTTCTAATTCGATGCCTTCCAGTCGGAGTAGATATTCCGTACGTCGGATGGGATCTTTCAGCGTTCGATAGGCGTCGTTCAAGCGAGAACTTTGTTCCAGACTCCAGGCGCGCTCCTGATCGTTCGCCTGTCCGAATACGTCAGGATGAAGGCGGCGACTCAGTGCATAAAATTCCTTTTCCAAAGCAGCGGTGTCGAGGTTCAGCTTGCGTGGAAATCCAAAAAAACTGAAATAGTCGACCGGAACCGGTGGCTGTACTTTTCCGCAAGATGTACAGAAATGCACCGCGCGCATCGTCCCGCACGACCAGCAACACGGAGTTGCTTCCACGGCGCCAGCATCGCCGGGCATTACCAACGCGGATTTAGACTCCACATTAGCCATTAAAAAGAGTGCGCCTCGCTGAATCGAAACTGAGTCTGTGCTTGTGTGGTGACGGGCCTCAGGCCCGTCCAGACGGGGCGGAGCCCCGTCTTCACACGATCTTTGATCACTGACTGCGCTGATCACTGACTGCGCTGATCACTGACTGCGCTGATCACTGACTGCGCTGCATTTAGGAGAAAGAACTGCCGCAGCCGCACGACTTGGTCGAGTTCGGATTCACGAAGGCGAAGCCTTGCTGCATTAAGGTTTCGTTGTAGTCCAGAATCATTCCGTGCAAATAGATGAACGACTTCGGATCTACAAAAACCCGCACATCGTCGAACTGGAACACACGATCGCGTT
>CAWGOX010000008.1:0-376134 GCA_963824315.1 uncultured Acidobacteriaceae bacterium | reverse complement strand
CACAGCCGGGGACTCATCGCAAGGGCTATTCCACGATCCTGGCTAGCGGGGTCCGCCCAGACTATGGCATCTCGAAAAACCAGATGGGACAGATCAGTGTTGGAATGCGAGTGATCGTTTTCGACAGAGATCGGTCACTGCAGGCAGAAGGAGAGGTTACGGGCTACACCGCAACGAGCAAAGCTGGTAACGGGGTACAGCGTTACGATGTGAGCATCCGCAATCTAGCCTTACAGCCGTATGCGAATCCGCCGAGAGTCAATCGCTTCGGCGTAGCGATTTATTAGGACCCTAGCACAGCCGTCACCGAACTGTTTTCTTTTTTCTGGACGCCTTCTTGTCTAAGAGGAATTTGAGAAGGTGCTCCTCCATGCCCGGGGGAATACGAAAGCCGATCTCGATACGCTGATCATGGAGGCGCATCGTTGCGTGTGCGCGAACAGCAAAGGTAGGTTTGTTCTTGAGGGTTAACTTCGGGTTTCTCGACATTTGGATGATGTCCTCTTCTTAGCGGTCGCAAGAATGAACTTGGTGCCGATCTTCCGCTAGCCGTTATCACAAAAGTGCCACGGCCGAGTTTGCACCCTATTTTCCATGACACTTCTTGTACTTCAAGCCACTGCCGCAAGGGCATGGGTCATTTCGTCCGACCCTACTTTTTCGCTCGGCAAACAGATTTTTCAAAGGGAACGGGCTTTTGAAGACCCAATGTCAACCGATCCATTTCCGTGTCTAGTCTCCATTCGTAGTTCAGACTAACGCCGAATCTCAATGCGCAGTCTTTGGGTGAGACGCACAGCCCGTGCCACCAGTCTACTTTGTGTGCGTATTTGCGGGCGGTACAGTCGATTCAAGAGCCTCGGCCCGGCTTCCAGCAAGGGTTCGTCATTACAGTGAATCACCCCGCCAACGCCCCCTTCATCAAGTGGAAGTGATACATCGTGATTCTGCGCGTCGCGTCGCGCTCGTTCCGCGATCAGATCAATGGCTTTACTCGTCTTAAGCAGGGCGTCTTCTCCGAGCGTGAGCAGCACGAATCCAAGATCTAGCGTATGCGGGTCAGCCCGTATTTCGATTTCCTTTAAGAGCTTCCCGACTGACGTATTAGCAATCCGGGTCAAAATGCCCGGCGGAGTGCGCTTCCCAGGCACATTGTCTCGTCGAACATACATCGCGACATCTAGATCCACCACGATGCTGTCCTCTTCTAGAAGGATCATGTCGTACTTGTCCTCGAACCAAAGGTTTCTTTTCAGATGTTGCGACAGGAGCACGAGCTCATGCGAAGCGATTATTCTGTCGGCATATCCCGCACGCTTGTCCACATAACTCAGGAGATACAAGGGAGACTCGAGCATTTCCGTTATTACGTCGAGGGTGAAGATGTCCATCACAAACGGAGGGCGGATCGCATCGGTTTTTGGAACAGTGAGAAATTGGTGTGCTTGAAAAGCTAGCGCGGGATAGTTGTCAGAAACAACACAAAGTATGTAGATGTTACTAAATTTCTTAGGGACTTTTATTTCCTTGGAGTTTGCGACGAACTTAAGCATTGGGTTGCCCAAAAACCTCGCGCACTCACTGGCTTGATCATAGACTCCTGCACACTTTTCTTAAAGTCATCCTTGAGTTGATTGTCATTTCCTTTCCGCGCCTCCAATGTCAACCGCTTGGACTTCGCTTGGACGACGACAGCGCGGTCGCCAAAAAGAACCAATACGTCAATTTCTCCGAGCCTCCTGCCCTTAACCTCGTAGATCTCAACGTTGACGTGGACGTTGCTCGCTCCAAAAACATGCTCCAAGCGTTCCCGTGAGAACTCTTCGGTGAACTGCCCGCGATGCGACATGGCCGTGGAGAAGTATGTGGCATCATCGCACATCCAATAGAACGGCGATTCGTACAGAGCCTCAGCAAGGCTGTACTCTTGGAAGAGAATATAAGTCGTAGTATCGGTGCGTAACAATGGAGTTGCATTTGCGACATTAAAATCGTGAAGGAAGCGAAATGCCTGATTCTTCTCGCCAGCGGCGAGCGCAAAGGCCGTGAGGACGTTCTCAACTTTTAGCTTGTCGAGACCCGCGAACTGTGACAATTCTTCAACGGTAAAAGAGAATCCGGGCAACAGGCTCCATTCGTATGGGCTAGAACTAGGCATCTGATTCATAACTGCAGTCAGTTTTTCGATATGGAGCCTTGAAAGTGCCGTGATAGTCTTTTGGGCGTCTCCAATAGAAAAACCCTTATGCGATGTGAGCCAGACGTCGTCCGCTTGCGTATTTCTTGACGGCGAAGTCGCGGTACTGAAAGGAGTAGCCCGACTCGCCGCTGTAGAAGATGGCCTCGCGGAGGACGTTTCCTTTGGCAAACGGATTCGTCTCTTTCTTTAAGGCTTCTTCGAAGCCAAGGTCGCTGAGGGTACTCGCCAACATCGCTCGATGGATTTCCTCAAGGAGAGCTTCGGTTCGCTCAATGTACTGTTGGGTGACGGCAGGGTCGGGGATTGCATAATCAATATCCCCCTTGATCAACAGCCCTACGAGTGTTGAGATCTGGGTTCGTACCAGGCGTTCGGGGGAAAACAAGTGGTCGATGTCGTCAGTCGTCATTTCCCCTTGATAATGGACGATGTTGTTCCGGAAGCAGAGGAAGGCTAGGGCATGCACGTAGCCGCGTGACGTGCAAAGCTTTGCCAGTTCGTCAAATATTTCTTGTTCTGATCTCAATTTCTTCAAGTTCTTCAAGACTATCGGCTATGGGCACGCTTAGCAAAAAACTCAGAATCGTCATGCGGACGCGCTCACAGATGTTAATCGTTCGTCCCAAGCCATTCATCACAAAGACGTGTGACGCCCGTCACAGACATTCATTCCGCAATCCGCGACAATAGGCAAGACCAATGAGATCGGTGGGCTGTCGGGCCCTTATCCGCCCTTCGTATCGAAATGGGAACTTTATCATCACAAATGAGGAGTTCGGAGGACACAAACGACCGTAAGTCTATATTCCACAGGATTTTGCATATAACTCCATTCCGCTCAAGATTTTGGAAGGAAAGTATGCTCCAAGATGCTGATTCCAATGAGAAGAGGGGGTGGGGGGTGGGATATCGAGGTGGTTACTACTCTTGGAGTAATGCGCTTCACGGCGAATAGCGAACGACGAATAGCGAACGACGAATAGCGCACTTGCTCTTAGAGCGAATTCCTACTTTTCGATTCTCTGCAGGCGGAAGAGGAGCGTGCCCCATCCCAACTTGACTCGCATTTGTACGGGAGTGTGGTTGGCGTCGTCGGAATACCAGACCCAAACTTTTCCTTTGGATTGCAGCGGTCCCGAAATCGCTTCGGCTGTGACTTGTAACGCGGAGAACGATCCTGCGGGAACTTTGATTTGCTCGCGCTTATCGACCGTCGCGCGGATGACCGTCGTCTTACCATCACTGATGGGAAACTCGTAGGTTGCGCCCATCGCGAGCGGAAGCGATTGCAGATAATAAAATCCGGTGATCACGTCGGTGGCGCATCCGGCAAGATCGTTTTCAACGTGCTTCGTTTCTCCAGTTTTTAAATTCTTTTCGTCGAGCGTGCTCTTCTTGCCCGCGTAATCGAACTTGATCGAGGTCTCGCGTTTATGCGCTCCTTCTTCACTGTGTTTGAAAATTGAGAGCGAACAAAATGTGCGCGGATCGAAACGCGATTCGAAGCGATCATGCACAGGGAAGATGACGTTGACCGCTCCCGCAGATTCGGCGACTGCAGTGACTTTGCGCTGGTTGCCATCGACTTCCATCTTCACGGTTCCAGTTCCAGCCGTGATCAAATGCCACTCGGCGGAATAAACGTAACCGTGTCCATCGGGAAAAGGATAGTTGGGACGAGGAGCGGCGATCTGAGCGCGATCGGATCCGATGGTTGCGGTCGAAGGTCGGCGAAGTTTGTTGCGCAGGCAAAGCGGTGATCATCAGGAGTACGAGAGCCAGCGGACGAATCAGGCGTCCTGCCGCGAGTTCCCGGGACGATCACCATAAGTAACGGCAGATTACCACACGAACTACCAAGTGACCTTCGCCACCAGCTTCGCTACGAGGACAGCCAGTACAACGGCGCAACCGATGCTCGCCTCATATTCGCGATGCTTCCAGTAACGCGCAGAGTCGTAGGCACTCTGCTGACTGCCGTAGCGCGTAAGGCGCGGCAGCAGCCGTGGAACGTGGCGAGCGTAATCGTTGTAGTCAGGAAACGTCTGCCGCAGATAGCGTTCTTCTCCAGCGATGACGGGAACGTAGATGACGGCGAACATGATGAGCATGATGGCGACGATCCACCAACTGCGGGCAGCGATGGCAAATCCCGCCGCCATCATCAGCGATCCGAGATACAGCGGATTGCGAGTGTAGGCGTAGGGCCCGCTGGTAGTGAGCTGCTTATCTTTTTGAACGTGGCCAGAAGCAAGGCCGCGCAAGAGCAGTCCCGGAAGCAGGACTAACGTTCCGATGATGAGCGAAGTGATGGTGGGGTGAGCGATCCAGATAAAAAAAATCGCAAAAGCGAAGCCAAGCGGAATGCGAATGCGACGCGCGACGCGCGACCAGGTGCTGGGCGGTGTGATCTTTGGAGTTGGAATTTCGGCAGAAGTTTGCAATGAATTCTGCGCTGCGGGTTGTGAAGTGTCAGTCACGAATTTTCGATCTAAATCTGTAATAGCTTTCGCGCGGCAGCGATGACTTCTTCCGCAGTAATTTCCAGCAATCCCTGTTCAGGATCGCGATGCCGAGTGTGATCGGTGACACTGCTCGCGCTCCGCAGCACAATCGATTGCGTCCCAAAAGGCCCGTTGCGCGCCGGATTCGTCGGCCCAAAGATTGCGACCACAGGAACGTGCAACGCGGCAGCCATATGCATTGGCCCCGTATCTCCGCCGATGAACAGGCTAGCGCGCCGCGTCAAAGCGATCAACTCAGTAATTGTGCAGGAAATTTTTCGCGCCGCTCCATCGCTCGCGGCCTCCACCGAAGCGGCGAGGCTCTCTTCACCAGGACCGTAATTTACGAGCGACAACAAACCGTCTTTTGCGAGCTGTTTCGCGACTTGCCCATAACGCTCGGCAGGCCAACGTTTGGCTCCCCAACCTGCTCCGGGATTAAGAATGGCGAAGTGCTTAGCATCTGATATGAGGCGTGCGACTTTGCTCTCCGCTTCGAAGTCCACCGGAAATTCCGCAGGAGGCGCGGATGTCGATGGCACTCGCGAAACAGCGGCGGACAGCTCAAGAGCCTGCTCCACCACGTGCGGAGCTTGCGGCATGACTTTATCGGTGTAGAACACCTGAGCGGGTGCCTCGCGAGGTTGAGCGCTCCCGTAAATCGTAGGCGCCCCCGACCAGCGCGCCAGAAATGCAGAACGGATCGCGCCTTGAAAATCAATCGCGGCGTCGTAGTGAACTCCGCGAAATTCGCGCAAGCTCACCGAGACGTTTCGCCACGTGTTGGACGACATCATCGCGCGTCTCCATTTCGCGGTGTTAACGAAATGAACTTGATCGACGAGCGGACGCTGTGGCGAACGCGATCCCGATCGCGGATAGCTCGGTGCGCACAACAGTTCCGACCATCGTTCTTCGACGAGCCATCCTAAGTTGGCATCGGGAAAAGCCTGGCGCAGCGCGGTGGCAGCGGGCAAGGCATGAATGATGTCACCCATGGCGCCGAGGCGCACGATCAGCAAGCTGTTGAGTTGATGATTGCTGCGTTTCACAATTTGCGCGGAGCGAGCCGCGAACTGGCGCGAATCATTTCAGTGGCCGAGTGATCTTTCGGATCTCCAACGATGACGACGCGGCCTCCGCAGGCTTCGACCGCATCGCGCTCGGGAACGTTTTCGGCCGTGTAGTCGGTGCCCTTGGCTTGGAAATCAGGGCGGACTTCACGGATGATGGCGCGAACGTCTTTCTCCGGAAAAATGACCACTGCGTCAACGTCCGCCAACGCTGCAATAATTTCAGCGCGCTCTTCAACAGGAGTTACGGGACGCCCCTCACCCTTCAATTCGCGAACGGAAGCATCGGCGTTCACTGCGACTATCACTTTGCCACCGAGTTCTTTCGCGGCCCGCAAATAGCGAACGTGGCCGACATGAAGAAGGTCGAAGCATCCATTTGCGAGAGTGACGCGATCGCCTGAACGACGCCAATCCGCGACTCGCTTTTGGAGTTCGTCGCGCGACAGAATCTTGGGATGGATTTGTGGGCTCACTGGATAGCGACTAACTTAGCGAATACTTCCGAAATCTAAAGTTTTAGTGCTCGCGAGCCGCCAGCGGCGCTTTGTCCAACGCTTCTCGCAACTCTTGCTGGCTCACAGTTGCGGTGCCGCGTTTCATGACGACAATTCCGCCTGCATAATTTGCCAAGTGCGCGGCCTCTTCGGAAGTCGCACCCGCAGCGATAGCAGCGGTGAACGTCGCAATGACGGTATCACCCGCGCCGGTCACATCAGTGACCTCGTCGGTGCCATACACAGGAATATCCACGGCGCGGTGACGGCGCGGGAATGCGACCATGCCATCTTTTCCACGAGTGATCAGCAACGATTCCAGATTCATCTCGCCGACGATTTGTTCTCCAGCGGCCAGCAGGCGTTCCCAATTGTTGCCGATTCGTATGCCAAGAACTTCTTCGACTTCCGATTCGTTGGGTGTCGCGGCGGTGACTCCTGAAAATTCGAGCATGCGATGGCGAGAGTCGAGCGTGACCGGAACTTTCTCGATGCCGCGTTTTTCTCGAATCAAGTTGAGCAGAGCCGGGGTAGCAGAACCGTATCCATAATCGGAAACGAGGAGCGCGTCGGACGCCCGCGTGTACTGGCGCGCGGCAAGAACTAATTCGCGGCGCAAATGAGCGTTTGGACCTTCGGCGGGTTCGCGATCCACACGAACGACTTGCTGTCCCGCAGTGTGAGCGAATCCTGCCAAAATTCGAGTCTTGGTGACAGTGGTGTAACTCTTGTCTTTGAAAACGCCGCTGACAGGAATGCGCTTGTGGCGGAAAGCTTTGATGAGGAGGCGTCCAGCTTCGTCGTCGCCGACTACGCCCACGGGTAACACATTGACTCCGAGGTCGGCGAGATTGTAGATCGCGTTCGCACCGCCGCCGGGAACGACTTTGCGATCGCGATGCTTCAGGATCAGCACGGGCGCTTCGCGAGAGACTCGCGAGATTTCGCCAAACACAAACTCATCGGCAACCAAATCCGCGAGGACAGTTACGGTGAGCTTGGGGAAGGACTCGACCAGCTTCCGCAGACGCTCGTTCTCTTTTATATGTTTAGTCATGAATATGTTTTGTAAGCGCTAAATGCGCCACTTGGTGTAACGCACGATTTTCTCATGAGCGGGGCTTGCGGTCGCTGATTCTTGTAAGGATGGCATCCGCTAGGTCAGCAGGCCGATCGATCGTGACTGTGAGCGCGGTCACAGCACACGGTTTAAGCGCGGCGCGCAGCGCTCCCAAATTGACGGCATCTTTCTCGGTGGTGATGAAACCATCCGCGCCGGACTTCGCGCGCAAAGCCAGCAAGCGCTCGATATCACGCTTGTAATAAGAATGATGATCTCGAAATGTGATCTCTTCGACTGCTTGGATTCCAGCGGCTCGTACCTGAATGAAGAACTGTTCGGGCCTTGCGATTCCGCAGAAGACGATGGGCGACTGCGGAGCGTCTGGGATGATGAGTCCGCGTTGCATTCTCCAGATCGGCTTTTGCTGTAACAGATCAGGATCCGCCGGTGTTACGTCTTGAGGCAACACGATCGCGTCTGCGCGTGACAGCGACGACAGTGGTTCTCGGAGGCGTCCTATCGGCAGTAATCGATCTTCGAAATCGCGTTCCGATAGGAGCACGATATCGAAATCGCGAAAGAGAGCACGGTGCTGGAATCCGTCATCGAGAATATGCAACTTAGATTGAAATTGGGATTCAGCGAGTCGGCCCGCTGCGTAGCGGCTTTCTCCAACAATCACCGGAACTCCGAGTCGGCGCGCGATCAGCAGCGGTTCGTCTCCGAAGTCAGAGGCGATTCCGTCGGGCTCGACGACCATAACGCCGCGGGTCCTGCGACGATATCCGCGAGACAGCACGTCGAAAGAGATGCCCCGTGCTTTCAGCAATTCGCCGAGCGCGATTACGAAAGGAGTTTTTCCCGAGCCTCCGGCGGATATGTTTCCAACGCTCACGACTGGCTGCTGCAATCGCTCGATTGAGAAGACGCCGCGATTGTAAAAAGCGTTGCGCAAAGCCGTGACACCGCCGTAGATGCCCGAGAGAGGATTCATGCGGAACCTCGGTTCATCAACTGCGAGAGCGCCGAGATGGTTCTATCTGTCACGCCACGCTGCGATTCCAGTGCCGCGACTGCGTTCCGACCCAGGTTTGCGCGTGCGTTTGCGTTGTCCACCAATTCCATGAGGACCAAGGGAAGCTCGGCCAGACCAACGATGCGTACGGCGTCACGGCTGGCGAAAAAGTTAACCACGTCGCGGAAATTTTCATAGTGATTCCCGGTAACGATCGGAACTCCGTAAAGAGCGGGCTCAAGGATATTGTGTCCCCCACGCGGCACCAGGCTGCCGCCGACAAATGCCACAGTGGCGAGGGAGTAGAGCGAGGCTAGTTCTCCGATGCTATCGACGAGGAATACGCCGCCGCTGATTTGTTCGCTGCTCCAAAGCGATCGTCGCCACATGCGGAAGCCTAACTTTTCAACGAGCGCTGCGACTTCGGCGAAACGCTCGGGATGGCGGGGGGCAAGAATCATAACGGCCGTTGGATGACTGACGAGGATGTTTCGAAATGCCGAGAGCAGCGCGCCTTCTTCACCCTCGAGCGTGCTGCCGCAAACCAGGATCGGAGTTGCTCCGGAGTGGTCAAAATTCTCACGGAGATCTTGGACAATTTTCGGCGCTGGCGTGGGTGCGATATCAAATTTCAGATTTCCGGCAACCGAAACTTTCGATTCTTCGCCACCGATTTTAATGAGTCGACGACGGTCTTCCTCAGTTTGCGCCAAGAACAGATCGACGCTCGCGAGCGCGCCTCCTAACAACTTTGGCAGCCAGAAACGGAACCGTCTATAGCCCGGAAGTGACCGATCAGAGATACGGCAATTGATGACGGCGATCTTCGCCCCGCCGCTTTTAGCGAGGCGCAGAAAATTCGGCCAGAACTCAGTCTCGGCCACCACCACCAGCTCGGGACGCAAGGCCTCTATATAAGGACGGATCGCGAAGGGGAGATCCAAGGGAAAATAAAATACATTTTCCGCTCCGAATCTTTGTACAGCCAGCTTTTGTCCCGTGCTGGTCGTCGTCGAAACCACGACGCGGTGCGATGGAAACTTCGCCCGCAACGCTGTGATCACCGCGCTTGACGCCACGACTTCGCCGACCGAAACTGCGTGAATCCAAATTGCAGGCCTCTTGTTCGCCTGCAAGAAGCTGGCAGGAACTGCGCCGAGTCGTTGACGCAATCCGGCGCGATATTTGCCGTGCCGCAGCATCTGCACGAGCCAATAGGGCAGCGTTAGCAGCAGCACCACGGCAAGCAGCGCACTGTAGAGCGCATACATAGTTAAGGAGCATTCATTCTAAATGGGGCACTAAATGGCGCCCCGGAATCGGACTGAATTTCGGGGCCGACAGCTTGAGATAGAGTTCGCGACGGTCCCAATTCTGGCATCTTATAATTCACGTATGCAGAATGCAGAGAAAAGCGCTGATCTATGGCCGGGGTTTTCATCTCTGGCGAAAATCTGCGTCTTCATTCTTGTTGGTTGCCTAAGTGCAATGGCAGCGAGGGAATTTTCGATGCCGGTGGCGCAACCAGCTGGTACGTATCCAGCTCACGACGATCACCCGTTGGAGAAAGTTGTGGTGGCTGTCGATCCCTATGATGTCGAGGACAAGGCCGCAATCTTCACGGTGAATTACCGCAATAGTGGATATATTCCGATTTTCTTTGTGATCACCAATGACGGCGATCAACCGATTTCGTTGCTGGGGATGAAAGCGCAGTTGAATACCAAAGACCGCAGCAAGTTATATCCCTCATCTGTGGACGATCTTCTGCGCCGGTTGTCGCATCCGTCGCGGAACGATCGGCCGAATCCCTTGCCGATTCCGCTGCCCAAGAAAGAAACCAAAGGCGGAGTAAGCCGCAAGTCATGGGATGAGATTGAGCAAGCACAATTTGGCGCAAAAGCCGTGGAGCCGCACTCGACGGCCAGAGGTTTTTTCTTTTTCGATGTTTCGGGTATTTCGAATCCATTGCCGGGAGCGAGTTTCTTTCTGACTGGAGTCAGAGATGCGAATGGCAACGAGTTGATGTATTTTGAAGTACCGATGGAAAAGTATTTGAGCGCGCCGGAAGTGAAGAAGCCGTAGCTCGCGCTCTACTCGCTTCGTTCGTCTTACTGCAACAACTATAATCTCTCGATATGGCTACCACTCCGGCGGTTTCCGAAGACCTGCTTGCGAAATACGAGGTCGTTATCGGACTTGAAGTCCACGTGCAACTGCTGACGGAGTCGAAGATCTTCTGTTCCTGCTCGACGCAGTTCGGACATCCGCCCAATTCGAATGTGTGCCCCGTTTGTTTAGGAATGCCCGGGGCTTTGCCCGTTCTTAATCGCAAAGCAGTCGAATTCGCCGCACTGGCAGCGATGGCTTTAGGCTGCAAAGTCAACGAGGTTTCGATTTTTGCCAGGAAAAATTATTTTTATCCCGATCTGCCAAAGGGATACCAGATTTCGCAGTACGACAAGCCACTGGCTGAATTTGGATCGATCGAAATCGATGTCGTTAGCGTTGGCGGCTCGCCTTCGGAAGACGCGCCTTCCGAAAAGAAGAAAATTGGGATCACGAGGCTGCACCTCGAAGAAGACGCTGGCAAGAGCTTGCACGAAGGCTTTGCCGACTCCGCCCACAAAACAGCGGTCGATCTTAATCGAACCGGAGTTCCGCTCGCGGAGATCGTCAGCGAGCCGGACATGCGATCGGCTCAGGAAGCGTACGAATATCTGACGCGCCTGAAGGAAATCATCCTTTATACGGGCGTGAGCGATTGCAACATGGAAGAGGGATCACTTCGCTGCGATGCAAATATCAGCCTGCGTCCCCGAGGACAAAAAGAATTTGGCACGAAGACGGAAATTAAGAACGTCAACTCCTTTCGCTTCGTGAAACAGGCTTTGGAGTATGAGATCGAGCGTCAGATGGAGATCCTGGAATCTGGTGGGACCATCACGCAAGAGACGCGTCTCTACAATTCGAACGAAGATAAGACTTACAGCATGCGCTCGAAGGAGCAGGCGCACGATTATCGATATTTCCCCGAGCCTGATCTGCTTCCGTTGGTAGTGGATGAAAAATGGCAGGCGGAGATCCGGTCCATCTTGCCGGAACTTCCGGAAGCGCGCCGTCAGCGCATGATGAAGGATTACGGCATCACTGCTGGAGACGCCTACACATTGACGATGACGCGAGCGATGGCCGATCAGTTTGAGTCGGCAGCGCGGACGGCGAAGAATCCGAAGCGGGTCGCGAATCTGGTGCAGGGTGAATTGCTCGGACGGTTGAAAGCGCTCGGTCTGGAACTGGATCAATCTCCGATTTCGATGGCTGGCGTGACAGCGTCGGCTGACCTGGTGGAGTCGGGCGCGATTTCCGGGAAAATGTTGAAGGATCTTTACGATCTTTGTTTCGCGCGCAAGCTGGATTTTCCAGCGGTGTACGAAGCTGAGGGACGACCTGAGCAATCGCGGGATACGTCCGCGCTAGAAAAGATCGCAGACGAATTAATCGCCGCGAATCCCAAACAAGTTGAGCAGTATCGCGCTGGGAAGAAAACTGTAATCGGCTTCTTTGTTGGCCAGGTGATTAAGGCATCGAAGGGACAGGCCAATCCTCAGTTGGTTAACGAGATTTTGACCAAGAAGCTGGAAGGGTAGCGCGGTTTGTTTTCCGCAGGCTGTCTGCTACTGTCGTACGCTATTTCGGTTCCCGCCCCACGCCCAGCGCGTCCGCGACGCGGTTGATGTAGTTGAACCACGAAGCGATCAGCGTGATTTGCAAAATTGCCTGATCGTCGAAGCCTGCGGCACGCAATTTTTCGTGATCGTCTTTCCAGACTTTGGTTGCGTCTTTCGTCAACTTCACAACGTAATCGACCATCACACGCTCCTGCGGAGTGATGGCAGCGGTGGTGTAATCCCGCTCCAGCGCTTCAACCAATTCCTTATCTAGAGTGACGCGACGCAGAAACTCTGCGTGAGACTCGATTCAATACACGCACTTGTTGGTCACTGAGACCATGGTGGCAATCATTTCGTGTTGACGTCGCTGGAGCGGAAGGTCTGGCGACATGAGCGCGCCGAAAGTCGAAAACGCGTGGTAGAGCGCCTGCGGAATCAGCGAATGCGAGGCGACGATATCGGATCCGCCGCCTTCAGCGGGATGGACTGGGACCGCGTACTCCTGCGGATAGAGCGGCTTCTGACCCTCCATTGCCTGGCGGAGTTCGTCGTCGGCTTCGGTAAACGGAATGGTGCGAATCCAAGTCATATTTTGGCGCTTCCCAGGGGCTAAAGCCCATGAATGTAGACGTCGGACGCGGCCCTGAAGGGCCGCTCTTCCACGGCAAATTTCAGATCTCTGAGGGCCTCGCGTTCTCTGGATGTCGTGTCGTCCGCGAACTTGAGTGTCCCGCAGTTTTCAAATTCAGCGACAATTCTTACACGTCCGGCGAGGCGATTGCCAATAGTCCGAAAATGCTAGCTCGCACCCAATCTCTGCCCGGTGCTGGTAGCATTACTTTGGAAGACACGGAATGCAGGAGAGCTTGGGATGCCGCAGGACACGCTGACAATTACCGATAACCGCACCGGGAAGGACTATAACGTCGCCGTCGAAAATGGGACGATCCGTGCGATGGATTTGCGCCAGATCAAGACCGGACCCGAGGATTTTGGCCTGATGACGTACGATCCTGCTTTCATGAACACGGCGTCCTGCCGGAGTTCGATCACGTACATCGATGGCGATAAAGGGAATCCTGCGCTATCGTGGATATCCCATCGATGTACTCGCGCAGCATTGCACATATCTTGAAGTCGCCTATCTTCTTTTATTCGGTGAATTGCCCACCGCGAGTCAGTTAAGAACCTGGGTGTTCGAGATCACGCATCACACGATGCTCCATGAAACGACGAAGAAATTCATGGAGGGATTTCGCGACAACTCTCATCCCATGGCGATGCTGGTGAGCACCATCGCCGCGCTATCGACGGTCTATCCGGACTCGAAAAATATTCAGGACCCTGCGGTTCGGCTTCTCCAGATCAAGCGGCTCATTGGCAAGGTGCCTTCGATCGCGGCCATGTCGTATCGACACATTTCAGGATTGCCGTACATCTATCCGGACAACGACCTCACCTACACCGAAAATTTCATGAACATGTTGTGGAAGATGGTCGAGCCGAAGTATGTGGCGAATCCGGTGTTGTCGCGGGCGCTCGATATTCTTTTTATTCTGCACGCCGATCATGAGCAGAATTGCAGCACCAACGCGATGCGCGCGGTGGGCAGTTCGCATGCCGATCCCTATCTGGCGACGGCTTCAGCCGCGGCGGCGCTTTCGGGTCCGCTGCATGGTGGGGCGAACGAAGAGGTGCTCCGCATGTTGGATGAAATCGGATCGAAAGACAACGTTCCCGCCTACATCAAGAAGATCAAAGAAGGTAAAGGCAAGTTGATGGGATTCGGGCACCGCGTCTATAAAAATTACGACCCTCGCGCCAAGATCATCAAATGGGCCGCTGACAGCGTGTTCGAAGTCACGGGGCGCAATGCGAAGATCGAGATCGCTCTGGAACTCGAGCGCATTGCACTGGAGGACGAATATTTCGTGCAGCGCAAGCTCTATCCCAATGTCGATTTTTACTCCGGCATCATGTATCAGGCGATGGGATTTAAGCCGGAAATGTTCACGGTGCTGTTTGCGATTCCGCGAACAATCGGGTGGCTGTCCCAATGGCAGGAAATGTTGATGGATCCCGAACAGAAGATCGCGCGTCCCCGGCAGATTTGGACGGGTCATGAGACGCGCGAGTTTGTCGGGATTGAAAAGCGCGGAAAGTAAAATTGGAAGTGTAATTACGCAACGATCTACTCTCGCTAGCCACCCGCGATCGCTCCGATCACAAGCAAAGGCTCCGCGCCAGATGCGACGAGTTCCGGTAAGGGTGCGTCGGGCGACTGATGAGACAAATCCTGTTCACATGCAAAGAATCGCAGGAAGGCCCGTCGCTCCTGTGTGACGTGATCGCGAATCGTGCCGCGCAGCATCGGATACTGCGATTCAAGCTCACCGAGGACTGAGCGTAGAGTGACGGGTCTTGCGACTTCGAGCTGAACTTCGCGCCCAACGTTCGCCAGAGTTCTGAGATGTGCTGGAAGCTCGATTCGAATCATACTCAAACGATCTTAAGCGGTCGCAAGCGGCTACGATCCGCCTACGCCAGTGTCTGCACTTCAACCGACAGTACAGCGGGGAGATCGCGCACGATCGGCGCCCAACTGTCTCCAGCGTTAGCGGATGCATATACCTGTCCGCCACTGGTTCCGAAATAGATGCCACATTCATCGAGGGTATCGACGGCCATGGCATCGCGCAGAACGTTCACGTAGCAGTTGTTTTGCGGCAGGCCTTTCGATAGCGGCTCCCATTCGTTTCCGCCGGAGCGGCTGCGAAATACGCGCAACTTTCCGTCCGGAACGAAGTGTTCCGAGTCGCTCTTGATGGGGACGACGTAGATGGTTTCCGGTTCGTGCGCGTGCACGTCGATCACGAATCCAAAATCGGTGGGCAGGTTGCCGCTGACTTCCTGCCAGGAATCGCCCGCATCGTTGCTGCGCATCACGTCCCAATGCTTTTGCATGAAAAGCACGCCGGGGCGTGAAGGATGCATTGCGATGTGGTGGACGCAGTGTCCAACTTCGGCGTGCGGATCGGGGATGTACTGGGAGTAGAGTCCGCGATTGATCGGCTGCCACGTTGCGCCGCCGTCGTCAGTCCGGAAAGCGCCTGCCGCGGAAATCGCAATGAAGATCCGTTTGGGATCGCTGGGATCAAGAATGATGGTATGCAGACACATTCCACCCGCGCCCGGTTGCCACTTTGGGCCGGATCCATGACCGCGTAGTCCAGAAAGTTCGAGCCAGTTTTGTCCGCCGTCGGTCGAGCGGAACAAAGCAGCGTCTTCGATTCCTGCATAGACAGTTTCGGGATCGGTAAGTGACGGCTCCAGATGCCACACGCGCTTGAATTCCCAGGGATGAGGTTTGCCGTCGTACCACTGGTGTGTGCCGGGAACTCCGTCATAGGCGAATTTGTTTCCGACGGGCTCCCAGTTCTTGCCACCATCATTGGATCGCTGGATCAACTGACCAAACCATCCGCTGGATTGCGATGCGTAGAGACGATTCGGATCGGCGGGCGATCCTTTGACGTGATAGATCTCCCAGCCCGCGAAGTGGGGGCCGCTGACATCCCAATTTTCGCGCTTGCCGTCGGATGTGAGGACGAACGCGCCTTTTTTCGTTCCAACCAGAACTCGCACGCTGCTCATGGGAGTCTCTCCTTAATGCGTTGTTTTGTTAGACGCTCCGCTACAGTTTGTGACTGTCGATTCGGTCTTGTTCCTATTCCGATGGTGCGTTTCTAAGCCGGCCAGTTCAAGACTTTCGAAGCGGAACCAGCGCCCGGAGTTGGCTATCCCGCAAATAGAGGCCGAGCCATACCAGTACTCCGAATGCGACGGCGAACCAATAAGACGCGCTCTGGACGCGGACTTGGGTGGCAACTGCACCGCCCAGGTATGCGGTCAGCAAGATTGCGCCGAGGATCGCGGTGCGCGGAATCGCGTAGAGGAGGGTGCATGCCAGCAGAACCAGTCCAAGCGGGAATACAGTGCTCGCGGGGTAGCCGAGCTTGAGCGTACCTTCCATGGCGGGAGCCAGCTTTAACAACTTTACGGAGGCATCGAACAGCATGAAGAGGGCGACCAGCGCGGTTACGATGCGTCCTGCCCACAGGCTGGTTTTCGAAATGGACGGATCTTGTGAAGCGAAAGGCATGGGGTCTCCGGATGATTGCGGGCCGATTTGTCTCCAGCCCAATTCACGATTGAGAAAATGTGTAGCGCATGAGATTATGGAATAAATCACTTGCATAATGCAAGTGATGTTACGATAAATTTGCAAACAACCAATGCAAAAACTGAAACTTGAGCGCAGGTCAGGCTGTCCGCTGAATGCCACAGTGGAGATGCTGGGCGATCGTTGGTCTTTGCTGATCATTCGCGACATGATGTTGCGCGGGTTTGAGAGCTTCAAGGAATTCCTGGAGTGTTATGAGGGAATCGCAACCAATGTTCTGGCAGACCGACTGCGCAAGCTGGTGGCCCACGGCATTATCACTCGAGAACCGGACCCTTCCGACGGACGAAAGCGCATCTATCTGCTGACGGAAAAAGGAATGGATCTTGCTCCGGTGCTTACAGAAATGGTCTTGTGGGCCGCCGATCACGGAGAGACGGGGAACGAACCGCTGGTAAAGATGATGCGAGCGGACAAGGCGGGATTTCTCGCCGGAGTTCGGCAGCGTTGGATGGAGAGCGTGCATCCCGCCAAGCAATGATTCGTGTCTGAGTGTCGAAAAACCGGGCTCAATCTGGAACCAGAAAAGCGCGATTTCTCACAACCGAACGTACACGCCCTTTTGGTAACCCCTGCAATCGTTGGTAACCATCGGACTGACACTGCCCGGCCTTACAATCACATTACTTCGCGGTCCCGGTTGCGCGGTTTGCGGGGTTTCGTCTGGGAATCTCCCGGCGAGGATGGAAACCGTTCGACGCAGGCGGAAATCGCAGGCGATCGACGGAAATAAGGCTGGAGTCCGCAATCTTATGGCGTTTGGTTTTGGCTTTAACAAACAGAAAGTTCTCAGCGCCGCGGAGAAGTTTGTCCAGCAGGGCAAGCTGCAAAACGCCATTGCTGAGTACGACAAGATCCTCAAGCACGATCCCAACGACCTGACTGTCAACAACACGATTGGCGATCTCTACGCACGTCTGGGTGACGCTGGCAAAGCTATCGAATCGTTCAAGAAAGTAGGCGACGCTTACGCCGCACAGGGCTTCACGGTCAAGGGCATTGCGATGTACAAGAAGATCACCAAGCTCCAGCCGAGCGTGGATGGATCTCTGAAATTAGCGGAACTCTACACGCAACAAGGTTTGTTCAACGACGCACGCGCGCAATATCTGCAAGTCGCCGAAGACTTCATGAAGAATGGCGATCTGGAACAGGCCGTACGCCTCTTCCAGAAAGTCCTCGAAATGGACCCGGAAAATGTGCCGATGCGAGTGAAACTCGCTGAGGTCTATGTCCGGCTGGGAAAGAAGAAAGAAGCGTGGGAGATTTTCTCCGCCGCCGCTGAGTCATTGCGCGCGCGTGGTTCACTCGCTGCCGCCGAAGACGTTCTGAAACGAATGCTGGTGCTTGATCCCGGCAACGGATATGTATTGCTGCTGCGCGGTAAGGCCGCCCTCGAAAGCGATGATCCGAAAGCAGCCATCGGATATTTGGAAAAGGCTCCCGACCTGGATTCGCATCCCGAGGGTCTGCGCGATCTGCTGAAGGCGTATCTGCAAGTTGGGGCTTTGCCGAAAGCTGGTCCGGTTGCCGAAAAATTACTGACTGTACATAACGATCCTGAAGGACTGTTTCTTCTGGCCGAAGGCTCGACGCGTCTGGGGCAATATCACGAAGCGCTCGACATTTACACGCGGCACGCAGATCGCCTGCTGGGCACAGACTCGACGAAGCTACTGGCGAGCCTGCATTCCATGATCACCCACGTGCGCGATGATTCTGGCGCACTCGATACCGTTTTGCAGCTGCTGAACAAAGCTGGTGAGAGCACGCACGTCAATGAAGTCACGGAATTGCTGGCGCATGCGTGCGTTAAAGAAGGAAATCTCGCTCGGGCTCGCGATCTGTACCAGATGCTCGCGACGACCGAGCCGCAAAACCAGTTGCACACGCAAAACTACCAGCAGGTAGTGGCGCGTATGGAAGAATCATCGCCGTCGACTGGGATCACGGCAGAAGAGGGCGCGGTCATCGTCGAGGAGTTAGAGGCAACCGCTCCGGTGATTGATCAATCGTATCCGGATCACATCGCGATTTCTGTGCGCTCGGCGGTCACCGATGCTGACTTGTTCCTGTCTTACAATTTGCCGGACAAGGCTGTCGTACCTCTACTGGGTGCACTGCCACAAGCTCCGCGCGACGCACGTTTGAATCAACGGCTCGCGGCGCTCCATACAAGATTCCATCGCTTCACTGAAGCTGCGGTCTGTTGCAGGACGCTGGAAAGTGTTTACTCGGACGCAGGATTTCCCGACGAAGCGGTGCGCTACGGAGAATTGGCCACGCGCTACGAGCAGAACGCCGCTGCGGCTGCTTCGGTTTCCGCTGCCGCTGCGGCGGCATCTTCTGCGGCAGTTTCTGCAAAGAAAGCGTCATCTGCGAAAGCTGCGCCGTCCGCCGCGAAACCTGCTGTTCGTGCTGCAGCCGCCGCCTCGCCGTCCGCGCCCTGGCCCAAGGCTGCCGCTTCTGAATCCAGTCACGAGATGGCTGCGGCTGCTACTCCTGAATTCGTTGTCGAACATTTCTCCAGTCAGGAAGTTGCCAGCATTGCCAGTGAAGACATCTCTACTTTTGAATCGACACCAACGGAAGTCGTCAGTCATCAGTTGCCAGGACTCGAGTTACATACTCAGAGCGTAGCGGAACCAGAATTGGTGGCACACCAAGCGACAGATGCACATGATCTGTCTGCACAAGATCTGTCATCCGAATGGGAAGACTCGCTTTCGGTGGATGAGACTCCAGAACCGACCGCCGTTGCGAGCGCGTCGCAGGTCGGACACCACGAAATCAACGTGGATGCAGGCGTTAGCGGCATTGATGACGCCAGCAATCCTGAAATTGCCGAGACTGTCGAAGAGGTTCAGTTCTATCTCGAACATTTCATGACGGACCAGGCTCGCGCAGGAATCGAAAAGCTGGAGGCGCTGACCAGCAACGCCAGTATCCTCGATCCACTGCGCGTCGCGCTAGCGGCCGCTGGCCAGACGGCGGCTGAGGCCGAGCCAGAAATTGCGGCAATCGTCGTCGATAACCTCGTTGATAGCAGCGCCGATAACAGTGCCGATAACAGTGCCGAAATCGACTCCGACGAGCCCGTAGCTTTCGAACTGGACGTGGCTCCGGAAGATGCCGTTGAGCTGACCACTTCTCCTGATCTGATTTCGAGCTACAACGATTCGCAGACGGAAGAGGTACCGGTCGAAGCTGCTGCCGGATTTGAGCCCGACGGCGCTTACGCTGAGTCTCAAAACGCAGAAGTTGCGCAAGTAGAACCCGTGGAACTCGCGCCGCCACACGTTTTGCCTCCGCAGTACGAAGAAGCGCACACGGGAACGAGCGAATTGGATTCGATTGTTGCGGACCTGGAATCTTCGTTGGGAGATTCGTTTCCGCAAGCTGCGCCGCCGACTAGCGCGCCTGCGGCTGCATCCGCATCCCAGACGCTGCCGGGTTGGCCAGTTGCGCCGAAGCCGAAACGCGTTGCGCCGCCAACTCCACCCAGAATGCCCGAGCCCGAAGCAGAGCCCGCGGCTAGTCACGAGATCGTAATTCCAACCGCTCCGGCAGCGATGCCTGCCGCGGCAGCATCCACTGGCGGCGCCGCTGCGGCAACTGCTCCAGCGATGAGCTACAGTCCAGCGCCCGTGCGTCCTTTAGGAGCCGGAGCGCAAGCAGCGCATCCCTCTGACAGCGTCGATCTTTCTGAAATGTTTGGCGAGTTGAAACACGAACTCGAAGAAGACGTAGCGGCAGGTGACGAAGATCCGGAAACCCATTACAACCTGGGAGTCGCGTTCCGCGAAATGGGTTTGTTGGATGAAGCGATCGCAGAGTTGCAAAAAGTTTGCGTCTCCATCGATCGCGGAATTCCGTTTTCGCAGCCCGTCCAGACTTATACCTGGCTGGCGCAGTGCTTCCTTGATAAGGGAGTGCCAGAAGCTGCCATCCGCTGGTACGAAAAAGCTTTGCAGATCCCTGGACTTGATGGTGAAGCTCGCGTAGCCATCAACTATGAGTTGGGGTCGGCCTGCGAGGCGGCGAACGACAAGCCTGCTGCCTTGAAGCATTTCACCCAGGTGTATGGCGCAAACATCGATTATCGCGATGTGGCCGAGCGCATACGGGCCCTGAAGTCGTAGAATGCACGAGTGGGTTTCGCATTTGTGCTCAGGACGCAATACCGTCCTGCGTAGCCCCACGTCTTAATTCACAACGACGCGTGCAATGATTTCCGACCCCAAACTGCCATTTTCTAACAATCCGCCTGTGATTCGCGACCTCGAGGCCCCGGCGGAGTCGTCCGTTTCCACGATCCCGTTACCTGTTTCTGTGACAAGTCGTCCACCTTCGATCGCGCGTTTGTGGCTTCGCCGATTTGCGGTGCTTTTGTTTGTGTTTCTGTGCGCGACGCTAGGGCGTGATGCTGATGATTCTTCCCTGGCGCCCGGAATGGTCCGACAATCCGTTGCTATCGTCGTATCCAACGCTGCGCGCCATGGTGTCGAGTGGATTTGCTCGCGGCCTGGCGACTGGACTCGGCGTCCTCAATGTTTGGATCGGATTTTGGGAAGCGATTCGATATCAGGAGTGATGGGAAGAGTCGTTCGTCGCTCGTCGTTGGTCGTTCGCAATTCGCGATGGGCGCAGCGATCTGAATCCCCCAAATTTTAAGCGGAAGACCTTTCAGAAAATTGCCGCACCCATGACAGCCAACGACGAGCGACCAAGGACGAACGACCGATCTTTATGACTGAATCGATACTGAAGTCTGCGCCACTTGCCTACGAGAACGAACCTTTCTTGAACAGTCCGGACGGCCGAATTTTCCGTCTGCTGGCTGAGTACAGCGAGCCGCTCTCGCGTTTTCGTCGCGAACAGATTCAGGACACCGTGGTTTTCTTCGGATCCGCGCGTATTAAAAGCCGCGAATATGCCACGAACTTTCTTAGTGGAGTTCGGAACGATGTTGCCGGCACCCCCGCAGCGCAGCTTGCGCAAAACATAAAACGCGCCGAGGCTTCAGTCAACATGTCACGGTACTACGAAGATGCGCGAAAACTTGCCTACATGCTGACCGAGTGGACGAAGGAAATCCGCGCCAAGCGTCATCGCTTCGTTGTCACCACGGGCGGGGGGCCGGGAATCATGGAAGCTGCGAATCTTGGCGCGCACGAAGCCGGAGGAAAAACGATCGGCCTGAATATCGCGTTGCCGTTCGAGCAGAATCCAAATCAGTACATCACGCCATCGCTCAACTTTGAGTTTCATTATTTCTTCATGCGCAAGTTCTGGTTTGCCTATCTCGCGAAAGCGCTGGTAATTTTTCCTGGCGGATTTGGCACGCTCGACGAGTTATTCGAAATCCTGACGCTCGCGCAAACCGATAAGTTGGCCAAGAAAATCGTCGTCGTCATTTATGGCAGCGATTACTGGAAGAAAATTGTAAATTTCGAAGCCATGGCCGACTCAGGCGTTATCTCCCCCGGAGACCTCGATTTATTCAAGATGTTCGATTCTCCGGAAGAGAGTTTCGAATTCTTGAAAGACGGACTGACGAAATATCATCTTGGTCCTCATCAGCCGAAGCGGCCGGATGAACCGGGCGCGCCAGAAATCGCAAAGACTCGACTGTAACTCCTTTAAAGGACAGCCTCCGAGGGCGATCCGCTTTAGCGGGGACGCCCGTCCACGCCGCCACGTGCATTTAAATTGAAACTCCACCGAGGTTATCTCCGTATACACTTCTGCGGACAGTTATTTCTTGTTTCTGCTACTTGCCTTGGAGATCCACTGCATGATGACTTCACGAAAAACATTGGCGGCAGCATTTTGCTGTTTAATCATTTTCTGCGCGACCTTGGGGTTAGCGCAAACTCCCTCAGCAAATGAGATGCCCTCTGTAATCCAGGTTCCCGCGGAAGCGCAAGCCTCGTCGCATTTCGACGCCATCGCCGCAACCAACGCCTATCTCGCTCAGATTCCCGCCGATAAGACGGCTCGTTCGGATGCTTACTTCGAAGGCGGCTACTGGCTGATCCTTTGGGATTTTCTCTACGGGGCGGTCGTTGCGTTGATATTGCTGAATCTGCGATGGTCAGCCCGCATGCGAAATCTGACCGAGCGCATCACTCGCTTCAAGCCGCTGCAGACTTTTTTGTACTGGTTCCAATACCTTCTTCTTACTACTATTCTCGTGTTCCCACTCTCGGTGTACGAAGACTATTTCCGTGAACACAAGTACGGGATGGCGACGCAGACTTTTGGTCCGTGGATGGTTGACCAGCTGAAGGGCCTTGGTGTTGGACTCGTTTTGGGCGGTCTGGCGCTGATGGCATTGTTCGGAATAGTTCGTCGCCTGCCGCGCACCTGGTGGGTCTGGGGCGCAGTCGTCTCCACTTGCTTCTTAGTCTTTGGGGCGATGATTGCTCCGGTGTATATCATTCCGATTTTTAATACGGTGAAGCCTCTCGACAATCCGAAAATCGTGGCGCCGATTCTGAGCATGGCGCGAGCCAACGGAATTCCTGCGAAAGATGTTTACACCATGGACGCGTCGAAACAAACGACGAGGATGAGTGCGAACGTCAGCGGCTTTGCGAACACGATGCGAATTACGCTCAATGACAACTTGATTCGTCGTGCCTCGCCGGAAGAAGTGCAGTCGGTGATGGGACACGAAATGGGACATTACGTTCTGAATCATGTGACCAAGGGCATCATGTTTGGTTTCATCATGATCGTGCTGATGTTTGCTTATTTGAATTGGGCTCTCAAGTGGACGCTGGCGCGCTGGGGTGAGAAATGGCAGATCCGAGGCATCGGAGATACAGCTGTGCTGCCCCTTGTGATCCTGCTGATTTCAGTATTTGGTTTCGTTCTCACTCCCATCATGAACACTTCGACTCGCACTCAGGAATATGAAGCTGATATGTATGGACTGAATACCAGTCGCCAACCGGATGGGTTCGCGCAGGCTGCGATTCATTTGGGTGAATATCGAAAGATGAGTCCTGGACCGATCGAAGAGTTCATATTTTTCGATCATCCAAGTGGACGAAATCGCATTTACGCGGCGATGCGCTGGAAGGCCGAGAACTTAAATCTGTTCCCGCAGCATGAGGAGAGCCATTGAATCCCGATGCGCCGGTAAGTCTCGAAGCGGCCGTTCCGTCGACCGCGCAACCGAATGAACTGCCAGCACCTCCGCGGCCGTCACTAGTCCGACGAATCTTCGTTGGCAGGGACGGCCTGCGCGCGGGCTGGAGCATACTTCTCTTCATCGCGATGTTTGCGGCTTGCACCTATACGGTTCACGTCGTCGTTACGAAATTCCATCATCCAGCCGCGAATGCCGCGCAGGTCTCTGAGGACAAGGTTAAGTCAACGATCATCAATGAAGCTCTTATCTTCGTCGTGGTTCTTTTTGTTACCTGGATCATGTCGAAGATTGAACGTCGTCCGAACTCTGCCTATGGGCTCGGGGGAACTCGAAAGATGGCACGTTTTTTCGCCGGGCTTTTGTGGGGAGTTCTGTGCCTTTCGCTGCTCGTCCTGATTCTTTGGAAGAAAGGTCTTCTTGTCTTCGACAGCCGGCTTTTATTTGGCGGCGACATTCTTCGTTATGGCGCGATTTGGTTGATCGCCTTTCTGTTTGTAGGTTTGCTCGAGGAGTACCTCACGCGTGGCTATCTCCAGTACACCCTCGCGCGTGGCCTGGCGGGAATTTATGAATGGATCACCAAGACGCTCCCGAACAAGACGCACCAAAGCGAAGCGTTTGGTTTCTGGGCCTCCGCGCTGATCTTCTCCATCCTCTTCGGACTTGGTCACAGCAAGAATCCAGGCGAATCGCCGATCGGCTTACTCTCCGCTGGCCTGGCCGGGTTGGTGTTCTGCATCAGCCTGTGGCGCACCGGATCGCTTTGGTGGGCAATCGGTTTTCACACTTCGTGGGACTGGGCCCAGTCCTTTCTATACGGCGTCGCCGACAGCGGACACATGGCGCAGCACCGATTGCTCGATACTCATCCAGTGGGCGCGCCGATCTTAAGCGGAGGAGCAACCGGTCCGGAAGGCAGTATCTATATCCTCGGTGTGTTCGTAGTCATCTGCATCATAATTTTCGTAACGCTGCCGCGACATCGTTACGCAGATTGATCGAATTCGCGCCGGCTCTCGATGGTAGTTTTCTCGGCGTTGCTTTCCCTCGTGTTCCTCCGTGTCCCCTGTGGTTCACGATTTTGACGTCGGGGTGGTGCGAAAGGCATCCATAGTAGGCTCAACGGTAGGCTGAATCCGATGGCGAATCGCTGCCTGCTCTACTACATCACCGACCGCAGCCAGTTCCGAGGTGGCGAAGGATTTCGACAACGCGCGCTGCTCGATAAGATCGCAGAAGCGGCGAGCGCTGGAGTCGAGTACATCCAACTGCGCGAAAAAGATTTGAGCGCGCGCGCGTTGGAATTGTTGGCGCGCGACGTTGTCGACGTGGTGCGGCAGCATTCGTCCTCGGCTCGGCTGCTGATCAACTCACGAACGGATGTTGCGCTGGCCGTCAGAGCGGATGGTGTTCATCTGCGCGCGGAAGACATCTCGGCGCGTGAAGTGAAGAATGTGCTAGCAGGTGCTGGCAACCCACAGACGACTTCGAGTTTCTTAATCGCAGTTTCCTGCCACGTACAAGAGGATGTTGCCCGCGCGGCATCGGACGGGGCCGACTTCGCGGTGTACGCTCCCGTGTTTGGAAAGAGCAACGCACCAGGAACCCAACCTGTGGGGCTCTCGTCGTTGCGTGAAGCGTGCAAAATGAAAATCCCCGTGCTCGCCCTGGGCGGCATCACAATAGACAATGCTGCGTCGTGCCTCGATGCAGGTGCTGCGGGGATTGCCGGCATTCGAATCTTTCAAGAAAATAAAATTGCAGACGTGGTCCGCGCGTTGCGCGCACTTTAAATTATGGATCCGGCACAGCAGCTCGACCGGCAAGTCGTCGGAGGAGACCGCGTTCCTGCACTGGTGCCCATACCCGAAGGATGGTTTCTTATGGGTTGCGACACTGGGCAGGACAACGAGAAGCCAGTACACCGTGTCTGGATTGACGAATTTCTTCTCGCCACTTGTCAGGTCACGAACTCGGACTACGACTGTTTTGTGCGCGACGCGAACTCGGTGCCACCGCCATTCTCGAAGGATTCAGCCTTGAATGCGCCCGGGCAGCCGGTCGTAGGAGTGTCGTGGCACGAGGCGACTCGTTATTGCGGATGGCTTAGTGCAAAAACTGGAAACAAATTCCGCTTACCGACGGAAGCAGAGTGGGAGCGTGCAGCCCGCGGCGGCCGCGAAGGCGCGCTCTATCCCTGGGGAGATACGACTCCACAGTCACTCTCTGACTACGCGAGTCGTTGCGAAGGTTTCTGGAAAATTGGGACCGAGCCCGTGGGTCGCGTCGATGCGAACCTGTATGGCCTCTACAACATGTGTGACAACGTCCATGAGTGGTGTAGCGATTGGTTCGGGGCGAATTATTATTCAGTGTCGCCCGAGCGCAATCCGCGAGGCCCTGAAACTGGCTCCCGGCGAGCTTCTCGCGGTGGATCGTGGCGTCATCACATCAAGATTTCGCGCTGTGCTGCGCGTTCCAGTATCCCCCCAGATTTCCAGTACGCGGACTACGGATTTCGCGTCGCGTGCGATGCGGCGCGGGTGTAAATTGGAAATGTTCTCCAAATTATTTACGAGCACGTTATGACTGACTTAGCATCACACTATCTCGAAGAAATCAGAAAACAACTCCAAGGCATTAAGCGGCTGGGCGATGCAGCGATGGCGCAACTCGAGGACTCGGATTTCTTCGCTGTTCTCGATCCGGAATCGAATTCCATCGCGGCCTTGGTGAAGCACATCGCTGGCAATGCGCGCTCGCGCTTTACGGATTTCCTTACGACCGACGGGGAGAAACCTGACCGTTTTCGCGATCGGGAATTCGATATCTCCGCGAAAACGTCGCGTGAAGAAGTGATGCGCTGGTGGGAGCAAGGATGGACGCAGGTTTTCTCTACTGTTGATGCGTTACGCCCCGAAGACGTAGAGCGCATCGTCACGATCCGCCAGGAACCGCACACGGTCATGCAAGCGCTCAATCGCGCGGTTGCGCACTACGCGCTGCACATCGGGCAGATCATCTTCCTCGCCAAGCATTTGCGGAGCGCGCGCTGGCAGACATTGAGTATTCCTCGAGGGCAATCCGAGAGCTATAAGACGGCCTCACCGAAGTCCTACAAGTCCGGAATACTTGAGAGCAAATAATGAGCATCTATAAATTAGTCGTTATAACGACTATTATTTTCGCGAGTCTGGCAGGCGCGGCGATTGCGCAAGCTCCAGCGCCGACTCAAGCCCCGGTTCAGGCGCAGGACGTGCATGCGGATGCGAATCCCGACGCTGTCGGCGAGATCAAAGCTTTGGAGTTAAAGCGCGCCGACCTCATTGTCCGGGGAGATTGGGACGCTTACGCGAAATATCTTGCATCCGATTACTCTTTTACGCGTGAAAACGGACAGGTCGAAAATAAAGACGAGGTGATGGCGGCTCTGCGGGACGTTAGACCGCAAGATCATCGTCATGGAGATGGAACCGTCGAATTTTGAGGCGCGGATCTATGGTGATACAGCTATTGCGAGCGCAGAATTTATAACCTTTGCGCGAGAGAACGGCCAGGTGAAAAATCGTCGTACCCGTCTCACTGACGTCCTGCTGAAACGTGACGGACAATGGTGTATTGTCGCGGGCCACAGCACTACGATTGGGAAGTGAATCGCGGACAGCTGCTTGAGGACGGCCCCATCCTCCGATGCTAAAATAACGCGTTTGCTCTTTTGCTAACTTCCTATTCCTAAGGGGGCTTTGTGCCCAATAAGTCGGCCAATACCATGCTCGCGGTAGTCAAAGCGGAAGCCGCGCCAGGCGCGGAGATCCGTGAAGTTAAGATTCCTACATATGGTCGCAACGATGTCCTCGTCAAAGTAAAAGTCGCATCGATTTGCGGCACCGATCTACATATTTATGAGTGGGACCGCTGGGCCCAGGGGCGGATCAAGCCGCCGCTCATTCCCGGGCACGAATTTTGCGGCGAGGTAGTCGCGTTCGGCGACGAAGTGACGAGCGTCAAAGAGGGAGATTTTGTTTCCGCCGAAATGCACGTTGCCTGCGGAAAATGCTTGCTGTGCCGCACTGGCGAAGCGCATATCTGCCAGGAAGTAAAAATTATCGGCGTCGATACCGATGGCGCTTTTGCAGAGTACGTGGTTATCCCTGAAACGAATATCTGGAAACTCGATCCTGCGATCCCGCAGGAATATGCTTCGATTCTTGATCCTCTGGGCAATGCAGTTCACACAGTTCTCGCCGGAGAGATTGCTGCGAAAACCGTGGCTGTTACGGGTTGCGGGCCCATTGGGCTTTTTTCCATTGCGGTAGCACGAGCAGTCGGTGCGACTACGATCTTCGCGATCGAGGTCAACGAGCATCGCCGCAAGCTCGCAACGAAGATGAACGCCGATTATGCGCTGGATCCGTCGAAAGAGGATGTGCGCGCGATCGTCGCCGAAAAAACTGGAGGACTCGGAGTCGATGTCGTCCTCGAGATGGCCGGACATCCCGACGCGATTCGAATCGGCTTCGACATTATTCGTCGCGGCGGACGCATGTCGCTACTCGGCCTGACATCGAAACCAATTCCACTGAATTTCTCGGAAGACATCATCTTCAAAGGCATCACCATCCAAGGCATCAACGGTCGTCGCATGTATCAGACCTGGTACCAGATGACCGCTCTGCTCAAGAGCGGACGGCTCGATCTGCATCCTGTGATCACCGATCGCATTGCGATGAAGGACTTTTCGAAAGCGATGGCGCGACTAAAGACCGGTGAAGCCAGCAAGATTTTGGTGTATCCCAACGGAGTGAGCTAAGGCCCAACACCAGGAACGAGCAGAATTGAAGACGCAGCCTTTACATGCTGTAGCGCGCGCGATCTGGTTGCTCTTGCTGGTCGTTCCGACGTCGCAGTCGCTGCGGGCGCAAGGCGGGCATCCGATTCCTCCTCCGCCTCCTCTGGGGATTAAGAAAATCAAGTGTGTCGGCCGTCCCGTGCCGCAATTCGAGGACGTCACTCAGAAGACGGGCATCCATTTCGTCCACACATCTTCTCCTGAAAACAAATACATTGTGGAGTCGATGAGCGGCGGCGTTCTCCTTTTGGATTACGATCGCGACGGATGGACCGACATTTATTTCACGAACTCGCCCACGGTCGCCATGGCGCTGAAAGGTGAAAAGAGCACAGGCGCGCTCTACCACAACAATCACGATGGAACTTTCACCGACGTGACGACAAAAGCCGGAGTCGCGACTCCCTGTTTTGCGATGGGTGGCGCTGTTGGTGATTACAACAACGATGGCTGGCCCGATATTTACGTCACATGTTTTGGAGGCAACGTTTTATATCGGAACAATGGTGACGGAACCTTCACCGATGTCACCGCCAAAGCTGGAGTCGCGGATGGCCGATGGTCAACGGGCGCAGCTTTTGGCGACTACGATGGCGATGGTTTCGTCGATTTGATGGTCGCCAACTATGTTGATTTTCATTTGGACGACATGCCGGGCTTCGGCAGCAGCGCAACGTGCAAGTATCGTGGACTCGACGTGCAGTGTGGTCCGCGTGGACTGAAGGGTGCGGGCGATTCGCTCTTCCATAACAACGGTGACGGCACATTCACGAATGTTTCGAAGGCGGCCGGAGTCGATGATCCCAACGGATACTACGGCCTCGGCACAATCTGGGCGGATTTCAACAATACTGGCCGTCCAGACATATTTATCGCCAATGATGCGGGTCCCAACTTTCTCTATCGGAATGACGGCAAGGGAAAGTTCACCAACATTGGACTCGAGTCTGGCACCGCCCTGAGCGAGGATGGCTCGGAGCAGGCATCCATGGGAGTGGCAATTGGCGATTACAACCACACGGGTCGGCCATCCCTCTACATCACGAATTTCTCTGATGAGGATGATGCGCTGTATCGCAATGATGGCGACTGGGACTTCCGCGACGTCTCCTATCAGGCGGGTGTCGCCTTACCCTCGCTACCCTGGGTGAAGTGGGGCGACGCATTTGCCGATTTCGATAACGATGGCTGGCTCGATCTCATCGCGGTGAGCGGACATGTTTATCCTCAAGTCGATGCGCTTCCCTCTGGTGGCGGGTACCATCAGCCGAAGCTGTTTCATCTCAATCAGCAGGATGGCACGTTCTGCGACGCGAGCGAATTAGCGGGCGCGGCACTCTTGGAAAAGCGCGTATCGCGCGGTCTCGCGGTTGGAGATCTCTTCAATGATGGAAACGTCGACATCGTGATCAGTGATCTGGACGCTGGTCCCATGATTGTTAAAAACCATGGAGTCGACGGTCGTCACTGGATCAGCCTCGAACTTGCTGGCACGAAAAGTAATCGGCTCGCGCTTGGTGCTCGAATCAAGATTGTGGCCGCGGGCGTTACACAGACCGACGAAATTCACAGCGGCGGGAGTTATCTTTCACAGAACGATTTGCGCGTCCACTTCGGATTGGGATCAGCCACAATGGTCGATCGCGTGGAAATCCACTGGCCCTCGGGCGCAATCGACAACATCAAAAATCTAAGATCCGATAATTTCTATTCTGTGCTGGAAGGGAAAGGAATTGTCGCACCGGAGAAGATCCGGCCGGCCGTGCGTCGGTAGCAAGATAGCCTTCAGCCGTCAGCACTCAGCCTTCAGCTAAAACCTTGGAAACCCCTCTACCTTTGCAAAAGTTGAGCGGCGATGGGTTCGCTGCCAACTCCCTTTTTTGTGGTCGCGAAGCAGAGTGCTGCGCCGCCTGCGATCCCTGAGTCTTCTCCATAGCGCGCCGCGACAAGAGGAATCTCTTTGCAGCGCTGGTTGATGCAGCAACCGGGAAGGCGATCCTGGATTTCGCTGAGGTATGGTTGGAACATTGCTGCGACGCCGCCGCCGACGATCATGACGTCTGGCTCCAGCAGATCAACAATGTTCCCAAGCCAGAAAGATAAGAGTTCAACAGTCTCTTGCAAGATCTCCTTGGCGACGGCATCTCCCGCAGTCGCTGCGGTGCCCACCATTTGGCTGCTGACGTGATCGACTTTTCCCGCAGCCAGATCGAGAAGCACTGAGGCTCGTCCGCTTTCGAGTTTGGTTCTGGCGCGACGTGCAATCGCAGGACCCGAAGCGAGCGCTTCGATGCAGCCGGGCTTTCCGCATCCGCACTTGGGACCGTTGTAGTCGATGGTCATGTGTCCACCTTCACCTGCGGCGCCGGTTCGGCCGTGGTAAATGTGTCCATCGATCAAAATTGCCGTACCGATTCCCGTGCCAATGGTGGTATAGAAAACGTTGCGGTACCCAACCCCCGCTCCCCAAAGTGTTTCGGCGAGTCCGGCGGCGTTCGCGTCGTTATCAACTTTTACTGGCACGCGATAAAGCCGCGCAACTTCCGCAGCCAAAGGGAAATTTCGCCAGCATTGCAGGTTGGGAGGATTGATTACGACCCCGAGCGTCGGATCCAGCGGGCCGGGAGAGCAGATTCCAACTCCACGAATCAGGTGTCGCGTAGCTACGGTATCTCCACCGAGTGCGGATGCCATTTCGATCGCTTTGGTCACGGAGGCCAGACCGCTGGCTGCTCCGTTGTTTGCAATCATAGGAGTGCGAGTGTGGCATAAAATCTTTCCACTCGGATCAACCAGGCCCGCGGCGACTTTGGTGCCGCCGATGTCCACTCCGATCACTAGATCGTCGCGTACCACAACTGAAGACATTCCTTACCTTTCGCGCGTTCTCGTATTCCTAAACTCACCGCTTCTCGAAACGATCAGCCTCACCGGGAAGGTGCGCCACAGGAAAATTCGTTAGCATTGCTAACGAATTTTCTCTTCCGAAATCTTTCGAAATTCAGACCACCTATCGCGCTAGCACCTACCCCGCCTTTACCGGAACCGGCTTCGATCCGCTGAACGCGTAATACACGATGTACAGATAGCAAAGTACTGGAAGAATGAAAGCGTGATGAATTCCAATGCGATCTGCAATCAGGCCTTGCAGCACTGGAATGATCGCTCCACCGACAATCGCCATAACCAGCAGGCCGGAACCATCGCCAGTCAGCGGGCCCAGTTCCGCGATTCCCAGCGTGAAAATGCTGGGGAACATGATCGAGTTAAATAATCCGACCAGGATGATGCTCCACACCGCGACTTGGCCAAACGTGAGCATCGAAATACACACGAGGAGCGCGGCCGCCAGCGCACATATCCCGAGCACAAGGCCGGTCCGTACTTTTTGCAGGATCGCGGACCCGACGAATCGTCCAACCATGGCGCTGAACCAGTAGTACGAGACGAAACCAGCTGCGATTTTTTCGGTGACGTTGCCGATGTTGGATTGGCTGAAGTAATTCACCAGGAAACTTCCAATCGCAACTTCAGCGCCCACGTAAACGAAAATTCCAACCGCACCCAACACGAGGTGGCGATGCTTCCAAACACTTCCTGCGGACTTATCGTCCAAGCTGCGCTGCGCTGCGGGCATCGCGGGAAGTTTGAATCTGCCGATGATGATTCCGAGCACGAGTAATGCGATCGCGAGCCCGAGGTAAGGAAGTTTGACCGTCGATGCTTCGTGCAAACGATAAGCCTGCAACGCTTCCGGGGAGAGCTGCCTCATTTCGACAACGGTCAGCGCGGCGGTGCTCAAGATCAATGCTTTGCCGAACCATGGAGCCAGTGTGGTGCCCAGCGAGTTGAAGGCTTGCGTCAGATTGAGTCGGCTCGACGCAGTCGCGGGAGAACCCAGAACCGCCACATAAGGATTCGCCGCTACCTGCAATGCGGTGATTCCGGCCGCCAACACTACGAGCGCTCCCAAGAACAAAGGAAACGATGGAACACTCGCGGCCGGAATAAATAGGACCGCACCCAGCGCCATCACGAAAAGTCCGAGTACCATCGTCTTTTGATAGCCGATCCAATCGATGAGCTTGGAGGAAGGGATCGAGAAAATAAAATAGGAAGAGAAAAACGCGAACTGTACCAGCATCACCTGGGCGTAGTTCAAGTCAAAGATCGACTTTAGGTGCGGGACGAGGATGTCATTCAAGCAGGTCAGAAATCCCCACATGAAGAACAAAGTCGTAACTACGGACAGAGCAGCTCGATGAGACGTGGGCGCGGAGGACGTAATCGACTGCGACGTCGGGGTTGCAGCTGGGACTGGCGGCATCGGTCTCCATTTTGTCGATTAGCCTAGTTTGGCGTCGTGGCCGGCTAATCGAGGGCAGGAGTCAAGACGAAACCCTGCCGGGCAGATCATACCATTGCGCGCTCCGAGAATATCATGATTGTTTGATAAAAGTAATCGATTACCTTACTAACAAAATCGTTAAAGTATCTTGTTAACAATAAAGTTGACCGTTGCGAACTACCGCACCGCTTGAAAAGCAGCGAAGAAAATGAAGAGTGGAATGTCGTGATCGGCTTCCGTCGTGCGCGGGCGCGGCAAAGCCCGACCCTCCCACAACCTCAGTGAAACAGAGCGAGATCGATAGCGTTCCCCATCGCCTCGTGTCCGGCGGTCCCAGGATGCAAATGATCGCCACTGTCGAACTGCGGAGCGAATCGTCCCGGAGACTTGGGATCACGCACGGCCGCATCGAAATCGATGACGCCATCGTAAGCGCCGGACGTTCGGATCCACTGATTCACCGCAGTGCGCTTCGCTTCTCCAGCCGCAGTCCATCCCTCGTACCCTCGATAGGGGAGAATGGTCGCACCGAAAATCTTCAAACCACGCGCGTGTGTCAATGCGATGATCTGTTTGTATCCGGAAATAATTTCGTCAGCGGTGACTTCGTCGTGCACCATGCAGGGATCAGCAGCTTGGCCGGGAGTGTCGGGTTGTCCAATATCATTTGTGCCTTCGAACAGAATCACCGCGGTGATTCCGATTTGCGCGAGAACATCCCGACGCAATCGAGCTACCGCGTTCGCTCCCCAACAAGGCGAACTGGTGAGCATACGGTTGCCGTCGATGCCCGCGTTTAGAACAGCGACTTCGGTGTGATCGGCAAGCAGACGTCGCGCGAGAACATCTGTCCAACGCTCGTTCTTGTTGGGACGAGCCGCCTCTCCGTCGGTGATCGAGTCGCCCAGAGCGACGACCGCACCCTTTGTGCTCGAAGCTGCGAGCACCTCGACGGCGCTTAGGAAGTACCACGATTGCATGGTTGTTGGCCCCGTCGTCCTTGCTCCAGTATTCGATCCAGCCTTGGCTCCCGCGGCCGATCCTTTAGCGGATGTGAACTCGCTTCCGTCTTCACCCGCCGCAAAATTGCCAGGGCCGGAAATGTAATTCGTTTGGCGTGCTCCTCCGTGGACTGTTGCCGTTCCCGCTCCTCGTGCCACGAACAGACTGATCGCCAGATTTTGCTCCGGAGCCACCGCAAGCGACACGGGATCGCTCAGTGCTTCTGCGCCTTCAGGGATCGTGATCGAACGGCTTCCGCCAAATGTCACCTCATGATTCGATCCAGGAGAAAGAGTCGCGCCGCGTTTTTCGGCGGCAGGCTCTTGCAAACCGCCGATCCCCACAAATACTGCGTCGAACCGGAGTGCGCGGGTCCCAAACGTATTCGACAGCCGGATTCGTACCTTATTGCCACCAATCGTCGTATGCACGATTTCACGGATCGTTTGATTCGAGATCGTAACGGGATGTTCGCTGGCAGCATTCGCCGTAATCCAGGTCGTGACCCAGCGTTGCGCGCCGTCGTCACCCTGCGCACGTACTTGTAACGTTCCGACGATCAGTGTAGATAGAAAAAGAAGTGGACAAAGTCCGCGGCACTTTCGATTCGGAAATCTCATCGCTTCGTTGCCTTTGCTGTGGACTCGCGGATGATCAGAGTTGGTTCAATCGCAATCTCAGACGAATGTTCCTCGTCATGTTCGATCATGCGGACCAAGGTCGCGGCGGCGATCTGCCCCATCTTGGCCAGCGGCTGTCGCACGGTGGTCAAACTGGGTGAGTGAAAAGCGGCCCAGGGAATATCGTCGAATCCAACGACTGAAACGTCTTGCGGAACGCTCAGTCCCTCTTCTTGAATTGCGCGGATAGCGCCAATCGCCGAAATGTCGTTGTACGCGAAAAGCGCAGTGAATGGCTTCTTGCGAGCCAACAGTTGCTTGGCGTAGGGATATCCCACCTGCGGAGAAGGATCGTCTTCTTCCAGGTTGATGATCAAGTCCGCGTCCATTTCGAGGCCCAACTCCCGCGATACTTTGCGGACTGCTTTCCAACGCTCTTCCGCGTCAGAACTAAAAGGCTGGCCTTTCATGAATGCAATTTTGCGATGCCCGAGAGCCCACAGATGTTCGAGTGCAATGCGCACGCCGCGTTCTTGATCCAAAACAATATTTGTTACACCCTGCAACGTGCGGTGTCCGGCAACGGAGACGGTTGGCAACGGCAGCGGCTCCTCCAAACTCGTATCAACGGTGATGAACCCCTCGACGCCGCGCTCCAGCAGGAGTTGTGAATGGTCGTGCAGCATGGCTGCGTCGTGGCGATGAATCACAGTCAGGAAAAAATAATTGTGTTCGCGGAGAAATCCTTCAATGCCTTTGATGACCATGGATCCGTAGGCGTCGCCGATTTCCTCGATGATGAGCCCGACGGTGTAAGTGCGTTTCTTACGCAAGGATCGCGCGAGAAAATTCGGACGGTAGTCGAGTTCGCTGGCTGCAGCTCGAATGCGCTGACGCGTGGGCTCCGGAATCGCGCGCGCCGAGGGCGCATTGTTCAGGACCGCGGAAACTGTACCCGGCGCCAATCCAACGCGCGCTGCAACTTCGCGCAACGTCACCTTCCCGGGCTGGCTGAGACTTGATTTTCTTTTCTTAACCATTGCGCGAGATTATCGCAGACCATTCCTACATAAGCACGAACAAGCGAAAAACGATACGCAGGAAGTCTCGGCGCGAAACCACGCCGCGAGCTTCCGCCGTCCTTAAGGCTGCACGGAGAATAAAGTCTGTAGTAAAACAATAGTAGCCGGAGAGGTGGCAGAGTGGTTAAATGCACCGGTCTTGAAAACCGGCATACCTTAACGGGTATCGGGGGTTCGAATCCCTCCCTCTCCGCCATACAGTCTGAAGTGCAGAGAAATCCTCCAGGATTACTTGGGAAACTGCAGGAAACTAGCGCACTTTCCAGATTTGATCCAGGCGTCTTGGCAGACGCGGGGGATTTGTAGAGCCTAAGTCTTTGGCTCAATACGCGGCGTGTCACCTGTTTGGCTCTGAGTCTCGGCGATCGCTGCCTTGCCCATCCTGAATTCGCAGCTCCATCCTCCGCTGCTGAGCTTCATTGTGCTCAAGGCGGGTTGAGATCTGCAATTGTCTTTCAGATTCTTCCTTCTGTCCCACCCGAAATAAGCTCAGACCGAGATAGTAATGAGCTTCGCGCAGCGAGTCGTCAGCAGTTATTGCACGTTGCAGCAGATCGATTGCATCGGAGTAATGCTTCTGTTCGAAGGCTACTCTGCCCAGGCCAGACAAAGCTGCTGCATGTTTCGAGTCACGAGCCAGTACGTGGCGGAAATTGGTTGCCGCGTCGTCGAGGTCTTTCGTGTTGAGATCGATAAGCCCGAGACGGAAATACGACTCAACCTGCTCCGGAGCCAGCGCGATTGATCGCTCAAACTGCTCCCGCGCCTCCTGCGTATTTTCTAGAGCTGCGAGAGTCATCCCCAGAGCACAATGGCCGGATGCATCGTCGGGGCGTGCCTCGACGTAGCGAGCAAACTGCTGCCGCGCGTCCTCGAATTTCCATTTCCCAAGAAACGCGCGCCCCAAGCTATAGAGAGCCACAGGATCGTCTTGCCGAAGCCTCAACGTTTGCTGAAAAGCTGCGATCGCGTCGTCCCACAACGACAGTTGTAGCGCCATCGTTCCGAATTCGAATTGAATGTCGGGATTCTCGGGCGCATAGTCGCGAGCCTCTCGCAGTAAGGTTAGCGCTCTCGCGGAATCACTGGCTGCTGCAGCTGCCTCACTTTGGTCTCGTAAGATTTGGACGAGAGCGTTCAAAGCATCCGTGCGTGCAGAATCGATCCGTAGCGCTTCGCGTAATGGAGGGGCTGCTTCTTCTGTACGACCTTGCTGGAAATAGAGTAGTCCGAGGTGCGCATGGGCGGGGGCGAAGTCTGCCTTTATCTGAACCGCACGACGGAAAAGTTTTTCCGCTTCTACATCACGGTGTTGAAGGACTCGGACGACTCCTAACAAATCAAGGGCACGATAATCGTCAGGAGCTGTTCGCAGAACGGTCAGCAGATCGGTTGCGGCTCGAGGGAGTTTCCCAGCAGTCATGGCTTGCGCCGCATCCTGCAGTAAAGCCGTAGTCGAACTCGGCGTCGAAACCTGAGCCAGCAGCCTCAAGCTCGATAATAAGAGCACGCCGCCGCAGACGATTTTGTTTCGAACACTGTGTCTCACTTAATTGCGCACTTTCAAATATCTTCTTTCTGGATCCATCTCAGCGAGATCTATTTCTGTGACTCCGTGATGGTGACGCTACAATCTGGTTTCTGATCCTTCAAAATCTGGCGAATGCCGCTTGGCCAATGGATTTCGATCTCGCGGATCGCATCCGCCTTCCCCAAACCGAAATGCAATCGCTTGTCGCTCGAGGACTGGTAGCTGCTGCTCGTAGTCACGGTTGCGTATTGATCGCCTAGGGCTGTGTTGATTCTTACCTGGGCGCCGATTGCATCGCGGTTGCTCTTCAGACCAATCAGATTAAGAGTGATCCAGTGGTTTTGAGTGTCTGTCTGATTCAGCAACACCCACGCCGGGCCGTCATTTGATGTCACGACTGCGTCCAGTTTCCCGTCATTGTTAATGTCGCCGATCGCTAGACCTCGTGCCGCCCAATCCTGATGGAACACATCGCCGGAGGCGGCCGAAACATCTACGAACTTCTTACCGCTTTCATTGCGCAACAGAAGCGGTGGTTCGCGGTAACGAGCATTCGGATCGTACATCTCGATGGTATCGATGACGTGCGATTGGACGATCAGCAGATCCTTCCAGCCATCGTTGTCATAATCGAAAAAACGCACACCCCACCCGGAGTGCAACAGAGAAATCGAGTTCAGATTCGTTACGGTTGTGGAGTAATCGAAAGTGCCGTCTTTCAAATTTGTGTAAAGCGCGTATCGCTGGTTCGCCAGATCGGTGATGATGATGTCGGGCCAGCCATCGTTGCTATAGTCCTCAAAATCAACGCCCATGCCGGCAAAGGTGTTGCCATTGCTATCGAGTCCGGCTCCGGAAGGCAATCCCACTTCTTCGAACGTTCCGTTGCCGCGATTGTGAAACAGGTATTCCGGCATGGAATCATTGGCGAGCAGAATGTCCATGAAGCCATCGTGGTCGTAGTCTGCGATGGCGAGACCTAGGCCTTTTCCCGGTTTGTCGATTCCGGCCTGATGACTTACCTCAGTGAACTTCCCGCCGCCGTCGTTGTGAAACAAGAGTACTGATTCCGGCTTGAATAGATCGGGATGACAATAAGAACGGAAGCCTCCCTTTTCTGGACGCCCGCAAAACACATCGTCGAAGTCCCACTTCATATAGCGAGCAACCACCAAGATCAAGTCGTCCATCGTTGTCGTAGTCCACCCAGGCGGCGCTCGTCATCCAGCCGGAACCGGCAACGCCAGCTGCTGCCGTCACATCAGTGAATGTCCCATCGCCGTTGTTGTGATAAAGCGTGCCGCGACCGTATCCGGCGACATATAAATCTTCGAATCCGTCGTTGTCGTAATCACCGACCGCGACGCCGGTGGAGTAGCCGAGGCCACTGAGACCTGCGCGCTCCGTGACATCTTCGAAAGTTCCATCCGATTTCTGGTGATAGAGCCGATTCCAGTACTTCGGGTTGTCCTTTTTTGGAATCGACCCTTTTGCTGTCGGATCGGTGAGTCGCGCACCGTTCGAGAAAAAAATGTCGAGGCGGCCATCGTTGTCGTAGTCGAACAAGGCGACGCCTGATCCCATTGCCTCCAGGAGATATTTCTTGCTGGTTGGAGAAGCCTGCTGGCGGAAATGGATTCCAAGTTTTTCGGTGGCATCGACGAAATGCCCTGGGATGGGGGCGTTCGGAGCAGCCCCGAAAGTAAGCGAAGCGCCAAGAACCAAAGCCGTTCCCGTGAACATTGTGCCGAGAGAAAACTTGAAAAGGCGTTTCGTCATGTTGGATTAGCTTGTTTTGGAGATGCGGCTTCGATTCGACCAGTGTAGCGCTTCGAACAGCTCCCCAAGAGGGGTCTCTAACCAGTCTCATCGTGAAAATCATGCTGTCCCCGCGAATGGGCGCTCAACAGTCTCATTGGGGCTTAATCTCCAAAACGAACAAACTTTAGACCGTTTCGATCAAAAAAGAAACAAAATGATTGACTCTTGCGCGGGAACCGCATTACGATTTGCAGTGATTAAGTTTGCACACGCGTTAAGTCCAAGTGTACTTAACCGACGCCGAGGGGGCATTGCCATGACGCAAGACGCGCAGTTATCAGGAGTAACGCGGTTCAGGACGGGTTTCTATGCGATCGCATTGCTGGCGGTCGTTGTTTTCAGCGCGCTGCCGATGTTTGCCCAATTCGATACCGGCACGATCACTGGCCGGGTTACGGACGTCTCCGGAGCGGTCGTCGCGCATGCGGCGATCACAGTGACGAACAATGGCACAGGTATTCAAAAGGGTTTCGTCACTGATCAGAACGGCAATTTTGTGGCTTCCTCATTGCCGTACGGAACGTATGTGGTCGCGACCAGCGCAAGCGGATTCGCAGACAGCAAAAGTCAACCGGTCGTTCTTAATGTTGGTGCGACGGTGCAAGTGAATCTGACATTAGGTGTGGCGGCGTCGCAGGAGAGCGTCCAGGTCAACGGTACGTCTACTACGGTTGACACTTCATCGAGCATGTCCGGCACAACGCTCGACACGAATCAAGTTGCGAACCTGCCTATCAACGGACGCGATGTAAGCGAATTCCTGGAAGTTGCTCCCGGATCGGTGGCCTCTACGGGATTCTTTCAGGGCAGCGTTAATGGTATGGATAATATCTTTACTGGACTGAATATTACGCTCGACGGCCAGAGCGCCATGCGCGGCGACATTAATGGATTCCTTGATACGGAGGGCCAGGAAGGGGCGCGTATCACACGGGCGAGTGTAGACAGCATCCAGGAAATTGACTATTCCAATAGCGGCTACACGGCGGAAACTGGGCACTCGCTTGGTCCGCAAATGAACATCATCACGAAATCCGGTACGAACGACTTCCACGGCTCGGTTTATGAGTATCTTCGCAACGATGCCCTCGATGCCAAGGATTATTTTGCCACTGGTCCTGCACCTCTAAGGCTTAACCAGTTTGGCGGCAATATCGGCGGCCCCATCGTCAAGAACAAGCTGTTCTTCTTCGCGAATTACGAGGGTGATCGGACACACGTGACCCTGATTAATGCCCTGAACCATACTCTAAGTGCGGCCGCTCGAGCGCAATTTGTGCCGTCCATGCAGCCAGTATTGGCCCAGTTTGCGCCGTTGCCGGCAAACTGTAACGCCATTTTTATCCCGCTAAATTCGCCGTGTGCGTATCCCGGTTTTCCGGACGCGAATCCAGCCTTGGGTTCGGATATGGTCTATGACCCGACAGCTCTTTCAAGTATTGTTCGCGAAGATACGGGATCGGTCAAAATCGATTACAACGTTTCCGAGAAGGACAGAATTTTCTTCCGATATAACATCAACGACTCGCTGACCAACGATACCTACGGCCCGAATATTGGCCAGTTATCGCCTCAGAAATTAAGAACGCAGCTGGCCAAAATCGATGAAACTCACACCTTCACTCCGACACTGCTGAACGAGTTTAGTGTGGCCATCAACCGTTTCTATTCCGATACGAATTCGGACACTCCCCAACCCCTCGCTGGGTTTAATGGTTTTTTTACGGACTTGGGATCTCTACCCGGACCGAATACCTTTAACCAAGTGACGCCATTTGCCGACCTTGAGATTTTCGACAATGTAAGCAAGACCATTGGGCCACACAACCTTAAGTTCGGCACACAAATTCGCGTCAACCGTAATAATGAATGGCTGCGCCCGCAACAAACCTATGACTACGGCAGCATTTCTGATCTCCTGAACAATAATGTTTTCGTCCTGCAAAAAAACGGATTTCCAGGATTTGTCGGTAACCGCAACTCCAACTGGGATTTCTATATTCAAGACGACTGGAAGGTGAACAGGAGGCTTACTTTAAACCTCGGTCTTCGATACGACTACAACACGGTTTGGAGCGCTGGACCGGGTCAGGGACAGAACTTCGATGTCGCCACTCAGAGTCTGCTTCCGCTCAATCAAGCGGCATACCATGCGCCGAAAGGCGATTGGGCGCCCCGCGTAGGCTTCGCATGGGACCCGAGAGGAGAGGGAAAGACCGTTGTCCACGGGTATATCGGGCTTTTCTACAATCCGATGCACTTCAATTTCGCCACCACAACCAACGTGCCCGCGCTCGCGAGCTACAACGTAAACGTCTTTCAGGCGATCTTCGCCACTCCTCCATTCTCTATCAACTATCCTTCACCTAATCCTCCCCTGATTGCGGGCATACAAAACGTAAACGCGTTCCCGCAAAATCCTAAAGATCCGGTTGCTACAAACTGGCTGTTCGATGTTCAGCAGGAGGTAGCGCGCAACACCATTCTTACTGTCAGCTATGTCGGCAATAATGTGCATCACATGCAGGCGGGTGTTGACTTTGCTGCTTTGAACGCGAACCCAGGAAACGCCTTCACCCAGGCTCGACAGTTCACGGGATTTGCCAACGAAAATGTCCTTTCCGACGGACTGGGGTCGAACTATAACTCCCTGCAAGTAAAGTTGCTCCGCAAGATGGGAAGGCTAGATCTGCAGGCGAACTATACGTGGTCCCACGAAATCGACGACATGCTTAATGTTTTCAGTCCTGGCTTTGAGAGCCCATACACTCCCAAGTACGATCACTCTAGCGGAGATTGGGATGTTCGGAACAACTTCACCGCCAGCGCGCTTTACAGCTTGCCCGAGTTAAAAGGTTCCAACTCCCTCGTTCGTACCGTACTGGGCGGGTGGCAGACGTCCGGTATTATCCAAACACGATCGGGACTTCCGGTGAATGTTTCATTGGTCGGCGGATTTTTTGGCAATCCCGTGCGGCCAGACTACGTACCTGGTGAGCCCATACTAGTTGGGAACGCACGTTGGCCGAATTCGAACTACAACATCAACGCTTTTTCGGTCGAACCGGATTACGACGGGACCCCTGGCGCAACAATCGGAACTGTAGGTAGGAACTCTTTGCGAGGCCCAGGATATTTCCAGCTCGACCTCTCTGGCATGAAGAACTTCGCTATTACGGAAAGGGTGACGATGCAGTTCCGCGCGGACATTTTCAACATCTTTAATCATCCGAATTTCGAGAATCCGAGCGGTGGTATATGTAACGGTCTAGTGTCCGCTACATCGACTACTCCGGCAACTTGCACGACAGCCAACAGCGCTTTCGGTGTCGTTGGCCAAACCATTGCCGACGCGGATGGAACCCAGATCGGGGGCGGCACTGCGCGCCAGGCTCAATTCTCACTCCGGTTTACTTTCTAGACCCTCAACTCCGCTTATCGCGGCAGCGACAATCGACCGTTTGATCGTCGCTGCCGTATCTTCAAGACGAGTCTGCCTCCGAGGATGAATGCCGAAGCCTTACATCTCGACTTACGATAAGTATCCATTGGTGCGAGTGTCTGACTCGCGTGATGGATGCGAAACGGGGTGGGAAGCGATCGGCCGACGCCTGAAAGCGAGCGTCCAGCCTGGGCGTTTCGTGGTTTGTGTGGAGTGTTATCCCGGTTGCTTTGAAAAGGACATTGAAGAGCGGTTGGTCAAGGCGCTCGCACCTCAAGTCGTGCTACGCGCTCAAGAGTGTTATTTACCAGAGAATGATATCCAGGCTCTTTGCGCGCGTGATTTGGGGGATGATCCCGTGTTTGCCTTCATGGGCAAATACGAGCTCTCGGAATTCCTAGATGAGCGCGATCTCGCGAAACAGAGAAGCCGCTTACAAAAGGCATCAGGCACAGTGCTTGTCATCGGCACGGGCGCAACCATCGTCGCCGAGAATTGGGACATGCTCGTCTATTGCGACATGGCGCGATGGGAGATCCAACTTCGCCAACGTGCGGGTGAAGTAGCGAACCTGGGTTTGCAGAATTTCACGGAACGCGCGCAGGCGAAGTATAAACGGGCCTACTTCGTCGACTGGCGCGTTGCCGACCGCTTGAAGAGGGATCTGATTCCGAAGATCGATTATCTGTTGGATACCAACCAGCGCGATCTTCCAAAGATGATCAGCGGTAAGCAGCACCTGCAAGGATTAGAGAAGGCGGCGCACAGGCCGTTTCGCGTTGTGCCTTTCTTTGATCCCGGACCGTGGGGTGGTCAATGGATGAAAGAGTTTTGCGACCTGCCACGCGAGGCCGAGAATTACGCATGGTGTTTTGATTGTGTGCCGGAAGAAAATAGCCTTCTACTTGCCTTCGGCGATGTCAAGGTAGAGGTCCCGTCTATTAATCTCGTATTTCATCATCCTCGCGAGTTACTCGGCGAGGCGGTGCATGCGCGCTTTGGAACCGAGTTCCCTATCCGCTTCGATTTTCTCGACACGATGGACGGCGGCAATCTCTCATTTCAGGTGCATCCGCTCACTGAGTACATTCAACAGCAGTTTGGGATTAACTACACCCAAGACGAGAGTTACTACATGCTCGACGCCGGGGAAGGAGGTTGTGTATATCTAGGCATGAAAGAGAACATCGACAACAACCAGATGATGGCCGATCTGATTCAGGCGCAAGAGGGAGCAATTCAATTTGACGCCGACAAGTACATCAATCGCTTTCCTGCCAAGAAACATGATCACTTTCTGATTCCCGCCGGAACTCCGCACTGTTCGGGAAAGAACAGCATGGTTCTTGAAATTAGCGCGACGCCGTACATCTTCACCTTCAAAATGTGGGACTGGGGACGGCTCGGGCTCGATGGCGCGCCACGACCCATCCATCTCCAACATGGGTTTCGAAATATTCAATGGGACCGGACAACCGCGTGGGTCGAGAAAAATCTGGTTAATGCTGTTGATCCCGTCGCCGAAGGTCCCGGCTGGCGCGAGGAGCGCACCGGACTTCACGAACGAGAATTTATTGAGACGCGGCGGCACTGGTTCACGGGTCCTGTGCATCACTCTACGAATGGCGGAGTGAATGTTCTAAATCTCTGCGAAGGCCAAGAGGCGGTCGTCGAGAGTCCGACAGGGAAGTTCCCTCCGTTCGTCGTGCACTACGCGGAGACTTTCATCGTTCCGGCTGCTGTTGGCGACTATGTGATTCGTCCTCATGGTCCTTCCGAAGGCCAACAATGCGCGACGATCAAAGCCTATGTTCGTACGAACGCATGACAGGTGGTTCAGTTCTTTCCTAGGGAGCGTCCATGAAATCATCTTTTCCTTTCTCTTTCACTCTTCTGCTATGCGTGTTGTGTTCTTTCCCGGCGTTTGCTCAAGAGAAACCCAAAGCGCTTTCCGACACGGCGCGTTGGGCGTCCACAATCAATGAGCAATACTGGATTCAACCTGACATCACTTACGGCGTGGCGAACAATTACACGCTCAAGCTCGACGTGTGGCAGCGGACGAACCAAAAAACGCCGACTCCAACGCTAATCTATTACCACGGCGGTGGATGGATCATTGGCGATCGCACGGGAGCTTCACTTCTTTTTCTCCCGTTTCTGGAGATGGGCTGGAATGTCATCAATGTTGAATATCGTATGGCCAGCGTTTCACTCGCTCCCGCCGCGGTGGAGGACTGCCGTTGTGCTCTGCGTTGGGCAATAAAGAACTCTAAGCAATACAACATCGATACAGATCGAATCGTCTTGACCGGCCACTCCGCTGGCGGGCATTTATCTTTGATAACCGGGATGCTTCCCGACGGCACAACGCTCGATAACAATTGCGATGGGTCTGAGAAACTTAAAGTTGCCGCAATCATCAACTGGTACGGCATTAGCGATGTAGCCGATCTGCTGGCAGGACCCAATCGGAAAAACTACGCGGTGATGTGGATGGGGAGTCAACCCGATGCGGTGACCATTGCAAAGCGAGTATCGCCGCTGACCTATGTTCGAGCCGGATTGCCGCCGATCCTAAGTATTCATGGAGACGCCGATGGCTGTAGTTCCCTACGAGTCAGTCCGTGCGACTGCATCAGGCCCTTACTGCGGTGGGTGTGCCGAACGAACTGGTGACGATCAAAGGCGGCGGCCACGGGCAATTTACGGATGCGGAACTAGAAGATGCCTACCAGAAGATCGACGCTTTTCTGCACGCGCACGGCCTGCAATAGGTAGCTTGGGGTAGGTCTAACGCTGTCGTTTGCCGCGTTGCAGCGTAATTTCCTCTTCGGCCATCGCCTTGTACGACGAGGGTGTTCTCCGTTCGCCGGACATCTGCGATCTCTGTCCATTCGGCAGGCACCGGATGTAGGAATAAATCGTACTGCGCTTGCAGACACGATTCGACGGGTATCGAACTAAGTACGGGCGTGTTGAATAGACGGCGCATTTCGCGAGCGTGGGCAAGCCCGAGTGGCATCGGACTGGTGCCAAATTCAACGCCGCGCGCTCTTGTTCTCTTGTTCCAAGGAGAATAATCCCGAGCGCGGTTTTCCTCCCACAGCACAATCCAGGGAAAGACGGTGGGATCAAAATTATATCCAGCGACCAGTTGGTGTCGCCGGTTGTGGACAACGGCAAAGGCGTTTTCGCGATTTGAGTCGGCCAGCACTGCTGCAAGAAAACCAGTCCCATTGCGCGTGAATGGCTGGGAAAGATCGACAGGTATGCCTTCGACCGATTGTGCATAGGGCCATTGGAACTCGGCGTCCCCGGCAAGCCGTTCGCGACCCTCATATCCCGCGGGCCAAGTCAGTCCACGCGTTCCAGATGTAAACAGAGTAGCTTCTCCGTTCGCGAAGAACGGCTCGCCGAAAGCAGCATGCTGCACCCATTGAAACTCGAGAGCTTCGCCGCTGAGGTTGATCACAGTTTCTGTGATGGATGCGGTGGTGGTCTCGCTCGGCAGCAAAATCTCACGACGAAAGAGCAGACGATAAACGGGAAGCGTAACTTCCATTACGAGTGTCGCCGCCGTCTCATCGGCAGTCGCCGAGGTCACCTTCCACTCAGCAGTGGCCGCTTCACCGTGCAGGCCCATTCCTCGCTCGGCTTCTTCGGGTGATGGCATGCCGAAGTAAGCCAGAGCGAGGGCATGTCCGGTGTAATTGCAGAGAAAGCGTCCCACTGGGCCGTCACCGTAGAGTGCGCCATGTTCGCCTGAAGAAAATGCTTGAGGCTCGATCGTAGGCCACGGAGATTCCCAAAGAACATTGAGCGAGGAACCCATGAGGCGAAAGTCTGCAATATGTCCGCCACCGAGTACGGTGGTAAGTTCGACATTGGCATTCGATAAACGGTACGCCCGGCGATTGTTCCACAAAACGGGATCAACGGCGCAGTTCATTTGTGAGTCGCCGCTCCGGTGCCGCCTTCCTGGAAGCCCATCCCCCCCGCAGGCACAAGCATGCCGCCATCCACGACCAACGCCGTGCCCGTAATGAAGGATGCCATTGGAGACGCGAGATAGACGATGGCATCAGCAACCTCTTCCGGCTTTCCGATGCGTCCCACTGGATGCATGCGGTTGCAGGTTCGTATCACTTTTTCGGGGTCGTCTGATAGACCAGCGGCCCACCGGAGCATGGGCGTGTCGATCGCTCCTGGACATACGCAATTTACTCGAATTCCCTTGTCGGCATAGTCTAGTGACATAGCCCGAGTTAGTCCGAGCAACCCATGCTTCGATGCAACATATGCAATAGAGTTACTAATTGCCGTCATACTTTGGACGGATCCAACGATCACGATTGCGCCGCCGCGCTCGATCATGTGCGGTACTGCATATTTCGCGGTGAGAAAACATCCCTTGAGATTGATGCCCATTAAACGGTCCCACTCCTCTTCACTGGTTGTTACGGCGTCGCCATAAAGCTGGATACCAGCATTGCTTACCAGTACGTCGATTGTCCCGTATTTCTCGACTACCGCATCGATAGCTTGCGAAACTTCACTGTTGATACCTACATTGCAAAGGAAGAAATCGCAGATGCCACCATTCTGCGTGATTGCTGCGGCAGTCTTTGGCCCTGTGTCGCGGTCAATGTCGAGGATCGCAACTGATGCTCTGAGTTCGGCAAGTTTTCTTGCGGTCGCTTCCCCAATTCCCATAGCGCCACCCGTCACGACAGCGACTTTGCCTGTGAAATCAGGCTTCATTTGGCGCCACCCGGAGCGATGCGAGGCGCAGTGTGAAGCCTGAGAGTGAGTACCTGAAACGGTTTGATCGGAAAGCTGATGTCCTCACCCTGAATCGCGACTTCAGCCTGGTTGTCTTCAAGCAGATTGCACCTCCAAGCTCGCTCGACTTTGACGGAACCGCTGTGAATCTTTACGTCTGACTGCTTACCCGCTGTCTCCTGCAAACGGATAATCGTTCCGTCTCCATCTTCTGCGCGCTTCCAAGTCAGCAAGGTTACATCGGGATTTCTAATCTCAAGTAAGCTGGCTTCTTGCGTGGGCAGCAATGACGAATCTTGCGTGCCTTGCACATCATCTCGTTCGAGCGGGGTCAGTGCTTCCAGTCCAAAGCGCGTTAGCGATGGAGGGTTGAATTGCGCGCTGCTGGTGATGGCATAGCGAAAAGTGAAGTCGCCGCCTTGCCAAGCAGGAAAGTTGGTGCCCCAATAGTTGTTCATGAGCCAGGAGAAGATCGTGCCGGTTTTCGGATTAAACTCCGTCGGCCATTCGCCGCGGACAATGTCTCCGAAGGCGACCAGAGGAGCATCGATTGGGACGACGGTTGCTGCGACTTGCGGATTGTATACGGAGGCCCAAGTCGTGGGCAGATACCATTCGCGGCTTCCTCCCGCAAGCTCATCTTTCGCCGGATTCACCCATGCTGTCTGAGAACCGTACGTAAATGCTGGCGCAGGAACCGCGAAAGGGAACGCCACATAAGCGGACTCTCGCGTGAGCACGCGGTCTTTGTGTATGTGATAGGTAATTAAAATTTCCTTTGCGGAGTCGAGTAAAAGAATTTCCGTTTGAAGCGATGGAGTATTCGGTGCAGAGGAGTCTAGAGTGGCGACCATCCCAATCGCAGTTTTCTTCACGGATATCAGCGTTCCCGAGGTTGCTGCGTGTACGGTAAATGTCGGAGGTTTCAGTCGAGCTCCGAACCGATAGAGCGAGTTTTCTGGATAGCTGTCTCCACCGGTGACATAGAGATACTGGCCAAACTTGTATGGGCTCGATGAATCAGCGAGTTCGCGTCCCAGTTGCTTGTCAAACACACTAGCTATAGATCCAGATGACGGATCCAGCGTGACTCGATAAAACTGGTTCTCCAGAACATTACCGAAGGTGTTCCTTTGCAGATCCGACGAAGCAGCTTGCTCTTTCGCAATCGGCTTGATCGTAAATAGTTTGTATCCCACCGCGGGCACACTTGCAGCCACGAAGCGCACACGAACACTGCCCGGACCGAATCCCGGCAGAGAGATTCCTTTCCCTTTGTAGAGTATTTCCACTGGAATCTCGCCGCCGGTCGAAGAGTCGACTAGCGTGGTGCCGTCGGGCAAATCGGTTTCCACGATGCCGGAACGCGTCCAGTTCAACGAGTTGAAAACCGCAACGGAATTGTCTTTCGTCCTCACCAGCGCTTCCAGTTGGGCCCACCCGCGTTGAATCGATTCGTTGATGTCATTGCGCGCTCGCGTTACTCGAGATCCCTTGAGTGCAATTTGGTCCTCGGTCTGGTGGTGCTCCGGTTGTGTGGTGGCGCTCACATATGTCCACGTGTGCTCGTCATACAGAAGTTCATTAAGCCACGCATCCTCGAGCATGGCCTTGTCAGGACGCACTCGGGTATTGATCGAGGAGACGGCGGTGCCCATGATCTCTGCCGTCGCGATGCGGTGTTGGTTTTCTCGATGAATCGCGGTGTGCGCGGCGTCGGATCCGTATCCATCTTCCCAGTAAGGACCGAAATCGCCCCGAACGACGGGGATGTCGCCCTTCCACTCACGCTCGATCCGTTGCATCGCGGAGTGTACGGTAGAAAATTCAAATTTGGGCCACGCATATTCTCGGTTTAGGCTCGCGACGATTTCGCTCTGCTCTTTTGCGAGGGGCGTGTTCTCAAGCTGCGTGCCAAAGATGATCGCTGTACTGGCCGTGTAGTCGGGACGCGTGTAAGCCTGAAGAAAAACCGGCAGGGAATCGCGAACTGACTCCATTCGCCAAGGACCGCCAAACAGAGTGTGGGCTTGCAGATAGGCGCGCGAATACCACATCAACACGCGGCCGCCATCCGGGCCTTCCCAATAGAAAGGAGACTTCTGGTTCCATCGTCCAAGCAGCATCACTGGCGCTCGCCAGCTATTGCTGGCCGCTACGAAATACTTGATACCGGCGTCATGGAGAACCGAGGCATAGCCCCACGTGTACGCAGGGACATCCACGATTTGCGCGGCATCGGTCGTGGGTAATTTGTGTTCGCGCGCAAGATTGTGCTGATCGTAAAGAGAACGAGCCAGGGCTTCCCACGATGCATTCCCAGTATGTTGATTGGCAAACTCCGGCGGGATAACGATACTTCCATCGCGAAGATCTTCGAAAAACTGTTCACGCGCCTCCGCACTGCGGCCGTTCAGATATTGATTGGCGACCCAACTTCCATCCAGCGTCCAACGAAAGTTCGGCGTCTTTTTGATCAATTCCATCGCTTGGTCGACGGATTGGGAATGAAGCTCCGCAACTTTCGCAGGGTAGTCGGTGAAGCCAACATCGAGATGCTCGTGCGGGATGAGTGCAATGTTCCATTTTTTTGCCGGCTCGATCGTCGCGGATGTAGACAGCTTTCCGAGCTTCACTGTAGCTGCGGTAGCACCGATCCACTCCGGCACATCAAACGCGAGCCGCACTTCGCCGAATTCGCTGGTCTTCGAGTTGGATGCCGAAACTGGTTTGCTGAAGGAATGTCCGGCGACCCGGAGTTCTACGCTGTCGTTCTTTGGGAGCGTGGCGGCGCTCACGAACACGTCCACCACCTCAGCTATCCCCGTCTCAGTTTCACGATAAAAAATAGTCGGTTCAATTTGAGCGGTGAAGGCACTGACGTTGTATCGCTCGTCACCATCTTGAATCAATTCGAGCGCGTCGTAGATCAAGCCGGTGTGCCCGGGCGCGATTGCGCCGAGGGAGTTTTGTGCCGTGGCCGGATCGTCCATGGCAGTGAGAACGAACGCGTTCTCTCCTTTTCGCAGCCATGCCGCGGGAATCGAAATCGTTTTTTCGTCGACAGATGTCTGGGGAACAAATGTCCCTTCCCAATCGCCGGCTCGGAAATCGAGTTTAGGATGGAAGTAGAAAAATCCAGAGTGCCCGTTAACCTCCAATCGCAAGAAAGACAGACGCGGCGTCTCATAAAGGATGGCGAGTCTCAGCCGGTAAACGCCGCCAGGAGCATCGTTCAGCACGAACTTCAAAGTGAACGGATGCTCACGGCCACCCGTCATCCCGTTGGCGGGTCCAGGCTGAAAACGATACCAATCTTTATCGCCGCTTTGACCGACGACAAACACAGGATCGCTTTTGGGATCGGCATAGTTGATGTCCTGATGACTCTTAAATTCGCTCGAAGATCCGTCGAAGGTTCCGATCTTCCAGAGTGTTTTCTCGGTAGCGTGCGCGATAGCAGTCAGCGCCATCAATAAAGCGCTCGCAAGAGCGGTGATACGCACGTTGCGAATTGTTTTCGTGGTTACCATTTCGGCTGTGTGATCACAGCGCCCCGCCGGCGCGGATCGTCGGTCCATGCGCCCATCTCATGTTGTTTGGAGAGTTCGTGATAGCGCGCAAGTTTGTCGCGATCGAGTTCCACGCCGAGGCCCGGACCAGTGGGTACCGCCATCCCACCATTTTTATACTGCATCTTGCCCCCAACAATGATGTCGTCAATCAGGTGGTGATAATGCGAGTCCGCGGCCAGCGTCAGATTCGGAAGACACGCCGCGAGATGAAGCATGGCGGCTTGTGAGATGCCAAACTCCGCTCCGCTGTGCATGCCCGCATCCACGCCCATCGCTTCGCAGATCTGGCCCGCGAGTTTAGCGCGATCAATCCCTCCATACCAGTGCGGGTCAAGCAACACAACATCGAGGACATCGCCCATGACCGCGGGTGCAAGATCCTCGAAGGCGAACACCGTCATATTCGAAGCCAAAGTGACCCATGGCACCTTTGCGTTGACCCTCTTCATGGCACGCATTCCCCACACCGGGTCTTCGAGGTATTCCATATTGAAGTCATGCAAACGCCGGGCAACATCGATGGCTGTGGTCAGCGTCCAGACTGCATTCGGATCCAGCCGTATGCGATGCTTTGGGAAAGCCTCGCGCAGCGCAATGAATGTATCGATTTCCTCATCCGGAGGAAGAACTCCGTTCTTGTACTTTAGAGTCTTAAAGCCATGCTTGCCGACGACTTCCTTCGCAAAGCTGACCATCTGTTCGATGTTCGATATTTCGCCAATGCCATCGGCATTTGCATAACGATAAAAAAGATAGGCTGAGAACGGAACCTCGCTCCGAATGCGACCTCCCAGCAAATCGCATATCGATCGATTCAACGCCTTTCCTTGGATATCGAGGATCGCGAATTCAATCCCGGCAAATCCGAGGACAAAACCAAAAAGTTTTTCCGAACTTGGACCCGCCACCTTCCAGCGAATGCGCTCCAGGTTCATGGGATCCTCGCCGATTAGCTGCGGTTTCAATTCCGCCAATTGACCCATGCGACTGGCGCCTGTGTAACACTCGCCAAGGCCAGTGATGCCTTCGTCGGTTTCGACTTCGATGATGATGCGCGAAAATCCGGGATGGGAGCCAATCGAGTAACGCAAGGGTGCCTCGATCGGTATGAACGCAGGAGTCCAGCGGATGTCGGTAATCTTCATTTTGCTATTTCGTCTCCGGTGAGCTAGTGCTGGTTCGCGAGCAACTGTCCCTTGATGCCGACCCGCACGCGGCAAATATGCCAGCGGCTCAGGTTGGCAAAATACATTTCGTCGGAATTCATGCCGCCAAACGCCGCATTGGTGGGGCTGGCAAGCATTGTCCCAGAAGGATCCCACGCGAACAGCGAAACCTTCCCGTCCGACGTCACCTTGTACACGTTGTGTGAAGCGTAGCAAGTCACGTAAAGGTTGCCCGCTGCGTCGAGTGCCGCACCGTCGGGCACATTATTTAGTCCGGCAGCATAGACTCGCGGCTTCCCGATCGCCCCCGTGGATTGGAGCGGTACCGCAAGGACATTGTTTTTTGTACTCTGCACAACGTACAGTGTCCGCTCGTCGGCGCTTAACGAAAGACCGTTCGGAAACGACAGACGGTCGAGCAGCTGTTCGATCTTGCCGTTGGATCTTAAGACAAAGAGGAAGCCATCATCTTTCTTGAACTCGCCGGAATCGCTGAAATAGAGATTGCCCTCGCGATCAAAGACGGAAAAATTCGGATTCCGAAAGCGATATCGCCCCGCTCTTTCCCAGGAACGAATCGTCTTGCCGGATCGATCCAACTGTATCAACGCGCCAAGTTTGAAGTTGCAAACGAACAGATCCTGGCGCGCAGAGAAAGTGAGCCCGAGATTGAAGCCTCCCAGCGTTGCGACCGTTTGGGCTTTACCTTTTTGATTAATTTTGTAGATCTGGCCGAGTTCGCCGCCTGCCCAGAGATTTTCATCAGTATCAAATGCCAGCCCTTCAGGATGGTCGAGCCCTTCCGCGAACACTTCGAATTTCTGCAATGAAACTTGGGGCTGCATACTGGCCAAGTGAAGAAAAATCCGGGTTCCACTTGTTTGTCTGACATTTGAACATATATAGTGATTTTGTTCCCCGGTCAAGCATTCCAGAAAATGGTGATTGAAATGGCTCCAAATATTCTCGCGGTCGGCAGGAGGGTTGCACAAATCGGGACGGAAGCAAATGGCGTCATATCGCGATATTGCCATCACGGCCGATCAGTTCGAGCCGATCCAGCGCGAGACCGTAATGAGCATGGTGGCGCACAAGATTGAGCAACTCGTGCGTAGCGGCGACTTGAAGGCAGGAGATCGACTGCCATCGGAGCCCGATCTCGCTCAGATGTTGCGCGTCAGCCGCGGCTCGTTGCGTGAGGCGCTAAAAGGTTTAATGTATCTCGGCCTCATCAAATCAAGAGCAGGAGATGGGACATACATTCAATCTTCTTTAAGCCGCGTGCTTAATCAGCACTTCCAGTGGATGATTCTGCTTGATGAAGTGAAGCACCTCGAAATCTACGAACTACGAAAAATTATTGAACCCGATGCAGCCGCTCTGGCCGCCAAGCGCGCCACTCGATCCGATATTGAGTGCTTGAAAGCCGCATTGGACGGGTTGGCTGAGGGCCGCCGAAATCCTGAGTTGTTCCGTGCGTTTGATATTCAGTTTCACGATGCGCTCGCTCAAGCGTCGGGGAATGCAGCCATACAAACGACGATGCGCATGTTGTATCACGCGACATCTGAGGCTCGAAAAGCAGTGTTGCCGTTTATCGACGATTGGGGATCGACATTGGCGGCGGCATGAACGCGTCTTCGCTTACATTCGCGATCACAAGCCAGCGCTCGCTCGCAAAGCAGTACTGGACGACCTGAACTACGCCGAGATTTTGCTTCGCGATCATGCCGCGTCGTTGACCGAAGGCACGGTGGACGGGAACGGCCAGTTCAAACGTAAAAGCAAGGGTTCTCGTCAGCGAGCGGCAATTAAGAAACGGTGATTAATAAACGAATTTTCAGCGGTCCAGCCAAGATTCCGGGAGCATTTCATGAGACGACTGTTGCATTTCACTCTATTCCTCATCGTCCTTTTTTCCGCGAGTTACATGCTTGCGGAAAATGCGCACTTTAATTGTGTTCCTTCATTCTCGGCTCAACAACAGTGGCAAGGCGCGGACGCTGCTTATTCGATCCCGCTGAAAGACGGTCGCGTGGCGTGGATCTTTGGCGACACCCTCTATGGCGATCAACGGTTGGTCAATGGCGAAGAGCCTCGCATGGTGCACAACACGATTGGCATTTCTACCTGCAAGGACGGCAAATGGAAGATCGACTACTCAATCAAGAAAGACGCCAAAGGCAATCCCGATAGCTTTTTCAATCCGCAGGCAAACGACGGTACCTATTATTGGGCGCTCGATGGAGTCGAACATAACAACGAGCTTTTCATCACGCTGGTCTGCGTGCGCAACGTGAAAAACTCGAACGCTTTTGCGCTCGGCTTCGAGATCTGCGGAACCGATCTCGCGCGTGTGACGGGGATTGAGGGCGATCCACAGAACTGGAAGGTCGCGTACTTCCCGCTGGTGGCCGACGGCATGCACGCGAATCCTTCGGCGTCCACTTTGATCGAGGGCGACCATCTTTACATTTACACGTTGTATGAGCTAGGAAGCAGGCCGCAAATCCTTACTCGAATTCCGCTGCAGGGTTTGGGCGATCCCAAGAAGAACCTGCAGTATCTCGGTAGCGATGACAAGTGGCACGACGGGATGGAGCCAGCGAAGGCAAAAGTCATCATGAAGACCGGGGCCTCGGAGATGTCAGTGCGCTACCACCCGGAACTAAGTAAGTGGATCGCTGTGATGGTCGATCCTCAGATCTTTTCTGACAAGGTGATCCTTCGTACCTCCCCGAGTTTGACGGGCCCGTGGACCGACGGCGAAGTGATTTATCGCATCCCGATCTTGCAGAAGAGCGATCCAAAATATGATGCCGATACTTTCTGCTACGCGGGTAAGGAGCATCCTGAGTTCGAGCAGTCGGGCGAATTGTTGTTCACCTATGTGTGCAACACGATGAAGCCAAGAAAGCTGTTGACCGAGCCGGATGTTTATTTTCCGCAGGTGGTGCGCATGCCGATGCCGGACGTGTCGAAAGAAGTCGCGAAGAAATAATTATTTTGCTAGAACGCTCTTGCAGAAGGCGAGAGTGCGCCGGACGTGTTGCGTCCAATACGGCCAGTCGTGACCGCCGGGAAACTCTTCGTAGATATGGGGCACGCGCATCTCGCTGAGTGTGGCATGCAACGCGCGGTTCGGATCAATGAGTGGATCTTCAGTTCCGCAATCGAAGCGGATCGGCGGAAGAGAGTCATGATTCGCCGTCGCCCAGTTCAGCAAGTCGGTGTCAGCGTCGCCCGCCTGCTGAAAATCCTCGGCGGGAAACGGGATAAATTGCGATAGTTGCGCAACTTTCGTGATCGAGGAATGCGCAGAAATCCCCTGAACCTGCGACGCATATTTCATGCCTAAGCGCAAAGCTCCGTAGCCGCCCATGGAGAGCCCAGCAAGAAGAAATCTTCCCGGATCCAATTGTGGGAACAATTCACGCAGGCAGCGCGGGATGTCATCAACAATCCACTTTTCGTAGTTGGCATGCACATGGGGCACATATCCGCTGCCGTCGCCCCAGAGTCCGTCCGACGGCATCGCAATCATCATCGGAACAGTAGTTCCGGCTCGTAGCATCTCCATCGCGGTGGTGTCGATGTGGCCGTTTAACCACCAGTTCCACTGGCATCCGTAGACGCCGTGTAAGAGCAGCAGTAGCGGAACGCGCGGCAGCGTATTCCATTCCCGGCGGACTAAAAAGTAAGACGTCCCCGCGCGATCCGAGGGCCTCACCGCGAAAATTTAAAAAGCGCAGATTCTCATTCCCTGGGATCGGACGCGAGAGCTGGGCGTTCGGGAATTGTTTCGTCATGCGGGTCTACACGCTTCCTGTAAGTAGGGGGATAGCGCCAAATAGCCCAGCGTCATTCCCGAGTTGCGCGGCGACAATCTCGACCTTACCCCAGGGCGTCCACGCGTGTTGCTTCACGTACGTTTGAATGTAAGGCAGGATGATGGCGGAACTTCGCATCACGCCTCCCCCAATTACGATCTTCTCCGGATCATAGGCGTGAATCAGTCCCACCGCGCCCGTCGCCCAAACCTTCAGACAGTAGTCAAGAACCTCGACTGCCACGTGGTCCCCCGCGTCAGCCGTTTCGAAAAGCAACTTGAAGTCTATGGCGTCGTGACCAGCCAAATTGCTCGCCGAGAAACCTGGCCACTCGTGCGCGAGGAACGGCAGCGACCAACCGGAGGCTTCGGCTTCAAGACATCCGATCGCGCCACAGGTGCAGGGACGACCACCGACTCTTGCCGGCAAGTGACCTCCCAGACATCCGGCCTGCGCGTGCTTTCCGCGTAGCAGTTTTCCCTCGATCATCGCCGCGCCACCGATCCCGGTGCCCAGCGTGATCATCACCACATCGTCGCAACCTTGCGCGGCTCCTGCGTGACGTTCGCCAAGCAGTGCCATGCGGGCGTCGTTCTCGATGGCAAACCGCAGACCAAACTCCTGCTTGCTCCACGCATTGAAATCAATCGATGGAGCATCTTCGTATTTCTGATTGGTTGAAACAACCCGGCCAATCCGCGCATCGGCGAGCCCGCAGAATCCAAGCGCCAGTCCTGCACACTCTGCGGCGTCCATCTGAAGTTCTGCCAGCAGACTACGAATCGCCTCGGCGAAAACACTCGAGCGCTGGACGAAGTGGCTGCGACGAATCGAGCGAGACGTGGCGGGAGCCGAGAACCTGAGCGTCCTTTATTAGAGCAATGGTGGCGTGGCTGCCGCCTAAATCGATTCCGATGGCCGGTTTTGTCATATCGAAGAATCATTGCAAAAAGTCATGTCCAAAAAAATCTCCAACGCGTCTGAACAACCGCAATATTATTCGCTTTGAGTTGATAATGATCACAACTTTGTTCTTTTTATTTGCATTCGAGAGGCGAAGCCATTTAGCCTGTTGCCATTATGAACCCCGTCCCCGCCTTCGTGAACTGGACCGATGGCGCGTTGCAGGCGCCCGGGCTTCAGCGCTCGGAAAAGAAAATCGGTCAACTAACCGGAGTCTTTCGCGACCAGCAAGCCTGGCAAAAGCTTGATCCCGAAACAATAGCGTATCGAGTCTGGTGGTGGGAACCGGTCCCGCCCGGCACGGAGGGCGGCTTGTTCTGGGGCCTCTCCGAAATCCAGCCGGGCAGAGTCGGGGATGAATATTTTATGACGCGCGGGCACTGGCACGTGATCCGCAATCGCGCCGAATTCTATGGCACGGTTTCTGGGACGGGCAAACTTCTCCTCATGGATCGCACGGGACATACCTGGGCTGAAGATATGACGCCCGGAAGTCTGCACTACATCGCCGGCGAAGTGGCTCACCGCATCGTGAACACGGGAGATATACCAATTCGTGTGACTGCCTGCTGGCCCAGTGATGCGGGCCATGATTATGAAATTGCCGAGGGACGTGGATTTGGGGCGCGGATCGTTGAAGGGCAAGGCGAAGAAAAAGGTATGCCAATCCTCGTGAAGGCATGAGTTCCGCTAGTGATAAGTCTTCGATGAAGTTTGATCCCAAGCTCGGTGTGCGAAGCAACCTCGACGATCTCTCATTTAGTTATGACGAAGGTGTCTTCGGACCGCAGCCAGAATTGCGACGCCTCGATGCTATTCGCCGCAGTTTAAGGAATCCCAACTGCGATGGTCCCGACCCGGTGTACTCCATCGTGATGGATGTTGGCCGTCTTGAACACAAAGACGAACTCGCGCGACGGATGCTTCTATTTGGTGTCGTCGTGTATGCTGCCGGACAACTCGGAGAAGAACCAGTCCGCAGCCAAGGTCATATTCATGCCGTAGCACCTCATTGCGGATGGTCTACTCCGGAAATATTCGAAATATGGGAAGGCCGCGCGATCATCTATGCGCAAGAGAGCGCCGACGATGATCCGGGCCGCTGCTTTGCCATAACTGCCGGGCCGGGCGACAAAATTGTCGTACCTCCGGGCTGGGCGCACGCCGTCATCAATGCCGATCCTGATACTCGAATGATGTTTGGGGCTTGGTGCGATCGCCAGTACGGATTCGTCTATGACGCGGTCCGCGCGCACCATGGTTTGGCGTGGTTCCCGATCCTGGATGGTCAGAAGCCGGATGTTCAGAAGAAGAATGGTGAGGAGAAGGACGGCAAGCAAAAGATTCGCTGGGAGCGAAATCCCTCGTATCAGTCTTCTCCGTCAAGCGAAATTGCGATTCGAGCCCCGCGTGCTTACACGGAACTCGGATTGGATCCTTCTACACCGATCTACGAGCAGTTCGCCAAGAATCCAGATAGCGTCCAATGGGTTTCTGAACCAGCCCGCGTCGAATCGGTGTGGCCTAATTTCGAAATGTAAATCTGGTTTGCACTCGGAATCGTTTAATTCACCCCGAGCTTCTGCTCCAGTTGCTCCAGAGACACTCCCTTGGTTTCAGGATAGATGGCCGCGACAAGAATAAAATCAACCAGCATCATCGCTGCGAAGAAGAAGAACGGAGTTGCGCTCGACTTCTTTGCGAGCACCGGAAATATTGCCGATATCAACGCATTCATGATCCACAGAGTTGATGTCCCAATCGCCTGCCCCTGGGCCCGAACGCGCGTTGGAAAAACTTCGCTCATGTAGACCCAGATCACTGCGCCTTGAGAGATGGCGAAGAAACCCATGAACGCCATCACCATCCAGACCAGCCATGACTGATGTGTGCCGGTGCGAAACATTTCTCCGATGGCAGCGAGAAAGATGCAGACTCCAGCGGTTCCCGTAAGCAAAAGTTTCTTGCGGCCAAAGTTGTCGATCATGGTCATGGCAATCAGCGTGAAAATTAGGTTCGTGAATCCGATGGTCACCGACTGCATGCCCGCCGAATACTTGCTCGCCCCCGCCGCCGCAAAAATGTCATTCAGGTAGTACAGGCAGGCGTTGATCCCGGTCAGTTGATTGAAGGCTCCCGCAGTCACGCCGATCAGGAGCGGCAGCGCATATTTCCGCTGCAGAATCGACTCGCTCACAGAACTGCGCTCCACATGGATCGAGGCCACGATGGAGTTCAGCTCTTGCTCAGGATTTGTGTTGCCGGTGAGCTTCAAAACGTCAAGTGCTTCCCGCGTCCTATTTTTCAACGCTAACCAACGCGGGCTGCGCGGGATGAAAAACAGCATCAGAAGGAAGAACAGCGCCGGCACGGCGGCAACTCCCAACATCCAACGCCATTCCATCATCCCCAAATTCATTCGCACGATCAGGAAGTTCGACAAGTAGGCGAGCAGAATGCCGAGAACAATACTGACCTGGAAGCAGCCCACGAGCCGTCCGCGCCATTTCGCGGGCGATAACTCGGCGATGTACATGGGCGCGAGCACCGACGACCCGCCGATCCCCAATCCTCCGATGATGCGGAAGGCGATCAGCGATCCCCAATTCCACGACAGCGCACAGCCGAGCGCTGACAAGAAATAGAACACGGCCATAATTCGCAGACTATCGCGTCGGCCCCAGCGCTCTCCGGGATATCCGGCCGTGATCGCGCCAACCACCGTTCCCCACAAAGCGCTGGAGACGGTGATTCCTAATAAATAAGGAGTGAGTTTATAGACGTTGGTTAATTGATGTGTAGTTCCGGCGATGACGGCAGTGTCGAACCCAAACAGCAGCCCGCCCAGAGCACTCACGAAAGTGCTCTTTACTAGGTATCCGTTTATGCCCATGAGCCCTCGTCTCTTCTACACGAATGATCGAATAGTAGCGAAAAGAACAAAATTGGTCTATGAAATAGCGCATAGTGACGGTATAAACTTGCGATAGTCGGTTATTGTCACATCGAGCTTCGGCAGACCCGTGACTATCGGTTCGAGAGCATTGGTAGGAGGCACACGATGCGTTCCAGCAGAAGTCTAGATCGTCGCACTTTCTTGAAACTAGGCGCGGCCGGAACGGCCGTGGCGGCAATCAATCCTTCGATAAGTGGGGCTGCACTAGGATCGAAGGGATCGAACCGCGCGCTTTCATCTCCACCAACGCTGGCCGACATGGCTTCGGATCGACTCACCTATCGGCTCCGCGATCTTTTCAACTGTCCTCTGGCGATGAACGAGTGGGGCTACGCGCAAGTCGCGAAATCTGTCTCCGCGATCACGGCCATTTCGTTTCCGCCTTATGCTTGTTGTGGTGTTCCGGAGACCGCCTGGAGTCCCGGGTTTCTGCTGACTTGTGAACTCTTTTTGAATGGTCGCTTCCTCGCGATCGCGGGTTCTCCGGACGGCGACATCGAGTATCAGTGGTTTCCCCATTGTGTGGTTCGCACGCAAACGGCCGACGGACTGCAATTTTCCACACGCATGTTCCTACCGAGCAAACACCGAGCCGTTGTGCAATCGATCGCTATTAAAAATTTGAGCGCGACGCAGCGCCAATTCACGGTTGCGTTCGACATGAGGGGAGCCGTCGCGAAGAAAACGAAACTCTGGTTTGTAAATTCTCCCGGAGAGGCCGACAACCGCGTGACGTGGGACGCCAAGCGCGGCTGTCTTCTTTTTGATGCGCAACATTCCGAAATTGCTGCTGCGCAGGGTTTCCATCCAGCGCCGAGTCGCGTGGAGCAAACGAGGATGCTGCACTTTGACATGGCACTTGGCCCGGGCGAACAGAAGCAACTCAACTTCGTTCTTGCTATCGGGGAAAACGGCCGTGCCGCGATGGAACTTTACGACAGTCTGCAAGCGCGCTTCGTCGTTCTCGAGACAGAAAACGAGGCGGACTTCACCAGCCTCGTGCAATCGGCATTCACACCAAACAATTCAGCGTTTAGCGGTAACCTTCCCCGACTAATCACAAATGATGAATCGCTTTGGAAGCTCTACCATAATGGATTTGCCAATCTGCTTTCTGCGCGCCGATGGTCCCCCGATTCGGCGTACGGCCCGACTTATTTGACCCTGAGCGGACATGTGCTTCCAACTCTTAGCTTCCCGTGGGACACATCCCTTACGTCTCTTGGTTTGGCGCTACTCGATCCGGTCCCACTGCGCAACCTCGTCGAGGTTTGGCTCAAAGACGGAATGCACGAACATCATTCCACTGACTATGTGACGGGAGAAGCCGTCGGTCCGTGGTATGCCGCGAATGACACCGCGATTGTTCGCTGCGCTTGGAGGTATCTCTGCGTTACCGGAGACTTGGCTTGGCTGGATAAGAAAATTTCTGATCGAACGGTTCTTGATCTCCTGGATGACCACGCCGTTTATTGGAAAAAACTCGACCGCCTCGGACATGGTCTCGCTGACTATGGAACGATTGAGAATCTTCTCGAGGTCGTCAGCACTTACTTGCATGAAGTAGCTGGAATGAATGCCGGCAATGTCCGCAGCATGCGCATGGTTGCCGATCTTCACGAACGTCGCGGCAACAGCTCCCGCGCCAAACAACTGCGTGGCGAGGCGACGGCGATGACGGAACGGATCAATCGTCTGCTTTACATCGATGGAAAAGGTTATTGGCGATGCGGACAGCCTCAAGGAACGTTCAACGATGTTCGGCACTGCTACGACTTTCTTGCGGTCCTCGACAATATGGCGGACGATCTCACCCCCGCGCAGAAACGAGAAATGGGCGCGTTTTTCTGGAACGAGCTGCACAGCGAAAAATGGATGCGAGCACTCGCACAAGGCGATGCCGACGCGACTTGGAACATCCGTCCCGACCACAGCTGCCTGGGCGCTTATGCCGCATGGCCACCGATGACCGCGAAAGGTCTATATAAAATCAACTCTCCGGAACGAGTCTCGCAATGGCTGCGAGAAGTTGCGAAGGCTGGCAATCAGGGACCGATTGGCCAAGCCCATTTCGTCGAAGAGGTTTATCCGCCGGTCAACGGCGGAGCTTTCAAATCCTCTGAAGATGCGCCTTTCATCGAAGATTGGTGCTGCATCGCTGGAGGCGCGTTTGCGGACCTTGTAATCGACTCTATTTTCGGTGCGGAACTCACTCTCGCGGATGGGATCCGGGTGACGTCTCGCCTCAGCAGTTTTGACTCCAGCGCCCGATTAGAGGGCGTGCGCTACCAAGGAGGGTTGTACACAATCACGAAAGACGGAGCACAGCGCGAGAAATAATGATGAGCTGCTGAGCCAAGCCCTCACACGCGCATGACTTTGATTCCGAGTTTTTCGTATGGCGCAATTTTTTCATCTGTCGCCCCAGTGTCGGTTACCAGCACATGCAATTCATCTGGTTTGCAGATACGCCAGTTGGCGACCAGTCCCAGTTTGCCACTATCCACCACCGCGACGCGGCGGCGCGCCAGCTTCATCATCGTCGAATTGAGTTCCGCTTCATCCGCGTTGAAACAACTTGCCCCCCAACTCGCGTCCATGCCATCGGCGCCGATGAACATTGTGTTGATCAGCATGTTGTCGAGCGATCGCAACGCGGCCGTGCCGACCAGCGAGAACCATTCTCCGTGAAGGTGTCCGCCTGTAACGAAAACGTATACATCTTTACGTTGAGAAAGCTCCATCGCCACATTGACTGTGTTGGTGACGACCGTGATATTGGAGTTGATTGGCAGTCCACGGATCACTTCCGTGGTTGTCGTTCCAGGAGTCAGCGCAATCGTTTCCCCCGCGACAATGAGCGCTGCGGCCGCTCGGCCGATGCGGCGCTTTTCGTCAGCGGCATGTTTTTCCTGCGCCAGAAATGATTGGTCGCGTCGGAATTGTTCGTAAAACAGCGGCTCAATCGATACCGCGCCACCGTGAGTGCGCCGCAGCAATCCCTTTTCGTCGAGAACATCTAGGTCTCGGCGCACAGTCACCACCGAAACGCCCAGCTGTGCGCTGAGTGTTTCCACCGAAACCCGCCCCGTTTGCTGAAGACCAGTAAGGATCGCGGTAAGACGCACACGTTGTTTTTCCTGGGAAGCACCTTCGGGTTCAGTTTGCCGATTCTGCCCGACTCCGGGCCGTGAAGGCCGGTCACGTTTCATAGTATTTTGGTTCCCCTACAATCTCTCAGAGTGAATAAAACGAAAGTTCTTACCAACAGATGTTTTGCGATTCAGTCCGAAACGAAAGCGCTGCTGAAGCATACTACGCCGACTTGCGAGAATTACAAAAGCTCGGATGATCAATCAAATGCTTCCTCATCGCCTCATAAAAGTTCGATTGTGCAACAATCAATCACAACTCTCTTCGTTTTGTGCGCAATACAATAGTAAAATGATTGTTTTTCGGGTGACTAGCGAGTGTGGCTCGGAGACCGTCCGCGAAAGCCTCACATAGAAATTTGCGTATTGCGAGGGAACCGAATGACCTTGAACCGTCGCCAATTCGTAACTGCCTTGATCGCGTCGGGTGCTGCGGCTGCGCCCACGCCGAGCATCGGGAGGAATCTTTCTCACTTCGAACCATCGAGGTCTCGCGCGAATTCTTCCAGCGAGAAGGTAGATTTCCGCTACGCCCCGCGCAACCAGCAATCTACGATTTGTTTTCCGGACGATCCCAGAAAGACCGTCGTTGGACAAGCTGGCGACTTGCGATACAAGTTCGCGAAATCGCTCTCCGCCGGCATGGAAAACTTTGGCACTGTGATCGAATTCTCGGTAGCTGGTTTTCAGGACGATAAGATTCTCCGGCAATGGATCGAATCTCCGGCGATTCCCATCGTCCATACGCTGATCAGTCGTCCAGCGGCGACCCTGGAATTGATCGCATTCGCAACCAACCATCGCGACGAAGGTCGGGTAGACAATGTTCTGCTCTCCATAAAATCAAAGGCAAAGTCGGAATCGACTGGCCGCATCGCCGTGGTTCCGAAGATTCGCATTCGGACCTGTGAGCGGCTTGAACTTGAGAGCTATACGGTGCCCACGGCGACGGTTCGCGTGCAGGGTAACAAATCGGTCCTGCTCGTCGCGGCGCAACTCAACAACAATCTCGGGAGTTGCATGTTGTGGGAAGAGGAGGGATTCACTCTCTATCTGCCACATGGCGAGGCATCCGAAGAAGTCCCGGCACGTTATTTCGTACGGCTTCCGCAAGAGAACCAATCAGCCGAAATTCTACATCAGCGGTTGCCTGACGCTGATGTGCTTTTGACCGAAGCTCGCGAGTTTTGGCGAAATTGGAAGCCCTTTGGAACCACGAGCTGGAGTCTTCCCGGCCAGCACGGCGAATTTCTGACTGCGTGCGCGCGCAACATCCAACAAGCGCGAGAGGTCAAGAATGATCGACTCGTTTTCCAGGTCGGGCCAACTCAGTATCGCGGTTTGTGGATCGTCGATGGCAATTTTCTACTTGAAGCCGCACGCTATCTCGGCTATGACCAAGCCGCTGATGATGGTTTGCGCTCCGAATGGTCTACGCAGGCCGAGAGCGGACAGGTCATCGCGGAAAGCGGTGGCGAGCACTGGAAGGACACCGCGATCGCCATGTTCACGCTCGTGCGTCAATGCGAGCTTAAGCAGGACTGGACGTTTTTCCGCGATCTCGAACCGAACGTCGTGCACGCTCTCGATTTTCTAATCAGCCTGCGCGACCAGGCCCGTTCGGGATCCAGCACCAACGGACGCTACGGGTTGCTCGCTCCTGGTTTCGCCGACGGCGGCATTGGTGGCCTTCATTCCGAATTCACCAATACTGTTTGGACGCTCGCGGCTCTGCGTGCCGTTGCCGATGCTGCCGATCAATTGAAGATGCCGTCTCTCGCCCGAGCGCGAACATTCTTCGGTGAGCTTTACGAAGCATTTCAACAAATGGCAAAGAGGGAGATGGTACGGCATCCAGCGGGATTCGAGTATCTTCCGATGCTTGCGCACGACGACTCATCGATTGCCGACTCTGATCCGTGGAATCGCCCTCGTCCGCAGACCGCTCAGTGGGCTCTTTCTCACGCCATTTTTCCCGGAGAAGTCTTCGATAAGAATGATCCGGTCGTGCGCGGACACATTGCGCTCCTTCAGTCCTGCACGCAGGAAGATGTTCCGACCGAAACGGGATGGCTCTGGCACGACAGCCTTTGGACCTACAACGCCTCCTTCGCGTCGCACGTCTATTTGTGGGCCCGACAGCGCGATTGGGCACATCGCACGTTCACCGGCTTTCTCAACCATGCCTCGCCTTTGTACTGCTGGCGCGAGGAACAACCGCTGCAACACGCTTTGGTCGGTCAAGATTGGGGAGACATGCCCCATAATTGGGCGAGTGCCGAATGCATCCGATACTTGCGGCACATGCTAGCGCTGGAGGACGGTAAGTCGCTGCGGCTTCTCAATGGGATCACTGCGGCAGAATTGGTTCCCACCGCTCACTACAGTCTCCAAAATTCTCCAACCCGTTTTGGAAGGATCAATCTAGAACTCGAACCTGCAGGGGCGCAGGGCTGGCGGTTGCGGTTCGATCGTCCCAACGGACCCTCTCCATCGTCGGTTTCCGTGCCGGCAAACATCGGCTCGCTGCGAGTGCAAAAGGTGGTTGGGGCGGGCTCAAAAATAAGCGGGCCCGTCCTCGAGGTGGATCCACTCGTGAAAAAGTGGGATGCGTTTCTTAAGTAGAACCTCATCGCACTATTACCTCTACCGCTATTGAGCGGGCTTAGGCCGTCTGACGTGTGTTGTCAAGGTCGCGATCACTTCGAGCTTTTGGTCACATAGGACGAAACGAGTTTGCGTCGTTTGGGCGGCAGCCGATGCCGCCAGGCTTGACTAGCGGAATGGACCGCTGTCGCGGATTTTCTTGGCGGCCTCTTCTAAAAAGTCATCTACGTGCTGGTTGGGTTGAGGCTGAAGTCCCGTCTTTGCTTTAATTCTTTCTGCAATTTGTACGGCAGTGTTTACGCGGACGTACTTGTCGAGATCCCATCGCCGGTGCAGGTAGGTTTCGATGAGGACGAGTTCGTCGGGAGATACTTGTGTCAGACTCGGAGCGGACGATGAGCTTTGCTCAGAGGTATTCCACGAAGGCCTAACATCCTCGGTCGGCTTTTCGTGGACTACGACGGTTCCCGCGACGAAATCTCCCAGCCTTCGACTTTGCTGATTACACATCATGCAGACCAAGCCCACCCCATAGATCCCCGGCAGGACGTCGACCGCGCGCATCAAGTTTCGTCCGATCGCGTCGAAAACACCGATCGGCCTCCCTGATTCTTTGATAACGCGGATACCGGCATAGCGTTTTCCTGGAGTCTGCCCCGACCAGACTGATTCGAAGAATGCAAAATATCCCCAGTAGATGGCGAACAGAATAAATATCGCCAACGCTGGTCCCACTAACTTTGGAAGAAACATGAATACCGACGAGCCCAGTGGTAGTGTGAATATGAAAATAAATGCGGTGATGAGATAAAGCACACTTTGAATTAGAGTATCAATTGCCAAGGCGAGAAAACGGCTTCCAATTCCAGCCAGTGGCAACTCCAGAGCGATTTGCTCGGGAGTATCAATTCTCAGTTGGTCAATCGAGTCCAAGATGATTTCCACCCGTTGGTTGGAAAAGCGTAAGCCCTACTGGAGCAAGCTGGAAACGCTACTGAACCAAGGCGCGCAAAGCGGGCTCAAATCCTTCACCCGGTCCGAACTGCAGGAACTTAGCCTTCTTTACCGACAAACGGCAGCTGACCTTGCCGCCATTCGCGAAGATCGTGGGTCCGTGCACTTCGCTCGCTATGTAAATCAATTACTAGTTCGCGCTCACAATACCATCTATTCCGGCCGAAGTGCGAGCAGTTCTGCGACGTTTTCGTTTTTTTGGAGAACGTTCCCGGCAGTCTTTCGGCGCAACCTGAAGCATTGTATGTTGTCGGTTCTTATCTTTCTCGTCGCGGGAGCAGTAGGAGCCATTCTGACTTATCAAAACCCCGACTTCAAAGTAAAGATTCTAGGACCTCAGATGGTAGATACCATCGATCGCCACGAAATGTGGACACACTCGATCGTGGGCATCAAGCCGCTGGCCTCGAGCGCGATCATGACTAACAACATGAGTGTCGGCTTCACTACTTTTGCTTTTGGAATCACCGGAGGGTTAGGCACCATTTACATGATGGCGTTTAACGGCCTTTTGATTGGAGTGATCGGCATGGCTTGCGCGCTTTCGGGGATGAGTTTACAGCTCTGGAGCTTTGTGGCACCGCACGGAGTACTCGAACTGCCCGCCATCTTTATCGCGGGGGGCGCAGGTTTACGAATCGCCCAAGGGCTCCTATTTCCGGGGTCATTGCCTCGTCGGGAATCACTCGCACGAGCTGGACGCGAGGCGGTGCAACTCGTTCTCGGGACAATTCCGATCCTGATCGTTGCAGGGTTGATCGAGGCGTTCGTGTCGCCGACGGGTATGCCCATCCCTTTCAAGTTCGCGATGGCGGGAGCCTTGTTTGTTCTTCTCTCGGCATACCTGTTCGGATTTTCGCGCGAATCCAAGTCCGCTTAAAGCTGATTCCGCTCTTTGATCTGGAGATACGAGTTGACGAGCGCGGGTGAAATTGCACCAGTATCGACTTCCAGCGCCAGTGCTCCTCTTTCTCGCAGTCGAGCCATTAGAAGGTCCCGACGGTGAACTGTCTCTTGCGCGGCAGCAACCTGATACATTTCAGTTTCGCTCTCTGGTCTCTTCGTAGCTAACATACCTAAGTCCGGTTGCCCGATGACCACAAACAGAACCAGATGCTTTGGAACCATCATGTTCGCTGCCTCGATAACTTCGGGAGTCATCGCGGTCTCCGCGAGGTCAGTGAGCCATACGATCAGGCTGCGCCGTTTTTGGTCCGTCATCAGACGTCCCGCCATGTGAAGGTGGTCCGCTTCAGAAGTTTCTTCGTTTACCAGCGCAAGTTGCTCGATGAATTGGCGCAAATGCGCGCTCCCTTTCTCGGCGGGGAGTTGCTGACGAATAGACCGCCCATAGGCGACGAGCCCTACGCGGTCTCCTGAATATAGTGCTACCTGGGCCAGGCTGAGCGCGGAATTGACGGCGTGGTCGAGTTTGCTGAAGCCGTCCACGCGGGCCCGCATCAAGCGCCCAGAGTCGATGACAATCCACACCGTCTGGCTGCGTTCAATCTGATAGACGCGGGTGACGAGCTTTCCTCGGCGAGCCGCTGCGGTCCAGCAAATATCGCGATATTCATCTCCCAGTCTGTATTCCCGCAGGCTCTCAAACTCGCGGCCGATCCCCCGCATTCGAGAACGACGTTTCTCTACTGCGATCTGCCGGCTTCGAAGGAGAAAAATGGAATGGCGTTTCGCGTCCTCCAGATTGGGGTAAATTCGCACGGTCTGAGACAGAGAAGCTCGGACCCACTTCTCCGCGATGCGGAATACGCTTTGATAGCGAACATAACAGTCGCCCAGCGTCACATCTCCCCTCCGCATCGGGCGGATTTGATAGATTCCCGTCGCTTCGCTTTTGGGCGCTACTTTGAGGATTAGCGTCGGAGGCTCACTCCTCATTTGCGCTGGAACCGAGTCGAGGACCATCGCCCGAACAGTTTTGTCAGAAGAATTGATGAGAGTAATCTCGAGGCTCGATGAATTCGACAGCGCGGCCGCGGAGCGCCAGGTACGTCTCATTACCAGTCGTGACGGGTCCGGCAGTTGCGCCAGATCGCCAAGCCAAGCCAGAAGCACCAGGCCATCCCAAAGGAATAAAGCGTAAACAAATTTCAGATCGACGAAGGCTGGAATAATCCATAGCAGGCCCAAAAGAAGCAGGGTAAAGAATCGATCGCCGAACGCTATACCGAAGCGTTTGTAGGTGAGTGTTTGCGCTTCAATCTGTGCGGGAATCAATGGAGCCAGATCGCTCACTTCGGAACCTCGACCGCGCGTAACACATCGGCTAGCACCTGGTCCGGGGTAATGCCCTCCAGATCTGCTTCAGGCTTCATGATGATTCGGTGTCGGAGCACGGGTTTCGAAGCGGCCTTCACGTCGTCCGGGATCACATAGTCGCGCCCGTCGAACGCGGCCACGGCCTTCGAAACTGCCATGAGACTCACGGCGGCGCGCGGACTCGCGCCGAGCGACAAAGATGGCCATTCACGCGTGCGTCGTGCGATTTGCACGATGTAACTGAACAACGCCTCCTCTACTGTTACGGACTTGATTTCCTGTTGCGCCTGTTCCAGTAGTCCCGCGTCGATCGGCTTCAAATCCATGGCATCCAATTCGCGAGATTCGAATCCATTTTGTACGTTGGCAAGCAATTGGATCTCGTCTTGCGATCCTGGATAGGGAACTTGAAGTTTCAACAGGAAGCGGTCAAGTTGGGCTTCGGGTAGCGGGTAGGTCCCTTCGAATTCGACCGGGTTTTGTGTAGCGAAGACAGTGAAAAACTGAGAAAGGTGATTGCTCACTCCATCGATAGTTACCTGATGCTCTTCCATGCACTCGAGCAGCGCTGCCTGGGTGCGTGGAGGCATTCGATTCACCTCGTCGACAAGTAACAAATCGGTAAATACCGGCCCTCGGTGAAGTTGGAAAGCACCGTTTGCCATGTTCAACACATTAGTTCCGACAATGTCAGCTGGCATGAGATCGGCGGTACATTGAACCCGTTGAAAACCCAGTCGCATTAGACGCGACAAAGTTTTCACGGTTAAGGTCTTCGCGATCCCTGGAACGCCCTCGAGCAGCACGTGCCCGCGACAAAGTAACGCGATGACGCATTGGTCTTTGATTTCATTCTGGCCAATGACCACTTTTCCCATTTCGTCGCGGATGTGCTGCACTAACTGCGGAACTACCTTCATTTAGACTTTCTCCTTCCGAATTCCTTGAAACAGGTTTAATCGAGCGGCATACCCATCGAGTTCCTGAAGCAGTTGCAGCGCCACCGCAGGTTTCAGAAAAGGATCTGAACTGGCAGCCTCACAGCTTCTAAGTGTCACTATGACTTGATCCTTGCCCGCACCCTCGCCAGTAAGTTCCCAGCGGCTGCGGATCGCCGAAGCCAACTCGTCGGAACTAGCATTGCCTGCGACGCCGAGCCGCCGCGTCATCCAGTAGCGGAAGCGCCGGTAGCAGATGTCCACCACAACCGACGCCGTGCCCGCCCTCTCGTAAAGCCCTCCGAGCGTCTGGACGAATTCAATTGGGGACAGACGCACTTCGGTCGTTGGCATACTAGTGGGACCACTGCGGCGCGAGAATGTCGCGATGATCGCTAGTGCCAAAATAACTAATTGGACGAAAAGCCATTTCACCGGGGAATGCGCGATTGAGCCAGCCAGCGTTTGACGATAACCGTGGATGTATTCGTCCCAAAGAATTTCTTTATTCTGATCGCCTAGACACGCCAGAAAAAATTCCAGATTGCCGGGTTCTTTCAATCCCGCATTTGTGAGAGGTGTAGCCGACGCCCACCATAGAACTTCGCCGCGTCCGAAGGAATATTTCACAACCAGTGTGTGATTCCCGTCGCCGTAGAGCGGATACGCTACTGTAGATCCCTGCCAATAGGCGCCCGGAGCGAGCATAATCTGGGGCGCGGCGCGAGTAATTCGGGAAGGCGAAATTGCTGAGGCCTTTTTCCAGGACATCCCCGCGAGAATGTCAGGTGTCGACTCATTCTCTGGGAGGAAGGTGCCAGCGAACATCCCTGTGGCAATGACGTGACCTCCTTCTGAAACAAACGACTTGAGTCGCTCGCGCTCTGCGCGAGTGGGGGCCTCATTGGGGTCCGCGAGGATCAGCGTTTGGTTGGCCGTCGCCGGAAGATCGTTCAACGGACGCTCCCAGCGCGTTGTTTTGTAGCCCATCTCCGAAAGAAGCAGGTATGCCGCCTTGGCTCCGCTCGACGCGCTCGAATAACTCGTTGGATACTCTGCCCGCCCCGGTGCGCTGGAACTGAACACCAATGCTCCAGCGATCAGCAGCACGAATAGAATTCCTCCGCTCACAAGGAGCACGCGGTCTTTGCGGCTTATTTCGAGTGGTCGCATCCCAGCTTCTCCAGCGCTTGCATCGTGTGCGCAAACGCCGCCGCGTTGGCTTCCCGCTTGGCATACCAGGTCAGCTCAAAGATGCGGGTTAGAGCTGCCAACGTTTCTCGGTGTTCACTCGAACTGGATAAGAGTCGAAGGTACTCGCGCGGAGTACGCGCCCGATCCGGACGCCACATCCCCTGCTCCTCCAGAAAGGAGATGCCCGCCCAATACGCAAGGTGAATCGCCTCCCGCCAATTATCTTGCGCGGCTGCAGATCGCGCCTCTGTCAGCCAGAGTATCCAACTCCTCGCCGAAATCGGAAGGTCTCGGGGCACTGCGCTCTCATGCTCGCTGGATGATTTGATCTGACGATAAACCAGAAATCCAAGCGTCAGCACAGCGAGACCGATCAGCCCATACACAAGTACCTTGCTAACCGTAGGGATTGCAGACGAACTGAATAAGCGCTCAAGCAGGCTGGCGATGAAACCAAGTAACCTTTGCCCCAGTCGATCGAAAAACGTCGGTCCATGCACATCACGGAACTCTGGCCGAGCGAGGATGGTCGCCAGTTTTTCCCGGCTGGTTGCCGAGTCGTGCGGAACTTTCTCGAAGCCGTCCAGGTTATCGCGCAGATACTGAATGTCAGATCGGATCGCGCTCGCAGTCGTTACGTTTCTTTCTTGCTCGAACTTGCGGACGTCACCGCGCAGACTCTCTGTCGAGATTTCGAAATCCTGTTGCTCAGACTGGACGCGCCAGTTTTGCGGCAAATTTCGCAACGCTGACGGAACATCCTTCCCGGAACTGTCGAGTTGTTGTGTAGCGACAAGAAGCCGGTCTAGTTCGGCGCGGTATTCGGATGCTGTGACGTTATTGTCGGCTCCGGAATCGGCCGAGCAGAAGCAGACCCCGCTCAAGAGTCCAGCGATCAGAAATCCTCTGAAAATGTTTTTGCGCATTGCAGTCATGCGCGGTCTTATGCGGGGGCCACTTGAAGGCCAGGCGCGTCCAGCGTGGTCATCATCAGTTGCAGATCGAAAGCTTCTTTACGCACCCGCTCGTCGTAGTAGACCAGGGAGAAAGCGATGGTCACCAGTGGACCAACTAAGCACTGAGAAACGAATGCCGCGACCAGCGATGCGATTTGCCAGAACGAGCCGGCGCTCCGCATTGCGGTGATCCCTTTTCCGGATCCGAGCTGGATCGGCCACTGCAGTAGCAAGCTTAGTCCGATACTCAGAACGATGAACATCACCCAAATGACGAAAATGCGGCCCCGATTGCCCTTGGTAAGCTCGGAGCTCCGGGACATGGCCTCACCCGTGTCCTTATTTTCCAGAACCTTGACAGGTACGGCTAACGACCAACGTATGGCGAGCAGGATTCCGGGAACGATCAACGCAAGGCAAGCTAACCCCGCGAGGAATGCGACCGAGATGGAGAGCCAGATAACCCCACCGATTTGGCGCTTTATCTTCGCAAACGAATCGACCAATCCCGCGGGTCGATCGAGATATACGTTTGAAACTGCAACCACGGTAGCTGCTTGCGAGGCCGCCGCTGCGACCATGCTCAGGAGTCCCGCGATCATGGCGAAAATCGACGTGGTGAGCATGCTGCTCATCGGATTTTCTGGATTGCGAAACAGGTATCCGAGACACTGCACCGCGAGTACGCCGAGGTGGGGAAGTGCGAAAATTCCCAGGAACAACGGAAAGTGGCTGCGATACAGAGAGAATGTGCGGTCGAGCAACTCTCCGGTGGTTAGGGGCCTGAGCGCGGCTGCCATTATTGCCTCCTGCGGTTACTAACTCGCCCGGAATCGTAGCACGTTAACCTTTGATATGTCTGCGAGAATTACCACCGCAGAAATTAGCTCTTCTATCACAACTCCGGCCGGAATCGAGGAGATCCCTTATGCATCCAGCGCGGTGATCATCAGTTGCAGATCAAATGCTTCCTTGCGCACACGCTCGTCAAAATAGATTAGCGAAAATGCGATGGTGGCCAGTGGGCCGACCAGACACGCTGAAAAGAAAGTCGCGACCAGCGATGCGATCTGAATTCCGACGGAGGCATGCTGCAACGCCAACCTTGAGCTAACTCCGGCCACAGCGGTGACGGGCCATTGTAGAAGCCGACTGAAGCCGAGGTTTAGAATTACAAATAGTAACCAGACCACAAAAACCCGACCGCGGTTCCCGAGAGTAAGTTCGGTACTGCGAGTCATCGCATCCCGGATGCCCTTGTTTTCAAGAACCATAGCGGGGACCGCTAATGACCACCGTATCGCCAGTAAAACCCCGGGCACGATGAGCGCGAAGCAGCCGAGGGCCACGAGAAACGTAACAGAAAAGGAAAGCCCGATGACTGCGGCGATCCGGCCCTTCAGCTTCGAGAACGAATCCATCACGCCCGCAGGACTGCCGAGGTGCAGTTGCGAAACTGCGACAACCGTAGCTGCGTGCGAGAGCGCAGAAACGGCCAATCGCAAGACCCAAGCTCCTGTGCCCCAGACGAATGCCCGCGATAATCCAGATCTCGAGGACGCCGAACTTTGAAACATCAGCAAGAGACATTCGAACGCGAGCACACTAAGCCGGGGGATGGCTACAATCCCGAAGAACACGGCGAAGTGGCTGCGATAAAGAGAGAATGTGCGATCCAGCAATTCTCCGGTGCTTAGCGGTCTGAGCGAGGCCGTCACAATTCGCTTTGTAAACCCACAAGTTTCCCGGCATCCTAGCACAATCGATCGTCGTCACTCCGGCCCCTCCGATATCAAATGGCATCAAAGTCGAGTCTAAATAATAGTCGTTATAACGACTATTATTTTGGAACCTTCGAACAGGGGCCAGAAACGACTCCCGCCTCATGCGCAGCGCGGAACGCTTCCACTGCCACGATCGTTCAGTGTTCGTATCGGTGTGCGGGTGGCGACGGCTCAGTGTGGAGATCGTTTAGTAAGAATTCTGATCAGGGAGGAAAAAATGGTTCGACAGTCAGGTAGGCCCCTTCTCGAAAAGCTCGAGAAGGGGCGCACCCATTTTTATTTTGTAGGCGATGCGAGGTTGAAACGATCAAGGTTCATCACCTTGGTCCAAGCCGCCACAAAGTCGTGGACAAATTTATTCTGCGCGTCCGAACTTCCGTAGACTTCAGCCAGAGCCCGAAGCTCGGAATTTGAACCGAAAATAAGATCGACACGCGTGCCGGTCCACTTGACTGCTCCGGTCTTACGATCGCGCCCTTCAAACACGTCTTGCGCGCCGGATGTCGCCTTCCACTCAGTATTCATGTCGAGCAAGTTGAGGAAGAAGTCGTTGGTCAACGTCTCCGGACGCTTGGTGAAGACGCCATGTTTTGCCTGTCCTACATTGGCATTCAAGACACGCAGACCACCGATCAGCACAGTCAACTCCGGCGCAGTCAATGTCAGTAGTTGCGCTTTGTCGATGAGCAAAGTTTCGGACGGTACGGTGTATTTGCCTTTGAGGTAGTTTCGGAAACCATCGGCGATCGGTTCGAGCACAGCGAAAGATTCGACGTCGGTTTGTTTCTGAGAAGCGTCCATGCGTCCCGGTGTAAACGGAACGGTCACGGCGTGGCCCGCATTCTTGGCCGCTTTCTCAACACCTGCACAACCAGCAAGGACGATCAGATCGGCGATCGAGATTTTCTTCCCGCCCGCGTTTCCGTTCGACTGCGCTCCGTTGAATTCGCTCTGGATTCCTTCGAGCGTCTTCAGTACTTTTGCCAGTTGCTGTGGCTGGTTGACTTCCCAATCCTTCTGCGGTGTAAGACGGATACGAGCGCCGTTCGCGCCGCCGCGCTTGTCGGAGCCACGGAACGTCGACGCCGATGCCCAGGCAGTCGAAACTAACTCCGATACCGATAATCCAGAAGAAAGAATTTTGTTCTTGAGAGCGGCGATGTCCTGCGCTTCAATCAGTTTGTGATTGACCGCAGGGATCGGATCTTGCCAGATGAGTTCTTCAGCGGGGACTTCCGGGCCAAGATAGCGCTCGCGCGGACCCATGTCGCGATGCGTCAGCTTGAACCATGCACGAGCGAAGGCGTCCGCGAACTGGTCTGGATGTTCATGGAACCGTCGCGAAATTTTTTCATAGGCAGGATCGAGCCGCAGAGCGAGATCCGTGGTCAGCATGGATGGACTCTGGCGCTTTGACGGGTCGTACGCATCTGGCACGGTGCCGGCGCCCGCATTACCCTTCGGTCTCCATTGATTCGCACCGGCCGGGCTCTTGGTCAGTTCCCATTCGTAGCGAAACAGGTGATCGAAAAAATCGTTACTCCATTGTGTCGGCTTAGTTGTCCAGATGACTTCCAGTCCGCTGGTGATCGCATCTTTGCCTTTGCCGGTGCCAAAGCTATTCTTCCAGCCGAAGCCTTGGTCCTCGATGCCAGCGGCTTCGGGCTCAGGCCCGACGTGGGAAGCAGCAGCGGCACCGTGAGTCTTGCCGAAACTGTGGCCGCCCGCAATTAGCGCGACGGTTTCTTCATCGTTCATCGCCATACGCGCGAAAGTCTCGCGGATATCATGGGCCGCGGCGATCGGGTCAGGGTTGCCGTCCGGGCCTTCCGGGTTCACGTAGATCAGACCCATCTGCACGGCAGCGAGCGGATTTTCAAGATTGCGCTCATTCTTACCGGCGCCAGTTCGATCTTTCTCAGTGCCGTGCAGTTCCTCATCGGCCACGATCACGCCTTCGCCGGAATTTCCTTTTCCTTTGCCATAGCGATGGTCGCCGCCGAGCCATGTTTTCTCGGTTCCCCAATAGACATCCTGGTCTGGTTCCCAAACGTCTTCCCGCCCACCGGCAAATCCGAAAGTCTTGAAGCCCATCGATTCGAGTGCGACGTTTCCGGTGAGAATAATCAGGTCAGCCCACGAAATTTTGTTGCCATACTTCTGCTTGACCGGCCAGATCAGGCGACGCGCTTTGTCGAGACTGACGTTGTCGGGCCAGCTGTTGAGCGGAGCGAAACGCTGCTGTCCTGATCCGGCTCCGCCGCGACCGTCGCCGGTGCGATATGTTCCCGCGCTATGCCACGCCATGCGAATGAAAAACGGGCCGTAGTGACCGAAGTCGGCTGGCCACCAGTCCTGCGAGTTCGTCATCACTGCGAGTAGGTCCTTCTTCACAGCAGCCAAGTCGAGGCTCTTGAATGCTTCAGCGTAGTTGAAGTCTTTGTCCATGGGATCGGACAGGGAAGAGTGCTGGCGAAGAATCTTCACTTTCAGCTCGTTCGGCCACCAGTCACGATTCGATGTGCCTTCACCTGCGGCGTGATGGAATGGGCACTTGGCTTCGTTTGACATGTAGTTCCTCCTCGGGGGTGATCAAATCTAATTGCCGGGTATGTCGGTCCAGATCTTTTTTAGTTTGTCTCGACCAATGAATGTAGCATCATAGGAACGAATAGTTCCAATACCAGGAACCCATCCGGTGTATAGGCATTACCTATGGAATTTCACCAGTTACGCTACGTCTGTGCGATTGCCGATACGGGCAGTTTCAGCCGCGCGGCGGAGCGCTGCCAGGTCGCGCAGCCCTCGCTATCGCAGCAGGTTCTAAAGCTCGAAAAAGATTTGGGAGCAAAACTCTTCGATCGGTTGGGCCGCAGCATTCGTCTCACCGAGGCTGGTCGAGCGTTTCTGCCCCACGCTCGTTCCATTCTGAGTCAGAGGGAGACGGCGCGATCCAGTGTGGCCGATAAATGCGCCGACGTTCGTGGCAGCGTCGCCGTCGGAGTGATCCCAACCATCGCGCCCTATTTGATGCCGCGCTATACGACGTCTTTTACAAAGAAGTATCCTGAGGCGAAGCTGCGCATCGTTGAAGAGACGACGCCGATCCTGATCGAAAGCCTGCGCGACCTGTCCATCGATCTGGCGATCCTTGCGCTCCCTCTGCGGCACAAGGATTTGGAGGTGTCTCGCCTTCGCACCGAACCGCTCTTCGCTGTGCTTCCCAAGAATCATCCTCTGGCCGACAACGAATCGCTTGCGCTCAAAGATCTGCGCGGAGAATCCTTCGTTATGTTGCGCGACGGCCACTGCTTCCGCGACCTCAGTATCGCTGCCTGTACTCACGCCCGCGTTACGCCGCGCATCGCGTTTGAGAGTGGCCAGTTCAGCAGCCTCTTTGGAATGGTTGCCGCCGGCGTCGGCATTTCGCTCGTCCCGGAAATGGCGATCGACAGAAACGCCGGATGTCGCTATGTGCCGCTCAGCGACGCACGTGCGACACGCACGATCGTTGCTGCTGTTCTGCGCGGACGCAGTTTTAACCGCGTCCAGCAAGCTTTCTTGTCGGGAGTCAGAAATTAAGGAAACGGCCCTAAGAAACAGGAACAACGCATCGCGGATGACGAGTGGTGAATGACGACGGACGATCAGGTCATCTGCCGAGCGAATCTAGACTGAAGGATTATTACTCGTGACGAACATCTCGAGGACGTGCTCGTTGAGCGTCTCGGCAAGTTTCTTGGCCGCGTCAAGCCGCGTTCCTCCTAGTAGATCAAATCCGAACGACGTTCCCTTTAACATGGGAATCGTGTCCTGATAAAGTTGCACTACGAGGAGAGGTTTGCCGTTATTTTCCTGAACGGTGAAACGGCAGTTACTGCGCTCAGTCTTTGAGTCGGCCATGTCGGGAAGTATAGAACAGTTGGCGGATGGAAATATCGCTTACGGTCGGCCATCCTCGGGAGGCAAGAATCTGCTCCTTTCCTTAGGAAACCTAAGCGCTTAGGTTAATTCTCCCCGTGTAGATCGCCATGCCGACGACGGCATCGATGTTCATGGCATGGAGTTGATCGACCTGCTCGGAGTTTGCAATGCCTCCCGCCGCAATTAATTGTCTGGTCGTCGCATCCCGAAGTTGGCGGACGGTATCCAGCGGAATGCCCAGCATTAGGCCCTCCGTGTCGATGTGCGTGTAGAGAAAAGCTCCGCACCACGGTTCCAGAGTTTCGATCATCGCAAGAGCGGTGATTGTCGTGAGTTCGCGCCATCCTCGAATCGCGACGTGGCCTTGCTTGGAGTCGATAGCGAAAACCAGCTTTTCCGTCCCAGTTGCGCGGGCTATGTCTTCCGCAAACTTGGAGTCGGGCTTTCCGTTGCAAATGAGGGACGAACCTAGGATCACCCTCTGTGCGCCAGTAGCGAGCATCTCTTCTGCGTCCTCAATGCTGCGAATTCCTCCGCCAACCTGACACGGAAGACGTCTCGCAAACTCCCGCACCAGCGCGCGATTGTTCCCAACGCCCTTCGCGGCATCAAGATCGATGAGTTGCACCAATGGATAGGCGGAGAAGCGAACGATCCAGTCCTCGAAGTTTTCGAATTCGAGGGCTTTGCGCTCACCTTGAACAAGTTGGACGATCTTGCCACCCATGAGGTCAATGGAAGGTATCAGCATGGCCACCGCATCGGAATACCTGCAGTCAGTAATTCTTGTTTGAGATCGGCAAGGCAGTGCAAACCGAAGTGAAAGATAGAAGCCGCGAGTGCGGCGTCCGCCTTACCGCGTTGAAACACTTCAATGAAACTTTGCGTGTCACCTCCGCCTCCCGAGGCGATCACGGGGATGTGCAAAGCCGTCGCGACTGCGCCGGTTAAATCGCAATCGAAGCCCGCACCCGTGCCATCTCGGTCCATGGAAGTCAGCAAAATCTCGCCCGCGCCACGATCCTCGGCTTCAAGCGCCCACGCGACGGCATCACGACCAGTCGTCTTTCGGCCTCCGCTGACGTAGGCCTCGAATTTTGATTCTCTATGTTTACCTGCTGTGGATTTATCTGTGTCATGAATGCGCTTCGCGTCGATTGCGACGACGACAGCCTGCGAACCGTAGCGCTGAGCGATCTGTGTGATCAAAGACGGATCGACAACCGCAGCGGAATTGATGCTGACTTTGTCAGCCCCAGCTTCGAAGACCGCCATCGCGTCTTCCAGCGTGCGGATACCGCCGCCGACGGTGAAGGGAATAAAGAGCTGTCGCGCGGTTCGGCGAACGGTATCGGCTAGGGTCGCGCGGTTTTCGTGAGTGGCGGAAATATCGAGCAATACAACCTCGTCCGCTCCGGCCTCGCTATGCGCCGCAGCAAGTTCGGCCGGATCGCCGGCGTCGCGGAGTTGCTGAAACTGCACACCCTTCACGACGCGTCCAGCGTTGACGTCAAGGCAGGCGATGATGCGCTTTGTCAGCATGAGAGGCCGCAAAAGTTTTCTAGAAGTTTCAATCCAATGGCCCCGGATTTCTCCGGGTGAAATTGCACACCGAATAAATGTTCTTCCTCGACGGCAGCGGAAAATTCCCCTCCGTACTCACATCGCGCGGCGGTTGCTTTCACGATCGGCGCGCGATACGAGTGGCTGAAGTACACGAAAGAGCCAGAGGGGATGTCTCGGAACAACCGTGAACTAGTGTCGAAGATCACGGAATTCCAACCAACATGCGGCGACTTAACGTTTTCGGGAAAACGCTCGCTGGCTCCGGAGAATAATCCGAGACCCTGAGTTCCGGGCGACTCCGTGCTGGAGTCAAACATCCACTGCATCCCGACGCAGATCCCTAGGAATGGCGTTCCTTCCTCGATTCTTTTCCGGACGACGGAGCGCATCTGCGATTGTTCCAGTGCGGCTGTAGCCGAAAAGTGGCCGACCCCGGGCAGTATGATCTTGTCTGCCTGCGCGACAACGTTTGGGTCGCGAGTGATGATAGCGTCTGCGCGTAGATGATCAAGCGCCTTCTTCACAGAAGTGAGATTCCCAGCGCCATAGTCGATGACCGCAATCATCAGAGCAATCCCTTCGTGCTGGGGAGCAAGCCAGCCATGCGGCGATCGCGCCAGCAAGCGGCGCGCAGCGCTCGTCCGAATGCCTTGAACAACGATTCAATCTTGTGGTGGTTAGATCGCCCGTAGAGAACACGCGCATGCACGCTGGCGCGGGCGCCGCGCGAAAAACCGTCAAAGAAATCATGTACCAATTCTGTTTGCAGATCACCCACGAGGCGCGCGCGCACTTTGGTGTCGACGGTGGTGGACGTCCGTCCGCAAAAATCTACAGCTGCGAGGCCTAAGGTTTCGTCCATTGGCATCACGAAATACCCGGCGCGCAAAATACCGCGCTTCGTTCCGAGCGCCTTGTCGAAGAGTTCGCCGAGCACGATGCCTACATCCTCGACAGTGTGGTGCTGATCGACCTTGAGGTCGCCCTCGGCCTCGAGTTGCAAATCGAAGCCACCATGATGAGCGAAGAGTTCCAGCATGTGATTGAAGAAATGGATTCCGGTTGCAATTTTGTAGTGGCCACGTCCGTCGATGGCTAGGGCCGCACGGATGTCGGTCTCTCGCGTAGTGCGCGTGATCTTCGCTCGTCGAATCGTTGTTCGTCTCATCTCGCAATCGCCTCCCTCACGCCGATTTCAACGAACGTTTCTCGGAGTGCGCCGAGCAATTGCACTGTCTGCTCGGCGGTTCCGACCGTGATGCGAACACAACCGTCGCAGCCATGATCACGAGAGCGATCGCGCACCAATATGCCGCGCGTCCTCATGGATTGAATGAACGCATCCTTCAAAGAACCGAAGCTCGCGAGCACAAAATTGGCATGACTCGGCCAATACCGAATCCCCCACTTGCCTAACTCTCGCTGGAGCTCAGCCCGTCCCTGTCGAACCTGGCTCACGTACTGCGAGATGTAGTTATGGTCGGCCAGTGCTGTTGGCAAGCACGCGAGAGCTACGCCATTCACGTTGTAAGGTGAACTGACCTTGCGCACCAGCGAAATATAGTTTGCCGAGCCGGCGAGTACGCCGATGCGAAGTCCGGCCATTCCGTACGCCTTCGAAAGAGTTCTCGCAACAAACAGATTCGGAATGGTGCGCCACTCTCGCATCATAGTTTTTCCGTAAAACTCGAAGTAGGCTTCGTCCACTAGCAAAGCTGCTTGCGGAGCGCGGAGCGATATTTCGAGCAAGTCGACGGGTTCTGCCACTGAGCCCGTCGGATTATTCGGGTTCGCGATCGCGATTAGGCGAGAGTGAGTTGTTATTCGCGAAAGTAAGTCAGAAGTTGGGAACCGGAAATCTGCGCCTGCGGGAACGGTTACAACGCTCGCGCCGGTGGCCGCCGCTGAAATCTCGTACATGGAAAACGTCGGCACAACGATCAGAGCTTCGTCTCCGGGTTCAAGAAAGGTCTCGCACAGCAGATGGATCGCCTCATCCACACCGTTGGTCAACAGCAGTTCGTCGGCCTCGATCTCGAGATGATCGGCCACGACGGCTTCCAGCGGACTGCGCTCGGGATAGCACGCAATTTCTTCTGCGGTGAGTTCCCGCAATCGGGCCAGAACGCGAGGCGAACAGCCGACCGTATTTTCGTTGAAGTCGAGGCGCAGACCCTCGCGTCCGGCGAGCGGTGGATGATACGTTGGCAAATCCCGTACAGACTCTCGCGCTTCAAGCATGGCTGCACCTCACACGAATCGACTCTGCGTGCGCTTGCAATCCCTCTGCGCTCGCCAGCGACTCAATGACTGGCGAGATGCGTTTCAAGCCCGGTCGCGACAACAGTTGGACGCTGATGAGTTTCACGAAGTCCAGAACGCTGAGGCCGCCGCGAAATCGAGCCGCGCCTCCGGTGGGCAGCACATGATTCGGTCCTGACGCATAGTCGCCTGCGGCCTGGGCCGAATAATCTCCAACGAAGACGGAGCCGGCGTTGCGGACCAGAGAAACGTCCGCGCGATCGACCGTGATGTGTTCGGGAGCGATGCTATTCGCCCACGCAAAGCTCTCCTGTCGTGAAGCTGATATGAGAATGACGCCGCGGCGGCGCAACGACTGGCGTGCCACTTTATTCGTCCGACTCAATGCATCGACCGAACTGGCGACCTGATCAGCGAGCTTTTTGCGAGTCGTGATAAAAACGGCGAGCGCCTCTGGATCGTGCTCCGCCTGCGCGATGAGATCGGCAGCGATGAATTCTGGCGTTCCGGTTTCGCTTACGATGAGCACTTCGGTCGGACCCGCCAAAAAGTCGATCGAACAATCAAAGGAGACGAGTTTCTTCGCGGCCGTGACGTAGAGATTCCCAGGTCCGACAATTTTGTCCACACGCAGAATACTTTCCGTCCCGTAGGCCAATGCAGCGATCGCCTGCGCGCCGCCGACTCCATAAACTTCTTTCACACCGAGCATGCCTGCCGCTGCGAGCACGTCAGCGTGAGGTCGCGGCGAAACAACGCGGATATTCTCGACGCCCGCGACCTGCGCAGGGATTACTGTCATCAACAATGTTGAGACCAACGGGTAGCGGCCGCCCGGAACGTAGCAACCAACGGAATCCAAGGGACGAACAAGTTGGCCCAGAGAGATCCCGTCGCGAGTGTGCGTCCACTCCGCTGGTTTTTGCCACTCACAGAAGCGGCGGATGTTAGTCTCCGCAGCCCGCAGAGATGTTTTCAACTCGGGGCGAGCGAATTGCCAGGCGTCTTGAATCTTCTTCTCAGAAACTTGCAGAGGTGTTGCACGAGCCAATCCGTCCCAACGTTCGGCGTATTTGCGGACGGCACGATCCCCGCGACGCCGGACATCGGCGATGACGCGGCGCACGGCGGGTTCTACTTCGTCATATCGCGATCCTCGAGTTGCTAGCTTGCGCACTCTTTCCTTGGCCGCGGTTCCAGAAAGAATGGTCATCCGCATTTGCGTTCGCTTTTGCATTACATGACCACCTTGTTCAGTGGATACTCGACAATTCCCTGTCCGTTCGCTTCTTTCAAACGAGGGATCACCTGCCATGCCATGGATTCTTCGATCACTGTGTTCACGGCGACCCAGTCTTCATCGCTGAGAGTGGAAATGGTCGGCTTCTTCAGGGCGGGGAGAACTGCGAGCACGGCGGCCAGATCTTTCTTGAGGACGTTCAGCATCAGCCCGACGAGATCTTGAGCATCCATCGCGCCGCGCAACATGAGCGAAAGATTCTCGATTTTGCGGCGCTTCGCAGAATCACGCCAGGCTTTCTGGTTGGCGATGATTTGCGTGTTGGATTCAAGTACCGTATCAATGATGCGCAGGCGATTTGCCTTGAGTGAACTCCCGGTCTCCGTGACCTCAACGATGGCATCCGCGAGCATCGGGGGTTTTACTTCGGTGGCGCCCCAGGAAAACTCCACCTGTGCAGCAACATTCTTACTCTCGAAATACCTTCTTGTGACATTGACGAGTTCGGTGGCGACGATGCTGTCCCGTAGATCTTCGGCGTGCTGGTACTGCGAGTCCTCAGGAACGGCGAGCACCCATCGCACCTTTCCGCGACTCTGCTTGCCATAAATGAGATCGGAAACGGTGACGACCTCAAGGCCGCTCTCAACCACCCAGTCAAGACCTGTGAGGCCGGCGTCGAGGACTCCATGCTCGACGTAGCGAGCCATCTCCTGAGCGCGAATCAGCATGCATTCGATTTCTGGATCCCTCGTAGTTGCGAAATAAGAACGGCCGTTGGTGAATATAGGCAGGCCGGCGCGAGCAAAGAGTTGCAGTGTGGCCTCTTGCAAACTACCTTTCGGAATACCCAGGCGGATTTTCATGATCGCACCACGTTCGTGTCGGCAGTTTCCGTTTTCATCGCGCTCCCCGAAAGCGATTTCGTGAAGCAGGAGCGTGTGCCTTCATGACAAACCAAGCCTGCCCCTTCAACCTCGACCTGCAGCAGAAGGGTGTCCCGATCGCAATCAGTAGCGGCGGAAACCAACTTGAGCCGGTTGCCCGAGGTTTCTCCTTTGGTCCAGAGTTCGTTTCGTGTGCGGCTGAAAAACGTCACGTGGCCGGTGTTAAGCGTAAGCTCCCAGGCCTCGCGATTCATGAAGCCCAACATCAATACCTCGCGCGTTGCCGCATCCTGCACGATGGCTGGCGTCAGGCCTTGCATTTTGCGGAAATCAATTTCACCATCCATAAATCCCTTTCTGACTTGCTGGAAACCCTGCTGCAACTTTTGCCGGGAGCTTTGCCGCAACCCTTGACGCAAAAACAAAAAGCCCGCTGAGCGTGGATCGCATCAGCGGGCTTCGATCTCTTTAGGTGTTACGCTAACTCAGACAAACACCCCCGCCGATGCGCTTGTGCGCATGATGATGGTGGCGCCGATGAGCCAAGTTAATCACAAATTGACGATAGCGAAAGCGTCAAGTTATGTCAAAAGAAATTTCCAGCGATGTATTTTAAGACCTTCAAAACAGTGAGATAACCCACTAAACTCGAAGCGGACATCATTCGCCGCGACTTCAGCATGGCCGTACAACCGCAAACCGCTATAGCGAATCCAATTGGATTTCTGTCGGCTATACTTTCGAACGGTTCAGAACCGGTGACAAGGAGATTTCCTCTTGACCGTTGACACGACGCGGCCTTCGCCTATCGATCCCAGCCACCAGCTTCCGGCTCACACTTCGGATGACCATCGACATAAAGTTCTTTGGATCGTGATCGGGATTATTTTGTTGGTGATTCTGATAGTCGCGATTGTGCTGCTATGGAGTCACCACGATGACGCGAAAAAAACGCCACCAACGGCTCCGAAGATATCGATCACAACTGCCACAGCCAAGAAAGGAGACATCGGCGTTTACCTTGACGCAATTGGCACGGTAACCCCGGTGTATACGGCGTCAATCTCGAGCCAGGTCAATGGTTTGGTTGTTAGCGTTCATTACAAGGAAGGTCAACTCGTACACAAAGGCGATCCGCTGATTGACATCGATTCGCGAACTTACCGAGCAACGTTGTTGCAGGCGGAAGGCGTGCTCGAGCGCGATCAGAGCGTGCTGGCTCAGGCGCAAATGGATCTGGAACGCTATAAAGATGCGTGGGCGCGTAACGCTATCGCTAAACAGATCCTCGATGATCAAGAGAAACTTGTGCTCCAGGATCAGGGCACGGTTAAGAACGATCAGGGAGCTGTGCAATTCGACAAGATTCAGGTTGAGTACTGCCATATCACTTCGCCAATCACTGGCCGAGTCGGGTTGCGGTTGGTGGACCCTGGAAACGTGGTGCAGTCTTCGGGAACTACAACGCTGGCAGTGATTACACAGGAACAACCGATCACTGCGATTTTCACGATTGCGGAAGACAGCTTGGGTCCGGTCGTGGATCGTCTGCGTAAGAAGGCAAAGCTGACGGTGGACGCTTTTGATCGCACCGGTCAAACAAAAATCGAAAGCGGAAAGCTTCTAACCCTCGACAATCAGATTGACACTACGACCGGGACGGTCAAAGCGCGAGGTATTTTCGAAAACACAAATGATGCGCTGTTTCCCAACCAGTTCGTAAATACAAGGCTGCTCGTAAACACATTGCAGGGGGTGACGCTGGTTCCTGCGTCCACCATCCAACAAAACGGGCAAACATCGTTTGTGTATGTGATTCAGGACAACGTTGTCCACCGAAGCGTGGTGAAGCCGGGAGTGACCGACGGCGGACTGACGCAAGTGGACGGTGTCAATCCGGGAGATGTTCTGGCCAATAGCAGTTTCGACAAGTTGCAGGACAAAGCTGCAGTCGTAATCGCGAACGGGCAGGGGAACGGCGCGGGGGGCGGGAAACCGAACGGCGGCAATTCAAACGGCGGCAACTCAAAGAAAGGCTCGGGAAAAGCCGCGGCCTCAAGTGGGAACAGCGCGCAATGAGTCCGTCTCGTCCCTTTATTCTGAGGCCCGTCGCCACCTCCCTACTGATGGCGGCAATCCTACTTGTTGGGATCGTCGGTTACACGCAGCTTCCGGTTTCAGCTTTGCCCGAAGTCGACTATCCGACGATTCAGGTGGTTACGTTTTATCCTGGAGCGAGTCCGACCGTTATGTCGACGGCGGTAACGGCGCCGCTGGAACGCCAATTCGGCCAACTCCAGGGCTTGAGTCAGATGACATCCACCAGTTCCGGTGGCACCTCTGTCATCGTGCTGCAGTTCAATCTCACCCTGAATATTGATATCGCAGAGCAAGAAGTGCAGTCGGCGATCAACGCTTCGCAGAGTCTGTTGCCCTCAATTCTGCCCTCGCCTCCTACTTACAGTAAGACGAACCCAGCTGACGCTCCTGTTCTTACCCTGGCCATCACATCAAATTCCATGCCGCTTTCTCAGGTCGAGGACCTGGTGGATACGCGGCTCGCACCCAAGATTTCGCAACTCACTGGAGTTGGTCTGGTAACTATCAGCGGTGGTCAGAAGCCTGCCGTCCGCATCCAGGCGAACCCCACGGCTCTGTCTTCCTATGGCATCAACATGGAAGATCTGCGGACAGCGCTGACCCAGACGAGTGTGAATGCAGCGAAAGGAAACTTCGATGGTCCCCGGCAGGACTATCAGATCGACGCCAACGATCAGCTGATCACCAGCGACGACTATAAAAAGGTGGTCGTCGCCTACCGAAACGGCGCGCCCGTGATGCTGACCGATGTCGCGTTGATCGTGAATGGCATCGAGAATAACAATCAAGCCGCGTGGATGAACCAGACTCCAGCAGTCATTCTGAATGTGCAGCGCCAGCCTGGCGCTAACACTATTAAGGTGGTCGAGAGCATCAAGAAACTGCTGCCGCAATTGCAGACCAACTTGCCCTCAGGCATCCAACTCACAACGCTTACTGACCTCACGACCTCAATCGAGGCCTCCGTGTCGGACGTTAAGTTCGAGTTGTATTTGACGATTGGGCTCGTGGTGCTCGTCATTTTTCTATTCTTGCGGAGCATTTACGCCACCATCATTCCGGCCTTCGCCGTCCCGCTGTCTTTGATTGGAACGTTCGCGGCGATGTACGCACTCGGTTACAGCCTGGATAATTTGTCGCTCATGGCATTGACGATCTCCACTGGGTTCGTAGTGGACGATGCCATCGTGATGATCGAAAACATTTCTCGATACATCGAAGAGGGTGATCCGCCAATGGAAGCCGCGCTCAAGGGCGCTGAGCAAATTGGTTTCACCATTCTCTCGCTCACCGTCTCGCTTATTGCCGTACTCATTCCACTCCTGTTTATGGGTGATGTGGTGGGGCGTCTGTTCCGCGAGTTTGCCGTGACGCTGGCGGTAACGATCGTGGTATCCGCAGTGGTCTCGCTGACGCTCACACCGATGATGAGTGCGCGCATTCTGCGGCATCAACCGAAAGAGAAGCAGGGACGGATCTATCAGGCCTCGGAACGCGCTTTCGAGAGCATGATTGCCTTTTACGGACGCACACTGAAATTTGTTCTTGGCTTCCAGACGATTACGCTGCTTGTCGCTTTAGCGACGTTGATGCTCACGATTTTCCTTTACATCATCATTCCCAAGGGATTTTTCCCCGTGCAGGATACGGGTGTTATCCAGGCCATATCGCAAGCCCCACAGACGATTGGCTCAAAGGCGATGGCGCAGAAGCAGCAGGAGTTGGCAAAGCTTATTCTGCAAGACCCCGCCGTCGAGAGCTTGTCATCGTTTATCGGAGCAGACGGCACCAACACCACGACGAACAGCGGCAGGATGTCGATCAATCTGAAGCCGCTTGATGAACGGAGAATGAGCGCATCAGATGTGATCCGCCGGCTTACATCAAAACTGGATCAGGTCCAGGGCATCCACCTCTTCATGCAGCCTGTCCAGAATATTTCCGTGGATGATCGGGTCAGCCGCACTCAATACCAGTACACGCTGGAAGATCCTGACGCTGCCGAATTGAACGACTGGACTAACCGCTTCGTCGGACGTTTGAGTCAGTTGCCGGAACTCGAGGACGTTGCCACCGACCAGCAAACGGGCGGATTAGCAGTGAACCTGGTGATTGATCGAGTCACGGCGTCGCGACTTGGGATCGCGCCTACCACCATCGACAACACGTTGTATGACGCTTTCGGTCAACGCCAGATCAGCACCATGTACACGCAGGTCAATCAATATCACGTCGTGTTGGAGAGTCTGCCCGATTTTCAACTGGATCCGGACATGCTCAACCATCTTTACATCCAATCGAACGCGTCCTCGGGAGCGACCGGCGCGGGCGCGTCTTCTTCATTCGCATCCTCAGGATCATCATCGGCGGGTTCGAATGCTTTGACCGGCTCAGCGCTCTACACGCCGTCGGCCAACACTCTTGCTCCGCCGCCAAATGCGCTCTCGGCAAGTACATCGACCGCGACATCGAGCAAAGGGTCGACCTCTGCGGGTGCCACCAGTTCAGCCATCGCGAACGCGGTACCGCTCGGAGCGTTCTCGCATTTTGAGAAGACGACCGAAGCGTTATCGATCAGCCATCAGGGACAATTTCCGGCGATCACGGTGTCTTTCAATCTCGCGCCTCGCGCCGCACTGGGGGATGCGATTGTAGCGGTCAATAAAGTGCAGAAGGACATGCATATGCCTCCCAGCTTGCAGGCAGGTTTTCAAGGTACCGCCGCGTCCTTCACAAATTCACTCTCCAATGAGCCGCTGTTAATTCTGGCCGCGCTGGTCACCGTGTACATCGTGCTGGGTGTTTTATACGAGAGTTTTATTCATCCGATTACGATTTTGTCGACGCTGCCTTCGGCCGGTGTAGGCGCGTTCCTTGCACTGATTCTCTTCCGTCAGGATTTGAGCGTGGTCGCTATCATCGGCATCGTTCTGCTGATTGGTATTGTGAAAAAGAACGGCATCATGATGGTCGACTTCGCGCTGGAAGCAGAACGGGAGCATGGGAAAAACGCGACCGATGCGATTTATGAGGCTTGCCTGCTTCGTTTCCGTCCGATCATGATGACCACCATGGCTGCGCTCCTAGCGGGCTTGCCTCTAGCGCTCGGATCTGGATTCGGTTCCGAGTTGCGCCGGCCACTCGGCATTTCCATGGTTGGAGGATTGTTACTGAGTCAGGCGCTCACTCTCTACACGACGCCGGTCATCTATATCTTCTTCGACAATTTTTCTAAGCGCTTTACTCATCAATCGGAGCAACCGAAAGCTGGAAGTCCGGAAACGGCGGAGCCAGCATGAACATTTCCGCACCATTCATTCACCGACCGGTGGCGACTACGCTGCTGACGGTAGCGATTGCGCTTGCGGGATTGGTTGCGTTTGCGGTGCTGCCGGTAGCGCCGTTGCCAGCAGTTGATTTTCCTACCATTTCAGTGGGCGCCAGCCTGCCGGGTGCGAGCGCCGCGATCATGGCATCTTCCGTCGCGACTCCTCTGGAGAGGCAATTCGGTCACATCGCGGGCGTGACCGAGATGACATCCGCCAGTTCGCTCGGTAGCACATCCATCACAATCCAGTTTGATCTTAGCCGCGATATTGATGGTGCCGCACGGGACGTGGAAGCGGCAATCAACGCCGCTCGCACTTATCTGCCGGCGAACTTGCCAGGTAATCCGACTTACCGCAAGGTCAATCCGGCAGATGCTCCGATCATGATTCTGGGGCTTACGTCGGACAAATATGGTCCCGACAAACTGTATGACGAGGCTTCCACGGTAGTCATCCAGAAGCTATCCCAGATACAAGGAGTCGGACAGGTCACTGCTGGAGGCGGCGCGTTGCCTTCAGTTCGGGTGGATGCGAATCCCACACAGTTGGCGGCGTATGGTCTCACGATCGGAAATTTGCAGTCGGCTTTGAGCCTGCAAAACTCGGACCTCGCCAAGGGCCAAATCTCCGACGGCAACATCACCGCCGACATCCTCGCCAACGATCAAATCTCGCACGCTGCGGATTACAAGCCATTGGTCGTCGGATATAACAAAGGCGCGGCAGTCCATCTCTCCGATGTGGCGGATGTGACTGACTCGGTGCAGAACATTCGCGCTGCTGGTTATCTAAACGGAAAGCGTGCGATCACCATCATCATCTTCCGCCAGCCTGGCGCTAACATTATTGATACTGTCGATCGCGTCCGCGCAGAACTGCCGTCGATCGAGGCGTCGATTCCCTTTGGCATTGATACCACCATCGTTCTCGACCGTACGACCACCATCCGTGCATCGGTTAACGACGTGGAGAGGACGCTGCTCATCTCCATTGGCCTCGTCATCATCGTGGTGTTTGTCTTCCTGCGGAACGGGCGTGCCACCCTTATTCCAGCGATCGCGGTGCCAGTCTCGCTGATCGGCACATTTGCCGTGATGTATCTGTTCGGATACAGCCTGGACAATCTCTCGCTCATGGCACTGACCATTTCCACTGGGTTTGTGGTCGATGACGCCATTGTTGTGATGGAAAATATTGCCCGCCATTTGGAAAACGGCATGGAACCATTTGCCGCGGCACTCAAGGGCGCAGAAGAAATCGGCTTCACCGTCTTTACTATCAGCATTTCGCTCATCGCAGTTTTTATTCCTCTTCTCTTAATGGGAGGAATCGTAGGACGCCTGTTCCGTGAATTCGCAGTCACGCTCTCGACCGCCATCATCGTCTCCATGGTGGTCTCGCTGACGACGACGCCGATGATGTGCGCGTACCTGTTGAAGAATGAGCGAAAGGAAAAGCATGGCCGACTTTACATGGCCAGCGAAAAGGTCTTTGACGGGATCCTGTCTGTGTATCGCGGGACCCTGCATTGGGTATTAGATCATCCCACGCCCACGCTGTTGGTGCTTCTTATTACCATCGCACTCAACGTTGTTCTCATCTTCTATATACCCAAGGGGTTTTTCCCGACGGAGGATACTGGAGCAATCACTGGGGCGGTGCGAGGCCCGCAGGATTCTTCATTTCCTGCCATGGACGACTCGATCCGTCAGATCGGCGGCGTGATCAAGAATGATCCCGCCATCGCGAATTTGATTGCGTTTACGGGTGGCAACGGAGCGACGAATACAGGCTTCCTCTACATAGCCCTCAAGCCGCTGAAGGATCGGAACATTGGCGCTTCCGAGATCATCAATCGCCTGCGCCCGAAGATGAATCGGCTTCCCGTAGCCTCCGCCTTTCTCCAGCCGGCGCAAGATTTGCGCATCGGAGGCCGGTCAAGTAACGCTCTATATCAGTACACCATCCAATCCGACAACGTGCAGGACCTCAGCAAATGGGGGCCGATCATGCTTGAACAGATGAAACACTTGCCGGGATTTCAGGACGTCAGTTCCGACCAGCAGAATGGCGGACTCGACGAGCTATTGACCTATGATCGTGTCACTGCGGCCAAGCTCGGCACGACCGTGCAGACGCTTGATTCCACTTTGTACGGCGCGTTCGGACAGTCGGAAGTGTCCATCATTTACACCCAGCTAAATCAATACTACGTAGTGCTGGAGGTCGCGCCGCAATACTGGCAGAGTCCGGAAGGATTGAAGTCGATCTACCTGCATACCTCTGGGAGCGGAAATATTCCGCTGATTACCGTTGCTAAAGGACAAGCCAATACGACTCCGCTGGCGATCAACCACACGGGTTTATTCCCGTCAGTGACGGTGTCTTTTAACCTCGCGCCAAATGTATCTTTGAGCGAGGCTACCTTGGCGATTCTGCAGATGCAAAAGAGGCTGGGAACGCCTGCCACGCTGCAAGGCTTCTTTGCGGGAACGCTGCAGGCGTACCAACAGTCTTTCGCAACCGAAAAATATCTAATCCTGACAGCTCTCCTCGCCGTATATATCGTTCTCGGTATTTTGTACGAGAGTCTGGTGCATCCTCTCACGATCATTTCTACGCTGCCGTCGGCAAGTGTCGGCGCCATGCTTGCCTTGATGCTTTTCAAACAAGATTTGAACATCATTTCGATTATCGGCATTGTGCTCCTCATCGGAATCGTCAAGAAGAACGCCATCATGATGATCGACTTCGCGCTTCAGGCCGAGCGCGAAGAAGGGAAGAACACAGAGGAGGCAATCTTCGAAGCCTGCATGTTGCGCTTCCGCCCCATTCTGATGACGACGATGGCCGCCTTGTTGGGAGCGTTGCCCTTGGCGCTCGGCACTGGTACGGGATATGAACTGCGACGCCCTCTCGGAATTTCGATTGTGGGGGGCCTGATTTTGAGCCAGTTGTTGACGTTGTATACGACGCCGGTTGTCTATTTGTGGTTCGATCGTCTGCGCCTGCGCATGGCGGGACGAGACCGCGAATTCGCCCTTGGCAAAACTGGACCAAGCTTTAGCGCGGGAGACTAGTTCGACACCTCTTTCGAGAGGAAGGTCGGTGAGTGGTTCGACAACGAGAAAAGCTATGACAGTGATGATGAGAATGCGGAAACCAGGACGGGATGCGACGGAGAGAGAGCGAAGCGCGAAGATACGGCGCTTGCCTTTCCGTCGCTTGCTAGAATCCTCGATTTTGTTGGGTAACTTGTTGCTTCTCGGCGGATGCGATGTGGGCAAGCATTACCAGCGGGCGTCAGTCCCAACTCCTCCAGCGTACAAAGAAGCAGATGGATGGAAGACGGCGCAACCTCAAGATGATGCGCTGCGCGGCAAGTGGTGGGAGATGTTTAACGAACCTGAACTGAATGCGCTGGAGGAAAAAGTAAACGTTTCCAACCAAACCATCGCGTCCGCTGCCGCCAGCTTCATGGCCGCACGTGCGATGGTGAAAGAAGCGCGCTCTCAGTTGTTCCCGACCGTGAGCGTCAATCCGGCGATCACTGTGCAGCGCCCATCCGCAACCACGAGTACCTCTTCAAGCGGAACAGGTTCTAAATCCTCTTCTCCGGGCGTATTTACCGATTACTCGCTCCCGTTTGATGCGACCTGGCAACCAGATTTATTTGGGCGCATCCGAAATACGGTTCGAGCCTCTGCGTATGGAGCCCAAGCTAGCGCAGCCGATCTGGAGAACACGCGTCTTACGGTGCAAGCCGAAGTCGCGGCCGACTACTTCCAGCTTCGCGGTCAGGATTCCCTGAGGCAGTTGTTAGATCAGACAGTAATTGTGTATCAGCAATCCCTCGACTTAACGAAGGCTCTCTACGACACGGGGATCGACTCCGAGGAAGCCGTGGCCCAGGCCGAGACTCAACTCGAGGCCACAAAAGCGCAGGAGGAGGCGCTTGGCATTCAGCGCGCGGAGTTTGAACATGCCATCGCGATGCTGACCGGTCAGCCGGCATCGACATTCTCCATTCCAGTCGGACCGCTAAAGACGAACCCTCCGGCGATTCCCATAGGGCTACCATCGCAATTGCTTGAACGGCGTCCGGACATTGCCGCTGCGGAGCGATTGACCGCGCAGGCTAACGCACAGATTGGAGTTGCACGAGCCGCATACTTTCCAACTGTGACTTTAAGCGGAGCGGCCGGACTGGAGAGCACCGCGTTTACGAGTTGGTTCACCTGGCCGAGTCGATTCTTTTCGGTGGGTCCAACCCTTGCTGAGACTATCTTCGACGCTGGTCTGCGGCGCGCGACAGTAATGCAATATCGCGCGCAATACGACGAAACTGTGGCGAATTATCGCCAAGCAGTCTTGACGGGCTTTCAGCAAGTAGAGGATAACCTAGCTACTTTGCGGATCCTGCAGGCGGAGATTCAGCATCAGGATGCGGCTGTGCAATCGGCAAATAAAAACGTCACGGTCGCGATGGATCGTTACAAACTAGGGCTCGATCCTTATTTGAATGTGATCACGGCGCAGACTTCTTTGCTCTCGAATCAAGAGGCTGCGGTCAATCTTAGAATCCAGCAGATGACGGCCAGCGGAGGGTTGATCCAAGCTTTGGGCGGAGGTTGGGATGCATCACAGCTCCCATCGCCAGCGGCACTCGTCAGCAAAGTGCCATAGGACCCACAGCAGGACAGGTCCTTGATCGAGCGAGAAAAAGAAGTGCAGGTTCCGGTTCGAGGGATGCAAACATGGAAGAGAAAGTGGAGAAGGATTCGCCTGACAAGAATTTGCCCAAGAAAGACACGTCGAAGTTTGACTGGGTGACGGAGCGTTCTTCTTGCTCTTTGCCGAAAGTGTTCCAGGCACTCAGGCTGCAAGTTGAAGAAGACGTTAAGACGCGAAATGGCTTGCGTCCTAACAATTCCCCCTACGAATTTTCAGTGAAGGAAGATGTGGCCGATTTTATCGTCGTCCTGCAAACGAAGGATCTGCAGACGTCAGTGAAATTCCACCTGTCTGAGAACGCCATTTCAGTCTCGGACGATAAGGGTAACCCTATGTTCGAAGTAACTCCTCTCTTCACAGACGATGGCGAATGCAGCCTCACCGTGAACGAGGAACAGCGTGACTTCTGGCAGGTGCGACGGATGGCTCTGGACGATCTCTTTTTTCACGGTTATTAGTCATTCTCGAGATCGGCCAATAACTCCGGGGGAATTCGAAGCTTCGCAGCTTGAAGATTCTCGCGAAGATGCGCCACGGAAGATGTCCCTGGAATGACCAGGATATTGGGCGACCTCTGAAGAAGCCACGCAAGAGCAACCTGCATTGGCGAAGCGTCGAGGCGGGTCGCGACATCGGACAAAGCCACCGACTGCAGCGGCGTGAACCCGCCGAGCGGGAAGAATGGCACGTACGCGATGCCGTAGCTGGCGAGCTCAGTGATGAGCGCATCATCGGTGCGATGCGCGAGGTTGTACTGGTTCTGCACGCAGACGATTGGAGCGATTCGCCGTGCTTCCGCTATCTGCGTTGAAGTGACGTTGCTGAGACCGATATGACGCAGCAAACCCTTTTGCTGGAGTTCGGCGAGAACTGCGAGCGGCGCTTCGATCGACCCCTCAGCGGGTCCATGGACACCATACATACTGCGAAGGTTGACCACATCGAGCACATCCAGTCCCAGATTACGAAGGTTGTCGTGGACTGCTGCAGTCAATTCCTCGCGTGAATAAGCCGGAATCCATGATCCATCGTCACCGCGCCGGACGCTGACTTTGGTGACAATCACCAGGTCGTCGAGATAGGGGTGCAGCGCCTTTTTTATGATTTGGTTCGTGACATGCGGCCCATAAAAATCGGATGTGTCGATGTGATCTACACCACTGGCGACCGCCTCTCGCAGAACAGCGATTGCCGCATCCATATCACGAGGCGGTCCCCACACCAACTTATTGCCGTCACGGCCTGCGAGTTGCATCGCACCGTAACCCATACGGTTGACCGTCATCGACGTGCCGGGCAGGGTGAAGTTTCCGGCCAGATCTTTGGATTTCATGATTCCTAACTCCAGTTCGATTCTTCCAGGATTGCGCGACGTAATGTTTCTGCGGTTACCCTTGGGCTGAGTTTGAGACGGATGCCCATGCTTCCCAGGTTGCTAACCGGTCGGCATAGGCGGCCCGCACCCAAGGCAAATTGTGGCTGCCGAGAAAGAACCGGAGCGGTGGATTCTGTGCATCTACAATTTTGAAAATAGCCTCCGGCGTCGCATTTGGATCGCCTCGTTCAATGGTCTGCAAGCGCTCGTAGATCTGGTTTCTAAGATCTGCATAGATGTCGAGACCGGTTGCCAACTTTAAAGACGATGGACTACCAAACTCGGTGGCGTACGCGCCCGGCTCTATGATCGTTACTTTGATTCCGAAAGGCTTCACCTCTGTGGCCAAACTTTCGTGAATTGCTTCGAATGCCCATTTTGAAGAACAGTAATAGCCGATCAATGGCATCGTCACATGACCAAGTCCGCTCGATACGCCGAGGATATGACCATTCCCCTGCTTTCGCAGTAACGGCAACGCCGCCTGGATTACAGAAAGTGTGCCGAAGATGTTCGTCTCATAGAGAGCGCGAACTTCTTCCGCGCTGGCTTCCTCAATCGTGCCGACCAGGGAGTAGCCCGCGTTATTCAGAATGATATCGAGCCTGCCGAAGTGAGAGTGCGCCTGCCCTATTGCACGCCGGGCTTGCTCCGGCTTGGTTACGTCGAGTTCCAGAGTTAAAACATTTGCGGCGTATTTTTCTTTGAGATCAGAAATGCTCCTCAACGCGCGTGCTGTAGCTGCGACCTTGTCGCCACGCTTTAGTGCGGCTTCGGCCCACACGCGTCCAAAACCCCGAGACGCGCCTGTAATGAACCAAACTTTGTTAGACATTCGATCCTCCCAAAATTTCGACAGTTGATGAGTTTGCAGTGCGCGAAACGCTAAAACGACTCTCCCACCAATTCTTCACTTTTCTTCCAGAGCGCGTCGGCTTTCGCTGCATCGAGCGCATATCCGCGCACACCCTCGCTGATGGGAGTGATAGCAACGTCGTCCGGTACGACGAGACCGACGTGGCAGTTCTCGCAATACCGCCCGCCAATTTCGTCAGCAGGAGCCACGACAGCTGCCCACACCGAAGTCGCAGCTCCTTGAGGAATAGACTTCCATTGGAATGGTGCCTTGCCTTGGGCGGCAAGCTGCTGATTGATATCCGCGAGTAATTTTTCGAAACGTCCGGCTTCAACGTAACGGCCCAACTCCGTCTGAATGCCTCCAGGATGCACAGCCGCGGCGCGCACGCCCCGACCGCTGTGACGCTTATCGAATGCAACCGCGAAGAGGATGTTCGCCGTCTTCGATCGCCCGTAGGCAACGAAAGGCTCGTAGGGCGTGCGCTCGAAGTTGATGTCGTTCAGGTCTACATTCGCATAACGATGCCCGGAAGAAGACAGGTTGATGAGCCGCCCGCCATCGCGGATCAGGGACGCAATCCGGTTCACCAGAACGAAGTGCCCCAGATGATTCGTTCCGAACTGCGTTTCGAAACCGTCGTCCGTGAGGCCGAAGGGCGTGGCCATTACTCCGGCATTGGCGATTACGACGTCGAATTTTTCTCCCTTTGCGAGTAGCGTGTCGGCACAGGCACGCACACTTTTCAAATTCGCGAGGTCGAGTTCAATCAGTTCAAAACTGCCGCCATTGGCCGCGGCGTCTTTTCGCACTTGTTCGGTTGCAGCTTTGGCCTTGCTCAGATCCCGTGCCGCGCCCAGAACCTGAGCGCCGTGCGCAACCAGGGATCGCGCGGTTTCCACGCCGAGGCCGGCAGAAACTCCGGTTACGAAAATTCGTTTGCCCTTTAGATTCACGCCGGACAAAACCTCATCTGTGGTCGAAGTTGCTCCGAACGAAGCTGTCTCAAGTATGTTCGTCATTTTTCTTCCCTCCCTAAGTTCCGACGTTCTAAGTTGCTTTTCACTGTCTCGAACGTGTCAGCTAGCGCGAAACCGCGGCATCCGCAGAATGTTCGAAATATTTCATTGCATTCAGATCGGCGATGAGCCCAGGACCTGTGGGTCGCCATTTCAGACGTTGCTGCGTCAGGACGCTCGAAGCCGCTAAATCTTGATTTACGAAGTGCGCGAGCCAACCAAAGTGCTCTCCTGCCTCCTCGGGCGATTTGGAGACGATCGGTATCTTCAAGCCACGACCGATTGCTTCCGCGATCTCTCGAAGCGGCACGCCCTCTTCTCCGACCGCGTTATACCGGGCCAGTCCTGCCCCCTTTTCCGCGCTCCTCTCGAGCGCCAGTCGATAGAGACGCGCAACATCCAGTCGATGTCCTGAGGGCCAGCGGTTAAGGCCTTCGCCCACATAAGCAGACACACCCTTCGCGCGAGCTAGATCGATCAAGTAAGTGATGAGCCCTTGCTTTACCGGATCGTGGACCTGTGGCAACCGTACCACCGAAACGCGCACGCCTTTTGCCGCGACCGCAGCTGCGGCTTCTTCCGAAGCCACACGCGGAAATGGGGAATTCGGCGCATCTTCCTCGGTGGTAAGTCGGCCCGGCGTGTGGGCGACGGCGGTTCCAGAGCTGACGATCAAAGGTCGGTCGGATCCGGCGAGCGCAGCACCGAGCGTCTCAATGGCGCGCCGATCAATCTCGCAGACTTCCTTGATTCGAGCAAAGTCATGGACAAAAGCCGTGTGGATCACGCCCTCAGAGGCGGCGGCACCGCTGCGCAGGCTATCCAGATCTTCGACATCACCCCGATGAACTTTGACTTTGTCTCCAAGAGCAGCAAGCGCCCTGGCGCCCGCATCGGATCGAGCAAGACCGAGCGCTTGATGACCCGCGTCGGTCAGTTCGCGAACAACTGCCGTACCAATGAAACCTGTGGCACCAGTGACAAAAACACGCATATTTTTTGCCTCCTAAGCAACTTGTGGTTCGGTGGATAAAGATGAGGATGACGCGATGACTCGACCTGCGAGCCGAGTCGCAACCTTCGCCGTGAATGATCGCCATTCGCGGGTTGAAGTCGGCAGACCATCGATCTCCACCAACTCCCGCAGCCAGTCTTCTGCCGAGAGCTTGGCCTGTTCCGACCCGAATAACCGCGTGATGACGGTGAAGAATGCTGACAGCTCCCGTTCCGCCATCGTCATGAGGTCGGGGCAAGGATGATTGGAATTTGTTGACACCTGATAACGGCCGAGTGAATTCATTATCGTCACCTCTCAAAAGCGGAGACCCCGTAAATCGGATTGACAGGATGCCTGCTTCCGATTAAAACGGAGAGTGTCTCCGAATCAGTAGATAAGATAACCGGAGAGTGTCTCCGGTTGCAACTTTTTTTATGCCACCCAAGAAACAGAATATGACCCCGCGAAAACCGCGTACGGACGCGCAGCAGAACCGCGAGCGTATTCTGGATGTTGCAAAAGAGGCGTTTACCCTCTACGGCGCGAACGCCAGCTTGGACGACATCGCGAAGGAGGCAGGAGTTGGCGCGGGCACTCTGTATCGTCACTTCCCTACTCGGGACGCACTAATCGAAGCGGTCTATCGCACTGAGGTAGAAAAAATAGCGGCGGCAGAACGGAAATTCTCAGCCGCCATGTCCCCGGCTGCGGCGTTGCGAGCCTGGATGCTCTTGTTTGTGGACTACATTGCAACTAAGCAAATCATTGCTCCTGCACTCAACTCTGTTGTCGGCGGCCCTTCGAAGCTTTACGAAGGTTCACGTACTCAGATTCAGGGAGCGATTGATTCCTTAGTGAAGCGCGCAATCAAGAGCGGCGATATTCGTAAAGATTTAGAGCCGTTCGATTTACTCCGCGCTCTAATCGGCGTCTCCCACGTGGCGTCCGGCCCGGATTGGCAGCAAAGTGCGAGGAGGCTCGTCGACATCCTCATCACGGGTTCGCGGCCGATCAAATAGACCTGGACGCTAAATTTCTTCGATGGCCCAGCAAATGAAGGGTTGACCTGTGTGTTGGGTCGGCTTAAGATGCCGAAACGCTCGCGCTTATCGCAAAATCTCCCTCACCGCGAGCACTGTTCGTCGCGTCGAAACTACCCAGCTCAGGAGTGCCGTTGAAGGCAACTCGTTAATGGCGATCCAACGATCCGAATTCACCATTCCCGTGATGGAATTTGCGGCGGCATTGCTGGCTCGTCCGGAGTTGAGTCCGCGTGCCCAGGTGACGGCAGAGCAAGTGGCGCAATTGCTGCCGGACACGGCGGCCGTCGTGTACATCATTGAGGATCTGGAAAACCCGGCGTGGACACGTAAAGCGACTGCTGGCGAAATCGAAGTGGCTCGCACGCTCGAATTTTCTGCTGGGGCTCTCGGAACGGTGGCCGAAAACAAAGCGGTCATGGTTTTCGAGGCTGGTGATCTGCGCCGCGAGGACTATGCGCATCTTGATATCCGGCGCACTGTGGCTGCGCTCGCGTATGTCCCGTTGCTTTCCGATGAGACTCTTTTTGGAGCGATCGAGTTGGTCAGCTACGAACATCCTTTGCCCGAGGCGATGTTGGAAGCGTTGCAGGAGATTGCAACTCTCGCTTCGCCTGCCCTCGCGGCCGCGCTGTCCTATGAGAGTGAACGGAACGCGAGTTTGCAGTCCATAAGCCGCGTCACTCAAATGTATGACCTCGAAAAGGTCTTCAACTCGACCCTTGAAATGGATGAGTTGCTGGGAATCATCGCCAAAAAAGTCCAGGAAGTGATGGGTGTCCAGGGAATCAATCTGTGGATGGTGAATGGCGAAACGCTTGAGCTGGTGAGAATTGCTGGAGTTGATCCGACAGTCGAGTTGGGCCGAACGCAGAAGCCGGGAGAAGGAATCGCGGGAGATGTTTCCGACACTGGCGAGCCGGTCTTGATCGATGATTCCGACGACGAGCGGCTGCAGAAACGTAATGCTGGACACGAAGAAGCGGCGGTGTTCTCGCTTGTCGCGGGCGCACTGATGGAGCGCGAGAATCTCGTGGGTGTGGTCGAAGCAGTCAATCGCATGGACGGCGCGCCGTTCGACGACGACGACCAGTTCCTTCTGATGAACATCTGCGAAACCGCCAGCAATGCTCTGCACAATGCCAGTCTGCTGCAGTCGGAACGCAAAGTTGAGATCCTGCAGACTCTGGTCGAAGTGAGTGGCGAGATTACCTCTACTTTAAATCTGGACCGCGTACTGCAAGTAGTGGTGAACCACACGCAGGCCATTATTGCTTTCGAACGCGCTGCGATCGCCCTCGAACAGCGCGGTGCGTTGCAGATGAAGGCGATTTCGGGAGTGACCCAGATTAACCAGTCCGATCCCGCCGTTTCCAGTTTGAAGGAAATCATGGAGTGGGCTTCGATTTCAAACGAAGAAACCCACATTACGCAGCACGAAGATCGGATCGACGATACTCGTCCTGAAACCCAGGCGCGGTTCGCCGCCTACTTTTCAGCGACTGGAATGCGCGCGTTCTACGCGCTCCCGCTCATTGACGACCAGGGACGGCTCGGAGTACTCGCCTTCGAGAGCAGCGATCCCGATTTTCTGACCGTCGCTCATTTGGAAATTATCAAGGTGCTGGCCGGACAAGCTACCGTTGCCCTGCGCAATGCGTCGCTGTACCGAGAAGTCCCATTCATCAATTTGCTGGAGCCGCTACTGCAGAGGAAAAAGCGGTTCATGGAGATGGAGAAACGTCGGCGGGCGCTAATGACCGCAGGTGGCATGGCCGCTGTCCTCTTTCTCATTTTTTGCCCGCTTCCGATGCGTGTCTCCGGAGACGCAACCGTATCTTCGGCGCGCACCGTACAAGTGCAAGCGGGGATCGATGGCGTGGTGAAGAGTGTTTCAATCCATGAAGGCGATCACGTCAAGCAGGGGGACGTGCTCGCGGAACTCGAGGACTGGAACTACCGTGCTGACCTGGCTGCTGCGCAATCCAAATACGACGAAGCCATAGCAACCATGAATCGCGCTCTGGCACAGAACGACGGCACTTTGGCGGGAACGGAACGGGTCAAGGCGGATTACTTCAAAGCGGAGTTAAGCCAAGCGCGCGAAAAGTTAGATAGGGTCGCGATTCGCGCTCCGTTTGATGGCATTGTGACGACTCCACAGGTGCAGAATTCGGTGGGCCGTCGGCTCATGCATGGCGATACGCTTGCCGAGATTATCGAAAATTCTCATGTCACCGTTGACATCGCAATCCCTGAAGACAATGCGACGTTGCTTCGCAGCGGCGAGCCTGCATCCGTCAAGCTCGAAAGTTTTCCGTTGCAGACGTTTCGAGGCGAAGTAACGGTTGTCAGTCCGCAGAGCCAGGTGGAATCCGAACAACGCTTCTTCGTCGCCCGCGTAAATGTATCGAATCCTGATGGGACGTTACGCCCCGGAATGCAGGGGCACGGCAAGGTGTCAGTCGGCTGGCATCCCGCCGGCTTTGTCCTGTTCCGGGGCACAGCGCTCTGGATCTGGGGCAAGTTGTGGTCGTGGTTTGGTTGGTAAGGCCGTGGTGGTTGAGAAATATTTTGGAGAATTCGTAATGCAGAAGTGCTTCGGGTGGGCGTGGCTCGCAATACTTGGCGTGACGGTTGTGCTGCCTGGGTGCAGTTCGAACGCATCGCCCGCGGCTGCGGCTCCGCCAATTTCGCAACCTGCGGCCAAGGCTGCCACTGAGATCACCGCCCCGCCGCAAGCACCCGCTCCCGAGTACATCGCCTCCGGACCGATCGTTGTAGAAAATCAAGTGGAACTCGCCGCCCAGCGTGATGGAGTAGTGGCAGAAGTTTTCGTTGAGACCGGCTCATCCGTGAAAAAAGGACAACTGCTCGCCAAGCTCGACGACCGTCAACTCGTCGCCAATCGCGACGCGGCCGCCGCGAAGGCGCGGAGCACGGAGGCTGACCTCAAGAACTGGGAGTCCGGCGCGAAAGTAGCGGGCGCGGAGCGCGATCGATCGGAACAATTGTGGAAAGCAAACATCATCGCCAAAGAACAAGCGGAGAAAACAAAATACCAATACGAGGCGGCCGAGTTCGAAGTAGAGCGTCAGCGCGAAGACATGAAATACGCGCAAGAGATGCTGAAATCACTGGAACTGGAACTCGAGAAAACGAAAATCATGGCTCCCTTCGACGGTGTCGTTGCTCGCCGCTATCTCCACGTCGGACAGGAAGTGGCGAAAAATGATCGGCTCCTTTGGATATCGGCAGTCTCACCGCTGCGAGTAAAGTTCGCATTGCCCGAAGCTTACTTGGGCCGCGTGCATAAGGGGACGGAACTTGTTGTAGTCGCGTCTGCGACTCCAGACGAAGTCCACCAGGCGCGCGTTGTGCTGGTGAGCCCCGTGGTCGATCCGGCGAGCGACACGATTGATGTGACTGCGGAACTGCTCGGTCCGTTCACGAATCTGCGTCCGGGAATGACTGCCAATATCCGCTTGCGAGATCCAAAATGAATCTCTCGGAAGTCCTCAACGTCGCACTTCCCGAACTGCCTGTGCGGCGAATTAAAGGATATCCGCGCCTTCATCCCAAACTCGTCATGCGTGAGCATATCGAAGATGGATCGCCCACCATGGTCGGCGTCGTCTCCGGTGGAACGTACGTATATCGTTTCAATCCGGATCAATGGTCTCTGATTCAACTTTTTGACGGACAGCGATCCTATAAAGAGGTCGCGGAATTATTCCAAGAGCAGACCGGGATGGCGGTCGACGAAGACCAGGTTCGCGAGCTTGCCGGATCCCTCGAAGAGCTGGAGTTTTGGTACAAGACCCCGCTCGAAAAGAACGTCACGGCGACCCAGAAACTCGCAGATCAGCGACAGAAGCGAGTAAAGAAAAAGACGATCGATATGGGCCAGTTAGTGATTGCTAGTTGGGATCCAGACACGCACATCAGCAAACTCTACAACTCCGTGAAATTTGTTTATAGCCGCTGGTTTGTTTGCGGCGTCCTGGGAATGTTCGCGATCATGGCCGCGGTGTTCATCAGCGGATGGAGCGAGATTTGGAAAGACACGGTTCAGTACTACACATTCACCGACAAAGGCGCTGCCGATCTCGCTGAATTCTGGCTGCTGTTCTGCGGACTCGGATTTTTCCACGAGTCTGCCCACGCCGTGACGTGCAAGCATTTCGGCGGACAGGTCCACAACATGGGCTTCATGCTGATCTATTTTTCTCCCGCCTTTTTTGCGGACATCTCCGAGGTCTATGTTTACGGTTCGAAGTGGCCGCGAGTAGCTGCGATTTTTGCTGGGATCTGGGTCGAACTCATGTTCTGTGCGGCGGCGACGGTCGTTTGGTGGGGAACGCCTGCGGGCAGCCCGATCCACGACTTCACGTACAAGGTGATGCTCATCACCGGGGTCGCCGTGGTTCTCATGAACCTGAACCCGCTGATTAAACTCGATGGCTATTACTTGCTCGGCGAGTTGGTCGGTATTCCTACGATCAAAGAAAACTCAACGGAATATCTCAGCAGTTGGGTCAAACGGAATCTGTTTCGCTTGCCGGTCGATGTCCCTTACTACTCTGCTCGTCGCAAAGTGCTCTTTTCCATCTACGCAATCCTTTCCGGACTCTACAGCTACACTCTGCTCTTTGCGATCGTGCGGTTCTCCTACAACGTGTTCTCGCGGTTCAGTCCGGAGTGGGCTTTCGTTCCATCGTGTCTGTTAGCTTTCGTGATCTTCAAGGGCCGCCTTCGGACCTTCGCAAGATTCATGAAGGACTTGTATCTGGACAAAGCAGAGATGATTCGACGATGGTTTGGAGGTCGTCGCGGTTTCGCGGTCGCAGCACTGATTCTGATCGCCGTTTTTGTACCATTGTGGCCAGAAAATGTTGAGGGACGTTTCTTCCTGGAGGCGCAAAAGCGCGCGATCGTGCGTGCTCCCGTGGCTGGGCAGGTCACACAGGTGCTGACGGAAGAGGGAGGGACGGTGGCTGCGGACGCGACCATTCTGCGACTGGAGAATCTGGGTCTCCGGCAGCAATCGAGTAAGGCGCAAGCGGACTTAAGGGCCGCAGAAGCGGATGCGCGAGAAGCGCAGGTGAACTACACCGGATTGGGTACAGCTCGCGCAGAGCAGTCGGCTGATTTGCAACGCGGCCTTTCTCTATCAGCGCAGGTGGCAGCTCTTGATATTTCGAGTCCAATTGCGGGAGTTGTGGTTACCCCATCCGTCGCCAATCTGGCGGGTTCGTTTGTGAGTGAGGGGTCCGAACTGGCCGAGGTGGACGATATTCGGTCGCTCCAAGCCCGCATCTTCATTCCTGAATTCGAAATTCACAAAGTATTTTCGGAGGCGAGCTGCTCACTGAAATTGGTGTCTTTGTTTCGCCCACTGCGCGGAACCGTTGACTCCATCACGCCAGCATCGTCCGACATCGCACCGGGTCTGATTTCTCAGGAAAAATATAAAGGCAGCGCACCCCCGCGCTACTACATCGCCACCGTCCGAGTAGAGAATCCGGGAGAATTGAGGCCGGGGATGTCCGGCGATGCCAAGATTCGAGTGGCCAGGCAAAGCGTGGCAGGATTTATATGGAACATAGTGCGGGAGTTCGCCCAAAGAAAATTTTGGTAGGCGCAATTGCGGTGCGAACGACTAGGACACAAACGACAAAGGATCGCGTCGAGGCGCGATCCTTTGTAAACCTACCGAACAGTCCGACGTCCTGACTTAGCTTACTTGAGAGTCTTAGTGGCGAGGTTCTTGGTTGCCAGGTTCTTCGTGGCCAAGTTCTTAGTTGCCAGGTTCTTCGTCGCGAGGTTCTTGGTAGCGAGATTTTTTGTAGCCAAATTCTTGGTTGCCAGGTTTTTCGTCGCCAAGTTTTTGGTGGCAAGATTTTTGGTTGCCAGATTCTTGGTGGCTAAGTTCTTGGTCGCCAGGTTCTTGGTGGCAAAACCGTGGGTCGCGAGGCTGCTGGGGACGACGGTTGCCGAACCAGAATTGGTCGCAACGATGGCCTTCTTGGCTGCTGTCATGTTTCCGATCAAGGACTTTTTCTGAATCGACATTCCACACTCTCCTGGATTATTTTTTCGTTCGTCGTGCTCGATCGTGTATAGAGCAGGTGCGATGCCAAATCCTGAACGTCCCAGTCGCTTCCGTAAACTGGCTGCCTACTCAATCACTTAGAGGTGAAACGTTGAAGTGGGGAGCAGTGATCTCCGAACTACGCCATTCTGAAGTATTAAAGTTTAATCTCCAAAGTATTAATTATTAATACATCGAGGTGGTCTGGTCGCTTATGGAGAGATATTCAATCCTTCCCGATGCCATACTTCCGGCAGAGGTAGTGCATTTTTTGTTTGTCCACCTGCAGCAAGCGCGCCGCCCCAATCTTGCTGCCGTCGGAGCGCCGCAGGGCTGCTGTTAGGTAAGCGACTTCGATCTTCGCGATCTCTTCATCAAAACTGACGCCGCCCTCCGGAATCAGCAAAGACTCCTGACTGGCTGCATTGTTGTATAGAAGGCGCTGCGGCAAATGCTGAACCTTGATCACAGGTCCATCCACCATAAGAACGAGCCGCTGCACCAGATTTTCCAACTCGCGCACATTGCCCGGCCACGCATCATCTTCCAAAATCTGCATGACTTCAGGATCGAGGCGTTTTAGGGGAACGTTGTTGGATCCACAATAGAGGCGCAAGAAATGGTCCATTAAAATCGGAACATCCCCCGGTCGATCGCGCAGGGCAGGCAGTGTGATGGGCACGACGTTAATGCGGTAGTAGAGATCTTCTCGGAAGCGACCCGCCTGGACCATCTCTTCGAGACCTTCATTGGTGGCCGCGATCAGTCGAAAGTCGATCTTTCGCGCGTTCTGTCCGCCGATCCGAGTCACGGCGCGGTCTTCGAGCACCCTTAGCAGTTTGGATTGCAACGCTAAGCCGAGAGTCGCAATCTCATCCAGCAAAAGCGTCCCAGTGTGCGCCAGTTCGATGTGGCCCGCCCGCGCCGCCCGCGCATCGGTAAAGGCACCCTTTTCGTGCCCAAACAGCTCGGTCTCGATCAAGTTCTCCGGCAACGCCGCACAATTGATGCTGACGAATGGCTTTTGCGCCCGTGGCCCCGTGGCAACAATCGCTCGTGCGACCAATTCTTTGCCGGTTCCACTTTCTCCACGGATCAGCACAGTGCTGGTACTCTGCGCGACCCGTTTTATAGCGTCGTAGACACGACCCATGGGCTCGCTTCCTCCGATGAGGTCGCAAAATGATTTTTGCTCGGGCCGTTCGGACCGTTCGCTTAGCTGCTGCCGACACTCGATTTCCAGTTCGCGCTTCTCCAACGCACGCTTCAGCACGCTTTGCACTTCCTGGAAGTCGATTGGCGCCACGAAATAGTCGTCTACGGTGGCCGCCACCGCCTGCAGACGAAGGGCGCGACTGTTAGAACGAGTCAACCCGATCAGCACCAGGTCTGGTCCCAGGGCGCGGAGTTCCGTAAGGGCGGTGATGCCGTCCTGACTTCGTTGTCCCACGGTTTCCAGGTCGAGCAGAATGGCGTCTGGCAGTCCTTGATCGATCAAGGCAGTGAGTTCATCCCAGGTTTGAAGCAGAGTCAGGTCATATCCCTCAGAGAGATGGGCTTCAGCCTCGGGGCGTACGCGTTCGTCGTCGGTAACGATGACTACGCTGAAGCGGGTCGATTCGGTGCGAGGGCTGGTTGCACGCATGATTATGTCCGTTGTACGTCGTCGACTCTGACAACGGGATTATGTCAAATTTTCGTCCCTCGATGATGAATTATTGATGTCCGTCCCATCCAACGTATTTCTACGAAAAATCATCGTCCAATTTCCCCCAGTGTTTTCCGCAAAGTGAAAGAGAATGCCTGCTCTAGCTGGCACATTGGCACCATTGCAAATCTTAGCCGCTTCCCGTAACTTTGAACGCGATCAGCACCGCTCATCGTGTTCGTCTTCATCTTGAAGCTTTAGCGGCGCAATCGTGGTGGAGGATAGTTTGGACATAAGCGTCCGTAAACGTTCGAACGTGCAGCTAATACAACTCCAGGGACCTCTTCGTCTAGGTTCCGCGGTGGACGAGTTGCGCAAGGCGATGGAAGAGTCGATTGCCAATGGGGACACGCGCATCGTACTGAACCTTGCGGGGGTGACCATCATCGATTCCAGTGGAATCGGTTTGCTGGTGAAATTTCTAGCCAACACCAAGCAACTGGGCGGGAGCATCAAACTGGTGCAACCAAGCAAATTTGCGATACAGACTTTGAAACTGGTGGGCGTTCTCAACCTATTCGAGATTTTCGATGACGACGACACGGCAATACTGTCTTTCGCGTAACGAACGCGTGTCGTTGGGATTCGAGAACGAAATGAGACTCCGTGTCAGATGAATTAGGCAGCGGCCCAGAAGGCAACGAGTTATCCGATCTGCTTGACTTGAATATGCCGGCGAACTCCGAGGCGATCGCCGCGGTGTCGGATAACATTTCCGAAACCTTAACGCGACTGGAAGTTCCCGAACAGAAGAGATTTGAAATTGCGCTTGCCGTGCAAGAGGCGTTAGCTAACGCCGTTGTTCACGGATGCGGGAACGATCCCACGAAAGAGGTTCGCTGTCAGCTAAAGTCTGATCCCAACGGTCGAATCGTAATCATCGTCACCGATCCAGGGCCCGGTTTTCGTCCCGAATTGATCGCCAGTCCCAAGCAAGATGAGAACCTGTATGCCGATCACGGGCGCGGCGTGTATCTGATCCGGCAACTGATGGACGAGGTCCATTTCGAACGTAGCGGGAATGAGATCCGGATGTGGAAATACTAGGAAGCAAAGCAAGTCGGCCAGTATCGCCCAACAGTTGCGGAAAGCGGAACTGAATTTCGCAACCCAATCTCGCAACCAGTATGTCATGAAAAACCCACCAAGGCACGGTTGACTCTCAGTCTGCTCGCGTGCAGAATACGTTTCATCTTCCTTTCTTCCCTCGAGACTTGACCATCAACTGGTCAAGAATCAAACGCGTTCTCGGATTTGGTCCGTCTTTTTTGCTTTTGGATGTTCGCTGACAAGGATGGATCGGTCCGCCGGACGACCGTAGAAATAACAATTTCTTCTGGGGAGCGTATGCCAAAAAATATCGTTATCTGTTGCGACGGAACCGGAAACGAATACGGTTGGGCGAATTCGAATGTCGTAAAGCTCTACTGGACGCTCTCCGCGCAGGAAAAGCAGATTGCTTATTACCATCCCGGTGTTGGAACGATGGGTTCGCGAAATGCGCTGACTGCGGTCGGCAAGTGGTGGACCGAGATTCGCGGACTGGCGTTTGGCTATGGCTTCTCCGACAACATCGCCGACGTCTATTCATTCCTCATGCAGGAATTTGAAGAGGGCGATCAGGTTTTCATATTTGGCTTCAGTCGGGGTGCATATACCGCTCGTGCGCTATGCGGACTGTTGCATATGTGCGGGTTGCTGACGCCGGGCAATGAGCCACTGATCCCCTATGCGCTGCGGCTTTACAAGAGCAACGATCAAGATAAATTTCAGGTTGCTGCTGGATTTCGAAATACGTTCAGCGTCCCGTGCAAGCCATATTTTGTAGGATTGTGGGACACCGTCAGTTCGGTGGGATGGATTCTCGATCCCATTCACACAAAAGGCGGCCACCTTCCTTATACCGCGACGTTGCCAGACGCTTCTATCGTGCGCCATGCGGTATCGATCGATGAAAGGCGCGCATTTTTTAGGCAGAACCTGATTCATCTCCCCCCGACTCCGCCCCCGGATGTAAAAGAAGTTTGGTTTGCGGGCGTGCACTCCGATGTGGGGGGTAGTTATGCCGAGGCGGAGACTGGGCTTTCAAAGATCGCATTGCGGTGGATGTTGTGCGAAGCGCAATCTGCTGGGTTGTGGTTGGATCCGCAGAAAGTGATTGATGTACTGGGTGGAAAGTTGCCCTATGCGGCGCCGGATCCTAAGGGACCGATACATAAATCGCTGCACGGCTTCTGGTGGCTGGGAGAGGTATGGCCCAAGCTTTTTTACCATCCGGTGGCGGTTCCCGGCCAGACCGCCCCAAACTGGAAGCGCGGAATTACCGTCAATCTGGGACGCACGCGTTTGATTCCGGACGGCGTGCATATTCACCAAAGCGTTTTTGATCGCATCCGAGATGTCGCGAAGTATCGTCCGAAGAATTTGCCGCAGCAGTATGTCACGGAGCAGGAAAATTCCTGCGAAATGATGCCGCGACCTGTGATTCCGCCGCAGACGCCTGCCACGCCAGTGCGATCCAATGTCGGGCGAAACAGCTTGGTCGCTGCACTCACGACGCTCGGCTTGCTGGCAGTATGCGTAGCGGTGATTGCGATCTTCACCGTCCATAACAGCTTGGAGGTCCCAAAGATCGATCGCCCCGCGCAAGTGGCATGGCTACCGCAGAACTGGACCGACGATCAACGGCAGCACTACTACCACACACCGCAGGGCAGCGAACTGATTCCGTACGCCTGGTTTCTCGCGTTGGAACAGCCGCGCTTCACCCTCACGGGTGCGCCTCCGTTTAGGGACGACGCTTATTTACAAGGCTTTGGTTTTATTCCCGATCCCGCATACGAGCAAAATCGCGATGCGCTACCCGTGGGCTTCGCGCGCGACGATCATTTTGTTGATCCCTACACCGGGCAGAAAAATGTTGTGCTTGGACTGACCTGCGCGGCCTGTCATACGGGAGAGTTGTTTTACGGTACGAAGGCGATTCGCATCGAAGCGGGTCCGTCGCTAATCGATCTGCAGAAATTTACTCAAGCGATTGGACTCGCCGTTACTTGGACGTACTACGATCCATTTCGCTTTCGCAGGTTTGCGAACAGAGTGCTCGGACCGAATCACTCGCATGCCGATCAGGTGCTGCTGAGCAAGTCTCTCAAATATTTTCTCGATACTAGCTTCACTGAATTCAAAGCCACTCGCCATTTGTTTCCGACTCCGGAAGGGTATGGACGAACCGATGCGCTCGCGCGCATTGGAAACTTTGTTTTCGGAACGGAACTGAACAACGACAAGAATCTGAAAGTGGGTGACGGCCCGGTAAATTATCCGCCGATCTGGGACGCCTCTTGGATGGATTGGGTGCAATACAACGGATCCATCCAACAGCCAATGGGCAGAAACGTGGGCGAGGCTCTTGGCGTGCGATCACGCATCAACTTGGTTGGCTATCCCGGAGTGCAGTTCCAAAGCACGATTCAATTTGAAAACCTGCACGAAATTGAATTGTTACTTGGCGGGACAGAAGCTGGGAATGGTGTCTGGTCTCCGAAGTGGCCAGAGGAGATTCTGGGAAAGATCGATCAGGATAAAGCGGCAAAAGGTGGCAAGCTCTACAACGAACTCTGCCTGCACTGCCATCAGCCGCCGATGTTTTCAGGCGAAGGGCGCAAGCCTGAGCATTGGACAAACTACACCGACAGCGAAGGCAGACAGTTTTTCAAAGTGACGATGATCCCTTTGGAGGAAATCGGAACTGATCCGAGGGAAGCGCAAAACTTCTACGATCGGCGTGCGGATACTGGACCACTTGGGCAAGGCACCGTCACCGCGGGCGACGGTCTGAAATTCATTACACAGAAAGTGCTCGACCAGGCTGCGAGGGACTACAAGCTTACGCCGGAACAGCAGTTGGAATGGAACGGCTATCGCAAGAACGAGCTGCGATCGCCGCTGGCGTACAAGGCCCGTCCGCATAATGGAATTTGGGCGACTCCGCCTTACTTGCACAACGGTTCGGTTCCCAATCTGTACTCGATACTTCTGCCCGCTGTTGAGCGTCCCAAGGTTTTCTATCTGGGAAATAAGCAATATGACCCGATTAAACTCGGCCTCAACACGGCCCCGCTAGAGGGAGCCACTGAATTCCGTACCGATCTGCCGGGTAACTCGAATGCGGGACACGAGTTCGATGACCGACCCAAAGGAAAAGGCGTTATCGGACGAAAATTATCTGAGGAAGAGCGAATGCAGATTATTGAATATCTGAAAACCTTGTAAAAATGCACCGCGAGAAAATTGGGAGTCTGAGAGCGAATTTTGCTCCACTGACCCCCCGGTCTGCAATGGGTTCCGCATAAGTTTTAGTGAGCCGCAAAGGGCACGGTCGCCAAAATAGACTCTTATCGGGTCATTAAAACTTCAACTTGCTGCTCAATCTCAGCAATTGCAATTGGACTAAGACTGGCATCGTGCAGCTTCCGATTCAAGTCGACCAGTTTTGTTCGCTTGAATACACTCCATTCGGCGATGCGGGCCTTGATCTCTTCGCTGGATTCTTCGTAAACCGCAATCGCTTGCGACGGCACAGCACGATCCCCGCCCTCCACAACTTGTAGAGCCGACGCCAGGCCTGTGTAAGCATTTTGTAGGCCTTGGCTTTCCTGTGATCGGGTGCCTGTCGCTCGACCTTTGCCTGTCAGAATCGCCTCAATAGCCGACTGAGCCATTACCAATTCCGACTTGACGGTTTGCGGCGATGATTTTTGCTGCAAATCTGCTAGTTGCTTCTGCACCGACCCAATTTCAGCCAGCGCGCGTCTCGCTTCAATCGTTTCGGAGAAAATCTGACGTCCCAACTTCGCCTGTTGCGCAAGCGTTTCGGTCGTCGCGGCAGAACGCGGATCCATCACGAGATTGATCGGTTGCTCTTGTACTTTGCCATCAACTGTCAGGCGCACTTGATAAATTCCCGGCTGCGCTCTCGGCCCTCTGGGATTGCGATACTCGGATTCCTCGTCCGCATTCGGACCACCGGAACTGCCCCATGACAAATCCCACACGAACCGATGCATTCCCGCGGATTTCTCAATCTGTTGGGGCTTGGGAAACCAGCGGTCGGCGACTGGAAGAGGGGGATGTTTTGCGGGTGATGGATCATCCGAAGAAAACTTGCGTACAAGATTCTGCTGCGCGTCGAAAATCTCCAGCTGGACCGTGCTTGCGGCCGACGGCAGAAAATAATCGACGATGGCGCCGTTCGGAGGATTCTCGGCGGTTGGCTCCTCTGGTGGTAGAGGCGTGCCCGGAAAGGAATCATTATCGATGCGGACTGCTTCGGCGGGATGGTAGAGCCACGGACCGTTCGCGCGGCTCGCTGCCAGGGCCTGTCGGAGTGGCGCGATGTTATCGAGAATCCAAAATGATCGGCCATGAGTGGCGACGACCAAGTCATCTCCATGGATCACAAGATCGCGAATGGAACTGACAGGCAAATTCGATTGCAACGTTTGCCAATGATCGCCATCATCGAACGACACGTACACTCCCAATTCCGTCCCCGCAAAGAGCAAATTTCTTGTCTGCGGATCCTCACGAACTGCTCGGAGGAAAGCATGGGAATCAATTCCGTTCGTGATCGGTTGCCAGGTCGCCCCGTAATCGCGCGTGCGATAGAGATGGGGAGTTTGATCGTCGAGTCGCGCGCGATCGACCGCCGCGTAAGCCACGGCTGGATCAAAATGCGAGGCTTCGATCAGCGAGATCCTGCTCCACGCACTCAGTCCCGGCGGAGTCACATCCTTCCAACTCTTTCCTCCATCGCGCGTGATATGAATCAATCCCGTATCGCTTCCTGCCCAGATCAAATCGCGATCGATGGGCGATGGCGCGATTGTGAAAACGACTCCATACCCGGTGTGCTTCGCCTCTTCGAGGCTTGGTGGACTCGATGGCTTCTTTTCGTCGGATTCCGCTTGCGAAGTGGAATTTACGACAGTGGGATTCGCAACCGCACCCGTAAGATCAGGACTGATCACCTGCCAATGTAATCCGCCATCGTTGGTCTTCATTACATACTGCGTCCCCAGATAAAGCGCAGGGGGGTCGAGTGGCGAAAAAACCAGTACGGGCGTCCAGGGCGCACGATACTTGCGATCTTTAATCTCGCCGCCAAATCCGGACGCGGGCCAGGGGCTAACGTCCTGACTGAAACCGGTGCGCCGGTTGAAGCGATCCACACCGCCGTAGCTCGCGGTCAGATAGATAATGTTCGGGTCTTTCGGATCGACGGCAAGATATCCGCTCTCGCTTGAGCCGGGGAGAAACCAATCGCGCGGCGTGATTTGACCGTGATCGGTGCGACTGGGGACTGCCGCAGCGCCGCTATCTTGTTGCGCGCCGTACACGACGTAGGGAAATTGATTGTCCGTCGTCACGTGATACATCTGAGCCGTGGGCTGGTTGTACCAGGTACTCCAGGTCTGACCGTGATCGACACTGATCGTTGTTCCTTGGTCGGTGGCTAAAATCATCCTCGCCGAATTTTTTGGATCGATCCAGAGTTGGTGATAGTCGTCTCCACCCGGCGCGCCCCGCACGATCGAAATTGTTTTTCCACCATCTTCCGATCGATAGAGAGCAACATTCGGCATGTAGACCACGTCGGGATTATTCGGATCGATTGTGAGTCGATTGAAATACCATGCGCGTCCCGTCAATCGCGGGTCGGAGTTCGCCAGTACCCACGTGTTGCCGCCATCGTCGGAGCGGTACAGTCCTGATTTACCTCGACTTGCTTCCTCGTTCAAAGATCGTCGCGCTTCGATCAATGCATACACTCGCTTGCCATCTGCTGTGACATCCACTCCGACGCGGCCCCAATCGCCTGCAGGAAGGCCATTTCCGCTCAGGCGCGACCAAGTCTGTCCTGCGTCCAGCGAGCGATAAAGTCCGCTGCCCGGACCTTCGAGCGGAGCATAGGTGCTCCAGGGTGGGCGATGTGCGTGCCACACTCCAGCGAATAAAACTTGTGGAGCAGCGGACGCGATTGCCAAGTCTGAAACTCCAATCTCGGTTCCCAGATCCAGAACGCGCGTCCAATGCGATCCGCCGTCAACGGATTTGAACACACCTCGTTGATCGTTGGGACCATACGCATGTCCCAGCGCGCCAACATAAACGATCTTTGCATTGCTCGGATCGATCACTATGCGGCTGATCTGTCGCGTATCTTCGAGGCCGACGTGACTCCACGTCGCTCCGGCGTCCGTCGATTTGTAAACGCCGTTGCCTGACGAAAGGTTCGAGCGAATGTCGGATTCACCGGTTCCCGCATAAATCGTTTTTGGATCGGACGCAGCCACTGCGAGGGCGCCGATCGATCCCACGGGTTGACTGTCGAAAATTGGGAGCCAAACTACGCCGGCGTCGGTTGTCTTCCAAATCCCACCGTTCACCCCACCGAAATAAAAAGTAGTCGCGTCTCCGGGCACGCCTGCGGCGTCAACCGCGCGGCCACCACGAAAGGGACCGATAAGTCTCCACTTTAATCCGTCGACGAGTTGCGACGGAACGGGCTGGGCAAACGCAGCGGCGGCGCAAAGTAGCAGAGATAAGACGATTCGATATTTGTTCTGGCAACGGAAGAAAGATTCGAGTTTGGGCAAGTAAAGTCCTTAATCGTCGTCCCCGTTTTCTGGACGCAGGCTGGTTGAGATATTATGCCCGAGTATTGCATCGCGCATCTCGCCCAAGGGTTGTGGCGCGCGGGACGCGCGAAGAGTCGACGCCGAGCGTGGGAATTGGAGCGCTCGGAAACGAGCAACTAATAAATTAGTTGCAAGATTTCTTGTTGCCATTTCTTGAGGTCCAAACCACCATGGGTTGGCGTAACGTCGGAATTTTGTTTCTGCTTCTGGCAGCGATGATCTCGGTGCTGCTCTTTCTTCTGCATCGCACGCGCCTCGGTTCACTTGTTCGCGAACATATCGCAGATCGACCGCGTCGTAGACTATTTCTCGCGTCCGTCAGTTTTTTTCTGACATTCGCGATCGTTCGCGGCATGGTCTTCTGCATCCTGCACCAAATTCCACCGTTCCACTACATCATCATGGATGGTCGCCACATCCATCATCTCGTGATCGGAATTTTCACGTTGCTTGGTGTCGGATACGGATGGCTCTGTGAATTTGGCAATGGTAGTGACGATTCATCGATTTTCGCCAGCAGTTTCATGTCACTGCTCTACGGAATGGGCGCGGCGTTGACACTCGATGAATACGCTCTCTGGCTCAATCTGAAAGATGTGTACTTCGTGCGGGCGGGACGGTCAAGCATTGACGCAGTCTTCCTGTTCGGTTCGTTGCTTGCAATCGGCGCCTGGGGCGCGCCATTCTTCTCCGCCATGGCAAAACGCATGATCGGCAAGAATTCCTGAATGACCATTCTTAAGTCGACGTTCTCAGATGAACGTTCTTAATGAAATAAGAACCGTCGTAGCCATCACATGACCCAATCTTCGCGCGCAGCGCATTCCGTGGCCTCACCTCGAGCAGTCTGCATCGCGGACCTGCGCAAACTCGCGCAACGTCGAGTGCCGCGCGTCGTGTTTGATTATCTCGATGGCGGAGCTGAGGGCGAAGTCACTCTTCGCGAGAGCTGCCGTGTGTATGACGATGTCACGTTCCGTCCTCGTCACGCAGTCGCATTTTCCGACTGCAACTTGCGTACGAGCGTTCTGGGATGTGATCTGGCGCTCCCATTCTTGCTGGCTCCCGTCGGATACAGTCGCCTCATGCATCCCGGTGGCGAAGTGGCTGCGGCCCGTGCGGCAGGCAATGCTGGCACGGCGTATATCCTCTCCACTATCTCGGGGCACGAATTAGAAAACGTGAGAGCGGCGTCTACTGGCCCCGTTTTCTACCAACTATATTTATTAGGAGGACGAGCAGCCGCCGAGGCTTCGATCGCGCGGGCTCGCGCCGCGGGATTTGCTGCCCTCGTAGTAACGATCGATACCGCCGTCGCCGGAATCCGCGAGCGCGATCATCGAAACGGAATGAAGGAACTGATCAGCGGCAGCGTTCTGGAAAAGTTTCCGTTTCTTCCGCAAATTTCGTCGCGTCCGGGATGGCTCACAAGTTTCTTACTTGATGGCGGCTTGCCCGCGCTCCCCAATGTCGTGCTTCCTGGCAAAGGTCCGATGCCGCTCGTTGACGTGGGCACGGGCCTTGCGGAATCCACCGTAACGTGGAGCGATCTGCGTTGGATTCGCGAAGCGTGGCGCGGTCCGATCATGATCAAGGGTGTTCTCACTGCCGAAGACGCGCGGCGTGCCGTTGACGAAGGCGCCGCCGCAATTTCTGTTTCGAATCATGGAGGACGGCAGCTCGATTGCGTTCCGGCGTCACTGCGCATTTTGCCGGAGGTGGTGAAAGCGGTTGGCGGTCAGATTGAAATCCTGATGGACGGAGGCATCCGCCGCGGCACCGACATTGTCAAAGCCCTATGCCTTGGGGCCAGCGCCGTGCTTTGCGGACGGGCTTACGCCTACGGGCTTGCAGCCGCTGGAGAGGCCGGCGTCAATCGCGCGATCGAAATACTGCGCGCTGACCTCGACCGCACAATGAGGTTGTTGGGATGCGCATCCATTGCCGATCTCGACGGATCCTACATAAACATCCCGAAAAGCTGGGAACAGAATTGATTTGGCTCTATTCATGCCTCTACGAGAATTTCGGAGATGGCCAGCATCGCGGACGATGGTCAATGCGGTAAACTTCCGCAGGAGCTTTGCCGATGCATCGTCGAGAATTTAATCTCGGATTTTTGAAACTTTCTGCGGCTGCTTTCGCGACACCGCGACTGCTGGCCAATGCCTCAGCGTTCTTGCCGACGGCCGACCCCACCGACAGCGAACCGCCCGCCGTCGCAGCCCTCTACAGAAACGCGATCGTCATTGATTCTTTATGTGCTCCGGCTAATGACATTGACCCGCCGCCAACGGCCGAGGTGATCGCCGCAGTCCGGCAATCCGGTATCACAGCCGTCAACTGCACGGTGTCGCAGATGACATTTGAAGACACGATCGGCAACATCGCAGGGGTGGATTTCCTCGTTGAGCAACATCCGGACACGTTCTTGATTGTGCGTCGCTATACCGACATCGCTCGCGCGAAACACGAAAACAAAATTGGTATCATGCTCGGTTTTCAGTACACGTCGATCTTTGAAGAGAATCCCGAGCGTATCGAAATGTTTCGACAACTCGGCGTCCGCATCATGCAGCTCACCTACAACAATCGCAGCCTCTTCGGCGATGGGTGCCTCGAACCGGGCAACGCCGGACTCAGCAAGGCTGGCATCGCTGCCATCAAAAAGATGAACGACCTCGGTATTGCCGTCGATTTGAGCCATAGCGGATACCGCACGACTTCCGAAAGCATCGCCGAATCGAAGAAGCCCGTTCTGATTTCGCATTCGGGATGCGCTGCCGTGTTTCAGCATCCTCGCAACAAACCAGACGAAATTCTGAAGGCCCTAGCCGATCGTGGAGGATATTTTGGCGTCTATCTCATGCCATATGTCGTCGCATCGCCGACCATTCCAACGCGCGAGCATGTGCTGGACCATGTGGTGCATGCGATTAATGTTTGTGGATCCGATCATGTAGGTATTGGCTCCGACGGGTCGATCCAGAAAACTGTTCTCACCGAAGAGCAGAAAGCCGCCTTCGACAAGGACATCGCGCGCCGCAAACAACTTGGGATCGGTGCTCCCGGAGAAGATCGCTATCCCTATGTGCCCGATCTCAACGGCCCGGACCACATGGAACTCATCGCCGTCGGCCTCGCCAAACGCGGGCAGCCGTCCGCTGTGATTGAGAAAGTGTTGGGCGCGAACTTCCAGAGGGTGATTGGGGAAATTTGGGGAACGGCGTAAGAGTGCAATTCACAGTTCGGCGCCTTACGGATGGTCTTCAGATATAAATTGTCATCCCAAGCGAAGCGAGGGATCTGCAGTTCGCGGCAAAATGCGCAATTGTTCACGTATCCCGAAGGAATAATCAATCGTGAATCCCGTTTCCAGACAAGAAGGCAGGCGTGCCACACCAGAAGAGCAACGCCGTCTTTCCTATTTCAACGAGCGACGCGATCAGATGGTCTCGACCATCCGTGAGTTGGTTGAGATCGAATCGCCTAGCGACAACAAAGCTGCGGTAGATCGGGTCGCCGAAGCAGTCGCGGGCAAGTTTTCACAACTCGGCGGCAAGATTCGCATTCATCCCGCGAGAGAGTTTGGCAATCACCTGCAAGTGGATTTTGTCGGCCAGTCGACTAGCAAGTTATCTAACAACCCCGCCAACAAGCCAGTCTTGCTGCTCGGCCACTACGACACCGTTTATCCGCTGGGAACACTTGTGAGCATGCCGTGTCGCGTCACGGGGGACAAGCTTACTGGCCCTGGCGTGCTCGATATGAAAACCGGCATCGCATTGATGATCCATGCGATTGCGGGAATACGAGATCGGAATAGCGCAGAATTGGATGGTGCTTTGCCTCGTCCCGTGACCGTTTTGCTTGTGTCGGACGAAGAAGTTGGCAGCGATTCGTCGCGCGCGATCACCGAATCGCTGGCAAAAAAAGCGGCGGCTGTGCTCGTCCTTGAACCGTCCTACGGTTTTCGGGGAGCAGTGAAGACTGCGCGCAAAGGTGTCGGAGAATACGTCGTCAGAATTACGGGCAAGGCTTCTCATGCGGGGCTCGATTTCGAGAAAGGCGTCAACGCGATTTTGGAGTTGGCACGACAGATTGAAAAAATCTCCAACTTCACGGATCTGAAAAAAGGATTGACCGTAAATGTTGGAATTGTCAGCGGAGGATCGCGGACCAATGTCGTTCCGGCCGAAGCGACCGCCCAAATCGATGTCCGCATTACACGTATGAAAGATGCCGCTGGGATCGATAAGAAGATGCGCAGCCTGCGTCCCTTCAATCGCAAATGCAAAATCGAAGTCACCGGAGGGATCAACCGTCCTCCGATGGAACGAAACGCGGGTATCGCGATGCTGTACAAGAAAGCCGTTTCGATCGCGCGCGACCTTGGATGGAAACTCGACGAAGCCGCGGTGGGCGGTGGTTCAGACGGCAATTTCACCGCAGGGCTGGGCATTCCTACGCTCGACGGACTTGGCGGCGTGGGCGATGGAGCGCACGCTACGCACGAACACATTCTGATTTCCGAGTTGCCGAAACGTGCAGCACTACTGGCGGGACTGATCGAATCGATCTGATGTCGCGGATGGATGGCAACGACTTTCTTTGACTCCAACTTAAGGGAAGCCTAGAATTTCGTTAGAGTTTGCCGGGCGCGATCGCGTGCGTCATTTGGAGGATGTATGGGTGAAGGATTATTCCAGCCGCTGCACATTCTGTTGATTATCGGAATCGCTCTACTCGTTTTCGGGCCCAGTAAATTTGCTGGATTAGGCAAGGGCCTAGGTGAGGGCATCCGCAATTTTAAGTCGTCAATGAAAGAGCCGGACGACAAGAATAATAAAGACGCGCAGAAGCCGCCGACCGCTTAGAGAGTTCTCAGTTCCTGGTTCTCAGTTCTCAGTAAGAGCACCGAACTACAGAATCTAAGCGCCGGGGTTTTTCTGGGAACTGAGAACCGAGAACTGAGAACTGCCCCCAAGCATCCGCCAGACCAACGCCACGGGCAATCCCACCACATTGCTGTAATCGCCTTCGATACGAGGAATCCAACGGGAGGCGATTCCTTGGATCGCGTAGGCTCCTGCTTTATCCATCGGCTCACCGGTCGCGACGTAGTCGGCAATTTCTTTGTCGGTAATTTCGTTGAAGGTCACGAGCGTGGTTTCGCTCGCTCCCTTCGTTTGACCGTTGCTCACCACACACACCCCCGTGATTACTTCATGGTTACGTCCTGAGAGGAGGCGCAGCATGCGAGTTGCGTCCGCGGCATCGCGTGGTTTGCCGAGTAATTGTCCATCAATGACAACTACGGTGTCGGCTCCGAGAACGCAGTCGTTGGGACGCTGACTGGCAACGGCGAGGGCTTTTTCACGCGCCAGTCTTTCTGCGCAGGCTTTCGCTGCTTCTCCCGGCATTTGTTTTTCCTGAATATCGGCGGGCTGAACTTCGAATGCGATATCGGCATTGCGAAGGAGTTCCTGGCGGCGCGGGGAGGCGGAGGCGAGTACCAACATTAAATTTAACGACCCCCGAATTGTCATCCCGAACGAAGTGAGGGATCTGCATCTTTCCACGAAATGCAGATCCCACACTTCGTTCGGGATGACAAGACTGTAAAACTGCTTGTCTGCTACTCCAGCGCTTCGGGCTCGATGGAGATATTCTTCTCGCCCTTCGCACGCTTCTCCCAATATTTTTTTACCCAGGCTTCGTAGCTCTTGCCTGCGGCCGTGTCGCGTCCGGAGAAGGCGATGGCTGCGATTTCTGAGTAAGGGATCGACGGACGTTCATTGCTGCTTGCAAGAATCAAGCGGACGACGGAATTGTCGAGCGTCGGACCAATGCGGCGATCGAAAAGGTATCCCGTGATTTCGGCGTGGTTGTTTTTGCGGGTGATGGTCACGTCACCGCGATAATCGAATGCTTTTTCGATGACGGCACGGACGTCAGCTTCGGTGGCGAGTTCGGGAATCCAGCCTTGAAGGTTTTCACGCTCGAATCCAGGGACTACTTCGAGTTCGTCGGTCGGTCGCGCTTCGGGGGCTACGACTTGAACCTGCGTCGCGTGTCCCACGGCATGCGGAAGTGAAGGATCGTGTCCGTGTTCGCGTCCACTCATACGCGGGTTTCTTCGGCCTGCGAAACCGTGTGTGAAGCACTCGAATCCATCGGCGGTTGAATCTGCACCAGCGGATTGTAGGAATGCACCGGCCGCGTCTCGCGATCCAGATCGACCGAGGGCGTCTTTATCGGGATACAGCGAGAATGTGGCTTTCACCGTATCCGCGAATCCGCGCAGCGATCCAAAAGTGTCGTTCACTGAAGTTGGTTCGTAGCCGCAATGCACCATGCAGTTCGCGCATTGTGGATTCCCAGACTCAGTTCCGTAATTCGCCCACTCGGTCGTTTCCATCAACTCTTTGTACGATTCGGCGTATCCATCTTGAAGCAGATAGCAAGGTTTTTGCCACCCGAAAATGTTGTAGGTTGGCATGCCCCACGGAGTGCACTTGTAGTTGCGCTTCCCCATTAGGTATTCGAGGAAGAGCGGCGATTGATTGAAGCGCCAGGTCTTCTTCCGATTCGAAAGCATGGTGCGGAACATGCGGCGAATGCGAGCTCGCCCCATGAAGTGCTTCTGGTCGGGAGCTTTGTCGTAGGAGTATCCCGGCGAAACCATCATGCTCTCAACGCCGACTTCCATCATCTCGTCGAAGAAGTTGCGGACACTGTTGGGATCGGCGCCATCGAACAGAGTTGTGTTCGTGGTCACGCGGAAGCCGGCATCGATTGCTGCACGGATACCTTCGAGCGCGATGTCGAATCCACCCTCGCGGCAGACGGAGAAATCGTGATGCTCTTTTTCTCCATCGACGTGAACTGAAAAGCTTAAATATTTGCTGGGCTTGAACAGATGCAGCTTTTCTTTCAGCAGCAGCGCGTTGGTGCAGAGGTAGATATATTTCTTGCGCGCGACCAGGCCTTCCACAATCTCAGCAATCTGCGGATGCATCAACGGCTCGCCGCCGGGGATCGACACCATCGGCGTTCCGCATTCATCGACGGCTTTGAAGCAGGCTTCCGGAGACAGATCGGTTTTCAGAATGTGGGCAGGATATTGAATCTTGCCGCATCCGGCACACGCCAGGTTGCAGCGAAACAACGGCTCAAGCATGAGCACCAGCGGATAGCGCTTACGTCCGGCCAATTTCTGGCGCAGAACATAAGAGGCCACCGTCCACATCTGGGATACGGGAACTGCCATTACTCCTCCGAGAGATTACCTCTATTCTACCGGATTCTGAGGTGCGGAGGTCAGGAGCCGGTGGTCGTTTGTCGATGGTCGTTGGCAAAGTGGGGACTGGCGGAGTTTTACCAAGTTTGTCCAACCGCAATAATGGGATGACTCAAGCAAGCGGGCGAGGGCGCCCGCTCTACACTTTTGGGTCGGGGGCGGACGCATGCGTCCGCCCCTAGGTGGGTTGGGAGGCTAGATCTTTTCGAAGAAGTGGGCGACTTTCTTGCCGGATTCTTCGGTGTAATACACCGTCACTTTGGCGGATTTGTCGGTTCCTTTTTCGATGTCCTTGCCAGCGTCCGCCGCTGCGTGGCCGGATAGTTTGAATGTTTCTTCGGTTCCGGCTGCAGTTTTAACGGCGACAGTCTTGCCGGCGCGATCGATATGCGTGATAGTTCCGTCGACGGACTTGAGTCCATCCTTGCCGACCTTATCGACTTCGACGGCGGTCTTTTCCGTGCCCTCGGTGGTGTAGTGAGCTACGACATCCGCGCCGACAATCAGGCCGTGAGCCATGTCGGTGGTGCCGTGGACCGTGGTCTTGTCCACAAATTTGAGCGTATCTTCGCTGCCGTCTTTGCTCTTAACCACAATCGATTTCGTACCGGCATCGACTTTGGTGATGGTGCCATGGACGGCAGTGACCACGTCCTCGGCGGCCCAACTGCAGGCGGCTCAAGAGCAGAAATGCGAGAGATGCTGTGACGACGTGCTTCATGTATTCAATCTCCTTGGAGGGTTGAAATTGTGTGAATCGGAATCGCTTCTTGGATTCGAAGTAGCCTAAACGATTGCGGGTTTTCGCGCTAGCGGCGAGATCGTGCTCAAGCATCGTTTTTGCCCCGGCCTATGTTCTGCAACTAATTAATTAGTTGTTCGATTCTGGACGCGAACTAAGAAGCGAACTAAAGTGAGCTCACCGCTGCCGCAGCGCATGCACAAAGCGGAGAACAAGTAGGCGAAAAGCAGGTCCTTCGCTTTGCTCGGGATGACAAAAATCGAGTGGGTTACACTGCGTTCGGACTCTGCTAGATCTTCTGCAATCTCTGTACGTCGTGAACTCCTGGAATTTGCCGCACTCCATCGATAATTTTTTGCAGGTGTTTCAGGTCGGCGATTTCGAGGACTACATCTACGCTGGCTTGTCCATTTTGGCTGCGGGCTTCTATGTTGCGGATGTTGGTGTGGGTGTCGCTGATTACGGCGGTGATTTGTTTCAGCATTCCGAAGCGGTCGTCGCAGAGTAGCGTGATTTTTACGGGATAGGAAACTGGCTGGCCATCTTTTTCTCCAGCCCAGAGCACGTCGATGCGGCGTTCCGGTTCGTAGAGGAGGTTTGTCACGTTTGAACAGTTGGCCGAATGGACCGCGACGCCCTTGCCGCGGGTGACGTATCCAACGATGGCCTCGCCGCGAATTGGATTACAACAGCGAGCGCGATAGACGAGAAGATCGCCGTGTCCGCGGACGACGATGGCGTTGGTGTCGTTACCGAAAACGCGACGGACGACGCTGGTGATGCCCTGTGACGCGTTCTTCTCTTCGGTGTCGGACATCGGCTCCGCGCCAGCGGGAGCGAATTTCGCGAGGACCTGCCGCGCGGAGTATTTGCCGTAGCCGATTCCGGCCATTAGATCATCGGGACGACCGAGTCCATATTCGCTGGCCGCTCGTTGGAGATCGGCTTCTTTAATTTCCTTTAGCGAGATGCGGTATTTCCGTGCTTCTTTTTCGATCAGCTTCTTGCCGATTTCAATGGCGCGTTCGCGCTGATGGACATTGAGCCAATGTTTGATCTTGTTGCGTGCACGTGACGATTTAACGATGGCCAGCCAGTCACGGCTGGGCTTGTGTCCCGGCTGAGTGATGATTTCTACGATGTCGCCGGAGCGAAGCTTGTGGCGCAGCGGGACCATGCGTCCGTTGACTTTCGCTCCAGTGCAAATGTGTCCGACTTCGGTGTGGATGGAATAGGCAAAATCGATCGGCGTGGACTCTCGCGGCAAAACCAAGACTTTGCCCTTTGGCGTGAAGGTGTAAACCTCTTCGGGATAGAGATCGACTTTGAGCGTAGACAGAAATTCATTGGGATCGGAAACATCGCGTTGCCACTCGACCACCTGTCGCAGCCACGCGAGACGCTGTTCGTCTTCGGCGGATACGGGTCCATCTTTATATTTCCAGTGAGCCGCGATTCCTTCCTCACACATCTTGTGCATTTCTTCGGTGCGAATCTGGATTTCGAAAGTCTCTCCGGTTTCAGTAATAACCGATGTATGCAACGACTGATAGAGATTCGGGCGCGGCATGGCGATGAAATCTTTGATACGTCCCGGCACCGGACGCCAAAGGTTGTGAATGATGCCGAGGACGGCATAGCAATCCTGCACAGAGTTGGTGACCACGCGCATGGCGTAGAGGTCATACACCTGATCGACGCTTATCTTCTGGCGGATCAATTTCTTGTGGATGCTGTAGAGACGCTTGACGCGGCTCTCGACGCGTCCGGTGATGCCAGCTTCTTTGAGGCCATCGCGTAACACACTTTCGACGCTGGCCATAAATGCTTCGCCAGCTTTGCGACGTGATTCGACAGCGACGCGGACCCGCTCGAATCCTATGGGATCGACGTACTTGAAGCCCAGGTCTTCGAGTTCGCCACGAATTTTGCCCATGCCGAGTCGGTGCGCGATCGGCGCGTAGATTTCGAGCGTCTCTTTGGCAATTTTCTGCTGGCGTTCGGGGCTGAGATGTTCGAGCGTCCGCATATTGTGCAGACGGTCTGCAAGTTTGATGAGGACGACGCGAATGTCGTCGACCATCGCGAGCATCATCTTGCGCAGGTTTTCCGCCTGCGCTTCTTCTTTGGAGGAGAAATCAATCTTGCTGATCTTGGTGACGCCTTCTACGATGTGCGCGACCTGTTCGCCGAACTCCTGGCGAATTTCAACGGTTGTGACAGAAGTGTCTTCGACGGAATCGTGTAGAAGGCCCGCGGCGATGGAGACGGAATCCATCTTCATGTCGGCGAGAACGTTTGCGACTTCGAGAGGATGCGCGACGTAGGGCTCGCCGGAGGCGCGGGTCTGTCCCGCATGATGTTTTTGGGAAAATTCGTAGGCTTTCTTGACGAGTTCGAGATCGTCGTTGGGGCGGTTCTCGCGCAACTTTCGCATGAGTTCGCGAAAGCGGGTCACCGTCAGCACTCCGGTAGCAACTTGTTGGCGCAACGTCGCCATGTTTGATTTTAGCGCAGCGGAGCGGGATTGCAGCGGCTAACGCGATCGGCGGCGGTTATTGTTGACGGTTCTATGGCGTGTGCAAACGGCTGACGACATCCTGACCGCAGAATATGTAATGGCGGGCGTTCCAGGTGTAGATCGCTTCCGCTTTCGCTTTGATCGCACAACGGGCGAGCATAGCGCCATAAATTCCGCCACCGACAATTCCGAGGGTAGCTGCAGTTTGCAGCGCGTCGGCGTACTCATCGCCGTCCAACGCAATGATGGACAGGCGTTCTCGGATGCTGTTCACGAACAACATTGCCTGATCGCCGCTGATGCGGTCTTTGCCAGGCATTCGGGTTAGCGTGGAATAGACTTCGGCGAGACTATGCGCCCCGCAGCAACCGGAGGATGGATTGAACTGGATGAAAAGATCCAAACTAGCGCGATGATGAACGTGGTCGCCGTAGAACACCGGAACTAAGACCGAGGTATCGAAAAACGCCTTCATTTAGCTTTTCAATTTCGCGCTAGTTTGCGGGGTGTCTTGGCCGAGATTCGATAAATCACGTTCCTCTCGAATGCGCTGCAGCATTTCGTCTGTGGTAGAGGCATCCATCGGCTTGCCGGAATAGAACACCCACACGCCTTGCTCTTTCCGGAGTGGACCTGTGCCACGCACAGGGCGAAGGGTGATCTGCTCTCCGCCGGTTTCCAGTTCCAATGCGTCACCGGGCTCAAGGCGAAGTTCTTCCCGGAGCGGCTTTGGGATAACCACACGGCCGGCCTTGTCTATGATGAGCCGGGTTGTCATAATGACATTATATTATGGGTTAAACCACACTGTCAACCCATTTCGATGGGGCCGGCAATTGCATCTCGATGCAGTCACAGGCAATGAAATTTGTCGGCTGATAGAGTACGGAGGGAGATAAGGCATGGATCGCATTCTGGTTACGGGGGCTTCTGGCTTGATCGGGACTGCGCTCCTGTTGTCCTTCGAGCCGCAGGGGGCGCAAGTCGTTCGGCTTGTACGAGGCCGCCCGAAGGATGCGTCGGAGATTTCCTGGGACCCAATGGTTCCATTGTCTCCCGAATTGGTGTCGGGATTCGATCTGGTCGTCCACCTGGCTGGCGAGACGATCATGGGACGCTGGACGGACGCGAAGAAGGAAGCGATCCGGGACAGCCGCGTGAAGCAACGCTGAATCTGGCGACCGCGCTGGCAAGAACGAGCGTCAAACCGCGTGTGTTTGTCTGCGCGTCCGCGACTGGTTTTTACGGAAATCGTGGAGACGAGGTTTTGACCGAAGCGAGTTCCAGCGGTGAAGGATTTCTGCCAGAAGTATGTCGCGAGTGGGAAGGCGCAAGCAAGGCCGCCGAGGACGCAGGAATTCGCACAGTCCACATTAGAAATGGGTTGGTGCTAAGTCCGAAGGGCGGAGCGCTGAAAAGCATCTTGACACCGTTCAAATTGGGGCTCGGCGGACGGCTTGGATCTGGGCAGCAGTGGTGGAGTTGGATTCACATCGACGACGTGGTTGGAGGGATCCATCACGCGATTCGCACTGAATCGGTCGTCGGACCGTTGAACATGGTTGCGCCCGAGCCGGTGCGTAACGCGGAGTTTACAAAAGTGCTGGCCTCGGTGCTGGGACGTCCCGCATTTTTCCCGGTGCCGAAATTTGCGCTTCGTATTGCTTTTGGTGGACAGGCCGCAGATGAGTTGTTGCTGTCGAGCCAACGGGTAGAGCCAGCGAAGCTCGCATCCAGTGGATATGTATTTGGCTTTCGGGAATTGAGGGCGGCACTCGATAATCTCGTTTAGCATTTCTGGCGATCATTCGTTCTTCGAACATTTGATTAGAGCTGGTTCCACCTTCTAAAGGGCACAAAAAGGCCGGACGGTCATATCGTCCGGCCTTTTTATTGTGAAACGAATCACTCTTGCGAGTTAGTTGATGGTCACGCTCGCCGGAGCCGAAGCGATGCCATTGGTTACGACTTCAAGTTGGCTAGGTCCCAAATCGATATTCACGGGAACCGCGAAGTGAGTAGTCACGATCAGCGAACCGGTCGCTACTCCCATGGAAGACGGGGCGGACGTCTTCGCATAGAAGACATTCCCCGTCGCGTTGTTGCTGATGCGAACCAGCGGATAATTGCTGGCCGCCTGAGCATCGTCGCCATAGGCCGCGCCTTGCGAGAGTCCGTTCAATTGCGTTCCGCTGACCGTGGCGCTCTTGCCGTGCGTCACAGTCTTAGGAACCTTGGTGATCGCTGGAGCCCAGGCTGGGTTCGGGGATCCGGTTGAGTTGTAGAGTTCCACATCGCTGGAACCGTCCGTCAGCATGATCTGTCCGGTGGGCAATACCAACATGCGACCGTAGAAAGATGTGTCGTTCGGCGCATTGGGAGTCTTCGCGACTTCGGTGAACTTGCTACCGTTCCACTCGAAGAAATGCACATCGAGATTGAACACGCCGGGACTAGTCATGCACAGAACGTTGCCGTTCGGCAGGAGTGCAGCGGGGCCGTCTGCGATGTCCAGTTGCTTGCCGTTAACCTTCGGAAAATCTGGTCCGCGCGTCCAAGTGGAAGTCACAGAATTGAAAATAGAGTTGTGTCCAGTGGCTCCCGTGTAGAGAACGGTGCCATCGGGACGCAGAACCGCCGGCCCGAGTTCGTGCGAGCCCTGATCCGTTAATTGTGACGAGTGTGCTCCCGGCGAAGGTCCACGCACCGGTGGTGGGATTGTACAGTTCGGAATTCATGGTGCCATTGTTCGCATCCACAGTCAGTACTTTGCCGCTCGGCAGCAGGGTCCAACCTTCTTCGTCGTTGATGTCTGCTTTGCCGGTGCCCGTCGCGGTCCAGGTCAAGTTCTTAGCATTGAGGAGTGCTTCATCGGTGGTGCAGCAGTTGGCCACCATCATGGTGCCATTGGAAAGAATCACGCTTTGCGCATCGCCGACCGAGGTCCAAGTTGTCGGAGCTTTCAGTTTGGCCCACTTGTTTGTTTTCGGATTGTAGATGGCGCCGAGCGTCGTCCAGACGCCATTGCCAAAGTTGTATTCACCACCGAGTATCGCCAGGCGTCCGTCTGGCAACACAGCGCCAGCGTAGTAAAGAGGAGAATATCCGGCGGGCAGTGAGGCGAGTTGCGACCAGGTTCCGTTCTGATAGCTGCCTGCGGCATCGGGAGTTAGAGCCCACCAGTCCTGAGCGCCAGTGTCCTGCACCATGACGCGGCCGTCCGGGAGAATGTAAGCGTTGCTAGCCGAAAAAGATGGTTGATTGTTCAGGGGCGTCCAACTCTGGGCGCTCAGAATGCCGAGTCCGGCGAGCAGAACCACACAGGTCACAGTGACTGCGCGAAATACTTTCATGCTTCTCCTCTTCGAATTCACAAAATCGTAATTTCAAAAAATCGCAATTTCAAAATTTTCAATTCGAAATCAATGGTCAGGATTGCTTTCTTCGAATGTGGGTGGTCGGGAATGGTTGGGGGATGCCGTAAATCCAAGCCGAACTAGCGGAGTTTACCATCGAAGCGCGAGGGCGCAATAGACGATTCACTTCATTCGATCAGTTTTAGCGAAGCTAGTAGTTAATAGTGTGAAATGGTTTGCATTTACGAACCGATGTCCTGATGCGAAGCCTTATTTGTCTGCTCGTTCGGCCATTTGAACGTGGGTGTGTGTGATGCGATCGTGCCAGCACAATTTGTCCTGGTCGAGAACACACCAGAGATAGCCGAGCCCGGCAGAGAATGCGGAGAGAAACGATGCGAGTACGCGCCAGCGACGAACACGGCGACTGAGGGGCAATCCATCGAATCGTGCCAACTGCAGATGTGCAGCGCGAAGTCCTGGAGTCGAACCGGTGTACACCACAAACAGGAACTCGTAAACAATCCAAAGAGCGACGGCTATCCCGGCGAGTGCTGCGGCGAACAACGGAAGTGATCCACGAACCGGATTCATCCGCAGAAAAATTGCGGCGAAAGCAACCAGCGCTGCTCCCAAAATTGCACCATCGATCAGCGCTGCCAACGTCCGCTGAGGGATGGACGCGGACGACAATGCAGAGACGATTGGGAAGTCATTGCCGGCTTGACGGGCTGGCAGCTCGGAATGAATGGGTGCGATCACCATCCCGCCGAGCGCGGGCGGTGGTGGCAAAATTTCAGGAGCTTCCACGATACGTGGACGGTCCCGATCAAAAATTGGCTCGGCAAGTTCATTGCCTCGAAAAACTGGGATCGCAGCCGAGCGCGGAAACTCGATCACTTTCGCCGATTGCTCATAGTCCGATTCGTGATGCGACCGTTGTTCCCATCGTTGTTCCAGATGATCTTGATGTTCCGACGTTCGGTCTTCGATTAAGCGATCTTCTAAGCGATCTTCGAGCGAGTGACGATGAGCTAAGGTTGAGTCTTCCACTTCATAGACATTCCGATTCTCAGCCTGGGAACTTGAATCCTCGTCCTGTGTCAAAGAAGGGGCAATTGCCGCCGATCCTGCGCGCGGCGTTGGACGCGACCAGGTCTCGGGCGTATCAAACGGAAGAAGTAAGGATGGATAACGCGGACTTCGAGGCTTGCGTCGTGTGCGATAGCGTTCGAGGCGAGCGGCTACTTCGTCGCGCCAGGAGTCAGGATTGGTCGCGGTGGTTGCAGAGTCTTGGTTCAGTCCGTCGGATTCGAGTGGTTCGGCTGGGGATGGAGGCAGCTCGTCCGGCGCAGTTCCCGCGTTGACGCAGATGGGATCGTGGACGGTAGCATCATCCGGACTCGAAAAATTTATCAATCCACTCATTAGTCTGAAATCTGAAACTCGAAGTCTGAACTCAGTGTCTGAAATTCAGTGCCTTATGCATAGTTCAAACGCAAGCCGAATAATCTTAAAATCGCTGGCCATGACCTTCACCCGCTCGGTCAAAGGCTATGCCTGAAATCATATTGTTCGATGCAAGTCACGAAGAATGCCAGCAGCCAGAGCGAGGCCAGGCACGAGTCCCGGAGACCGCAGTTGAAGACCGCAAAAATACTCAGCTTTGCTTCACCTGCCGCTTGCGTGCTAAGGTCAATTTCCCGTTGGCAGAGCACACGCGCGACAGCAATCGCTAACTAACGGTTACACGTTCATGGTCGCCTGTTGATGATCATCCGCTCTCGAATCTTTATCACGGCAGCACTGGTCTGTCATCTGCTTCTCGCCTCGAGGATAGTAACCAGCCAGACGCTGCCCCCTCCGACTGCAACAAATCAGGCTCCCGCGGCGGAATCCTCTGCTCGTATTTCTTCCCCAGCAGCGGCCTCGAAAATAGAAGAAGACGTGACGATTCGTGCGGTTCAGCAAGAGAAAGACAGCTCTATCTATCATTTGCGGGGCGGCGTAGAGATTTTCTATCGCAACTACATACTGCGGGCGGACCAGGTCACCTACAACTCGGATACCGGGGATAGCGAAGTTGAGGGCCACGCCGTGCTCGATGGAGGCCCCTACGACGAGCATATTGAGGCGAGCCACGGCACTTATAACATCCGCACCGAAACCGGAATTTTCTATAGCGTGGTCGGAACCGTTGGATTGCAACTCCGCAAGTCGCGATATGTGTTGACCACTACCAATCCTTTTGTTTTCACGGGAAAAATCGTCGAGAAGCATGGGCCCAACCACTATATGGTGCGGCAGGGAACAGTCACGACTTGCGAATTGCCGCATCCGAAATGGCAGTTCAACGCCGCGCGGATTTCGGTGGACGTGGACAGTACTGCGAAGATTTACAACAGCGACTTCCGGTTGATGAGTATTCCGGTATTTTATTTCCCCTATGTAACGCATCCCGTGCAGAAAGAAGAACGCCAGAGCGGACTGTTGATTCCCAGCTTCGGGAACTCCTCGACCAAGGGTCTGATTGCAGGTGATTCCGTGTACTGGGTTTTCAACCGCAGCGCGGACGCCATGTTGGGGGCCGAGTATTACTCCAAGCGCGGATGGGCACAACGCGCTGAATTTCGGGTGCGGCCAAGCGATAGTTCGTATCTATATTTCAATTATTCGGGTGTGGTAGACCGCGGTATTGGGACGCCTCGAGTAGATCAGGGCGGCGAAGATGCGAAATTCCAAGCTGAGCGTTCTTTTGGCACCTTTCGCGGCGTAGCCAACGTGGATTACCTGAGTTCGTTTGTGTATCGCATCGCGTTTGCGGATGTTTACACGCAGGCGATCGATTCAGAGGTGCGGTCGCAGATTTTCCTCTCCAACACGACCAACGGATTTCATTTCAACGCTCTCGCCGAGCGCTATCAGGATTTCGAAATCTGCAATCCGCAAACGGAAACAAACGCCGGTTGCACAACGCTCACACAGACCGAACTGGTCCGTATTCTTCATACACCAAGCGTGTTTATTTCTGGCGAGGAACGGCAATTGGGAAATACGCCGTTGTATTGGTCATTCGAAAGTGCGGCTGAGGGCTTGCAGCGTCGCCAGATCGGATTCCGCACCGCACCTTTAGTCGGCCGATTCGATTTCGCTCCATCGCTTTCCATGCCTCTGCAATGGCAGGGATGGACGTTTCGTCCTGAAATAACGTTGCGCGACACGTTCTACACGCAGCAGGTGGTTCCGGGGAATGGTGGGACCGCTTCCAACGACGATTTAAATCGCAAGTCGTTAGAAACGTCGGTGGAATTGCGTCCTCCATCGTTGTCGAAGGTGTTCGAGCGTCCGTGGTTAGGCCGGAAGTGGAAGCATGTGATTGAGCCGCGCATTCGCTATGACTATGTCACCGGCATCAATAATTTCTCCAATGTTCTGCGCTTCGACGCAACAGATGTACTTACAAATACGAATGAAGTGCAGTACTCGGTGGTGAATCGTATTTACGCGAAGCATGTAGATCCCGATGCGCAAGATTGCGATCAGGCTGGCATGAACACGCTCAACATCGGTGGTGCGCAACGGACGGGCGCGGTCCCATGGGAGTTCGCGCGAACTGAGGATGGTCAGACTTGCAACTCGGGTCCACGCGAGATTTTGAGTTGGGAAGTCGGTCAGAAATATTTCTTCGATCCCACATTCGGCAATGCTCTGCTGGAAGGTCAACGCAATGTGTTTACCACGACTGCGGATTTTACAGGCACGGCATTCCTGAACGAAGAGCGGCGCTTCGCTCCGATTATTTCGCGGCTGCGATTTGAGACCAGTCCGCACACCAATGCCGAATGGGACCTGGACTATGACCTCAAAGATGGGCGTATCAATGCCAGCACCGCACTGGTGAACTATCACTATGGCCCGTTTACGGTTGGCGGGGGTGACGCATTCTTACGCGTGATCGACACCTCCGTTGGGACGACGGCAACCAGTGATCGTGATTTTCATCAGCTTCGAGTTTTGTTTGGATATGGACAGCTTAATAAACGCGGATTCAGCGCGGCTAGCAGTTTCGGATTCGACGCGAATCACGGTTCTCTGCAATATGCGACAGCGCAGACCAGCTACAACTGGGATTGCTGCGGTCTGAATCTCGAATATCGCCGCTTCGCACTCGGTTCGGTTCGCAACGAAAATCAATATCGCTTTTCATTTACCCTGGCGAACGTTGGGTCGTTCGGTAATCTGCGCCGGCAGGAGCGTTTGTACTGAGAACTGAGAACTTTTTTCGTAGATAATCAACCTGTGAACCTTACATCCACTCTCGACCAAAAATCCGGCAATCTGCGTCAGATTCTCACGACGCAAGGTCGCCTCCTGGTGGCGTATTCCGGTGGCGTTGATTCCGCGTTTCTTGCTTGGACGGCCCATCAAGTTCTCGGGGATCGGATGCTTGCAGTGATCGCTGATTCGGCGAGCTTGGCGCGCACGCATTTGGAAGACGCGCTGACTTTCGCGCGAGAACGAGGTATCCCGGTCGAAGTGGTGGAGACGCAGGAACTGGACAATCCTGCCTACACACGCAACGATTCCATGCGTTGCTTTCACTGTAAGGATGAATTGTTCACTGTCCTCGATCGCTATTGTGAAGCGGGGAAATTCGACTCCATCGCTTACGGAGTCAATGCCGATGACGTCGGCGATTTTCGTCCAGGTCAACAAGCGGCGCGGCAGCATCGCGTTCTGGCGCCGCTGTTGGAAGCTGGTCTGAATAAAGCGGACATCCGAGAATTAGCGCGACAGGCGGACTTACGTGTGTGGGATAAGCCTGCATCTGCCTGCCTGTCGTCCCGCCTCGAATATGGACGCGAAGTTACCCCCGAGGCTCTTAGTGTGATCGAACGCGGAGAAGATGCACTGCGGGATCTAGGGTTCCGACAATTTCGCGTGCGCCATCACGGAGAGACTGTGCGCATCGAAATAGCCGTCGAAGAACTTCCACGTGCCATGACTGCCGAAATGGTCCACGAATTCACCAGAGTCTTTAAGGCGCTGGGATTTAAATTCGTAACGCTCGATCTTGAGGGATTTAGATCCGGATCGATGAATCAGCTACTGACCACGGAAGAACTCCTGCGAGGCCGTTCCTAGTAATCGTTTCCGCTCCTTGGTAGAGACGTGGCTAGCCGGGTCTCCGGCCGCCAAGGTCAATGCTTTACCAAGCTGCGAAGCCCAGCAACCTCGTGCTGACGTGAGATAATCAACTGTTTGCTTAGGTTCGGTGGTTTCGATCTTGGTTTCGAATCGTCGTCTCAATCCTCGTTTCGGCCTTCGTCTCATTTTGGGTGATTTCGATCAATGATCCTGCGGCGCGCGTTGGTGTTCCTCTTGCTGATCTGCCTGGGCTGTTCAGCCCAAGGTCCTCTTCCTTCTGCGGATGTCGTTCGTCTTGTTGAGCGGCAGGTGCGTGCGCATTATTCTCTTCCACCCGATGTGAAAGTTACGGTAGGCCCGCTGCGGCCGAGTGATTTTGCGAATTATGACGCGCTGACGGTCACCTTTGCCAGCGCTAACAAGAAGCAGGATTTCGACTTCCTGCTATCGCGCGATCACAAAGCGCTCGTGCGCTTTACGAAAATGGATTTGACCGCCGATCCTTACGCCGACACGATGAAGAAGATTGACGTGATTGGCCGTCCGACGCGTGGCAATAAAGACGCCAAGGTGACGATCGTCAACTACGACGATTTCGAATGCCCCTTCTGCTCACGGATGCACTCGACATTGTTTCCCATGATTTTCAAAGAATACGGAGATCGCGTACTTTTCATCTACAAAGATTATCCACTGGAAGAGATTCATCCCTGGGCAATCCACGCAGCAGTGAATGCCAATTGTCTGGCCGCTCAAAACGCCGATGCCTATTGGGATTATGCCGACTACCTTCATAGCAATCAGCATGAGATTAGCGGAGAGAAGGGCCGTGACGGGCAGAATGCCGCGCTTGATAAGCTGGCTGTCGCTCAGGGCCAGAAGCACAATCTCGATGCGGCCAAGCTACAAGCATGCGTGAAGGCCCAGGACGAAAAAGCGGTTCGTGCATCGATGAAGGAAGGCGAAGCCGTCGGCGTGGATGCGACTCCAACCATGTTTATCAATGGACAAAAGCTGGATGGGGCTGTCCCGGCAGAAGATTTACGAGCCGCGCTTGACGAAGCATTGAAGGATGCGGGAGTTACGCCCCCAGAACACAAGTCCGCACCAGCAGACGAAACGAAGGCACCTGCACCGGCACCGTCAAAGTAGGCATCCAAAGTATCTAGGTTGTAGATTGATTTTTTTGCAGAGTCGCCGTCGTGGCGGAGGGAACAACTTGAAAAATCGTAACCACTTAGGACGCACTGCTCTTGTTACGGCAGGCGCGACGGCAGGTGCACTTCTATTGATTATGCTTGGGGCGTGTAATCGGAGCGGCGGTGGCGGAGACGTCATGGCTTCGATTAACGGGCACAAGATCTATCGCACCGAAGTCGACAAATATTACGCGAATCAGACAGCGGGATCCGATCAGCAACCGACGGGGGAACAGGCGGTGAGCCTCCGGTTGAGCATCCTCAACGAACTGGTCGAGACGGAAATTCTGATGCAAAGGGCGGAGAAGCTTGGTCTGCTGGCGACTGACGAAGAAGTTGATCGCAAGCTCAACGAAATCAAGTCTCCTTATACTGCAGAAGAATTTAACAAGCGGCTGCAGGACAAGAAAATATCGCTCGATGATTTCAAACGCGACCTTCGGCGTTCGCTTACCCGCGACAAAGTGTTGAACAAAGAAATCACTTCGCGCATCAACATCACGGACCAGGACGTTTCTGGCTACTACAACGATCACAAAGCCGAATTCAATTTGATTGAAGCGCAATATCATCTGGCGAAGATCATGGTTTCTGGAATGGTCACCGGCCAGGTAAAGAATCTGCAAAACAGCAAGGCGCAGAATGATGCCGAGGCGCGTAAGAAAATCCAGATGATCGCAAATCGCCTCGATAGCGGCGACGACTTTGCCACCATGGCGATGAATTATTCGGAAGACCCGGAGACCAGCAACAACGGCGGTGATTTGGGGATGGCTCCCGAGTCCGCGTTAAAGACTGCCGATCCCGCGACGCGCGACGCCGTGCTCAAGCTCAAGCCGGGACAATATACGCCGGTGATTCCGATGATTAATCCCACAAGTCATCAGCCTTTTGCGTACATGATTGTGAAATTGATTTCCAAGGAACCTTCGGGCCAGAGAGATTTGAATGATCCGCGGGTGCAGCAAGCGATCCGGCAGCAATTGCGCGATCGCCGCGAACAACTATTGAAGGCCGCTTACTACGAGAGTCTCCGCGATGACGCGAAAGTCACGGACTATTACGCCGAGGAAGTTTTAAAGAACGCCGGGATAACGAAGTAGGCGTACGAAGTAAACGATTCTGGCCCGTGGCCTTCGCGGTAATAATTGCAATAAACCGAGAACCTAAGCGCTTAGGATATCGAAACGAAGGGTTCTGAAACATCGACCCCACTGTCTTGCAGCGTCAAATCTTGTCGCTCACTCGTTCGCCGCCCGTCGCGGCGGCTTGACGGCAAGACACCGTGCGAAGATCGCAGATATCTGCGGAATTTCCTCGTCATTCAGCTGGATCGCACTCCCAAGTTTTTTCAAAGCAGCATTCAGCGCGGGAGTCTTGCCCTGGGTTAGTTCCACAATCTGCTGCCACTCCTTCGCGACAGGAGCGCGTTCATCGGAGTCGGCGTCCTCGCAAAACTGGTCGGCCGCCTCTGGAGGAGTTCCGTACTCATCTGCAACATCCTCATGGAAGTACCCGCGCAGAAATGTATGTAGCGCAGAAAAATTGGCGGCGGTAATTTCCGGTTTCGAATTCATCAGCGACACTCCGGATAAGAAGTCAAAACGTAGTAGCTGTTGGGTTCGGAATATCTGAGTACGACCAGCGCGTGTGCACACGGTCGTGACTGATTCTCACCACGGTTAATGGTGCGTCCAACCGGTGTCTCGCTGTCGTAATCGAGGACGAGGTTGGGATGGCCGCCGGAACGATTAAGCCAGCGTTGAATGCGGTCCTGCGATTGCGCAATTGCCGCACCCACCGCCCGTTCCGCCGTGGGACGATCCGTATAGGTGGATGCTCCTGTGATACGACGCTCGCGGTAAAGTCGCTGGCGCAATTCATCGTCGCTCTGTCCTACGTGCTTTCGCAGGATGTGACCGCCAGCGGCTTCATCCTGGCTGAGGTCTCGAGATGGGCCACCGTTAGAGCGAGTTTCCGCGCGCTGTGGCGTGGAGGAAGATGAAGACGACGAATAGGATGCGCCATTCGAACTAGTGGGTGCTTGACACGAGATCAGACCGAACATTCCCAGAGCAACCGCGCCCAGCGCTACCGCGATTGGGAAAATTAATCCACGTACTTTAAGAAATCGAATCATGCGCCTCAACTTGCTAGCTCAGACTACGCCTACGCCGACGAGAGCCGATCGTGTTCAGGAGGAGTTGTAGGAATTGTGCTACGGAAAGGGTCGCGAGGCAAGTGTCGGTTAATTGGCAGAACTTGCCGTCATGGTTTTTGTTTGGGCTTGTGTCAGGCGCCACATTTCGCTTACCAACCACTCTGTTTCGTGTTTGTCGCGCAGGGTGTGGCCGAGTGTCAGTTTCTTACCGCCACGCAAAGTAAGTTCAATGTCGTAATACGGAGTGCCCGTGCCACCGCCCTGTTGGGCCGAGATTTTGTCGCTAATCGAGGCGACGTCCGAAAGGGCGATCTGCTGTGTACTGCCGCCGCCGAGCAATCCTGATTGAAGAGTGATGCGAGTGTTGCCGATAATGACCCGAGTCGTGCCCAGCCACAATTGAATCGCGAAATACAGAAGCAGCAGAGAGAAAAGGCTAAAGACGATCGGAAAGATAACTGGCGCTGGAACACGGAACAGGAATATCGAGATCGATCCGAAGATGAGCAAGAATACGGTGGTGGTTGTAGCTAAGCTCTTATTGCGTCCGGCGGGGAAGTAGAATTCCGTGCCATCGACATTCGCACGCACTTCCACAGTCGTCGACTTGGGACGTTGCACGGGTGTTAGCTCCGATGAGGCGAACACTGAATCGCGAGTGGGAGTTTGCGCGGTCCGAAACACTGGGATTTCGAAGACGTCGTGGTAATTGACTCCGGGGACATCCGCTCTCGCTTCAAGCAGCCAGACAAATTCGTCGCGCACATTTGTTTTTTCCGTCGGCTGAGCATCCAGCGGAATTCGGAAAGAGACGGGAATCGTGGTCCCATCGGGCCCAGGATAGAGTTGTCCCGAAGAGAGATCGGCCTCGTCGCGCCACACCACTCTCTCAGAAGTGCTTTGCGAGTTGCCAGAGCCGCTAGTCACGCGATGCACACAGCTAATTTGCAAATGGATGCCATGATCGGGCGAATGCGGAAAGCGCGCCTGGATCGAGCCTTTCAATTCCAATCCCACTACTCCGGGCACCGAAGACATTTGAAAATAGGTTTTGCCGAACTCAAAGAACGCAATTGTTTGCCGGATGGCACGGACCAAAAGAAAGACGCCTAACGCCGGAAACAATAACAGGATGTAGACAACGGGACCTTTTGCTTTGGCGCCGTGAGGCAGAGCCAGGAAAGCGACTGGGAACGAAACCACGTTCCAGAAAATTGCGAAAATCCATCCACCGATCGCATCATTCCGCGTTCTGCTCTGGATGCGACCCTGAGCCCAATCGTCCCGCCAAAGCCAAGGTTCGGTGGGGTGTTCGGCTTGCAGTTGCTGCTGGCGTTGGAGGCGCTTCGCGCCGTAGAAGGCGACGAAGATTAATCCCACGCCGATTCCGGTAAAGACGATGCCGAAAAGAAAGAGAGGCCAGACCGGCGAATTACTTGGTCCTTTTTGCGACAGCTGTATCCCTTGCTTGATGGCGGCGAGTCCTCCGAGCGCGAAGGGCAGCGCAAACAGGCTTAGAACCAACCTGCCGATTTTGGTGGAACGGTCCATTGTTAATTACGCACCTATTGTGATTGTCTGCGAAACGGGACACGCTGGTAAGAGCCGATTGGTCGGGCGACCAAAGTAATGGGGAGTGACCGCCTAGGAAAACCTTTGGCTTCCCTACGTGTTAGAACTAGTGGAAACAGGGCCTTCGATGATCATGAATCCGGCGACCTCAGCACTCCTCAAGAGTGCGACGAAATATTGCCTAGGGGCGACGATTTTCTCGTCCGCCCTCGGCATCGCGCAACAGGCTGCGGCTGTGCCTAAACCGGCGACCAGCCCGGTTCGAGTTGCGAAGAAGAACCTCGTCGCATGCAACGATTCTTACCGACGAGCAGCGAGCGCTTCATGCTCTGAATCGGCTTACGTTTGGACCGCGTCCTGGCGACCTCGAAAAGGTCATGAAGATGGACGTGAATGACTGGGTCGAGCAGCAACTGCATCCCGAAGAAATCAGCGACAGTGTGCTTGAGGGAAAGCTAGGTCCGTTTCGCACACTGCGAATGTCCACCCGCGACTTGATCCAAACTTTTCCAAACAACAATCTGATTAAGGCGGCAGCGGAGGGCAAGGTTCCGCTGCCGAACGATCCGATGAAGCGGTCGATTTACGAAGTGCAGATCAGTATTCTTGCCGACCGGCAAAAGCAGGATCAATTCGCGCGCGAGGGCAAAGTCGTCGATGCTGATACCAAGGCGAAAATCGACAAACAAAATCAGGATACGGTCGCCGCGCAGGCCGATGCGATCCTCGCTCTTCCTAAAGAAAAGCGGATGGAAGCGATCCTCGCGCTCTCCACGGATGAGCGTCGGATTTTCGTGATCACAATTCGCGGTCCGCAGCGCGATCGGCTGCTGGGGGACTTGCCCGCCGATCAACGAGAAGCTTTTCTCGCGATGAATTCGCCGAACGGAGTCGTGATCAACGAACTGCAGCAGTCGAAATTGTTGCGGGCCCTCTACGGCGAGCGGCAGCTGCAAGAAGTGATGACCGACTTCTGGTTCAATCACTTTAATGTCTACCTCAATAAGGATGCCGACCAATATCTCGTGACCGCCTACGAGCGCGATGTGATCCGGGCCCATGCGCTTGGCAAGTTTAAGGATCTGCTGTTCGCGACCGCACAAAGTCCCGCCATGCTGTACTACCTCGACAATTGGTTGAGCATAGGACCGAAATCGCCTGCTGCCATCGCGGCCAACAAGAATAAGCCCGGTCAGGCAAGCGCGGGACTCAACGAAAACTACGGCCGCGAGTTGATGGAACTTCATACCCTGAGCGTCAATGGCGGCTATACACAACACGACGTGACCGAGCTCGCGCGCGTCTTAACTGGATGGACGATTCAGCCGCTCGAAAAGGGCGCTGATTTTCAATTCGACCCTAAGAAACACGATCCGGGGGAGAAGATTGTTGTGGGGCAATCGATCCCAGAGGGCGGGATGGATGAGGGACGGAAGGTTTTGGATATGCTCGCGCATCATCCAAATACGGCGAAGTTTATTTCGAAAAAACTCGCGACGCGTTTCGTTTCCGACGATCCACCACCGGCGTTGGTGGATCGTATGGCGCAGAAATTTCTCGCGACCGATGGAGACATTCGCGAAGTCCTTCGGACAATGTTCAAGTCGCCGGAATTCTGGTCGCCGAAAATTTATCGGGCGAAGGTCAAGACTCCATTCGAATTTGTCGTCTCTTCTCTGCGCGCCACCGGCACAGACCTAACCAATCCCGGGCCGATGGTGGGCATCCTCAACAAGATGGGGATGCCCCTGTACCAGATGGTGCCGCCGACGGGCTATTCCATGACCGAAGCGACGTGGATGAACTCGGAGGCGCTGATCGATCGCATGAACTACGCGCTCTCGCTGAGCAACGGACAGGTCGGGGGGACGAACTTCGACGCCGGCCGCTTGCTGGCATTGGGGACGTTGACCAGTCGGGGATTCCCGCGTCCGAATCCGGACGACTCCGATTCAGGGCGGGGCCAGGAGACAGCTTTGCTGCTGCTCGAAAATGCGCTGCTGAATGGAGAGGTGTCGGCGACTACGCAGAAAGCAATAAGGCGGCAGTTGGATGATCCCCAGGTCGCAGCGCACGCGCTGGACGATCCCAAGAAGACGCTGAACACGATGACCGCCCTGGTGATTGGATCGCCAGAGTTCCAGCACCGATAAAGATCACATTTCGATCAGATGCCCCAAAAATACAAAAGGCCGGGCGATTGAGCCCGGCCTTCTTACTGAGAAACTGTCGATCGCCAAGTTGAGCTAGATCAGTTTTCCCGTGAACGTCTTTCTTATCTCGTCCGTAATATTTAAGTATTAAGCGTTGCCAAACTATTCCTCGGCAAAAAAGCTACATCACCAACGCAAGCCCTTCCAATTCACGTTCCAGCACAGGCAAGGAGCAGCCTGCCATCTCCACGCGTCCTGCGGCATCGATCGCGGCCATCTGGGAAACACCGTAGCCACGGCCGGCCAAGAAGACCTGGAGCAGTTCCGCTGCCTCGCGAGAATCCACCATCCCGCCCTGGATGAGGTCATTGCGTAAGGCGCAAAGTTCCGTCACCGTAAATCGCTCTTTCATGGCCATTCTCATCTCCACTCCCCACCGTTGCTCAATTGGATTCATCGGCAACTTGCTTGGATACATGCAATCGCGATGCCGTAACTTTGGTACACCTTGAAGTACGGCGTTGCGGCGTATCTGGATGTTAGAACCCACGAGTTTGCAAAAGGTTGCGGGGAACGAAGGCAGCGAAGGTCAAGCGGTACAACAAAACGTTTTGTTGTCAGATTGACACTAATTGTCGTTTCGTCGCGGGAGGAAACCGAACTTTGTCGGAAATAGAAGTCGGACAAATCTTCTGAATCGGGTGTCTTCAGGCGGGATCTTCATGAAGGATCGATAGTCGCGACGTCAATGAGCATGATCGGTATGTCATCCTGAATGGGGTAAATCCGGCGACAGACGCCGCACTTCAGGCTTTGACCGTTCGCGTTGAGCACGACCGGCTTCTTGCAAACCGGGCAGACCAGCATGTCCAGCAAATCTTTAGAAACCATCGCGGGACTATTGTAACGCGCATTACGGATAGAACGTGCTGGTGGAGCGACGGTTTCCCAGCCCATTCAAGATGCCATGGCTCGAGAGGGCGGGTTTTGACGCCCTCGCTTCGTCCCTCCATCGGTTCATCGGGCGTCGCGACGATGCGTTAGAATCGGTTTTTCCTTTGTTGCTACCATTTATGGTCAACCATCGTTGCGAGGTGTGATGTCAGCCCGGATTCTCGACGGAACAAAATTAGCCGCTGAAATACGCTCCGAAGTCGCCGCCCAGGTGAAGACGCTCGTGGCATCGGGGATTCGTCCCGGGCTCGCCGTGGTGTTGGTCGGACACAATCCGGCGTCGGAAGTTTATGTTCGCGGCAAAGTGAAAAGCTCTGAGGAAGTTGGACTCTACAGCGAACAACACACGCCTTCCGACAATGCAACGACCGAAGAATTGCTGGCGTTGATCGCCGACCTGAATCGTCGCGATGAAATTGACGGCATTCTGGTTCAGTTGCCCCTGCCAGATCATGTAGACGCCAAGAAGGTTTTGCTGGCCGTCGATCCTGCGAAAGATGTTGACGGATTCCATCCTATGAATGTTGGCTATCTTTCGACCCAACGTCCGGGCCTGGTGCCGTGCACCCCGGCGGGAGTCATGGAGATCCTGAAGCGTAGCGGGATTCCCGTCGCAGGGCAGGAAGCGGTGGTGGTTGGACGCAGCGATATCGTCGGCAAGCCAGTCGCGATGCTGTTGCTGAACCAGAATGCGACGGTCACCGTTTGCCATTCGAAGACTCGGGATCTGCCAGAAGTCTGTCGCCGCGCCGACATTCTGGTCGCGGCGATTGGGCGTCCGGGCATGATCACGCGTGATTTCGTGAAGCCGGGAGCCACCGTCATCGACGTCGGTATTAATAAAGTCGTCGATCCGAAAGCCTTCGAACGATTTTTTGCGGGAAATAAAAAACGGGAAGAATCGTTTGCAGCAAAAGGGTCGACGCTCGTAGGTGATGTTCATCCTGAAGTAGCCGAAGTAGCCGGAGCAATCACTCCCGTCCCCGGCGGTATTGGCCCGCTGACGATCGCCATGCTGATGTCGAACACGGTGAAGGCAGCGAAGCTACGGCGCGGCATTTAGCGGGCGCGAGCGACGGGTTGCCAACGACGAACGACTAGCGACCAGCGACGGATTTTTCCCCTTGAAAAAACTCGGACTCACCGGCGGCATCGCGAGTGGCAAATCATCCGTGGGCGAAATGTTTGTAAACCTTGGAGCCCACTTGATTCAGGCCGATGCCGTCGCCCACGAGCTGATGCAGCCTGAGCGTCCCGTTTACGAGGAAGTAGTTCGCCATTTCGGACGCGAAATCCTAAATCCTGACGGGACAATCAATCGTCCGAAACTGGCCGAGGCGGCCTTCGGATCCAAAGGTGGCGCGCCTGCGCGGGTGAAGGAACTGAACGAGATTGTCCATCCAGCCGTGATCGCGCATGAAAATCAGTGGATGGAAGAAATCGAACGACGCGATCCGAACGCGGTTGTCGTCGTGGAAGCAGCGCTGATTTTGGAATCCGGTGGAGGCGAACGGTTCGACCATCTCATCGTCGTCACCTGCGAGCCCGAACAGCGCATTCAGCGTTACGCTAGACGACTCGGAATTTCGGAAGACGCGGCCCGTACGGAAGTCACGCGCCGTATGGCCGCGCAATTCTCCGACGAAGAAAAGATTAGAGCTGCCGATTTCGTCATCGACAATTCGGGATCTCTGGCTGAAACCGAGCAACAGGTCCGGAAAGTTTTCGCCGCTCTTTAAATGTCGTGTGCTGGGACGGCCATGTGCGACAGGCTGGTGTGGGGACGGCGCTTCGATCGTCCAAGCGAACGCAGCTCGATCCCCACAGCATGCTCTTGGAACCTTAGCTGGCCTTGCGATCCGGCATGATCAGCCACTGCAGCACCGAACTCACCAGGCTCAACATGACCGCGCCGAGCAGGGCTGCGATGAAGTTCTGCACGTGGAACCCTTTTACAAGCCACGCGGCCAGTTCCAGCATCAAGGCGTTGATCACGAACCAGAACAGGCCCAGGGTTAGAATCGTCAGTGGGAAAGTTAGGATCTTGAGCAGCGCTCCGAGGGTTGCATTGATCAATCCAATGACGAGCGCCGCGATCAGACAGGTGACTGCGGTATCTACACTGATGCCGGGAACGACGTGGGCGACGATCCACACCGCGACGGCGCTTAAGAGCCAATGAAGCAGAAGACGCACGATAAGCCTCCTTAAACGTTGAGAAAATAGCGAATGGACACTATATAACGTGAAGGCCGTTCCGAAAACTAATGCCGCGCGGTTGCTGGATCAGATGGGGATCCATTACGAACTGCGGGAGTATGAGGTCGATCCCAACAACCTTGCGGCGGAAACGGTGGCTGCGAAAATAGGATTGCCCAGCGGAGCAGGTTTTCAAGACGCTGGTCGCACGCGGCGATCGCAACGGAATTTGTATGGCAGTGGTTCCTGGCGATCAGGAGTTGAACCTGAAAGCGCTCGCAACGGCGGCGGGGGAGAGGAAGATTCAACTGGTTCCAGTGAAGGAATTGCAGGCCCTTACCGGATACATTCGCGGAGGGGTAACCGCGCTCGCAGGCAAACGCGACTTTCCCGTATTTGTAGATGAGACGATTGAATTGTTCGATGTCGTCTCCGTTTCTGCTGGGATTCGCGGATCGCAGATTCTGCTAGCTCCATCTGACTATTTGCGCGTGACCCATGGGACGATCGCAGAGCTGGCGGAGCCGAAGAAAAATGCCTGATGCGAGATCTCGAATTTCTATCGGCTAGAAAATAATAGTCGTTATAACGACTATTATTTTTGGAACGCGATCCAGCGACGTGTTTTAGGAGCGGATCTCTACAACCTCTCCCGTCTAACCTTAGCCAAGTAAATTATCATTCAAACTGCCACGTAGAGATGGGCTTACTGTCTCTGCGGATTTACCAGCAATCCGAGGAAACCATGACCACCGCAACCCGCATCAACCCGCTCTCATTCCTGACCGACCAACTCGACGAACTCAAAGCCAAGGGCACGCACTTCAAGCTGCGCGTGCTGGATGACGAGCAGGCTGCGGTCTGTACCTTTGACGGAAAGAAGGTTATTAATCTCGCTTCGAATAATTATTTGGGGTTGACGACGCATCCCAAGCTGCGTGAAGCGGCACTGGAAGCTACGCGTGTCTATGGCGTGGGATCGGGTGCGGTGCGCACCATCGCGGGTACGATGAAGATCCACATGGAGCTGGAGGAAAAGATCGCGCGCTTCAAGAACGTCGAAGCTTGTGTGGTCTTCCAGTCGGGATTTACAGCGAACGCGGGAACGGTGTCGTCGTTCCTCGGCAAAGAAGACTTCATCATCTCGGACGAACTGAATCACGCTTCCATCATTGACGGATGCCGTCTCTCTCGCGCCAAGATCCTCGTCTTCCGGCATAAGGACGTTGCACACGCGGAAGAGCAACTGGCTAGCGTCAAGAATCAGCCGGGGAAAAAGCTTCTCATTACTGACGGCGTGTTCTCAATGGACGGCGACATTGGCCCTCTGCCCGGATTGTGCGAGGCGGCTGAAAAACATGGCGCGATCATGATGGTGGACGATGCGCATTCTTCGGGTGTCCTCGGCCGCCAGGGGCGCGGCACTATTGACCACTTCAAAATGCACGGGCGCGTCGATATCCAAGTTGGAACTTTATCCAAAGCGATCGGCGCTCTCGGCGGATACGTTTGCGGGACCCGCGATCTGATCGATTTTCTCTATCACCGCGCGCGGCCATTTCTTTTTTCCACATCGCATCCGCCGTCGGTTGCGGCGACGTGTATCGCTGCGTTCGATGTTCTCGAAACAGAGCCGCAATGGATGGAGCAACTCTGGGAGAACACACGCTTCTGGAAAAAAGAACTCGGCCTTCTCGGATTTAATATCGGAGGACAGACTACCCCCGCGAGTGAAACTCCGATTACACCGATCATTATCGGAGACGGCAGGCTGACGATGGATTTCTCCCGCGAACTATTTAAAGAAGGCGTACTCGGAACCGGGATCGCGTTCCCGACGGTGCCCGAAGGCAAGGCTCGAGTGCGGACGATCGTGACGGCGACACACACAAAGCCAGAACTCGAGAAAGCGCTGGAAGTCCTCAATCGAGTGGGCAAGAAAATGGGGATTCTCGACTAAATAAGTAGAGATTCAGATCACCCGGTGAAGATCAGGCGAGCGACGAAGCCGCTACTACTTTACTTCTTGCGGCAATCCAGCCCCAAATCATCACTATCGATAGTGGTGGTTACTTTCGTTTGGTTACTAGGGCAGCTCGTAGCGTTTAAGCGTTTTCCCCAGTATTCATGCGGGGATTCGCAATCAGCAGTTAGGCTTCCAATCACTCCTCGCAGACACGAGCGCACGAAATAAATCTGCCACCCTTTGCGATGTCTTGCGACAAGACCGCAAAAGTTTTATCTTCAGAAAATTGTTTGGCATTACCCTACTAATTCGCTTGACTTAATTTCGGGATGCGCTAAGCTCCACGAGTCAGGGTGCAGTTTCGATCGTAATCCGAAGCCAATATCCAAAAGCTGAGGATTCGTTCAAACGCGCGCCCGACCGGAGCCGGTTAACAACACCGACTTTCCCCCCACCCAACGAATCAGTCAAAAACGGCTTGTCAGGTCTTCATGACTGGCACGTCAAGCTTGTCATGTCCAAACTTCAAATCAAACCAGGGAGATTCTAATGAAGCGTGCATTTGGAACCAAGGTTCTGGGATTGGGAGCAGTGGCCCTGCTCGCGGTAGGAGCATTCGCACAGGTAGGCAGCACGAATCGGGTTTCGCGGGAACAGGAAAGAGTGAGTCCGCGGACGCCCCAAGCCGGCAGCGTTTTCATTCCGGAGAGCAGCAAGCAGCAACCAAATCTGTTCGCTCACACCAACTACATCCTGCACAGTGTCAACGGTGGGAAGCCGCAAGCGCTGGCCTCGCCGGTCGCGTTGGACGGAGTCAGCCCGCAAACATCTTTGATTCAAGGACCCGAGACGCCGAACTCCATGGGATGTCTTTATGTGAAGAATCCGACCTCGGCGGGATGCGTTCCGAATACCCACGGCGGCGGCCCCAGCGCGCTTGGCTACGGTGCGATCGCGATCGTGGATGCGTACGACAACCCGAACGCGGCGACCGACATCACTACGTTTAATGCGCAATGGCCGCTGGCGGCGACAAGCTTCACGAAAATCTACGCCAATGGCAATGGATCCTGCACCACGCCTCCGGCGAATGCCAACTGGGCTCTTGAAGAGTCCCTGGACATCGAATGGGCGCACGTGTTTGCCCCGAAGGCAGCGATCATTCTGGTCGAAGCGTGCTCGAACTCCTTTGCCGATTTGTTCTACGCAGAGCAGGTCGCATTCAACTACATCGTTGCTAACTATCCCGCTGGTGGACAGGTCACCAACAGCTGGGGCGGGTCAGAGTTCTCTGGCGAGACCGCGGACGACGTCTACTTTGCGGACCACACCTACAACGGTGCGACTGGCTACGTGACGCCCATTCAGGGCTTTGCGTCCGCTGGTGACGACGGCATCGGAGCGCAGTATCCCAGCGTGAATCCGTGGGTAGTTTCCGCAGGCGGCACGTCGGTGTATCGCAACGCGAAGACCGATCACTTCACCTCCGAAGGATGCTGGGGCGGTTCGGGCGGCGGTCAAAGCGCTTACGAAACGTATATCACACTTTTACGGGCGGCAACGTGGGACCTTGGGCCAACTTCCAATATCCCATCTTCGGTCAGAACGCCCGCGTAACTCCGGATTTGGCTTTCAACGCTGATCCGGCGAGCGGCGTTTACGTTTACTCTGGCTACAACGGTGGATGGTACACGGTCGGCGGCACGAGCGTTTCTTCTCCGTCGCTGGCTAGCATCATCAACCGCGCGGGCAACAAACTGGGATCGGCTTTCATTGTCCCACTCGTGGACAACGCCTACTTCACCACTGCGGAAAACAACCTGATCTACTCGCAACTGGCGTCGGCAACCGCATACAAGACGAATTTCTACGACGTCAAGACCGGTTCCAACGGCAGCAGCGCAGTCGCTTCCTATGACGAGTGCACGGGCGTTGGTAGCCCGCGCGGATTGCTCGGCAAGTAAGCTTAACCCCGCTGTTCTTCAGTGGGTTCGCAAAGAGGCTCCGCCATGCGGAGCCTCTTTTTCGTTAAGCGAACTGATTATTGTTTGGTGCAAGGAAGAAGAGACGCGGCAAATTCTATTTGACGTTCACCTGTTCCACAACCTGTCCCATTTTTTCGAAAGGCGTGCACTTGTCGGGAACGACAAAGAGTGCCTTGTCAGGACTGCCGATGACGATGTCGTGATACAGAGCTGTGAGTTTGCTACCCGGCAGTTGCGATTCGACCTTTACCGGAATTCCCTTGAGATCTTCTGCCTCCCACACCTTGGACTCGATGGTTTCGCCAGTCACTCTCGCGACGACAACGGTTTCCACCTTGCAGGTGTGACCCTCCACGACTTCGGTTCCTGCTGGAGTCCGCTTCACCTTTATCCCATTCAGCAGTTCCAAGGGACTCGGAAGCATCTTGACCTGATCCGGACGCAGCACAACGCATTGGTGGCTGCCGTCAGGATAGCTCGTCAGGTTGTAAATCTTGTGCGAGGAGTTGAGATAGAGCGTTGACCAAGCGGCGCTCCGGTCCATTCTCACGTTGGGCCCGGAGCGGTACACCTTCATCGACATGTTGTAGTTCGAGGGAAAGATCTGGTTGGCGGTGAAGTCGGGGAAATCCCACTGGGCTTCTCCCTTCCCGGGCGCGGTTTGCGCGCTGGCAAGAGTTGAAGCGCAAGCCAGCAGAATTGTGGCGACGGCTTTTCCGACCTTTGACTTTACATCCAGCCTCATCATCGTTCTCCTGAAGGTAATAAATTGGGTCGCGGCTTTCCTCAAGTCTGCTAAATGACAATGCGCTAAAAGACGCGTGATTCTGGGAAGGTCGCGCCGTAAATGTTGGCCGGACGAGCAGTTCTCGAATGTTGCAATAGGCCGCTTCGATTGTCAAATTACCGCCAGCGCCGAAGTGCAAATGTGTGCAATGTCCGCACCGCCTAACGATTTTCCTTGACAGTGGTCGAAAGTCGACACAGAATGCCCGCTACTATCTGTAGTCGTAGTTCTTCCTCGATACGGCTATTCATTTCGGACTCCTCGATCTACGCGATCAAAATTCGTTGGCCAAAACTTTTTGATGTGGCGATGGCGAGTCTGCCGGAATGTGGAGAAGTCCGCCCTACGCGGAAATCAGCTCGACCGATGGAATTACAAAAGGAGAATTATGCCGAAGTCTGATATTGGAAAAAACTTTCGACCATCCGCAGTGTTGAGCGCGTTGGTGATGGGTACGATCCTCATCAGCGTGAGTACAAGTTTTCTAGCCATCCCGGCAGCAGCCCAGGAAAAGAAGACTGAAATATCGGACAGTGCGCTACAGTTCGCCCTACAGAGAGCGCTTCCAGGAGTCGTGGCTGCCCACACCGGAACCGGAGAGCCATCCGTTCGGGACCAGGGAGCAATGGGTTCGGGGCCGTCGGGACACTCGGTCGAGATGAATGAGATTCCTCAGGCAACGTTTAAATCTGGCGAGGGATCGGATCATGATCGTCCGCTTTCCGGGCTTACCGAAGAGCAATATCAAGCATTGAAGAGACTTGTGGCGAAGCGCGCGGCTGCGGGGGAAATCGGATCGTTGCCCTCTCACTCACGGAGTGCCGGTCCAGCTGGCAACGCCAAGCCGCCTGCGGTTGGACTGACCAGCGGCTTCATCGCTCAGAGCGAGGTATGTTGCGATCCGCCAGACATGTCGTTGGCTGTCGGACCGACCTACATTCTGCAGATGGTGAACAATTACGTTGCCGTGTATGACAAGAAGGGAAATTTGCAAAGTGGATTTCCCAAGAGTGCCGACACCTTCTTTGGACTGCCCTCTGGCACCTTCACCTCGGATCCACGTGCCTTTTACGACTGGGACAATGGCCGTTACTTTGTTCTAGAGCTCACGGAATCGAACGTCGGAAACCCGAATGGCAGTCCCAACGTAGGGGCGGTCGCCTGGGCTGTGAGCAAGACCAATAATCCAACAGGCGGCTGGTACACCTACAGCAACAATCTGCAACAAGGTAGCGGTGTATGCCCCGATTTCCCAACCCTCGGACAGGACTCCACTGACTGGGGAGTGGATGCCACCAAAGGTGGAATCTACATCGGTCTCAACCTTTGGAGCGGAGCAAATGACTGCGGCGGCGATGGCTTCCACAACAACATTGTCTACATCATTCCCAAGGATGCGCTGTACAAAGGTGCGGGCTACAGTTACTGGTATTTCAGCGGCATGAACGTAGGCGGTACGTTGGTGGACACGCTACAACCGGATAACACCACCGCCAAGACCAGCAAACCTAGTTCGATTTTCTGGACCAACTCCTACAACTATGACTGGGGCAATGGCGATTGTTCGGGCGGCTGCAACGGGCTGGTCGTCTGGTCGGAATCTGGTCCTACGGGAGGCACCAAGCCACAGCCCAACAATCCTTTCGCGTTTCTGAATGGCGTTAGCAGCGGACCAATCATGGTCGGCAAGACAATCGCCACGACTCATAACTATTCATTTCCACCCAATGCTGGCGCGCCCAACTGTAAGGCCGGATCCGGTTGCGTGGATACGGACTACACCTTCATTTCCGGGCAAGTCAAGTACAACGCCGGAGATTTGTTCGGTTCGTTCAACACGGGAGTAGCCGTGAGTCCGGCGGTGGTGGGTCCGATATGGTTTGACTTGCATCCAGTCACAGACAATAACGGGCAACTCACGGGAGTAGAGGAGCGACAGGAAGATTGTTTCCTTTGTGGCGGCTGGGCCAATAACGGCTCGGCGTATTACGCTACGCTGCAGCCCGACCCGGAAAACAACGTGGTCATGGTGTTCGACTTCTCCACGGATACGGCTTATCCCGGCACGGTTTTCACATCGAGACGGGTCACCTATGGCGATAGCCTGATGGACGGCGGTGGAACTTATCTGGTCGGTGGTGGAGCGGCGGTCTCTGGACGTTGGGGGGACTACAGCGCCACGTCGCCAGATTTCAGTAGTTCGACGGTGGGATTGCTATGGTTCTCCGCTCAGTACGCCCTGTCATCGGGAGGGTGGGGAACGGCGATCGGATCCGCAGAATATAAGCTGGCGACCAACCAATAGCTGCTAGCCTTTTTGATTCGTGGCGATTCTTAGTCGATTGACGGATGGCCCCAGGGAATTCCTGGGGCCATTTCTTCTTAGCGCTCTATTTGTGCTGACTGAGTGACAGCACGTTCCTGTCAGGATCTTTGAACCAGGCAACTTTGTCGCCGCTGGGTGCGGTCCAAATTCCGAGAACTTTGTCTTCAACGAACGGATATTTTTCGAAGACGACTCCGCGTTTCTGTAACCACGTCACCATCTCTTCGATGTTAGAGACTTCCCATCCGAGAACGGTGTAAGGAGCGGGAGTAAACTCCTGCGTTTTGGCGATGCGAATCATTGTGTCGCCCGCACGAACCACCAACGCGAACATGTCGTCACTGACGAAGGCAAATCCCAGTTTGCCTTCATAAAAGCTGCGGGCCGCAGCAGCGTCTTTGGTTGGAACGAAACCAATTATTTTTCCTGAAGACAGCATTCACGTTCCTCCGTCAAAAAATGGGTGGACTAGCGAGCGACTTAATCAATGTCCACTTGGAGCATTTTCCACAATTGTCTGCACGATGTGATCGACGGCATCCGTCAGTTGCTTTCCTGGCAGGTTGAAGTTATTCGAGAGAATCGAGAACACAACCGTCTCTCCAGTATCCGTGGTCGCAAATCCTGAAAGGGCTTTGACGCCGCCTAGCGATCCAGTCTTGCCCACAATCCTGCCTTGTAGTTTTGCAGACTTGAGTCGATCGGTGAGTGTTCCATCTACGCCAGCCACCGGCAAGGTCGCTTTGAACGCCGCGCCCCACGGCTGCGTCGCAGAATATCGCAACAACTCGACCATGGCATGAGGTGTGACCAAATCCTGACGCGACAGCCCGGATCCGTCGTATAAGGCGTACTGATCGCTGGAGACTCCGGCTTGAGTCAGGAATCTACGCACGATTTCAAGGCCAGCTTCAATCGTAGGAGACGTGCCACGCTCGTACGCAAGCAAGCGCAGCAGGATTTCAGCGTGTAGGTTCTGGCTGACTTTGTTGATGATGCGAATGTCCTCGAGCAGCGGTTTGGATTCGTAGCTGGCCAGGACGATTGGCTGGTCGTTCTTCAGCGTCTGCTGATTCTGTCTATCTGTTCGCGCCGATGGGACGGCAGTCGCGGTGACATCAGGCAGCGTGTAACGCTCGGTGTGATGAGCGCGTGCGTGTCCGGAGACGACGATACCACGCTTTTCCAGGAGCTGACGAAAAAGTCCGGCCGCAAATTCAGCAGGATCTTCGATCGCGAGAGCTTCACTGGCTCCCGCATCGTCGAGCGGCAGGCTGCCCCAAAGCTCGACTACGGTTGATCCCGGCTCGCGATTGACAAAAAAATTTCGCTTGGTGCCTGCGGGAGAAGTAGTGATGCGATTGTCGATGCGGTAGTAATCCGTGACTGGATTCACGGATACGAATGCTTTTTCGCCGACCCCCCCGCCCGGCTGGATGTTGATGAAGACGACGTTGTCGTTGATCGTGAGTGCGGAAACCGCAGCGCCGTCGCCCCAGACGAGATCGTCCTGACTCCAACCTTCGCCATAACGTTCGTAGGCGAAGTAAGAATCGTCACCGACGATGTCACCGTCGATATACTTGACACCTTTTTGGACGAGCGTATCAGCCATCGCTTCGAGGGCTTGAATAGGATCGTCGTTGCGCTGAGTCTTTAATTCGTAGGGAAGTTGGCGCCCGGAAAGATTCGGGTCGCCGCGTCCGACGAGAACTAGATCGCCGTTCAGGCGTCCGTAGCGGTCGAGCGTTGCCGCAGATTCGACCGTGGTGCGAAATTTGTAATCAGGGCCGATCAGCGCCAGTGCGGCGGCGGTGGTGAACAGCTTGAGGTTCGAGGCGGGCGTAAACAGCTTGTCCGCATTTTGCGAATACAAAGTCTTCCCACTCGCGAGAGAGACGACTTCGATTCCCCAGAAGCCGCGGCCTAGGTCGGGAGTGTTGAGGATTTCGGCGATGCGATCCGGCAGCGGTTTGACTGGCGCGGCGACGAGCGGAGTGAGGAGCAGCAGAACGACGGCAAGCACGCGCGCGGCTGGCTGCTGGCGAAGCATAGGCGGGATTGTAGCATCCAGAAAAATGAGACTCGCTCTCGGATAACGGCCTAGAATAGCGAGCAGGCTGGCAGCAACTATGCGCGCAATTTTTCAGTGGAACATTGGCTCTCGAGTTCTGGAGTTGGGTCGTCGCACTCTGATCATGGGAGTGGTGAACGTAACTCCCGATTCGTTTTCCGATGGCGGACTCTACGTTGACGCCGACAAAGCCGTCGCTCATGCTGAGCGCTTGTTGGACGAAGGCGCGTCCATCATCGATATCGGCGGTGAGTCGACGCGGCCGGGGGTCGCGGAAGTTGTGTCCGAAGAAGAAGAGCGGCGGCGGGTGTTGCCGGTAATTCGCGACTTGAAGCGGCGGCGGCCCGATGTCGTAATCAGCGTGGATACGTATAAGGCGAGCGTCGCCCGCGCCGCCGTCGAAGTTGGAGCCGAAGTCGTGAACGACGTCAGCGGATTCCGATGGGATCCCAAGATGGCGAAGACGTTGGCCGAACTCAAAGTGGGAGCGGTGCTGATGCATACGCGCGGACGCCCCGAGGAATGGAAAGCGCTGCCGCCGATTGGTGATCCCGTGCTGATGGTGAAGCGGGACTTGCGGCAATGGGCCGAGACCGCGACTCTCGCCGGAATCAAGCGCGATCATCTGGTGCTCGATCCGGGATTTGGATTTGGAAAACGCTTCGAAGAAAATTATCCAATGCTGGCGCATTTTGGGGAATGGCAGCAGATGGGATTTCCTCTGCTCGCGGGAGTATCGCGCAAGTCGTTTATAGGGCGAGCGCTGGCGAAGACGGAAGATGGCAAGTCAGGTAGCGATCCCAAAAGTGCAACGTTGCAAGACGCTGCGATCGATGATCGGCTCTACGGGACGATCGCTGCGGAAACGGCATTGATCCTGAAAGGCGCGCACATTATTCGAACGCACGACGTTCGATTTTCTGTCGAGGCCGCGCGCATGGCGGATGCGATTGTTGGCAGCGGGGGTAGAGCGGGACTCGAACCGAGCGTCTTGCCTTCGGAGCCTCTCATTTGCCCGGCGAGTTCAGAGTGACCAACTTTGAGTCGAGCATTGCGTGCATGAGTGCGACATGGGCCGGTTTGTTTTCCTCCTCTGGGTGGTTTTCAATGTAAAGAACGAAGACCTTTGCCATCTGAATGCCGGTCACCCCGTCCTCAAAGGTCACGGTTCCAATAAATCCGTTATCGTCGGGAGTCATCGTGCCCTCAACCCCCCATGACCAACCAACCATATACCCTTGGCACGCATTGTCCAGGCCCGCCGGTTTGTCTGGGGCTGACGCAATCCATCTTTTGCAAATGCTATGTAGTATCCCAGCCTTTACAGGTTCGGTATTCCCTTGTCCGTGACCATTCGCTGAGTTCTGGGCGGCCACCCCTGTCGACAAAAGCAACAAGAGCGGCCCGACAAACCGGATCGATGAGTTCATTCGCTTCACCATGATTTCGTTTCTGCCTTTTTCTACGGTTTCTCCAACACGGCATCAATGATTGAGCCCCCGCCAGAAACGACTGTCATTGTCCGTTGCCACGGCCTGAGGTCGTCTTTCTCGATCGACACTTCGTGATCGCCGGGGGTCAATTGGATCGTAGAGGGCGTGCTGCCCATCCATTTCCGGTCAACATTTATGTCAGCGCCAGCAGGCGTTGATTTCACCACCACGCTTACTAACTGGGGAGCCGACCCTTGTTCAACACTGGCTTCGGGCTGTGGGTTGTCTTGCGCGGACGTAGGCTCCAGTCGGGCCGTAGTAGTGGCAGTCGCTGGCCCCCCACTCTCTTGTCCAGCGTTGTGCTCGACAAAATCCTTTAAGTGCTTTGCGACCGCTTCGGCCATTGATTGTGAGTTCTTACTACCACCTTTTTGTTTGTTTACCGAGTAAGCCCACAAGACTTTCGTCGAACTTGAATCAATTAACTGCACAGAGACGTTTCCCTTGTCTTCAATCCCGGCACAGTAAGCGAATAAACATCGTGCGATTTTGCCGCCTGTGGATTCCGTTTTGATTTCCACAGGCGCAGCCTTGAGCAAGTAGTTTGCTCTCGTTTGGTCCGTAACTACATCGACGGGCACGTTCTTCTTCGAAATCGCGGCCGCTAGATAAGTTTCAAACCCCTGTTGTGGCTCGATGTAAACCGACCGCCGCGCCTGTTGCCCTAAGCAAGATACTGATACTACAAATATCATCAAAGATACTAAAGTCTTCATGATGGAACTCCTCCGAGCTTCCATTAGTATCTGAGTGGGGCTGAGTGAGGGACAAGTTACCGTAGTGTTTAACACGGTTGAGTAAGCCCAGGGGGAAACTCACAAATGTGGTCGCGATGCAACAGGCCGATATATAGTAGTCGTTATAACGACTACTATTTCTCCCTCAATGTCGGATCTCCCTACAATGAAAATAGGCGGGTGGGCCACTTCCTCCGCCGCAGTATAGCTTGACTGTGCTCTTACGAGTTCGATCTTGAGATAAAACAACGGGTGCGCCCCTTCTCGAGGGTTTCGAGAAGGGGCCTATCTAAGTGCCGAAACCATCGTTTCCAGGCGGCAGGCCTTATCTATATTTTCAGCGGGCGACCCACGGTTCGGTCGAGATGCAGCCTGGTCCCGGAAAAATAGTCGTTATAACGACTATTATTCCCGTTCAATGTGTCCACAGGAATAATCGTTAGCATTGCTAACGATTATTTGAACCTCACGTGAGAGGATCGACCCTGTCCGCACGAATCGAGCGTTGAACGTAAGGAACGGTGTTCAATACGCTAGCGATTGCAGTGGCGGGCCCCTTCTCGAAAAATGCCGAGAAGGGGCGCACCCTTTGTTTTGTTACAGTGTCGGTATCGTAAGCCGAAGTGGGGTTATAGTTCATCACCCCGGAGAGGCGGCCCACCCGCCTATCCAAAGATCTATGTAGGACGGGGTTCAGCTTGCGTGAGTACGATTTAATTGCGGAGTGGTATGCATCGGAACGCAGCGATCAGACAGGGGTACCTGAAACGGATGCGCTGGCTTCATCGATACCACGCGGATCGCTTGTTCTCGATGTCGGTTGTGGCAATGGTATCCCCATCACGCGTGCCTTGGTGAGTGGTGGCCACCGCGTCATCGGTCTGGATAGTTCAAGCGCGATGCTGGCAAACTTTGGACACAATTGCCCCGAAGCGGGGGCGGTTCGAGGAATGATTCAGCACTGTCCGTTTGCCGATTGTATTTTCGATGCTGCGATTGCTTGGGGCGTCATGTTCCATCTCAGTCCCGAGGATGCGATTGCGGCAATCGCGAGTGTCTCGCGTACCGTCAAGCGCGGCGCGCCGTTCCTTTTCACATCGGGAGACAGCGATGGGTTTGATGGCAAAGAGGGCAAGATGAACGGAGTAACTTTCCGCTATTTTTCCTACAGCATCCAAAATTACCGACGTATCCTCGGCGACCACGGCTTCGCATTGGTTGACGTCCACGCTGATAGTGGGAATAACACCTATTACCTCGCGAAGAAAAACTGAGGATTTGCCTCTGACACGGGTTTTGTTTCTCCAATAGTCGTTATAACGACTAATTTTCTCAGTCAAATACTGCATCGACTTGAAATAATCGTCAGCACTGCTAACGATTATTTGAAGTTCGGATTTAAGTTCAAGGTCAACACCAACGCCAACACCAAAGGCAGCGGACAAGAGTGTCCGCTCCACACTTTCTATCCAGACTTTCTGTTTAGGCGCGAGCGACTTCAGCTACGGGTGTGCTCATCCTAAGCGCGGGAAGTCTTATTTCAAATGCGGCTCCGCCTTCGGGCCGGTTGAAGCAGGTGATTTGCCCCTTGTGATCGAGGATTACTCCGTAGGTGGCGCTGAGTCCGAGGCCGGTGCCTTTGCCGACTGGCTTGGTGGTGTAGAACGGATCGAAGACGCGCTCTGGATCGCGGAGTCCGGGGCCGGAGTCAGCGAACTGCAACACGACTTCGTGTTCCTCGCGCCAGAGCGAGACTTGTAAATGACCGCCCCCGATTTCCTGCAGCGCGTCCACGGCGTTTTCGACAATCTGAAGGAACGCCTGCAGAAGCTGGTTTTGATTTCCGAGCACGCGGGGCAACGATTCGCTGCTTTCCACGGTGAGGGTGATTTTCTTGTTCTCCAGTTTGAAGCCTTCCATTTGAACTGCACGCTGCAACAGGGGCTTCAGTTCGAGGGGACTCTTTTCTCCCGGAGTCTGCCGCGCGAAGCTCAACAGATCCGTGACAAGTTCGCGAGTTCGTCGGGCCTGCTGCCCGATTTTCTGAGCGTTGGAGAGTTGTTCGCGGTTCAGGTTACTGCTCGCGGCCATGCGCTCGGAACTACTCAGGATGTTCGATAGAGGGAACTCCAATTCGCGGGCGGCGAGTGCAACCAGTTCTCCCAGCGAAGCGAGTTTCGCCTGCTGAATGACTCGGCCTTGTAGTCGCTGCAAGTTGTCAAAACTCTTGCGCGAATGCTTAAGCAGATGTAACAGCTTCTGATCAAGAAAATATTGTTTCAGGAAAACGACAAACGCAAGAATGGCCACGCCACCCATCGCGACTCCGAACCGGACTTGGCGCAGATATGGTTGATCGTGGCTCAGGAATAGGGCCCAATACCCCATGAAGGGAAGCGAGAAGAGAGCGAGCGCTGCGAGCGCTGGGGCAATCGAACGATGTTTCCTCGCGGACGAAGGAGCAGTTTGCAGTTCGCGAAGACGCTGGCGTCCGTTGAGAACGATCCATAGAAATCCGACAGCGGAGGCGAGGAAAGGCAGATCATAAATGCTGCCCGTCTTGTAACTGCCGCGGGCGATCACCACATTCAGCGCTTCGGAAGAAAAAGTGTAGAGGGCAGAAGCGAAGAAAATATCTCGATAAATTTGACGCCACGCGCCGCTGCTGGTGACAAAAGCCCATGCGGACACGGCGATCAGAATCCCGCCTTCAACGAGATATAAGAGGTCCCAGCGCGGGTTGTAAGCCAAAACATCAGGGACGATGTATTCGTCTGGAAACACGAAGAAGGCGTACACCACCACCCACCAGACCAACAGAATCAAGACATTGAGCGCGCTCGGCAATAGGCCATCGCGTTCGTCGGCTTGATGAGGACGGATTCCAACTGCAGCCATGATCGGGACTACATGCAGGAAAAGAACGATGTCGCCCTGAAATGGGTCCGGCAGCGACGAGCGCTTGACCAATTCAAACCAACCCCAGCAGGCCTGATTAAACGACCACATTGCCATGCCGACTGCGATCAGCCCCCAGAACAATCGGGTATGGCCGTGGCTATCGTAGGCATTCCTGGCGGAGACGATGGCGGCGGCGGTAATGACCAGGAGCGGGACCAGATCTCCCATGGCGACACGGAAGAGGGGATTTGGAATGAACACAGGAGCCAGAGCAAACGCCAGCAAGAGTCCGAGGCCGGCCGGGATCGGCGAGATGTGGCGTCCAGTCACTGCTTCATCATATGACGACAGCGAGTAGATGTTTAGATCACGAATGAGGTTACCTAAGGTTACTGAAGTAACGTCAGGTTCGATGCGGTAGCTGCTGCTAGAATTCCGTGCATGGCATTTCCCGCCAATCGACTTCGCCGGTTGCGCCGCGACGAGACGCTAAGGACGCTGGTCCGTGAAACCCGGCTTTCTCCTGAGGCGCTCGTATATCCATTGTTTATTTGTCCAGGCGAGGGCATCCGCAAAGAAGTCCGCTCGATGCCGGGCGTATTCAACCTTTCGGTGGATGAGGCGGTGAAAGAAGCGCGGGAGGCACGCGGTTTGGGCGTGCTCTCCGTCATTTTATTCGGCCTGCCCGAGAAGAAAGACGAAGTTGCGACAGGAGCTTGGGCCCAAGACGGCATCGTCCAGAAAGCAACGCGAGCCATCAAGAGCGAAGTGCGAGATTTGCTTGTGATCGGCGACGTTTGTCTTTGCGAATACATGTCGCATGGACATTGTGGAATCGTGAAGACGCAGCCCCCCGGCGCATCGAAAGATGCTTCCGCATACGAGATTGATAATGATGCGAGCCTAGAACTTCTAGCTCGCACGTCGGTATCGCTAGCTCGGGCAGGTGTAGATATTATTGCTCCGTCCGACATGATGGATGGAAGAGTGGGTTCCATCCGGCAAGCGCTTGATCGGGAAGGCTTCTCGAACACTCCAATTCTTTCATACGCGGCCAAATTTGCCTCGGGATTCTACGGTCCCTTTCGCGAGGCGGCTGACTCCACGCCGCAGTTTGGGGACCGTCGTTCTTATCAGATGGATCCGGGAAACATTCGCGAGGCGATGCGAGAAATCGAACTGGACATCGAAGAGGGCGCGGACATGATCATGGTGAAGCCGGCAATGCCCTATCTGGATGTGATTGCTGCTGCCCGGGAGCGATTTGACCTGCCGCTGGCCGCCTATCAGGTGTCCGGAGAGTACGCCATGATTGAAGCGGCGGCCAGGAATCAATGGATTGACCGCGAGCGCGTCATGATGGAATCGCTGCTTAGTATTCGCCGGGCGGGCGCAAGCATGATTCTGACGTACTACGCCAAGGAAGCCGCTAAACTGCTGGCTTAGCAGGGCTAGTCCGGATATTCCGATATTCCCAATAAATTAACGATAACGCTCATTGGATTGTTGTAAAATCCGCCACTTCTGGAGTTAGACCTTGGCGCGCTACTCGGAATTCTCGTCGAACGATCTGGTTGGAGCGTGCGTCGCCTCTCAAGACGACACGGCGTGGCCGGAATTCATACGGCGGTTCCAGGTGGTCATTGCCGCAGCCGTGATGAGGACGACTCGCCAATGGGGCGGGCCGCAGCCTCAAGTGGACGACCTGGTTCAGGACACCTACCTCAAGCTTTGCGACAGTGATCGTCATTTGTTACGGCAGTTTCAGCCACAACATCAGGACTCGATTTACGGATTCTTGAAGGTGGTGACGGCCAACGTCGTCCATGACTATTTCAAGTCAGTTTGCGCGGCAAAACGAGGTGCCGGACAAACGGATGCTATGACGGACGAGATCCACGTTGATCGGACGGCCCATGGAGCGGACAGCTTTGATGCGGTCAACCGCAGGCTCCAGCTTGAGCAGGTCGACAAGATACTGAGGCAAGTGACTGCGGGAAAAGACCAGGAGAGAAAAAGGACGGTCTTCTGGCTTCGACACCAACAAGGGTTCACCGCCGCTGAGATCGCATCGATCCCCTCAATTGGGCTCACGACCGAGGGGGTCGAAAGTATGTTGATGCGTCTTTCGGCTATGATTCGAGCACACCTCCGCAGTTCCGTTCCGCACCGCGAAGTGAAGGTTCTGAAGCGAAAAATTCGTTCTAGGAGGTAAGGGAGTAGGCTTCCGGAAGTGGATTCCAGTCAACATCTTGATCCGAGTGAGCTAGCCAGGCTCCTCGAAGAATCGCGGCTGAGCCCCGATTCCTCGCAGGATTCGCGCCAGATGCATGCTCATTTTGCCGTATGTGCCGCCTGCCGGGAACAATTTGAAGACCTGGCTCAGCTTGAACGCCAATTGAAAGGTGCAAACCCTGTGGATTCCGGGGTACGGCAATCCGGCTGCCCTCACCCAGAAGTGTGGCGTGGGATTGTGGGAGAGTTGACTCCTGCGGACGAAGCGCTTTCTTCAATTGAACATGCGAGCCGATGCGACTATTGCGGGCCGTTGCTACGTGCGGCAGTCGTCGAATTCGCAGAACTGCACGCAGAATTAACCGAGGACGAGCGCCGCCACATCGCCGCGCTTGATAGTGCGAGCGAAGCTTGGCAACGGCAACTGGCGCAACGCATCGTCGAGACTGCGGCCAATTCGAAAAATTCAAGTCCACAGCGGAAGCCGGGAATATGGTGGCGAGTACATGGCCTAAAGTGGACATCGCTGCCCCGCCTGCTGGCTGTCGGGGCGTCCTGTCTCGCAGTGGCGATCATTGGGATGGCGGCATGGAACTCGCAGCATCGAACCCAACCAGCGACCGCCGAACGGTTCCTGGCCCGCGCGTATACCGAAAAAAGGAATCTCGAACTTAGAATCGCGGGCGCGGAGTACGCACCGCTCCGCGTGTCACTCGGACCGGCCGCATCTTTTACCAGCCGTCCGCCGGCGCTGTTGAAAGCGGAAGCGCTGATTGCCGCGCAGTTGCAACTTCATCCCTCGGATCCAGATTGGCTCCAGGCTAAGGCGCAGGCCGATATTTTGGAAGGCAAGTACGATGCGGCTGTCGAAGCGTTGCTTCGAGCGCGAGAGTTCGATGCGCATTCACCGTCTCTGCTGATTGATCTGGCGACGTCGTACTTCCAGCGCGCGCAGCAGGAATCGCGGAAAGAAGACTTCAACTCGGCCTACGAATATCTGAGTGAGGCTCTTAAGCTGAGTCCTGACGATCCGATTGCGCTATTTAATCGCGCGATCGTAGCGGAGCATCTATTCCTCTATGAGCAGGCGATCGAGGACTGGGAACACTATCTACGATTGGATCCCAGCTCGCAGTGGGCAGACGAAGCACGCTCCCGTGTCAACAACGTAAAGGACAAGCTGAAGGAGCATCGCAGCCAAGCTGCGCCTTTACTGGATCCGGGGCAAATAGTGGCTCTGTTGGCGAATCCCAGGCTGCGAGCTGACGTAGACGTGCGAATCGATGAATATTTGCAAGAAGCAGTTCGCTCCTGGCTGCCACGGGCGTTCCCCGAAGCTGTGGGTCACGCGGCCAATGTTGCGGGAGATCCTAACGCCCTCCGGGCGCTTTTTTTTTTGGCGGACCTGACGGGCCGAGAACATGGCGACCAGTGGTTGACTGAACTTCTGCATGGCTCGGCCTCCCCACATTTTGCGCAGGCCGCGAATGCTTTAGCGAGCGCCGCCCGATCCAACAACTACGGCGAGTATGACATCTCTCTCAACCAGGCTGAACTTGCGGAACGGTTGTTTCGATCCTCGGGCAATCGTGCCGGTGTCTCTCGGGCAGAATTCGAGCAACTGTTCGCGGCGCAGCTGATGCGGCGCGGCGAGCTGTGCCTGCGCAAGTCAATCCCCGCCGAAAGCGAAGCCAAGCAATACGCTTATCCCTGGGTCCAAGTCCAAACTGGACTAGAGAACAGTGTCTGCTCGGAAATGATGGGTAATCTCGGTGGCGCCGAAAGCGCGGCGCGGCGTGCGCAGAGTCGCGCACTGCAGGCTGGGTACGGATCGTTGGCGCTCAGAGCCTTGGGATTCGTCGCGGAGCTTAATTTTGAAACCGGGAATCGATCGGCTGGGTTAAAACTTGTCAACACAGGATTGCAGCTTTACTGGTCCAATCAGTTTCCCTTGATGCGTGGCTACAACCTCTACACGTTTGCGGCTGAGGACGCCGAGAATACCGATCAGCCGAATTTACAGTTAGCCACCTGGCGTGAGGCAACCGCCATGATTGATAGCGATCAGAGTGCCCTGCTGCGTGCTGAAGCCCATAGCTTAATGGCGAAGGCCGCGGTTTCGGCCCGCCAACCTGAAATTGCAAAGCGAGAGTTTGCAGAAGCCTCTCGTCTCTATCGTTTAGCACCGCAAAACGAAGCAATCCAAGTCGATTTACTCGAGATGGAGGTTCGGAACGCACAACTAGAAGTGCGTCAAGGCGCACTCGACGTTGCTCTCGAGCGTTTGATGAGGGTGCAGAGTGGGGTGCAGCAAGCCTCGGATAGTTACCTGGCGCAGATTTTCTACTCCACACTAGGCGAAACGCAACTCCGTGCGCACCACGCTGGCGATGCCGAGCAATCCCTTCGAAGCGCGGTAGGTCTCGCCGAAAAAGAGCTTGCATCTCTGCAGAGCGAGTCGGCCCGAACGCGCTGGACCAAAGATGCTGCGCCTCTTTATCTGGGACTCGCCGAGGCAGAATTGATTCAGGGACGCCAGCAGGAATCGCTCGATACGTTCGAGTGGTATCTGGGAGCGCCACAGCGAGTCAGCATTCGCGGACGCGATCCAATCGCGAAAAGTGTTTCTACCACTCAGCTGTCAACGACCGATCCAAGAAGCCTGTCCGACCGACTTCCCCTTTTATCGCGGCAGACAGTTGTTGCATATGCGGTTCTCCCGGACGGCCTTGCCATTTGGACTTATGACAACCGGGGGTTGAACGCTAAGTGGATTCCAAAGTCTCCGCGAGAGATCGAGGAACTGGCTACCAATTTTTATGCGCTATGTTCGGATCCGAATTCGGACTTGAATCGGTTACGCGCTGATAGTCGGAGTTTATATGGGCTGCTGATTGCTCCCGTCGAGGAGCATTTGGATCCGACGCGGACCCTGATCATCGAAGCCGAAGGCTTTCTGGCGAGATTGCCTTTTGAAGCTCTATTGGACGAGAACATGCACTATCTAGTCGAGCGCGCACCGATTGTCCACGGGCTCGGGCCTTACGCAGAGGCGCAGATTCATGCCGACTCCGCAATCTCGGCCGATTCCAGCGCTCTGGTTGTGGGGAGTTCGGCGTCCGCACCCGATGAGGGTATGTTTGCGATTCCGAACATCTCTGCTGCGACAGGAACCGTCGCTCGCTCGTTTCACGCTCCGCGTGTCGTGGAAGGTCAGGAAGCAACTCTGAGTACGATTACGGACGGGCTCACCTCAGTCGCGGTGTTCCATTTTGCGGGGCACGCACTCAGCAATTTTCGCTATGGCAACGATGCCGGACTCATGCTGGAGGGGAGATATCCTGGAAACGGCGCTCCTATTCTCCTTGATGCCAATATCGTGCGTACTTTGAAGTTACCGAGCATGGAGTTGGCGGTTCTTGCGGCGTGCAACACCGACTCGGGAGTAGCTGGATCACGCGGGTTCGACAGCGTCGCCGAGGCGCTGCAAACATCAGGAGTGCCGCATGTGGTCGCGAGTCGCTGGGCGGTTGATCTGGTCCAGACTGACGGATTCATGGGTAACTTCTATAGCAGTTTGGTCTCCGGCCAGCCGGTTTCAAGTGCGCTCTGGGTTACTTCAAGAAAAATGTTGCTGGATCCGGCAACATCCCACCCGTACTATTGGGCGGCCTTCGCTTCTTATGGGCGGCCTTGAAATCTTATATATAGGTTAGATTAGTGTTAGCTGTGCAATTTAGAAGAGGGTTAACGGCCTTATGGGAATAAAATATCGACCAAAGGAACCTGATGCCACACTCGCGCCTCTTCTCACATATCTCAATGACTGGCTCGGCCAGCGTGTTACTGGTGACTCTGATCATCAGCGCATGTAACTCGACAAGCCCCAAGCAGCCTGACGCAACGCGGCATGAAGTCTTCGTGATCTTTGACGGGCCGTGGGCTTTTGCCGCGGACCCGAAAGATGTGAACAGTGTTATCGCGATCGCTCCTAAGACGAAAGGGCATCGCGACCTGTTCGTGCAGTCTCACGAGAAGATTTTGACCGCCGGAGTCTATGATCTAAGGCTTCCGCCGCGAGTTGGGGAGCCGACGGGCACAGTTGATCCGAATATATTGCAGACCAAGATCGATCCTCTAACCGTTCAGCGCGCGCTCGACGATAAGGCGGGCCGGTATGCAATTCGCCTTCCCAAGCCGGAAGCCTATGTGGAGGCTGAGCACTTTCGGAGTCGTGCAGGAAGCTCCTATCCTCCGGACGCCGCCACAGAGAAAGACTATGTAACTTCTGTATCGCTCCGCTATAACGTCGCGACCCTCAGCGGATTCTCGCTGGCAGGTGTGCCCGATAGTGGATCTTTTAGCCCGCTCCCGCTGCCGATTGAAACACCGACGATAAATTTCGACATCGATCCAGATCAAGTCGACGATCTTTCGGATCTATGCAGCACCCACTCGAGGGAGTCATTTCACGACCTGACCAAGTTGCTCAACTTAAATCTCTTCGTAGATTTTCCAAATGATCCGGACAGATGTCATGATAGCGATCCTCAAAATTACCGCGTCAAGACGGGAACTGGTCGTCTCCCAATGGTTTTTGGAAAGCCGCGGGAGGTTAAAGAAGCGAACATTCCTCCATCGAACATCGTTCCATCGTGGATCGCTTCAATTCTTGCTTTCACAGCGCACGTGGGGAATTGCAAGGCTCCGATTATTCTTGGCGACTGACAGCAGGGTTTGGCAAATCGCAGGCAACCGCCGCGGTTGGCGCGGAAGTTTTCGTTTGGCTGACAATCGCGCACGTTGCGGCAGCCACTGTAAAAATTTTCAATCCGAGGAGGGATAAGCAAGCCGAATGAGTGTTCTTTCCGAAAAAGGGACGTAGAGCAATGCGGCCGTCGCGGCAAACGCGAGGCCCAAGCCAATCTGCGGTACCAGTAGAAATGGGGCGATGGCCCAAAGTTGATCCAGCGCGAGAATAAACGGGAAAAGGTGTTTGAAGGTAACGCCCAGCTTGCGGAAGTCGAAGGCAGCGGAGGAAATCAAATAGAGTCGGAGTGGGATTCCAACGGCTCCGGTCACCCACACTGCGCCGACGATGACCATCGCTCTCCATCCGGGAAGGAAGTTGCTGGCGACGCGATCCGCATCGTGGAGGTGCGCGAGGCCGCTGACGTAAAAAATTAAATACATTACCTGGATCAGCACGAACAGCGCGCGGACCAACCCTCGCCGGGGAATGGGCACATGAAGTTCAGGGTGTAGTGCGCGCTCGGCCGCTAGCGGTGATATCTGAGTATCCTCGAAATCAATCTTGTGTTTCTGTTTCTGCCCCGGTATCGGCGATGTGGCAGACTGTGTGGCGACGTTGGGGACGAGATCAACGGGCGCGATGAAGCGATATCCGCGACGGGCCAGAGTTTCGACGAAACGCGGACTCGATGCCGAGTCACCCAATGACTCGCGAATCTTGTTCACCGCTGTATTCAGACTGTGGTCGAAATCCACGAAGGTATCCGCCGGCCAAATGTTTGCGCGCAGTTCGTCGCGAGTCACGACTTGTCCCGGACGCTGTAGCAGAGCAACCAGCACTTGAAACGGCTGTTCCTGCAAGCGGATACGAGCGCCATTTTTGCGCAGCTCTCCGGCAGAGAGGTCCACTTCAAAAACTCCAAAGCGCATGAGTCTGGTTTCGTTGTTGGAGGATGGCATCGACATGGGCCGTGCGAGCGTAGTGTATCGCGGAGGGCGGTCGTTGGTCGTTCGTCGATGGTCGTTTTGTAGCGGGCCTAGCGTTAACGATGTTGCTGGCGACTAACGACTAGCGACTAACAACCAACGACCAACAACCAACAACCAGCGACTCTCCAAGAGACTACAATAAACGCGTGGACGCCCCCGTTCCGCCCAAACCAGTTGCCGAGAACCCAGTGGAGGAGAACAGGCATATGCATCGGCATTCCACTTACGCCGCCGAAGCCACTGGATTGCTTGTCATGGCCGTTCTCTTATTAGCGCTGATCGTCGTCCGCTACTGGCGGGATATACCGTGGAGCGCACGCTGACGTTGCTGAATCCTCCGACCTTGCCTATTCGAGAACCATTGGTTGTAGTGGTGCTCGGCCCGACCGCAAGTGGCAAAACCGCGCTTGCCCTCGCGATCGCGAGACTCTTTGACGGCGAAATCGTGAACTGCGATTCGGTCGCGATGTATCGCGAGTTTGAAATCGGTACCGCGAAACCCAGTGCGGCGGAACGTGCGGAAATTCCGCATCATCTGCTGGATTGTGCTGATCCCCTCGATGACGTTACGGCGGGAGAGTATGCACGGCAGGCACGCGAGGCTCTGCGCGACGTTTCGCGGCGAGGCAAGTTGCCGATCATTAGCGGAGGCACTGGCCTCTATCTGCGAGCACTGCTGGAAGGACTTTTCCCTGGGCCGCAACGATCTGAAGAATTGCGTAATAAGCTCCGCAGTCGTGTGGAGAAGCGCGGGGCCGAGCACTTGCACCGCGTGCTTCGGCGATTGGATCCTTCAGCGGCCGACCGCATTCATGCAAACGATGTCCCTAAAGTAATTCGCGCGGTTGAAGTATGCCTCGCGTCGCGCGAGTCCATGACGGAGCTGTGGCAGCAGGGACGTGAGGCGCTGCAGGGATTCCGCATTCTGCGTCTTGGGCTCCATCCTCAGCGTGAAATTCTTTACGCGCGCATCAACGAACGTGCAGCACAAATGTTCGATGAACGCCGTGATGGCGGTGGGCTGATCGCGGAGACACAACGCCTATTTTCGAAATATGGAGTGCATGCTCGCCCGATTTCATCTTTGGGATACAGACAGGCGATGCAGGTTCTGCGCGGCGAACTGGATCGTGAGTCGGCGATCGCAGCAGCACAGCAAGCTCATCGCAACTACGCCAAGCGGCAGGGCACGTGGTTCCGGCGGGAACCGAATGTTCAGTGGCTGGAGGGAGCAGGGGATGATCCGGCGATTCAGACGCAAGCGATCGCCATCGTTCGGGAGCAAATTGATTCGCAGATTTAGTCGGTACGACTGAGGCATACATCAGGACGGCCCTCTCGGTTTTTTGCTATTGTCATTTGCATGTCCCGATATCTTTTACTCGTCACGTTTCTGCTCGCTGCGGCACTTTGCTTTGCAAAGGGCGGCGATCGGAATAAGGACAAGACACGAGATAGGTTCTTGCCGCCGGGTCCCATTCATTTGGATAAAGCGGGACAGCGATGGGCGGACAAGACGCTCCGCAAGATGTCGGACGAAGAAAAAATTGGCCAACTTTTTTCGATCTGGGTAAGAGTGCAGTTCTTCAACGACGCGGATCCCGGTTATATTCAGTTGCGGGAGCACATCCGCAAATATCACGTGGGCTCTGTGGTAATGAGCGTTCCAGTGGATGGCCCCGTCCTGCTCAAGAGTCAGCCATCTGTTGCTGCCGATCTACTTAACCGCCTGCAGCGGTCGTCGAAGTTGCCCCTGATTGTTGCCGCGGATTTTGAGCGTGGTGTGTCGATGCGTTTGAACGGCAGCACGGTTTTTCCTCATGCGATGGCGTTTGGAGCGACGGGGAGCATGGAAGACGCAGAGGCTTTCGGGCGCATCACGGCGCTCGAAGCACGCGCGGTCGGAGTGCATTGGAATTTCTTTCCGGACGCCGATGTGAATTCCAATCCTGCGAATCCGATCATCAATACGCGCTCGTTTGGAGAGGATCCCAAGCAAGTCGGAGACTTTGTCGCCGCTTACATCAAGGGTGCACACGAAGGCGGCATGTTGACAACCGCGAAACATTTTCCGGGGCATGGCGATACCGCGTCCGATTCACATCTTGGCCTCGCGCATGTTACTGGCGACCGTGCGCGGCTGGATGCGGTGGAGTTGCCGCCGTTCGAGCGCGCGATTGCCGCTGGGGTGGACGCGGTCATGGTGGCACACGTCACCGTCCCGGCTCTGGAATCGGAATCGAATCGCGTGGCGACTACCTCTAAGTCCATCGTCACTGGATTGCTCAAAGAAGAGATGGGATTTAAGGGCATCGTCGTGACCGACGCGCTCGACATGGCGGCGCTGACTCGGCTGTACGCGAAGGATATTGGCCGCGCGGCCGTCGAATCTTTCAAGGCCGGAAATGACATGCTCATAATTCCTGCCGATCTCGAGCGCAGCTATCGGTCGATGCTGCAGGCGGTCCGCAGTGGAGAAATCGGTCGCGACCAGTTGGATCAGTCCGTTCGCAAGATATTGGAGCTAAAGGCCTCGGTTGGATTGAACAAGGCGCGATTGGTGGATAGTTCACAACTCTCCAGCGAGGTGGGGAAACCCGAGAATCTGGCGGTGGGACAGCAGATTGCCGACGACGCCATCACTCTGGTTCGCGACAACGGCAAGGTCCTTCCGCTCCAAACTTCTGCTGTTTCTCTTGGAACCGGCGACCCCATCTTGCCGTATCAAGCATTGACAGAGGTGAGCGATCGTCTCGTGGTGGTGATCTTTTCGGACGATCTGCGCACCGAATCCGGGCGAATGCTCGAAAAGCAGATTCTGTCCCGCGTGCCGGACGCGCACATCATGTATGTCGATGCGCGGTCTGCGACGGGAATGAAGAGTTCAGTGCTGGAATCGGTGAAAGCGGCGGAGCATGTCGTCGCTGCGTTGTATGTGGTCCCCGTCGCTGGTAAAGCGTCGCGCGGGGCAGGCGGAGGTCTGACCAACACGGTTGCCATGGACAGCGCTACTGGATCTTTGCTCAACGCTATTCTCACGGAGGCTGCGAGCCGAACCGTGGTGCTGGCAATGGGTAATCCGTATGTCGTGCAGGATTTTCCTGCCATTGAAACTTATGTGTGCGCATTTTCCAATGCAACGGTTTCAGAAACCGCTGCTGTGAAAGCGGTCTTTGGGGAGATCCCGATCCGAGGACATCTTCCAGTAACGATTCCAGGGATCGCGTCCCGAGGCGAGGGTCTAGAACGCCCCGCCCAGTCAAGTTCAGGAGGCTCTTCCGATGTTAAGAAATATGTTCAGCAAAATGTCCAGCCATAAAGCGTCCGATCGAAGGATGATCCGTCGCGATGTTGTCGCGAAACTTTCCCTCGGAACTTTGTTTGCTTCTCTTCTCGTCCTCTCAGCGTGCAGCATCAATGCCAGTGATAAGAACGAAAGCAAAGATGGGGCATCGCATGTGGACATAAAATCCCCGATGGGCGACCTCCATGTCAGCGAAGACGCGGACATCAAAGACGCCGGACTGTCGCTATATCCTGGCGCGAAGCCTGCTCCAAAAGATGACGGCGACGACAAGAAGAGTGCCAACGTGAACTTGTCGCTTCCGGGATTTTCTCTGAAAGTGATCGCCGCGGAATTTCTGTCGGATGATGCTCCAGAAAAAATCATCGCGTACTACGACAAGGAGCTGGGCAAGTACGGCAAGCCGATTCAATGCCACGGCGCATGGAACGGTGCCGGTCATGTCAACGCTTCCAACAACGATGATAAGAACGGGTCGAAGCCCGTCTCGTGCGACAGCGGCGGGAGCGGCAACTCGGTGGAACTCAAAGTGGGAACCGAAGGGAACCAGCATGTCGTATCGGTCAAGCCAGTTGGTAGCGGATCGCGCTTCGCTCTGGTCTACGTACGAATGCACACCGGTTCCGATAGCACAATTTAAGTCGCCGAAATAGATCACGAGGGGCGGACAAAATTGTCCGCCCTCTTTTGTTAGAGCTGCGGAATTCCAATCTCAACCAATCTCCCGCCAGGGTTGCTCTCTACGCGGTTGTGCGCTAGCTTCAAATGCGTGGAGCATTCTTGCCAACGCTGCGGAATAAAGGTGGAAGACGGCCGTCCGTTCTGTCCGCAATGCCGCGCCCCGCAAATAAATGTAAAAATCGCGGCTCCGGAGCCTGCAGTTGCCCTGGGTTTGAATACCGCCCCGGATGAGGCGTCTGATCAGGATCTTCGAGTCAACCGTCCAGAGGCGCCGGGTCTACGAACAGGTTTGATGGACCAGGGTGTTGCCGTTCGCGCCGCGCTTAAGGCCGGCGTACTCGGTATCTTCGTCGGCATGATTCCGATTCTCGGAATCGTGTTGACTGGAGCATTGGGCGTATTTTTTTATCGCCGAGCCAAAGGACTTACACCTCCCGCTGCTATCGCGGCTCGAGTTGGGGGTGCTGCGGGCGTCGTGGCCTTTGCCATCAACTCGCTGATGATCGCGGCGCAGGTTTTTATTTTTCATCACCAGCAGGAATACGTCGACGCCATCCTGAAAATTGGCCAAAGCCTCGGAGCGAACGTGGCCGATCCTGAAGTTCAAGCCAGCGTTCACAATCTGTTCACTCCCGCTGGGCTTGCGGTTACATTCTTGTTTGGGATGATCTTTACCGTAGCGCTGGCCTCGATCGGCGGTGCGTTGGCGTCTTTGTTTATGAGGCCCAGCGTCAAACGGCGGTAGTTCGAGGCCGCTCCCTTGCTCTCATCTTTCTGCACGCGTATGATGCAGCGTTTATGAATTCACGAGTCCCAGGGCGTCCCGTCGAGATCCACCAGAAAGCGCAGTTGATGTCGGCCTCTGAAGTAGAACGTACTTTGATCCGGCTGGCGCACGAAATTCTCGAGAAAAATAACGGCGTCGAAGACCTGGCGCTGGTCGGTATTAAGCGCCGCGGAGTCCCGCTGGCTGGGCGCCTCGCGAAAATCATCCAGCGCATCGAGAAGAAACCAGTGCTGCTGGGGACGCTCGACATCACTCTGTATCGCGACGATCTTTCCACCCCGAATTCGAAGCCAGTGGTGCAGAAAACGGAGATGGAGATTCCCATCACGGGCAAGTCGGTCGTGCTGGTGGATGACGTGCTCTACACGGGGCGTACCACGCGAGCCGCGATGGACGCGCTGTTTCGCGCGGGCCGTCCGAAGCGTTTGCAGTTGTGCGTGTTGATTGATCGCGGCCATCGTGAGCTTCCGATTGAAGCGGCGTTCATTGGACGAACCGTACAAACCACCGAAAACCAGATTATCGAGGTCAAGCTTCGCGAGGTTGATGACGCGGAGAAGGTCCTGCTCATGGAAAAGCAGTAACCAACTATGAATCCTGCACGTGGCTCCTTGCTCGGTATCGAGCATCTGGAAGCATCCGAAATTTTGAGGCTTTTGAAGTTTGCCCGGCGGATGAATCCGGACAAACCGCGTCCCTTGCTCAAGGGGAAGCGAGTGCTTCTTCTTTTTTACGAGGCGTCGACGCGTACGCGAAGCTCGTTTGAAATTGCCGCCAAATCATTGGGCGCGCACACGGTTCTCATTCAATCCGCAGGATCCAGTATCGAGAAAGGCGAATCGCTGCTCGATACCGGGTACACGGTGCGAGCCGTAGGAGCGGACGTCATCGTGATTCGTCATCCGAACGCGGGAGCACCGTACGTGATGGCGCAGCACATCGATGTGCCGATCATCAACGCAGGGGACGGATTGCATGAGCACCCTTCGCAGGCGCTCCTCGATGCCTATACGATTTTGCGTAACAAGAAAACTTTTAAGGGACTGCAAGTTGCGATCGTCGGCGATATCTTTCACAGTCGCGTCGCGCGGTCCGCTTGCTTCTTACTCAGCAAATTTGGAGTGAAAGTGATTCTGTGCGGTCCGACAGAATTGGTGCCTGAAGTTGCGACCACGCTCGCGCCCGGTATTCGCGTCACACGCCATATTGAAGATGCGTTGCGCGGAACCGATGTCGTCATGCTGTTACGCGTTCAGAAAGAACGACTTTCGGGGTTGAAGATTGATCTTGCAGACTACATCGCTCGCTACCAGATGAATCCGGCGCGGCTGAAGCTGGCGAAGAAGGATGCCATTGTGATGCATCCCGGTCCTATCATTCGCGGATTGGAATTAACCAGCGAAGTAGCCGACGGCGCGCAGGCCAGAATTCTGGAAGAAGTTCGCAACGGTGTTCCGATGCGTATGGCGATCCTGGCTCGTGCCTTGGGGAAAATGCGATGACGACTCAAGGAAAAAATCGACGCAACTCCCCGGCCCCCAGCCTGCTGATCAAAGGCGGACATGTTATCGATCCTACGGCCCGTATGGATCAACCGATGGACGTGCTTCTCAAGGATGGGCGAGTTGTGGAAGTTGCAGCTCCCAACAAAATAAAAGGCTGCGCCGACGAGAAGTTCGACGCTCGTGGACTAGTTGTCGCACCGGGCTTCATCGATCTGCACGTCCACCTTCGTGAACCGGGTCAAGCGCACAAAGAAACGATTGCTACGGGGACAGCTGCCGCGGCGACCGGGGGCTTTACTTCTGTTTGCACCATGCCGAACACGATTCCAGTCATCGACTCCGTGGAATGGATCGAGTGGCTGTGTGATCCCGAACGTAACGCGATCGTTAATGTGTTTGGCATCGCGGCTGCGACTCGGGCAAGCAAGGGCACTGTACTGACCGATTTCCGCGCGCTGCAAAATGCCGGAGCTGTTGCAGTCACGGACGACGGAAAGCCGATCCTTGATGATGACATCATGCGTGAAGCACTCGTGCTTGGCGGAGAATTGAATTTCCCAGTGGTGCAGCACGCCGAAGATACACGCATGACCGAAAACTGTTCGATGCACGCCGGTGCGCGTTCTTTCCGACTCGGACTGCGCGGAATGACTGCGGCAGCGGAAGCATCGATTGTTGAACGCGACGTTCAGTTGGCTCTGCAAATTCCTAATGCGCGGCTGCACGTGGCCCATCTTTCCACCGCGGATGCGCTGAAGAGCGTACGCCGCGCCAAGCGGTCCAAGGCTCGCGTCACTCTTGAAGTAACACCACACCATTTCACGCTCATTGATGAAGATATACGTGACTATGACAGCAATTACAAAATGAATCCGCCGTTGCGCTCAGCCTCGGATCTTGAAGCTATTCTGGTCGCGCTTGCGGACGGAACCGTAGATGCCATCGCGACCGATCATGCTCCACATGCTGCTCACGAAAAAGAAATGGAGTTTGAACGGGCAGCATTCGGTATTACTGGTCTCGAAACTGCGCTCGCTTTGGCAATTACACGATTGCACAAAACGAAACATATTCCTCTGCATCGAATTGTTGAACTCTTTACTGCTGGGCCAGCGCGTTGCTTCGATCTGCGCGGGCGCGGTGCTCTGCTGCAAGGCTCGGTCGCGGACGTCACAATTTTCGATCCAAAGAAGAAATGGACTTATGAAGCCGCGAAGACGCGCTCAAAGTCGAAGAACACTCCATTCGACGGTTGGCAACTGACCGGGAAAGTCATGGCGACGATTGTCGGTGGGAAGATTGTTTACTCGGCGTGATTGTCTTCTATAAGTTCACCCACAGAGCTGAGTTCTCTGGTAACCGACGAAGGCGCCGTCCCCTGTACGATCCAAGCTACTTATTCGCCTTGCCCTTGTAGCAGGGTGGATAAATCCCTTGTTAATCCGCGCTGCGCCCGCCATTTCAGCCTTGACAAAGAGTTAGTAGCGGAACATCATTGCCTACCGTGCGGGCCCCCGCCGCCGATTGAACGTCAACGTCATACCGTCGCGCGCCGCGACAAAGTGGAGATCCAGCCCATGAAAATCCAATATCTTATTGTTCTCCCGTGCCTGCTGCTCGTCACGGCGATCGTGATTTGTCCTCCAACATCAGTCGCACAGGGTATTAGTCCCTATCCCAATGCGATCACGAACAAACTCATCTATCAGGAAACTCCCATGGCTCCGCCGCCTGTGAATCAGGTTTTTACTGATCCCGACTTTGGATCGACCATGGTACGGGCCACGGATCGGACCTCGAACTTCATTCACCCCGGTAGTTATATCCGCACCGCCGCTCTCGGAGAGGCGAATGAGTGGAGTTTGGACGCGAGCAAATTCTATGTCGTCAGCGCCGGTGGCCTGGAGATGGCGTTTGCCTTTAATCCGACGACGATGGCGGTCGGTTCGCTTCCTGGGGCGAAGCCGGGACAAGGCCTGGTTCTTCCGCTACGGCCCGGATCAGCATTTAGCTTTGTCGATCCAGATTTCATTTACGGAACTACCAATCTCAAACCACTTACGATTACCGGTTACAGGTTTTCGACTGGGACCAGCACTCCCGTGATCGATACGACAACTTGCGGAACGCAACCTGCTCTCGTGCAAGACAAGCATAATGTAGTGAGCGATGACGACATTACTCTGGCGGCCGACGACAGTCGGGTCGTCATTTCAGAGGGTGGACAACAATCGGGCAAGCATCCTTTTGTGATCGTGTATGACAAGCAGCTTGGTTGCCGCTGGTACAACACTCAGACTGGACAGATCGGCGGTCAGTGGGGAGCTACCGGTCAGGCTTCAGTGACGACCAGCTACCTGATCCGCCACACAGCGATTTCGGGCAGTGGTAAGTACGTGCGTATTCAGGTCAACAACTATGGGTCTTATTTTTGGGACCTGGAAACCTTGAATCTGATCCCGTGCCCCGAGAAGGGCGGACTGGAGTGCGGAGGTTACGCCACGGTGGGGCGCGACAGCTATATCAACGCGTCCGGAAAAATTGATCAGATGAATATTTTGTTGCGCCCGCTCAGCAATCCAAGCGCCTGGACACCGCTCGTGTACCCACTGAGTCCGCCTTACCACTTTGGTCAGGAAAAACACTTCGTCTGGACCAATGGATATTTTGACGACACCTTGCCGGCTTGCGGAACGTCGTACGAGTATGACGGAGATACGGAAATTAACGCGCCGTATGACAACGAAATATTCTGTCTCGAAACCGACGGCCTCGCTTCGACTGTCTGGCGTTTCGCTCACCATCGTGCGCAATGGATTGCTCCGGTATTCAACACGCAACCGCTCGGCAATCTATCGCCCGACGGTCGTAATTTCCTCTTTACGTCTGGTTGGGACCAACAGTTGGGTAATGATCCACAGGGCCTGCCCCGTTCGGATGTGTGGATCGTGAGGCTCGATTAAGTTGTCTTCGATCTTGCCGAGCCGGGCGTCCGCGCCCGGCCTTACTTTTTGCAGCCAGGTTCCTAAGATGTTGATGTATGCAAAATTCCTAACCCTAGTTTGTTCGCTGCTTTCCGCGACAACTTCATACGCGGCAACGCAAGCGCTCGTTCCGCGCTTCGCGTACGTCGCCAACAACCAGGACGACACGGTTTCAATCTTCGCCATCGAGAAGGCGCGACTGCGGGCCGTTGGATATGTCTATACAGGAGCGGGAAGCAACCCGCGTTCGGTAGTCGTTACACCCGCTCAAACTTTTCTATACGTTGCGGAAAGCGATATCGGTATTGCCGGATACGCTATCAACACGGTCAACGGAAGTCTGACTCCGGTCACAGGCTCACCCTTCTTGACGGGGCCGGAGTTTAGTTTGACGATCCATCCCACTGGAAAATTTCTGATCGCTGCTAGTGGTAGCGGTGTCTCCAGTTATGCAATCAACCAAACTACGGGAGGACTGACGCCGATTCAGAGTACGTCTGGAGACAGCCCGATCTCTGTGGCGATCGACACAAGCGGTGCGTTCTTATTTACAGCGAATGTGAACTCGAACACTGTTTCCGCGTTTGTCGTTAATCAAAACACCGGCACTTTTTCTCCGGCGCCGGGATCGCCGTTTCCAACCGGCGCGAATCCACAGAGCGTGACGATTCCTCCGCATGAAAAATTTCTGTACGTTCCGAATGGAAACAGCGCTAACGTCTCGGCCTATGCCATCAACGCAAAAACTGGAGGGCTAACGCAAGTTCCCGGTTCGCCGTTTGCAGCAGGCTCCGTTCCAGTGGCTGCTGCAGCGAGTAAGTCATTCTTGTTTGTGGGAAACTCTGCGGACAAAACTGTTTCGCAATATGCGATCAATTCGAAAACCGGTGTTCTCGCGCTTGTGGGCACACCGTTTTCTACTGGATCTTCCGGACCGTTGGGCCTGACCGTCAGTCCGACTGAGCCGCTCGTATATGTTGCGGACCACGATTCGGATGAAGTGGTTGTCCTCGGAATTTCGAAAGCTGGATTGCTCTTTAACGAAAGCAGCATTCGGACGCGCGGCAGTGCGCTTTCGATTGCGATCGCGTCGGGAAGTGCTCCGGTAACATATGCCCCCAAGTTTGTGTACGAGAGCAACGCCGGCTCCAATGATGTGTGGGGCTATGGAGTCACAGCGTCCACGGGATCACTGGCGGCGCTCGGAGGCTCGCCCTTCGCGGCTGGAACATCTCCGAACGCGATTGCATCTGACCTTGACGGAAGATTTGTTTTTTCGGCCAATGCAGGCAGTAACAATATCTCGGCTTTCACAGTGGACTCGCTGACGGGGCTGCTGGATCCTGCTCCCGGATCACCTTATGCCTCGGGGCAATTGCCATCGGCAATCACAGTTGATGGCGGCGCTCACTACGTGTTTGCCGTGGACAGCGGGGCTAACTCAATTTCTGGGTACGCTGTAGGCCCGAACGGAAAGCTCGCAGCGGTCGCGGGATCTCCATTTGCAATTTCTGGCAAAGGGGCGCATGCGATTGCGATCGATCCGCGGGGCAAATTCGTCTACGTCGCGAATTCGCTGTCGAGCTCGGTCACGACTTTTGCGATCGATGCTGGGACGGGTAGTTTAAGTAATGTTGCGACCGCCGCTACGGGGACAACGCCTTCAGCGCTGACCATCAATCCGGATGGTAAATACCTTTATGTCCTCAATCAGTCTTCACAAAATGTTTCAGCTTATGGAATCGATTCGGTCTCGGGGCAACTGGTTGAGCTTGCGGGTTCTCCATTTGCGGGGGCAGGGACGTCGACTTCGATGGTTGTAGATCCGCTGGGAGAACGGATCTACGTGGGAGGCGCGACGAACGTAGTTGGATATCGTCTGTTCGATGACACAGGGAAACTAGCTTTGCTTCCACCGTCACCTTTTGGCGGAGTGTCCGGAGCGGTCGGTTTGAGTGAGGACTTTTCCAACAGTTTCTTGTACGTGGCCAACAATCTTAGCAACACAGTTTCAGGATTTCAGGTCAACAAGAGTAATGGGACGCTCCGGCAGTTGACCAATTCTCCGTATGGGGCGGGCACGAATCCCACTGCCGTAATCGTAGTTAACGCGATTCAGTGACCAGCGTATCGACTAGCACATCGCGATGCTACAATCCGCAGCGATGAAGCGCCTACTGATTTTCTTTTTGCCTGTCCTACTCAGCCTGTTCCTCGCCGCACAGGTCGAAACCGAGGTTGAGATCACAGCGGAGCCTTCGCATCATCTTGTCGTGGAGAACGAATTCGTTCGTGCTTTCAAAGTTGAGGTTGCGCCCCATACTTTAACGCTCATGCATCGCCATCGTCACGATTATGTTTATGTCACGCTGGGCGATGCTCATGTTTCGAACGAGGTGGAGGGCAAGCCGCCCGCCGAGGTGAAGCTTGCGGATGGAGAAACACATTTCGTGCCGGGAGATTTTGCGCACGTCGCCACGAATGTTTCGGATCAGCCGTTTCGTAATGTGACAGTTGAGTTGATGCAGGATGAGAAAACGCGGCAGGCGCCGTCGCGCTGGCCGGAGCACGAAGGCAGCGGAGACAACGAGAAGAGTTTTCCCGGGGGACGAATTAAGGTTCTCTTCGTGAAAGACGGAGCGCGAGTGTCAGAGGTCGATCTTGAACCAGGCGCCGCGGTTCCCAGCCACCATCACGACGGTCCTCATCTTCTGATCGCAATCACGGATCTCAATCTGCGGAGCGATATTGAAGATGGAGAATCGATCGCCGCGAAATCAAATGCAGGCGACGTCAAATGGCTGGCCGGCGGCTACACCCACACGCTCACGAATGTGGGGAAGAGTCCGGCTAGATTTGTGACAGTGGAGTTCTGAATCGTGTAGTAAATCGAGTCAACTTAGTTCCGTGCCGTTCCCAACGATTATTACTTGATGAGCGGATTACCTGGCGAAACCAATCCTACGCGGTGGAGCTTGGCGATGATGCGTTCCTTGTCTTTCTCCGTGGTGGCAGAGGCGGCGAGGCGAATGCGCAACTTCAGGACTTTCTCTGCGCGAGTGCGGCGCCTGCGGATTTCTGGACGACGGCTGGGTGCGGACATATTAATTCTCCTTCGAAGCGAATGGCCGATGCGATAACCGCTGCAAATGGCTTGGATTGATTGAAATGCGTGGTGATGTGATCAGTTGGAGCCGGGTCGCGCCTCGACTCGTTCCAAGCCACAATTATAGGTTTGATCGGAGTTGCTGGCAAAGGCTCGGCCTTTAGTCTGTCGTTTCTCCAGCGAGATCGCCGGACTTATACCCTTCACACACTACTACTGGCAGTCGGGGATATTTCGCGAAGCGCGAATCTGTAAATGCAAGTTTGCATTGGAAGAAAATCGAACCGCGATCGGATTCAATACGGCGCGCGTGTTTGCAAGTCCGGCAAAGACCGGGATTCGGACCATCCTTCGGCGCGTCGCTTGGCGAAGACATACTGGTTCCTCTTCAAATTAAACCACGCCTGAGATTGTTGAATCGGAGCTTGCGGTATAGTGATCCGGAAAATGAGTACAAGAAATATGGTGATCGAAAGAATGGCACTCTCTCGAAGTTCTCTTTGCCGGCTGTCGCTTATGGCGGCCGTCGCGCTGGTTGCAAGTTTCGCGCAGGCCGCATCGTTCCAATACATTCGCGTTGGGAACAGGAATGACATTCAGACTAGACCGGCGGCTGGTATTGCCATGATGGGCGGCGGCAGCGATCTGGATGTCGCGTTTCGCTGGCTCTGCGAGAAGGGAAACGGCGGCGACTTTCTGATCCTGCGCGCGACCGGAGACGACGACTACAACGACTACGTTAATAAATTGTGCAAACTGAATTCTGTTGCGACGTTGATTTTGCCGGATCGAAAATCCGCCGAAGATCCGATGGTCGCGGAGATTATTCGGAACGCGGAGGTGGTATTTATCTCTGGCGGCGATCAGTCCAACTACATCCGCGGATGGAAAGGCACTCCAGTACAAGACGCGATCAATGCGGACATTGCAGAAGGCAAGCCAATTGGTGGTACGAGCGCTGGACTCGCAGTGCTCGGCGAATTTGTTTATGCGTGTCTCGAAGACAAGCCGAACGATAAGGATCTTGCCTCCACCGATGTTCTGCCCGATCCCTATTTTTATCGCGTGACGCTGGACCGCGGTTTCCTGAAAAATCCTCTTCTGGAAAATCTTCTGACTGATTCGCATTTTGCCAAGCGTGACCGCATGGGGCGTACGTTGGGATTTCTTGCGCGCATTGCGCAAGACGGATGGTCGAATAATCCGCGCGAAGTTGCGATCGACGAAAAATCGGCGGTGCTGGTTGAGCCGGACGGAAAAGCAACCGTGGTTGGAAATGGCAAGGGCGCGTATTTTCTTCGTCCGACCCAGCCTCCTGATGTCTGCAAGAAAGGCGAGCCCCTCACTTTTCAGAAAATCAGCGTCTATCAAGTTCCCACCGGCGGCCATTTTGATCTCAAGTCATGGACGGGCGATGGCGGCACCGCGTATTCATTGTCGGTGGAAAAGGGCAAGGTCGAAAGCGCCAGGCCGAACAAGTCGATTTACTAGATCGCGGATTCGCTCGAAAGCTTTGTGACCGTTAGTCCCATGCGTAGAGGCCGCCGGAATCGTTGACTTCCAATCGGGTCTCTGCCAAACTTGCGCCGCCTGAAGTTTGGGATTCGTACGCGAGATGAAACAGGCAACAACTATGCGTTACTATCGTTGTCTCCGAATCCGCCCTTTTCAAACCCTCCGCTTCCTCGTCGATGCGGGCAAGCTGGAAGCTGGTCTGTAATTTGCTTCCGCCGAGTTGCGCCCCGTTTCCGCTTATTAAGTAAAAGTCGGTTAGACGTCTTGCTGCAAATTCGCAAGATTGAAGAGATCAAAAAGTTCTAAGAGGCCCTTATGAAAGCGACCCGTTTGCCCGCTCTGTTCGGGAAGTTAACGAAACTTCATAGCATTTTGCTTTTGATGCTGGTCGTGCTGGCACCAGCCCTGTCGCCTGCGCAGGATTCCTCTGGAAGAATTTTTGGGACGGTGTACGACCCGCAGGGAGCGGTGATTCCGGGGGCGCAGATTACCGCGACCAACACGGCCACCAAAGATGCCCGCACGGCGACGACGAATAAGGATGGATACTTTCAAATTCTGGCGTTGCCGATTGGCAACTACAAGGTGAGCACGGAACACGATGGATTCCGGACGGTGGTCAGCGCTGAGCAGAAGCTCCAGATCAATCAAGCGTTGCGCATTGACGTCAAGATGGAAGTTGGCACCGAGAGCCAGTCGGTTGACGTCGGAGCCGAAGCCGCACCAGTGGAAACGGTTAACCCGACACTGGGACAATCGATTACGGGGCGTGCTCTTACCAACATGCCGCTGAATGGACGCGACATGCTCGACTTGGCGTTGCTTCAGCCCGGAGTGACGGAGAGCAATGACGACAATGGCGCCGCCGGGAAGTACAGCATCGCAGGCGGTCGCACAGATTCCGTGACTTTTCTGCTCGATGGCGGCAACAACAACGACCTGCTGGATAACAGCAACCTGCTCGATCCCAATCCCGATGCGATCGCCGAGTTCCGTCTGCTGACGAGTGATTACACCGCGGAGTATGGACGCAACGGTGGCGGCGTCATCAGCATTGTGACCAAGTCCGGGACCAATCAGATTCACGGCAGCGTCTTCGAATTCTTGAGGAACCGGGTTTTCGACGCCAACGACTACTTCAACAAGGAGCAGGTGCCCGAAGTGCCGCGGCTTGACCTGAAGCGCAACCAATACGGCGCTACCCTGGGTGGCCCGTTGGTCAAAGACAAGGTATTTTTCTTCCTGGCGTACCAGGGACAGCGACAGGTTCAGGCGGTTCCGGACATCGATGCACCGGTATTCTCGACGGCGGAGTTGGCCGGAGATTTTTCCAACGGCGGTAATCCCGATCAGGGCGTGGTTGCTTTTTTAACGAAGAACCCATATTTTGCCGCGACCACGAATGGCGGAGCCGCAAACGCCCAAATCGATCCCACGAAGTTCGATCCTGTCGCGAAGAATTACATCGCTGCGAATTTGATACCGAGCACAACGTCAGGTCTGCTTTCTACTTCGCTGGATCAGACCGATAATCGCGATGAATTAACAGGAAAATTCGATATAAACCTCAACTCGAAAGATCGACTCTCCTTCACGATCGGCGTCAATCGGACACCGTCTTCGAACCCATTCCCGTTTGCCACTGTCCCCGGCTATCCCAGCACAACGGTGGCGAACTATTATTTTGGGAATATCGGATACACCCGAATTTTCTCGCCTACCGTGCTTAACGAATTTCATTTCGTGGCGCACCGCAGTAACTTTCTGCAGGACACCCCCGGAAACAAGTTGCCGACTGGCCCCGAACTTGGCATTGGAATAACTCCCGACCTGGCGACAGGCCCGACCAATATTTATTTCGATAATGGCTTTGAGATTGGTCCGAGTGAGAACGGTCCGACGCGTTACATCGAAAACACATTTTCTTGGAGTGACAGCCTCACTTGGACGAAAGGGAAACACAACTTGAAGTTTGGAGCAGGATTTTCGCCGTATCAGGAAAATCTGAAGTATGCGTTCATCACCAACGGGGAATTTGATTATTACACCGATACTTCGACTGGAGCGGGAAACCCGTACGCCGATTTTCTTCTCGGTATTCCCGATGGGTACTTTCAAGACGCTCTCGCTCCCTCCAACATTCGGACGAAGAGCACTTACTTATTTGCTCAGGATGAGTGGCACGTGCGCAAGAGCCTCGTCCTGACGGTCGGTTTGCGTTATGAATACAACACGCCGAAATCCGATACTCAGGGGCGTAGTTTCTCGGTAATTCCTGGAGACCAGTCCAAACGATTCGTGAACGCGCCGTTGGGATTGGTATTTCCGGGCGACCCAGGAGCGCCCACCGGAACGAACTTCCCCGACAAGAAAAACTTTGCTCCTCGTTTTGGATTTGCCTGGGATCCCACTGGCAGTGGAAAGACCAGCCTGCGCGGGGGCGTCGGCATTTTTTATGACATCCTCAAAGGCGAAGATAATCTTCAGTTCAACGGCCAGGCTCCGTTTGTCAGTACTGCGGGTTTCTACTTCAATAATGTCGGGCCACATCAAAACGGGCCGACGGGCTATATGACGGATCCGTTTGGCTCTGCCGGAGTGGTTAATACATTTCCTTCCACGCCTCCTCCTCCGGACGTTGATTTCACGCCGTTTCTGCCGATTAACGGCTCAGGCGCGGTTTATCTTGACGACCCACACCTCCGTACGCCTTACGTCTATCAGTACAACCTGAGTCTGCAGCGCAATCTTTTTGCCGAGACGATTCTGGAAGCCAACTACGTAGGGAGTTCGGCGCACGGTCTGACATCGCTTAAGGACATAAACCCGATGGTGTTGGGGAGCACCAATCGTCAACTGGACAGCAGTTGTTTTGAATGTTTCGGACAACTCCCGGAATTCCAGAACGTGTCGAATGCAAACTACAACGCGTTTACAGCGAGCCTGACTCGCCAGCCGAAAGACTCCAAGCTGGGAACGGTTTACTACACGTTTGCATACACCTACGGCCATAGCCTGGACAATGCCTCTGGCTTCCGGCAGCGCAATTCCTCCGTGCCCACCTACAATCCACACTTTTTCTATGCGTCGAGCGATAGCGATGTCCGTCACCGGATCAGTTTCAGCGGAGGATGGGATTTACCCTTCGATCGCGCCTGGGGATCTGCGCCGAAACGTCTTACACAGGGATGGAGTCTCTATCCCATCGTTACCTGGCGGACCGGATTCCCGTTCGACATCTCGGCGCAATTGCCGGACGGCTCCGATCCCGCCAATCCCGGTTCTTCGGGCGCGGGCGATCCTTTTTTGACGAACGCTGCGTTAATAGCTCCGATCAAAACGTTCGATCCGCATCATGTGCAGACGATTCAGGTAAAAACCTATAATTCGGAGGCGCTCGATCCCCTCCATCCTCATAAATACACTTGCGTCGTCACGACCAACTCCGTTACGGGCAACTTTCTCTTCGACCCGAATAGCTTTTCGAATGTCCCGTTAGAGAACAACGATTACTATGACGATGGCGTTCCCAATGTATGCTTCCCACAACTTGACCCGGTGAACAACCCTGGTGATCGGACCTACGGTCTGCATAGAAATACGTTGCGCGGCCCCAGTGTGACGAATGTTGACCTCGCGCTCGCGAAGACTACGGCGATCACTGAGCGGCTCAAGCTGGAATTCCGCGCCGAGTTCTTCAACGTTCTGAACCATACTGAGTTCGCGCAACCGACCATCGTTGACAACGCTGCGAACATCAACAGTCCAACCTTCGGTGCGATCACCACCACGGGAACTTTCCGTGGACCGACTTACCGGACCGGGCAGTTGGCGTTGAGGCTTACGTTCTAGGCAGATCATTCGGGTCCCGGGATGACTGGTTCGCAGCTCATGCAGTTCGAGCTAGAATCATTGTGTGAAAAACATTTCGAGTTTCTGCGCACTTTTCATAGTCGTCTGCGTTGCAGGATGTTTGTCCGCTAGATCGCACGGTCAGGCAGCTCCTGCTACCGCGTCGAAGATTACTGCCGCGTCCGTTTGGACCGTGACGCCAGAGTTTCTCACCTCGGCGCATGCTGCCTGCGACAAAGATCATCCAGGCGATGTGAATTGCTTGATTGACCAGATGGCGAAAGCGGGCGCTCCAGCTGCGGCGGTCAGCTTTCGCGCGAACTAGAAAAGCAAAGCCATGGCGAGTTTGGGATCATGACCGGATTTCAGAAAGAGAAAGCCATCTCTTTTGCGTGGATCACCTATCCTCTGCGCGCCAACACCAATTATGGATTATTGCTGGTCAACGGACAGCCGCCGATCGTCAATGTCGAAGATCTCAAACTTCTAGACAAGAAAGACGATGGAGCAGAGTCCTCAGTATCAGGACTTGAAGAATCAGTTTCCGCAGGTTGATTTGTGGCCCGGAGATCGTGACGGAAAAACCTGGCCTGAGTCACAGCCGGGAAGCAAGGGGGCACGCAGTTTGTCGTGGCGTATCCGCTTATTAATGGATGCCACGCCTGTGCCCGCGCTGGATTGGCGATCTTTACCTGGAACTTCGACGCCCATGGGAAGTTTACGGGGACGTCTTTTCAGGGCATGACTCCGGCTCCGCTGCAGTAGGTTTCAATCCGTTCAAGCCCGATGCACAGAATTGAGACGAAATCAGGAGACGCTGAAAAATCTCGTGAACTACTAATTAATTAGTTGCAGGATTTTTGTTTGAAGAATTAGAGAGGCAAAAACAGGAAAGGTCTTGGCAGCCGGACCTGTAAGCCGAATTCTGTCTGCCTTGCGGCAGGACGGTCATTCCTCTGGGCCACGCATTACTGCGGGGCTCAAGCGACCTACCCGGAGGTTGTGGCGCGCCGAGCAGGCACGCGTCCAGCTTGCGCCGGAATCCCTCCCTATTTGGTCTTGCTCCGTGTGGGGTTTGCCCTGCCCGCTGCATTACTGCCGCGGCGGTGCGCTCTTACCGCACCTTTTCACCCTTACCCGAATCTTGCGGCCCGGGCGGTATATTTTCTGTGGCACTTTCCGTCGAACTGGCTTGAACCAGCCCTCCCGGACGTTATCCGGCACACTGCTCTGCGGAGTTCGGACTTTCCTCCCGTCTCTATTCGAAAATAGCAATAGCAACGAGCGACCGTCCGGTCCGGCTGCCAACTGGATCATTATATGCGAACTAGATATGCGAACTAGGGCGAGGTCTCAGGTCGCAGGCCTCGGGTCTCAGGATTCAGTGCCAGCACTGCTAAACTGATAGCCAAGCAAGGCTGCCAGGCGCAAGTCCTGCGACCTGAGACCTGCGACCCGAGACCTGGTACTTGAGACCTGTCCCATGAACATTACCGAGGCAATCAAGATCGCGGCCCTTTCGCTCTGGGCTAACAAGTTGCGCTCCGCGCTCACGCTGCTAGGCGTGGTGATCGGAGTCGCGGCGGTGATTGCCGTGGTCACTTTCGTGAATGGGATCAACGGTTACGTCGCCGAAAAAATCTTCAACCTCGGCGCGGACGTCTTCATCATGTTCAAGGTTTCTCCCGCGGTCACCAATGTTGACCATTTCATCGAGGGGCAGAAGCGCAAAGACTTCACCATGGATGACTACCGCGCCGTGCGGGAAGGCTGCAGGCTTTGTGCGTACGTCGGAGCCTATGCTCGCGGCAACACTGGGCACATCAAATATAACGAGCGCGCTCTTACCGACACGATGGTGCAAGGCATGACGCCGTCCGTGGCGGTTACGCAGGATATCGATATCGAGTCCGGACGAATGCTCGGGGAATCCGACCTCGACAATAATGCTCCCGTGGTTATCGTCGGTACCGACATTGTCGATAACCTGATGCCAGGCGTAGATCCGATCGGTAAGGAGATCCGAGTAGACGGTTGGATCTACCGCATCATTGGCGTTGGGAAAAAGAAGGGCAGCACACTTGGACAAAGTCTTGATAACTATGTGCTGATGCCCATGACCGCTTGGATGAAGCAGTACGGGAGCCATGACTCCAACATGCGGATCTCAGCCAAGGCAGTTGGGACCGGTCCGGTTCTGGATGGCGCGATGGACGAGGCGCGCGTGATTCTTCGTTCGCGGCGGCACGATCCGGTTGGGGGCGCCGACTCGTTTGACATGGAGAACAACAGCAGTTTGCTCAGTATCTGGTCGAATCTTACGGGGACGTTTTTTGTTGCGATGATTGGGATCGCCGCCATCTCCATGGTCGTCGGCGGGATCGTGATCATGAACATCATGCTGGTCTCGGTGACAGAGCGCACGCGGGAAGTGGGAATTCGCAAGGCGATGGGCGCCCGGCGAGCCGACGTTCTCCTGCAATTTCTGATTGAAGCAGTGATTCTCTCGCTCATTGGCGGCGTCGTCGGTGTACTGCTTGGAATCATTGTGGCAAAAGGGGTCACATTAGCTGTGGGGATGCCGTCTGTGATCAAGCTTTGGGCAGTTTTCGCGGGGCTGATCGTCTCCGCCAGCGTCGGAATTTTCTTTGGAGTCTATCCGGCGCGCAAGGCGGCTACGCTGGATCCCATTGCCGCGCTGCGATTCGAGATGTAGCGGGGCACAGTAGTAGAAGGACGGTTCAGGACTGAGTTGGATCAATCGAACAGTCGATTCATCGAAAGTTTGTAGGTTCCATTCGCATGTTAGGCACAAGTGACTTCCGGGAAATTGTTGGAATGGCGCTGGCGACCATTCGTACGAATAAGCTGCGTTCCGGTCTGACGGTTTTGGGCATCGTCATCGGTGTTGCCGTGGTTATTGGAATCTCCTCGATTGTGCGCGGACTTAACGACAACGTCAGTAGCATGATCAGCAGCATGGGATCCAACATAATTTTTGCCTTCCACCTGCCGATCACATTCGGAAGGCCCACGGAAGAATTGCGTACGCGTAAGGAGTTGACGTTTGAAGACGCGGAAGCGATGAAAGACTTGCCGCATGTAAAGGCGGTTTGCGCTGGCGTTCGGTATGTCGAGCCACAGTTTGGCAGCGGAACCTATGTCGTGAAATACGGCAACCGGAAAGCGAAACAGACGATCCTCGAAGGCGACACCGCTTCAGCCAAGGATGTTTTCGATCTGAACATGAAGTCTGGACGCTGGTTCAGTGAGGTCGATGACGAGCGGCACGCCTCCGTGATCATTATTGGAGATGCAACTTCTGAAGAGTTGTTTGGCGGTGCGGATGCCGTAGGCAAGGAAATCAATATTGAAGGACAACTGTTCGAAGTGATCGGAGTGGCCGCAAGGGTCAAGAGTGCGTTCGGCGGGGGGAATAATCCCGACGATAACAAAGTTTATTTCCCACTTTCGACGCTGCGCAAACTACACCCCGAACTAAAGCAGCATTTCATCAGCGTCAAGGCAACATCGCACGCTGATATGCCTAAAGCTGAAGACGAGATGAGAGAGTTGTTGCGCCGTCGTCGTCGTGTGCCCCCGGACAAGCCGGATAATTTTTCCGTGTTTACGCAGGATTCGCTTTCCGATGTTTGGAGCCAGATTACCGGTGCGGTTTTCATCTTCATGTTTGCAGTCTCCAGCGTGGCCTTGATCGTGGGTGGAGTGGGCGTGATGAATATCATGCTGGTTTCTGTGACCGAACGCACACGGGAGATCGGCGTCCGCAAAGCAATCGGTGCTCGCAAAGGCGATATCCTGCTGCAATTTACGCTGGAAGCAATCACCCTCACAGCGGTTGGCGGAATCATGGGCGTGCTTGTCGGCGCAGTCATCACCTATGCCATCCGCATGGTATGGGACTCACTTCCAGCCACGATGTCAGTGTTTTGGGCGAGCTTTGGATTCTTCGCTGCTGCCGCCGAAGGTCTGATCTTCGGCATCTATCCGGCATGGAAAGCGGCGAATCTCGATCCCATCGAATCGCTTCGTTACGAATAAATCGTCCTGAACTTCGTCCTGAACTTCGACCAACCAGCTTTCGGCTCAACGGGTTGCCTGCCGCCTCCAACGTTACCTCCGCGAGGTCTTTGCAGTATTTCCCGCTTGACATGCCCTGCTCGATCCGTGGATACTTATTCATTCGGATGCATTTTTATTCATGTCGAAGGCTGCACGACATAGCGCGATTCTGAACTTGCTGGACGAAGGCCCGGTCGAAAGCCAGGACTTCCTGCAGCATCAACTGGAGCGCAAGGGCTTTGACGTAGGGCAGGCCACACTTTCGCGCGACATTCACGAGTTGAAGTTGGTGAAGGGTCCGGAGGGATATCGACGGGCTGGCGATCGCTTCGGAGCCGAAAGCAATTTGCCGTCGGTGATGCATCTGGCACGGCAGTTTGTGGTTGAAATACGGCAGGCACAAAACCTGCTGGTGGTGAAGACCACGGTTGGAAGTGCCCAACCCGTCGCTGCCGCGCTCGACGCCTCGCACTGGCCGGAAGTCGTCGGCACGCTTGCTGGCGACGATACGGTGTTGGTAATTGCGACCGACAAGAAAAAAGCGCAAGCGCTTGCGCGACGGATTCGAGAGCTTTCATAGTCAGCAGCGGTTTACGAATTAGGTAATAAGAGGAAGAGTTGATCAGATTGTTTCGGAAATGGAGTGGCAAGAAGCAGAGATGAGAACTGAATCTACGGCACTGATGAATTCGCCAACAATGAAGATAAAAAACCCGCCGAACCTGCTTGCTGATCCGGTTGCGCCGCGAGATCTCGTCTCCATTCACGACCTCGCCCCCTGCCGAAATTCTTTCCCTCTTCAATCTCACCTCCATGCTCAAGCATCGCCCCGCGGATTTCCGCGGAGTTCTCGCGGGCAAACAGATGGTGATGTTCTTTGAGAAGCCCTCGCTGCGCACTCGTCTCACGTTTGAAGCTGGAATGGATAGCCTTGGCGGCAGCACATTCTTTGTGGATCAAACTGCCAGCCGTCTCAATGCCCGCGAATCCCTCTACGACATCGCGCACAATCTTGAACGCTGGATCGACATCATCGTGCTGCGCACCTTCAGCCACGTAGTCGTTGAAGAGATGGCTACCTACGCGGGCGTTCCTGTGATTAACGCGCTCAGTGAACTCGAGCATCCTTGCCAGGCGCTGGCCGACTTTTTTACGCTGCAGGAACATTTCGGCGATCTGTCGAAAATCCATTTCGCTTACGTAGGCGACGGCAACAATATGGCGCATTCGCTTGTTACTGGCGGGAGCTTCTGTCGGTGCGAAAGTTTCCGTTGCAACTCCGGAAGGCTACGGGCTCAATCCGGTTATCGTCACCATGGCGAAGGCGATTGCAGACGAGACCAAAGCGACCCTCCGCATCATGACTGATCCGCGCAAAGCCGTTACTGGAGCGGATGCGGTTTACACTGACGCATGGGCAAGCATGGGACAGGAAGAGGAAGCGGCAGAACGGAATGCCATTTTCGCTCCGTATCAGGTGAATGGCGCGTTGATGGCAGCTTGCGAAATCCAACGCTCGGTTTATGCATTGCCTCCCTGCGCATCGCGGACTGGAAGTGACGGACCAGGTAATCGACTCGTTGAATTCGGTCGTGTTTCGATCAGGCGGAAAACCGACTCCACATCCAGAAAGCTATACTCGTATGGCTATTGGGTGGCGGCGTGGGCCGCTTCCCTGCCAGGAGCGCGCATGCCTAAGACAGACGCAACGAAGTCCGGAACTTCAAATTCCAGCTCTTCGAGACCAGAGAAGCCAGAGAAGATTGTCCTCGCCTATTCCGGTGGGCTCGATACCTCGATCATCATTCCATGGCTCAAGGAAAACTATTCCTATGAAGTGATTGCCATGGTTGCCGACGTGGGACAAGGGGACGACGTCGAAGCTGTCGTCGATAAAGCCTACAAAACCGGAGCCAGCAAGGTCGTCGTAGAAGATCTGCGCGAAGAATTTCTTACTGGATACGTTTGGCCTGCGCTCAAAGCAGGAGCGGTTTACGAAAACAAATATCTGTTGGGGACATCACTTGCTCGTCCGGTGATTGCAAAGCATCAGGTGGAAGTCGCATTGCGTGAAGGCGCGACGGCTGTTAGCCATGGTTGCACCGGCAAGGGTAACGACCAGGTCCGCTTTGAGATGGCGTACCAGGCTCTTGCTCCCGAGTTGAAAGTCATCGCTCCCTGGCGCGAATGGGATTTGAAATCGCGCGAAGATTGTCTCGACTATGCGGAGAAGCGCGGAATCGCCGTCACTGCGAGCCGCGAGAAAATCCATAGCCGCGATCGCAATCTCTGGCACATCAGCCACGAAGGTGGAGAACTGGAAGACGCTGGCAACGCTCCGTTTGCGAGCACGTGGCAGATTTCCAAATCTCCGCAGGAAGCTCCTGATAAAGAAGAACACGTTGAAATTGGATTTGAAAACGGTGTGCCGGTCTCGGTCGGCGGACAGACGCTCGATCCCGTATCGCTCGTTGAACTACTGAACGAGATTGGTGGGCGCAATGCTGTCGGACGTATCGACATCGTCGAAAACAGGTTTGTCGGCATCAAGTCTCGTGGCTGTTACGAAACACCAGGCGGAACGTTGTTGCTGACCGCTCACGGCGAACTCGAAGCGCTCTGTCTTGATCGCGACCTGCTGCATTTCAAGCAGCATGTCGCTTTGAAATACGCAGAACTCGTCTATTTCGGACTCTGGTTCACCCCACTGCGCGAAGCGCTCGATGCATTCGTTGAAACCACGCAGGCGAATCTGACCGGTTCGGTAACGATGTCCCTCTACAAAGGCAACGTCAGCATCGTCAGCCGCAAGTCGGATTACTCGCTCTATCGCACCGACCTTTCTTCGTTCACCATGGGCGACAGTTACGATCAGAAAGATGCGGAAGGATTCATCCGCATCCTCGGATTGCCCTCGCGGTGCCGCGCGCAAACGCAGCATGGACGATCTGCTAATGCGCTGCACGAATTGTCTTCTCAAAAATAAATTGTCATCCTGAGCGAAGCGAAGGGATCTGCTCGTCCTCGCTTCGTTCAGGTCGCTGTTGTGCGTTAGAAGTGTGTCGAGAGTTCGCGCGACCCGAGGTCTCCACCAAATGAAGATGTGGTCCGGCCGCTTTCGGCAGCCGCTTGATCCCGAATTCGAAAAGTGGCAACGGTCGTTTCCCTACGATCAACGATTGCTGCCGTTTGAATTGGCTGCGAGCCGCGCTCATGCCAATGCGCTGGGAAAAGCTGGCGTTCTTTCTGCGGAAGAACTTGCCGAAATCGCAAAAGCTATCGCGGAGATCGGAAGTCGAGCGCAGTTATCTGCTGAATTCCTTAACGACAGAGACGCCGAAGACGTTCACCATTTTGTCGAAAAGCAGCTCGCTGCTCTGATCGGTGCGACAGGCTACAAGCTCCACACGGGACGGAGCCGCAACGAACAGATTGCTACTGATCTTCGGCTGTTCGTTCGGCAATCGATAGACAAGCTGCAAACTCTGATTGTCGATTGGATCGATGCGATTCTTGTTCGCGCTGAATCATCCGGTAGTAACGCTATGCCTGCCTACACGCATTTGCAGCCAGCAGAGCCGGTTCTGGTGGCGCATTGGCTGCTGGCTTATGTCGAAATGTTTTTCCGTGACGCATCGCGGCTCGCCGACTGCCGCAAGCGTGCCAATCTGTGTCCGCTCGGATCGGGTGCCGTTGCCGGAGCTACGCTCACTCTCAACCGTCAGGCGATCGCCGAAGAACTCGGCTTCGATGCTCCGACTGCGAACAGTATTGATGCAACCAGCGATCGTGATTTCGCGATTGAATTTGTGGATGCACTTTCGTCGCTCGCTCTCCATCTCAGCCGCTGGGCGGAAGAGATGATTTTGTTTTCGACCTCTGCTTACGGATTCGTCGAATTACCCGAGGCTTATTCCACCGGCAGCAGCGCCATGCCGCAGAAGAAAAATCCTGACTTGCTTGAACTCGTTCGCGGCAAAGCGGCGCGGGTCATGGGATATGCGACCACCCTGCAAACTCTGGTAAAGGGCCTGCCCCTTGCCTATAACAAAGATATGCAGGAAACGCAGGAGCCGTTGTTCAATGCGTCGGACACGATGATCGGCATGTTGCCGCTGGTTACTGGCTTCATGAACACTGTCGAATTTAATGACGCGACGATGAATCAGGCAGCGAGCACGGGGTTCATGAACGCCTGGGCCGCCGCCGCGTATCTTGTCGAGCGCGGAGTTCCTTCGCGTCTCGCGCACGAATCCGTTGGGAAGGCCGTTGCCTTGGCGGTCGAACGCGGATGCGATCTGCAAAAACTTCCGCTTGCCGATTTGCAGGAGATCAATCCCAAGTTCGATGCCGGATTCCACTCCTGCCTCGGACTTACAGAAGTGCTGGCGCTGCACGATGTTCCCGGAGGTACCGCTCCGCGACATGTGAAGCGCGCGCTGCAGAATGCGCGGGAGCGGGTAGTCCAGCTGCGATCTGTTACACCCGCCAGACGCGCCTAGGTTACTCCGAAGGTAGTATCGCGTGTTTACCACCACCCCCCTACCCCCTCTCTAGTGGAATCATCAACTTAGCGACTAGTTTCCCGCCAAAATCTTGAGCGGTATGGAGTTAGGCGCAAAATATTCCGGAATAAGGAGTTAGCTATGATTAACGATTTCTTTCCCGTTTCGGGACGTTTTTATCTCCTGCGGATCAGTGCCCCTTGTTATCGGAAGAGTACTGAACATCTTCAGCTGATCCTATGGCTATTATCGTGCTTGGAGCGGAGACTGTCTGTGACGGACATCACACTGTGTTTGTGATGAAAGAACCAATTGTGTTCCCCATACAGGGCTTAAAATAGTTCAGCAAGACGCGGAATATGAAAACCAACAGCGCTTCAAAAGCGGATCCTACCCCACGGCAAGAGCGCGAGAGTTACAGGCGTTCGCGTCGGCGAGCGCTGAAGAGACTGCGCGACCGAATGAATCTCGGCTGGACCCCACCTCGGTCGCGCGACGAACTCTACGTGCGATGAACTTAACAAGGAGCATGTGCCACATTTCGGTCTCTTGCCGATTTACATATCGAGCGGTTGGGGCAGTGAGCTAGTTGCGGTTCAACGAACACTTGGCTAAATTTCTGTGGCAGACACTTGAGGCCGAGCTTGTGACGAACGCAGGACTAAAATAACAGCCCGATGCGCGCTACGGTCGACGGTTTGAGAACGGCGCACTCCTTCACTCTTATTACCGACCATCCCTTGCGCCTTAAAGCTTGGGTGACACGGCGGTCTCTCCGCTTGTTTGCCTCGATCTTATTGCGCCAAAATTTTACGTTGGTGCGAGGCAGGTACTTGCAAGCGCAACCGTGCCAAAAGCAACCGTCCACAAAAACTGCAATCTTGCGTCGCGGCCAGGCAAAATCGGGTTTCCCGATGACGGGCCAGTGTTTTCGATAGCCCTTGAGGTTGGCGGCCCAAAGTAACTTTCCGAGAGGCAGTTCGGTAGTCGTATTACCACGCGAGCGTATAGCCGCCATGATTTTGGAGCGAACAGTTTTTGAGACGTGGTCCACCAGCACGATATCCGCTTATAACCGTTTCGAGTAAAGCTTTAGATCAGCGACTCCGATTTTGTCGGCTGGCACAAGCCGATAGTGCTTCTCCTCCACTAGTTTCACGTCTTCCCCGTCAAGTGCCAATTCGAACATGGCGATGACTTCGTCCGACATGAATTGTGCAGATATCGGCCGACAGGTAAGGCCGGGAAATTTTTCGCGGCAACAGGCGAGGTCCTGAGAGGTTTGAACGACGCTTAGCCTGTCGTTGCCACCTTTTGCTTGGACAGGGAGGGCAAACTGTTCCCCATGCTTGTTCACCCCTACGTAAATTTCGTCGATCTCGATTTGCGAATCGCCCATCGCCTTCACCGTCGTTCTCAGGTGATTTTGAAGTGAATACGTGGTTAGCCCGAGGAAAGTATCCACCAGCCGGTTGTAGCGCACTTTAGCAAGCAGCGCTTGTTCGTCGCTGAAGGCGTAAGCCACGATGATTTCTGGCGTAGCGTCGGGAATCTTGATTGCGATCATGCTCGGGTTGGGAACGATGTTGGCGAGCTTAGTGAGCCGGAAACGATATAAGGCTCGACCTGCCAATTCGATAACCCACTCCATACCCTTCGGAGCGGTGGAAAGGATATCCGGGGGCAACGCCGTTCTAAACCGAAAGGAATAGATGGTGTCGCCTAGATTCTTGGGGAGTGCGATGTCGAGCGAACGGGCTGTTTCGACGAATTCATCACGCGAAAACTCGAATTGTTTCGTGCCTCGCCGGTAATGGCTATTGAAAATATTTCCGATGATGGCCGAATAGCGATTCGGTTTCCTCGTGTTTTCGACGGAAGCTCTCTTAACCATTCTCTTCGCCCCTTCGTTCGATCCGAGTCCGCTTGGCTATGACGTCGGATCGCACCCCATAATGCGCGGCGGCAGTGGACATGTTGAGCGAAAGTAGGTGTTCGTCCCCCTGATTAATAGGACGCACGGACTTCTTTGAAGGTGAGAGCTCAGCACGAACTCTTGATGCTACAGCCCTGGCGAGGAGCGGCGGTACTGAATTACCGATCTGCCGGAAACCGTGCCATTTGGTCACATGAAATCGAAACCAGTCAGGGTAGGAATGCAAACGTGCCGCCTCACGGACCGTAATACATCGCGCCGAAAACGGGTGTATCGGCCTAGGAGAAGTAAACGCCCCATGATCGCTGGCGGTACCAGCGCGAATCGTGTTGCAGATTCCGTCGGGGTCAAGTTTATAAAAGCGACTGACCGGTTCAGTGTCGCCCGCTTTCGTTGCGAGAAATCGCTTTTTCGATAGTTCAGTGTGTACTGTGCGCAGGCTTGATGTGAGGAGTCCCTCATCGAACTCGCGAGGCTCCGAGTAATCCCTTGGGTCGTCGGTATCGCCACGCAAAACAGAGCCGTATCCAGTGGATCGTTTGAACTTTGCTCTTACCCAGTCACGATGGAGTAACTCCTCATAGTCCTCGGCCTCGGGGAGGTCTCTCAGCGCATCCCACACGGTAGGGGTAGGTTTAAGAAAAAGACTTCCCGCACGTCCGTTCTCTTTATGCGGAGATTCGTGAGTGATTTCGGGATACCCCGGCAACGGGAATCCTTTCCGGGCACCCATCAGGAAGAGCCGTTGTCGGTTTTGCGGTACTCCGTGATTAGCCGCGTTTAGTACCTGGTAGTCTTCCAGCACTCGATAGCCGCTCTTCACGAATTCTGCAATGATCTCATCGAGAAATCTCTTGTGTGCGCCGAGTGTCAGCCCACGGACATTTTCAAAAACGAAATACGACGCCTTCAGTTCGACTACGAGACGAACGAAGTGGTAGACGAGCGAATTCCGAGGGTCGTCGAAAGCTCGTTTGCCAATCATGCTGAAACCTTGGCACGGCGCGCCACCAAAAACAACGTCTACGGTGCGATCACCGATCCGGGAATGATCGCGGACGTACTTTCCGTTTATATCGGCGACACTTCGGCAGATCGCGGCACAATGGGGAAAGTTGAATTCATGGGTCGCACAATGGATTGGGTCGTACTCAACAGCAGCAGCCACGTCGAACCCGGCTTGCTCGAAGCCAAGACTCATCCCGCCCGCACCGGCAAACAAGTCGACACCTATGGGTCTTCTTCCGTTGGCGCTCATCAAAAGACAATCTTTGTGAACATTTTGGTCTTCTCAGCGATTCTATGGCGAAATAGTGTGGTAATCAAACCGAGTTTCATTTCCCGCACCGCTGGCTCAATTAGATGCCAAACCCTTCAAAAAAACAGGGGCATTAGCCTCCGACTGCGGCGCTTATAGTCCTCGAACTCCGCGCCAAAATATTCTGCCAGCAGATGCTCTTCTTTTCGGATCCGATCAAAAACAAATATCACAGCCAAAATCAGAATTGGCAACGCAAGCCAACTGGCGAATACCAACGCGATTCCGGTCGGGATCAGTAGCAGGCTGAGGTAGAGCGGATGGCGGATGTGGGCGTAGATTCCGTCTTGGACTAATCGATGATTTGGTTGCAGGGTTACGTAGGCGCTGAAATTTTTTCCCAAGGACTTCAGGGCGGCGAGGCGCACTACTAATCCGATGGTGAAAAATAACAATCCGAGATAGCGCCCAGAATTCGTGATGGAGTGTCAGGATATTTCCGCGATCGGCGTGAGGCAGGAACCAGAGCAGCGCGAGAGACATTAATAGTAGAAGTCCGAGTTGCACGGTTTCTTTGACAGCGGGCGCCCCGCTCTTTCGCAACGGGTTCGAATCTAGTTTCATTAGGATGGCAGCGACAGCGCCGGCTAAAGCGACGGCTGCCAGAGTTGCTCGCGCGGGGTTCTCAAAAAACGCTTGCCAGTTGTCGAAGCCCCATCCCCACAAGACCAGCAGGATGCAGGGCAGGACCTGAACGGTTAGAATAAAAGCAGATTGAAGCATTGTATTTATGCGGGCGCGTGCCCGCGGGCTGTCCGATTCATAATAAGGGCACCCATAGAAAAAGGGCGTCCGGAGTAAATGGCGTCCTGGTGAGAGCGTTCGGCCCCTGCCGTCCGAACGGTGTGTTCCGCGAGGCTTCTCCGACCGAGCCTTCTTCGACATCCAAAGCATCTAATTCGTAACTGTTTGTTGATTCGATTTCTATCGTATTTCCTACTATGGAGTCTCGACCCTGATTACACGAATTCTTTTCTTTGCAGTATTTCTTCTGGCTCTCTACGCTGTGCAGCGATTCTGGTTTATGCGGGCGTGGACTTGGATTGGTGCGCTCGCGAATTCCAGTTGGCGTTTTGGACTTCACGCGGGATTGATTGCGCTGGCTTCGGCGCTGGTGGCGACTTTGCTCGATCCGCTGCTGGGGCATGGAATATCCCGGATTAGCTTTGGCACGTTCAGCTTGGGCAAATCGGTGACCACGATTGCGCGGCTCTGGATGGTCGCTTCGTTCTTTGGATTTCTGGCGGTCGAAGCCGTTGTGGGGCTGGAGTGGCTTACCAATCTCGCGTCTCCGGTTGCTCTTCATCCTGATGCTGGAGCGGTTGCAGGTGGGTTCAACTCTTCCCGCCGGACTTTTTTTCAATATGCGGCTTGTGTTGCGGGAAGCATTCCGTTTCTCGCCGCGACCTATGGATTTGCCGAAGGGCGCTTGCGTTACACGGTCGAGCGCGTCGATGTGTCGATCGCGAATCTTCCGCGGGAGCTGGATGGATTGCGCATCGCGCAGTTGAGCGACATCCACATTGGCGACTACATGCCGCCGCATGAAATTGCGCGTGCCGTGGATATGGCCAACGAACTTCGTCCTGATATTTCTTTTGTTACGGGAGACTTCGTCAGCGGCGAAGGCGATCCGCTGGACGTTTGCATTCGCGAGTTGAGCCGGTTGCGCGCTCCGCTGGGTGTTTGGGGATGTAATGGAAATCATGAAATTTATGCTGGCGTGGAAGACGATGCGGAACAAACTTTTCCGCGAGAACGGGATGCGATTGTTGCGCGCCCGCAGCGAAATCATCGAGCACAATGGCGGACGTTTCAATCTGATCGGCGTCGATTATCAACGCGATCACATGGTGAGCGGCGAAACTCCGGGGCCGATCTTGCAGGAGATCGAGTCGCAGGTGCGGCGCGATATGCCGAATATTTTACTGTCGCACAATCCGAATTCGTTTCAGCGCGCGGCGGAGTTGGGAATCGAGTTGAGCCTCGCGGGGCACACGCATGGTGGACAGGTGAAGTTTGAGATTGTGGATCATAGTGTGAGTCCGGCGCGGTTGATTACTCAGTTTGTGGCGGGGCTGTATCGGCTTCCGATGGCGAATCAGGCTTCGGCCAACGGCAATTCCAAAGCTGCGTTGTATGTGAATCGCGGGCTGGGTACGTTTGGATTTCCGGTGCGGTTGAATGTTCCTCCGGAGATTACGCTGCTGACATTGCGGCGGGCGTAGGCGCAGCGGCTGAAGCCGGATTTACGATTGCCTTACGCGCGCTGAAGGGCCGCTCTTCCACGGTTGTTCCCCCGGTTGTTCGGCGAGGTCGAGGAGCGTTACTACCCCGGCTAGCGCCCATTTTTCCTTCTCGGTACGTGGTATAATTCTTGAGTCAATCCCAACGCATAATGCCTGTAGATGCAAGAACTTAGCTGGAATTGTGGGACATGACGAGCGGAGCCTTGCTCTGCTGGACGCCGAGGCGGCTGTTCCCTACGCGTGCGTTTTCACGCGCCGCTACTGAAAGCTGACGACTGAGAGCTGAGAACTAACACATGGCTGATGATCCGCAAAATCCTGAATTGCCTTTAACTCCTCCACCTGGTGGCGACGGCCAACCTCCCGCCGGTCCGGGCGCGCTCAACATGGTGCCGGTCAACATTGAAGACGAGATGAAGCGGTCGTATCTCGACTACTCGTTGTCCGTGATTATTGGACGCGCGTTGCCCGACGTTCGCGATGGATTGAAGCCGGTGCATCGCCGCATTTTGTACACCATGCAGCAGATGGGATTGGCTCCGGGGAAGGCGACGCGTAAATGCGCTCGTATCGTCGGAGAAGTGATGGGTAAGTACCATCCGCACGGAAACCTTGCGGTGTATGACGCGTTGGTGCGATTGGCGCAGCCGTTTGCGATGCGTGCTCCGCTGGTGGATGGACAGGGAAATTTTGGTTCGGTGGATGGCGATCCTCCCGCAGCCGATCGATATACCGAAGCTCGACTGACACGGGTTTCGATGGCATTGTTGGAAGATCTGGATAAAGAAGCGGTTGATTTTTATCCAAACTATGACGGAACGGAAACGCAGCCTGCGGTCTTGCCGGCGCGATATCCAAATCTGTTGGTGAATGGGTCGGATGGAATCGCGGTTGGCATGGCCACCAAGATTCCGCCACACAATCTCACGGAGATTGTGGATGCGACGATCACGCTGGTGAATAATCCCAACGCGCAGCTGCCGGAAATTCTGAAATTTGTGCAGGGACCGGATTTCCCGACGGCTGGAATTATTCATGGCCGATCGGGAATTTTTGAAGCTTATCGTACGGGCCGTGGGCGTTTCATGATGCGCGCTCGCGCTGCCATTGAGAACGTCACCAAAGACAAGCAGGCGATCATCGTTACGGAAATTCCGTATCAGGTGAACAAGGCGCGGCTGATTGAGCGCATTGCTGATCTGGTCAACGAGAAAACGATTGACGACATCTCCGATATTCGCGATGAAAGCGATCGCGACGGAATGCGCATTGTGATTGAGTTGAAGCGCAGCGCCGAACCGCAGATTGTCCTGAACCAGCTCTTTAAGCACACTTCGATGCAGGAAGGTTTCAGCATGATTCTGCTGGCCGTGGTCAATGGCCAGCCGAAGGAACTGGGGCTGATCCAGGCGATCAAACATTTCATCGATCATCGCGTCGATGTTGTGCGCCGTCGCACCTCGTATCTTCTTAATAAGGCGAAAGACCGCGAGCATATTCTCGAGGGCTACCTCACTGCGCTCGATCATCTCGACAACGTAATTGCGATCATTCGCGGCAGCGCGAATCGCGGAGACGCGCGCGAGAACTTGGTTGCGTACTTTGGCGGCAAGAAGATCGACATCAATACCACGGGCCGCGCTCCGAAGATGGATGCGGAGCGGCCGTTCACCGCCAAACAAGCAGACGCGATCCTCGAATTGCAATTGCATCGCCTGACGAAACTTTCCATCGACGAAATTTCAAACGAGTTGAAGTCGGTGCGGGAAGCGATTGCGGAATACGAATCAATTCTTGGATCCGAGGCGAAGCTGCGCAAAGTCATCATCAAGGAACTGGAAGAAGTAAAGAAGCTCCACGGTGATGCGCGCCGCACAGTGATTGAGGACGAAGCTGCGGAAATCATGCTGGAAGATCTGATCGCCGACGAGCAGGTTGCGGTGACGGTTAGCCATTCTGGCTATATGAAGCGGACTCCGATTTCGACGTATCGCATGCAGCGCCGCGGCGGAACCGGACGCACGGGCATGAAGACGCGCGACGAGGATTTCGTCCAGCATCTGTTTATTGCTTCGACGCATGCGTTCATTTTGATTTTCACCAACACGGGACGCGTGTACTGGCTGAAGGTATATGAGATTCCTGATATTGCTGCTGCGGGCAAGGGCAAGCATGTGGGAAATCTCGTTGGATTGCAGCCGGGTGAGACAGTGCGGACGATGCTCGCGGTCCGGGACCTGGAAGAAGAGAATCGCTTCGTATTCTTTGCCACGCATAACGGCACGGTGAAGAAGACGGCAGTGAAAGATTTCTCGCATGTGATGCAGCGCGGGATTATCGCTATCAACATTGAAGAAGGCGACGAACTGGTCGCCGCTTCGTTGACGGATGGCAATCAGATTGTGTTCCTCGCTTCGCATGATGGACAGGCGATTCGCTTCGACGAGAATGATGTGCGGTCCATGGGGCGGAATGCCACGGGCGTGCGCGGCATGAATCTTGGCGAGAAGGATTACATTGTCGGCATGGCGACGACGCTGAAGCCGGAAGTGAAAGCGGTCGTCGAAAAAGAGAAGCCGGGCAAGAAAGACGACGTCGAAGCTGAGATTGCCGACTTGATTCCGGAGAAGGGCTCGCTGATTCTGTCGGTGACGGAGAATGGCTATGGCAAGCGCACTCCGGCGGATGAGTATCGTCTGACCAATCGCGGCGGTAAGGGCGTGATCAACGTCAAGACGACTGAACGCAACGGCAAGGTTGTGGGGATCTCGCAGGTGACGGAGAAATCCGAGGTGATGCTGATCAGTCAGTATGGCAAGATCATCCGGATCGAATCGAAGTTTATCCGCGAGTCAGGACGGTCGGCACAAGGAGTGCGACTGCTCAATATCGAACCGGGAGACCGCGTGGCAGCGGCGGTGGTGATTCCGCTGGAAGAGCCTACGGGGAACGGGACGTTAATTCAGTAGGCTGAGTAAGAAACCTAATTCAGAAAGCTCGCGTAGGGGCGGACGATGCATTCGTTATTCGCCCGCCCCCTACGGAGCAAGAACCACAGATTCCGCTACTGGTTCATTGCAGACACCAGAAAAAACGGATGTCCGCTATTCGAGGTCGGTAGTGTTTGACCGGTTTTCAACTGCGTATCATCTTTCGGGTCGTACCAACCCGTGAGTCTGGTAATGCGGGCCGAAGGGACGGCTGCAGAAACGGTTTGGTTGTTGGTGTCATTCGCAAAATAGCTGACGAAGTAGTAGTCAGCCAGTGGCGACATTACCAGGGTGATTGGATCAAGCCGGATCACGCAGGGATTGGTGACTGATACTGGCTGGACCGGACAAACGCTGGTCGATGCCAGGTTGATGCTCGGGTTGGATACGCCGCCCAATTTCACCGGAGTGACGCTCGCGACGGTAAAGCCTGCCCTTGTTGTGGTCGAATACAAGACCATATTACTGATGTCGGCCCTGCTGCCGCCGGTGAAGGAAATATAAAATACGGTCTGTGTTCCCGCCGCGGGTAGGATCGACGTCCCCGAAATCACATTAATTGCAGAAACTCCTGCCCAGTTGGGAGCGCTGCTGGTGACATTGAACACGCCAGTGACGATATTTTCTTGAGGAGTTGCGGCTGTGGCTGGCAAGATCATTGCGCAAGTTGCCAGAACGGCAGCAGCGAAATTAATAAGTGTTTTCATGTGCTTTTCCAATATCTTCAGGCTCCGTTTCGAATTTTGCAGTAACCCTGCAAGCGGTAGCCATTGCGAATCTATGTTGCGATATCATTCCGACTTTTTTCGATTCGACTTTCGCTAATTGCTCATGACCGCAAAAAGGAAATAAGGCGAATGGCCGCTGTTTCCGGCTGGGATGGACTGGCTAACTTTGAGCTGCGTTTCGTCTGCACCGATGTACCATCCACTCAGACCCGTGGTTGTAAATGAACCGGTAGTCGACGAAATGTCCGTACCCGTAGTGAAAAACGTCGTTAGGTAATAGTCGTCTTTCGCAGAGAGCGTGAGGGTGAGCGGATCGAGCCGCACAATGCATGGGCTAGTGACAGAAACGGGTTGCGTTGGGCATACGGATTTATCCGAAATTTTGATCGTCGGATTGGAGACGCCACCGAGGGTCACTTTCGTGACACTGAGGATTTTGCTGGCGCGCGACGCGGTCTTGTAAAGAACCATGTCGCCCAGTACCGCGGTCGTGCCGCCGGTGAATCCGATGTAAAAAGTGGTGGTCTTGCTCACTTTTGACAGGACACTCGGTCCGGCTACAACGCTGAGGGCCGAATAGCCGACCCACGAACCTGTGGTGGAGACGGGCCCGATTCCTTCAACGAGATTAAAGGGTGGAGTCGCTGGGTCTTGGGCGGACGCCGCAACACTCAGACAGATCGACAATAGAACGAAACTAAAAATCGTTTTCATAATTTCAAATGTGTCCCCGAATGGCGTTTAGATTTTGCAGAAAACTGCAATCGGCACCCGGTCTCTTCGTCATTGCAACGACAAGGGCTCTCGCCCTGGTCCAACGTGCATTAGCTCGTTTGTACCGCCACCAGAAAATACGGAGCGTTGAAAGTGCTGGCTGGTGCTGGATTCCCAACCTTCAGCTTGGTTTCGTCTCCAGTGATATAGAAGCCGGTAAGGGAATCGGTGGGGAACGCTGGAGTAGCTCCGCCGAGCGGGCCGTTGTTCGTGTTGCTCGCGAAGTAAATGACGAAGTAGTAGTCGCTTCCAGGTGAAAGAGTGAGGGTGATGGGGTCGAGCTTCACCAGGCAAGGATTTGTGGCTGAAACAGGCTGCGTCTTGCAGGTCTTCTTGTTCGTCAAGTCGATGGTCGGGCTCGAGTCGCTGGCAAGCTTGACCGGCGTAACGGCAACAATTTTGCTCTGCCGCGCTGCCGTCGTGTAGAGAACCATGTTTGAGATATCCGCAGTAGTGCCCGCGGTGAAGGCAATGTACAGCACCGTCGTTTTGGCGGTGGAGGGGAAAATAGTTGCTCCCGGAATGACGTTCACCGCCGAGTAGTTAGACCACGAACCCACGCTAGTGACGGCGCTGACGCCAGAAACCAGATTGCCAGCGAACATGAATGGACTTTGCGCAATCAGCAGGAGCGCCAGCAGTGAGGATGTTCCGTAACGAAAAAGATTTTTCATGGACACAATAAACCCGACCGTTAGATTTTGCAGAGCACTGCAAGCGGAGGGGACTCTCGTCGAGGTGCTACTTGGACGGATCGGAGAGGGGAAAATCGGCAGCGCCGTCCAGGCAGCAAGTTTTCTACGGAACGGGTGCGCTTGTCAAGCGGGACGCGCGCAAGATTGCCTGATGCGCGATCTTAATTGGCGATTCTGGGCACCCCTTGCGTTTAAGACGGGAGTTCTTTGTGGAGTAAATGTGCAAGTTCGTGCGCCGTGGGCACGCGAAATCAAAAGAACAAATACTCTCAGAGACTGCCCGGGTCGCGACTAACTTATGGTTGCGACTAAAGCGAGCGTGAACCCAGATATACTTTCCTGTGGTGTGGCAGGCCCAAGACCGGGTAGCCGCGGCGGTGATTCCTCCCGACCGAACATGCGGGGAAGGGGGCGTTGATTCGGTGACGAATATTCGACAATCCGTACTCGGACCGATCGCCGCGCAATCTGGACAGTCCCTGTCGAACGTTGATATCGGGACCCTCGTTCGTCGGCTGATTCTGTTCGACAGAACAATTGTGGACTCCGTTCAGCTACGTGAAGTACCGATCCTTGCGCGAACGTTCGGCAAGGCGGGGTTCGTTGAGTTGATTGACTCGGGGCTTCTGAGATTCGGTTGCGGCAAAGTCTTCCCGATAGTTGATGTTGAGCGAGACGGAATTCGGGACCTGCCCCCGAATCATTTTTCATTCGGTATCGCGTCAGTAACAAGTCAGGAACAGATGTTCAAGTTGGGCCTTGCCGGGCTTCAAGGCATCTCCGGGTTAAATAACAGTGAGCGCGCAGTGCTGGAAGATCTCGCCTTAGAGTCCATTATCCCTCTGCCCGACAACTACGGCTCCGATCTGCTCAATCAGTTTGACAGCGACATACGCGGCAACATTCCTGTTTTGAGGATGGCGATTGAAGAGTGCCTCAAGACCCAGGCTACGAGCGGTACGCCGCTATCCGAGCTTGCCGTGGAGGTGGAAGAGACCGACCACCGCGTATTCCACATTAAGGCTTCCCTGAGTGCATACGGAATTCCGCCCGAGAAATCGCACGACCTTCTCAAGTCGTCGGTACTAGCCGTTTCGAACATAGACAAACGCCTTGCAGACATGCAGGCATATTCAGCGATCAGCGGGTTCTTGGAGCAAGAGGCGGCACTGCTATTTGGCCGGCTGGCGGGCGTCATGACTCGCCAGAACCCGTCTCGAGCGGAAGAACAGTTTGAGCGAGTCATTGAACTTGCAGAACTTCCTGATTTCAAATCTGGCCAGAAGGTGGATATTCAGAAGCTCTTGAAGATACGAGACACCGCGGAATGTCGGGCATTTCGGGAGTGGCTCTCGACCGTTGAGGATGCCACCGACGCCGAAATCAAGGAGGTGGTCTCAAGTTTGAGGAACAAGGTGGCGTCCCTCGCTGCCAGTCCCGGTGGAAAGCTCGTAAGGCTGGCCGCAACCACCGGCATTGGATTGATACCCGTGATCGGTCCGATAACCGGTGCGGTCGCAGGCGCTATCGATTCGTTTCTCGTGGACAAGGTTCTCCCCCAGTCGGGCATTGTTGCTTTTCTCACGGACACCTATCCTTCGCTATTCGCGTCCTCGTGAGCATTACCGCAGTTACTTCCTAAACATCCTCGAGTTCCGTTACTGTTAACGGTAGCGTCACTATCCTCCCCCGTGTGTACCCGCGCGGATGCAGACTATTTCTAAGCGAGCGCTTGTGCACGATATAGCAAAGCCAGAATCCGCGAACCGCGATCTTAAGCACGACGATCTGAAGCATAAGGATCTGACATACGACGAACTTTTGAGTCGGCCGATCTGCGAGCTGGGGTTGAAGCTTGACGGGTCTCCGGTCGAGCGTTTCGTCGAACAGCTGTATCGCGAAATGGAAGCGAAGGGGCTGACGAAATTTCATCCGACATTTTATTTGACGGATGAATGGGGATGTCCGTCGGGCGAGCCGATTATCGGGATTCCTTTTTATCTGGCGAATGCGGCGCTGGCGCAACTGGAAAAGGAAACGCACGATCTCGAAGATGCGCGGGAAATCATGATGTACCTGCGGCATGAAGCGGGGCACGCGTTTACCTATGCGTACAAGTTGCATAACAAACCGGAGTGGAAGCAGATGTTTGGGCCGTTCCGGCGTCCGTATCGCGACAACTATCAGCCCGCGCCATTTTCGCGCGACTATGTGCGGCATTTGCCGGGATGGTATGCACAGAAGCATCCGGATGAAGATTTTGCCGAGACGTTTGCAGTTTGGTTGACGCCGCGTTCGAACTGGCGCAAACGCTATCGCGGATGGGGCGCGATGGAGAAGCTGAATTATCTGAATAAGCTGGCGCGCAAGTTGGGGAAGAGTGATCCTCCACGGCGGCGTGGGCACGCTGATCTTACGGTCGACGAAATGGAAACAACCGTCGCCGAGTTTTACAACTTGCAGCAGACGGCGCGGGAAGAAGTTGCCGTCACGGAACTGACTCCGGACACGGATTTGCGAGATATTTTTCCGGTGTCGAAGCGGAAGAAGACGGCGATTCCGGCGAATGAGTTTTTGCGCCAGCATCGCAAGGCTGTGATCGATAAGGTTGCGCAGTGGACAGGCGCGCAGCGTCCGTTAATTAAGACGCTGATCGACACGATTGAAAAGCGTGCGAGCGAATTGGATCTGCGAGCGGACAAGACGCGGTTTGCGGAACATTTGGCGGAAGTCACGGCTTACGCGACTGCGCTGGTGATGACTTATGTGACGAAAGGAAAGTTTATTCAGCCGTAGTAGGGCAGGTCGCAGGTCTTAGGTCTTAGGTCTCGGGTCTCAGGGGAATTGTAATTCGATGAGTTCTGGGTTTTCCTGACACCTTAAGACCTGAGACCTCGCACTAATGTTTTCCGGGGAGAAATTATGATCGGTGCAAAACTGAAGATTGCGTTGTTGTATGACGTTTGGAATGAAGATCCAGTCGCGGCAGCAGAGAAGGAAGAAGCTCCCGCGCGCAAGCCTCTTAAGAAGGCGAAGAAGGTCAAGAAGGCAAAAGCGAAGACTGACCGCGAGGAGATTTTTGAGGCCCTGCAGAAGCTTGGGCACGAGCCATCGTATTTTGAATTGGATGGCCGCCCGCAATCTCTGCATTCGTTGTCACGTTGCGATGCCGATTTGATTTTTAACCTCACAGAATCTTTTGATGGCGACGACACCAAGGAAATGAATGTAGTCGCGTACGTCGATCTCCTGGGACTGCGCTACACGGGCGCAGGTCCACATGCGATCTTCATGTCCCAGGACAAGGCGATTGCCAAAAAGATTTTTGCTTTCCACGGCATCAAGACTCCCTTCTTCGCGACTTCGTATCGCGGACGCGTTGAACATGCGCATGACATCTCGTTTCCTCTCATCGTCAAACCGTCGTGGGAAGACGGATCCATTGGCATCGACGCCGGCGCAGTAGTGAAAAATATTAAAGAGATGATGGAGCGGGTTGAGTACATTCAGGATGAATTTGATTCTCCGGCACTGATTGAGGAATACATCGAGGGTCGCGAGATCTACGCGGGAGTCATGGGCAGCTATGAGCGGGCGCAGGTTTTGCCGCTTGTTGAACTGGATTTATCGCGCTTGCCCGAAGGTACACCGAGGATCGCGAGCTACGACGTTAAGTTTGAAAAAAATACGGAAGTGTACAAACTGACAAAATCGCAGATCGCGGAAAATCTTGACGAGGCGACCACGAAGCGACTGGAAGATACCGCGTTGGCCGCTTATCGTGCGTTGAAATTGCGTGACTACGGGCGCATCGACATGCGGCTCGCTCCGAATGGCGATGTGTATGTGATTGAAGCGAATCCGAATCCTTGGTTGGCGAGCAGGCAGGAATTCGCCATGGCCGCGCGAGCCTCCGGACTTTCTTATACGGAGACGATCGGATCGATTATTGATTTAGCGATGAGCCGGTACTTGAACGCGAATCTCACTTATGTGGCGGCGATGCGGTAGGGCTGGATACGCTCGCAGCAAAGACCTTCACTACGGGGGGCACAGAGGGTCACGGGTTAATGCCCAATATCTATTGGGGATTGTTTTGTGGACGCCCACGTTTCCAACAGCTGGAAACGTGGGCGTCCGCTTTCATTTGTGCGAGCGTTTTAGAACTTGTTCCAGAGGTACTGGTTGTAGACGTCGTGGTGGTACTGGACTTCGGGGGCTTTTACGTACGTCCCAAGAAGATGCGCGCAGCGATCGGCTGAGGCTTCTTTCAGATCTGCGTAGCGGCCTTTCACGTCTTCTCCCATTAACTTCGAAGTCCAGGTTGATTTACGGAAGTCGTCGAGCGCTTTGTAGATGTTGTCCGGCAAGTAGCGTTCAGCCTGGCGAAGGTTTTTGATCTTCGAAGTGCTGCCATCGAGTCCGGTCTTGAAGATCGACAGCATCACGAGATATGGATTCGCATCCGGAGCTACTGAGCGTACTTCAACGCGCATGCTGCGCTCGTTGCCGATTGGAATGCGGATCATCGATCCGCGATCAACAGCCGACGCCTTGATCTGGTTCGGCGCTTCGAAGTGCGGATCCAAACGACGATAGGCGTTGACGCTCGGATTCAGCAACAGGCAGATGTCGTTGCCATGCGTAAGAATGCGATCGACGAATTCCCAGCCTGTTTTACTGAGTTTTTCCTGTCCTCTTGGATCCCAGAAGAGATTCTTGCCGCCTTTGCTGATCGACAGATTCGTGTGCATGCCGCTGCCGTTGACTCCGACTACTGGCTTCGGAAGGAAGCACGCGGTCAATCCCATATTGCGCGCGACCTGACGACAGATCAGTTTATAAAGCTGAATTTGATCCGACGCAGTCACCACTTCAGCGTAGCTGTAATTAATTTCGAACTGCGACGGCGCAACTTCGGGATGATCTTTTTCGTTCTGGAATCCCATGGCGCGCTGCACTTCGGCAGTCGTGTCGATGAAGTTGCGCAGAGGATCGCCGGGCAACGAATGGTAGTAGCCTCCGGTGTTTACGTATTCGAATTTGCCAGTCTCGTGATAGGTACGCTCGGCGTCCGGGCCTTGAAATAAAAAGCCCTCGATTTCGTTGGCGGCGTTGAGGGTAAAACCTTGCTTCTTGAACAGGCCGTCCGCATAGGTCTTGAGGACGCCGCGCATGTCGGCGGAGTAGGGCTCGCCACCTTTGTCGATGACTTCGCCGAACACCATCACTTTGCCGGGGCCAAAAATGTCGGCGGGGCCCCAGTAGAATGCGGACCAGTCAATGCCCAGGCGAAGATCGCTTTCGCGCTGCGCGGTGAATCCACGAATGGAGGAACCGTCAAACGTGAGGTTGTCAAAGCTCTTGAGCAAGAATTTCTTGTCGTAGTCGAGCATGTGCAGACGACCTTCAAGGTCGCTGAACATTACGGTGACAGCTTTGATCCGCGGTTCACTGGCGAGATATTTCAGCCGATCTTCCTGAATGATGTGAGGTGCCACGCGGTCCAGGCGTTGCTGCTTCGCCTTTAGATTCAGCTCTTCCAATTCGTCATAGGGGATCGCTAGAAAATTCCGCAGTTCAGATGACATGGCTCTCCTTGGTTCGTTTCTGGGTAGATTCGGATCGATGGATCAATGACCGACGAAACAACCTATCAAGGCTACCGTGTTGGACGCAACCGTACAAATAGAAATCAGTTATAGCAACGATTAGCGGGGCTTATCTGGCTTGCCGAATGTGCATTGGAAATGGTGCATCGCGCGGGCTGCGCACGCGCGGATGGCTTCAACCGCCCAGGGCAAGAAGGTGCGCAAACGAAGAGAGCCGTCGGGCGGTCCGTGAAATAATCCTGCACTGAGGGACTGCCTTGAGCTGTGTTATCTGTGAAGTTCGGAAAGAGAAGCGGTTTTGTCCGGCGGTGCATGGGAAGATCTGTCCGCAGTGTTGTGGTGAGCAGCGCGAGGTGACGTTGGATTGTCCGAGCGAGTGTCCCTATTTGCAGCAGGCTCGGGCACACGCGTCTTCACATAGCGATCAACCTGCTCATTTTGATCGCGAAGAACTGTTTCCGGACGTCGAGATTACGGAGCAGTTCTTGTACGAGCGTGAAGAGTTGATCATGGGGCTCAGTTTTGCGTTGGCGAAGAGTGTGCGAGCGGAACGCGGGGTCATGGATCGAGATTTGATCGCCGCGGTCAGTGCGCTCGCGAAGAGCTATCGAACGTTGGTGAATTCCAGCCTCGTGTATGAAGAAACGACCACCAACGTCTCACATCAAGCGATCACGCGTGAAATCGAGAGTATGATCCAGGAATTTCGCGCGACGGAAGTGCAACATTCTGGACAGACGCGGTTGCGGGATTCCGATGTGCTGAAAGCGTTGGTGTTTGTCTTGCGCATGGGATTAGGGCGTACATCCGGCAGGCCGAAGTCACGGTCATTCGTGGATTTCTTGTTTGCGCAGTTTCCGAACAGGCCGTCGAGCGCTTCTGACGCGGGCGAGGCTGGAAGCTCAATCTTGATTCCGTAGAGCGCGCTCGCTCATCCGGCGGCAATTATGGCCACTGAAATAATCGTTAGCAATGCTAACGATTTATTTTCGGGATCTCGTTCGCCGCCATTGTCCCTACGCAAGCGGTTCGAGGCGCCGGACTGTTTGTCCATTCGGTAATTCTGCCAGGAGTTCCCGAGCGGTCTTCTTCAGCGCTGGATGGACGACCTCAGGAGCGATTTCTACCAGCGGTTCCAGAACGAAACGACGTCGATGCATCTCGGGATGCGGAATTTTCAATCCCGATTCGTCAATGATCCGGTCCCCGAACAGTACGATATCGATGTCGATGTTGCGCGAGGTTTTTTCGCCCATGCGAAGTCTGCCCATCGCAGCTTCGACCTGCAACGCCCGCTGAAGCAGCTCTCGCGGAGTCATGTTGGTTTCTATGGTTGCGATGCAGTTTAGGAACCAAGGTTGGTTCGGGACATCGACAGGCTGGGTTTCATAAAGAGCGGAACTTTTCAGCAGTCGGATCGACTCATCTCGACCAGCGCCCGGTGAGTCGATCAGTTGGGCGACGGCGGCGCGCAGGTTGGCGGCACGATCCCCAAGGTTCGATCCAAAAGATAAATAGGCGATTTCGCTCACAGACGTAGTTTCGATGTGAAGGGACGGAGAATCCAGTGAAAACTTGCGGGAATGATGTTTTTGTCAGAGTTATCTCGCGGTTATCTCGTGTGGATGTCGCTTTCTTGGGACGCGTCCTGTTTCCTGGAATGAGGGCACCTAAGAGGGTGGTACCAAGGTCACTTTCTTAACCGGTGACGGCCCGTTAGTATCGAATTGCCATGAACTTAGACTCTCTTCTCATCAGCCGGGATGCGGCTCTGCTCGGCGTCTTACGTCCTGCGCTAGAGAAGATTTCGGTGGATGTTCAGGTATGTGCGGGTGCCCAACTCGGGGGCGACCTTCTATCAAAGCGAAAATTTGATGCGGTCATTATCGACTGTGACGATCTGCACAACGGATTCGAGTTGATGCGGGGACTGCGCCAGACGCAAAGCAATGCACGTTCCGTGGCGTTCGCGGTGGTGAATGGGAAGACGACGACGCAGGAAGCGTTTCAGTCTGGTGCTAACTTTGTTCTCCAAAAACCGCTGACTCCGCTCCATGCCGCGCGCTGTTTTAACGCAGCGCTCAATTTCATGGTGCGGGAACGGCGCCGATATTTCCGCCATCCAGTGGATATTCCGTTGCGAATCAGCCTTCCAACAAATCAGGAATTAACGGCAACGGCTACGAACGTCAGCGAGGGCGGGATGGCCATTCGCATCCTTGGGAAAGTTCCTAAAGATGTGCGGGCGCAATTTCGATTCACGCTTCCCGATGCAAATATCACGCTTGATTTGAAGGGCGAAATCGCATGGACGGACGGCACCGGCCATGCAGGAATACGCTTCGTGGAGGTCCCGCAGAGTTCGCAGTATCAGCTGGAAAAATGGCTGACCGAGCGTTTGCAGGAAGAAATGCCGTCCAAACTTCAAGGCTACGTCGCACTGCCGTAAACAACCTTCCTGTTTTCCACCCTCGGCTCTAATCGAACCTGCTGTTCCCGGCACCTAGCTTGTGACTTGCGCGCGCGAACTGCTGTGGCACTCTAGACATGCGGGCTCTCCGCGTCGAAACCATGATTCCATTGGAAGAGAAAATATTGAGAACGCAACGGCTGCTCCGCCGCTTGCAAGACGACCAACCCTATTTGCTTATGCGTCTGTCACCGCTTGGCGCGGAGCATCGACAGAGCGCCAACGCCTTCGCCGATCGGATGCGAGCCGAAGCCGAGGCGGAACTGCAGCGCCTGCAAGCGGAACTTCCGCCGCCTTACGAATGGAACGCGCCGCAGCCCGCTGATTGACGTTCGTCTACTCCTCTAAGATTTCGCGTGGAGCATTCGCTCACTCTCGCATATCCCATGGACAATCATTGGTCGACTGACCGTCCTGTCCCCACTGTCGCTTGCAATCCGGCTATGATCTCTCTGTCATAATCCTTGTTTCAGGAGCGCATATGCGGTGCGTCGGCACGTGGTGTCTTTCGTTATTTGTTGTTGTAGTGATGCAGAGTAGCCTGGCCTTCAGCGCCGATGCAGCGTCGCGGAACGATCCCGAAACGCCGGAGTTCAGCGTTAAGGAGCACTACACGAAGTATGAGTACCGTGTTCCGATGCGCGACGGCGTGCATCTTTTCACGTCGGTTTATGTTCCCAAAGACAGCTCGAAATCGTATCCGTTCCTGATTAGCCGCACTCCCTATAGCGTTTGGCCGTATGGCGTCGATCTATATCGCACCCACCTCGGTCCGTCACCCGAATTCGACAAGGCGGGATACATCTTCGTTTTTCAGGATGTCCGCGGCCGCTATCTGTCGGAAGGGAATTTCGTCGAAATGCACCCGCATATCGACGACAAGAAATCGAAGAAGGATGTGGATGACTCGAGCGATCTCTACGACACGATCGACTGGCTGCTCAAGAACGTCCCCAACAACAATGGGAACGCGGGAATCTGGGGCATTTCGTATCCGGGATTCTATACATCCGCTAGCATTATGGACTCGCATCCTGCGCTCAAAGCCGCTTCGCCGCAGGCTCCTATGACCGATCTTTTTATGGGCGACGATGCCTATCACGGTGGAGCTTTTATGCTGGCGGCGAACTTTGATTTCTACGTCGACTTCAAACCGCAGAATAATCCTCAACTCCCGGAAAAGACTTTCGTGCCCTTTGACTACGGAACCAAGGACGGCTACGAGTTTTATCTGGACGCCGGGCCGATAGGCAATTTGAGCAAATATCTCGAGGGCAAGAGTGCGCTGTGGGACGATCAACTCCGCCACAACACGTACGACGACTATTGGAAAACGCGGAACCTGGCTCCACACATGAAGAACATCCATTGCGCAGTGCTTACGGTTGGAGGATGGTTCGATGCGGAGGATCTGCAGGGTCCCTTCTCAACCTTTCGTTCGATCGAAAAGAATAACCCTGGAATTTTCAACGCGCTAGTAGTCGGACCGTGGGTGCATGGTGGATGGGCCCATCTTGACGGCAATCATCTGGGACGAGTGGAGTTTGCGGCTAACACGGCCGAGTTTTATCGCAACAATATTCTGTTTCCATTTTTTGAGCAAAACCTTAAAGGCGTGGGTGATCCGAAGCTGCCAAAAGCCTATGTCTTCGAGACAGGTACGAATGTGTGGAGAAAATATTCAGCTTGGCCGCCAAAAGCTGCCGAACAGAAAACTCTCTATTTCCAAGCTGGTGGCGGACTCTCGTTCAACGCGCCCACTGCAGAATCTTCCCAGGCTAAGCTTTCTGCAGCTGAATCTAGTTCGTTCGACGAATATGTCAGCGATCCGGCCAAGCCCGTGCCGTTCGTCAATTATGTCGCGCTGGATGTTCCGCAGGAATATATGCTTTCCGATCAGCGCTTTGCCTCGAGCCGGACGGATGTGCTGGTGTATCAAACTCCGGTGCTGGACGAGGACATCACTATCGCGGGTCCGATTTCGCCGAAGCTGTTTGTCTCGACCAGCGGAACGGATTCCGATTTTGACGTGAAGTTGATTGACGTGTATCCGACCGACTATCCCGACAGCAAGATCGATGCGGCCAAAGCGGAAGGCGGCGACAAGCCCTCCACGGATGTAGCGCCTCCATCGTTCGTTATGGGCGGATATCAGCAGTTAGTTCGCGGTGAACCCTTTCGAGGGAAATTCCGCCACAGCTTTGAAAAGCCGGAGCCGTTTACTCCTGGGAAAGTCGAAGAAATCAGCACCACTTTTCAGGATGTGAACCATACTTTCCGTCGCGGACACCGCATCATGGTGCAGGTTCAAAGTTCATGGTTCCCGCTGACCGATCGAAATCCTCAAACTTTCGTCAATATCCCCGACGCAAAGCCGGAAGATTTTGTGAAGGCTACGGAGCGTATTTATCACACACAAACCCAGCCGTCCGGGATCCAAGTCGGTGTGATCGCCAGTCCAGGGGCGGCGGAGGAGCATCGATAGCGCGCGGAAAACGAGTTATGGAAAAACTAGACGCTGAGACTTGCTGCGGATGCCCGTGGGATGGAGGGAACTTCTTCTTCAAAGGGAGTTTCTTCCCAATACGACTGATCACGCAGGATGCGCGATACGAGTGCCGTGTGCATGGCGTGGCCTGCGCGGTCCGCGACAACCGAGCCTAAAATTTGTTTTCCCAGCAGAGCCAAGTCTCCAATCAAGTCCAAGACTTTATGGCGGACGAACTCGTCGCGGAAGCGCAGCGGCGGATTCAGCACTTCGTCGCGGCTGAGCACGATTGCGTTGTCGGTAGATGCGCCGCGGATTAGTCCCTGCTGCCGCATGGCCTCGGCTTCATGAAGGAATCCGAAGGTGCGGGCCCCGGCTATTTCGTTCAGAAAGTTTCCGTTGGTCAGACGTACACAGAAACTCTGCTTGCCAATGAGTGGATGCGGGAAATTGATGGAGTAGGAAACGGAATAGGCGTTCGAGGGATAGACGGCAATGAATTTATCGCCTTCCCGGAGTTCGATCTCGCGAACAATTCGAAGATAGGTGCGTTGCTTGCGCTGTTTGCGGACGCCTGCCTTCTGAATCATCTCGACAAACGGGCGAGCGCTGCCGTCCAGAATCGGCAACTCCAGGTTGTCGAGTTCCACGATCGCGTTATCGATGCCGAGTCCGATGAAAGCCGAAAGCAAGTGCTCAGTGGTGGAGATGAGCACCCCTTTTTTCATCAAACTGGTCGCGTAGCTGACGCGGGCGACGTTTCGTCCACTGGCTTCGATGGCGAAGCCTTCGAGGTCGGTACGATGGAACACGATACCCGATCCGGCGGGTGCGGGAAGAATTCGAAGGGTGACAGGGGCGCCGCTGTGCAAACCGACTCCGGTGCAAGAAACCGCATCACGAATTGTCTGCTCGTGTGTCATTCGTTCATGTGCCGTGCGCACGTGTCAGTTGCGCCGCGTGTAAATGGTTCATCACAACCGCGACCCAACGCTGTAAGTCTTTTGCTGTGTGTGAGCTTACTGCGTTGAGGAGGTTACCGTGTGTGGCAAAATGACCACAGTTCGTGGCCGGTTTCGGCGCGGACTCGGTAAGTTGTTCAGGGGATTGTAGATGTTTGATGGTGTTTAAGCAGGAACTTGGGGTGGTTTCGCAGGGACTAGTACTGTCGTTACCTTCTCTTCGTGGATGTATGTACATGTTGTACACACATCCACTCTATTGTCCAGTATCGGGCCGGCGGATCTACCGTTTCTTCTTCGGTGGTGCTTTCGGATCGTAGGTCACGGTCGCGTCGAACATGGAATCCTGCAGTTTAAGGTTGTAGCTGGCGGCGGTGATGAAGCGTTGCTGCGAGGTTTCCCCGTTGAAATAACGGGTGATGGAGTGCGGGGTCCAAATGCCCTGGACTAGTTTGTAGTTGTCGTAAATTTCATACTCTTCGTTTTTCTGCTTGTCTTTCGCGTCGCGCCAGGAGTAGCTGATCTTCACTGGATAGTGGGTGTTCTGGTCCAGATAGACGCTCACCGAATCGTTTGCGCTGTTCAGCAGAGTGACACCCTCGCATTGCTTCCCGTCCACTACAGACTGTCCTTCGTAAAACAGCGCGACATTCGGATCGCTCGCCCACTTACGGAACACGCGGTCGAGCGAATGATGGCGGCGTCGGATGGAATTTTCCAGATCGACTGGTTCTAGAGGAGCCGTTCCCTTGTAGGTAATTTCGTATCCCTTGTCGCCGTTGTGAATTTGGACGATGTCGAACTTCCCTTTCACTTTGACGTCACCGATCGATCCTTCGACCAGATATATATCTTTGGTGTGGATGACCTCAAAACGATCTTTGTCGGGATATTCGACGTAGTAGTTGTAGGGAATTCCGGTGCTGTTCGTGCGGCCGTGATAGAGGGGGTAGTAGCGTCCGGTCTCCATCTTATTCTCGTACGTGAGGTAAGGCTGACCTCCGAGAGCCTGGACGGTTTGATCGAGGACGGCGCGCGCTTTTCGGGCATTGTCGGAGTCGTTCAGGTTTAAAGCGGGAGAAGCAGCGGCGTTTGGGGCGGGGGTGGTTTGCGCTGCGCTCACGATGGTAAGCGTCAAAATGGCTAGGAATCGATGCATGTCTACTCTGTTAGAAGCCTTTTCGGACATTTTAGCTGTACTGCGTGGAGTAGTCTCTCCAAACCCGAGTAGTGAGGAAGCATTCCGCCGCTCCAAACCCATGTGACGAGAGGCTCGGAGACTCCGACCGCAAGGCGCCGAGGCGCTGGAACGAAACTCCGAGAAGCTCCTTACTCTAGAAATTCTCGCCACTTCTGACCTCTCGAAGGCCCGAGCTGCTGTGCCATGCCAATTCTATTGTCTAAAAAGCGCCAAGCCGTCTACAATTCGCGTGTTCCAAAAGCCCAGCACGAACCCGGAGCCGATCATGGCCACGAATGCAATCACGCCTCCTGAGGAAACTGCGCCGCTGTCGGAAGGACAGCGACTCGTCGATACGTTTATCGCGCCCAGTAAGACTTTCACCGATCTCCGGCGAAATGCCAGTTGGTGGGCGCCCTTTCTGATCATGGCGATAGTTTCGGTGATGTTTGTATACGTCGTCGATCAAAAGGTTGGATTCCGCAAGGTCGCGGAAAACCAGATCCAATCCCAGCCCAAGCAGGCGGATCGAATGGAGCGTTTGCCAGCGGACCAGCGCGAGAAGCAGATGCAGGCGCAGGTCTCAGCTACGCGGGTTATCTCGTATGCTTTTCCGGTTCTGATCCTCCTTTGGTTCGTGATCATGGCCGCGGTTCTGCTCGCAACCGTAAAGTTTGGAGCAAGCGCCGATGTGAAATACAAAACAATGCTTGCCATGGTCGTGTATGCAGGGTTGCCAGGAATATTGAAATCGTTGCTCGCGATTTTTTCCCTTCTGGCTGGAGTCAGTAGCGACGGGTTTACTTTCCAGAATCCAGTCGCTACGAACTTGGGCTACTTCATGGATCGCGCAGCGCATCCTGTATTGGCCGGCTTCCTTACCTATTTCGACATCTTTGCTTTGTGGTCGCTGACCCTCACCGCGATCGGCATCACCTGCATCAGCAAAGTCAAAACTGGAACCGCATTCGCCATTGTCTATGGATGGTTTGGTTTGCTCGTGCTAATCGGCGTGGGATTTACCGCTGCATTCTCGTAGCCCCAACGAAAATGCAGACCGCGGACGTCGTCCTTATCGGTGGAGGGATTGTCGGCTCCAGCATCGCCTACCATCTCGTCGCAGCTGGCTGCAAGAATGTGCTGGTAGTCGAGCGGGAAACGGCGCAGGGCAAGGGATCCACGGGTAAGAGCATGGGTGGAGTGCGTGCCCAGTTTTCTACGCAAGTCAATATTCAGATGTCGCTGTATTCGATTCCGTTCTATGCCAGCTTTGAAGAACGGCTTGGATATCCGTGCGACTACCGTCCTCAGGGCTACCTGTTTTGCGCGACTACCTCAGAGCACCTTGCCTACCTGCGTGTGAACTATGAAAAGCAAATCGCGATCGGACTAAAGAACGCGCGTCTTGTCGAGGGCGACGAAATCCGAGATTGGTTTCCCCAACTTCGAGGCGATGACATTGTCGGCGGCAGTTTCTGTCCTACTGACGGTTTTGTCGATCCTTACAGCGTCATGATTGGATTCATGACCTGGGCAACTGATCACGGCGCAACTCTTTGGAAGCACGCTGACGTCACTGGAATTTCTCGCAGTGGCACCGCGGACGACGCGAGCTTCGAAGTTGCAACCACGCGTGGACCTGTTTCGACTCGCGTCGTTGTTAATTGCGCCGGAGCATGGTCGGCGCTAATTTCGAAAATGGTCGGCATTGATTTACCAGTGGAACCGCTGCGCCGGATGCTGGTTCCCACCGAACCGTTCGACCAATTTCCGCACACGTCACCGATGATCATCGATATGTCCACGGGCTTTCACTTTCGACCTGAGGCCCGCGGATTTCTGCTGGCGTGGAATGATCCGGAAGAAACGCCAGGATACAAAACAGATTTCGATCCGGCTTTCATTGAGAAGATTTTGGTACGTGCTGCAGATCGTGTGCCGGTGTTCGAGAATGTTCCGATCAATCCCAAACGCGCTTGGGCCGGACTGTATGAAATGACGCCAGACCATCATCCGATCCTTGGAGGGTCGGCGGATGTTCCAGGATTTTTCTTCGCGAATGGCTTTAGTGGGCATGGTGTGATGCATTCGCCCGCCACTGGGAAAATCCTGAGCGATCTGATTCTGACGGGGAAGACGGATTTGATCGATGCATCTCTGCTTAACTTTTCCCGATTCGCTGAAGGGCGCACGATTCACGAGTCGGCCATTCTGTAGGCTCACGAGCCGGCCCGCGCGTTTCGTTTATGATGTCCGCAAAAGTACCTCTACCACGGGGAGCACAGAGGAGCACGGGGTAAACCAAAGTTATATTTCTACCTGTGTTCCCCTGTGTCCCCCGTGGTAAAGCTTTGGTTCATCCCAAAATGCCGCAGGAACTTAACTACTGGCTCACCACTGTCGAGATGCCAAAGTCTCCGGTGCTCCCATTGCCGGAGAGCGTGGACGTTGCCATTATCGGTGCTGGATACACCGGCCTTTCCGCAGCGCTTTCGCTGGCGAAACGCGGCGCGAAAGTTGTCGTGCTCGAATCCGAAACCATTGGGTGGGGCGCGAGTTCCCGCAATGGCGGCATGGTGCTGACCGGACTGAAACTCGGCGTCAATCAACTCATTGCAACTTATGGACGCGAACTGACGCAGCGCATGTACGCGGCGTCGCTTGCCACCATCGATACGGTCGAGCGCATTGTGAAGGAAGAAAATATCTCTTGTGATTTCGCACGTTGCGGACATCTCGAAGTCGCCTGCAAAAAAACGCATTTCGAGGACTACGCTCGGCAAGTCGAAGTGATCGCCCGTGAATTCAATCATCAATTGCGCGTTGTCCCGCGCGATGAACTTCACAACGAGATTGGTTCCTGCATTTATTTCGGCGGAATGGTCGATGATGTTTCGGCTGGACTGAATCCCGCGCGTTACGTTGCCGGACTTGGCGCGGCAGCGATGCGCGCTGGCGGTCAGGTCAGCGAACAGACACTACTGAAGAACATCCAACGTGAATCGCGAAGTGGCATGACTGGTTTCAAACTGAACACTTCTCGCGGAGCGATGTGGGCGCACAATGTGCTCGTGGGAACCAGCGGATATACGGGTGCGGCAACTCCTGCGCTGCGGAAAAAAGTGATTCCGATCGGGTCTTTTATTATCACGACACAAATTCTTCCGGATGCTTTGGCTCAAGAGTTGAGCCCGCGAAATCGTCAGATCTACGATTCCAAGAATTATCTTTTCTATTACCGCCTCACCCCGGACAACCGGCTGTTGTTTGGAGGGCGCGCCGCTTTTTTCCCGGAGACTGGTCAGACGATCCGCAAGAGCGCAGAAATTCTGCGGCGTGGGATGATCGAGGTCTATCCTCAATTGCGGGATGTACAAGTCGAATATGTTTGGGGCGGCACGGTCGATTTCTGTTTCGACGTCATGCCGCACGCGGGACAGAGTGACGGAATCTATTTTGCTCTGGGTTACGCCGGACACGGCGTCGCAATGGCGACCTATCAGGGTCAGAAAATGGCCGACTGGATTGCCGATGGAAAGACGGATAATCCGTTTGCCGAAATCCCTTTTCCCGGCGCGCCACTGGGACTGTACAACGGCAAGCCTTGGTTTCTGCCGTTCGCGGGAGCGTATTACAAAGTTCTAGATTGGATATCTTAACGACAGGTCTCAGTTCTTAGGTCTCAGGTCTCAGGAAGTCAAAAGCGCTTTTGATTTTCCTGCGACCTGCGACCTGAGACCTAAGACCTGCGACCTTCACCGTGGAGAACTAATGTCAATTTTCGGCCTCATCGAGTACAACGACGCTTCCCCCGAAGTTCGTGCGATTTATGACGACATTATGGCGACGCGCAAGACGGACTGGATCAATAACTTTTGGAAAGCCATTGCGCATGATCCGGTCATGCTCAAGCGGACGTGGGACGACATCAAGCAGATCATGGCGCCTGGGGCGCTTGATTCGCTGACAAAAGAAATGATCTACGTTGCAATTTCGGTGTCGAACCAATGCGACTACTGCATCGCCTCGCATACGGCGTCGGCGAAAAATAAAGGGATGACCGACGCGCAGTTCAAGGAACTCATGTCGGTGGTTGGCATGGCGAACGAAACCAATCGGCTGGTTGCCGGGTATCAAGTCGAAATTGACGACCGGTTCAAGCCGCAGCAGGGCAAGTAGGTGTTGTTGTCGAGAAGAGGTTCCGAGAAACAATTCGAGCGCAGGCGGGCAGGTTCTCTGAGTCCCGAAAATAATAGTCGTTATAACGACTATTATTTTCCGAGTTTTCAATTTTGATCTTTCTATCGTGACCCATGTCTGCCGATTTGCGGGCCAGCGCGTGCCGGGCGGGACCTCCGGCTCTCCACTAATAAAGGCGGGGTAAGCTCATCCCAGCTCCAAAATCTCAGCTGCAAAATCCCAGCGGCAAAGTTCTATAATTGCGGTTGCTCGACGCTCGTGGAAAGAATTGAGCGCAGACTCGAAAGAGGTACCGTTCATGGCGGAAATGACAGTCACTCCGGTTGCAACCCACGGCTTTTTTCTCGATGGCAAGTGGCTGGAGGAAGGCGACATTGTCGATGTGCGCGCTCCCTACGATGGCACGCTCATCGGGCAGGTTTATCAGGGACGCCGAGAACATGCAGATGCCGCCATCGCCGCCGCCGTCAAGGCTTTTGGGACTACTCGCCGCCTGCCCGCTTTTGAGCGACAGCGCGTTCTGAGGCAGATTGCGACCGGGATCCATGACCGTCGGGAAGAGTTTTCCCGCACGATTGCTCTGGAAGCAGGTAAGCCGATCAAGAGCGCACGCACCGAAGTCGACCGCGCCGTTTTTACCTTCAACATCGCCGCCGAAGAAACCGTCCGCGGATACGGCGAATATTTGCCGCTAGATTGGCAGCAATCCACCGCCGGGCGCTGGGGGATCGTCAAACGTTTTCCTCTCGGTCCGATTGCCGGCATCACGCCATTTAATTTCCCGCTGAATCTGGTGGCGCACAAAGTTGCTCCTGCAATTGCTGCCGGATGCTCAATGGTGCTCAAGCCTGCTCCGCAAACGCCACTAAGTTCGATGTTGCTGGCAGAGGTGATTCAGGCCGCAGGATGGCCCGATGGCGGATTCAATGCGATTTTGCTGTCGAATGAAGATTCGGGCCTTTTGGTCAGCGATGAACGCATTAAGCTCATCAGCTTTACAGGCAGCGCTGCCGTCGGTTGGAAAATAAAGAACAATGCGGGGAAGAAGAAAGTCGTTCTCGAGCTCGGGGGCAATGCGGGCGTCATCGTCCACAGTGACGCCGACCTGGCTTATGCCGCCGATCGCTGCGTCACTGGAGGTTTTGCTTATGCGGGACAGACCTGCATTTCCGTACAGCGCATTCTGGTGGAGAAGTCTGTCTATGGAAAATTCACCGAGTTGTTGCTTGCAGGGGTAAGCAAGTTGAAGATCGGCGATCCGCTGGATGAAGCGAATGATCTCGGCCCACTGATCCGCGAAAGTGATGCCATTCGGGCCGTCGAATGGGTGCAAGAAGCAGTTCGCGGCGGAGCACGTCTTCTATGCGGAGGCAATCGTAAGGGTTCGATCTTCGAGCCTACCGTGCTCACCGGTACCAAGCCCAGTATGAAAGTCAACTGCCAGGAAGTTTTCGCGCCTGTGGTGACGGTTGAACCGTATAACGATTTTCCCTCGGCGCTGAAACAAGTCAATAGTTCCGCTTACGGGTTACAGGCCGGACTCTTCACTCGCGATGCGAAACTTATCTTCGACGCCTACGATGAGCTTGAAGTTGGTGGGCTGATCGCAGGAGACGTCCCCAGTTTCCGCATCGACCACATGCCTTACGGTGGAGTGAAAGATTCCGGGCTTGGCCGCGAGGGTTTGCGCGACGCGATTCAGGACATGACGGAGCCGAAGCTGCTAGTTATGAATCTTCGGTGAATTTCTGATTCGGAGTCACTCGGAAGCGAGACTTGTGCGCTGGATTCTGGCTTCATTCCTCGATCTTGGTTGCGAGGTCTTGTCTGATTCGAGAGCAAGAAATGTCATTAGATTTTCCCATCACTCAATTTCCGATTGATGTTCGATTTAATTTCCAAATTGGAACCAAGAAAAGCTACTCTCCCTATTCCATTTCTGGGCTCAACTGTTATACTCACCTGTTTTAGGAACGTTCGTTGCGACAGAACGCGACGTAATTTTTATAAAAACTTGATCAGCCGGAAGTGGCGTTGCCATTTTCGAGATGCATAGAGTTAAAGACTTTCTCATTCAATGCAGATCTTTCCGCGCAGCAGCAATCAGATCGCTCGTGTTTCCCTGGTGCTCGTGGTTCTTGCCGTGGGCGGATTAGCTTGGGTGATGTTGCAGCTGGAACGTACTCCGTATATCACGATGGCGGGAGTTCGGAAGCCGCAGCCCGTCCCCTTCAGCCATCAGCATCACGTCACCGGACTCGGCATCGATTGCCGTTACTGCCACACTTCGGTTGAGACATCGAGCTTCGCAGGAATTCCTCCCACGAAGACCTGCATGAACTGCCACGCGCAGATCTGGACGAACGCCGCATATCTAGAGCCTGTCCGCGAAAGCTACCGCACTGGCCGATCCCTCGAATGGACGCGCGTAAATCAGCTACCCAATTTTGTGTACTTCAATCACAGCATTCATATCAACAAAGGTGTAGGCTGCAACTCCTGCCATGGTCCGGTGGATCAGATGCCGCTGATGTATCAGTATGCGTCGCTGCAGATGGAGTTTTGTCTCGACTGCCACCGCAATACGGAAAAGAATCTGCGTCCGCGTGAGCAGGTTTTCAACATGCGCTACGAGCAGCCCTCGACCGCCGATCCGGTGGTCGTAAAGGGAGTGGCGTACACCGACCAGGAAACGCTCGGAAACGCACTGAAGCAGCAATATAATGTGCGTTCCGTAAAAGACATCACCAGTTGCAACACGTGTCATCGGTAAGGGTTGGGTCCTAACTGAGAGCTGAAGGCTGAGAGCTGATAGCTAAATAAAAAATGAGCATCGACGAACACAAAGCGATTCCGGCCGTAAGCACCGGAAACAAAGGCGGCCTCGACGTCTGTCCGACTAAGCGCAAGCAGCTTGATCTGGATACTGTCCGCGAGCAGATCGAGGGCACGACTGGCCCTGAGTATTGGCGCAGTCTTGAAGAATTAGCCGGAAGCGAAGAATTTCAGGAAATGCTCCATCGCGAGTTCCCTAAAGGAGCTTCCGAGTGGATTGATGACTTCTCGCGTCGTGGATTTTTGAAGACGATGGGCGCATCGCTCGCGCTGGCCGGTTTGACCGGTTGCACCAAGATGCCGAGCACGCAGATTGTTCCGTACGTGAAGCAGCCGGAGAATCTGGTTCCCGGTCGTCCGATGTATTACGCGACCGCGTTCACGATCGGCGGATACGCGCAGCCGATTCTGGTCGAGAGCCACATGTACCGCCCGACGAAAGTCGAAGGCAATCCGCAACATCCTGCGAGCCTTGGCGGCACGGACGTGTACGCGCAGGCTTCAATTCTCGACCTTTACGATCCCGATCGAGCGCAGAACATTACTTATATGGGTGATGTCCGGTCGTGGCCTAATTTCATGGAAGCTCTTCGCGGTCCGATGATGGCGCAGAAGGGCATGAAGGGCGGCGGCGTCCGCATTCTGACGCAAGGTGTTTCGTCGCCGACGCTGGCCAGCCAGATAAACGGTTATCTTGAAACGAATCCGCAGGCGAAGTGGCATGTTTACGAGCCGATTAATCGCGACAATGTAGTTGCGGGCGCGAAGATGGCTTTCGGAGAAGCGGTCGAGACGCGCTACGACCTGTCGAAAGCCGACGTTATCGTTTCGCTGGATGCTGATTTCCTTTACGCAGGATTCCCCGGCGCTGCACGCTACACGCGCGATTTCGCAGCACGCCGCGATCCCGATGCGAACATGAATCGGCTGTATGTGATCGAGAGCACGCCGAGTTCGACTGGGATGAAGGCGGATCATCGGCTGCCGGTAAAGGCTGCGGATGTCGAAGGTTTTGCTCGTGCATTAGCGAGTGCTGTCGGTGTGAATAGCGGCGGCGCGAGTGGCGAGAATCAGAGTTTTGTTTCGGGCCTCGCGAAGGATTTGCAGTCGCATAAGGGTTCCAGTGTCGTAATCGCCGGGGATCACCAGTCACCGGAAGTTCACGTGCTTGCTCATGCGATGAACCAAGCGCTCGGCAACGTTGGTCAGACTGTGGTCTACTCCGAGCCGGTCGATTCGAATCCAGTTAATCGCAACGAGTCCTTGCACTCGCTGACGGAAGACATTCGCGCTGGCAAAGTTGATCTGCTTCTGATTGTGAGCGGCAACCCGGCCTACGACGCGCCTGCCGATCTCGATTTTGCTGCCGCATTGAAATCCGATGCTGTCGCCATGAAGATTTATCTCGGCACGCATCGCAATGAGACGGCCGAACTCTGTCAGTGGCATGTGCTCGAAGCCCACTATCTGGAATCCTGGAGCGATGCTCGTGCCTACGATGGAACGGTCAGCATCATCCAGCCTTTGATCGAGCCGCTTTATGGTGGAAAGACGGCGCACGAGCTGATCACGATTCTTGCGGGCCAGTCAGGTTTGACCGGGCATGATCTCGTGCAGCAGTACTGGCAAAAGCAGCACACTGGCGCGGACTTCGAGACTTTCTGGCGGAAGTCGCTGCACGAAGGCTGGATCGCTGGGACGACTTTTGGTTCGAAGACTGTTGCACTGAAATCCGGCGGCATCGGCGACTCACAATCTTCGGCTAATGCAGCTTCCGGTACTTACGAAATCAACTTCCGCCGCGATCCTTCCATCTACGATGGACGCTTCTCGAACAACGGATGGTTGCAGGAACTTCCAAAGCCGCTCACTAAGTTGACTTGGGATAACCCGATCATGATCGGCCCCGTGATGGCTGATCGGATGAAGCTGACGTTCAAAGATGTTGTCGAGCTTGAATTCAATGGCAAAAAAGTAAAAGGCGCGATCTGGATTCAGGCTGGACATCCTGACAACGCGATCACCGTGTTCATGGGTTACGGTCGCACACGCGCTGGACGAATTGGAACTGGCGCGGGATTCGATGTTTATCCGATGCGCACCAGTAAGACGCCGTGGTTTGCGGACGGCGCGACGATCAAGGCGACCGGAGAAATCTATCAACTGGCGAGCACGCAGGGTTACCAGACGATGGAGACGCCTGTAGGCGAGCGTCCCCTGGTGCAGGAGCGCACTCTCGAGGAATACAAGAAAGAGCCGAACTTCGCGAAGGAAGGCGAGCCTGCGGACGATCTCACGCTTTACAAGCCGTACGATTATTCGAAGGAAACTTATTCGTGGGGCATGGCGATCGACTTGAACTCCTGCGTCGGATGCAACAACTGCATCGTCGCCTGTCAGTCGGAAAATAATATCCCAGTGGTTGGCAAAGAGCAGACGCTCAAAGGCCGCCACATGCACTGGATCCGCGTGGATGCGTACTACAACGGACCGCGGGATAATCCGAAAGGATTCTTCCAGCCAGTTCCATGCATGCAGTGCGAGAACGCGCCGTGCGAATTGGTTTGTCCGGTGCAGGCTACGATTCACAGCAGCGAAGGCCTGAATGACATGGTCTATAACCGCTGCGTCGGCACGCGCTATTGTTCGAACAACTGTCCGTACAAGGTGCGTCGATTTAATTTCCTTCTGTTCCAAGACTGGGAAACGCCACAGTTCAAGTTGATGCGCAATCCAGATGTGACCGTGCGAAGCCGTGGCGTAATGGAAAAATGCACGTACTGCGTGCAACGCATCAGTGAAAATCGCATTGATGCTGAGCGCAACGATTCCACGATTAAAGATGGCGAGCTGCAGACGGCGTGTCAGCAATCGTGTCCGGCAAACGCAATTATCTTTGGAAACCTGAATGATCCGAAGAGTCAGGTCAACAAGTGGAAAGCGGAATCACGAAATTACGCCATGTTGGGTGAGTTGAATACGCGGCCGCGCACAACGTATCTCGCGGAGGTTCGCAACCCCAATCCAGAATTGCAAGGCGAAACAGTGCACGCGGAGCGGACGTAAGGCATGGCTACCAACACACAAATTCCCGTGGCAGACAGGCGAGTACCGGTAATTGCGCCGGGACATACCTTCTCCACCATCACATCGAAGATCAGCAACATTGTGCTGAAGCGGCCCATCTCTTTGGGATGGATCCTCGGCTTCCTGATCGTGTTCTCGATGATGAATGTGCTGATGATGGCCCTCGGCTACCTGTTCATTAAAGGTACCGGGATCTGGGGTATTAACATCCCCGTAGGTTGGGGATTTGCCATCGTCAACTTCGTGTGGTGGATCGGTATCGGCCACGCGGGCACGCTGATTTCTGCCATTCTCGCTCTGCTGCGTCAGACCTGGCGTAACTCGATCAACCGCTTCGCTGAGGCGATGACGTTGTTTGCGGTGGCTTGCGCCGGAATCTTCCCACTAGCTCACACCGGCCGTCCATGGCTGGCGTATTGGCTCTTCCCGTATCCGAATACGATGCGGTACTGGCCGAATTTTCGCAGCCCGCTGGTATGGGACGTTTTCGCGGTTTCGACTTACCTGACTATCTCTTTAGTGTTCTGGTTTATCGGATTGATCCCCGATCTCGCAACATTACGTGATCGCGCTGAGAATCCGATTCTCCAAAAGATTTACGGATTGCTTGCCATGGGATGGCGCGGTTCGGCGCGTCACTGGCACCGCTATGAGACCGCTTACCTGCTACTGGCAGGACTGGCGACGCCGCTTGTTCTCTCCGTGCATACGGTTGTGAGCTTCGATTTCGCGGTCGGCATCGTTCCGGGCTGGCATACCACGATCTTCCCGCCTTACTTTGTTGCGGGCGCAATTTACTCCGGATTCGCGATGGTGATTTGTCTCGCGATTCCGATTCGTAAGATTTACGGCATCCAGGATTTCATTACCGAGCGCCATCTCGAGAATGCCGCAAAAGTTATGCTGGCCACAGGGCTCATTGTCGCCTACGGATACTTCATGGAAGCATTCATGGGTTGGTACAGCGGCAGTCAGTTCGATTCGTTCTTGCTTTGGAATCGTCTGCATGGTCCGTACAAGCTTTGGTATTACGCCTTGCTCGGATGCAATATCTTCATTCCGCAGGTTCTGTGGCTGAGGAAATTCCGTGTGTCCACCGGATGGCTCTGGATCATTTCGTTCGTCGTGCTGGTCGGCATGTGGCTGGAGCGTTTCATCATCGTGGTGGTCAGCTTGAGCCGCGACTTTGTGAACTCTTCGTTCGGTATGTACTACCCCACGAAGTGGGACTACATGACGTTCGCCGGAACCATCGGCATGTTCCTGACCTTTATGTGGCTGTTCGTACGAGTTCTTCCGATGATCTCCATCTTCGAATTGCGCACCTTGCTGCCGGAGTCGCAAGTGCATGAGTCGGCGGAGGTGAAGCAATGAGCGATGTATCGGTTTACGAATCTCCGATCGCAGGCGCAGCAGTGTATGGAATGATGGCCGAGTTCGATACGGCACAGGAACTCGTGGCCGCGGCGCATAAGACACACGAAGCCGGCTATCAGAAGATTGATGCGTACAGCCCGTTCCCGATCGAAGGTTTGGCGGAAGCGATTGGCTTCCATAAAAATCGCGTCGCGCTGGTCGTTCTCATCGGCGGGCTCGTCGGATTGATCTCGGCTTACTCGCTCCAGTATTGGGTCGCGGTGATTACGTATCCCACAAATGTTGGAGGACGTCCGCTGCACTCTTGGCCGTCATTCATTATCGTGACGTTCGAGTTGACGATTCTTTTTGCCGGACTTTCTGCCGTTATCGGAATGCTGGCGCTGAATGGCTTTCCGATGCCGTATCACCCGGTGTTCAACGTGCCGGAGTTCGCCAAGGCTTCGGATAATAAATTTTTCCTGATCGTTTTTTCGAGCGATCCGAAGTATGACGCGGCGCGCACGCGTTCGTTCTTGTCGGGCCTTGCTCCACGAATGATCGCGGAGGTGCCAAGCTAGCCATGAATCTAGCCACGCTCAACCTCCGAAAAGTGTTGCCCGGCGTAGTGGTGCTCGTTGCTATGACCGTGGGCTGTCGTCAGGACATGCATATTCAGCCCTACTATCGGCCGCTGGCGAAAAGTGATTTCTTTAACGACAATCGCTCCGCGCGCCTGCCTGTCGAAGGCACGGTGGCGCGCGGCGATCTCCGCGAGGATACTTATTTCTATACGGGAAAAATTGGCAGCGCTGATGGCGATTACATGCCCTTCCCGGTGACAGCCCAGGTTCTTGAGCGTGGCCGGGAGCGGTACAACATTACCTGTACGCCTTGTCACGGACGCGTTGGCGACGGTAACGGCTTCATTCCGTCGCGAGGATTCAAGCGTCCGCCGTCGTTTCACATCGATCGTCTGCGCAAATCGCCGATCGGATACTTCTTCGACGTTGATACGAATGGGTTTGGCGTAATGCCGGATTACTCCGCGCAAGTTACGCCGTATGATCGCTGGTGCATTGCTGCTTATATTCGCGCGTTGCAGTTGAGCCAGAGTGCGACTGCTGGCGATATTCCTGCGGGACAGAAGATTCCGTCGTCGCCGCCGCAATTTAAAGACATCGGAAACGGCGCGACGCTGCCACAAGTTGCACCGCCTGCCGCGCAGAATGAAGAGGAAGCTAAATGACCACGGCCACCATGAATAAATCGGACCTGATGGCCCCGCCGGTGGTCCAGAAACTGCAAACGCAATCGTTGTTCGTGGGTTTGGTTGGAACGGTTGCATCGATCGTCGGCGCATTTATTTCGCCCGACAGTTTTTATTCCGCATATTTGAGCGGCTATGTTTTCTGGCTCGGACTGTCGCTGGGATGCATGGCGATCCTGATGCTATATCACCTGGTCGGCGGGGCATGGGGCACCGTGATTCGTCGCTTTCTTGAGTCAGGCATGATGACGCTGCCGCTCATGTTCGTCTTGTTCATTCCGATCTTGCTAAATCTCAAGAGGCTCTACTTCTGGGCGCGGCCGGGAATCACGGATCCGAAGATCATCCAGATCACTGAAAGCTACTTAAATTTCAATGGCATTCTGATGCGCTACATCCTGTACTTCGTAATTTGGATCGGGATGGCCTACTTCCTGAATCGCTGGTCCACGGAACAGGATTCAGTTGCGGGACAAAGCACGCTGCGCTTCCGCGCAATGAGTTCCATTGGACTCGTGATCTACTCGCTGACGATTTCATTCGCGATCATCGACTGGGTCATGTCGCTGCAGGCGCGCTGGATTTCAACCATCTACGGTTTGATCTTCGTCGCAGGCGAAGCGCTTTCGGCCTTCTGTTTCTGCGTGGTGATTGAAAGCATTCTGAGCAAGCGCAAGCCGATGTCCGAATACCTTACGGATACGGAAGTCCACGATCACGGCAAGTTGATTCTTGCCTTCGTGATGGTGTGGACCTATTTCAACTTCTCGCAGTGGCTGATCATCTGGGCAGGGAATTTGCCCGAGGAAATCCCCTGGTACATTCGACGTTTGAATGGCGGCTGGGAGTATGTCGGATTGTTCCTCGTGGTGTTCCAGTTCGCGGTTCCGTTCGCGCTGTTGCTGTCGCGCCAACTGAAGCGCAAGGCTGACACTTTGGTTCGAATCGCGGCGTGGATTCTGATCATGCGCATGATCGATGTTTACTGGCACGTGGAACCGGTTCTGCATCCGACGATTCATGTGAGCTGGATGCATTTCACGATCCTCGCCGGAATTGGCGGGCTGTGGCTGGCGTATTTCTTCCGTAATCTAAATGCTCGGCCACTGTTGGTAGTCAACGCGCCGCAGACCCTCCGTCTTCTGGAGCCTGCGCACGATTAACTGAACGAGTAGAGAACGAGTAGCAGAATTATGAGCGACGAACTGATCAAACACGGGCACGCCGGCGAAGATCCGGAGTACGAACACGAAGACCTTGGCACGCGCGGCATTTTCGCGTTCATGGTTAGCCTTGTGGTGTCCGGCATTGTGATCGTCTTAATCATCATCGGGATGTACCGCTTTCTCGATAAACACGAGTTGTCGCAAATGACAACATCCAGTCCGCTGGTTGCGCCTCCGAGCGATATTTCGCGCACGATGACGCCCGAAGGCGTGGACACGCTGTTCAAAGACAATGGCGCCCCGATGCTGGAAATCGATGAGCGAACCCAGTTCCGCCAGTTCCTGCTGGATCAGGAAAACCAGCTCAATAGCTATGGATGGGTCGACGAAAAGGCGGGAGTTGCACACATCCCCATCGAAAACGCGATGGACTTAATCGTTAAGCGTGGAATTCCGGTTTGCGCACAGAATTGCGGGAATGCGAAGGCGACTGCCGAAAATAAGGCGCCAGAGCAGAAGTCAGAAGTTCAGAAAGTCAATAGTCGCGAAGAAATAGAAGCCGTAAGAGGATTTGCAAGTCAACCGCTCCGGCCGGGTTTGCGGAAGTCGCCGGAAAAGGAATACGCAGTGAGCAGCAGAAGTGGTGTCAAAAATTCGATCGCGGTGGTAGCGTTTTTCCTGCTCTCGTCCCTCTCGCTGTTTGGAGGAGTCGGGGGCAATCCCATGATGGGAGGCGGCATGATGGCGCCGCCACCAAGTCAGAAGCCGCCGGGATTGCAATTTGTTGGCATCGAACAGCATTTGAATGCGGATGTCCCGGGTGACCTTGAATTCCGCGACGAACTCGGAAATCAGGTCAAACTCGGCGACTACTTCGGACATGGTCGTCCGGTGATCTTGAATTTGGGCTACTACCAGTGTCCCATGCTCTGCAGCGAACTTCTGGAGGGTCTGGTTGGGTCGATGAAGGCCCTGACTTTCAACGTTGGGCAGGATTTCGACGTAGTTACCGTGAGCTTCGATCCTCGCGAAACCACCGAAATGGCAGCCGCCAAGAAGCGCGAAATCATGAAGCGCTATGGCCGCGCCAACGCTGATAAGGGCTGGCATTTTCTTACGGGCAAAGCCGATCAGATCAACGCACTCACCAAAGCTGTCGGATTCCAATATCAGTTCGATACCAAGACTGAACAATACGCGCATGCCGCCGCGATCGTGATGCTGACGCCCGACCGTAAAGTCTCGGGATATTTTTATGGAGTCGAGTTCTCGCCGAAAGATCTGCGTCTGGGGTTGGTGGAAGCTTCACAGAGTCGCGTCGGTAACATCGGCGATCAGGTCTTGCTCTACTGCTATCACTATGATCCGCGCACAGGAAAATACGGCGCGGTGATCAGCAACATTCTGAAGCTGGGCGGATTGAGCACGATGCTGATTTTGGGAACATTCATGTTCGTCATGTTTCGAGCGGACCGTAAATCGGGTTCTGTTTCCGGTGGCAATCCCGGACAGGGCACGGCGTCTTCGGGATCGTCGCAAGGATTAAGGCGAGTCTAGTAATTATGTCGAACTATTTACCATTGTGGCCCGATCAAGCGTCGACCATGGCAGGTCAGGTGGATGCGCTTTACGTCTATCTGCTGCTGGTCTCGGGCATCATGACCGCGCTGATCTTCATCGCCATCGCGTTGCTGTCGATCAAATACCGTCGCACCGCGGGGCGCGAGGCCGAACAGATCGAAGGCTCCATGATTCTCGAAGTCGGATGGTCGATCATTCCGTTCTTTATCATGCTGACCTTCTTTGTATGGGGCGCGGTGCTCTTTTTCCAGGAGCGCACCCCTCCCGCGAACGCAACGGAAGTGTATGTCGTAGCGAAGCAGTGGATGTGGAAGATCGAGCATATGGAAGGACAGCGCGAGATCAACGAGCTACATGTTCCAACGGGACAAAACATTAAGCTCATCATGACCTCGCAGGACGTGATTCATAGCTTTTTTATTCCGGCATTTCGCGTCAAGCAAGACGTTCTTCCCGGACGTTACACGACGCTCTGGTTCAACGCTACCAAGGCGGGTACCTATCATTTATTCTGCGCGGAATATTGCGGAACGCAACATTCCGGAATGGGTGGCAGCATTGTTGTGATGGATCCGGCGGACTACGCACAGTGGATGGCGGGTGGTCCGGCATTGCCGCTGCGAGACACCGGTAAAGAGCTGTTTGCCCAGCTCGGTTGCGCAACGTGCCACCGCTCGGATGTGCAAGGACGCGGGCCGAATTTGAACGGGCTCTACAATAAACCGGTTCTGCTGGAGGACGGGCGCACCGTAGTTGCCGACGACAATTATGTTCGCGAGTCCATTCTCAATCCGACCGCTAAGATCGTGAAGGGCTTTAATCCCGTGATGCCAACTTTTCAGGGGATCGTGAGCGATGACCAGTTGAACGCGCTGGTGGCCTACGTGAAATCATTGGGCGGGCCAGTCACGGGAACCGCAGCCGCGCAAAATGAGGCTGCCACTTCTCCGGCACAACCACAGAATATGCAGGTGCAATAGTCATGGCAACGACAGTAGTTACGGCGAATCAGACTCCGAAGCTGAACTATCTCAACAACGGGCACACTCTCAAGTCCTGGTTGCTGACGACGGATCACAAACGGATCGCGATCCTCTATTTAATTTCGGTCAGTGTTTTCTTTTTCCTCGGCGGATTCTTCGCCATGCTCATCCGCCTCGAATTGCTCACACCGCAAGGCGACCTGCTGCAGGCCGACACCTATAACAAGGTGTTCACCATGCACGGAATTGTGATGGTGTTTTTCTTCCTGATTCCGGTTGTACCCGCTATTCTCGGAAACTTTCTCGTGCCGCTGATGATTGGCGCCAAAGACCTGGCATTCCCGCGCATCAATCTTCTGAGTTGGTACCTCTACATCACCGCTGGAATTCTGTTTCTGCATTGCATGTTGACGGGCGGCATCGACACCGGATGGACCTTCTACACTCCGTACAGCACGGTCGCCAGTAATACGAATGTCATCGAAGCTGGACTCGCGATTTTCATCGCGGGCTTTTCGTCCATCTTTACCGGATTAAATTTCATTGTCACGATTCACCGCATGCGCGCTCCCGGTCTTACTTGGGATCGCTTACCGTTGTTTATCTGGTCGAATTATGCGACTAGTTTGATCATGATTCTCGGCACTCCGGTGATCGCGATCACCATCGTGCTGGTGGCCGTAGAGCGCCTGTTGCACCTTGGCATCTTCGATCCCGCTCTTGGTGGCGATCCAGTGCTGTTCCAGCATCTGTTCTGGTTCTATTCGCACCCCGCCGTTTACATCATGATTTTGCCATCCATGGGTGTGATCAGCGAGTTGATTGCCTGCTTCGCGCGCAAACGCATCTTCGGATACAAGTTTGTTGCACTTTCGAGCGTCGCCATCGCCGTTTTCGGATTCCTGGTGTGGGCGCATCACCTGTTTGTCGCTGGCATCTCGCTCTACGCCGCGATGATCTTTTCCTTCTTGAGCTTCGTGGTTGGCGTGCCTTCGGCCGTCAAAGTCTTCAATTGGACTGCGACTCTCTATAAAGGATCGATCACTTACGCTACTCCGATGCTCTACGCGTTCGGCTTCATCGGGCTCTTCACGATCGGTGGATTGACCGGCCTGATGCTTGCCACGATCGGCATCGATGTTCACGTCACCGACACCTACTTTGTGGTTGCTCACTTCCACTACGTCATGGTTGGAGGTGTGCTCATGGGGTATCTCGGTGGGCTGCATTTCTGGTGGCCAAAGATTAGTGGACGCATGTATCCCGAAGGCTGGGCAAGACTCTCAGCGTTGCTGGTTTTCGTCGGGTTCAATCTGACTTTCTTCCCGCAATTCATCCTTGGCTATGTCGGAATGCCGCGACGCTACTGGCAGTATCCGCCAGAGTTTCAGGTGTTGAACGTCCTCTCAACCGCTGGAGCGAGCGTGCTCGCCGTCGGTTACCTGCTGCCAATGATTTACCTGCTCTGGTCTTTGAAGTACGGACCAATCGCCAGTGCGAATCCGTGGGGAGCGGCGGGATTGGAATGGCAGACCAGTTCGCCTCCTCCAACATTTAATTTTGACGAGACTCCCGTAGTCACCTGGGAAGCCTATAACTACGAAGATATTCCGGCACCGAAGGAACTGGAGGCTCCCGTTGCACGATAGTCAGGTCGCCACCATGGAACACTCGGAACACGAAGCTCACAATCCGGCGCTGGTCCACCAGTTCTCGGACGCGAAGCAGCAGAAGAACGCCGCTTCGCTCGGGATGTGGCTGTTTCTGGTGACTGAAATCATGTTCTTCGGCGGCATGTTCTGCGCCTACCTGATCTATCGTCTCGAGCATTTCAACGCATTCGCCGCCGCCAGCCAGCAACTCAGCATCAAGATGGGAGCGTTTAATACCGCAGTCCTCATCGTCAGTTCGCTGACAGTTGTATTGGGCGTGAAGGCCGCGGAAGCGGGCAAACGAAAATTGCTGGTCGGTTATCTCGTCGTGACCGTGTTGCTCGGCCTGACATTTCTAGTCGTTAAGGGATTCGAGTACCGAGAAAAATTCGAAAGACATCACGTTCCTGGCTCGACCTTTAGTTTCACGGATAAATTCGACGACAACGGAAAACAAATCCCGGTCAGCTCCAAAGAAGCCGAGCTGTTCTTTTCCCTGTATTTTGCGATGACCGGAATGCACGCGCTCCACATGATCATCGGCTGCGGCCTGTTCAGCGTGCTGGCGTTCCTAGCGTGGAGGGGGCACTACACGCCCAGCTATTTCACGCCCGTCGAAAATGCGGGTTTATATTGGCACTTGGTAGATATCATTTGGATTTACTTGTTCCCGTTGCTGTATTTGATCAGCAGACATTCTTGACGATAGTTTCAGGCTGAGAACAGGGAGCTAAGAGCCGCATTCAAGGACTTTTATGGCGCAACACGAAGAACACGACGTCGAACATACCGAGCATTCGCAGGGATTTTATATCGCAATCGGCATTGGCCTGCTCATTCTCACGGCGATTACGGTTAGCGCTGCTTTTGTGAACCTTGGTGCGTTCAATCCAGTGGTTGCGCTCTTGATCGCCACGATCAAAGCTACCTTGGTGGTTCTGTTCTTTATGCACGTAAAAGGCGCGAGCGAAAAGCTCACCGGAGCGGTAGTGGTATCCGGTTTCTTTTTTCTATTCATAATGCTGACCATGTCGCTCGCCGACTATCTGACCCGAGCCTGGCACTAATCCATCAAAACTTGTCATCCTGAGCGGAGTCGAAGGATCTCTACACCCTTTTCGACTCTTCTCGGGGCTCATCCCTGGGTCGAGATCGCGAAGGATATCCCCCGCAGTTTCTTGTAAAAGTAGGGGTGCTTCGACTGCGGACACGCTTCGCGTCCCGCGAAGGTTGTCCTTCGCTCAGCATGACAGCGACTTGAACGGTGTATTCCCTCTTGCGCCTGACTCGCGCATCCTCGAAGATGTTGTGTACAACATGCCGTCAGAAATCGACATTCAGCAATCCTCGATCCGCCGAGCGCCAGTTGATGACGCCGCGCTGGAAGCCGCTCTGCGTCGCCATCTTCGCGGAGAAGTGCGCTTTGATTCCGGGAGCCGCGCTCTCTACGCGACCGATGGATCCAACTATCGCCAAGTTCCAATCGGTATCGTAGTCCCGCGCGACAAAGAAGATGTCCTGGCTGCGGTTGCTCTCTGCCGCGAATACGGCGCGCCCCTGCTCGCCCGTGGCGGTGGCACCTCTCTCGCCGGACAGTGCTGCAACGCCGCCGTCATCCTCGACTTTTCAAAGTACATGGCGAGTATTCTTGAAATCGATCCAGTCCGTCGCATCGCGCGTGTCGAGCCAGGAGTCGTCCTCGACAGCCTGCGTTCCGCAGCTGAGAAGCACGGCCTCACCTTTGCGCCCGACCCGGCGACACACGATCGCTGCACACTCGGTGGAATGATCGGTAACAATTCTTGCGGCGTTCACTCGATCATGGCTGGCAAGACGGACGACAACATCGAGTCACTCGATGTTCTAACCTACGGCGGCCAGCGCCTGCATGTAGGAGCGACGGGTGCGGACGATCTTGAACGCATCGTTCGCGAAGGTGGGAGCTCCGCGAAAATTTACTCAGGCTTGAAGTCGATCGCCGATCTCTGCGGCGACAAGGTTCGCCAACAGTTCCCAAATATCCCGCGTCGCGTTTCTGGATACAACCTCAATCACCTGCTCCCTGAAAACGGGTTCAATGTAGCGCGAGCGCTGGTCGGTTCTGAAGGAACTTGTGTCACTGTTCTTGAAGCAACCTGTCGGTTGGTTGAAAGTCCTCCCGCGCGTGTGTTGCTGGTCATCGGATGGCCCGACATTTATATTTGCGCCGATCACGTCCCGCAAATCATGGAGCATCGCCCCATCGGTCTCGAAGGACTCGACGACATCATGGTCAACGCGAGTCGTCGCAAGCGGGTGAACCTCGAAGGACTCGCTCTGCTTCCTGAAGGCGCGGGCTGGCTGATGGTGGAATTCGGCGCGAACACGATAGCGGAAGCCGAAGCGCAAGCGGAGAATCTCATGGTTGCGCTCGATCGCTCTGCAGCGCCTCCGAACATGCGGTTGTTCACTGATCCGAGAGTCGCGCGGCGCATCTGGGAGGTGCGCGAATCCAGTCTGGGAGTGACCTCTCACGTTCCGGGGGAACCGTTGAAGTGGGAAGGCTTCGAAGACTCGGCCGTAGCTCCTGAAAAACTCGGCGCGTATCTGCGCGAACTGCGATCACTGATGCAGGCTTTTGAATATGCAGGTTCGTTCTACGGACATTTCGGTCATGCCTGCGTCCACACGCGGATGGATTACGATCTCGAATCGGCGGAAGGAATTCGAAAATTCCGCCAATTCATGGAGGAGGCTGCCGATCTCGTCGTCCGCTACGGCGGTTCGCTCTCAGGCGAACATGGAGATGGGCAGGCTCGCGCTGAATTGCTTCCCAAGATGTTTGGGCCGGAGATCATGCAGGCGTTCCGCGATTTCAAAACGCTGTGGGATCCTGCTTGGAAGATGAATCCCGGCAAGCTGATCGAGCCATATCGTCTAGACGAAAATCTTCGGCTCGGCGCAGGATACGATCCGTGGCAACCCGAAACGCATTTCAAATTTCCTGATGACCATGGCAGTCTGGCCTCCGCGACCTTGCGTTGCGTAGGAGTTGGTAAATGCCGCCGCGATGAAGGCGGTGTCATGTGCCCGAGTTTCCGAGTCACGCGAGATGAAGAACACTCGACTCGGGGCCGCGCGCATTTGCTCTGGGAGATGACGAAAGGCGACGTCATCAGAGATGGATGGCAGAACGAAGCCGTCAAAGAATCGCTTGATCTGTGTCTCGCCTGCAAGGGGTGCAAGAGTGATTGTCCGGTTGGAGTGGACGTCGCAACTTACAAAGCGGAATTTCTCTCGCACTATTACGAAACGAATCGTCGGCCGCTGAATGCGTTTGCACTTTCTAATTTCGATCTTTTTGTTCGAGCCGCTGCGCATTTTCCTGGCCTCGCGAATCTCACGACGCAGCTTCCTGGACTACGCGACCTCGCCAAGCTAGCGGGCGGAGTGGCCGCCCAGCGCCGCATTCCAGCGTTTGCTCCTGAAACCTTCCAACAGTGGTGGGAGAAACGACGCTCACGTGTGAGTTCCACCGCGTCCAACGTGCTTCTCTGGGCCGATACTTTCAATAATCATTTTCTCCCAGCTACCGCCAAAGCCGCGGTGGAAGTTCTGGAGTCTGCCGGTTTCAACGTTACTGTTCCGCGAGCGCACCTCTGTTGCGGGCGTCCGCTTTACGACGTTGGAATGCTCGATCGCGCCAAGGGACTGTTGCTCCAGATCATGGATGAGCTTCTTCCCGAGATCGAAGCTGGGACGCCGATTGTCGTTCTGGAGCCGAGTTGCGCGGCTGTTTTTCGCGACGAACTTATAAATCTTTTTCCCAAAGATGAACGAGCGCAGGCTCTATCAAAACAAGTCTTCCTGCTGAGCGAATTCCTTGAGCAACACGGAAGAGACTTTCCGCTGCCAAATCTACCCCGTCGAGCTTTGATTCACGGACACTGCCATCACAAAGCCATCATGAAGATGTCGGCGGAAGAGGCCGTGCTCAATCGGATGGGAGTTGATTTCACTGCACCTGCTCCGGGATGCTGCGGCATGGCGGGCGCGTTTGGATTCGAAAAAGAAAAATACGGAGTCTCCAAAGCGATTGGTGAACTTGAATTGTTGCCGGCGGTCCGTCGGGCTCCAACCGATTGGCTTATCGTTGCGGACGGATTCAGTTGCCGCGAGCAGATCGCGCAGGAGACGGATCGTCACGCGCTGCACCTCGCGGAAGTTTTGCAGATGGCGTTGCACGAAGCTACCGAAACGCCCGAAGGATTCCCGCTCTTCGATCCCGTTCCTCGGAATTATCCCGAGGATGCCTGGGTGCGTCCGCACCAGGCCGCGATAAAGAAGTCGATGAAACGGACGGGACTGGCTGTTGCGGGGCTTGCGGCTGGGACGGCTTTGCTGCTCGCGCTGAGCCGAAAACGCTAGTTTTCGAGGAGATTGTAGGGGCCCTTCGACTCCGCAGGACGATCGCTTCGCAGATCGTACTGCTTCGCTCAGGGTGACATTCGTCGTGGGTGAGCGTTTGTAAGTGATTGAATATAAGCGAATTAAATAGAAACTCCCTATCCAGCCCCATTTCTGGGACAATAGAGGTAGCCAGCAAGGTCTCCCCGTAGCGGCTTTTGGTTCCCCGTCGCGCCGAATATCGAGCCAGAGCTCAACGGAGCTCAATTCGTATCACCACTAAAAGCCAGCCGAGACCGATGGCAGAAATTTGAAATCTTATGGAAACGATAAATCCGACGATCTCCATCTCATTGCCGATGCCGTCTTCTCCGCATTCGTTAGACAAAACACTGCAAGGATCGGTGTTGGTGCTGATTCAGTTCGATGTTTGCGAAGAGATCAACCTTGATTCGTTGCGCGATATTTTTGGAGCACGGCGGCAGGAGGCTAGCTTCAAGCATCCCGCTCCAGGATACGTGAAGTTTCAGCGTGCTCCGGTGGTCGAACAGGTCGAGCCGCTGATTCTGGAAAGTGGCGAACGCCTCGACGTTCAGATCAAGTATTACGACTACGGAGTGTTGAGCGTCGTCTTCGAGCTGCCGTTCGCGGGAGATTGGGACAGACTCGTTCGTCTCGCGAGTCGTTGGGTTTGGGATACGGACTTCACCAGCTTTGCGCAGAAAATTGTGAAAGAGAAAATCGAGCGTGCTCGTCCCGCGCTGGTCAAGTTATACGACACCTGGCTGCATGAAGATTATTTTGTCTTTCATGTGCGCGATATTGCGGGCAATCCGTCGGCTGCGGAATTGCTTGCTACGCAAGGCGGACGCATTGCTCAGATCGTACGCGGTGAAAATGTTCCGCTGTCTGAAGGTGAGCAGCAGGAAATCATGCAGTCGAAGATTTCGTACTATCCCAACGATCTGGCAGTCATCAGCTGGAACGGTGCGTTTCTTTACGACACGACTTCTGGCGCGGAAACCGTCATTCAACTACTGGAATATGCCAACTCGCAGCTTCTGGAATTCCGCCACTACGACGAGTTGCTCACGCGCGAACTGCAAAGCGTTTACGACTTCATGGACCACGGATCCACCGGAATCTGGGCCCGCTGGCGTACTGCGAAACGCGCGACTCGCTTGCATACCGTACTGCTCGATGTCGATGAGCTTACAGAACGCGCTGATAACGCGATCAAATTTCTCAGTGACATGTTCTCCGCGCGTCTTTATAAAGTGGCCGCGTCGAAGATCGGTGTCACGGACTACAAAGATCTGGTGAACCAGAAAGTCCACACCGCCGAAGAACTCTACCGCTTCATGGTGGACCAATTCCATCAAAGCCGTGCGTTTGTGCTGGAGCTGATGGTCGTGATCATCCTGATCATCGACCTGATCTGGCTGTTTAAGGGCGCGACGCCGATCTAGCGGTCAGCCGTCACGCTTTTTGTAACGAAAATCAGATCTCAGCTTTCGATATTCGGGACGACTGCAGGAAGCTGTGACAACAGCCGCACCAGTTCTGACTGGCGTTAGATGTCAGTTTTTCGCAAGATGCTTGCCAGCTGAGATTTTAGTGTATTCCTACTGATCCCAATCATCTCGGCGATGGCTCGAGGTACGTGCCCATCTGCCAGAAGCATGACTATGCGGGATTCAGCCGGCGTTAGTCTGAACAGAACCAAGAGCATCTCGTGCGCCGTGCGGCGCTTCAGGCTTGGATCGCTCACGAATACGATGGCGCGGACGGGATTGTTCTCGTCCAGATCAAACCGGCCAATGGGGGATACCAGTAATTGCAGTGAAGAACCATTACGGCGCGACAACGCCAGTGCACCGCCGGACCTCAAGCCCACCCCGGACGAGGTGGCCGTTGCGTCCGCGACGAGCGCTCACAGACGAGAGGTTTCATCGGAGCGTTCTGCGCTGAGTTTTCGGCGAATAGCGTGCAGCCCGTCACTGGTAGCTAGCAAGCGCTCTGCTGCCCGATTCATCGTAATTATTTGCCCTTTCGCACCGAGAAGAATTACACCCATGAGCAGAGAATCTAATGCCGATTGTAGGCCGCAGGCGCGATTGCGAGCTGCGATGAGCTCAGAATGTAGCCTGTAGGCCTTCTCAATATGCGGTTTTAGAAAGCGGATCAGATCCAAGTCGCGCTCGTCGAAAGAACATGCACGTGCTGCCGCGATAGATGCTCAAGTTGACGACGTAGACCGGCTCCGTTCGACCATTCCGAAAATTCCATGGGGTATGTCGGCAGGTAAAATCAGGTCGTTGTAGAACTCAGTGCGTTCGAGTTTCGCAAACGGAACGAACTGTTCCTACGTTCCGAGCCAGTCCGCGGATCGACTAACCGCTTGAAACCATACGTCAATTCACTGTAATGTGCTTCCCAACGCGGAGGATTCGAGGTTGACCTCCCATTGCCTCGCCACTAGAGCTTGGGCGTCGTTGAATTCATGGAGCAGCAGGGCAGCGGCCTCGCCGCCAACAGCGGTGGCGGTTAACCGCAAGAACTCCTCCCATTTGGAAGGATCGAGGGGCGCTTCGTACAGAGACCCCAATATCTTAGATAACACTTCAGTGTCTGGCAGCATTTCCTGGTTGCGACGCCCGTTCTTGTATCTGTAATGTCTCGAATGGGCGCGCTGTTCACGTTAGACGAGTTACAGTAACCACGCAAGCTCGATCTAACCCATTTGGGTGATGACGAAACCAATTAACATCTCCATAATCGCAGCGCATCTGGTCATCCAGCGGAGATCCCCCGCTCTTTTGGCTAAAATCCAGTCGGCAAAACTGTAAGTCGAGAACTCCGACTGTTCCAATTGGAGAAAAGTAATGAAGATATTCATCCGCCGTTGGGTGCTTTCACGCTGGTTTCGCTATTGTCGTTAATTCGCCTCGCTGGGGAGGCGATGGCACAAGGTACATGTTCAAGCAAATCAGTGGTTGCTGGCGCTTTATCCGAAGTTTTCTGCCTCTGCTCTCGTCGCATGGGACTTCATGCGGGACGGTCGGCTGGACTTCGCGGTGTCGGCTAGATGCGATGTGAATTCGATGCAGACCCACTCGTCGAAATCTACCTCGCCCAAGCAACGGAACATATGCACTCGCTGGGAGTTACCTCGTACCGGCGGCCAGCCAGGTAGTACTGGTGGGAATTTCTCGATCGCTGTGGGCTACGTCAATGGGGATGGGAAGGCCGATCTGATTTACACCTCCATCAATAATCCTGCCTTCGGCGCACCTAATTCGATAGTCGTGGTTAATCGGCGATGGTCTTTCCAGTATCCAATCGTCAGCCTCACTTCCGCTCCGACCCGCCGGAGATCGTACTTGGAAACTTCAACCGAGACGGCAAGTCTGATCTGGCGCTTATCGATGGTTATTCAAACAACATTTACGTTCAGCCGGGTAATGCCGACGGCACGTTTCAAGCAGGTATTTCCGTGCCTCTTCAATCCTCGCCGGAACAACTAATCGCAGCGGACTTCAACAAAGATGGCGAGCTTGACCTTGCTGTCGCGTGCCCTTTCATGCCGGTCGAATATCCTCACATACGTCGTCCTCGGTAACGGCACGGGAGCTTCGTAACGCCTACGTACTACGAAGTTGGCGGGGGCGGAGTCGCGGCAGCGGACATGAACAAAGACGGTGCGATGGACCTGGTTGTTTCCTCCGATCCTAATCAGGACGTCGCAGTTCTGTCGGGCAATGGAGACGAACTTTCCAATCGCCCATCTCTACGACCGTCACGGGCAACACTGGTACCCTCGTGGTCGCAGATTTTAACGGAGATGGAAAAAACGATGTCGCTGTAGTGGGTGCCTGGACTGGAATTGTCATCCTCTTAGGGAATGGAAATGGCGCGTTCAAGTCGCCTATGTTCGCCTACCGCAGCGGCTCATGGGGTTGCCATCGTCATTCCTGGTGGGCGATTACAACCTAGACGGAAAACCTGATTTGGCATCCGTGAGCTATCAGGGAACCAGCGCCGCAGTGTTCTCAATATTAACTAATAATGGTGATGGCACATTCGGCGTTGGAGAGGACCTAGCGGCCGGCAGCAAAACCGAAGCAGTTACAGTTGCCTCCGTAGACTTCAATGACACGGGAAGCTTTATCTCGCCGTAACCACTCAAAACAAAAATGTCACGGTGTTCTTAGGAAAGGGCGGCGGTGCATTCCTGCCCGCCAAGAAATACGCCACCGGTAGCGATTCGCAGGGCGTTGTGGTCGCCGATTTTAATAAAGATGGTAAAGACGATTTGGCGGTAACCAACTACTCTGACAACACGGTCTCTGTTCTTCTTCGCAAGGGAGACGGAACGTTCAACGCGCAGAAAATCTACAAGACCGTTCCCTTCCAATGGGTCTTACGGACGCAGCTCTAAATAACGACGGCTCTGGATCTCGCAATCAGCGACGCTAGCGTCGCCTTCATCAAGGTGCTGCTGGGCAAAGGCGACGGGACATTCCAGGCAGCAACGTATCAGAAGACAGGGGGCACTAGAAACGGTGGGATATCGGTTGCGGACTTCAACCGGGACGGGCAGTCGGACATTGCGGTTATATCGAGTTTTAGCTCGCGGCACGAAGTTACGCTCCTCCTTGAACTGTGATGGTACGTTCCAGTCGCCAACGTACCTCTCAGTTGGTCGGCTACAACCTCCTCGCAATTGCGGCGGCTGATCTCAGGCACAACCGGATCGCGGATTTGGCATTTTCCGTTGGTGCCTTCTTCATATTTCCTGGAAACGGTGACGGGACTTTCGGAGCTCCTATCGAAACCTCGCAACCAAACTCTTCTCTTTAATCGCGATTAGCGACTTCAAGTTCGGTGGTCGATATAACCGCCGTTGGTCATACTCGCCTCGCGCTTATCACTGGTAATGCGACGGCACGTTAGCACAAATGATCAATTCCGATCAAAGATTGAACCAATGGACACGCAACGTTTGTTATAGGCCGATTTGCGACGCTGCGCCAGATTTGGTGGTGGGAAGCATCCACGGAGCCCCGCCGTATAGCGGGAGCGTCACACTCTTACTCAGCAACCCGCTTCGGTCTTTTCGGCAAACCCACTTAGCTTTGGGAAGGTCAGCGTCGGCTCGAGTGCGACGTTGAACTTGACCGTTTCCGACCAGAGCCCGACGAAGCTATCCGTCCATGGAGTGACAATCACCGGAGGCGCTGCGGCGAACTACAGCCAAACCAACACATGCGGTGAGGGCGTAGCGGTTTATGGCAACTGTGTCATAACCGTGACCTTCAAACCGACGGGCAAGGGGACGAAAGATGCCACACTGAATTTCGCCGATTCGGCATCTGGCAAGACTCGCACCGTGAGTCTGACGGGAACGGGACACTAAGTCACTTGGTTATTTCAACTTCGACGAGATCCGCGACTGCGAGGGCAGCGGGCGGAGGCGCCCGCTCCAGATTTGCTCACTTTGAACTGATGGAGAATCGGATCACGATTCCTTCCACGTACGTTACTGTCACGTCGCGATCGTCCACGGCGTAGTCGTAGATTTCCGTTTTCATTCCGTCGGGGGTGGAGGACTCCGATTTCTTTTGTCCCTGGCCTAATAGGTCGTTTACTTCGGAGAGCTTCATGCCGCGTTTCAGGTGAGCAGTCGGCGATCCCGATTGGTCGGCTGGAGCTTGATCGGCCGGGGCTTGATCGGAATTGTCCTGAGGGGATTCTTCTCCGCCCAGAGTCGCGGAGCCCGACGACGGGGAGCCTGACATCGCTGAACTATGTCCCCAGGAGTCTTGGCCTGCTGAGTTCTGCCCCGGGGCTGGACCTGAAGAGCTGGCACCCGCAGGCGATCCTGATTGCCAGTTGCTGAAGTCCACGTATTCGGATAACAGTCGCATCACGGCTTGTGGATTCTGTTGATCGGGAGGAATGGACTTATCCCAGCGGAGATTGAATCTTGATCCGCCGCGCATGCGATCTCCGGCGACTTTCTCGGCTTTCATCTGGCTGGCGACTTCTGCGTCACTGCGGTTGGCGGATTCCTGGCGCTCGCGACGGGATCGTTCGCGGTCGAGATCACGCTGCAAGCGGCGTCTTTCATCGTCGTCGGTGGAGTTCGCGATTTGTTTTTCTAGACTCTTCTCATAGTCGCTTTTATCGACCGGCTTGGGTTCAACTTTTGTGTTGGAGTCGTCGAGAAAGGTGCCGAAGCCGCCGCCATCCAATTGAAACTCGATCATGTCGCGTTTCACGACGATGGTGGTCACCCGAGCTACGTCGCCTTTGCGAAGGGCCGGTCCGAATTGCTTCATGCGCTGGGAATATTCCTTCCAGTTCATGGGAGGATTCTTATTGAAACGCAGATCGATACCCTTGTTGCTGCCGGGCATATCAATTTTCAACACAATTTCTTTACCGGCAAAAAAACTTTCAATGGAAGGGGAGTCCGCTGCGGCGTTCGCCAGGAGCGAGCTGCACGCGATGAATACGAGAACAATGAGGCGGATAAGTCGCGACACTGGGGGATCTCCTTAGGTTTGCAAAGTTGAGATTGCAAAGTTAGGCGGGGGCGAGGAATTTGTCAATATTGTGGAGTCGGTGCGAAAGAACAACAGCGAAGGCTTCACCACGGGGGGCACAGAGGAACACGGGCAAAATCTAAAAAAACTCAAGTCAAGAACAAGAACTAAACCAAGAACTATCCCAAACGCGAAAATGCCCGGGATTCTTTCGAATCTCGGGCACCTTGTTTAAACTTAGAGAGCGTCGTTACTTAGACAGCAGTAACGTTCTCCGCTTGCCAGCCTTTGGGGCCCTTGGTCACGTCGAACTGCACGGTTTGGCCTTCTTGCAGGCTCTTGAAGCCGCCAGCTTGAATAGCGGAGAAATGCACGAAAACGTCCTCGCCATTTTGACGGCTGATGAAGCCATAGCCTTTGGCGTCGTTAAACCACTTCACTGTTCCTTGTTCTGCCATTGATGTTCCTATTCTTGTTTCTTGATTGAAATATGCTGAGAAGATTCGCTGCTGAAGAGGGGGTGACGCTGGTTGGCGATACCATCCTGCAAGTGCATGTGAGTCAAACTTAGCGATTCAAAGTGTAGCACGATTCAAAGGAAAAGCATGCGAAATCTTGCAAAAGCTGTCGACACGCAGGCCTCGGACTATAAGGCATTATTAATCAATACTTTATGCGGAATTGTGCTGCTGTCGCGGCGCGGCATTTTGCGCTGTAGAATTGATTATGGTCGCGTTCCTCACTCTCGAATTGCGGATCGAAGGGGCGCACTCTCTCAAAGAGAAGCGTCAGGTGACACGCAGTTTGAAGGATCGTTTGCGGTCTTCTTTCAACGTTTCGGTGGCGGAACTCGATCCAAGTTTGCTTTGGAATCAGGCGACGATTGGGGTGGTTAGCATCTCCCACTCGCGGGATTATCTGGACGGGTTGATGAAGAACGTCGAGCGCCAAGCCATGCGGATCGCCAACAACGCAGGGGCCGAAGTTACGGATTCGTTTGTCGAATTTCTCTGAGAATTCTCTGCGGAGGTTTCAGTTTTTCGGGTGGCCACGCCATGTGAAGATTACAGCTGGCGTCAAAACGGGGATGAGGCCTGGAATGATTGCACACCACAACTGAGGTTTCGCTAATAGAAAAGAAGCTGCGACGTCAACGGCGCAGACCGACACTAGAAGGATAGCCATTCCTAGAGCGCAGGAACGAAGTGGACGTATTTGCAAGGAGAGTCCTCCTCTCGTGGCGATCAAAAGCAGATTAGCGCAATTCCACTGGCAATAAAAGTGGTCCACAGGAAAAATTAGAACTTCGAGCCGATCATTCGCGTTCATTGATAGAGCGTTCATTCATAGAGCGGTTGGTGGCCATATTTCTGATATTCTTACGAGTTTTCCCTTAGTTAGAGGTGTGCAGTGGAGCAACGTGGCAGGAACCATCATCGTGGGCGGTTATGCGAAGCCATCCGCGAGGAGATTGAAACGATTCTCGAAGGGGAACTGGCAGATCCGCGGATTGGTCTTGCCAGCGTGAGTGCGGTGTTGATGGCGCAAGATGCGCGGTCCGCACGCATCATGGTGACGGTGGCTGGAGATGAAGCGGAGGCCGAACAGACGCTGGCAGGGCTAACAGCGGCGAAGAATTATGTCCGGCACGAACTGGCCGAGCGTTTGCGGTTGCGGAAGCCTCCCGAACTCTATTTTCAGATTGATCGCGCGGATGAGTTGGAGAGTCGCGTCGATGAGCTAATCGGACGGGCAAAAAAGCGCGGCCGGAAGAGTGCGGAACCCAGCCCGTAGGGCGAGTTCTCAGTTTTCGGTTCTCAGTGAGTCCTCTCGCGCATCCGGCGGATACTTTGGGTCCGGACAGCTAAACAAGGCTAGTGATGTTAGACCGCGTCCTACAAGAAATTCGAGTGCGGCAGCGCTTCGTCGTGACCTCGCACGCGCGGCCAGACGGAGACGGCATCGGGTCCGCGCTTGCGTGTGCCCAGATTCTCCGCGTCATGGGCAAGGACGCCGAAGTCGTGATGCATGACGGCGTCCCGCGCATCTATCAAAACCTTCCGTTTGCCGATCGTGCGATTCATGCGGATGTGGTTCCGGACAACGACGCTGTGATTTTGCTGGAATGCGACAGCATGCGGCGGACTTTGCTCAGCGGTCTGGAAAAATGTTTTCTCATTAATATCGATCATCACCGGACGGGGCGAAATTTCGCACACGTCAATTGGATCGACTCCAGCGTGATGGCGACAGCTGAACTGGTGTATCGTCTCGCGCGGCTGGCCTGTGTCCCGGTAGACCGTGACATCGCTACCTGCCTCTACACTGCGCTCATGACCGACACTGGCTCGTTCATGTTTGAGGGCACCAACGAACATACTTTTACAGTGGCACGCGAACTCGTTTTGGCCGGGGCCGATCCGGCATTATGTGCGCGGCATATTTATTTTGGACACTCGACGGCGAAAATGCGTTTACTGGGAGCCGCGTTGTCTGATCTGCATCGCGAGGGGCCACTGGCTTGGATTGCGGTCACGCAGGAACAGATGCAGCGATTCGGCGCGCGCGAAGAAGACTGCGAGGGCTTAGTCAACTACGCGCTGTCGATCGCCGATGTGCAGGTCGCTGTATTCTTTCGCGAACTTCCGGATCATCGCTATCGCATCAGCCTGCGCAGCAAAGGGGATGTGAACGTTGCCACGGTGGCGGAGCATTTCGGCGGCGGCGGTCACAAATGTGCCAGCGGTTGTTCGTTGGATGGTCCGCTGGATGCTGCGACAAATCAAATTCTCGAGCGTCTGCGGGCAGAGCCTATAGCCCTGAATCCCCAATAACTTCTTACCGTGCCTATGCTGGATCAGCAAGATCCGAAACAGATCAAAGTATCGCGAGACCTCTATGGACATGACCCGCCAGATCGTTTCTTTTGTTGGAGCCCTCTTGATCCTGATCGCCTACGCCGGACATCAGATGGGACGAATCAACCCTCGCGGCGCGACTTATAACATCCTCAATGCTGCCGGTTCGGCGATCCTTTGGTGGATCGCTATACATCCTTTTCAAATTGGTTTCGTCGTGCTCGAAGGCGTGTGGACGGTCATTAGTTTGTGGGCGCTGATGAGGCCGAAGCCGGCTGAAGCGCAATGAATAATGAATGACGAACAACGAACGACGAACGGTTAACGACGCAACGATGCCCGAATGGATGCTCAGCGCGCGCAATGAATAGTGTCGAGACAAATCCGCCGAGTGCAAGCTCTCGCCCGAGAACGCGGACAGACTTATGGCTGCTCGCAGCGGTTTGCGGATTTCTTTTCTTCTACGGCCTCGGATCGTTTGGGCTGCTCGGCGCCGACGAACCGCGTTATGCTCAAGTGGCACGAGAGATGTTGGGTCGATCGGATTGGATAACTCCAGTATTGATGGGCAAAGTCTGGCTCGAAAAGCCGGTACTGTATTACTGGCAGGCGATGCTAGCGTTTCGCACGTGGGGATTTAGTGATCCATTGGCGCGGACTGCGCGGATCCCGGGTGCCGTTGATGCCGCGATACTCGTCGCGGCGATTTACTTTTTTCTACGACGCTTCCGTCCCGGCAGCGAACTCGATGGCGCGCTGATCGCCGCGAGTTGCGTTGGCGTCATTGGATTCGCTCACGCCGCGGCTACAGACATGCCCCTTTCCGCAATGTTCGGAATTGCTTTGTTGGGCTGGTATGCCTGGTATGAAAGCCAACAGAGAATTTATCTCGCCGCGTTTTATGTTTTTATAGCGCTGGGAGCTTTGGCGAAAGGCCCGGTGGCGCCTGCGCTGGCCGCGGTGATCATTGTTCTCTTCGTCGCCGCACGGCGCGACTGGCGCGCTATTCTGGGCACGCTTTGGATTCCTGGAATCTCCCTCTACCTCGCCGTGATGTTGCCATGGTATGTCGCGGTGCAGTTGCGCAATCCGGAATTCTTCCGCGTATTTATTTTGGAGCACAATCTAGCGCGCTTCTCGCAAGACGTCTATCACCACCGCCAACCGTTCTGGTTCTATCTGCCAGTGTTTCTGCTGGCGACCATGCCTTGGACGATTTTTTTAATTGCGGCGATCGGGAAGCGGATCCGGTTGATGCTCTCGCACGGCAAAGAAGGATTGACGGTCGCCGAAAATGGGTGGGCACTATTTCTTCTGATTTGGATGGTCGTGCCAGTCCTTTTCTTTAGCGCCTCGAAATCGAAGTTGCCGGGATACATTCTGCCGGCGGTGCCAGCGGCGGGGCTGCTCGTCGCGGAATATCTGGCGGCATCGCGGCGCGAATCCAGATTGGACGGTGGGAAAAAGATCTCGGCAGCACTTGCAACCGGACACGGCACTTTCTGCGGCATTCTGATATTCGCTGCACTATCGGCTGCGTCGGTCGCGACCAGCCATCACTTCGTGTGGATCCATGAAACGTGGGGATCGGCGGCGTGGCTTGCCGTTTCCGTCTTTGCTGCGCTAGTCATTTCATTCGTGCTCCTCTCTGGCGCTGGACTTCAGGTGCTGACGCGTGTCACCGCGTTTGTCGCAATCGCAAGCGTGTTTGTCGTAATTCAATTCGCCGCTCCCGCCATTGATGCCACGCAATCCGCACGGCCGATTGCGGAAAGCATCGAGTCGTATTCGCATGAGCCGGTCCCGATTGCTCTGTATCACCTCAATCGCGTGCAGGAATATGGACTGGAGTTTTATCTCAACCGTCCCGCTATGCCTTATGAGAGCGGCACAGTTCCGGATGCGGCGCATGTCCTCGTTGCCGCACAAGGCAGTCTGGTGCAGATCGAACGGGTCGTCCCCGGACGACGGGTATCATATTTATCGAGCATCCCCGAGCAGAAGGTGGATGTGTATTTCGTGGGAGAGAAGTAGGTCTCAGGTGTCAGGTCGCGGGTCTCAGGAAGACCAACCGCGCTCCCCGAGTTTGCCGTCAGTAAGGTTTTCCTGAGACCTGAGACCTGAGATCTGAGACCCAAGACCTGAGCCCTGATTTGCCATGGAAATTCTCGATCTCCGACATTTCACTTCCGCTGATCTTCGTCCCCTGATGGAGGAAGAGGTTGCCATGTGGGGACGCGTATTGTCATGGGATTACTCGACCTCCGCTGAGATGATTCTTCGTTACATGGATGCCAAGATCCTGCCGGGTTACGCGGCCGTCGATCGTGGCGATATTTTCGGCTATTCATTTTTTGTCTATGAGCAGAACAAGGGCGTGGTGGGAGATCTATATGTCCGCGACTTGGAACGTGGGCCGAACCGCCGCGAAGTCGAAGAGTTGCTACTCACCCATGTGATCGAGACCCTGCAGCAGTCCCCGGGAATCCATCGGGTGGAGGCGCAGCTGCTGGCGCACAACTCGGGGGAAGTTTCGCGTCCGTTCCTGCAACAGGGATTTAGCCGACACCCGCGCGTGTTCATGAATTTCGATATGGCGAAGCATCCTCAAACTGCGCCGACATTGCCGCCGGAATTTGAAGTGCGTTCCTGGTCGGAGCAGGAATATCAGGCAGCTGCCGCATTGATCACGGCGGCCTATCGCGGGCATGTCGATTCCGAAATCAACGATCAATACCGGACGCTTGCCGGATCGCTGCGCTTTCTGAATAACATTGTGCGTTTCCCGGGATGCGGAGCGTTCGATGCGAAGGCGTCCTTCGTCGTGCAAGACCGCCGAACGCGCTCGCTCGCTGGAATGATTCTGTGCTCACAGGTGCGTCCGGACGTGGGGCACGTTACGCAGGTTTGTGTGTTGCCGGAATTTCGGTCGGTGGGACTTGGTGAAGCCATGCTGGCAGCATCGACAAAAAATCTGCGCGGACGCGGGTTTCACTTCGTCTCACTGACCGTGACCGAGGCGAACGATCGGGCGATCGCACTTTATAAGAAAATCGGGTTCGAATCGTCCCGGGTGTTTGACGCGTTTGTTTGGGAAGGGTGAAAGGAAGGTCTGCCTGGGTCACCCAGCGTCAGCGAGTCGAATGGAAATAAAAAACCTCTGCGTCATCCTTCCCCGTGACGACGCAGAGGATTGGTTCGGAAACCGGAGTCTCGATGCAGACAGTCGCGAGCCACGGACCCTTGATCTCAGTCGGATACAAGCACATCGCCGAGGGGGCAGGCTTTGAACCCAATCCAAGTTGGCTTCCACCCCATAGAACGAGAATGCGTAGTAAACCCCTTCGTACTTGCAGGAAGAATTATTTGTGCTTGACCCGGCAGTTGGTGCTGCGCACCCTAAAACCGCAAGAACGGTACGACACTCGTGTCGTGTTTGGAAATTTAGTCGCTAAGTCACTGAAACAAAGGTGCTATTGCCGAAATAGGTTCTTTGCAATAAACAAGTACATTCGCGGGGCGCTCTGCCAGGCGGCGCATGAAATAGGGATACCACTCGGTTCCGAACGGGATATAAACACGCACTCCCCATCCTTCTTTTACCAGTCCAAGTTGCAGATCGCGCCGTATGCCGTGCAACATTTGAAACTCGAAAGAGCTGCGCGGGATGTTTTCGCGCTGTGGCGAAGGCCTTCGCTTCCTCGATGATCGCTTCGTCGTGCGTGGCGAGTCCGTGAAAAACGCCGCTCTTCATCAGGACCTTCATCAGCCTCACGTAACTCGCGTCGACTTCTGATTTCTTCTGAAACGCGAGGGCTTCGGGCTCCTTGTAAGCTCCTTTGCAGAGCCGGATTCGAATGCGCTCGGACAGCAACTTCTCAACGTCGGTCTCTGCGCTGCGCATGTAGGACTGGATGACCGCTCCGACGCAATTTCCGTTGCCGGGAACCCGATGGAGTTCGTGCACGAAGTCGAGCGTGCGCTGCGTGTAGGCGGAGCCTTCCATATCGACGCGGACAAAATTTTTCGGGGACATGCTGGCGGCTTTGGCCACGAGGCCCCGGACAATCTGGTAGGCCATCGCTTCGTCCACATCAAGTCCCATGTGGGTTAGCTTGAGGCTGACATTTGCGTTCAATTTGCGGGCGGCAATTTCGTCCAGCAGATTGTCGTAAAGATGCGCACTGGCACGGGCTTCTTCGGCGTTGGTGACGTTCTCACCGAGGTTGTCGATGGAGACGCCAGCTCCGAACTGATTGACGGCGGCGGCGGCGCGGATCGCGTCGGAGACTTCCTTCCCGGCAACAAAGCGGGCCGAGGTGCGCTGGCCGAAGCTGGAGCGTTCAGCGATCCCACGCAGCGTCCGGCTCTCGGAGAGCGCGATAAAGGCTGCCCTCAGCATTGGAAGGCCAGTGGTACGGAGCCGGGTTTTCGGGGATTGTAGGAACCGGAGGCGATCATTATAGAGCGCGACACAACATTATTTTCTATCACATTTTGGGTGGAGACGCGGGACCAGCACTATCGCAACGCACGCGGGGGGTGCGACACCAAGAAAGCTGAAGAAGGCGGGCAAGTTGTGACCTGCAGCCGTCGTGTAGAATAACCGTTTGTATATGGACTTGTCCGCCATTCAGAAGGCCCTGCGCGAGCGCAATATTGACGCGTGGCTTTTCTATGATCATCACCATCGCGACCCCATCGCGTACCGCGTCCTAGGATTACCTGACGGGCTGATGGTCACACGGCGCTGGTATTACCTGATTCCCGCCGAAGGCGATCCCATCAAGTTGGTTCACAAAATTGAATCGGGACACCTTGATACCCTGCCGGGTACGAAAAAGCAGTATGCGGGATGGCAGGAATTGTTCGACGGAATGAAGCAGATGCTGGCTTCGCATCGCGATATCGCGATGCAGTACTCGCCTAATAATTTTGTGTTCACGATTTCGATGGTGGACGCGGGCACGGCGGACATGATCCGCGGGTTGGGTAAGAACATCGTCAGCGCGGCGGATTTAATTGCTCAGTTTGAAGCGACTTTAACCGACGAGCAGATCAAGTCACATTTTGCCGCGCGCGATGTGATTGACGCACTGACGGCCGAGGCGTTTCTGGAAATTGGACGACGCGTCCGTAATGGCGGTACGACTGAACACGAAATGCAAAAGTTTTTCACGGATGCGTTTCAGCGCGAGAACATGGTGACGGACGATGCTCCCATCGTCGCGGTGAATGCTAACAGTGGCAATCCGCACTACGAGCCGAGTGCGAGTCATCCGGTGGCGATCCGCGAAGGCGATTTCGTCTTGCTCGACGTATGGGCGAAGAAGAATACGCCGGGCGCGGTTTTCTACGACATCACGTGGGTGGGATTTGTGGGCAAGGCCGCGACGGACCGGCAGCGCGAGATTTTCAAGATCGTCAGCGACGCGCGGGATGTGGGTGTGAAAACAGTGCAGGATGCGGTATCTGGGGGGAAGCCGATCGCGGGGTGGGAAGTGGATAATGCGGTCCGCAATCATATTAAGAATGCGAAGTATGGAGAGCATTTCATCCATCGCACCGGTCATTCGATCGCGACCGAGGTCCATGCGAACGGCGCGAACATGGATGATCTGGAGATTCACGACGAGCGGCGCATTCTTCCCAATTCGTTATTCTCAATTGAGCCCGGCATTTATCTTCCTGAATTTGGAGTACGGCTTGAAGTTGATGTGCTGGTGCGGCCGGGAAGTGCCGAAGTGACTGGTAAAATCCAAAGAGAGATCGTGACGATCTGAATGGCCAAGCCGACGACAGCTAAAGCGAAAAATTTGGTGGTCGAGCCAGAGTATCCGCTGACGACGATGGCGATCGTTGCGCCGATCGTGGGCTGGCTCATTCCGGGCGGCGGGCACATTCTGCAGAGGCGCTACGGACGCGGCATCCTGTTGATGATCTCAGTGGTTGCGATGTTCCTGATCGGATTGGGAATGCAGGGACGGATTTATAAGCCGAACGGCGGCGACATTCTGGACATCCTTGGATTCGTGGGCGACGTGGGATCGGGCGCGCTTTATTTCCTGGCTCGTATTATGGATTGGGGCAATGTGATGGCCGCGAATGCGGCTGCGGATTACGGAAAGACATTTTTGATTGTAGCCGGACTGTTGAACTTTATTGCCGCGGCGGATGCGCATCATATTGCGCTGGGGAAGAAGCCGTGACCATTAATCTCTCGCATTTCTCAGCGGCAGTTGTGTTCGCATTGTTCGCGTCGATCGTCTTTGGCATCACCCAACGGAATTCGACCAAAGAGCAACTTGTGTACGGTCTGCGCTGCTTCGCGATGTTTGTTGGCGGAGTATTTGTTGCGGGCTGGGTGATGGCGCTGATTCGGCGGTAGGGACAGCGGTTAGCCATCAGCAGTCAGCCATCAGGGCACAACTCTTCTATCTGGCCTGACTCTTTTATCGTGCCCGTTTGATTTTTTTGGTTTCCCCTCGCATAACATTCCGCACCTTGTCATCCCGAGCGCAGCGAGGGATCTGCGTCTTCCCGCGAACTGCAGATCCCTTGCTCCGCTCGGGATGACAACACTTGGAGTTTTGGTGTGGTTCGAGGTCGCTAAATCTGGCGCACTACTCTTCGGGAGGGGCTTGCAGGCCGTCGCCTGGAGCTAAGGGTAGGCGCGATGCTCCGCTTAGGAGGTTGCGCTCCTGGGGAGAGAAGGAATTTTTGTAGTCATCCGAGTTAATGAGCTGATCACGCTGTTCGGGGTTCAAGCCTCGCATCCCGCGGATCGCGCGATTGACTGCCTGTCTGCGCTCAGGCGGCAACTGTTTGAACTGCTGAAAGAGCTGACGCGATAGTTGTTTCTGCTCGTGCGTCAGGTGCTCCCAGGTTTCCATGCGGTTCAACACACGCTCTTGCTGTTGCGGAGGCAAGGCGGAAAAATGTTGCAAGCGTTTCTGCAACTGGATCTGCTGTTGCGGCGGAAGCTTCCGAAACTGAGGATCGCTCTCGAGCGCACGATGCTGCTGCGCGGGCGACATGTCTTTGTAGTTCCGCAGCCAGTTTCCCGCATGTCCCGGCTGATTTTGCGGAGGCCGGACAGGAGCGGGACGCGTGTCCCTTTGAAAATGGTGCCATCGTCCGTCTGCGTCGGGACGCCGCGGTTGTCGCCGTTGCTGTTGAATACGCGGTGGTGGTGGCGGCGCGAACCTGGCCTGAGCAAACGTCATCGGGGCAAACGAGAGCGCCAGCAGCAGAACTGCTGAATAGCTCGCGATGTTGGCCCGGGACAACATGACTTCTAATTCCTTTTGAGGTAAAACAATTTTCTTAACAGCTTCTTTGACAACGCATCCTACGGATTCGCTGTCACGTCGTCTTGAACCTGCAATTCATCGAGTACGTCAAAGTCGGCATACAGTTCGTCGTTTCTTTCGAGAGCCTGCAAGTCGCCGACTGCGGTTCCAGGCTGTACCGGCAGAGCGAGCGCTGGAGGCTTGGTGACGATGGCTTCAGTCGTTGGAGCAAAAGCTTCGCTGATGTAAGAGCTGATGTATGACCTGTTGCCGACACCAAAGCCGATAGCTCCGGCGAGGACTACGGCAGCGAGCCCCATCGCCAACGCGGGGCGACGCAGCCAACCGAACGCTCCGAGCGATGGAGTGGGGCGCGCCATTTCCTCGCGGAGACGGGCTTGCATCCGCGTGTCGAAATAAACGGAGGGCTCGGGAGCCTGCCATTCATCGAGCAGCGCCATGGTTTTCTGCATGTCGCGAAATTTCGCGGTGCAGGCGTCACAAGTTGCCAAATGCTTCTCAACCTCCAGCCCGGGCAGCAAGGTTGCTGCATCAGAGCCAGCGGCCAGGTCCGGCAACAATTCGCGAATTTGTTTGCAATTCATACTGCTTCCCTCTACTTCCCTTAGCACTTCGTCTCTTCGCTACGTCACTTCATTTACCGGAGACGAATTCCTTCAGCTGATCGCGCAATGTTTCGTAGGCGCGAAACAGCAAAGACTTAGTGGCGGACTCGCTTAGTTTCAACACTCCCGCGATTTCGCGGTAATCCATCTGCTGATACTTGTGCATGATGACGGCGACGCGCTGACGTTCGGGCAACGCATTCACTTTACTGCGGATTGCCGCCAGTCGCTCGCGTTTCAAAATCTGTTCTTCGGCCGAAAGCGAATCGTCAGCCAGATCCGGAGTCGTTCCCGTTTCCTGATCCGGCTCATCGAGACGCACCGTATTTTCGGGGCGCTCATGTCGCGTGTCACGCGCGTGGTTGACGGCGAGGTTAGTCGCGATGCGATACAGCCACGTCGTAAATTTCGCGCTCGGCTCGTAGGTCGCACGCGAACGATAGACACGCAGAAAAACTTCCTGCGCCAGTTCTTCCGCCGTTGCCGGATTGTGGCACAAGCGGTACATGAAACCCACCATTGGCCGGCGATACTTCTGCACCAAGAACGCGAATGCGGATTCATCGCCCGTTTTCACGCGCAACATTACGTCGACGTCAGTGGTCACCGCTTCACCGTTGACGATGGAATTGGCCATGGGTGTCGGCGGAAATGCTGGCCGTCCCGATCCATTGATCATGCCGCGATCGAGTGCTCCGCGATTTATGGCCACACTGCTCACATCGGTAGAAACCCTATCCGGGGGAGAAAGTTGCGAGCCATTCGGAGGGTCAGGAGCCGCGGAAGTCCCTTCCCTGGAACCAGTTACGGGCGGAGCGTCGGGACTGTCGGCAGGTGGCATGAATTGGGGGATAAAAAGAGGCTATCGGGAGAGGGGAAAGCGGTCAAGAGGGCGGTCGGTTACCAGTCGCTCACCGCGGGCTCCACTATTTTTTGTTAATACCGAAAATGTTGGGAAGGTTGACTTGAATGCAGGCCCAGCAGGTATCGCAAACGCGGTTCGTCATCGCACTTCCTTCGGGCCGCGAACCTCGCTTAGCCAAAACGGTGAGATCGACTGTGGGCGGACTTGGACATCCTTCGAGACCGTGACGGCAAAAGGAAGCGCAGCAGGTGCACAGCGCTTTCTTCCTGGTTCTGGACTTCAATGATTTGGACAGTACTTTGGACGCGCTCAATCCGGACACGGTAGAAGCCCCAAAGTTGCACGATGATTAAGACCGAGGATAGTACTGCTCGCAGTGACAAATAGAAAGGCTAATCGCGCCGATGAGTTGGCAACCGAAAGGGTTCCGTGGGAACCTAAGATACGAACCGGAACCGCGCAGCTATGAAAAAACCCACACTCCGCGTCACCCAATGGATGGGCGACATCCCGATTGAAGCCGAATGCACAGCCTGCCCGGGCCGGGAAAAAATGAAGGCGGCGTCTGCTCATCACCGACCCAACAAGGCGGAGTATCAACAGAACTTGCAACGGGCGTTCGACCGGCATTTCATCGAGACCCACAAATCCGAGGCTCCTAAATCCGAGACGCTGTAAGACGGCCGCGCTGAACAGTGTTTAGCGTCCTTCCCGATTAATTGCATCACAGGCGGGACAAACTTTGTAGCCGCCCATTCCCTTGCGACGCAGTTTCTGAGAGATAGTCTGCGCAATGATACAGAGCAGATTGTTGTGAAAAATGCGATCGGTTGGGGGCTTATCAACTTCGTTGGCAGAATAAAAAGGATCGACTCTTGGCACAGGGAATTCTCCTTGGGGAAGAGAATTGTTCAGTGTTCTTTGTGTTGCTCCCTGGGTTCGGCCCAACTACTGTGCGGTACTCCGATTCTACCGAAGCGATCAGGGATGTCTGCAAGAATGTACTACTGTAGGTAGTAGTTGGCTATAGTGGTCACCGCAATCGCTCCCCGAGGCCTTGACTCGCCGATTATATTTCGATATATCTAGAAATATGAAAGTAGAGCATATGAAAGTAGAGCAGTCCAAGAAATCTGCGGCACAGATCGCGAAGTACGCCGACATGTTTTCCGCTCTGGGAACTGAGCCACGGCTAAGGATCATGCAGCTTCTGCTCTCCGCTCATCCCGATGGTTTAGTGGTCGGCGAGATTCAACAAGAGTTGGAGATCCCAAGTTCTACTCTGTCCCACCACCTCGACAAACTTAAGGCGGAAGATCTTGTACGGGTCGAGAGAAGTGGAACGTTTCTGCGCTACATCGCTGACACCGATACGCTGCAAGGGATGCTGCAATTTCTCTATGCCGAATGCTGCACTCGCAACCGGGCCGTGAAGCTCGAAGATGTCGTTCAAATCTGCAAGTAGGAGAAAAACATGTCAACCGAGCAAGTCCAGGCGCTGATGAAAGACGACATCCGAGAAGTTGTGAAGGAGAAATACGGGCAGGCGGCCCGGCGAGTGAGCAGCGGCGGCAGCTCGTGCTGTGGAGCTAGCAGTGCCAGTGGATGCGAAGATCCCATTACGTCTAATCTTTATGCGCTTTCGCAGACCGAACAGATTCCCGAGCAAGCTCTCCTGGCCTCACTCGGTTGCGGCAATCCGACTGCTTTGGCTCAGCTCAACCCCGGCGAAATTGTCCTGGATCTCGGCTCGGGTGGTGGCATCGACGTTCTTCTTTCCGCTCGGCGAGTTGGCCCGACCGGCAAGGCTTACGGCCTGGACATGACCGATGAGATGCTCGCCCTCGCCAATGAGAACAAACGTAGAGCAAATGTGGAAAACGTCGAGTTTCTGAAAGGCGAAATCGAACAAATACCCCTTCCAGATAACTCCGTGGACGTTGTCATTTCAAATTGCGTGATCAATCTTTCGGCAGACAAAGACCGCGTGCTCCGTGAAGCTCTTCGCGTTCTAAGGCCCGGGGGGCGATTCGCGGTGTCTGATGTCGTCACTCGGGGTGACATTCCCGACGAGATTCGCAATAGCGTCCTTCTTTGGGTCGGGTGCGTTGCCGGTGCTCTTGAAGAAAGCGAGTATCGTGAAAAACTTCGCGACGCCGGATTCGACCACATCGAGATCGAGCCTACACGCATTTATCGGGTCGAAGACGCTCGCGAGTTTCTTTCCGGCCAAAACATCGACGTGGATGCGATTGCTCCCCTGGTTGAGGGGAAGATCATGAGCGCTTTTGTGCGAGCCGTTAAACCTTTGTGCAATCGATGAAGCAGTAACGTGAGGCGGCTTACTGTCGTCGGGCTCGCTGGGGTTCAACTTGATCCGATCCAAAGTGTCATCAATGAGCGAATCCATGCCCTACAACGTTCTATTCCTTTGCACTGGCAATTCCGCACGATCGATCATGGCCGAGGCCCTCATGAACCATCGGGGAAAGCCTCAGTTCACCGCTTATAGCGCGGGAAGCCATCCTTCTGGCAAGGTTCGACCGGAGGCGATCGCGGAACTCATGAACGCACATTTGCCGACGTCCGACCTTCGAAGCAAGAGCTGGGAAGAATTCGCCCGGCCGGACGCTCCGAAACTCGATTTCGTATTTACCGTCTGCGACAACGCGGCGAACGAAGCCTGCCCGATCTGGCCGGGACACCCGCTCACCGCGCACTGGGGAGTTCCCGATCCCGCTGCAGTTATCGGAACCCGGGAGGAAGTTGCGCGCGCGTATCGTGACGCCTTTATCACCCTGGAACGCAGAGTAGATCTCTTTCTTAGTTTGCCGCTCGCGACCATTGATGGCATGGCCATCGCAAAAGAAATTCGCGACATCGGACGGCAATGAAATTGACGGTGACATTCAATTTGCGCGCCCGCCTCACCGCTGAATTTCTTGGGACAGCATTCCTTGTCGCTGCCGTGATTGGGTCCGGAATCATGGGCGAACGACTATCCGCTGGCAACATCGCGATCGCCCTGCTCGCAAACACGATCGCAACCGGAGCAGCTCTGCTGGCGCTGATCCTGACGTTTGGTCCCATTTCTGGAGCGCACCTGAATCCCGCCGTGACAATCGCAGTCGCGATTGAGAAAGGGATCCTATGGATCGAAGCGCTTGCCTATATCGTGACCCAGTGCGCTGGCGGAATTGCAGGAGCAATCCTCGCGCACCTAATGTTCGGATTGACGTGGGTTTCACTTTCTTCGCATCGCAGAAACGGCCCGTCGATCCTATTGAGCGAGTTTGTCGCGACCTTCGGACTCTTGTGCGTAATCTTAGGGTGCTCCCGTTTGCGACCGTCGGTTGTGCCCTATGCCGTCGCAAGCTACATTACCGCCGCTTACTGGTTCACCGCATCCACGTCCTTTGCGAACCCAGCCGTCACCATCGCTCGCTCCGTGTCAGACACATTCGCCGGAATTCACCCATCGGACGTCCCGGCCTTCATCGCGGTCCAACTTGCCGGAGCCGGTACTGCGACCCTTCTTTTTCGCTGGCTTGTACCGATCGTTAGCGCTGAAAGCTAGTGCTGAAAACTCGCGTTGAAAACTAGTGTTGAGAAAACGGGATCTAAAGCGCGACCGTGCATGCTGCCACGGTCCAGGGGGAGACAGTCGCCTCGTCCGTCGTTTCGTCCGCCGTCTTCATTGACGGTGCTCGGTTGACGCTGAATTTTCGCCTGTATATAGTGAATCAGGGCCTTCTGTCCACGTTTTGTCGTGCATCATTGTGGGCGCTTAACTCAGCGGTAGAGTGCCACCTTCACACGGTGGAAGTCGTAGGTTCAAGTCCTACAGCGCCCACCATCTCAATTTCAGTCCCCATCCGAAAATCTAGTCATCGAAAAATAATCGTTAGCATTGCTAACGAATTTTGTGATGCGCGTATACATCCCCCTCAGACGGATTTTCGACCGACACCCATGCAGGAATCTGTACAATACGGCGATGCGGTCGAAAGCCGCGACTGGGTGGGCCTTTGCTCGGCTGAGAAATGCACTAAGGGCACATTGACCGCGCTGGCGAATGGACGTAGATTGCCCTCAATGATTCCCCACCCTCCACACCTTTGAGTGGAGGACTTCCAACCTTGGGCCACTCCGCCCCAGGGCCGCAACTTAAATCGAACGACCACCAATTGCCTGCAGACGCTGGCTGGTCGGTGCTTGTTCGAACAGAGGGAAGAGTACTATCGCCGTCGTCTCTCAGCAATCCGGCACGGGCCGAGGTGTGCCAACTTCAAGAACAAACGTCCAGGAGAGAGTGCTTATGAGAGAAATTCGAGTGAAGCGGGAAATGAGCCGGACTGTTTTCGCGTTCGCATTGTTCGTCGCGATATCACTTTCTGCCGACACATGGGCGCAACAGGATCCGGGACCACGGCCTGGTCCGGCGGGAGCGGGCGGTCCTTATCCGACGCTCAACGCCAACGAGCAGCAGTTCTTCACGCAGGCATTTCTGCGTTTTGCGGAAGTGAGTTCCGTGTCGGGGAAGATTGAGCCTGGTAATGGATTGGGACCGACGTTCAATGGCAATAGCTGTGCCATGTGCCATGCGCAACCGTTTATGGGTGGGACGAGTCCGGGGCTGACGAGTCCGCAGAATCCAATTCCGAATCCGCAAGTAGCATTGGCAACGCTGGATGGTGCGACTAACACGGTGCCTTCATTTATCAGCGTGAACGGGCCGGTACGTGAGGCTCGCTTCATCCACAATTCAAACGGATCGCTCGACGGCGGAGTGCATGGCTTGTACACGATCGCGGGACGCACCGATGCTCCGGGATGTGTTCTAGCCCAACCTAATTTCGCGCAACAACTGAACGCCAACAATGTCATCTTCCGCATACCAACGCCCGTGTTCGGCCTTGGGTTAGTGGAGAACACGCCCGATGCGACGTTGCAGGCCAACCTGGCAGCGACGCAGGCGGCGCGATCCAAACTTGGCATTGGAGGAGCTTTCAATACCAGCGGTAACGACGGCACGATCACGCGCTTTGGTTGGAAGGCACAGAATAAATCCCTGCTGATTTTTGCGGGCGAGGCTTACAACGTGGAGCAGGGCGTATCCACGGAAGCATTTCCGAACGAGCGGAATGCTGTGCCGGGCTGTATTTTTAATGCGACGCCAGAAGATAGCAGCGTGATGATGAATGGAAATCCGAGCAGTCCCTACTACAACACGCCGTATGGAACTGTGTCGGAGATGGCATCGGACGTGGTCAATTTCGCGGCATTCATGCGGCTTTCAGCGCCACCCGCGCCTGCGACTCCAACGCAGTCGACTTTGAATGGCGCGAGTTTGTTTAATAGCGTCGGTTGCGCTCTGTGTCACTCTCCTGCACTGACCGCTGGCACGTCGCCTTACACGGGAATGGGCGGAGTCACTTACCAGCCGTATTCGGACTTCGCGCTGCATCACATGGGGCCGAGTTTGGCGGATGGGATCAATCAGGGTGCGGCGGGTCCAGATCAATTTCGAACGGCCCCATTGTGGGGAGTAGGACAGCGGCTGTTTTTTCTGCACGATGGAAGAACTGCCGATCTGTTACAGGCGATCAAGGAGCATGGGTCGGGCGGCGGGTGCCGGAACGATCGCCCGGACGACCGCGGCAATCAGTCTGGTATGCAGAACAACAACCACAACTGTAGTTCGGAAGCCGATGGCGTACTGCAGAATTTTAAGGGGCTGACTTCGTCGCAGGTGCAAGACATGTTGAACTTTCTGCGGTCACTTTAGAAAGGACATTCGTGCTGATGGAGAGCCAGTTGTGCGGTATGGTTCTCCATCAGACGACGAGCCAGCAAGGATTAGGGATGGCAATCCGTGACGTCGCTACTTCGCTGCAAGGTGCTAAGATTTCCGGCATGCCACTGCGCAGCAAGCTGAAAAAAGTGAAGCACGCGGCGGGGAAATTAACGCGCGGACGGAAGAGCGAACCGCACGCCACCGCGGAACTTGTCATCATCACCGGCATGAGCGGATCTGGGAAGGCCTCGGCACTGAAGGCCTTTGAGGATCTGGGCTACTACTGCGTGGATAATTTGCCGGTGGAATTGATTCCGCGTTTTGCGGAACTGGCATTGCAATCGGGGGAAATTCCGCGAACGGCTTTGGTGGTGGACGTTCGCGAAGGATCGCAGCTGGAAAAATTGCCAGCGATTTTGAAGTCGGTAAAGCGCTTAATCGCGACACGGGTAATTTTTTTAGAGGCGACGGACGCTGCGCTGCTGCGTCGTTTCAGCGAGACTCGAAGACCGCATCCACTGGGTACGGGAACGTCGGTGCGAGCGTCGCTGGGCACCGAGCGGCGGCATCTGCGCGCGATCCGCAAAATCGCCGACCTGGTGATTGATACTTCGAAATTCAATGTTCATGAATTGCGTTCACATTTAACGGATCGCTTCAAGAAGCAATCGGGAAGCGAACAGACGCTACTCGTGTCGTGCGTGAGCTTTGGATACAAACACGGATTGCCGGACGACGCTGATCTGGTCTTCGATGTTCGCTTTCTGCCCAATCCTCATTTCGTTCCGGAGTTTCGTGCGCTAACAGGACGCGATCCACGGGTTGCGAAATATATTCGCTCGTTTCCTCAGACGCAGGAGTTTATCAATCGCATCTCAGAGCTTCTGATTTATCTGCTGCCGCACTACATTCGTGAAGGAAAAAGTTATCTGACGATTAGTTTCGGCTGCACTGGCGGGCAGCACCGCTCGGTGATGATCGCAGAGGATGTCAATAAGCTTCTCCGCAAAGCGGGCTACAAAGTGAAAGTAGTGCATCGGGATAGTCCGAAATAACGACGCCGCTTTCCTGCCCGCTGGTCGCCTCCTTTGTACATTGCGAGTTCATTTCGAGGTTCATCTCGAATCGATTCCGCCAGTACGCCAGCATCGCGCTGTGCATGTAGAATTGGCAAAACCACGCATGGCAACTTCCACACTGGCGGGCGCGAAAGCTTCAACGGCAACAGTAAACTCACGTCCCATTCCACGTCTGTTGCGCTATGTCTTGCCGTACTGGGGGCCGTTTATAGCGTCGGTCGGCTTGATGGCGATGGTCGGATTGCTCGATGCGGGGCGCGTGCTGCTCATCGGCCCAATTTTCGACCGCGTGCTGAATCCCGGATCGCAAAGTAAGAGTCTGCAGCTATTCAAGTTCCCTGGCACCGATCGTTTTCTGAATCTCCAACAGTTGGTCCCTTCACATTTTCAAAACCCGTGGACGGTGGTTGCGTTTGCCTTGGTGGCGGCCACGGTCTTGAAAGGGATCTTCGATTACGTCGGAACTTACCTGGTGAACTACGCCGGATTCGGCATGATCACGGATCTGCGCGACGATTTGTATAACGCGTACCTGCGAAGCTCGGCGGCATTTTTTTCGAAACATACGACGGGCACGCTGCTCTCAGCGATCGTGAACGATGTGGAGAAAGTGCAATTCGCGATGTCGAGCGTGCTGGCTGAGTTTCTGCAGCAGTTTTTTACCTTCATATTTACAGCGGCGGTTGTAGTTTTGCTGGGAGGAAAGCTGGCGTGGGTATTGCTGCTGTTCGTCCCTGTGATTTTATTTTCCTCGCGAAAAATCGGACGCCAGGTGCGCAGCTCGACGCGCGGCGGACAGGACAAACTCGCAGAGATCCAAAACATTCTTCACGAAACCATTACCGGGAACCGAATCGTCAAAGCCTTTGGGATGGAAAAATGGGAACTGGAGCGCTTCCGCGGAGCTGCGCGAAGATTGTTCCGTGCGAATCTGCGGCTGGTAGCTGCGTTCGCCATTAGTTCTCCGTTGATGGATATCTTGGGCTCAATCGCGATTGCCCTTCTGCTCCTGATGGGACGAAATCAGATTAACCACCACGTGTTCACTGCGGGTACATTCCTCGCTTTCATCGTCGCGGTGTTCAAGCTGTACGATCCCGTGCGCAAGTTTGCGATGTTCAATAACAATTTTCAGCAGGCGATAGGAGCATCGTCCGAGATTTTTCGCTTCATGGATATCGAAGACGAGGTACGTGAGAAGCCGGGCGCGAAGCGGATGGGGAAGTTTGCGGAGAAGATCCAATTCGCGGACGTATCGTTCTCCTACAAGAACGAAGCCGATTCGCCGATTGTGCTGCATGGTATCAATCTGGAAGTAAAGGCTGGAGAAGTTCTCGCGGTGGTCGGATCGAGTGGCGCGGGCAAGAGCACGCTGGTGCATTTAATTCCGCGATTCTTCGACGTCAGCGGCGGCCGCATTCTGATTGATGGCAATGATGTCCGCGATGTGACGCTGGAGTCGTTGCGCTCGCAGATCGGTATCGTCACGCAAGAGACTGTGTTGTTCAATGACACGGTACGAAACAACATTGCGTATGGCCAGCCGCATGTTTCGCAGAAGCAGGTAGAAGAAGCGGCTAAAGCGGCGCGAGCGTATGAATTTATCCGCGCGTTGCCAGAGGGATACGAAACAATGATTGGCGAGCGCGGTGTGCGGCTTTCTGGTGGCGAGCGCCAGCGCATCGCAATTGCGCGTGCGATATTGAAGAACGCTCCGATTTTGATTTTGGACGAAGCGACCTCGGCGCTGGATAGCGAGTCGGAATCGTTGGTTCAGTCGGCGCTGCAAAATTTGATGACTGGGCGTACTGTGTTTGTAATCGCGCATCGTCTTTCGACGGTGCGCCGTGCAGATCGCATTGTCGTCCTCGAAAACGGTACGATTGGAGATATTGGCGCGCACGAAGAGCTGATGCAGCGCCTGGGAACGTATCGGCGGTTGTATGAATTGCAGTTTGCCGAAGCGGATGCTCCGCGCGCGGTCGGAACGTAGCAAAGAGTTTCAAGGTTTCAATGTTGCAAGGTGTCCTCTAACTTGAAACGCTGGAACGTTGTGACCTCTAAACTGAAACCTGGAAACTCTGAAACCTGGACCTTTATGCCTCTTCGCTCCATGACGGGATTTGCGCAAGTGCGAGGGCAGGTCAGCGCCCAGTTGGCGTTTGCATTGTCATTAAAGTCAGTCAACCATCGTTTTCTGGATCTGCATTTCCGCCTGCCATCCGATACCGATGCGTTGGAGATGAAACTCCGGAAGATGTTGAAAGAAAAAATGGCGCGAGGACACGTTGAAGTGATCCTGAGCCTTGATCGCTCCGGAACGAACGGAGTTGCACTCAACCGGCAGTTGATCGCCGGATACGTGCAGGCTTTTCGCGCGGCGGCCGACGAATTTAGTGTGGATGGCGAGCCCGATCTCAATGTCGTTCTGCGGATGCCAGGGGCGATGGATGCTGGCGCGGAGAAATCAGGCGACGAACTCGATGCAGCAGTAATGGCGATAGTCGAGGAGGCGCTTTCGCGGTTGAACGAGATGCGCGAGGAAGAAGGTCGCAGCATTAATACCGAGCTGCGCGCGCGCATGGCGAATCTGGAGAAAGCGGCGGCGGGAGTGGAGGCGCATCGGGCGACAGTTTTGCGCAGTTACGCGGATCGGCTGCAATCGCGTTTGTCGGAATTACTCGGGTCGCAGATGGACAAGGAGCGCATTCTGCAAGAGGTTGCAATCCTCGTGGACCGCAGCGACATTCAGGAAGAATTGGTTCGGTTGAATGCGCACGTAAAGCATTTTCTCGGCCTTCTGGATCAAGGTGGCGAAGTTGGCAAGAAGATGGACTTTCTGCTGCAGGAAATGAACCGCGAGGCGAACACGATGCTGTCAAAGACGTCTGGCCTGGCCGGTGAGGCGTTAAAAATTACCGAGATGGGCCTGTTGATGAAATCGGAAATCGAAAAATCGCGGGAGCAGGTACAGAATCTGGAATGAGTATCCTCTTCATAGTTTCGGCACCGTCCGGTTCGGGGAAATCCACGCTGGTGAATGAACTGTTCAAGATGGTTCGTCATCTGGATTTTTCAATCTCCTACACGACCCGGCCTCCGCGAGGCAGCGAGCAAAATGGCAAAGAATATTTCTTTGTCTCGCGGCAGGAATTCGAGGCGATGATCGCAGCCGATGAATTTCTGGAACACGCCGAAGTATTTGGCAATTACTACGGCACGGCGAAGCGATTCTTGCGTGAGGCAGATAGTCGTGATAACGACCTTTTATTGGACATCGATGTTCAGGGCGCAAAACAGATCAAGCAGAGGATCCCGGAGGCGGTCAGTATATTTATTCTTCCTCCTGATCGCGAGAAATTGGAATGGCGCTTACGCAATCGGGGGCTCGATTCTGAAGAGGTGATCCGCCGTCGATTGGATACGGCCCGGCGCGAGATTGAGAATTACTCCAAATACGACTACATTTTAGTGAACAACCTGCTGGAGCAGTCGTCCGATCAGTTGCGGGATATAGTGCTGGCGGAGCGATTAAAAAAAGAAAGCGGGATAAACTTTTCTGACGATGAAAAGCGGTTGATCGAAACTGCACAGAGTTGTCAGTTGGATCAGGCGCGGGAGCGGGTGCAACCGATCCTGGCCTCGTTCAATCCTCAAATAGTCCATGGTAACTAGACCAGGTTACTGAAGCGGCGGTACAGTGGTAGGTGAAGTTCGGGGGAGAGAGTTATGAAGTTGATCGAAGGATTCGACAGCAACTACCGCTACATTCTGGTGGCGGCGCGGCGGGCACGTCAACTGCAAGGTGGAGCGCCTCCGGTGATCGATTCAGGATCGCGCAAACCGTGCCGCATCGCGCAGGATGAAATCAAAGCTGGCAAAGTAAAGTGGCTGATTCCGGAGCTTCCCAAACTGCCGGTGCTGGATCCCAGCGACGTCATGACCAAAGTCTTTTTGGAAGACGCATAGAAATCGGCGCGTCGGCCAAGCGCCACCATTTCTACTGGTGAATCTCGCGCCGGATCGTTGGATTGGATCGTCGCATCAAACTCTGTAGGCGTGGCTTGATCGCGACATCGCAGTTAATGTCGACGGCCACCGCCGTCCTCGTATGAAAATCGCACTCGGCGTGTCGGGTGGAATCGCGGCTTATAAGGCAGCGGAAATTGTGCGCCTTCTGCAAGACCGTGGCATTCATGTGCAAGTCGTGATGACTCGCTCCGCTCAGGAATTCGTTCGCCCTCTTACCTTCGCAGCCCTCTCCGGAGAAAAAGTTATTACCGACATGTTTGGGGTCGGCTCCGACTCTGGAGACGCACAGCCGAACGTTGAATCTGCTATCGAGCACATCGCGGTCGCGCAGTCGATTGATGCGCTCGTTGTTGTGCCTGCGACGGCCGACGTGCTGGCGCGTTTCGCGCAGGGGATCGCCAACGATTTCCTGACCACACTTTATCTAGCGACTGCTGCTCCGGTGGTCGTAGCTCCGGCAATGAATGTCAACATGTGGAACCACGCGGCAACGCAGGCGAATCTGGAAATCCTGCGCAAGCGTGGAGTTCATATCGTTGAACCCGGTGTGGGCTATCTCGCGTGCGGAATGATTGGCTCGGGGCGTCTCGCGGACAACGAAACAATTGTTGCGGCGGTGATGGAAGCGCTCGGCGCGTCGCAGGATCTCGCGGGCGAAACGATATTAGTGACGGCAGGGCCGACGCGGGAGAAGATTGATCCCGTGCGGTATCTGACCAATCGCTCGAGCGGGCGCATGGGATATGCCATCGCCGAAGCCGCGCTGCGCCGCGGAGCGCGCGTGCTGCTGGTGAGTGGACCGACTGCGATTGCTGCTCCGGGAGCGGCGGTGTTGACGCGCGTTGAAACTGCTGAAGAAATGCTGGCCGCTGTTTTGAAGTTGCTGCCGGAAAGCACTGTGATCGTGAAGACGGCTGCGGTCGCCGACTTTCGACCGAAAGCTATCGCGGGACAAAAGATCAAGCGCAAGGGCGAGACCACTCTCGAACTAGAGCCGACGCAAGATATTCTCGCCGAAATCGCGCGCCGAAAGACCTCGCAGATCATTGTTGGATTCGCTGCTGAGACGGAAAACGTTCTGGAAAACGCGCGCAAGAAACTGACATCGAAATCGCTCGACGCTATCGTCGTCAACGACGTATCGCGCGAAGGAATTGGATTCGATTCCGACCGCAATGCCGTCACGATTATTTCTCACAGCGAAGTGGTCGAGGTCCCTGAAACCTCGAAGTGGGAAGTTGCACAGCGGGTGCTGGATCAAGTCGAGAAGCTGCGGAAGAGCATCGGTGTCCGCGTCCCGGCAAAAGCTTAACTCCATCACAGAGACACAGAGTCACAGAGAAAGCCGAAGCTGGCTTTTGATTTTCTCAGTGCCTCTGTGTCTCTGCATTAAAAAGTTGTTATTCTTATCCGCGATGTCTCCCACCCTTGATCCGGATGTTCGAAGCGCACTTGCGGCGCGCATTCGCTATTACAACGAGATGGGGATCTACGATTTCTACCGGCGTCCCGTCTCGACTGTCGTGGTGGATTCGGAAGAAATTTCAGTTTCACCGGCTGCAATCGATCCATTAGGATCGCCAGAGTTTGTAGAAGACTTCGGAGAAGAGATGAGTCCACGGAAGGCTGCGGCAGCTGTGATGCCGGTTGCTGACGAGAACGCTTACGCGACGATCGCGTTGAAACCTGAGCAGAGTGTGAGCGATCCGGTTCAGGCGCTGAAGATTATCCGCGAAGATTTGGGCGATTGTAAGCGATGCGTTTTGCATAAGCAGGGGCGGAAGCAAATTGTGTTTGGCGTGGGCGATCCGAACGCCGACTTGATGTTTGTCGGCGAAGGGCCGGGAGCGGACGAAGATGAGCAGGGTGAGCCATTCGTCGGACGATCCGGACAACTGCTTACCAACATGATCAAGGCGATGGGCGTTGAGCGGGAGCAGGTTTATATCGCGAACATCGTGAAGTGCCGCCCACCGGGGAATCGGCAGCCCGAACGCGAGGAGTGCGAAACGTGCTCTCCATTTCTGATGCGGCAGATTGCAGCAGTCAAGCCGAAAGTGATTGTGGCGCTCGGAGCTACCGCCGCGAAAACATTGCTTGCCATGAACTCTTCGATGATGCAATTGCGCGGGCGCTTTTACGACTTCAAGCCCGCCGGTATTCGTCTTGTTAACGACGGCAACGATTACGCGTGGGATGGATGCAAGTTGGCGGTCACGTATCATCCGGCCTTTCTCTTGCGCGATCCGCGACAGAAGGGCGAGGCGTGGAAGGATCTGCAGATGGTGATGAAAGAGTTGGGGATGAAAGGGCCGAAACAGGCGACGTAGGTAAAAAAATTGTTTGTGGGCGATTATTTGTTCGCTCGTCGCTTATAGCTCCAACGATCAATGAGATAGCCAACGGCGTAGTACCATCCGCCGACCAGGATGGGCATCAGAATCATGAAGCTTGAAATTTCGTTCACACCTTGACGACCAAGAAGACGAACCAACGGTATTCCGATTGCCAACGCAGGGAATGCGGAAAGTATCAGCACATTTGCCAGTACTCCTGGATCAACCCACATGGACTCCGGGTCCCAGTTGGCGCAGTCAGCTTGGGCGTTGCTACAAGGCGTCGCGGCCGCGTGACGATGGTTCATCGGGTCGGAATTCAATCGAACTGTCGCCCACCACAGGGACTGGCTCGATGTCTTCGTACGCCATCGCAAAGAATCGACGCTCACGCCAGCAAATAGCAGTAGCCCGATTACCGGCAGAACGATTCTCCATCGCTTTCGCATAAGGAATTAGACACCGATGCTAGGGTGCTCAGCGCACGCCCGCAAGTTCGACATCACGGGCAACCGTGCGAGGCTGAATCTTCTTGCCCACTCCGCTGCCTTCCGCAATTCTCAGATCGTAATCGTTCTGCAAATTAAGCCGAAACTGCGCTGGCAAGCCGAAGTGCTTTCCGAGGCGGATGGCAGTGTCGGCACTGATGGCCCGGTCGCCCCTAACCACTTTGTAAACGCCAGGAAAATTAAGCGCCTTCGCCAAAGCACAGGGACTCACGGCCATGGGCTCCATAAACTCGGTTTTGAGAAGCTCTCCGGGATGAACAGCAAACACTTTTTTCGATTTGGCCACAAAAGCCCCTCCTCTTAGTGTATGTCGGAAATACGATAGGATTCCATTAGGAACGGTCTTCCCAAATAGTCCGCTGTGTTGGTTATGCCAGCTCGGGGGCTGAAGCCCATTTTATTGATTGGTAGTGGCGCGGCTAAAGCCGTGCCCTTCCACCAAACCCGTTCATCCAAACGATCTCGGAAACCAGTTCCAGCCTTACACATGCCTCTCTTCTGCGACGTCGCTCTTGCCGTGCCGCTTGATATGGTTTTCACCTATGCGATTCCGCCTGGGATGGAGCCGGTCGTGGGCGGGCGCGTGCTCGTGCCGTTCCGGCAGCAACGCATGTCCGGGATTGTGGTGGAGTTGCACGATCGGCTGCCGCAGAGCAGCGCTTCTCGGGATTCTCAAGGAAATGCTTCCGGCAGTGTCTCTCAAGTAAAGATTAAGAAGGTGATCGAGGCGCTCGATCTCACACCGGTTCTCGACGAGCAACTGTTGAAACTTGGGAAGTGGATCGCCGATTACTATCTCGCTCCGATTGGCGAGGTGTTTCGCACCATGCTGCCGCTGTCGGCGGAATTCAAACGCGCTGTGGTGTATCGCATCACTGAGACTGGCCATATGGCGCTGCATCTGGCGGGGTTGTCAGGATCTCCAGCGCGATCAAAGCGGACTCCGGAGCAGCAGCTGATCGAATTTCGCGTGCTTGATTACTTGGCGGAGCGGGATAGCGTGCGTGAGGGTAGTCTGCGTGGCGCGATGAAGATTTCCAGGGCGCTTCTTGCGGGGATGGTGCGCAAGAAGTGGATTGCGCGCGAGGATGTGTCGGCGGCACAGGATGCTACGCGACTGGTGAAGGTTGCGGTTCTACTTGCAGCGAAGTTGAAGCTGTTGTTACCGCCAAGGCTAAGAAGGTCAATGCGAATCAGCAGATTTGATTGATGCGCTTGCGGTTGCGGGCGGGCGCTTGAGCGTTGAAGCGTTGCGCGATTTGGATGTCCCGCGAACGACTCTCGGGACTTTGGTGCGACGCGGATTGATCGAACTGGTCGATGAGCCGATGGAGTTTACAACCTCGAAGTTGAAGCCGCGACAGTCCCCCTTTGAATTTGAATTCAGTGCGGCTCAGAAAGAAGCGCTTCGAAAAATAGGCGACGATGTGTCGTCTCGTAAATTTGCCGGTCTGCTGCTGCACGGAATTACGGGATCCGGGAAGACGGCCGTATATCTCGCATGCATGCGCGAGGTGCTGAACGCGGGGCGGTCGTCGATCCTGCTGGTTCCTGAAATCGGTCTTACTCCGGCAGTGGCGGCGGATCTGCATCAGGTGTTTGGGGACGAAGTCGCCATCCTGCATTCGGGGCTTTCCGATGCGGAGCGGGCTGAGCAGTGGCATCGCATACGGCGCGGTGAGGCGCGGGTGGTGGCTGGGACGCGGTCGGCGGTGTTCGCTCCGGTCAGCGATCTGGCGCTCGTCATTGTGGATGAGGAGCAGGATTCTTCTTACAAACAAGAGGAGACTCCGCGATATCACGCGCGCGATGTTGCCGTGATGAGGGCGAAGATGGCGGGAGCGGTGGTGGTGCTGGGCTCGGCTACTCCGTCGCTTGAGTCGTATTACAACGCGAAGAAAAATAAATATGCGTTGCTTGAGTTGCGGGACCGCGTGGAGATGCGTCCGCTGCCGGAAGTTGAGATTGTCGATATGCGGCAGGAGTTTCAGGAGACCGGGCAAGAGCAAGTAATTTCACGCAAGCTCGCCGACGAAATTCGGGAGCGGCTGGAGAAAAAAGAGCAGGTGATGGTTCTGCTCAACCGGCGAGGATACTCTCCGGTTGTGTTGTGCCGCGCGTGTGGAAAGACTCTGCAGTGCGAAAACTGTGCAGTCTCGATGACGCATCACAAACGCGAACACAAAATGGAATGCCACTATTGCGGCCATGTCGCGAAGATTCCTGAGAAGTGTGTGTTTTGCGGTAGTGAATATGTGCATTTTGTGGGTACGGGATCCGAAAAGCTGGAAGAACTTCTGCATGGGATGTTTCCGAAGGCTCGCATCGGACGCCTGGATCGCGACACGGTTCGAGGACGCGAAGACTTCGAACACGCGCTGAACGCGTTGAATGAAGGCGCGCTCGATATGCTTGTCGGCACGCAGATGATTGCGAAGGGTCACGACATTCACGGTGTGACGCTGGTTGGAGTTGTCGGCGCAGACATGGCTTTAGGGCTGCCGGATTTCCGAGCCGCCGAAAGAACATTTCAGTTGCTCACGCAGGTGGCGGGACGAGCGGGACGCGGGCAGACTCCGGGCAAGGTAATACTGCAAACGTATTTTCAGGAGCATTACGCAGTGCAGTTTGCGGCGCGACATGATTTTGCGGGGTTCTACGACAAAGAATTGCAGTTCCGCGCCTGGATGCACTATCCACCGTACAGTGCGATTGCGAATGTTTTAATCCGCAGTGAAAAGTTGGATGAGGCCCTCAAGTGGTCCGGTGAACTCGGACGGTGGTTTGAGAAAACACGGCATGAAGGGATTCGCGTTCTTGGTCCGGCCGCGGCTCCGATTACGCGATTGAAGCGCGATTACCGGTATCACTTTATTTTGAAGTCTCCGAGTCGCGAGAAAATGAACGCGCTGTTGCGCGGGATGCTGGCGGAAGCAGCGAGACTGAAGGTTCCGCGAACACAAGTCATCGTGGATGTGGACGCTGTGTGGCTGATGTAGGCGGCTGTTAGCCCTTAGCCAATAGCTCTTAGCCAAAGCGCACCGGGGCTGAAGCCCTCTAGGGCGACTTCTTACGCGGCCCTAAAGGGCCGCTCTTCCACGATGATGTCTGCGGCTTTTCCGAGACGCGCCTCGCAAACGAGTTTATTTTCGATGCAGAACGAGTCATTTGCGGAGCGAGTCATTTTTTATGCAGGAAATGATGAACCTGAGTACGGAATTGGGTTAGTGTGTCACGGGCTCCTGCCCAAACTTCCCGTCCGGAACTATTCGCAATCGGAGCGGGCGTGAAAGCTAGAACAAACATCAGTAGGGCGAAGGCCGCCAATATTCGACGGCCACCAGTCACCTTCGGATAGCGAGGAACGCTTGGGTGCCGCAAGGTCATCGCCAGCACGACGGCCCAGAGAAACCATCCCATCCAACAATATTTTCCTAGTGGCACGAGAGCGAGAATCGCGAGCATTGAGATCCAACGATGCAATCGAGGAGCGATCGAGAAAACGATGTGCCCTCCATCCAGTTGGCCCGCTGGTAAGAGATTCAGAGCAGTTGCGAACATTCCAACCCACGCTGCCGCAGCAACGGGATGGAGCGACAGCGCAGTGAGCGGGACGGTGATGTGCAGGGCTCGCGCGGCTAGATCGAAGGCTAGCGGAAATCCGAGTTGGAGGGCATCGGATGTCGGCCCGGTAATCGGCCGCGACAGTGACAGTCCATAGATCAAGGCCGCACACGCCGGCATGAATCCTGCGATCGGCCCCGCGATTCCAATATCGAAAAGTGCCGCGCGTGACGGAATCGAACTCTTGATCCGAATGAAGGCACCGAGCGTTCCAAACAGGCTGAGATATGGGCACGGCACAAAAAACGGCGGTGTCACGTACACGCGGTAGTATCGCGCGTAGAGATAGTGTCCCATCTCATGTGCGAACAAGATGAACATCAGAGTCAGCGAGAAGGGAAGACCCATCAAGAGATTTGACGGATGATGCAGGATCCAACTGATGGGGAAGAGCGGCAGAGAATTGTCGCTCATCGAAAATATCGGTTGGCGGAGCAGGAAGTTGGATTCCATGCGCGCGCCGACGACCATGGTGCTGAGTCCGGTCAGCAGAAAAAATAAGATATAAAGCCACCAGCGTTGCCCGGGACGAGGGATGACCCAGACGCCCGGTTCGGGCCGATCTTCAAATTCTGGGCGTATCGGGAATGAGGATGTGGGGTCGGACATTCGGCCTGAAGCTAGTTCACGACGGGGACAGGGTGGGCTTTGGCAACTAAGAGGTCTCGTCCTAGTCGATCGACTGCAGTTCCTTGCCCGGTTTGAAACGTACCGCTTTGCCGGGAGGGATGGAGACTTCTGCGCCAGTCCGCGGATTACGTCCGATACCGGTTTTGCGCGGGCGCACATTGAACACGCCGAAACCGCGCAGTTCGATACGGTCGCCGTTGGAGAGCGCCTTCTTCATGCTTTCGAAAACGGTTTCGACGGCCAGTTCCGCCTTGGTCTTGGTGATGCCGGTGCGGTTGACCACTTCATTGATGATGTCGAGCTTAATCACGCGTCGTCTCCCGTCTTTCCCGGACTGCTGTGCCTCAAGTTATTGATGCTAAGGGAGATAGGGCGGATTGTCAACCTGGCCTGTTGTCTCGTAAGATGACTGCACCAGCCGACAGAAATTTGTAAGTGTGTGATTTGGAAATTGTGTAATTTGAAACGCGTCGCGGGCGCAATTTCCGTCCGAAGCTGCTGTCGTTCTCGATTTTCAAATTACAAATTCATCAAATTGCAAAATTACCCAATCCCAAAGGAGTTTCATGATTAAGAGTGACCGCTGGATCCGGCGCATGGCGCAGGAGCACGACATGATCAATCCGTATTCAGAGAAGCAGGTGAGTGCGGGAGTGATTTCCTACGGCGTATCGAGCTATGGATACGATCTGCGCGTCGCGGACGAGTTCAAGATTTTTACCAACGTCAACAGTACGGTCATCGATCCAAAGCATTTCGACGAGCGTTCGTTTATCTCCGTGAACTCCGATGTTGCGATCGTGCCGCCGAATTCGTTCGCGCTCGCCCGTTCCGTCGAGTACTTCAAGATTCCACGCGATGTGCTGACAATCTGCGTCGGGAAATCGACCTACGCGCGATGCGGCATTATCGTGAACGTCACTCCCTTCGAGCCGGAGTGGGAGGGTTTCGTCACGCTCGAGATATCGAACACTACGCCGCTGCCCGCGAAAATCTATGCCAACGAAGGACTGTGTCAGATTCTGTTCTTCCAATCTGATGAAGTTTGCGAAGTCAGCTACAAAGACCGCAAAGGAAAATATCAATCGCAGAAGGGGATTGTGCTTCCGAAGTTATAGAAGAGGAAGCCGTCAGCACACCACACTCAGCCGTCAGCTATCAGGCCTATCTCGCAACCGTCGAAATGGGATAGGCCGCACGTGCTATCGACTCGGTTCGTCCAACGTCTATTACTTGACTCGGTCGAGGTGAGTGGATGAGGTTGTACCGGTTCGGTGCTCTGCTGGCGTTGGTATTCGCGGCATGCACGGCTCGCACGTTAGCTTTCGCGCAGGTGCCACCCGCGTCTCCTGCTCTCTCCGCAGATCTTTCCCGCTACTACTTCAAGACTCCGGCGGACGAGGTCTTGGCTCGCGCGGAGTTGAATTCGGCCCTTGCTGAATTGAGTGGATTCAGGGGGAAGCTTTCATCATCGCATCAACTGCTGAACGCACTGCAGCAGTTAGACGCCGCGCAAAAGCTATTCGCAAGGCATGAACGCTATCTGCATTTGAGTTGCGCGCGCGATCGTAAGAATGTTGCGTGCGACGCAGATAAGACCCTTCAATCCGACTTCGACGCCAAGACCGCGTTTCTCGATCCAGAAATTCTGGCTATCCCCGAAGAGCGACTCCGTGTGTTCCTGAATGAAGAGCCCGCGTTAGGCGCGTATCGTTTCGCGATTGCGGACATTCGGCGTGACGCGCCGCACGGTCTGCCTGAACCCGAGCAAAAGTTGCTAGACGAGTTCCAACCGCAAATTGCGGATTGGCAGTTCGAGTTGTACGAACAAATTGTGGCGGGAATTTCGTTTGGAACCGTGAAAGACTGCATCGGGCGATCTCGACGTGGCGCGACAGCGAAATTTGATTGCTACCGACCTCGATGGGCGCGTGCGCGAAGAAGGTTTCAAGAGACGTTATTCGGGATTTGCCAGTCAGCGCGATCTATTGGCCTTCACGCTGATCCAGACGGTGCGGGCCCAGACTCTGCTGGCGAAAACGCACCATTATGCCGATGCTCCCGCACGGAAGTATGAAAGCCTCTACTGCAAACCAGAGGAAACGCGCGCCTTGCTCAATGCGATGGCGAAGGCGGGAGACATTCCCCAGCGATACGAAAGAATTCGGTCGCGAGAAATCGAGCAGGGCTACCCTCAGCCCGTTCATGCGGAGTCCGTTCATCAGCCAGCGCATGCTTGGGACATGACGCTCTCGGCGCCCGGACTTACGCCACCAGTCACTTCCTTAGCTGATGCTCGTGTCGTTTTCCATGATGCGTTTGCGTCGCTTGGGAAAGAATATCAATCCCAGTTCGACGCTCTACTCGATCCGGCGAACGGACGCGCAGACATTGTGCCGGGGGGCGCGCCGAATCGTTACGGGGGAGGTTTTTCGGTTGGCGCCCCGGGCAGCGTGAGCATGTTGTTCTTCGGTCGTTATGACGGAACTTTCAAGGATCTCTCAGTGATTGCGCATGAAGGCGGACACGCGGTTCATCGGCAACTGATGAGTAACAGCGGTGTGAATTCTTTTTATGCCAACGGACCGCATTTTCTTTTCGAGTCGTTCGCAATTTTCAATGAACTTGTTCTTGCCGACTTTATGGCGGAGCATGCGTCCACTCCTGAATTGCAGCGCTATTATCGTGAACGGTGGCTGAGCATCAAGGGCCTCGATGCGTTCTATGGTGCGCAGGACGCCTTGCTGGAGCAGGCGATTTACGACGGCGTGACGACCGGGACCGTTCGAAATGCTGATGATCTGGATAGCCTTACCCTGAAGATCGACGGCCAGTTCTCACTATTCCCCGCGACTACTCCCGAGTTGCGGAATCGCTGGGCTACGATATCGCTGATGTATGAAGATCCACTCTACGATGTGAATTATGTGTATGGCGGATTGCTTGCGCTCAAGTACTACGATCTCTACACCACAGAGCGAGAGTGGTTCGTGCCCCGCTATATCGCATTGCTTAAGAACGGATTCGATAAGCCGCCAGGTGAAATGCTTCAGCAGTTCCTTGGGATCGATCTGTCAGGAACTGCCTTGATGACTGACGATTTCGGTTTGTTGGGTCGTAGATTGGACCAACTGGAAGTGATTTCTGACGTGAAAAAATAATCCCGCCTCGTCGGCTACTTCCGCCCTTCGCCTTCTTTGAACATATATTTGATGGCGGGTTTGTAGATCATCAGGTTGGCGGAGCCGTTGCGGTTTAATTTTATGCAGTGTTTGTCGTACCACTCGATGATGCCGTGGACTTCCTCACCATCGCGTAACACGATGACCATGGGAGTCTTCGACTGCATCTGTTTTTGATAATAAAAATTCTCGGCGTTGGTCTGCTCTGTGGGTGCGACTTTCTTGGCAGGGATGCCGGAGCGGTCCTGATCGCGATCCCGATTCTTGTCGCGGTCTCGGTCGCGACGTTCCATCGGTGCGTGGTTGGGGGCATGGTTGTGGACGTGGCCAGCGTGCGCGTGGTCCGTTCGATTCAGGGTGGGGCGAATCAGTTTGCGATTCGCAAACCCTTCCTGATCGGCCGATTGTTCGGCTGATATGGGTTCGAGCGTTTCTTTCATCTTGCTACCTGCGCTACCTGCAAATCGCACCACCTGCGCGCTGCACGGGCAGAATATGCCACAACACTTGAGCGGGTGTCTGTGGTTGTAGAGGTGTGAACTGACGGTACGGTATCACAGCACGCAAGGGATGACAATAATTTGTGCAGTGGCTGTTTGTTAGCAGTAAGCTGCTTGTTGTTGCGGGATCGTTGGGCGCGGCGTACGGAGACGGGGCAAGCCCCATCTCTACAATGGATTCGTAGATTTACGACACCCGTTCCAGTGCGGTGGCGAAGGCGTCGAGTGATAGGGAGCGCAATAGGTTGCGGCGTAATCCACGCTCCACTTCGCCCAAGCCAGCGGCGGCGCGCTGCAGCCAAGCAAAATCGGCGGATTCGGATAGCTTCTTTAGTTCTCCGAGGACGTCGGTATTGCGAACCAGTTGCGGTGTTCCCGATTGTAGAAACATCAAGTCTTCCAGCAGCGAATAGAACGTCCGCAGTAGGGCGTCAATTTTCGTTCGGCCGTCGGCACCGGCGCGATAGGTCTCTGTGGTTTTGAATAGTTCTGAGTGGTCTCCGTTCCCGAGCGCGGACTTCAGCATGATAAGCGCGTGGGCGCGAGCGGCGATGTAGCCATCGAGGTCGAAGGATACGGCGCGTCCGATAGCGCCTTCGCTCAAACGTGCAACCAGTGCTCGTTGTGGAGCTTTCCAATCGGGCCGCAGTTTGGTGAGCCGGGACCTCGATGTCCGCGGGATCGAGTGCTCCCAGATTGAAGGTCATGGAGCGCGAGCGAATTGTGGGTAGCAAGTTCTCCCGCATTTTCGGTGAGCAGGAAAATAGTGGCGAAGTCGGGCGGCTCCTCCAAAACTTTCAGCAGCGAGTTCGCTGCTTCTTTCATGAAGGCTGAGCCGGTGAAAATGTAAACGCGCTCGCGAGCTTCTCCGGGACGATAGTAGATGGTCTGAATGACGTGGCGAACCTGATCAACCTTGATCATCATTTGTGGCGGGTCGGGAGGAATGATCAGTACGTCGGGATGAGTCTGAACGAACAGGCGCGTTTCTTTCTTATCCGCGTCGCGCATATTTTCGCGGGCTTCGACGGCCTCAGCAAAACGAGAGTCGAGGTCGGCGGATTGCTCGATCCTCGTGCAGTTTGAACAATGCCCGCAAAAATCGGGGAGGCCGTCGGTAACAGGCTGCTCCAGACAATTCATGGTTCGGGCAAGCATCAGGGCCAGGGTGTATTTTCCGGATCCTTGCGCGCCTGAAAGGATGACCGCGTGCGGAAAGCGGTCGCGCGCGAGCATCTCGCGCATGCGATGGATGGTTTCCGGATTGCCGGCAAAATCGGAAAAGGGCATAAAGACGCTCTTAGCTGTTAGCTCTTGGCTTTTAGCTAAGGCCAATAGCTAAAAATCACTTCAGAGTTTCAACTTCTTCTTCACTAACTCCATGATAACCGCGTGCGTCTCGCCGGGGGTGCCTCGCGCGTCCACGACCTGTATGCGATGCGGGTTGCGTTTGGCGATCGCTAGGTAGGCGTGGCGGACTCGTCCGAAAAATGCTCGGCTTTCTTGTTCGAAACGGTTCTCGTCTTTGTGACTGTCTTTACTCTTTTCACTACTCTTGTCGTTTTTGTCTTTTTCTGTCCGACTACCTTTTTGCTTTTCGTTGCGGCGGCGCGCGCGGTCAATGCTGAATGCTACTTCGTTATCCAGCAGGATGGTCAGGTCGGGCTGCAGATTTCCGCATAGAATCTCGTGTAAACGTAGGACGGGCTTTGTGCCCAGCTTGCGGCCTCCGCCTTGATAGGCTTCCGTGGAATCGGTGAAGCGATCGCAGAGCACGATGCGTCCCTCGGCCAGAGCTGGAAGAATAATCTCGTGAATATGTTGCGCGCGGGACGCGAACATGAGCGCCATCTCCGCGAACGAAGAGAGTCCAGATGTCGCCGAATGAAGAATCACCTCGCGAATTTTCTCGCCGGTGGCGGTTCCTCCGGGTTCGCGGGTTACGGTCACAAGCAGGCCGTGGGCACGGAGAGAACGCGCCAACTTTCCCAGTTGAGTGCTCTTGCCACTACCGTCGAGACCTTCGAAGGTGATAAATTTTCCACGCGTCGACACGTCCGAAATGATAGCAGGCGGCGTGTGAACTCTCAGTCACATGGCCGACGCGGTAGCGCCCGAGTGTTTTCTGAGTTGCTTAGTGCGGCTGATATATTCGACGTACGATTGACGGGCTGTTTGTGTTACGGCGGGGCGATACTCCGGAGGTTGAATGTTGTCACGATTTGCGGTGAGAAAGTTGGTAGGTTGTGCTGTTGTTCTCTTGTCGTTTTGCTTGATGTCGCTTGTTGCTTTCGGCGCAGCGGCCCCGAACATTGCATTGTCTGTGGACGCATCGGACGCCCCTCGCAAGATTTTCCACGCTCAGTTGCACATTCCAGCGCAGCCTGGAACGCTCAATCTTTACTATCCCAAGTGGATTCCTGGCGAACATGGACCGACCGGTCCGATCACAGATCTTACGGGTCTGAAATTTACGGCGAGTGGTAAGCCATTGAAGTGGCGTCGCGATCTGCTTGATGGATTTACTTTTCACGTAGAAGTTCCTCCGGGCGAAAACGAAGTAGTCGCAAATCTCGATTACGCTTCTCCGTCGTCGGGTGAAGGTGAATACACAGCGGGACTCGCGGCGACGGAAAAGTTGTACATCGTCAACTGGAACACGCTGCTGCTTTACCCTGCGGGATTTCCCTCCGATCAGCTGACTTACACCGCGGCGTTACATTTGCCCACTGGGTGGAAATTCGGGACATCGCTGCATGTATCCAGTCAGGCGGGCAGCGACATTCATTTTGCGCCCGTGTCGCTGACGATGTTGGTGGACGGGCCTGTCCTTACGGGCGAGTACTTGAAAGCTGTGCCGCTGAGCACCGAAAATCCTTCAGCCGAAATCGATGTTGCCGCTGACAGCGCTGCAGCGCTCGATGCTCCTGAAGAAGTTTGGGAACACTATCGGAATCTAGTGAAACAGGCGGGGCTGTTATTTGGAGCGCGGCATTACACGGACTATCACTTTCTGCTGACGCTCAGCGATCACGTGGCGCATTTCGGATTAGAGCATCACGAATCGAACGACAGCCGCCTTGAAGAGCGGTCTTTGATTGAAGAAGACGGGCGCAAGCTGTCCGCGGGATTGTTGTCGCACGAGTATGTGCATTCGTGGAATGGCAAGTATCGGCGTCCGGCGGATTTGGCTACTCCGGATTACGAACAGCCGATGCAGACTGATTTGCTGTGGGTGTACGAAGGGCTGACTTCATACTTGGGAGACGTGCTCGCGGCGCGCAGTGCGGAACGAACTCCCGCGTTGGCGCGCGATGCGTTGGCGCAGATCGCGGCAGATATTGACCATCGCTCAGGCCGCGTGTGGCGTAATTTGCAAGATACCGCCGACGGAGTTCCGAGCATGCAGAATGCTCCGCGCTCGTGGGACGACTATCGGCGCGGCCTCGACTACTACGATGAGGACGTGCTGAACTGGCTGTGGGCGGATGTGATTATCCGTCAGCAAACGAAGGGCACGAAGTCGCTGGACGATTTTTGCAAACTGTTTCATGGCGCGCCGAGTACTGGTCCGATGGTGAAGCCGTACACATTTGACGACATCGTGAACGCGCTGAACCAGATTGCACCCTACGACTGGCGTGGCTTCTGGACGGAGCGACTGACTAACTACGGCCCCGGTGGCCCACTCGGTGGAGTGGAAGGCAGCGGATGGAAGCTCGTCTATGACGAGACCCCTTCGGAACTTGATCGTGCCGACGATCACGATGGCAAATCCCTTGACGCCCATTACTCGGTGGGGTTGCTGGCCGGGAGCGACGGCATGATTCGCGATACCGTCGAAGGAATGATTGCTGCGAAAGCGGGACTTGGTCCGGGAATGAAAATTGTCGCGGTGAACGGACGCAAATTTTCGTCTGACGGTTGGCGTGATGCGATTCACGCAGCGAAGAGCAGTTCATCGCCGATTGAATTGATCATCGAGAACACCGATTACTTCCGCGTGGTGAAGTTGGACTATCACGGTGGAGAGAAGTTTCCGCATCTGGTGCGGGATGAAGCGAAGCCGGATTTGCTGACAGAGATTTATCGGGCGAAGTAGTGAGTCAAGTGCTTGACCACAGAGGACAAAGAGATGCACAGGGGAAACCTAAGCGCTTAGGTTATCGTTCCAGCGCTTTGAAAATGTTGTTGTGGGGGTAGGGGTCCTTCGACTTCGCATGACTTTCACTTCGTGAAGTTCATGCTGCGCTCAGGATGACACTGTTACTACTGTTGGGGCATCGGGGCCTTCTGTCGGCACTCGTTCGGGCGCTACTGCATCCAGCATAAATCCCAAAACTTCTTGCGGAATTGGCGCGCTCCATACTGGTGAAAATGACTGGCGGTGGAGTGGGGATGGACCGTGCTCGCGCAGAGCGGCTAGGTGACGGGGAGAGCAGTATCCCTTATTCGAGGCTAAGCCATACATGGGGAACACGGGATCCCAGGCGGTGATCATGCGATCGCGTTCAACTTTCGCGATGATAGATGCGGCGGCGATCGAGGCCGAGAGAGCGTCTCCGTGAATGATTGGTTGCTGTGGGATGGTGCAATCGAGCTTGACGGCGTCCACGAGAAGATAATTTGCTGCTGGTGCCAGTTGTTGGACGGCATGCAGCATCGCTAAGCGCGAGGCCTGATAAATGTTGATCTGATCGATGCGAGCGGAATCGACGGCGGCGATTGCCCACGCGATGCAGTGCTCGCGAATGCGTAGCGCGAGTTCTTCGCGACGCTCGGCTGGGATTAACTTCGAATCGCGCAAGCCCCGGATGCGGTATCCGGGATCGAGGATAACTGCGGCAGCGACCACGGGGCCGAAGAGTGATCCGCGGCCGACTTCGTCGACTCCGGCTACGAGTTGTGCTCCGGTCGCCCAAGCGCGTTTTTCAAACTTCAAAGTGCAGCGCAGCGTCTTCAGCAGGCGTAGTTTCGCGGCGGCCGCAGAAATTTTCTCTGGTTTCGGCGGCTTTGACTTTGACGACTTGGATTTGGAGTTGGGCACTAGATGCTGATCAGCATCTTCGCCGAAGAGCAGGCGCGACGCAAGCGGCGTGCGCGACAATGACGAGCACAATCGGGCTGGTTATTTCTCCCAGCTCTCTTAAAGCCCCGTCATCCCGAACGCGCGAAGGACCCTAGACCCCTCACATCTGTTGAGGGAGTAGGGATCCTTCGCTACGCTCAGGATGACAACTGAAAAAGACAAGTGACAGCAAGCGCAACCCCAAACTTTACTGGGGTCGTTCGACTTCTTTGAGTCTGGCGGCTTTGCCTTTGAGTCCGCGCAGGTAATATAGCTTGGCGCGGCGAACTTTGGCGGAGCGGACGACTTCAATCTTGTCGACGACTTTGGAGTCGGTGGGGAAAATGCGCTCAACACCCTGTCCGAAGCTGATTTTGCGGACGGTGAAGCTGGGCTGTGCGCCGCGCTTGCTGGCGATGACGATGCCTTCAAATGCCTGGAGGCGTTCTTTTTCGCCTTCGCGGATCTTGACCTGCACCTTGATGGTGTCGCCGGGGCCAAACTTCGGAATGTCGGTGCGGCGGGATTTCGCCAACAATTTTTCGATAATCGGATTACGCATAATGTTTCCTTCCTAGCTATCGCCCTTAATCTGGGCCAGTAATTTCTTGTCTTCCGCGCTCAGCATGACTCGTTCCAGAAAATCGGGACGGTTGCGAAGCGTTTTTTCCAAAGCTGTCTTGCGGCGCCACGTGCGAATCTGGTCATGGTTGCCGTTCATTAAAACTTCCGGCACTGCCATGCCACGAAAATCCGCGGGACGCGTGTAATGCGGATAGTCGAGTAATCCACCCGAACCGCATGTAGAACTTGGACGACCTTCAGCCGTCAAGTTCTTCTTTTCATCATTCGCGGCAACCGACTCGGTAAACGATTCTTGCTGCGTCGAATTCGAGTTGCCTACTGCACCCGGAATCAGCCGCGTGATCGTGTCCACGATTACCGCTGCTCCCAACTCTCCGCCACTCAGCACATAGTCGCCGATCGAAACTTCGCGATCGGCCAGATGCTCGCTGATGCGTTCGTCCACGCCTTCGTATCGTCCGCAAATCAGTACGACGCGATCGAGAGCCGAGAGTTCTGCCGCCATCGCTTGGTCGAGTGTGCGTCCTTGAGCGGAAAGCAGAATTACTGACTGCTTCGCCTTCGGTTGCAAGCGCGCTTCACGCGATTCTAAGTCGCCGAACGACTCCAAACATTCAAAGATCGGTTCCGGCTTGAGGACCATGCCCTCGCCGCCGCCAAACGGGCGGTCATCCACGGTGCGGTGCTTGTCTTTCGTAAACGCCCGCAGGTCGTGAACTTTAACTTCCACCAGGCCCATTTCCTGAGCCCGGCGAACGATGCCGAAATCCAGTGGTCCGCGAAAGAAGTCGGGAAAGATCGTTAAGATGTCGATCTTCATGGGGACCAGTCGTTGGTCGCTCGTCGTTGGTCGTTCGCTAAGACCCCTACGTTCAACGGTCGAACGCTGCGCGAACGACTATCGACCACCGACTATCGACTACTTCTTTCCTTATCTTCTTTCGCCAGCGGCGCATTCACTTCCAGCAAACCTTCTGGCAATTTCATGCGAATCTGCCGTTGTTCCAGATCCAGTTTGTCGAGGAAAGCCTCGGCGTAGGGAATCTCGTAGGGCAGCTTCGATCCACTCTTTACAACCAACAGCGGCGCCTCTCCGGCTCCAAACTGGACGTCGGTTACTTCTCCAACTTGCCGTTCGCCGTCAAATACCATGCAACCGACCAGGTCGCTTAAGTATGTCCAACCAGGTTCCAGCTTGGCGCGTTCACTGCGCGGAAGTTGAAGTTCGGCTCCGATCAGCGGTTCTGCATCGTTGATCGACTCGATGCCTTGAAACTTCAGCACCAGAAAATTCTTATGCGGCCAGAAATCTTCGACCGTCACTTCGCGGCGCTGACCATCTTTTCTCAGCGCCCACAGGTGCATGTCTTGCCGGATGCGGTCCGGAACAGCGGTGTGCAATTCCGTTGCGACTTCGCCGTGCCGTCCTTGCGTCTTGATAACCACTGCCAGGGTAATCCACTCGCCGCTCACGTCGGGGGCTGGCATTGGCTTCGTCGCTTCTAAATCTTTACTCGATGATTTCGAGTACGTAACGCTTGTTCAACTTCGAGCCAGACGCGCTCAATATATTGCGGAGCGCGCGGGCCACTCGGCCGGAGCGTCCGATGATCTTGCCCAAATCGGATTCCGCGACTTCGAGTTCGATCACGGTTTCGTCACCGTCTTCGTACTCGTCGAGATAAACCTCACCCTTGGCCTCGACAATCGCCTTAGCGATGTACTCCATCATGGCGCGCGGACTGCTGGCGGCGGGCTCGATCATGTTGACTACGACTCCTAGGACGATTCAACGCCTAAAGGCGCGCTGATAAAATGCCGGATGCGGTATGCCTAAAGGCATACCCTGATGCGAGTCACTTTTGCCGAAACGCAGATGCGAACCGCGTCTCACATTGCGAATCGCCGATTCAGATCGCTCTTGCTGGTACGGACGACTAGGCGACGGAAGCGGTTGCGGCCGGTGCGGGCGAGGCAACGAGTTTCTTGACGCGGTCGGAAAGCTGGGCACCTTTTGAGACCCAATGATCGATGCGTTCGCGTTTCAGTTCAAAAGTGGCTGGATTTGTGCGCGGATTGTACGTACCCACGACTTCCACCGGACGGCCATTACGGGCGCGTTCCTTCTCAATCACCACCACACGGTAAAACGGCTTTTTGCGCGCGCCAAAGCGCGCCAGACGGATCATTAACACAGACTTCGGTATCCTTTGCCCGGAAGAATCCGGCGAGGTAAAGACAAACCATTATTATGCCGGAGGTTAGGGGTTTTCGCAATGGGGATGGGCAAAGCAACGACCGGGCTATGTCCGAACTTCGCCGGGCCGCTGCGAGGATGCCGAACGCTTCGGAACCGCTAGAAAGCTCACCATCTTCTTCCATCGCGGACGGACGATTCGATCCTGGAGTAGTTCGCGCGTCCGGGCGAAGGCCTCTTTACAGGCTTGAGGAGAGGAATCCAGCGATCCTATATCGCCGCCTTCAGAAAGTTCTTCGTAGGCCTCGAGCGCTTCTTTCAAATCGGGCACTTCTTGGACTTCGACCAACGTCATTAACTCCAGGATGAGAGCTCGAAAGGTGCGTTTCCTGAATTCGGGAAAGACAGAGAAATCGCGATTATTTTCCGTGCCCTGAATGAAGAAATTTTCCAGGTAGTTGTAGGCGACCTGATAAATTCCCTGCGGAGTCGTGGGCGACGTTTCGAGCCGGGCCTCATTGATGCGATTTCCATCGAGCGCCATCGCTACGCGGTACGCGATTTCGGTATCGAGTCGCTTCGCAGATTCCGCGCGCTTCAAACTTTCGGCTTTGGCCGCTTGGCGAGTGCTGTAAGCCTTGGTGATCCACGCTAGGACGACCGAGGAGAGAACCCAGAGCCCGAAACTGGAATTCAGGAACAACCATACTTTGCCCGCGGGAGTCTTGGGAGTTTTTTCGGCGGTCTTGTCATCGGCTGGCTTAACCTCGGCCGACTTAACCTCGGCGGTTTCCTGGGAATCGAGAAGCCAGAGCCAAGTGGAGGTTAGGCTATGCGTTGTTGATGCCCCAACAACGAATGAGGTTCCGAATTTGACTGCGCACTGCGCTTCGCCAGCGGATGCGAGCGCGGCAATGATCGCGGACAGAATAATTGCTCGGACGCACATTTCTTTACCTCTCGCCCCTGAGAAGAGATAAGCGGCATTCTATTCCGCTGGAATCGAATTGCAAATGAGCGTTAAGGCGGGTAGCCGACTATTTGAAAATGTCGGTGTCACTCGGCTTCATGAGCACGAGGCCACCCATAAACGCAAGGGCTGCGAGGAACACGCAAATCACACGTGGTGCCAGCAACTGAATGGTGTGTGCTTCGTGATTAAAGCACCTTATCTGGTTTGAAAGAGTCGCGCCGGAGATCAGGATCACCGCAATCCCGTACCACTTACGGAATCGAATCACTCAATACCCTCCGGTTCCACTCGCGCCTTCAACTTATACACGACCTACTTGGGATATCGGAAGCATTCGACGACGTGATCGTTCACCATCCCTGTGGCTTGCATGAAGGCGTAGCAGATGGTCGATCCGACGAAGTTGAAGCCGCGTTTCTTCAGGTCTTTGCTCATCGCGTCGGACTCGGGGGTGGTGGCCGGGAGTCGATTCCCAAGCCGCCAGGAATTCACGCGTGGCTGGCCTCCGATGAATCGCCATATGTAACGATCGAACTTCCTAAACTCTTTTTGGACTGCGAGGAACGCGTTCGCATTGCGCACCGCTGAGGCGATCTTCAGCCGGTTGCGGATGATGCCTGCATTGCTCATGAGTTGCTTAATCTTGCGCGAGTCATAGCGCGCCACTTTTTTCGGATCGAATCCATCGAAGGCCGCGCGATAGTTGTCGCGCTTTTGTAGGATCGTGTCCCAACTGAGACCGGCTTGCGCGCCCTCCAGAATCAGGAATTCGAAAAGCACACGGTCATCGTGCTGCGGCACGCCCCATTCGCGGTCGTGATAGGCGATCGCGAGGTCGTTGCTGGCCCAGGCACAGCGAATGAGGGGTTTAGCTGAGGCTTTCACGGGGTACTCTCGCGGGCGATTTTACCGCATTTCAGTACGTTGCTTTATACGCTAATAGCGTATACTTGTATTAGAACGCTAGCGGCGTATGGGGCCGCTCCGGATGGAGTTCCTTGAAGCACCATCATTTTCTCGCTACTTGGCGCGATATCTAGACGATGAGCAATACCGACGGCTCCAAGATGTGCTCGCCAACACCCCTGAACTTGGCGACGTGATTCCGGGGACGGGCGGATTCCGCAAGCTGCGATGGGCGGACGCGCGCCGGGGAAAAGGTCGCCGGGGCGGATTGCGGATTATCTATTACTGGTTCGACAGTGAAGACCAAGTATGGCTCGTGACCTTGTATAGCAAGAACGAAGCCGTAGACCTGACGCCGGAACAAAGAAGAACTTTGAAGGCGGCGATTGATATCGAGAAGAAGTCCAGACTGGAAAGATAGAGGAATAGACGGTGGCAAAGAAAAGAGATCTATTCGGTGAAATGATGCAAGGTGTGGCGGCGATGAGCGCGCATCGCTCCGGAAAAATTACCCTAAGGAGCTATAAAGTCGAACCGCGTGCTCTCCCCGACGTAAAGCCGAAAATGATCAAACAGGTGCGAGCGCACTTCCGATGTTCTCGCAGTGTTTTTGCGCGCAAGCTATTCACTAACGAACGCACGCTTGAAAAATGGGAACAGGGTCGAGCCAAACCTAACGCCCAGGCTGCAGCGCTGTTGCTGCTCGCTGCGAAATATCCTGATACGCTCGAGCGTTTAGAGCAGTTGGCGAAGTAGCAACCTTCCGGTCCTGCAAACGAATTGCAACTCGGCTTGCATGCTGCGCCGATCATTTTCCTGCCAGCACGGCGTCGATCTTCTTCAACTCCTCATCCGCAAATTTGAGGTTCTTCAACGCGGCGACATTGTCATCTACCTGCGAGACCTTGCTGGTTCCAACAAGGGCACTCGTGACGCGGGGATCGCGCAGTACCCAGGCCACGGCCATCTCCGCGAGAGTTTGTCCGCGCTGCTTTGCGATGCCGTTCAAGGCGCGGATCTTGGCGATCCTTTCTTCTCCGATGTCTGTTTGTTTTAGTGAGGAATCGCGGGCCGCACGCGAGTCACTGGGAATTCCGTTGAGATAGCGATCGGAAAGTAGTCCCTGTGCCAGGGGACTGAAGACTATCGAGCCGACGCCTTCTTTTCCTAAGACGTCGAGCAATCCCTGCTCGGGATCGCGCACGAACATTGAATATTTTGGCTGATGGATCAGGCACGGCGTTCCCAAATCGCGGAGGATTTTCACGGCTTTCGTAGTCTGCTCCGCGTTGTAGGCGGAAATTCCGGCGTAGAGAGCGCGGCCGGAACGCACCGCAGTGTCGAGGGCTCCCATGGATTCTTCCATCGGAGTATCGGGATCGGGACGATGATGGTAGAAGATGTCGACGTACTCGATGCCCATGCGCTGCAGGCTCTGATCGAGGCTAGCTAGCATGTATTTACGCGATCCGAGGTCGCCGTAAGGGCCGGGCCACATATCCCATCCGGCTTTCGTCGAGATGATCAGCTCGTCGCGATACGGGAGAAAATCTTTTTTCAGGATCTGCCCGAAAGTCTCTTCCGCCGATCCATAGGGAGGGCCGTAGTTGTTAGCGAGGTCGAAGTGGGTGATGCCGAGGTCGAAGGCGCGGCGGAGCATGGCTCGCGAATTTTCAAAATTATCGACGCCGCCGAAATTATGCCAGAGGCCTAAGGAGATGGCGGGAAGTTGAATGCCGCTGCGTCCGGAGCGGCGATATTGCATCGAGTCGTAACGCTTTTCGTCGGCGACGTACACTGTGAAATCTCCTCAGCGGCTAAAGCCGCAGTTCGCTGCCCCCGGGTGATTTGCAGGAGCGGGATTCATTTTACGAGTTTCGGGGTTCAGTTCAACAAGTTCGGTCGCAGCGATTTAATCGTATTTTTCGAAACGGATCGAAGTTCGATCCCAGCCTAGGCTTTTTAAAAGATCGCGATTCGCTTTAACCATCTTGTCGAGGCCGCAGATGTAGGCATGCATGTCGGTGCGCATTCCGACGATTTCGCCGAGGTGTTGCTGGACATATCCTCGCAAGCCTTTCCACGTTTCTTCGGCGCGACTCAGGGTGGGCAGGAAATGGAAGTTTGAATGATTGGCCGCGAGTTGTTCAAACTCTTCCCGGTAATAAATGTCTTCTGTGTTGCGGGCGCCGAAGAGGAGACGGAATTCGCGTCCCTGATGACGCTCTTTGTCGGCCAACAGCCACTGCAGTATGGAGCGGAAAGGAGCCACTCCGGTTCCAGTGGCGATGAATACGGTGTCGCGCAATGGTGGACGCAAAGTGAAATCGCCAAACGGTCCTTGAAACGTGACCTTCTCCCCTTCTTTGAGATTGCACAGATGGTTCGACATGAATCCGTCTTCGACGCGATTCAGGCAGAAGGCCACCTGTCCGTTCTCGGAAGGCGGCGATGCGATCGAGTAGGCGCGCGTGATTTCCTCCCCGTCCGGCGTGTTGGCCTTGACGGAAAGCCATTGTCCGGGGACGAAACCGAATTTAGTTGTGCCACTTACTTCCAGTTCGAGGTGGCGCGTGAACTCCGAGAGCGGGCTAGATCGTAGTACTTGGGCTTCAAATGTTTTGAATTGGGCCATTTCTGAATTGGATGATACAAAATCTCAGTCGGACGCTTCGGTTTTGTTAGGAGTCGGGGCCCGAGGTGCCGCCCGATTGACACTGCTGCATTGCTGCCGCATTGTTTTTCGCAAATCGGAACTAAGAAAAAACTTTGTTACGAGATGGAGGGATATATGAGCGACGAACTGAAGGGCGGCTTGAAGCAGGACAAGTTTTCTCGGCGCGGATTTTTGGGAGTCGGATCCGCAGCGTTGGCGGCGGCTGGAATGCTGTCGGCGGCAGATGCTTCCGCTCAGGAACAGCATCCATATCCCACTAAAGGGGATCGCAGTTCGAGCGCGCCGGGGCCGGGAAATCCGCCGTTGGACGCGCAGAATCCCGATTCATTCTTACCGCCTCAGACTGACGCTGGCGGAGTGCAGGCCTTCAAGTATCCCTTCGGAATCTCTCACAAACGGATGCAGGAGGGCGGCTGGTCGCGTGAAGTGACGGTCCGAGAACTCCCCGTATCGAAGTCAATTGCCGGCGTGGATATGAGACTGACGGCCGGAGGCGTGCGCGAGTTGCACTGGCACACGGCAGCCGAGTGGTCGATCATGCTCTACGGCAGCGCACGAATCACGGCGGTTGATCTTGACGGCAAGAGTTTTGTCGCCGATGTCGCCGAAGGTGATCTCTGGTACTTCCCTCCGGGCGTTCCGCACTCCATTCAAGGACTTGGTCCGGATGGCGCCGAGTTCCTCTTGGTCTTTGATGACGGAAACTTTTCGGAATACGAAACAGTGTTGCTTACCGATTGGATGGCGCATACACCTCATGATGTCTTGGCAGCAAATTTTGGGGTAAGTCAGCAAGCGATGGACAAGATGCCGCGGAAAGAGAAATTTATTTTCCAGGCTCCTGTTCCGGGTCCGCTGGCGGATGACCAGAAAACTGCCGCTGGAGTGCTCGGCTCCACGCCGCAGGATTTTGCATTTCGTACATCAAAGATGCCGGTCACCAAGACTACTAAGGGCGGCGAGGTGCGAATCATTGATTCCAGCAAGTTTAAAGTCTCGACAACAATGGCGGCGGCGATTGTGACAGTGCATCCGGGCGGAATTCGCGAACTGCACTGGCATCCCAATGCCGATGAATGGCAGTACTACATCAGCGGGACGGGCAGAATGACTGTGTTTGCGACAGGTGGTCGTGCTCGTACGATGGATTTTCAAGCTGGCGACGTGGGATATATCCAGAAGACGCTGCCGCACTATGTTCAAAATACTGGCGATACAGATTTGAAATTCCTGGAGATGTTCAAGAGCAGCGCGTATCAGGATCTCGCGCTTTCAGAATGGCTCACACATACTCCTCCGGAGTTGGTGCTGGCGCACTTGGGAATCGACAAAGCTACGCTGGATGCGCTTCCCAAGGAAGAAGTTGTCGTGATGCCTAAGTAGGGCTCGTCATCCGTATACATGTTTTTTGTTTTTGATGCCTTCGTCTGGGGGATCGCTCCGATTCTCCCAAGGCGCAGTCCAGCACGTCTCTCGAGCTTTTTGCTTATGACCATGGTACAATGACCATGAACATAACGTTGGAGGGGCGACATGAAAACGATGGCGGCGGGTTCGTTTAAGGCACGTTGCCTTGCTGTAATGGACGAAGTGCAAGCGAAACGCGAGACTATTGTGATCACGAAACGCGGCAAGCCGGTGGTCAAGTTGGTTCCGGCCGACGCGGAGAAGGACGATATTTATGGCTTGCATCAGGGGAAGGTGAAAATTCACGGCGATATTGTGGGGCCGATCATCTCGCCCGAGGAGTGGGGAGATCTTTATTGATTCTGGTGGACACGCACGTCGTTCTTTGGCTGTTATCTGATCCGGCACGGTTGTCGAAGGCGGCGCACGCCGCGATCGATGATGTCCGCCGGAACGGTGGCGGATTGGCTATTTGCGGCATAACTCTGCTGGAGATTGCGACGGCTAACCTAAATGGGCGAATTTCCTTCAGTCTGAGCCTGGAGTCTTTCCTGAAAGACGTTGAAGATCGCTTCGTCGTGCTGCCGATCAGCGCGCGCGCCTGTGCGCGCACGCTGACGTTGCCAGCAGGCTATCCGAAAGATCCGGCGGACCGGGTGATTGGGGCGACCGCGCTAGTAGAAGGGATGAGTTTGGTCACAGCGGACCGAGAGATTCGGCGTGCGAAAGTGGTGAAGACGATTTGGTGACAGCCGCCGCTACTGTGTACGCAGTTCCCCGCGAACTGCACTCATGGTGCAGTGTACTGATTGTCGTTGCCGCCGGCGAGAAGATTGCAGCCCCTCCCTACTCCACCGTCACCGACTTAGCCAGATTCCTCGGTTGATCCACGTCGCAGCCTCTCCTTACAGCGATGTGATACGCGAGAAGTTGCAGCGGGACGATTTCCAGAATCGCTGAGAGTTCTTCGGGTGCGGCTGGAATGAACAGTACGTGATCTGCCTCTTCGGTAATTTCGGTGTCGCCTTCGGTGGCCAGCGCGATGACTTTTCCGGAACGAGCTTTCACTTCCTTCAAATTCGACATCGTTTTCTCATAGCGGATCATCGACAGCGGACTATTTACATCGCGCGTTGCAATGATCACGACTGGAAGATTTTCATCGATGAGCGCGTTGGGGCCGTGCTTCATTTCTCCGGCGGGATATCCTTCGGCGTGGATGTAGGAAATTTCTTTAAGTTTCAGCGCGCCTTCCAAAGCGATGGGATAGTGAATGCCTCGTCCCAAGAATAGAAAATCCTGCGCGCGAACGTAAGTCTTAGCGAGTTCGTCGCAGGCTTCATCCTGTGTGAGAAGTTGCTCGATCTTGCCAGGGATGTGAGTCAGTTCTTGCACAGCGGCTTTGGCTTGCTCCGGAGTGATAGAGCCGCGCACCTGAGCGAGATAGAGCGCGAACAGGTAAAGGGCTGTGAGTTGTCCCGTAAAGGCTTTGGTCGATGCCACTCCGATCTCAGGGCCGGCGTGCGTGTAGACGGTTCCGGCGGCCTCGCGGGTTATCATCGATCCGACGACGTTACAGATAGCCAGAGTTTTCGATCCCTTGGATTTCGCTTCGCGCTGCGCTGCGATGGTGTCGGCAGTTTCGCCTGACTGCGAAATTAAGAGAGTGACTTCGTCTTTCCCCAAGATTGGATCGCGGTAGCGCCATTCGCTCGCGTAATCCACTTCGACCGGGACGCGGGCAAGATTTTCGATCATGTATTTGCCAGCGAGTCCGGCATGCCAACTGGTTCCGCAGGCAGTGATATTAATTTTCTTCAGGGCCTTGAATTCCGCCTCGGTGATTTGCATCTCATCGAGGAAAATTGCGCCGGTATCCTGCGAGACGCGGCCGAGCGTTGTATCGCGGACGGTACGGGGCTGCTCATAAATTTCCTTGAGCATGAAGTGTTTGAAGCCACCCTTCTCCGCCATGATGGGATCCCAGGTGATACGCTGCGTTTTCCGCTCCACGGGATTGCCATCGAAGTCAGTGACTTTCACGCCGGTCTGCGTGAGCACGGCGAGATCGCCATCACCCATAAAGAAAAGATCGCGCGTGTGATCGAGCAATGCGGGAACGTCGGAGGCGACGAAGTATTCGTCCTTGCCGATGCCGATGACTGCGGGCGGTCCGTTGCGGGCGGCTACAATCTTGTTGGGCTCTTCCACCGAGATCACAACCAGAGCAAATACGCCGGTGAGTTCCTTCACCGCTTTGCGCACGGCTTCTTCGAGAGGAGGGCGGGTGCCTCCTGTTTGCAGGTAATACTTTTCGACGAGGTGAGCGATGATTTCCGTATCGGTTTCGGTGGTGAATTTATGGCCTTCGGCGATCAGCTTCTTTTTCAACGAGAGATAGTTTTCGACAATGCCGTTATGGACGACAACGATCGTTCCGGTGCAATCACGGTGTGGATGTGCGTTTTCTTCCGTCGGACGACCGTGGGTAGCCCAGCGCGTGTGTCCGATCCCGTAGGTGCCGTCGAGCGGCTTAACACGGATGACTTCCTCGAGATTTCGCAGCTTTCCTTCGGCGCGGCGAATTTGTAACCCCGCCCCGTTCCCGGAGACTGCGATTCCTGCCGAGTCGTAGCCGCGATACTCGAGCTTCCTGAGGCCTTCAATGATTACGGGGACGACTTCTTTTTTGCCTACGTATCCCACAATTCCACACATTGGATTCTTGGCTCCTTGCTGAGTGTTTCGGCGGGGGGTACCGCTGGTACAGAAAACGATTCTTACTCTTCGAGGGAGAAACGAAACTCTTCAATCACCGGATTCGTGAGAACTTCGCGCGCGATCTTTTCCACTTCCGCCTTCGCGTCGTCTCTAGAGATGCCGCCGTTGAGAGTAATTTCGAAATACTTTCCCTGGCGCACGTCGTGCAGGCTCTTGTATCCAATCTTCGTCAGCGCGCCGTGGATGGTCTTGCCCTGGGGATCCAGCACGCTCTTCTTCAACGAAACGTAAACGTAAGCTTTCATCTACACCTCAATTATACGTCAGCGGATCAGGATCAGAACCGGGGTTTTCGTTATAGGGGCTATGCGTCAGGACTATTCACTTTGGTGTGGATCGGTCTGTAACTTGTTCATGGGATGAGAGTTGGCTATCCATCTCCGCGATCGACTGTTCTAGCATCTGGCGATGGCGCGGATTGCAGGCGGTCTGAAGTTGCTGCTCCAAGCGTTGCCGGGAAAGCAGAAGGCCTTCACGCTTTCGATTGACCCGTTGTTGTTCAGGCGAGATTGGTGGACGAGGAATGTCGTGTCGCCCAGACATTTCTTCCTGCTGTTGCTCGACGGATTTACTTTCCCAGCCGCGCGCCATTTCAAAATCTTACCTGAAGCTTGAAGGGGTGCCAACAAATCGGGCGACGCAAATGAGGTTCGTTGGAAGGGCGGAATTGCCGGTGAATTCAGAAAAGTGAGCAATTTTGCTCACACGCACACGTGTAATCAGGCGAGGATTGATAATCGGCTTATTAGGCAAGCGGTTGATTAACAATCGGCTTGAGTCGAAGTGGTAACAACAAATGCCGGTAGTGGGCTACTTTGAATTTTGATTCTGATGGCGACCATGGCATACTTGGGTCATGCCAAAGCGTATTAGCAAGAGACCTTCGGATGTAAACCAAGCCGCCTTCCTCATGGTAGAGCGTTCCACGGCTGAGACCGAAAGCAAGCCCAAGCACAGAGTGTCGCTCGTTGTATCTCGGATCATGTCGAAAATGGGGGTAAAAGGCGGTCGAATTGGAGGCAAGCGTAGTTTAGACACGATGACGCCCGAAGAGCGGAGGGAAAGGGCATCGCTGGCAGCTCGCGCCCGTTGGGCTAAGAGGAAGTGAAACGAGAACAAAATACGAACACAGGCGGACAGGAGAAGTAAATATTCCCTGTATAAGGCTCATTACAATGGAGTTAAAAAATATTCCTTGACTTTATATTTATCTTGCATTATAAGCGCAATGCTTTATCATAATAAATGAACTTCCGCCTAGAGCAATCTAGGTACTACTCTGGACCCGGAGTAATGGGCAGAAAGACCGCTCACGCGGTCTTTTTTTTATTTGCATATGCATTTTCCGCCTTCCGCCACATAAACTGCTGGCATATTTGCACATTCCTCAACCCAACCCTTATGCGTCCAAAAAGAGCTCACCAAGATTATTTTGCCTATTCTAGGATTCGTAGTGGTAAAGGCCACTTTCCTACTCTTCTTGCCATAGTAGCGAACATACATATGGTCACCTTTGATACCGCCCCCGCCTCTGCAATCGTGATTACGTAGATTAGTGTGTATGCAATTTGGAGACTGTAGTAGTTCGGGAATGTTAAAAAGGGCGTTTGCCCTTCGCTCGTCAAATGTGAACCCTGTTTGATCGAATGTACCTGCCTCTAGCATAGGGACAACGACATTTGATTTTGCAGGAATTATCTCCAGTAGATTCGACGGGTTTGGGTTCTCAAGTTTTATCCAATAAGGGAAATTTTCGGACAATAGGTGGATTTCTTCGGGCAACGGGCTTTTTAGGACTCGCTTGTCCATGTGTTTCTTGTAACGGTTAAATAGTTCTTGTACGGGACAAGGGGGAGGCACCACTTCAATGCCAAAGTAATCCGCGATTTTTTTGCAAAAGTCCGAGTCCATTTAGCCTCGCCACCTATCGCTATGCAGCTCCGAGTGCCCTAAAATTACCCGACACGAGTTTTTGAATTTTCTTTTGATGTGCCAGTTTCGCCAGCATCAAGTGGGTCGTCTGAATCTAAACCAAGCGTCGTTGCAATTTCGCTAGGACTCGTCTCGCGGTCATTTTCCTTGAAAAACGCAAGCATCCGAGCCTCTGGCTTATCTGCCGTCTTTGTTATCTCGGTTATTTTTTTGGCATCTCCGGTCACGGAGACGGGAGCCGCCGCCGTTGTTTTCGGTTTCCCCTTTTTGGTTTTCTTCTTGCCCTTCGTTACTTGCTTGCCAGCCGATCCGCCCGTCCTCATGTTGGCCGGATACCATTCTGACAAACCCCACCCGTCCTTGAATTTCAATACTTCCCCCGCAGTACGTAAGCGATTCAAGGCCGTCGTTACAACGTTGTCGAAACTCCCGGAGGTTGATTCGACGCCCCCATCTCGAAGTGCCGCCGTAATTTCTTTAGAAGTCTTTTTCTTCCGGGAAGCTGAAAGATATAGTTTGATACACGCTGGAACACTCTTCCCCAAAAAAGCACCATCAGGAAGGTCGATCGGCTGTCCTATTTCTCCATTGCCTGATGCCGCCATTGAAGACAGGTCAATCCCCTCCACAACGGTGCCGCCAGGATCGAGCGACATGGCCGCTTTAAGTTGCCTGTGACTATGAGACAGAGTAGAAGTATCCTTGCCGGGAAAGCACTTACCGGAGAAGAGTGTCGCAGAACCTGAGGGGGCTCTCCAACCGGAGAGAAATTGATCGGGTCCCGAATAAAGGAACCGACACCTGCGCACACTGTAATGAACGAGAGTCCCGCAACTTGGCAAGTTGCGATGACCCCCAGTTCCTGCTCAACAAGCTGCTAGCGTATGGCACTTAGCAGGTGCAGGAGGCTTACCGTGTCTGAAAATATCGTGGTGATCGAGTCGGATGCTTCACCTGAACCCGACCGGTATCGGCTCTTGCTTGAGATCACCGACTTGGTGGCACGAGCCCAAAGCCTTCCTGACGCATTCAAAGAACTTGCCGCTCCAGTGTTAGAACTCACCGGTGGCGAGTTACTAAATCTTTCCCTCCACGATCCGCGCCGGGATTGCATGCTCACGCAATATTGGAAAAAGAATCGCGAAAGTGGAGAGTTCGACGCGTTCCGCGTCGATGAGGCTGCCACCGGATGGGCGTGGAAGCACCAGGAAACGGTTGCGATCGCTGACACGAAATCCGAGGATCGCTTTCCGGGCTGCGTTCCGGAGTTACTTACACATGGAGTGCGGTCTTACACGGTTCTCCCCATAAGCACTCCCTCTGCTCACTTCGGAGCGCTCGGCTTGGGCAAGAATGTTCCTGAGGTGTTGCGCGCCGAAGACATTGAATTCCTCTCTCGCGTGGCGCTGATGGGGGCGTTAGCTTTGGAGAAAGATCGCGCCCATCGCGCCTTTGAAGAGCAGCAGAGTCTGGTTGCGATCAGCCGCGAACTGAGTTCCTGTCTGGAGTTGGAAAAGCTTCTGCCCGTGATTCTTTCCAGTGTTCGAGGTATCGCCAGATACGACCGCGCTATTCTTTGCCTGCTAGACGAGGATGGGAAGAGCACCCATGTTTACGGCGACACGTTGGAATGGGAGCCATTTCTCAGCCATGGCACGATGGTCCCACTGGACCAATCACTCTCAGCGCGAGCGATCAAAACGCGGAGGGTCACGTTTCTAACGGCGGAAGATCTGTCCAAGATGACGACATCGCTGGCGAAAGCGATGTACGAATTTGGGGTTCGATCTGTGTGCAGCGTCCCCTTGATCGCGGGCAATCAAATCTGGGGCGCTTTGAATCCAAGCAGCACGTTTGAGAATGCGTTCGGGCCGCCGGAGGTGGAGTATCTGCAGCAGGTTGCGAACCAGGTTGCGGCCGCTCTGCAGAACGCTTACGCGTATCGAAAAATTGCACAACTGCAGGATCGGCTGGTGCAAGAGAAGCGCTATCTGGAATATGAGATCCGGAGCGCAACCCGTACGGACGACATTATTGGCAACAGTCCTGCTCTGAAGCGCGTTTTGGATTATGCGGCCATCGTCGCGGACACCGACTCCACGGTGTTGATCACGGGTGAAACCGGGACTGGCAAAGAGCGCATCGCTCGTGTGATCCACAATATGAGTCGTCGCAAAGACCGCAACTTCATCAAACTCAACTGCGCTGCGATCCCCATGGGTTTGTTGGAAAGTGAACTATTCGGCCACGAAAAAGGTGCGTTCACTGGAGCGGTGAGTCAAAAACTCGGCAGGCTCGAGTTGGCGGACAAAGGCACTTTGTTGCTCGACGAAATTGGAGAAATTCCGTTGGAGATGCAGCCCAAGTTGCTGCGGGTTTTGCAGGACCAGGAATTCGAGCGCCTGGGAGGGACAAAAACTATTCGAGTCGACGTGCGGTTGATCGCCGCTACCAATCGAGATCTGGTCCGGGCCGTGGAAGAAAAAGCATTCCGCGGCGACCTCTTCTACCGCTTGCACGTGTTTCCGCTTCATCTGCCAGCATTGCGCGAGCGACGGGAAGATATCCCAATGCTGATACGACATTTCGTCGAACGCTGCTCCGCCAGACTTCACAAAAAAATCGACATCATCCCAGATGAAACGATCAAGATCATGATGCAGTGGAGCTGGCCGGGAAATATTCGAGAGCTGGAGAACTTTATCGAGCGTTCGGTGATTTTGTCGGAGGGCAACCGATTGACCTCGCCCCTCGAAGAGTTGCGGAAAGAAGCCTCCGGACAGGCTCCTGATTCCGATGGAACTCTGCGCGATCGGGAACACGAACACATCGTTGAAATTCTGCGCCAGACCCGAGGAGTGCTGTCCGGTCCGAGTGGCGCAGCAGCGCGCCTGGGGCTGAAGAGAACGACGCTGCAGTACAAAATGCAAAGGCTCGGTATTGCCCGCACAGATTATCTGCATTAGAGTCCCGAACTGATAATTCCTAAATCACAATCTCGAAAACCACTATCCAGACACCTAGGTTTGCTGCCGGATTGTCGGCGTCGAGCCGATGCCGCGGCTGCGTTCCTGGCGCCCGGGTCCGCAACACGAAAAGAAACGTTGCAATCACGAACACTTAGCCGATTAGTTCCGTGGCCTTTTATGTGCACTATGAATGAAGGTTGCGTGCTCCGTTCCTCCCTCCGCGGCGTGCAATTTTGTCAACGATTTTGTGCCGTTCGAGTGGTTGTTCAAGTCTAAGTGCAGGAGTTTGTGATGAGTTTACCGCGACGCTTCGCAATCCCGAGCGACTGTCTCGGCTGCACCTTACGACAAGAAGGAGATTTTTGTAACTTGCGTCCGCCTCTGATGAATGAGTTTAGCGCAATGGGACACGTGACTTTGTATCCGCCAAACGCGACTCTGTTGACGGAGGGTCAGATGCCCCGAGGCGTTTACATCGCCTGTTCAGGCCGAGTAAAGCTCACGATCGAAGCCCGTGATCGCAAGACTGTCATTCTGAAAATTACCGGGAACCGTCACGTGCTTGGGCTGAGCGCGGTAATGGGCGGTCTGCCTTCCCCGATCACCGTGACCACGATCGAGCTTTGTCAGATTAAGTTTGTGGAGCGAGAAAGCTTTCTACAGTTGATCGCGAGCGACAGCCGCGCCGCGCTCGCGTGCGCAAATATTCTGGCTCATGAAGTCACCGGATCGTTCGACGATGTGCACGAGTTGCTACTCGCCCGCAGTTCGACCGAGAAGCTCGCTAAGCTACTACTTTCGTGGGTCGAAGATGAGCCGCGCAACCGGGAGTTGCGGGTGGCCACAGAGTTCACTCACGAAGAGATCGCGCAGATGATTGGCTCTTCGCGAGAAACCGTGACTCGCTTGCTGAGCGATATGAAGCGGAAAGATTTGATTCGACTGGAAGGTGCGACGTTGGTGATCCCGAATCGGATCGCCTTGCAAGCGATCGCGTCCTAAATTCATCCCTCCCCAGGCGGACGCAGCACTCTCGCGTCCGCCTATTTTTATTTCACGAGGTCGAGATTAGATTCTTGAGGGGTAGAGGCGACTGGGTTAAAGACAGACCCTTAGAGGTTGAATAGCTCTCGCAGACGTCGGGTCTGAGCGCGACTCACTGGAATTTCAGTCTGCTTTTTGTCGTCCATTCGCAACTGGTAGGAACTCTTAAACCATGGCACAACCTCGCGAATGTGATTGATATTCACAAGGAATGACCGATGAGCGCGCCAGAATAGATTGGGATCGAGGTTCTCGAAAAGTTCTTCCAGCGTTCGGCAGTTGGAATGACCTTCCATACCGGCGTGGCCGGTGGTGGCGACGGTGATGACGCCGTCCTCTATGGTCGCGTAACAGATATCTTTGGGATCGGTCAGGAATAATCTTCCTGCCGCCTTGATCAAAATCTTTGCGGTCTGCGGCTTTTGGGACTCCAGCATCCGAACGAGAGTCTCGAATTTCTCTTCGGGACCACCGACAGCCTCCATCTTCAAACGCGCTTTTTCGACGGATTGCGCGACTCGTTTCTTATCGAAAGGCTTGAGGATGTAGTCAACCGCGTTTACCTCAAACGCCTTGACAGCGTACTGGTCGAAGGCCGTAGCGAAGACAATCTTCGGCAGCGCAACCTTGCGGTCAAGCAACTTCTTAATAACGCCGAAGCCGTCGAGTCCCGGCATCTGGACGTCGAGAAACACAATGTCGGGATTGTGCTCTTTGATCAAACTGATCGCCTCAAGGCCGTTTTTACCCTGCGCGACGATGTTTACGTCCCCGAGGTTCTTGAGCAGATAGGCGAGCTCGTCGCGAGCCAGCTGTTCGTCATCGACGATGATCGCAGAGAGCGGCATTGGGTTTCGAGCCAGACTGGCGGAACCGGAATGTACGGCAGCGAGCGTCATATCTTCAAGTGCTGAGTATAACGATGGGGGAGGCCAGGCCGCTAGTCGGATTACCGAGAAAATGGAGAAGCTAAATGGCTAGGAGCAATTCTCAATAGCCAGTGCCATTCCCATGCCGCCGCTGACGCAGAGGGTAGCGAGTCCGCGGCGCGATTTGCGTTTCAGCATTTCGTGGAGGAGCGTGACGGTGATGCGCGTTCCGGTGCAGCCGATAGGATGGCCGAGAGCGATGGATCCGCCATTGACGTTGAGCTTATCGCGATCAAAATGCAGTTCGCGGTCGCACGCCAATACCTGAGCGGCGAAGGCTTCATTCAATTCCACCAGATCGAAGTCGCTGAGCTTGAGGCCGTGCTTCTGCTCCATCTTGTGGATGGCGGGCACAGGACCGATGCCCATGCGGCGCGGCTCCACGCCCGCGGAGGTAGCGCCTGCAATTCGAGCCAGAGGCCTCAGATTGTTTTCTTTTGCAAATTTTTCACTCGCGATCACCATGGCTGCTGCACCGTCGGTAATGCCGGAAGAATTTGCGGCGGTGACCGTTCCAGTTTTAGAAAAGACCGGAGCGAGCTTCGCCATCTTTTCCATGCTCGCGTCGAGAAATAAGTGTTCGTCGCGCGAGAAGACGGTCGCGCCTTTCTTGCCTGTGACTGTCACGGGAGCGATTTCTGCGTCGAAACGTCCGGTGGATTGCGCGGTCGCCGCGCGTTGCTGAGATATGAGAGCGAACTGGTCTTGCTCGGTGCGGGAAATTCCGTACTCCTCCGCGAGAACCTCGGCGGTCTCACCCATCAGCATTTCGGCCATCGGGCAAAAGAATCCGTCGCGATACATGCCATCGACGAGGTCCTGATTTCCGAGACGATATCCAAAGCGCGCGCCTTCGAGATAGTAAGGAACCCGTGACATGGACTCGGTGCCGCCTGCGAGGACACAATCCAAATTGCCGACGGCGATTTCCTGAAAGGCCAACGCGACGGACTTGATGCCGGACGCGCAAGCTTTGTTCACCGTGTAGGCCGGAACTTCTTGAGGGATGCCGCTGCGAATCGAAATCTGGCGCGCAGGATTTGGGCCTCCGCCGGCTTGGCGGGCATTGCCAAAAATCGTCTCTTCGATCTGCTTCGGTTGCACGCCAGAGCGCTCGAGCGCCTCTTTGGCGGCGACCACTCCCATATCCGCCGCGGAAAGAGAGGCGAGCGAACCGCCAAATTTTCCGATCGGAGTACGTACCGCGGACAGGATGTAGACGTTGTTCACGATGACTTCTTAGACATTTCAGTTTATCAGTCAGCGGAGGCAACGGCTTTACCACGGGGGGCACAGAGGAACACGGGGGAAAGCCAAATGCATGGCCCGGGGTTAAGCGTGAAGCGGTTGAGAGAGCTGGTTGATCCTCCCTTTCCCCGTGTCCCTTTGTGCCCCTGTGGTAAATGTTCTCGCTGCGGACTCCTCCAACCCGCAAGCGGTACACTGGTTTGCGTGAATATTCTTTACGGAATCAATACGGTTACAGAAGCGCTGAAGGCGCGTGGGCGCAACTTCGAATGGGTTGGAGTCGCGAAAGAACGGAAAGATATCCGGCTGCGGCGGGTGATGGAAGAGTGCCGCAAGATCGGCATCCCTCTGCGCATCTTGTCGCGGTTGGAACTCGACGAAATCGCCGGGACCGCCGCGCATCAGGGCATTGTCGCCGCGACCTCCGCGAAACAATATAGCGACATTGACGACATCATCGCTTCACGTCGCGGAGAACATTCATTAGTTGTGGTGCTCGATGGTATTGAAGATCCGCACAATCTGGGAGCGATTCTGCGCACTGCTGACGCTGCGGGCGCAGATGGCGTCGTGATCCCCGAGCGGCGGTCGGCCGCGGTTACGGCGGCGGTGGCGAAGGTTTCAGCGGGAGCAAGTGAGCATCTTCCGATCGCGAAAGTTACGAACATCTCGCGCACCCTCGAAGAGTTGAAAGAAAAAGATTTGTGGATCGTTGGACTCGACGAACGTGGTGAAAAAACCTGGGATGACATTGACTACAACATGCATTGCGCCATCGTGCTCGGCGCTGAAGGTAAGGGCGTTCACGATCTAGTACGAAGGCACTGCGATTTCCTGGTGTCGATTCCGATGCTAGGGAAAGTGCCGTCGCTCAATGTGTCCGTTGCGGCTGGCGTGGTGCTGTATGAAGTTGTGCGCCAGAGGCGGCAAGGCGCATCCAAGAAAACATGAAGTTCTTCTGGCTGTTCTGCGTGCTTTGCGGATTCGTCGCCACGGCTGGGGCGCTCGATCGCGAAGCGTTCACAATTGCGAAGTACGATTTGGAAATCCGCATTGAGCCAGAACAGCAGAGGCTTGGGGCCCGCGGCAAAATCACTCTTCGCAACGACAGCGGTCATCCCCAAAAAATCGCTACGCTGCAGCTTTCGTCTTCTCTTAGCTGGCGCTCGATTCGTGTGGACGGTAAGCCTGTCCAATTCGTCTCGCAGAATTACACCTCCGACATCGACCATACCGGATCACTTTCCGAAGCGATCGTCACGCTGCCGGTTGAGATTAAGCCGAAAGACTCCGTTGAAATCGAAATTGGATACGAGGGCGTAATCGCGCTCGATGCGACGCGGCTGACACGCGTCGGAGTTCCAGAAGGAGTCGCCAAACATACGAGTTGGGATCAGATCAGTCCCGCTTTTACGGCCTTGCGTGGCGCGGGATACGTCGCGTGGTATCCGATTGCGACGGAAGCAGCGGATTTTTCTGAAGGCAACAGTTTGTTCGAAGTGGCGGATCGATGGAAAGCGCGAGCGGCGGGAAGTGAATTCAAGGCTGCGCTGACCGTGCAACAAGAAGACGCGGACGTCACGTTGTTGTGTGGAACCGCAGCATCAAAAACGCCTACCGTATCAAAGGCTGAGACCGAGGCGAGTCGCGAGACACGAGTGTCATGTGGGTGGAGTCCGTTGGGCACGGTTACTCCCACGTTTGCGATTGCGGAGTATCGAAGTCAACCCACCGGACCGCTGACGGTATTTTTCCTGGCCGGACACGAAGAAGGAGCGGCAACGTATTCCAGCGCGCTCGATCCCGCGATGAAGTTTGTAAGCGGATGGTTTATGCCTCCCAACTCGCCGGTTGCGGTTGCCGATTTCGCCGATCCGAACTCGACTGCATTTGAAAGTGGCACTCTGCTGATGGCGTCGCTGGCCGACGATTCCAAGCTTGCGGGCACGAACCTCGTTCACGAACTCGTTCATTCGGCGGTGCCATCATCGCGGCCATGGATCTACGAGGGTCTGGCGCACTTTGCGGAGGCGATGTATCGGCAGCAGCAGGGCGGACGTAAGGCTGCCCTCGATTTCCTCGGACTGCATCAGGCGGCGTTTCTTGAATTGGAAAAAGATGTCGAGGCCGGACTGCAAAAAGCTCCTGCGGACAAGAACCTTGGCCAACCTCTTGCGACCACATTCGACGAAACCTATTACCGCAGCAAAGCCGCGTACGTCTGGTGGATGCTGCGTGACATGGTGGGCGACGATGCGCTGCAGCAGGCGATCCGCAAGTATCGGACTGAGGACGACAAGGATTCCAAGTATGTGGAGCACTTGATCGAGGCTGCCTCGAAAAAAGATCTGGGATGGTTTTTCAACGATTGGGTATATCACGATCGCGGACTGCCGGATTTTCACGTGCAGTCGGTGCATCCGTGGAAGCCGGATCAAGGAAAAGAGGATCAGGGGACACACCTTATTACGGTCACGTTGGAAAATCTCGGGAATGCTGGGGCGGAGGTTCCGTTTACTGTGCTGTTTGAAGGCGGCGAGGTCATAACTCGGATGGAGGTGCGCGCCCGAAGCGTCGCCACGACACGGGTGGAATTGCACGGCGAGCCGACCGAAATCAGGATCAACGATGGCAGCGTTCCGGAGAGTGATCTGACGAATAATGTGTTTCAGATTACTGATCCGTAGCTTACGTAGTCAGGGCGGTGACTTTACTTGTCCTAGTCCAACCGAGGCATTGCCCGGAGCATGAACTTATCGAACAACGGCACGGTGAAAGCCATGTCGCCATGTGCCGGACTATAAATCATGCCTTTCCGGATCAAGTTGGCCCGTCCTGGACCAATGCTGTTGATTTGTACCTGCAGAGCGTTCGCAATATCACTACTCCGGTGAGCACCAGAACCGAGGCCTGCCATGGCGCGAAGAAAACGTTTTTCGCTAGGCGTAAGTCGGTCGAAGCGAACACGGAAGAAATTTTCGTCAAGCCGCTCGATCACCGTCGCGGTGGCTTCTCGAACAATCTGCAAAGTGATAGGAGAAGCACTGGCGCGATTCCACGCCTGATAGCCCCATTCTTGAAGAAAGTACGGATATCCTTGCGTCAAACGAAAAATCTCCTGAAGAGCACTCGTCTCAAAATCCACACCGACCGATCGAGTCGGTTCTTGTAACGCTTTGATGGCGTCGGACTCGGAGAGCGCTCCAATGTCAGGAAAACTAAATAACCGTTCAGCGTAGGATTTCGACTCACCAGCGAGTCTGGGCAATATCGGTAAACCAGCGCCGAGCAGCACCAGAGGGAGCTGTCTCTGCTGCATCTTGTGCATCGCCATGATTAGGGCGCTGAGTTCCCTCGGACTGAAATACTGGAGCTCGTCGATGAGGAGAGCAACGAGAGTATTTCGTTCCTCTGCGGCCTCGGCGATCGCCATGAATAAATTTGGCAAATCGCTTTCGAGATCGCCGCTGTCCGCGACACCTTTTTCCGGTTCGATATCCAGCCCGATCTCGATGCCACCCATCGTCACTCTCACACCGTTCATAAATCCCTTCAATACCGCCAGTCCGCGCTTGGCCTTGTCCCCAGCGCCGGCCACTCGATCCAGTTCGAACAGTAGTTGGCGCAAAGGCGGCACGAGCAAGCCTGCTAAGGATTTTTCTTCGTGCGCCTCCAACGCCAGGGTTCGGTAGCCCGATCTCACGGCCGATCGCTCGATTTCATTGAGCAATACTGTCTTGCCTACCCCGCGTAGGCCAGTGAGCAGGATGCTTTTTTCCGGACGTTTTTCCTTGACGCGGCCCAGTAAAATTCGGGCCTGATCCAATATCGCTCCTCGACCAACCAATTCGGGCGGAGGGGATCCAGCGCCAGGCGAAAACGGGTTCTTGATGGCGTCCATGTCGTGGGGTGGCGGTCTCTATTAATTTCTAGGTAAGTATAGCTAAATGTTATTAGATATAGCTATATATTAATAGACATCATAGAAACTAAGGTAGTGTCGCTGAAAGTAAAGGTGTTACGGGTCGAAACACACCCCTTGAGACAGGAATATTCAGAATCCTTTACGTTGTTAAAGATTGAGTGAACCTCATCAAGGCTGATAGTTTGGCTGCGGCCGCACCAGAATCTATGGCGTCTTCGGCGTGCGATATGGCATCGCCAAGATGATCCGCTCTTCCGGCGGCGACAAGCGCGGCGGCGGCGTTGAGTAGCACGATGTCGCGGCGGGCGGACTTTTTCCCATCTAGGACTTCGCGGATCAGAGAGGCGTTGTGCGCCGCGTCTCCGCCAGAAATATCTGCCAGCGAGGCTCGCTTCAATCCAAACTCCTCGGGAGTCACTTCGTAGCTGCGAACCTGTCCGTCGCGAACTTCGGCGATGCGTGTGGAGCCGGTAATGGTGATTTCGTCGAGGCCATCGCTGCCGTGAACGACGAGTGCGCGGCGCAGTCCCAACATACTGAGGGCCTCGGCAAGTTTTTCCACCAAGTCCGCGGAATAAACTCCGACCACCTGGCAAGTCGCGCGCGCTGGGTTCGTTAACGGTCCCAGCAGATTGAAGACTGTCCGCAGATGCAATTCGCGTCGTGCGGTCTGCACTTGCTTCATTGCGGAGTGCATCGCGGGAGCGAAGAGGAACGCGATTCCGACTTGAGCGAGACAATCTGCGATGCGAGTAGGCGGCATGTTGATATTCACGCCCAGAGCCTCCATCACGTCCGCAGACCCGCACTTCGAAGTCACGCTACGGTTGCCGTGCTTGGCGACGCGCACTCCGGCTCCTGCAACAACGAAGGCGGTCGCCGTCGAAATATTGAACGTGCCGCTGGTGTCACCGCCTGTGCCGCACGTATCAACGAGTGCATCGCGCTCGGTGCCGCTCGCATCGAGGACGGAATCCGACTGCAGATCGAGAGGAACAGCTGCGGCACGGATTGCTTCAGCGAATCCTACAATCTCTTCTACGGTCTCACCCTTCATGTGCAACGCGACCAGCAGCGCAGCAATTTGCGCGTCAGAACATTGGCCGGTGAGGACCTCAGTCATCACGGTGCGCGCTTCGGCACGGGAGAGCGAGTCTCCGTGATTTGCGATGCGATGAAGGACTTCCAGAATCACAGGAACCAAGCTACAGGAGAGCCTTCACAGGGATCAAACAGAATTGCGTCGTCAGCAAGAGAGATTGCCGGTGAGCCCCGCGACTGAAGAATTACAGGCCAGGCTCGAAGCATGGGAGAATTGTGGGATTATTGGAAGAGAAGATAGCAACGTGATGATTAAGCGGACTCGCATTATGTATATCGAATCGAAAGCCGAGGGCCTGAATGGCCCCGCTCGGATAGGCCGAGTCACCTTCAATAGGACGGGGCGCACGCTCTACTACAAAGACAAATCGTTTCAAAGCTTGGGAGGGCGAGGTTTTAAGGCGAACTATCGCGAAATCGAAACCAGGCAAGAATATTGGATTTCAGGTCCACGTCGCGATGGACTGGACCGTCTCTACGGGAAAAGTGCTTTGGTTGTGGAAATCGATGACGATGTTCGAGAGGAATATTGGACGGAGATTCGCAAGAAGCCCGAACTCGTGTTGCGACGAACAACTTGAATTCAAAAACACTCACTGCTTCAACCTTCTGCTCTTTGCCGATTGCGCATTCCTCTTATAGAATCAAGAGTTTGCTGGACTGCACTGCAATCTGCAAGCGGCTTTCCTCCGGTTCGGAATCGGGTCAGCATTGAGTTTCGAGATAGCGGATTTGGAATCACTATGAAAATTCATGAGTATCAGGCAAAAGCGATCCTGAAGAAGTATGGCGTGGCCGTTCCGCGGGGCACGATGGTGACGACGCGCGAAGAAGCGGAAGTAGCAGCGAAAGAATTGCTAGCGTCGGGCGCGACGGGAATTGTAGTGAAAGCGCAGATCCATGCTGGCGGACGCGGCAAAGGCGGCGGCGTCAAGATCGGCAAGTCGGTGGAAGAGGCGGGCGAACTCGCTTCCAAAATTTTGGGTATGACACTGGTCACGCATCAGACTGGGCCCGAAGGCCGAGTTGTGCGGCGTTTGCTGATCGAAGAAACATTGCCGATTGAAAAGGAACTGTATCTCGGCATCCTGGTAGATCGCGGTGAGGGTAAGCCGGTGTTCATGGCATCCACTGCGGGCGGTATGGATATTGAGCAGGTTGCGGAAGAGAATCCAGATGCGATTCTGAAGCAGTACATCGATCCGGGCATGGGACTGGAAGCGTTCCAGGCGCGCAAGATTGCGTTTGCTTTGGGATTGAAGCCCGCGCAGATTAATCCCGCGGTCCAATTTCTCACTGGCCTCTATCGAGCATTTCTCGATACGGACGCCTCGATGATGGAAATCAATCCATTTATTAGTTGTTCAGACGGGAGACTTTTTGCGCTTGACGCCAAGGTGGCTTTCGATGACAACGCGCTCTTCCGCCACGCCGACTTGCGCGAACTGCGCGATGTGACTGAAGAGGATCCGCTGGAGGTTGAGGCGTCCAAATACAACCTCAACTACATCAAGCTCGACGGCAGCGTGGGATGCATGGTGAATGGCGCGGGCCTCGCGATGGCAACGATGGACATCATCAAGTACGCGGGCGGCATGCCCGCGAACTTTCTGGATGTAGGAGGCGGCGCGAACGCCGAGCAGGTCGCGCATGCGTTTGAGATATTACTGAGTGATAAGAGCGTGCGCGCTGTGCTGATTAATATTTTTGGTGGCATTCTGCGTGTGGATACTCTCGCGGCTGGAGTGGTTGAGGCAGCGAAGAAGACAAACCTCAAACTACCCGTGGTACTGCGACTCGAAGGTACCAACGTTCAGGAAGGTAAGAAAATCCTACAAGACTCGGGATTGAACTTCATTGTTGCGGAAACGATGAAAGATGCAGCTGATAAGGTTGTGGCGGCGGCAAAGAGCGCGTAGAGGCGAATGGCCAACGACGAATAGCGAATAGAACCGATTTTAGAGGTTGAGTTATTATGGCAATTTTGGTTGATAAGAAAACGCGGTTGATCGTGCAGGGTCTTACCGGACGCGAAGGTACGTTCCATGCAAAAGCTTGCGCGGCCTACGGCACGCAGGTGATGGGTGGCGTCACTCCGGGTAAAGGTGGAACGACTCACGAGGGCTGGCCAATTTTTAACACCATGCAGGAAGCTGTAGACAAGACCGGCGCAAACGCCACGGTGATTTTTGTGCCGCCGCCCTTCGCGGCCGACGCAATCATGGAAGCGGCCGATGCGGAAGTCGAATTGATTGTCTGCATCACCGAAGGCATTCCGACGCTCGACATGGTTCGCGCCTGGGAGTTCTTGCAGACTCGGCGGTCGCGTTTGATCGGACCGAATTGTCCGGGAATTATTTCGCCGGGCAAATGCAAGATTGGCATCATGCCGGCTGCGATCCACAAAGAGGGAAATGTTGGGATCGTGTCACGATCCGGAACGCTGACGTATGAAGCGGTGCATCAACTGACACAGCGCGGGATTGGGCAGTCCACGGCCATTGGGATTGGCGGCGATCCAATTATTGGAACGAATTTTGTGGATGCGCTCGATTTGTTTAATCGCGATCCGCAAACCGAAGCTGTGATCATGATCGGCGAGATTGGCGGCAATGCGGAAGAGACCGCGGCAGAGTTCGTCAAGACGCACATGAAGAAGCCGGTCGTTGGATTTATTGCGGGGCAGACAGCGCCACCAGGACGTCGCATGGGCCACGCCGGCGCGATTATTTCCGGCGGCAAAGGCACTGCGTCCGAGAAGATTGCGGCCATGGAAAAGGCGGGCATCAAAGTGGCAAAGTCCCCTGCTGAAATGGGCGAAACGCTCGCATCCGTGCTGGGAGTGAGAGCGTAGAACCGCCATCAGCATTTAGTCATCAGCCGTCAGTTATTTTGTGAAGCGAGCAGGCGCTTTCTGAGACCTGACACCTAAGACCTGAGACCTAATTTATGAAAACACTGCAACGAACACTAACAATCATCAAGCCCGACGCGGTCAAGAAAAACGCGGTTGGAGACATCATCGAGCAGTTCGAGAAGAATGGTTTCCGCATTCTGGCGATCAAGATGTTGGAAATTTCCCAGCGTCAGGCGGAGCAATTCTATGCGGTTCACGCAAGTCGTCCGTTTTACAGTTCGCTCACAGCCTTCATGTCCAGCGGCCCGATCGTGGCACTGGCGCTGGAGAAAGAGAACGCTATTGCCGATCTACGTAAGTTGATGGGTGCCACCAATCCGGCGAGCGCTGAAGAGGGAACCATTCGCAAGAAGTGGGCCAGCGATATCGAAAACAACGCGATTCATGGCTCCGATGCGGATGATACCGCGCGTTTTGAGTTGAGTTTCTTCTTTGCAGGATACGAATTGGCGAAATAAGACAGTTCTCGGTTGCCAGTTCTCAGTGTGTTCGGTTTGAGGGCTAGCTTTCTGAGAACCGGGAACTGAGAACTCTCTATGCCATTAGTTCAAGTCACGATGTTGCAAGGGCGCTCCGCCGACAAGAAACGCAAGATCGCCGAGCGCATTACTGATGTGATGGTGGAAGAAGCGGGCGCACGACGCGAGGCGATCGTGGTTGCGTTTCTCGAAGTCTCTAACGAGAGCTATGCTTCGGGTGGAGTATTGATGGTCGACAGGCAGAAACAATAGTTCGACTGCTAGTTCTCGGTTCTCAGAAAAACCCTCAAACGTCAGGGCAAGATTTTCTGAAAACTGAGAACTCGAATCATCCCAGCGGTTCGTACAAATGCCCCTCGGTGCGGTCTCCGACTTTGGGCAAATCCTTTTTCGCTAATTGCAAAAAGTGTGGAGCGTTGCGGTGGGCTTCCAGCGCCGCGTCGTCGTTGTACTGCTCATAGATGAAAAATCGCCGCGGGTCGGTCTTGTGTTTGTGGACTTGATACATGCGACAGCCCGGTTCTTTGCGTGACTCGGCCGTGAGGTGTTCGAGAATCGCGGCCACTTCGGACTCGCGTCCGACTTTTGCCATCCAGGTTACAGCCAACACCACCATCCGTTGCTCCGTTCTGTATGTAACCACTAAAGGGGCTTCCAGGCGGCACTAAAGCGACGCCCTGATACAAATCATATTCTCCGGCATCGTCGATAGCGATCTTCTAGTCACTCTCGGTTAACTCACCTTCAATCCCAACTCGCTTATGAAACCGGATACTAGAATTGTCTGCTCGCGATCAGGGCCTGTCGAGATCATTCCGACCTGAGCATCGGTCTCTTTCTCGATGAAGTCCAGATATTCGCGGGCGGCTTTCGGCAATCCCTCAACGGTTCGAATGGCCTGCGTCGGAGTGGCCCAGCCCGGCATTTTTTTGTAGACGCATTCGATCTTTTCATAGCCGGACGCCTGCGCCGGAATTTCTTTCGTTTCTTTGCCGTCCACTTTGTATCCGACGCAAACTGGAATCTCGGTCAGGTGATCGAGGACGTCCAACTTGGTGACGACCAGCCATGAGATGCCATTGATCATCCCTGCGTAGCGAAGCAGCGGAAGATCCAGCCAGCCTGTGCGGCGGGGGCGTCCGGTGACGGCGCCGAATTCGTTGCCGCGCTTGCGGAGATCTTCGCCTTGAGCGTCGAGAAGTTCGGTCGGGAAAGGTCCCTCGCCGACTCGAGTGCAGTACGCTTTGGTGATGCCGATCACGGTATCGATCGACGTTGGCGGTACGCCAGTTCCGGTCGCGGCGCCACCCGAAGTCGCGCTCGAACTGGTCACAAACGGATAGGTGCCGTGATCGATATCAAGCATGGTGCCCTGCGCGCCTTCGAACACGATGGACTTGCCCTCGGCGAGAGCGCGATTTAGCAGTAATGCGGTGTCGCGCACAAAAGGGCGAAGTTGCTCGGCGGCTTCGGCGTATTCCTGGAACATCTTGTGGGCGTCGAGCGGATCGGAATTAAACAGCGCGTGCGCGATCATGTTCTTCTCGCGACAGGCATTTTCAACATGCGTCCGGAGTAGCTCGGTGTCGAGCAGGTCGGCGACGCGCAGTCCGCGTCGTCCCATTTTGTCTTCGTAGGATGGGCCGATGCCGCGCGACGTGGTGCCAATTTTGACGCGGCCCGGGGCGTTCTCCGACCCAAGCTCCATCATGCGGTGGTAGGGGAGAATGACCTGGGCGCGATTCGAAATAAAAAGATTGCCGTCCACCTTCACGTTGGCGGCACGCAGCGAAGCGACTTCTTTCAGAAACGCAAGGGGATCAATCACGACTCCATTGCCGATGACGCTGGTGCATTCCGGACGCATCACACCACCGGGCACCAGTTGCAGGACGAACTTTTTCCCATTGATGATGATGGTGTGTCCGGCATTATGTCCGCCGGCGTAGCGTGCCACCACAGAAAAAGTCTGGGTAAGAACATCGACGATCTTGCCTTTGCCCTCGTCGCCCCACTGGGCTCCGACAATGACCGCAGTTCGGCCTCTACCTTTTGTTCCTCGACTCAATGCAAACTCCAATTGGAATTATTGCGGTCTTCAGCTCGCAGACCACATACCGCCCCAGGGGTCGCACACACACTTGTTGCGCCGTGCTTCTAGAAACTACTGGAAAAGGGGAATCGGCAGAACTGGTATGTACGTCTTAGCATACCGAATTCGGCTGTGGAGGAGCAAACCGCAATCCTGCATAGGGCTTGATCTTGTATCCTGACGAGGTGCCTGAACTCCCTGAAGTTGAAACTATTGTGCGAGGCCTCGACAAGCGGGTTGCCGGGGACACGATCGATTCGGTTTGGATCGGATCTCGTAAGCAGATACTGAAATCGTCCGCCGCTGCGATTGCTTCGACCCTCGAAGGTAAGCGGATTGTGAAGGTACATCGAGCAGGCAAGCACATTGTGTTTGATCTGTCTGGACCGGCAACAACCAAGAAAAATAAACGCGCAAGTAGCGGGGAGGCGCGACAAACCTCGTCTCAACAGACAGCGCAGTGGATCGTCCATCTTGGGATGACCGGGCGCATGGTGGTGTGCGAACCTGCGGCGGAAATCGTCAAGCACACGCATCTGATCGCTAAGCTGGCTTCAGGACGCGAGTTGCGATTTATTGATCCGCGAATGTTTGGCAAGTTGAGCGTCCACGCGGGTGGATTCGACCCGGGTGGCATTGAACCTTTGGAAGCGAGCGCAGATCAGTTCGTGGAGTTGTTCAGAGGGCGTAAGACTCCGATCAAGAGTGCACTCCTCAATCAGAAGCTGCTCCGTGGAGTGGGAAACATTTATGCGGATGAATCTTTATTCCGGGCGGGGCTGCGTCCGCGGAGGCACGCCGCGTCGATTTCGCGAGAAAAATTGGTCAAGCTTCACGCATCGGTGCAGGAAGTGTTGCGTGAGGCAATTCGTTTAGGTGGATCGTCAATTTCCGACTATGTCGATGCCGATGGCGAGGAAGGCTTCTTTCAGCTCCAGCATCGTGTTTACGGGCGAGAGGGAGAGCCGTGCCTAGTATGTGGGACGGCAATCCGACGCGTCGTGCTGGCGGGTCGAAGTAGCCATTATTGCGTAAATTGTCAGAAATAGGCCTAGTAGAACGATTTAATAATTGACGGATCGATAGCCAACCTGTAGAAAAGGGCAGGGCTCTACTGCTCCTCGGAATCATCTCCGGCCTAAATTATTTATGAATAAAGTTTCCATCGGCGTCGATCTCGGCGGTACGAACTTGCGCATTGCGGCTGTGGACGAGCAAGGCACGCTCCTCGAGAAAGTAACTCTCGGCACCAAGGTTTCGCTGGGACGCGATCAAGTCATTGATGACATGTGTGACGGCATCCGGCGCATGTCCGAAAAGTTCCAGGACTCGACGCTGCTCGGAATCGGGATTGGCGTTCCAGGATTTATCGACATACAGACGGGGCTGTTGCGCGAATCCCCGAACTTGCCGGGGTGGGCGGATTATCCGGTGCGCGCGGAGATCGAGCGGCGGCTGAAGACCATTGTCATCCTCGAAAATGACGCCAACGTTGCGGCCCTCGGAGAAAAATGGCTTGGGGCAGGTAAGGATTTTCCGGACATGTTGATGGTGACGCTCGGCACCGGGGTCGGTGGTGGGTTGGTAATCGACGGAGCCATCTGGCATGGCGCGAACGGCATGGCAGGCGAGATTGGACACACCACGGTTGAGCCGGATGGGCATCCTTGTGGCTGCGGCAACCGAGGATGTCTCGAACAATATGCTTCGGCAACGGCGATCGTCCGCATGGCGCGAGAGACTGTCGCGATCAACGGCGGATCGGCGCTGGCTCGCTCGGCAAATTCGGATTCGGAGTTTAGCGCGAAATCGATCTACAATCTCGCGATTCAAGGCGATGAAGATGCGCTGCATATTTATCGTCGCGTAGGGCCGCTATCTAGGTCTAGTGATTGCGGGGCTGATCAATTCACTGAACTTTCCGATTTATGTAATTGGTGGAGGGGCTTCGAACGCGTGGGAGGCTTTTGCGCCGACGATTTTCGAGGAATTGCGGGAGCGTTGCATCGTGTATGCCGCAAACGCGCCACCCGATCCTTCGGCCCACAGGCGCGGTGCGTCTGCGCTTGTGACGCCAGGGCCCGGACACAAGACGATTATCACTCGCTCGTTGCTGGGTAGCGACGCTGGGTTATTTGGAGCTGCCCGGCTGCCGATGATCGCGGAAGTGAAACGCTAGACTTCGTGTGGGCTTGTGATTCCTGCCTGTCGTTCTCGTTCATCGATCTCGTTCATTCGGCTCGTCTATTCTTCATCCCGCTTCGGGCCGCGAAATGGTTTTCCCGATGACGGTCTTCCGGATGACGAAGGTTTAGACGATGGCCTGGCCGAGCGTGGGGCAAACGAAGACTTACCGGAAAAAGGCTTGCCGGAAAACGACGGCTTCCCTGGACGCTTCGCGAAGGATGGTTTGTCCGACTGCGAAGATCTGGGCGAACGCGACTCGAATGCGGGTCTGCCCGAACCTTTCGTGAACGAAGGTCTGCCTGAAGGCTTGCCTGAAAACGGTTTCCCGGAACGCTGACCGAATGCTGGTTTATCCGCCGCCGCTGGTCGGGATGGACGTGCTCCGAAGGATGGCTTTCCGCCAAACGATGGTTTGCCACCAAACGACGGCTTGCCGGATCGTTGCGCGAATGAAGGCTTATCGGATTGCGACGGTCTGGCCGGTCGCGCTCCGAATGATGATTTTCCAGCAAATGACGATTTGCCTTTGAACGCCGGTTTCCCAGAACGCTGACCGAACGCTGGTTTATCCGATGATGCTCTAGGTGTGCGAGCGGCGAACGATGGCTTGCCACCCGATGACGGTCGCGGCGAACGAAATGGTTTCGATTCCGTTGCTGCCTTCGAAATGTATGCAGGTTTGACCGGCACGGTCTTGGTCGAGAGAAGCTTGATGTCGGGACTCGGAGGGCTTGCGACTTTTTGTCCCGAGGCAGCGGCCTTCAGCTTGGATACCTCGAGCAGGGTCAGATTGCGATAATCTCCCGGCGGTACGTCGAGGGCGAGCGGTCCGTATTGCACGCGGCGGATTTTCTCGACGTGGTGTCCGACTTCTTCAAACATCTTTCGCACTTGGCGATTGCGGCCTTCAACGATGGTCACTTCGAGCCACGGATTGTCACCTTCGCGGATCAAGCGAATTTTTGCTGGAGCGGTGCGCACGCGGCGTCCACCTTTTTCGGCGATCGAAACTCCCGCGCGAAGTTTGTCGAGCTTCGCTTCGTCGGGCTGGCCCGCAACCTTCACGACATACACTTTCGCGACGTTGGAAGCAGCCTTCATCAAGCCGTTGGCAAGGGCTCCGTCGTTGGTCATTAGGAGCAAACCCTCGCTGGCCCAGTCCAGGCGTCCCACGGGATATACGCGGCCTTTTACTTTTTCCACCAGATCCATTACTGTGGGACGCTTCTTCTCGTCGCTAACGGTGGTTACGTAACCCTTGGGTTTATTCAGCATGAGGTACGTGAAACGCTCGGGGCCTTCGATCAGCTTGCCATCGACTCGAATGTGGTCAGTCTCGGGATCGGCTTTTGTACCGAGTTCGGTGACGACGTTTCCATTGACGACGACACGGCCAGATGTGATCAACTCTTCGGCTTTGCGGCGGGAGGTGACTCCCGCGGCAGCGATAATCTTTTGCAGGCGTTCAGACGACATTGACGGTTACTCCGATTTGGCGGCGGTTGGGATTTCGTTTTCTTCGGCGGCACGTTCAGGTTCGGAGCCCGCTGTGATTTCGGTGACGTTGTCTGTCTCGACAGACGTTTCTTCGGTTGCTTCTTCTGATACTTCTTCTGAACTAGCCACGCCCGGAATCAAATCGCTCTGGAACGATTCCGCCAACAACTTTTCAAATTCTTCCATGGAAGGAAGTTCGTTGACGTCTTTGAGTCCGAAGCGGAGAAGAAATTCCTTGCTGGTCTTATAAAGAATGGGGCGTCCGATGACGGCTTTTCTTCCCGCAGTCGTAATCAGTTTTCGGTCGAGCAGGGTAGCAATGACTCCGCCGGAATCGACTCCGCGAATTTCGCTGATCTCAGGCACGGTAACCGGTTGCTTGTAGGCGATGACGGCGAGCGTTTCGAGTGCCGGAAGCGAGAGGCGAAACGGCGGCTTCAGGCTCTTGGCGAATGCGCGGACCACATCGTGCTGGTCCGGCTTGGTGGACATGCGGTATCCACCAGCAACCTGGCGGACTTCGATGCCGTGGTTTGCGTTGGAATACTCCGCGATAAGTTCTTCGATGGTGGCACGGATGCGCGATTTAATCTCCGCGATTTCGATGCCCGGAGTTTCGGCAAGCACGGACTCTCTGACGAGCAAGAGGATTTGCTCGATCGAGATTGGCGTTTCCGCAGCGTAAATGATGGCTTCGAGTTGGGGTCTGAGGGACATAGGTGTTCGTTAGTCGATCGTCGTTAGTCGTTCGCGATCTATTGAAGTCCGCAGCTGTGATTACTGATGGCTAGCGAGTAACGACAATCGACCAACGACCAACGACCGTTCTACTTCCAATCATCTCTTACAGCGGCTTGCTCAGTCATCACTTCTTCGAAATGGGAATGCTTCCGCACCAGCACTTCGCCGAAGACGTGATCTTGCCGCACTTGGATTGCTTGTAAGCGTACCAGTTCCAGCATGGCCAGGAACATGCAGACCAGTGCTTGTCGCGACGGTACGTTGCGCAACATCTGCTTGAGTCTTATCGGGCGATCTTCCAGCGCGAGCCGACGATGCAGATATTGGATCATCTGTCCGACGGTTACGGTTTCTTCGTCGACTTGCAGGATTGGACGGCTGCGTGCGCGATCCAAAATTTGCTGGAAGGTTTTCACCAGGTCGATGACATCGGCCGCGAGTTCCGGTTCGGTGCCTTCCGCGTCCATAAACTCGCGAATCGCCGGATTACTTAGTACCGCATCTTCAATCTGCTGTTTTTGCAGCAGCATCTGTGCGGCAGACTTGAATTTTTCGTGCTCGAGCAGACGGTTGACGAGTTCGTTACGTGGATCTTCTACAGCATCGGCTGCGGCCAGCGGATCGCGCGGCAGCAACATCTTCGACTTGATGTGAATCAGAATCGCAGCCATGTAAATAAATTCAGAGGCGATGTTGACGTCGAGATCTTTGATCCGCTCCACGTATGTGAGATATTGCGCGGTAATCTTCGCGATCGGAATGTCGTAGATGTTGATGTCCTGCTTGCGAATCAGGTCGAGCAGCAGATCGAGCGGGCCTTCATAGATTTCGCCGAGTTCGATGGCGAATGGGAAGTCGTTGCCATCTTTATCGTCTTTGCTTTTGTCTTTATTGTCCTTTGTTGCGGATTTGTCTTTAACTGATTTTGTATCGATCGAAACCACCGAAGCGATCGGGCGCACAGGTGCGGCGCCGTCAGAAGTCACGACTGGCGCTTGATCCGATGTAGGGTGAGACAAATCCGTCACTTCGTAGAATCCTTCGTTCCACTAGGCATTGGCGCAGATGCCAGCTCAGGTGGCGGCTCATAGTCCAGCCCCATGGATTTACGAACATCGTCCATGGTCGCGCCTGCGATATCGCGAGCACGAGCCGAGCCAGCATCCAGAATATCCCACGCGAGGCGCGGATTGTCCTCGTATTTTCGGCGTCGTTCCTGCATCGGGTTGAGGATTTGCACGAGCGCGTCGGCGGCCCAGCTTTTGCATTCGATACATCCAATGCTGGCGGAGCGGCAACCCTCATACACTTTCGCCATCGTTTCTTCGCTGCTGAATATTTTGTGCAGATCGCCGACAGGGCAGACGTCCGGATTCCCAGGATCGGATCGTCGCACGCGCGCGGGATCCGTGACCATCGTCTTCAATTTCTGCCGCACGACTGGCTCGGGATCGGTGAGCATGACCGCGTTGCCGTAGGACTTCGACATTTTGCGGCCGTCGGTGCCAGGCAGACGGGCTGCAGGCGTCAGGAGGGCAGCGGGCTCGGGGAAAATATATTTGCGTTCGCCGGAATAGAGACCGTTGAATCTCCGCGCGATCTCCCGCGTCAGCTCAACGTGTGCGACTTGATCTTCACCTACCGGGACCACATCCGCTTTATAAATCAAAATATCCGCCGACTGCAGAACGGGATAACCGAGGAAGCCATAAGTTCCCAAGTCCTTTTCTTGGATATTTTCCTTCTGCTCTTTATAAGTTGGCACGCGTTCCAGCCAACCGAGAGGAGTAATCATTGAAAGCAGCAAGTGCAACTCCGCGTGCGCGGGGACCTGCGATTGGATAAACATCACGCACTTCGCAGGATCCAGCCCCGCGGCCAGCCAATCCAACAAAACGTCGACCGAATTTTCTTTCAGGCGCGACGTGTCTGCGTAATCGGTGGTCAGGGCATGCCAGTCCGCGATAAAGAAAAAGCAATCGTACTCGTCCTGCATGCGGACCCAGTTTTCGAGCGCGCCGACGTAGTTGCCGAGATGTAGCTTGCCGGTGGAGCGCATTCCGCTGAGGACGCGCTTCTTAGTTGAAGTAGGAATTGCCATCTAGAATTTCACCAGCATCCAGAGATAGAAATGAATAAACGGACGGAGTAGTCCGCTGATCACGCCTCGGGGCCAGGTACACGAGGGCGAGAAGCCCGAAGAATCCAATGCTGTCGTAAACTTTTTTTGCTCCATCCGGCAAAAAATGTCGTAGGACGTGGCTGCCGTCGAGGGGAGGCACGGGGATCAAATTAAAAACGGCCAGCACGACATTGATGAACATGAGTTCGAACAACAAGCACTGCGGAGTGGCGTCAGCACGAATCGAGGAATCAGTACCGTCGCCTCCGCGCTTTACCAAATCCATCACGAGCGAATGTCCTGAGGCCGAGGAAAGCGAAATTCCACCAAGTAACATCAGCGCGATGGCAGCGACAATAAAATTACTGATCGGGCCAGCGACGGAGGTGAGAATGTCGTCGCGCATGGGATGCCGAAAGTTGCGCGGATCGACTGGAGTGGGTTTCGCCCATCCCAGCAAAGGGATGTGGCTGATCGCCGCGACGAGCGGTAACACGATGGTGCCCAACGGATCGATATGGCGAATCGGGTTCAGAGATACGCGTCCCAACATGCGAGCAGTGGGGTCGCCACAGCGGGATGCCATCCAGGCGTGAGCGGACTCATGCACGCTGATAGCGAACAAGAACGCGATCATCTGATACAGAATTTCTATGAATCGGGGCGTCATGGGTGAATGCTTGATTCGCTAGCTGCGTTTGGCGACCACTGATTCTAACAAAGGCTGGGAGTTGGGGAGATTTGAGATGCTCGCTCCGTCGGAGAGCAGTAGAGAAGAATAGAGGTCCTTCGACTGCGACAGAGACTTCACTTCGTGAACTCTCTGCTTCGCTCAGGATGACAATGACGTTGGGGGCGTGACTTGAACTACTGGCCGGCGCGCATCGGCGAGACTAGTAATTGGCTGGCGGGACGTTTTTTCCCGTCGCTTTTGTCTTGCTGGTAGAGCAGCGACAGGTTGGTGTCGTTCGACGTGGTGGCACCGGCGAGTTCGGCGGCTAGTCCCTGATAGGAGCGGCCAATTTCCTGATTTCCCTGTGATGCGATCGGGCTGCCTTTATCGATTGCGGGGCCGATGACCTGGAAGTTGTTAGGTACTTTCCACAAGACTTTGCAGTTCGTGGCTTTTTCGACGTCTTCGTCGGTGAAGCCGGGAATCTTTTTGTAACGGTTGAGGACGAGGCGAAGACGATCGCGTCCCGCACCTTCCTGGAGGAATGCCTGAATGCGACCGGCGCTCCAGAGGGAAACAACATCGGTCTGCGCCACCATCAAGACGGCATTCGAGAGGTCGCAGATCATCTGCGTGGTAGCGTCCATGCGCCCTGAGCAATCGAGGACGACAAAATGATATTGATTAACCAGCAGATCGAACAACCGAGCGAGTTCCGAAGCAGTTGGGACGGCGTTATGCGGTTGCTGAGCACCTGCTAACAGGTGTAGTCCATCGCGATAGGGCGTCATCAATCCATCGAGGAGAGAGCCGTCCATGCGATGCAGATTCTGCAGCGCATCGATCAGAGTGAATTGTGGCCGCAGATTCAGTTGCAGAGCGGCATGGCCGATTGGCGCGAAATCGACAAGAACTACGCGGCCGTGAGTTTCTTGCAGCGCGACGGCTGTATTCACGGCTGCTGTGGTGGCACCGGCTCCGCCTTTGGCATTCAGAAAAGTCAGGATGCGTGCTTTGCTGGAACTGCGTTGCGCACGGCTCAACGTGGCTGAGAAGCGCGTGAAGGCTTCGATCAGAGCTTCGCGGCTGGCACCGTGATCTAAAAATTCACGCGCACCGGCCCGCATGGCGGACACAATGTTTGTCGGCTGGCTCAGTTCTCCGACGGCAAAAATTGTGACGTCTGGGATGCTGGAATGGATTAGTTCAATCGTTCGAATCGCGCGCTGCGGATTCTTGGGATCAATGCTGACGAGAACCACTTCGGCGTGCTGATCCTGTAGTTGGCGCAGGATGGCATCGCTCGGTCCCAACGGGAAGCCGTGGCTTAATACGGTGCGCGCAAGATTGGTGCTCTCGACACGGCTATTTAGAACGACGGATTGTTCGCGGTCCTCGGTAAGGAGGGCGACGGCGATCCCAGGCATGACTCGATTCTCGGTGTTCATTGCCATGCTACGAAGTTCCAGCGTCGGGGCCAAATGACCTTCGTAACTTCGAAGGGGAGGCACGGACGAAGCGGCAGGTTGCCGGTGGGTCTTGCGGTTTGGGCAAAACTCCCACCAGGCTGCTGGTTTCCCTGATTGTAAGGCAAATCGCTGAAGATTGAAAAGATGAACGCCGCCGAAAGATAGCAGGGCGCATAAACAGCAGAAATAAAGGTTTTAGCGGGGTACCAGTGTGGAAACGGCACCCACGGGGCCTGCGGTAGAAACCCGGACGAACTGAGAGACGGGCTCATCGGCGGGCAGGTAGTGGTAGGAGTCGAGTTGGGCGGCGATGCCAGTCCGTTGGCCAGCCTGTGAACCAGAAGCGCGCAGAATACGAGCCCGGCAGCGGACGGGCATGTTTTCCGCCAGCGTAATTTCGGATGGCATGGTGAAAGTCAATTCGACAACTGCACCTTGCGGCAATGCAGTCTCTGCATAAAAGAAAATTCCACGGCCGCTGAGATCTTGCGTAAAGGCGGGCACTGTCGTCCCGTTGAAATGGACGGCCAAGGGCAGGTGGACTTCGAAACGCTGTGCGCCGCGGCGTTCAAGACGACTCGGATCGGTGGTCAGTTCAGTGGTCATCGTGGATTCCTTCCCGAACAGCGGTCGCTTCCGATCAGTTCCAACAAGTGGACCTTTACTCTATCGCGAAATGAGGTGCTGGGGAAGTTCCAAGTGCGTCACATTTTGAGGCTGTGGAAATCTGCGACAAAAGTAAACAATTGATTTTGTGAATCAATTGATCCGATGAATCAATCCGTTTAGGGGCGGCGCGCGGTTGCCGTCATCCACGAGATGTGAAAAAGTTGTAACAGGTTGACTGACGCATCAAATCCCGCCACATCAGAAGAAAAAAACTCAAGCACCGCGCCCCGCTCGAGATGGGCGACAACCTTGCGCGCCTTGCGCCACCGAAATTTCCAACTCTTCTTCAGCGGACAACTCATCTCGCTTAACCGGCACCTGGATGCAGAGCGTTGCCCAGGCGTGGCTGGTTTACAGCATGACGAAATCGCCACTGTTGCTGGGGACGGTCGGATTCGCGAGTCAGTTTCCGGTATTTTTGTTTGCGCCTATCGGGGGCATCGTCGCCGATCGCGTCAATCGTCAGCGATTGGTGATTGCAACGCAGATCGCGGCCATGATTCTCGCGGGCATTCTTGCCTGGCTCACGCTGAGCGGGCACGTGCAGGTGTGGCATATCTTTTTGCTTGCGGCATTGCTTGGCATAGTCAATGCGTTCGATATTCCCGGGCGCCAATCGTTCCTTATCGACATGGTTGGCAAGGAAGATCTAATGAACGCAATCGCTCTGAATTCCTCCATCTTCAACGGTGCGCGAGTCATTGGTCCGGCGGTTGCTGGAATTTTAGTCGCGAAAATAGGCGAGGGCTGGTGCTTTGCGGCCAACTCTGCGAGCTATATTGCCGTCATTGTCGGCCTCCTGCTGATGAATGTGCACTGTGCTCCGCGAGCGAGTGCGCATTCGCCGATCGAAGACATCGTCGAGGGATTTCGCTGGGTCAACCAGACGAAAATCATTCGCGCACTGCTCTTGATGATTGGGTTGGTGAGTCTGGTCGGGATGCCATACACCGTGTTGATGCCAGTGTTCGCCGATAAAATCTTGCATGGTGGAGCGCGCGGCCTGGGCATCCTGATGGGTGCGACCGGTGTTGGGGCGCTGTTTGGAGCGCTCACCCTTGCCGCGAAGACCAACGTCAAAGGCCTTGGGCGCTGGGTGATGTTTACGTGTGCGAGTTTCGGAGCGAGCTTGATTCTGTTCTCGTTCTCGCATTCATTCTGGTTGTCCGCGGCGCTGTTGATGCCCGCCGGTTATTCGATGATGCTGCAGATGGCGTGCTCGAATACGCTGATCCAGACGATGGTCCCAGATCAACTGCGCGGACGCGTGATGTCGCTCTATTCGATGATGTTCATGGGGATGGCTCCGTTCGGCGCGTTCTTTGGTGGAGCAATGGCGCATCGAATTGGCGCTCCTTTCACGGTGGCGATCGGGGGAGTGGCGTGTGTTCTGGGAGCGATTTGGTTTGGGCGATCGCTACCCGCTCTGCGCATCGAGGCGCGACGACTGATCGTGGCGCAAGGACTGGCTGGAGGCGAACCCGAACAGGAATTGGATGCGCAGCCGGTGGAGGAAGCCGGGGCGTCTGCGTCTACGTCTTCTAATTGATCAGCTTGCGTTGTTGCAGAAACTCTCGTACCACTTGAGCGACGTCGCGGTGCTGTCCATCGATCGCGTAGTTCAATCGGCGCATGTCATCGTCGGATATTGCGCCAGCCAGAGCGTCTAGCGCAGCTCCGACTTCGGGATGCTGCTTCAGCATTTCTCCTCGCATCACGGCCACCGCTTCGTAAGGCGGAAAGTAGTGATGGTCGTCTTCGAGTACGACGAAATCCAACGCAGGGATGAGGCCGTCAGTATTGTTTCCAGCGATGAGATCCACCTGATGATCTTTGAGGGCGCGCGTGATGAGGCCGAGATCCATGATGCGCGGTGCTTCTGCGAAGCGCAGGCCGTAGCTTGCGACCAGTCCTTTATAGCCATCGGGCCGCTCCATGAATTCGTAAGAAGCCGGGGCGTGACCCCAAGGAACACAATCGAAGTCTTAATCGAAAACGCTTGAAACAATTCTGTCTTATACTCCCGATGACGCGGGTCGCCGATTCGTTGAGGAGGTGTCAATGATCTCTAGTACTGCCCACCCACAATCCGCCGGGCTTTACGGCATAGCGCACTCCAATCGTGAGGGTGACGCACTTTGGGGCAAGAACCAGTTTAATAGCACTTTCCCCACGGCTCTCGCCTGTTACATGCGCGATAAAAGTATTCGTGCCGTATATCTAACGTTGAGCGAATCATTGACCGTGGAGGCATCAGAAATTTCCATCGAAGAATTATTCAATACCGATAGACCGAATGATCAGCTTCGATTCGACTTCGAGACCCGCTTCGAGCCTTACCAGCAGTACGCACTAGGTGACATTGGCGTTATAGACTTGGTGGTAAAGAACGACAGTGATGGGACAGATGCCGCGTGGCTCCGTCCGCTTGAGGTGAAGCTCACAGTAACTCCGGACGATGGTACATCCTCACGTCCCCCATCGGAGTGGAGCCCCGAACTTGTGATTCGCCCGGCATCGACGAAATATTGTGCCCTCGGAATCTACCATGCATGTCGCCAACGTCGGGATGAACTGCGGGATATCTTTCAGGATTTTTGCGGAAATTTCGAGCAATGGAACAGTTCCCACGAGCTGAGAAACAAGCGAGCCCCGTTGCTCAACTCTTTGGATATATTTCAGACATCCTTCAGGGCGGCCCAACAGCCGTTCCTGGTCCAGTTGATCTGGAAGACAGAAGGTAAATCCCCATCGCTTGCGGAGAAGGCTTTTGATCTGTTCGTATGGAGCGATTTTGCTCTTTGCCGCACGTTCATCGATAAGTCTCGGAAGGATTCCAAGAACGTCAACCGATACCTTCGAGCATCCGCTCGCTTGGCAAGGGTCCTTTACGTGCTCTCAACTCAGGAACGAGCGAATTTGCAGGCGATCTATACCGAAATGGCACATGGCAAGCAAACAGACAAAGAATTCGCCCTAAATGGACGAGCCACGAGGCCCTACTTAAATACTCCTAGACTCTTGACACCGGAACTTCGGAGAGAGGTGGTCGCCGAAATTATCCTTAACGGGGGAGAGAAGCTGTTGAGCCCTGAGCGCCGCTTTGATGCGACGATTTACTTCACGACTCGTGCCATCTTTGGGGCAGGAGAACCGTAGATGTTTAGGTTGGCGTCAACTTGTTGACGCCGAGATGAGAGTTGTCTATGATCTGTAACTGAAAGGGAGGAGCGCCAGATGAGAGTTGTAGACATATTTGCGGGGTGCGGCGGCCTCTCTCTAGGATTCGAAAATGCGGGCTTCGATATCGTTGCCGCGTTCGATTATTGGAATCCAGCGCTAGAAGTGTACCGCGCCAATTTTCGTCATCCCGTATTCAATAAAGATTTAGCGGATGTCCCGGCTGCAGTCAAAGCGATCCGCAGTTTCGAACCGGAAATAATTGTCGGCGGGCCGCCCTGTCAGGATTTTTCAAACGCAGGCAAACGCAGCGAGGGTCAACGGCCGATCTAACCGTGGCTTTCGCCCAGATCGTAGCGGCGTTGCGCCCCAGTTGGTTTCTTATGGAAAACGTTGAGCGAGCCCAAGGCAGTTCTGCTTTCCGCGCCGCCCAACAAGTCTTCAGACAGGCGGCTACGGCCTGACCACGACCGTCCTGGATGCGAGCCTTGCGGTGTCCCGCAGCGACGCAAGCGTCTCGTTTGCGTTGGTAAAATCGATGAAGAGGATGATTTTCTACTCGCTTCTATCGAAAACAGAATGGCCAAGAAGCCGATGACAGTGAGAGACCATTTCGGTGGCGAACTCAACACAGAGCACTACTATCGTCATCCGCGGAATTACGCACGGCGTGCTATCTATTCGGTCGACGAGCCTGCCGCGACCATTCGGGGCGTGAACCGACCTATTCCGGCTGGGTATAGAAGACATGCAGGAGATCCTGTAAGCCCAGAGATGGCGCGCCCGTTAACCACGGAGGAACGAGCGAGGATTCAGACGTTCCCCAAAGGATTTCATTGGGTTGGCACCAAAACTGCCCGGGAACAGTTGGTTGGAAATGCGGTCCCGGTGAAACTCGCAGAATTCGTCGCGAAGTGCATTTTGGATTACGGCGGCGGGGTTGGTTGTACAGGTGTCAATCTTCGACTACCATTGCGGTCACCAGAAAAGGCTGGTGGCAATGGAAATGGGGCCGTTCAAAGCATGGCTGAAGCGGTCGATCGGGTTGAGTACCGAATCCGCTAAAGATGTTGTAAGTCGGCTGCGTCGCGCGTCGAACTTTGTCAACGTCGGTGCCAAGCTCGAAACGGACGATCTCCTGCACCAACTTGCGAAACATCCCGATTTCAAAGACCTGAGCGGCTCGGTCCGATCTCAGCTCCGTAGGGCCATAAAGTTATATCGAGAGTTTTTGGCGCGCTAATGGCTGACCAGTTTGATCCTGAATTTCGCAGTTGGATCATGCGACAGGTTAAGAACAAAAATACTGGCCCTGAACGCATCGTGAGAAGTGTTGCGCACTCCATGGGCTATAGATTTCGGTTGCACCGGAAAGGCCTCCCGGGTTGTCCAGATATCGTTTTCCCATCCAAAGGAAAGGTCATCTTCGTAAACGGTTGCTTTTGGCACGGGCACCGGTGTAGCAGAGCAAAGCTGCCCGAAAGCCGTCACGAGTACTGGCGAAGCAAAATTTCCAGAACCAAAGCGCGTGATCGGAACCAAGTAAAACTGTTGCGAGCCCTCGGATGGAGTGCGCTTAAGATTTGGGAATGCCAACTGAAAGATCTCGACTATGTGCGGAGAAGAATCAGGGAATTCCTTGATTGAGTATCAGCCGGTGTCCTTGAAGGTCATCCGCGTTTTTGTGCGTGTTGGGCTCGTTTGGAACCCAATTTGCTGCCGCCACGACGGCTTTTCGATCTGTTCCCGCAATGGGAACCAGGTTCGATCTAATTGATCACCTTGCGTTGTTGCAGAAACTCTCGTACCACTTGAGCTACGTCGCGGTGCTGTCCATCGATCGCGTAGTTCAATCGGCGCATGTCATCGTCGGATATTGCGCCAGCCAGAGCGTCTAGCGCAGCTCCGACTTCGGGATGCTGCTTCAGCATTTCTCCTCGCATCACGGCCACCGCTTCGTAAGGCGGAAAGTAGTGATGGTCGTCTTCGAGTACGACGAAATCCAACGCAGGGATGAGGCCGTCAGTATTGTTTCCAGCGATGAGATCCACCTGATGATCTTTGAGGGCGCGCGTGATGAGGCCGAGATCCATGATGCGCGGTGCTTCTGCGAAGCGCAGGCCGTAGCTTGCGACCAGTCCTTTATAGCCATCGGGCCGCTCCATGAATTCGTATCCGAAGCCTGCGCGCCATTGTGGAGTAAACCCGGCCGCTTGTGACAGCGTTTTCAGATGCAGGCGGCGAGCATCTTCACCGCGAATCACCATGGCGAACGTGTCGTCGAATCCAAGAGTCGGCCCTATAGCCAGGTCGAACTTTGTTTCGTAACCTTCTTTCACTCTTCGATACACATCTTGCTTGTTGCCGCTTGGCTCTTCTTTGAGAACCGCAGTCAACGCCGTGCCGGTGTATTCCGGGTAGACATCGATTCGTCCGGCGAGAATTGCTTGCTGACAGATGAATGTGCCGGCCAAGTAGAAACGACGCTCGACGGGAATGTGAGTGCGGGCTTCGATAGTCTGCGCGAATAGTTCTCCGAGGATGAGTTGCTCGGTGAAATTCTTGGACCCGATGACGATGCGATCGGCGCGATGTGTGCAGGCCAGGATCGGGAGGAGGAGCGAGAGCGCGAGTGTGCAGATAAACCGCTGACGGCAGACGCGCGTGTGATTGGTCGACAGTGTTGACTCCGTCACCCCAAAAAAGGGAAGAGCTCTTTGCAGACAAGAATCATGAGGGCAAAAGCTAAATGACTAAGCCATCTAGCTAAGCTAAGGCAAATCGCTATTTCGTTCGCAGCGATCCCAGTCGGCGTTCCAAACGTCCCAACATAAAATCCGCAAACAGGGCGAGCAGCGCGGCTGGAACGGCACCGGCCAGGATCACCTGGTTGTCAACCATGGCCAGCCCGCGGAAGATAAATTCCCCTAGTCCGCCTGCGCCGATTGCTGCGGCGATGGTAGCGAGTCCAATGGATAAGACCATCGCGATCCGCACTCCGGCGACGATGACTCCCGAAGCCAAGGGCAATTCCACCTGCAAAAGCAATTGGCGATCGGTTAATCCCATGGCGCGCCCGGCCTCAACCACGTTGGGATCGACGCCCTGAATTCCTGCATATGTATTGCGAATGAGAGGGAGCAACGCACAGAGCGCCAAAGCCAGAATTGCGAGGCGACTGCCGCGCGCTCCAAGCCATGGAACGGGAAGCAGGAATCCAAATAATGCGAGGCTCGGGATGGTTTGAATAATATTTGCTGCTCCGAGTACCAGTTTGCTGAGTTGTGGAACGCGTGTGATGAGGATGCCGAGAGGAATTCCAACCGCTGCTGCAAGGAGTGTGGCCACTCCAGCGAGTGTGATGTGTTCGAGCGTGAGGTCGAGTACCTGCTGTCGATTGGCCATGATGAACTGCCAAAAATTCATGCGGAAGGCCTCGATTCCGGCAATCGTTCCGGCAATCCTGAAAACGCTTCTACATACGCTCGCACCAGCGGATGCTGCGAGTGCGAAAACTCTGCGGCCGGAAGATCTACGATCAAGTGGCCGTCTTCGAGTAAGGCGATGCGGTCCGCTAAAAATAGAGCTTCGCGCAAATCATGGGTTACGAAGACGACGGTTTTCTTCATACGTTGTTGGAGGGCGCGAAATTCCTTTTGCATCTCCGATCGAGTGATCGGGTCGAGCGCGCCGAAAGCCTCGTCAAGCATGAGGATTTGAGGGTCGGCTGCGAGAGCGCGCGCCACGCCGACACGCTGCCGCTGTCCACCGGAGAGTTGGCTCGGATAACGGGACTTTAGTTCTTCACCGAGGCCGACTGTGACGAGTAGTTCATGAACGCGTTCTTTGATGCGCTGAGGTTCCCAATTTTCAATGCGCGGTACGAGTCCAATATTGCGCTCGACGGTGAAGTGAGGGAACAGACCTCCGTCTTGAATGACGTAGCCGATACTTCGTCGCAAGGGGATGGGATCCCATTCGGTGGTGCTGCGCCCGTTGACGCGAACTTCGCCGTGGGTAGGCGTCAGAAGACGATTGATGAGTTTAAGACTCGTTGTTTTTCCGGAGCCGCTACGGCCGAGCAGGACGAGCGTCTCACCTTTTTTTACAGAGAGATTGAGATTCTCAAGCAGTGGGCGTCCGTGGAGCAGGAAGGAAGCGTGGTCGAATTCGATGGCCGGCGCTGCACTGTCTGTTTTCATCTATTTTGCTTGATACGCGGCTTCTGGCAGTCCTGTGATCCTCATCCCACTGTGTCCTTTGTGTCGAATGTTGAGGCCGATCAGCAAGGCGGTGATCTGTTCGACGATGCGAGCGTTTTCTAATTTGCCGCCGTCGATGGCTCGCACTCCTGGAATTTTCGTCGCGAGTTCCATCGCAACTTGTGTGGCATTCTGGTCGTCGCTGCATACGATGACATCACAGTCGACCATCGTTTGTTTGCTCTCTTCGCTATTGAGTGCGTCGTTCAGTATGTCGGCGGAAACATTTTGGAATGCCGCGACGACTGAGACGCCCTTGGGAACGAGTTCCGCGGTTTGTTGTGCGGCGGAGCCTTGCCAGACTCCGAGAGTGCGGGTTGCGCGTCCGCCGACACTGGCGGCGAGGGGAACTGTGGCATCGATCAGTATGCTGCCGGGACGAATCGCACGCTTCAACTCTTTCAGGAGAGCGGCCTGTCCTTCGAATGGGACGGTCAGCGTTAGCAAGTCGGTAGCCGCGCAGGCCGCTGCGTTTTCCATTCCTGAAATTCTTGCATTCGCGCCAACCCGTTTGCGGATCGCATCGGCTGTTTGCTCTGCGCGTGCGGCGTCGCGCGACCCGATGATCACGGTTTCTCCCGCGCGTGCCCAGCGCAAGGCTAGACCGCTGCCTGCGGGTCCTGTGCCGCCGATGATTGCGATGGTGCGACTCATGCGAACTCCGACGTCGTTGTTATTTCGGATTCGATAGAAGCTGGCTCGATCGGCAACTTGATCTGCATCCGCGAATATTTTGTGTTGCGCTCCGCGGGGATGCGCCCGATTTCCAAAATCAGAGATTGGAAATCTTCAGGGCTGGTGTACTGGCCGGCGGTTGCCCCGGCTTCGCGAGAAATATTTTCTTCCATCAACGTTCCACCGTAGTCGTTCGCTCCGGCGTGAAGACATAGCTGTGAAAGATTTTTGTTCAGCTTTACCCACGAGACCTGAATGTTGTGAATCGAACCCGCGAGCATGATTCTGGCTAGCGCATGAATCTTGAGATGCTCGGCGAGAGTTGGTCCGGTGCGGGCCAAACCTTGTTGAAACAGAAGAGTATTTTGATGGACGAATCCGAGCGGAACGAACTCGGTGAAGCCGCCAGTTTCAGACTGGATCTGACGAAATAAGGAAAGCTGTCGAACCCAGTGGTCGGGCGTTTCCATGTGTCCGTACATGAGAGTCGAAGTGCTGCGAATTCCGCAGGTGTGAGCTGTGCGAATTACTTCTTCCCATTGCGCGGACGAAAGCTTGTTGCGAGAGAGAACGTGCCGGACTTCGTCGTCCAGAATTTCCGCTGCCGTGCCGGGGAGGGTGTCGAGTCCGTTATCGCGCAACATCGTCAGGTAGTCGCGCAATGTCATTCCTGTGAGTTCGACGCCGTACACAATCTCCATTGGGGAAAATGCGTGGATGTGCATGTTCGGCGTGGCGTTCTTCACAGCTCGAAGAATGTCGCGATAATAAAAAGGTGAAAGACCGTGCGGAAGGCCGCCCTGGATGCAGACTTCGGTCGCTCCCAGATCCCAGGCTTCTTTCGCTTTGCGGGCCATGTCTTCGAGTGAATGAAAGTAGGAATCGGCTTCGCGTGGTCCCCGGCTAAATGCGCAGAATTTGCATCCCACGAAACAGATGTTGGTGAAATTCATGTTGCGATTCACGACATAGCTGACGATGTTGCCGACCAGGTCGCGGCGTAGAGTATCAGCAGCAATGAGCAGCGCGAGTAGATCTGCACCGTCGCTGTTGGCGAGGGTGTAGCGCTCAACGTCCGTCAGGCAAGCACCGTCTTGTGTTTCGAGCGCACGCTCCAAGGCATCGCGAACCGGATCGGAAGCGTGCGCAGCGATTTCATCCCAACTGAGTGTAGGGAATTGCTCGAGTGCTGGAGCCTGCCATGGCATTGCGTTCTCCTTGCAAAGTGCGCGAACTGCAGATCCCTCGCTGCGCTCGGGATGACAATGTCGTAAGAGTGTTCTTGCTATCGAAACAAATCGTTCTTCGCGGGACGAATTAATTCTCGCGCATTCCCATTGCCCCGGATGTAAGCATAGCCCCGAATAATGCACGCGGGGGTACTTTCTAATTTGCCGCATACCAGACCTGCCGCGCACGCAAGTTCGTCGGCGACGGCATCGACCGTTGCGTGCAGAGAATATCCGTGTGAATCACGCCGCCCCCGGTAGTCGACGAGCGGACGCATTCCCGCGACGCCGATTGCTACTTCGGTCAGTCCTTCGCGCCAGGGACGGCCGAAGCTATCGCTTACGATGACGGCGATTTCGACTCCTAGTTGCTTTCTTAAAGAGCGTCGTAATTTTGCGGCGGTGCGGTCGGGATCTGCCGGGAGTAGCACCGCGTGCTGTCCACCATCGACATTCGAGACATCGATTCCGCTGTTCGCACAAATGTATCCGTGCTTGGTCTCAGTGATCATCACGCCATTCCTTCGGCGAACGATTCGACGACTCTCTCGCACCGCCAATTCGCTGACGCGCGCATCGAGCCCGAAGCGACGAGCCCACTGTAATGAACTCTTGGATGGGCGAACGTCGTCGAGCTTGACTACCGCACCTTCTGATTTCGAAACAACTTTGTGTTTCACGATCAGTATGTCGCCATCCTGAAAAGTGAGTTTCAAGTCTTGAGCTGCCGTCAATATTCTTGCGGAGAGAGGTTCTCCCGCACGGATTTCGCCCCGGACGGGGATGGGAATAATACGAATCTCGCCGCGAGATATTGGCCTCTCCGGACTGGCACCTCTCAAACTCATGTCAGGCGTGCCTCTGCGAAACCTGATTGCGCACGTTAAGATTCCAACTTCGCACCAGCGTTTGTGTTTGTCGTGTTCCGTTCGTGTCGGCCAAGACTTCAAGATCTTCAGGTCGGTCGATGTCGCGCGCGATGCCGGGCAGGTCGAGCACGACAAATGGAAGTCCAGTTGCTTTTGCTGCAGAGAGATGCGGCAAGAAGCTATCGTTGCCAAAGCGCAGAGGGAATAAATCGGCAGGAGATCGCCACGCTGCGTTAGTGCCCCGTCCCGCAGCGTCTGGGACAAGGACTGCGCCGCTTGTGGGAGCTTGATCGAAAATTTGCCGCAACTCCGAAATTTCGATCAAAGGAATATCAGCAGGAAGAACGAGGGTGCTGGTCGCTCCGTTTTGATTGCAAAGCGCCGTCGCCATTTCGATGGCGGCTGTCTCTCCTGAATTATCATCCGCTATAACTTCGAAATCGAAACGTTTTGCTAGATCGCGAGCAAATAGATCGTTCGTGACGACCGCGACTGCAGGCCGTCCACGCCACGCAGAGAGTGCTTGCAGCACGTCTTCACACATCGCTCGCGCGAGTGCAACGCGCTCTTCTGGACTCAAGATCGATGACAGTCTTTGCTTAGCGTTCGCGAGATTCTTTATGGGGACGAGAATCATGGCTGCTCCAACAAAGTCGAATCGACCGCACTCGGAGATGGCGATGTCGAACGGGTTGTCGCATGCGGAGATCGCATGGCAGCCTGCAACACGCCTTTCGCGAGCGCGATTCTATCTTCATGCTTCCGCATGATCGTCGGAATGCAATGCACGTTCATTCCTGTCTTGCGTAATTTGTCGGCGGCCACTGTGTCCCTGGAATCGACAACCAGCAGATCCAGAAAGTCGTGGTAGCAATCGGCGACACCAGCGATTGAGACGTCGAAACCTTGAGCGGCCATTAGTGTCCCTGCAGGACCGTTGACCGCAGCTCCCGCGACAATGGGGCTGACGGCCGCGATTCGGGCGCGGCTTTCGCGAAGTGCTTCGCGAATTCCAGGCACGGCGAGAATCGGCGCGATACTCGTAATCGGATTGCTGGGAGCAAGGAGCACGAGATCCGACGAGCGAATCGCCTCGATCACTCCGGGCGCTGGCTCTGCATCGGATGCGCCTGCGAATCGGACGGACTCCACGGGATCCTGATACCAGCGCTGCACGAAATATTCTTCGAAGCTCAAGTCGCCTGCGGGAGTCAACACTCGAGTCTCCACGCGTGAGTTGCTCATCGGCAGGACGCGGGATTTGATGCTGAGCCTCGACGCGATTTCAGAAGTGGCTTCGCTCAACGTTTTGCCGTCTGCGAGCAGCTTCGAACGGAAAATATGGGTAGCGAGATCGCGATCGCCCGCATGAAACCATGTCGGTTGTCCCAGTTGGCCCATGGCACTGAGACAGAAAAAAGTATCACCCTTCACGCCCCAGCCACGCTCCTGACTGAGTTTGCCAGCCAGCATATAGACGATGGAATCGACGTCGGGGGAAACATATAAGCCCCACCAGAGCAGATCGTCGCCCGTGTTGACGATGATCGTGAGTTCTTCGGGACGGACGATGTGTCGCAGTCCATCTACGAATTTTGCGCCGCCTGTGCCGCCGGTTAAGACCGTAATCATGCGGCCCTCCTCGCGTACCCGTCGCCATTTGCAGCGGAACGCAGCCGCTGCGCCAGCAGTTCGCTGTGGGCCACGGCTTGCTCGGTGAATTCGGGATACACCGGTAGGCGCTGGCGCAATTCAAATCCCCTCGCCGCGGTACGTTGTTGCAGTTGATCCAAATGCGGCCACGGCTTTTCTGGATTAATGAAGTCTGGTGTCAGCGGCGAGACTCCTCCCCAGTCATTGATTCCTGCGTCGAGAAGATCGGCGTAGTGAGGATCGGAAAGATTTGGCGGGGCTTGGATATTCATGTTCGACATCAAGAGTCTTGTTACCGCCAGCGTGCGCAACATTTCGTTCCGGTCTGGTTCGGGCCAGTGCGCCATCGGTGTTCCTGTTTTCGCGCGGAAATTCTGCACGATCACTTCTTGAATATGTCCGTACTTCTCATGCAAATCGCGGATTGCCATGAGCGAATCCACGCGCTCTTCGATCGTTTCGCCAATCCCAATAAGAATTCCAGTTGTAAAAGGAATTTGCTGTCGGCCTGCATCCTCGATCACTCGCAGCCGCTTGATCGGATCTTTGTCAGGAGCGTCGTCGTGCGCCGCACCCTTTGCGAGCAGGCGAGTACTGGCGGTTTCGAGCATAAGCCCCATGCTGGGAGACACGCGGGACAGGCGTTCCAGCCACTCGGCGCTCATCAGTCCAGGATTCGGATGCGGAAGCAAGCTCGATTCAAGCAGAACCTTTTCGCACATCGCTTCAAGATAGTGAAGGGTAGATTTGTATCCAAGATGCTGCAGCGTTTCACGCATTTGCGGAAACAGTTGCTCCGGTTTATCGCCTAGACTAAAGAGCGCTTCAGTGCATCCTATGCGTTCGCCGGCGCGGACGACCTCCATCACTTCGTCGGGAGTCATGGTGTGGGCACCCGGCTCGCCGGGATCACGGCGGAAAGTGCAGTAGCCGCAATAATCACGACACAAATTTGTCAGGGGGATAAATACTTTGCGTGAATAGGTGATGATTCCGGGCTTGAACCGGTTGCGTGCAAGTTGCGCCGCCGCGAGCAAGGAAGGTAGCATTGCGTCGTCAGACCGTAGCAGCGTGCAGGCGGAGTCACGAGAGATTGGTTCTGCGATCGCTCTCGCCGACTCGTCGGTCATTGCAGATGCAGTTGTCGTTGCATCCACCGTGCTGAGAGTCGAAGTAGAAAAGGTGACCATACGGCGCTATTCCGAAAGTTTCGTCCAAATTCGCCAAAAGCCCGCTACGACCACGATCATGTTGGCGACGGTCTTATCGGCAACGATCTTATTCGCAACGATCATAGCGGACGCGGCGAATCTCTGTCCCGCATTGTGATGCGACACTCGGCTTTCAGCCTTAGAGCAGAAATTTCCCAATGAGTCTTGACGCCAGCGATTTCCGCAGAGCGATGAGTTGCTTCGCTACCGGAGTTACCGTGATCACGGTCGATCAGGATGGCGAAGTGCATGGCATGACTGCGAATGCGTTCACCGCGGTGTCGCTTGATCCCGTCTTGGTTCTGGTTTGTGTGGACCATCGAGCGCGTACGCATGCTCATCTTCACGCTCGGAAGCGGTTTGGCGTGAATGTTCTCAGTAGCGATCAGCAATCTATTTCGGAGTACTACGCGCGGTCTGCTGAGACCCATCAGCATCCCGAAAGCGCAGGCGCGCGGTTCGATCGAACTGAGCAAGGGACGCCTGTTTTGGGCGGAGCGCTCGCCTACCTCGAATGCCGATTGCATTCCACTCAGCCTGCGGGCGATCACACGATCTTCATTGCGGAAGTGGAAGAAGTCGTAGTTCGGGAGGGCGAACCACTTTTATATTTCCGAAGCGAGTATCGTGATATTGAACGGGCGAAGCAGTAGCGCTCGAAAGCAACCCGGCTCGAAATAGGTCAGCGCAATGGCGATCGAATTTGGCGGAGTGTTCGAAGTCGAGAAAAATCCTGAGGACGTTTATGACGTTCTCACTGATCCCAAACAATTCGCGGCGTTGTTGAAAAATTCCGAGAATTTAGTAGTGAAAGACGAAACTCATTTCACATTTAATTTAAACACTGGCGTCTCTTATATCGCGGCGACTGCGATAGTCGAGATGGAGCTTTCTGAGGCGGATCGGCCCCGCAGAGCTCGATATAAGGGCCAGGGATCTGCGGCGGGGGAAAACGCCACGATGGCTGCGGGTTTCGATTTGACTCCGACGACCTACGGAACGCGCGTCGATTGGCGGGGCGAAGCGCAAATCGTGGGAAGGTTCGCATCCATTGCGGACATTGTCATCGAGCCGTTGATCAAGAAACAAACCCAAAAATGGATTGACGGACTGCACGCCGCGCTGGTCTAGTTCATGTTCCGTTATTTGGCCATCACCAACTTCGCAATCGTGGCCAACTGCATGTTCGATGTGCCTTCGTAGATCTTTCCGATCTTGGCGTCGCGCCAATATTTTTCAACGGGATAATCTTTGGTGAAGCCGTATCCGCCGTAAACTTCGATCGCCAGCGAGGTCACGCGTTCGGCGACCTGCGACGTGAAGAGTTTGGTCATGGCGGCTTCTTTTACGAAATTGATTCCAGCATCTTTCATGCGGGCCGCGTTGTAGACCATCAGACGGGCGGCTTCGATTTCGGTGGCCATCTGCGCGATTTGAAATTGGATTCCTTGAAATTCTGAAATCGGTTTGCCGAATTGTGTGCGCTCCTGCGCATACTTCGAGGCGTACTCCCATGCTCCTCGTGCTACGCCGAGCATTTGTGCGCCGATCCCAATGCGGCCTTCGTTCAGCGTTTCGATGGCGATCTTGTAGCCTTTTCCTACTTCGCCCAACACATTTTCTTTGGGCACGCGGCAGTCTTCGAGAATCAATTCGCAGGTGGATGATGCGCGGATTCCCAGCTTGTCTTCTTTCTTGCCCACAGTAAATCCGGGAAAGTCTTTTTCGATCAGGAACGCGGTGATCCCCTTGTATCCCTTTGACGCGTCGACGGTCGCGAAGAGGATGAACAATCCTGCTTCTTTGGCATTGGTGATCCAGAGCTTCCGTCCGTTGAGAACGAAGTCGGAGCCTTTCAGCTCAGCTTTCGTTTGCAAAGCGAACGCGTCCGATCCCGAACCTGCCTCGCTCAACGCGTATGCGCCCACTGTGTCTTTGGCCATCTTCGTCAGGTAGCGCTTTTTCTGATCTTCGGTGGCCCAGCGCAGGATGGCATTGACGACCAGCGTGTTTTGGACATCGACGATTACGCCCGCCGATGCATCGGCGCGCGAGAATTCTTCAACGGCCAAGATGGCTTCAAAAAACTTCCCGCCTGCCCCACCGTACTGCTCGGGGATTTCGATGCCCATGAGTCCGAGTTGAAAGAACTGATCGAGGAGAGCGTGATCAAACACGGCCTTCTCGTCCATCTCCTTGGCGAGAGGGCGAATTTTGTCTTCAGCAAACTGGCGGACGTTGTCGCGAAACAAGATCTCGTCTTCGGAGAGCGTTGTGAGCGGAGCGGGATTGGAAAGCTGCAAAGTTTCCGACATGATTACACCTTTTACAGTCGCGGCGAACCGCGCTTGGGTAGGATGGCGAACTAAAAATTGTAGCAGCAGAGCGAGTGGAATCGACGTTTGTAAGAATTCGTTAGCATTGCTAACGAATTTTTATGAGGCCTTGGTGAAAGGGGTCTTTCGACTGCGCGAATGCTTGGCTTCGCCGAGTATTCACTTCGCTCAAGATGACAATCTGGAGGAGATGGTCTTAGCAGTCGAGGCCGAGGTCAAGATCAACGTCTACATCAATGTTCTATTTGGGTGCTAGCTCGGCGGCGGTGAGTTGGTCGGCTTTGCGGAGTTCAGGGAAGAGCCAGGCCCAGGTGGCGATCACGAGTAAGGTTCCGATTCCTCCAAGAATTACTGCGGGGACGGCGCCGAACCATTGTGCGGTCAGGCCGGATTCGAATTCTCCCAGTTCGTTGGAGACTCCGATAAACATCATGTCGACGGCGTTCACGCGCCCACGCATTTCATCGGGAGTCGCAACTTGGACGAGTGTGGCGCGGACGATCACACTGACCATGTCACTCGCGCCCAGAAGTAGTAGTGCGATGAGAGAAACGATCAAGCTGTGCGAGATTCCAAAAATGATGGTCATGACGCCAAAGGACGCGACACAAAGGAGCATGGTCAGTCCTGCGCGGCGGCGGATCGGGCGGTGTGCGACCACGATCGCCATGAGCGCAGCACCCACGCCGGGGGCGCTGCGTAGGAGCCCGAGTCCCCAGGGTCCTGTATGCAAAATTTCTTTGGCATAGACGGGCAGGAGCGCCACGGCTCCGCCTAAGAGAACTGCAAACATGTCGAGGGAGATTGATCCGAGGATGATTTTCTTCTCCCAGATGAAGTGGAGACCTGCAAGCACGGTGCGGACACTGAAAGGCTCTTTCGTCGGCCGCTTGTTTTCCAGGGCTGACGGGTGAGGCTGGATACGCAGAGTTAGGAATGTGGAGACGAGGGAAACGATCACTGCGATCACGTAGACGGCTTGCGGTCCGCGAAAGAAAGCGTAGGCGATTCCTCCGATAGCGGGACCAGCGATGGTCGCAATCTGAAACGTGCTGGCGTTCCAGGCGACGGCGTTGGGGAAGTGCTCTTCAGGAACCAGTTGCGGGAGCAGAGCGCGGCTTACTGGAAAGCTGAAGCTGCGGAAAATTCCGAGCAGCACAAGGACGGCATAAATCAAATGGACAGAATTCGGTGCTCGCCAACTGATGGCGAGTAAGAGAGCGGAACAAAGTGTGAATCCGCCATAGCAAACCATTAACAGTTTGCGGCGGTCGAAGATGTCGGCGGCGTGTCCCGCGAAAAGAAAGAGGACGAGGCCGGGTAGAAATTGCGCGAGACCGACGTATCCGAGATCGAGGGGGCGACGGGTGATTTCGTACACCTGCCAGGCGACGGCGACGGACTGCATCTCCTGCGCGAGTACGACGAAGACGCGGGCGAAGGTGTAGGAGACGAAGTTGGGATAGTTGAAGGCGACGCGCGCATCTTGGTTGGAATTTTGATGGGAAATACTGGGACTAGAAGTGGAACCGGCCATTGCTATTACTTTGCCATAAAGAGCTCTAATGAGGAGCATTTCGTCCGCGAATTGTGAAACTGTACGAATTTCATCGCCGGTTGATCAGCGACGCCACATAGCCCGCTCCAAATCCGTTATCGATGTTGACGACGCTAACGTTCGAGGCGCAGGAATTCATCATTCCTAAGAGAGCGGCCAATCCTTCGAAGGCTGCGCCGTAACCCACGCTGGTGGGAACCGCGATTACCGGCACGCCTACTAATCCGCCAACGACGCTGGGGAGAGCACCTTCCATCCCCGCGCAGACGATGATCACACGGGCCTCTTGGAGTACTTCTCGATGCGCCAATAGGCGATGGATGCCGGCAACTCCCACGTCGTAGATGTGCTGTACATCGTTGCCCATTAATTCCGCGGTGACCACCGCTTCTTCGGCGACCGGGATGTCGCTGGTTCCGGCGGAGACGACCATGATGGTGCCTTTGCCGTGTTTCTTGCGGTCGCGTTTTAGGACGATGGCTCGAGCGAGTGGACGATATTCAGAGTTACTTACCGTTGCGGCGACGGCTGCGTACTGTTCTTCCGTGGCGCGAGTCGCCAGGACGTTTCGACCGTGGGCGGCTAGCCGGGCGAAAATTCCGGCAACCTGACGGGGTGTCTTTCCTTGGGAGAAGATCACCTCTGGCATACCTGTACGCAGGGCGCGGTGGTGATCAATTTTGGCGAATCCGAGGTCTTCGAAAGGGAGATGACGCAGGCGGGCTACGGCATCGTCCGGGGAAAGACGTTTCTTGCGGACATCGTCGAACAGCTTGCGGAGGGACTGGGCGTTCATCGGGTAACCGTCATTGTAGAGCTTTACCAGTGACGCTAGAGAAACACCGGCCCCGGCGGGGGCTGCTGAATTGAGAATTGGGGGCTTAAACGCGAGTGATTCGGGCCGCTGCAAATTCGTAAAATCAAGTATTTTCAGTTACTTACATAGATTACTTCAGTGGTTCTACGCCCTTTGGAGAGATTGCCGCTACCACTTGTGCACCCTATACTTGGCATACTGTGATTCGGTATCCAAGCCGATCTTGTATCGGTATGCCCCTATCTATGCGGAAGCGGTCGCAAATCCCGGTGATGGCTGTGTTGAGCGTGGCCTTCCTTATCTCGACGCAGCTGGTACCGACACTGGCGCGGGCGGAGTCAGGAATTACTCCCACCACGGATGAATCTGGGCGCAAGATTTACGTCAACAATGAGGATCGCGTGAGTGGGGATGGTGGCTCCCGTTCTCAAGGGGAATCTTCGGCTCCTTCACGCTCGCCGCTGTCGTATTGGAGCGTGACCGAACATCGATTCAAGCCGGTTCCGACGAGCGGTGCGGTGATGAGAGCCGCGCGATCTGCGGCGTCGGAAGTGAATACTTACCTTGACGGACGCGTGCAGAGTCACCAAGTTTTGAACCGGGCGTTTACACAGCAGGATATTGACGCGGCGATCGATGTGGCCGCAGCGCGGCATAACGTGGATCCCAGCTTGGTGCGGTCGGTTGTCAAGGTGGAGTCGAACTTTAATCCGAACGCGGTGTCGCGTAAGGGCGCGATGGGGCTGATGCAGTTGATGCCTTCGACGGCGCGTTCACTCAATGTTTCCAATCCCTTTGATCCGGCGCAGAACGTCGATGCGGGGGTACGGCATCTAAGGAAACTGTTGGACAGCTATGGTGGAAACGTCCGCTTGAGTCTGGCAGCGTATAACGCCGGAGCGGGGGCGGTGGCACGAAGTGCAGGGGTTCCGCATTTCCGGGAGACGCAGAATTACGTGCGGCGAATTACCGATTTATACAACGGCGGGAGCGGGCCAAGCTTGTTCAGTGTGAGCAGCGGCGCGGGCAGTTCGGTTGGCGGTGGGATCCATGATCCGGTACACGTAGAGCGGGATGCTCGAGGGGTTTTGTTTATCAGCAATACGGAATAAAACAGCAACTCCCGCCGTGGTAGCGGGTTTGAGCTAGTTGGTGTATGGTCGGCGGCCCTTGAAAGGGGCGTTGAAATTGCCGGATTTTTGGTATCGCTACAGCGATACCCGGATATGTAACGGAAATTAGTTTTGTGAATACCCAGGCTTCTACGACCCTAATTCGAGGCGGCCGCGCCTTTCGCGTCAGCGCAGTGTTGTTGCTCGCGCTTTTGCCGCTGGTGTCGGCGTCGGCTCGAGTTCGCCACAATGATACCTGGGCTCGGCAACAATTCACTAAAGCAGAACGGATGCGGGAAGCCCTCAACGGGCGTCCTTTGGGTGAACGCACGCGTCACGAATATCAGCGTGTGATCGATTCCTACCGGCGCGTTTACTTTGGATCCCCAGCTTCTTCGAAGGCAGACCCCAGCGTGGTAGCGACAGCCGAGTTGATGGTCGAGATGGGCCGGCGATTTAACGACAACAAGATTTTGCGCGGTGCGGTTGAGCAGTATCGATTCCTGCGCAAGGAATATCCGGGCAGCAAGTATCGCTTCGACGCACTGTTTACGATCGGCGAAATATACAAGGACGATCTGAACGATCCGCAAGAAGCACGAACGACATTCGAGGATTTTCTGCACCGCTATCCGCGCAATCAGCAGGCGGATGACGCGCGGTCCGCCATCAAGGAAATTGACAGCGACGCGAAAGAGATGGAGCATGCGGCGCGCAAGCAGAAAAATTCCACCGCTAGCGGGGCCAACCCGAATGTGGGTGGTGAGTCTGAAACGGCCAGCGATCGGCGCAGCACGTTGCCACGAGTGACCGGGGTTCGGCACTGGTCCACTCCGGATTACACGCGGGTTGCGATTGACGTGGAGCAAGAAATTAAGTTTGGATCGCAGCGGATTTCTCATCCCGATCGGATTTTCTTTGATCTCAAAGACACGAAACTTGCGTCGACTCTGGTGGGCAAGACGTTTGACGTGGATGACGGCTTCCTGAAGAAAATTCGCGTGGCCGAATTTCAACCGGGGCGCACCCGCATTGTTCTGGAAGTGGATGATCTGGCCAGCTACGACGCTTTCTTGCTGCCAGATCCTTATCGGCTGATTATCGATATCCATGGAAAGCAGAATCGGGCGACTTTGAGTGCGAAGTCCGACGCAGCGAAGTCGAGCGCAACGGTCGCCTCTTTGGACTCGGAGCCGGATGAAAACGCGGTTGACGCAAATCCGAACACGAACCAACCCAAGGATTCAAAGGTTACAGACTCAAAGGCGCAACCAAGATCCGGCAAGAATCCGGGCAAGAGCAAAAACCTTGCGAGTAAGACAGGTCCGGTGGAGACGGACTTACCCGCCGACGACGACGGCGCGGATGCCAGACTGTCGGACTCTAGGAAGCCTTCAACCGGCGGCGGAGTGATTAAGACGACGGTAGCTGTGAAGGGCTCAGATCGCAGAATTCCGAAAACGATCGTTGAAGCGGATGACAGAACATCGGCGAACGCGGCTCCGGTGAAGGGCAATAAGTCTTCCGACGAAACGAAGAGTGCGGACGTATCCGACTCGACGGAAGTTGCCGACACGAAAACAGCAAGAGCAGAAACCAATCCTTCGCGGCGCAAGAAATCGCATCCATCGGCGCCGGCCAGCGAGACGGCAGACCTGCTTTCTTACGATCGTCCGGTCGATCGTGCAACCGCCGATCGCCAGCAAACTCGCGAAGCGCGTCCGACGGCTTCGGGCGACCGATCTTTGACGCGGGCCCTCGGTTTGAAGATTGGCAAGATCGTGATCGATGCAGGACACGGCGGTCATGACACCGGCACGATCGGTCCCAATGGATTGCTAGAAAAAGATGTCGTGCTCGACGTCGCCAAGAGGTTGGGGCGATTGCTGGAGTTGAAGCTTGGTGCGGAAGTGATTTACACGCGACAGGATGACACTTTTATTCCGCTGGAGACGCGCACGGCGATAGCAAACCGGGAGCGCGCGGATTTATTTATTTCGGTCCACGCCAACTCGAGCCACGATTCGGATGCGCGCGGCGTAGAAACCTATTACTTGAATTTCACTTCCTCGCCGGAAGCCCTGGAAGTTGCAGCCCGCGAAAATGCGGTGTCGGAAAAATCAATCCACGAACTACAGGATCTGGTGAAAAAGATTACCTTGCGCGACAAGATCGACGAATCGCGCGAGTTCGCAGGAGACGTTCAGGAATCGCTTTACGGCGGCCTGTCGCTGAACAATGCGGGCATTCGTAATCGTGGGATCAAGAAGGCTCCATTTATCGTGCTGATCGGCGCGAACATGCCTTCGATTTTGGCGGAGATTTCCTTTGTGTCGAATCCTACGGACGAACGCAAGATGGAAACGTCGGAACATCGTCAACGCATCGCGGAGTCACTCTATCGTGGCGTGTCCAAGTACGTGAACGGTCTTAGCGGCGTGAAGGTGGCGAGCAAGATCGACAAACCCTCCGGGCAATAGGCCCTTTTGGTCGCGGCTTAAACGACCCTCACCCCAGAGGAACAAAGGTAGAGCAGGACGAATTCTCTGCGATTGACTACCTAATCCTTCCCACCGACGCCATAGCTCCCGACCGATCACGAATAATTGGCAAATGTGAGCAGTATTGAACAGCGGAGCGGCTTGGAATGCCTGATGCTGAACATGGACACCCAGAGCTATCGAAGGCCAGCGACTGCCCAAACACGAAATGCCCAAACAGCAAATCAGCGCAGGGAAAAAAGTCGATTTCGACCCACGAGCATTCGTCTCGACGATCGGGCGAGGTCGCGAGATGCTGTCTTTTGAAAAGAAGGATACGGTGTTCGCTCAGGGCGACCCCACGGATGGACTGTTCTTTATTCAGAAGGGAAAAATACAGCTCAGCGTGGTTTCCGAAGCGGGGAAAGAAGCGACCCTGGGGATTATAGGGGTGGGTGACTTCTTTGGGGAGGGCGGTCTGGCGGGGCAACTTCTACGTATGTCCTCGGCGACCGCCATGTCAGAGTGCGTGATTCTTCACATCGACAAGAAGGCGATGATTCGGGCGATGAATGAGGAGCCGAAGTTGTCGGCTCTTTTCCTCAAGTATTTGCTGAAGCGAAATATCCGCTACCAGGAGGATTTGGTCGACCAGCTTTTTAATTCCAGCGAGAAACGGCTGGCGCGAGTGCTACTCCTGATGGCGCATTTCGGAAAAGAAGCAGTTTCCGAGATGGTGGTTCCGAGGCTCAGCCAGGAGACTCTGGCGGAGATGGTGGGAACCACCCGGTCGCGGGTGAGTTTCTTCATGAACCGGTTCAGGAAGCTAGGCTTTATAAATTACGACGTTGGTGACAACCTGCACGTACACAGCTCCCTATTAAACGTCGTACTGCACGATGACAGTGGGATCCAGCCAGGAGCGAAGAGTAAGAGTGGAGCCAAAGAGAAGCAGCCGCCACGCGAACCGGGGCATCGTCACGACGAAGACGGAGCGAGAAGGCCGCCGCTGTCGCCTAGTCTAAGACTTCGGCGGAAGTAACCGCAAAGACTGGCGCACCGAGATCCAGGTCGCAGCACGCCGTACACATGGGCCTAACATAGGCCTGACATAGGCCTACCTGTGACATCAGTAATCTTCCCGCATTGTTTTCCGTAGCATCCAGCAAAACCATCACGCTATTCTGACGCGGTCTATGCTCAAAAGCGCAAACCCGCGACGCGCGATGTTCATTGGTCGAGCAGTCGTCTGCTGCGTGATTCTAATGATTACGCCGGGCGGATTTGCGCAAACTCCAACGCCCGCTTCGTACGCGGACGGCGCGAAACTAATAGCTCTAGAGCGGATGTGGAACCAGGCACAACTTAGCCGAGATGCGACCGCGGTGTCCGCCATGATTGGCGACAAGTTCATCAACACGGAATGGGATGGGGAAGTCAGCGATCGCGGCCAATTCTTGGCGGACTTTGCCGATCCAAAATTCCAGCCCAGCATTATCAGCATCGCTGACGTCAAGGTGGAGATGTATTCATCCACGGCGATCGTGACGGGAAACTATCACACGAAGGGGACGTATGGGTCCAAAGCATACGAACACTTCGGAAGATTTACCGATACCTGGGTGTACATGGATGGCAAGTGGTTGTGCGTAGCAAGTCACACTAGTTTGAAGAAGTAGAACGATGAAATTCCACCCCCATTTTTCAGAAAACTTCAGTCGCGCCATTCCAAATATTTACCGAGTTGATTTGAGGACGGAGCTATTCACCGTGCTCGGATGGCTCTCGAACCAACTCAACAGCTTTGCGCTGAATTCCTCGGGAGCGGTACTGATCGCGCCGCAGTGATCGGCGTTGGGTACCTCCCAAAGAACGACGCCCGGATTGCGGACGGCGATCAAACGCGAATGGCGAACCGGGATGTTGCTATCGATTTCTCCGTGAATCAAAAACACCGGGACTTTCGTCGCTGCGACCGCATTTTCTGGCGAGGCCTGGTTGAAATCTAGGTTGTATCTCACTCGTGAATAGACGAAGGCAAACTCGATGATTGGACGCAGCACCGTGCGACCAAGCCACGGGCCGGTGCCGAAAAGTTGTCCCATTCGGTCGTAGCCTATTTCGCGGAAATTAGAAAATGAAGATTCGGCGGCGACGGCGCAGAATCTGGTCTCCGATCGCAACGACTGCAGCAAGAGCGCAGCTCCCATCGATTCGCCCAGTCCGAAAACGCATTTGGGGTGATCGTTTTGTTGGATCCAGTCGAACCATCGGTGGATATCGTCGGATTCCAACAGGCCAAAAGTAGCTACGTCTCCGCCGCTCGTTCCGTGAGCGCGCGAATCTGGTAATAAGACGCTGAAGCCATGGCTGAGAAGTAGTTCTGCGTAGCCCACCATGCCGAATCGGTTGTCGCCGAGTCCGTGGAGCAAGAGCACGGCGTTTCCGTTGCTGTTTCGCGGACGAATGCTCGTTGCCTGGAGAATCGCGGCGTCGCGGGCTGTAATGGCAACGTTAGTCAGCGTGGAATCGTGGCGCCCTGCCATTGCACGGGCCACATTCTCGTCCGCGGCAGTTTCGATACGTCGCCCGGGATGAAGCGTTGACTCTGTCAAGAAAACTCCCGCCAATGCGGCGAGCGTCAGAAATACCAAAAGCACGACGCTCAGTCTTCGGAACAACTTCATAACCATGTCATTGGAGGATACGCACCCGCCATGGGAGATGTTCCTGGCTACCACGCGAAAACGGCCACCGTTGCGCTCAATCTCGAACTGTACTCGGGCCGAGCTTTGAGCGACTTCAGAACTGTACTTACGAGTGTGGTCGGGGGCTCGACTGGTCCGTAAGATACGCATCAGATACGTCAATCAGGAGGCCCTCCCCCATGAGCCACTCCATTCGGTACGGAATCGCCGCAACTGTTCTTGGGCTTTTCATTGCCGGCGGTTTCCCAGTCTCTCCTGTAAGTGCTGCTGGGAACCAATCTGCGGCTGCCCCGATTGTTAGTCCAACGGCTGACGCAAACTCTGTCGCTGCTTCTGCTGCTCTTGCGCGACCGCTCGCGCCTAAAACTGTGCATATTTCCATCGATACGCTGGCCAACCGGCATCCCATCAGTCCCTATGTTTATGGAGGGAGTTATCCGCAGGATGCTCCGACCATTACTGACAGTGGGATGACGGTGGTGCGCTGGGGTGGGAATGCTACTTCGCGTTACAACTGGCAGGCGGGCACGGAGAACTCTGCGGCCGATTGGTATTACGGCGATTACGGATACACCGAGATTGGCGACAGCGATTCGTCGAAGTTTATTCAGGATGTGAAGACGGCGGGGAGCAATCCGCTGATGACGATGGTGATGCTCGATTGGGTCGCGAAGAATGTCACCGACGGCAGCGCTTACAGTTTTTCGGTGGCGAAGTATGGAGCGCAGTGCGGCGTCAATCCTTACAACTCGGATGATGGCAATGGCGTGAAGACGGATTGCCAGACGCCGATCACGGGGAATGATCCCAACGACGCGAATTTTCTGTTGAAGGATTCGCCGGCGAATGGCGATCCGCAGAACACGCTGTATCGCAGTCAGTGGGCGGCGGCGTTGGCGACGGCGTTTGGCAGCGCTCCGCATTTCTATGACATGGACAACGAGATCGATATCTGGGGAAGCACGCATCGCGATGTGCATCCGCTGCCGTCGGCTTATAACGAGTTGCGCGACACGTATATCGCGGAGGCGCGGGCGTTGAAGGGATGGGATCCGGCGGCAATTCGATTCGGGCCCGTCTCGTGCTGCTGGTGGTTTTATTGGAATGGCGCGGATAATAACGACAAGGGCGTCCACGCGGGAAACGATTTTCTGCCGTGGTGGCTGAACGAGGTTTACTGGCAGGATAAAGTTGCGGGCACGCGGTCGCTGGATGTGTTCGATATCCATGCATACCCGGACACGCCCGATACGTCGGCTTACACGCTCGCAAAGAAGCGCGCGCTGGCGTTGCGGATTTATCGCGATTATTGGGATCCGAAGTATGTCAGCGAGTCGAGTTCGATCAATCAGCCTTGGGCGACGCAGATTCAGCCGAAGAAAACGATTCCGTTTCGCCTGCCGAGAATGCGGGCGTTGGTGAATGCGATTTATCCGGGGACGCCTTTGAGCGTGACCGAGTGGAGTGCTGCGATCGCCGGCGAGTCGGACTATTCGACGGCCTTGTCGGACGCCGATGCCTACGGCATTCTGGGACGCGAGCGTGCGTATCTAGCGTCGCGATGGGTCGCGCCGGTTCCGGCGAATCCGAATTACCTGGCGCTCAAGCTTTATCGAAATTACGACGGACAGCATCACGGCTTTTCGACGACCTCGGTTTCGGCAACGAATGATGGCAACGCGAGTCTGGTCAGCAGTTTTGCGGCAATCGATCCGACGGGCAAAACTCTGACGGTGATGGTGCTGAACAAGGCTCCGGGAACGACGTTGTCGGCGCAATTTGCGATCAATGGATTCACGCCTTCGCAGGTGACTTCATACACGCTGGGAGTGAAGAATCCGACGAAGATTGTTGCATCTTCGACGCAGGCTTGGTCGTCGAGCGTGACGCTGGCTCCTTATACGGCAACGCTGCTTGTGATCACGGGATCGATGGCGCAACTGCCGAGTGCGGAGTGGGATTTGAATCCCGACACGATCATGGTTCCGGCGAATGGGACGGTGACGCTTGCTCCGAAAATTATTTCTGGATCGGGCACGGTGACGTTGGGAACTCCGCAAACCGATACGGGGATCACGATGGCTGTGACGCAAGGAGCGGTGAGTTCGTCGCGAGAATGGGGCAGTCACGGTTACGGCGGGCAAAACTGCGGGCTTCTATCACTTCAGCGTTCCGGGCACGGACAGCTCCGGAGTGGCGCAGCAGCAGGAAGGCTACATAGTAGTGGGTAATCCTGCGGCGACGTTTACGAAGCAAGGCGACGGATCAGACTGGCGCGCGCGGAACCAACCTCAATCTTTCGGTGACGCTGGAGCCAGGGAAGTCCGGCGGATTCGCTCCGGGCGCGACGATTTTGTTCACGACGGATGCCGGAACGTCTATCGAGTCGGATGGTGACGACGGACGCGTCCGGGAACGCGGCGGTGGTGCTGACGTTGCCAGGCAATTCGGGAGCGGTGCATGTGACGGCGGAAGGGCCGTTCGGGCTGGGGCATCCGGTGGCGGCGTTTACGGAGACGGCGCAGTAGGGGAGTGTCAGCACATTCCTTGAAATTGATTTTGAATGAGTTGCGCGGAAATATTAGTCGTTATAACGACTAATATTTTGGAGTCGCGAACCGAAGCAACTTGAATGCCTCGTCTCTGGAGCGCTCCGCGATTGGGAAGGGCACGAGTTCACTAGTGCCGTTGAGTTGGTAATGGATTTGCGCTTCAGCGCCCGAGGTTGGCTTCTTTGTCCAAGGTGCTCGGCTATTTGAGCGCCACTTCGGACAGCAACTTCGAAGAGAAATCTTCAAAGGCGCTTTCTGCCATAGCGTCATAAACGTCCGCCGGATTGATCGGATTGGGATCTTGTGTGCCCAGATCAAGTGTGCCCTTGGATACTCGTTGGTACGCCACTTGAAAAAGTGACGCGGGTGCCGAGGCAAAGTTGAGCTGGTATAAAGCGTCCCGACCAGGTATGCGTATATCGAAGTGCCAGTTATAGCCTATGCCCGCGTAAAAGTGCCGTTTCGCGCTGGAAAGATGTTCCTCACTGACCGGGTAATATACGGAGTCAGTAGACTTGACCAAGTAGTTGACTGCAAATTGCACGTCCCCTGTCTCTGGTTGCCCTGCGTCAAACGCAAGCACATCGCCCGGAATGACGTGGCCAAAACTTGTTTGCGTACGCAGCAATATCTTGGATTCGCGTCCTTTATTGAAACGTCCTGAAAGGACCAAGCTGCAGGAACGACATCTGCAATGCCGTACTCTCGTTTAAGCTGACCTTCTAATCCTTCGGGTATTTGATTTGTTCCTTCGAAAGTTACAGCGACCCTATAGTGACCTGTAGCACGGGCGTATTCGAGCACAGCGATTATTGCTTCGACTCCCGGTGATGATCCCCCGGCTTGCGTTTCGTATCGAGCGCCGCTATCACGATAGATTCGGTCAATTTTTGTTCTGGCCTCGTCACGGTGCGTGCCTTGCGGTCGTGAGGCCACATACACGCGGAAGGCCGACGCCGTATTCGTTGTTGTTGCCGATGCCCAGCGTAATTCGTCGTCAGCATTGTTGTTCATGTGATCAGCGAGAAGTCCAAAACTGACCGCAGCCAGCAGTGCCATTGCCATGACCGCCCACTCGATATTTAATGAAAACCCTCTCAGGTGGCCTTTTCTTCCGTCTCGGCGTGCTGCGGCTCGCGCCTCGTGGAGCAAGTCATATTGATAGATACTTCCAATATCGTGGCTCGACATTTCTTCTCGATAGCATCTGAAGCCATTCAAAGCGTTTATCAATTGCTTTCTTTGCAGGGGTGTCGAAGGAGTGTAGCTAATCGTGCCATCCCCAAAGGTCAATGTCAGCGCCATGGAAGAGGGCAGGTACGTTTTGGCGTCCTTCAGGTTCGGCGACTTGAGAGACGACAAAGGATATGCTGTGAGTTCCCTAGGGTTCACACAGATCACATAGAACGGGTTGATCAAGATAGTGTTCCGAAATTGCGTCTTATTGTCTCGGATGAGGCGCAATACGCCTAAAGCCCCGGCCACCATGGCGAGCGCCAGTACAACAAAAACAGCCTTCGTTTGAATCGCATTCCATCGGTACTGCTGCGTGTATGCCATTACTCCAACAATGGTTGCACCCGCAGCGGCGCATACCAGAACCATTGCCGATCGCCCAGCGTCGACGCGCAGCACTATGGAATTGGGACTGTTTTCCGAGAGTGCACGCGAGATTCTCTGTCTTGTAACTTTGGGAAGCTTCGATACTGGGAAAACAATTCGCTCGCCGCTAGGAATTTTAGGCTTTTCCTGCGGCTCAGACTGTTTCCTATTCTCCCCTACTCGCTGAGGCGAGCTTTCCGGTCTGGAATCCGCTCCGATATGGGAAGAACTTGTAGTAGTTGCGTTCTGCGTGCGGTCTTTGGAAACGTGTCTCACCAGCGCCCGGCCGCAGGAGAGGCAAAACTTGCCCTCGTGATCGTTTTCGGTCGCGCAATGCACGCAGAACACCATCGGTTAAAAACGGTCCTCTGGCCGTTTAGCCTATAACCTCACCGGTGACACCCGCCACCCATGCGACTTTACCCGGCGAATTGTAAACGAAAGCTATTAATAAACGGGGACAAACAGACCGAAGGTGATAACGAGGCGAGACGAACCAATCCCAACGAGGGCAGAAATCGTAGCGATGCCAATGATTATCTGAAATTGCATTGGTTGAGATTCTGGATTGAGCCGCCTCAAAATATTAGTCGTTATAACGACTAATATTCTGGAGAAGCTGAGGAGAGGGCCGAGCTGCGCTCGGCTGGACAGCCGGGGGCGGCTGTCCCTACGAAGGCGCAATCTTCCCTTCGGTGGAAACTTTCTGGGGCGGCGGGTAGTCTAATTCTTTAGGACTGGTGCGCCTCTTCTGATGAAAGTTTCGCGGCTATTTCTCGGTGGTATTGGCTTTTTTCTTTTCTGCTTGGTCGTCTGTATTTCTATTCCGGCATTTGGCGCTGATCCTTCGTCTGCATCTGCAACCACATCGCCGACTAAAGTCCCTGCTTCAACTCCCGCTGCCACCCCCGTTCTCCCCGACGAATTTGCGGGATGGAGAATCAAAGGTTCGATCGACACCAGTTCTGATCCCGCTGGAGCCGACGCGGTGAATGCTCCCGTCCTGAAAGAGTATGGATTCCAGAGTCTAGAGAAGGCGACGTACGTCCGCGACGACGGGCGCAATCTGGTGATTAAGGCGGCAGTGTTTGACGACGCCAGCGGAGCTTACGGGGCGTTTACTTTTTACGCTTCGCCCGACATGGGAGTTGAAACCATTGGAGGGCAGGCGGCGTTTCTGAATAACCGTGTGCTGTTCTATCAAGGAAACGTGCTGGTGGATGCGATGTTCGACCGGATGAGCGTGATGTCCGCATCGCAGTTGCGGCAACTCGCGGGACTGATTCCGCAGGTCGAAGGTGGCCGAGGCAAGCCGCCGTTGCTGCCGACGTATCTTCCGAAGTTGAGTTCCGAGAAAAATTTTGAGCCGAATACCACGAAATATGTTTTGGGTCCCATCGCGCTCGATCGAATCGGATCGCCGCTGACTTCTTCGATGGTGAATTTCGAAGCGGGCGCGGAAGTGGTGCTGGCGAAATATGCGGCAGCCGCGGGCGACGCGACGTTGATGTTGATCGAGTATCCGACGCCGCAGATTGCGGCGGAGCGGTTGCGGCAGATCGATGCGTCGCATCATATCGTGCAGCAGCGGCCGGGAGTTGCGTCGATTGTTGACGTCGGTCCTTTTTTCGATGCGCGCACGGGACCGATCATCGTGATTGCGGCGGGTCCGCTGTCGATCAAGGAAGCGCGATCGCTGATGGCGTCCATTAATTACGACGTGGATGTCACGTGGAACGAGAATACCTACGTCCGCAAGAAGGACAATCTCGCGAACTTCCTGTTCAACGCGATCATCCTCTGCGGCATTGTGGTGGGGCTGGCGCTGGTGGCGGGGATCGCGTTTGGGGGGATCCGCCTGTTGATAAAGAGGTATTTTCCCGACTCCATGTTTGACCGACGCGAGGCTGTAGAATTCATCGCTTTGAACCTGGAGGAAGAGGCCCAGCCGGGACCCGTGGAACGGTAAGTGGCTCAATCGAAGGTCGTTAGCGTCCTGAATACTGCGATTTTGACCCATTTTGGACCCGTTTATCGACTTAGGGACACGTCTTGTAAGTTGTTGATAATAAGACTATTTAAGTCCTAAATTTTGCTTGACACTGGGGTTTTAAGACTCATAAGATTCCGGCAGAAAGTTCTGATGGAAAACATCTCCGTTAGGATTATTCTCCCTAAAAGAAAAGGCTGCCCTGTTGCCGGGTGGCCTTTTCGTTTTATAGCCATCAGCTGTCAGCCATCAGCCGTCAGGAAAATCGAAATCCTTCGCTGCAGACTGATAGCTAGGAACTAGAACTGTTGGGAACTGTTTCGTGCGTCTGTCCGTACTAATCAGCAGGACGCGAAGCGGAATCGTGCAGTCCAGGAGACGAAAGCAAATGTATTGCGATCAGTGTGGCGGGCAACTGCAATCGGGGATGGCGAATTGTTCGCGCTGTGGCAAGGGAATCGTTGGCGCGGTTGAATTGCGGCGGAGCCGGGTGCGCGAGCATGTGCGGCTGGTGGGAATTCTCTGGATGGCATACTCGGCGCTGCATGTCGTTCATAGGATTCGCAGCGATTGTCGTCGCAGAAACTCTGTTCAACAGCTCGTTCCATATTCAGGGCGGACCGCCTCCAGAGATCACGGTCTGGCTGGGTCCACTGATTAAAGTTGGGGGAGTTTTGATCCTGGCGAAAGCTGCCGCTGGATTTATTGCCGGATGGGGATTGCTGAAACATCAGGACTGGGCGCGCACCGTCGCTCTGGTCGTAGGATTCGTGGCGCTGTTGAGCGTCCCGGTAGGAACCGCGCTCGGAATTTATACCTTGTGGGTCTTGCTCCCGGCTCGATCCGATGAGGAATACAAGGCGTTGGCGCAGGCGGCGTAGGCAAGCGGTTGAAAGTGCGGTTGCGAGCGCGGTCGCTAGTGAGCTTGGCTCGTGGAATCGCGCCTTGTGCGTGAGCTTCATTACGTTCGAGACATTGATCTGACGTCGGCCTGATTGCAGGAATCGCAGATGGCTTTTAGAATCGAAGCAGGCCGACGTAGCTCAGTTGGTAGAGCAGCCGATTCGTAATCGGCAGGTCAGCGGTTCAACTCCGCTCGTCGGCTCCAGTTTTTGCCCTAATGTTCGAAGAAGGTTTCGCGACGCGCCGCTTCGGGCGCGTTTTTTTGTGCCTTTATTTTGCTAATGTGTGCTTCGGGCATCATGGGCCTTCTTAGTGAAATCGCGGCCAACCACGAAAATAAGGTGATTGGTGGGGCAGTCTCGGTGTCAAATTAAGGTATGGCGAAGGTGCGGCGAGTGATGTTCGTATCCATGCGACTGACGATACTAGTCCTCGCAAGCTCGGTACTTTACGTGATCTCCTACGCGCAACCGATCCCCCCTCGTTCTCAAAAGACATTTCACGTGCGGGGCAAGGTTGAGGATTCCTTCGGTCCTGCGATTGCTGGCGCGGAAGTTAAATTCGAGGGTTCTAATACGACCAAGACTGTGTCTTCCGACAGTCGAGGTTTTTACCATGCCGAATTGCCGGTCGGAGTTTACAGTATGACTGTCCAAAAAGGCTTACCGGGGCACGGGAGAGACTCTAAACGCCCGGCATTTGAAGTCTCATCGTCCAAGATGATCGTACTAGACGCAACTCTTTACCCTCCCTTACCGAGCTGTGATCCGGGAGTTGTTGTTGCACGGCGGCCAGATGGAACAACCGAAACTGAAATTCGGGCCGCGCCTGATACTCTTCGAGATGAATGTGGGGGATGGGACCGCTACCCCTTACGTTCGAAGGAAGGCGTGCCTTTCGAGTTGCTTTTTCGATCTTCAGGTCGGGTGCGTCGCGATGGGGAGAGGATCTACAGCGGTGGATTCCGGGATCCAGTTTTTGTTGCTTTCAATCTCTTTACGTTGACAGCGGACCAAGTCACTTACGATCCGGCTAACCGAACCCTTGTAGCAAGGGGAAATATTACAACCACAAACGGGTCTTCTGGCTCTGCACACGCTAATTCAATGAAATTAAAAATTACGAATGACGGCGTGCGGCGACTTCCCTAGCGCAAAGTGAGCCACGTTACGGCTGGGGGGAAATTGCGGTTTAGTGCGCAAAAAATCGTCATTACACTACACCAACCCGGCGGGATTGTTACGCGTTTCGTGAAACGCCGGGAGTCTTCTTCGCACTATTCTCACTAGATATAAACTTCTCTGCAAAGGGCCGACTTGCGCTCGGCTGGACAGAGTTGAATCTCGTCGCCACATGGGCATCCACTCCACTAGTAGAACCGGAGGTGAAGTATGAAAGATGGAAAAGCAAAGAAAAACGCTGGGCGCAAATCAGGCGTCGGAGCCACGCTAACGAAGGGTGCGAAGGGCTCGACGAAGGCTGCGACTACTGTCTCGACTAAAGCGACAACGATCAACGCGGTCGCTCTCGCGGCGCGCACGATGCATCATCCCGGGCGGACGGGGAAGGGGGGACGGACGTTTAGTGCGGATCCGCTTCCTACCGGGTTTCATACGGTTATCGATCCTACGAAAAATCCTACGCAGCCTTGGCGGGACTTGCCTACGCCTACGGGGCTTCCGCCATTTCATCTTTCGCTGGACTCGGTGCTTACTGCGGAGGCGATGGCTACGATCAACAATTCGGGGACGATGGTGCTGCACTCGGTGGGCGATACGGGGGGAGTGAATACTCCGACGCAGATTGAGAATGTTGCGGGGTATATGGTGAAGGATTTTGCGGGGACGGATGTGGCGCAACATCCGTCGTTTTTTTATCACCTGGGAGATGTCGTGTATTACGACGGCGAGACGGCGAATTATTTTCCGGAGTTTTACGAGCCGTATATTAATTATCCGGCGCCGATTTTCGCTATTCCGGGGAACCATGATGGCGATGTGGATCCGCAGTATCCCGAGCCGAGTTTAGCGGCGTTTGTACGGAATTTTTGTTCGCAGGCTCCGGTGAAGACTCCGGAATCTCAGGATGCTCCGCGGGAAGCGATGACGCAGCCGAATGTTTATTGGACGCTGCAGACGCCGCTGGCGACGATTATTGGACTGTATAGCAATTGTCCGGAGGGCGGTCAGCTGAGCCAGGCACAGATTGATTGGTTCCAGTCAGAACTGACGAATGCTCCCAAGGACAGAGCGCTGATTGTTGCGGTGCATCATCCCATTTATTCGGCGTATGGGCCGAAGCCGGGGAGTCAGCATCTGTACGACGTGATGAATGCGGCTTGTGTCGCGGCGGGAAATCGCGTCCCGCATCTAGTTCTGACAGGGCATGTGCACAACTATCAAAGATTCACGGGGATCGCTTGCGGGCAAGAGTGTTCCATTTATCGTGGCGGGTGCGGGTGGATATAACCTGCGGCTGCATACGTTGTCGAAAGCGTTTCACGAACGCGAAGTTGCCGATTGAGATGACCGGATCGGATGGTCGGCTGGAGAATTTCTGCGATTCGCAGCATGGGTATCTGCGGATTACGATTCTCAAAAGCAAGAAGAAGATGTTGGTGGAGTATTTCGCGGTGCCGGATTCGTCGGCTCCGACGGATCAGCCGCTGAAGGCGTTTGATACGTTGACGATTCCGATTTAGATCGCGGCGGCGGGCGAGGGTCGAGCTTTGCTCGACGCGGACAGCCGGGGGCGGCTGTCCCTACTCGAGCACTTACTTGCTGACATAGACGTCGGGGAACTGTTGTTTTAGGTTGGCTACTTTCGGCGCGTCGTTGAAAACGATATACGGATTCGCCGGATGATTGGCGGCGTAATTCTGGTGGTAGGCTTCGGCGGGATAGAAAGCCTTCAAAGGGACGACCTGCGTCACGATCGGATTCGAAAAGACTTTCGCTTTGTCGAGTTGGGCGATATACGCATCCGAGATTCGTTTTTGCTCGTCGTTGCTATAGAAAATCGACGAGCGGTACTGTGTGCCAGAGTCGGGGCCTTGACGATTGAGTTCGGTTGGATCGTGAGCGACGGAGAAGAAGATCCGAAGCAGTTGTCCGTAGGTGATTTTCGAGGGATCGTAAACGATCTTCACGGACTCGGCGTGGCCGGTGTCGCCTTCACTGACGATTTCGTATTCGGCGGTTTTGGCCTCGCCTCCTGAGTAGCCGGACGTTGCGCTGATGACTCCCTTCACGTGTTGGAAGACGGCCTGGATTCCCCAGAAGCACCCACCAGCGATGACGACGGATTGCTGCGAACTGGCGGGAGCTAAGGGAGTGTCGGTTGTAGGCGCTGGGATCACGGTTCGCTCACCGGCATTGCAGGCGACTACGGCTCCGAGGACGATCAGCAAAAATAGGGCAGATGCGCGCGATAGAAAGCTGGACATTAGGTCACTCCTTGGTCGCCGGTACAAAGGCTCTGTGTTAGTAGACTCGCGGGGAAGGGAAAAGTTACTTGTTTTCTTGGGCGGATGAGTGGTTCTTTCGCGGAAGGCTGATCTCGGGCGCTAACGCGCGGCACCAGAATGATTTAGTGGCACGAGTGAAACGCGTGCCTTCCCGTTCGTGGCTAGTTTCCCAGCAGACGACATTTGCACGACAACCGAAGAAACGCGGCAGCCAAATAAATTAGTCGTTATGACGATTGTCGTTATAACGACTATTATTTTGGACGTAGAACCGGGTTCATAAGGGGGGCGTCCGCCGCTGCGTGAGCGGGCTGCGTCCGCGCCACATCAGAGTTTTAGGTCAAATATTTTTTCAGGCAGCGGGTGCAGGGGGCGTAGCCCTCATGAATGGCTACGGCAGCGCTCATGTTTCGAAGACTGTTCTTTCCCTGGATGAGGTCGCACCCCGCCAAGTGGAATAGTTTCCCCTCTTCCGAAGCTACTACCTGCAACGTGGGCGGGACGTTCTTTGCGGACTTCGCGAGTTGAGAACGCGAATCGGGATCCTGATTTCGCGACGGACGCGAAATCTCGATACCGCCGCCGATCAGGAGCGCTGCAGCAGCCGCAGCCGCCCATCCCATGAAAGTTCTGCGGGGTACGAGCTTGGGTTGATTGAATGCTGGTTCGTCCAGTTTCTCGTGCAGATGCCGGTGCAGGCGCTGGCTGAATCCGACCGGGACTTGGAGCATGCGATCGTCCCCGTAGAGTTCGACGATGTTGCGGGTGCCTTCGACGACTGTGGCGCAGCGTTCGCATCCGCGGACATGTTCTTCGATCGCGGCGCGCAAATCAGGGGCGACGTCGCCGTCGAGATAGTTAGAAACCTCGCGCCAGACATCATCGCATTTGCAATTGACTACCATGGCTTGGTCCCCTTTGCGAACGACAACTTGCTGCTCCATGCGCCGCCGAGGCCGGGAGCGAGCAGGTCGCGGAGCATCAAACGCGCGCGTAACAGGCGCGTCTTGACGGACGCGGTGGTAATGCCCAGGGCTTTCGCGGTGTCCTCGATGCTGAGGTGTTGCATGTCGCGAAGAACAAAAACTTCGCGATAGATTTGTCCGACTTCTGCGAGTGCCTCTGCGAGCTTCTGGCGGACCTCATTACGCTCCAATGTTTCCGACGGAATTTCGCGCCAGTCAGCGAAATCGCGCGGCGTATAGTTTCCGTCTTCATCTTCGCGATCGGCAATCGGTTCCATAATATTGGAGTGCGCTTTTCTCAATCGCATACGCGCCTCGTTGACGGCGATCTGAATCAGCCAGGTACTGAAGCGGGCTTCGGCGCGAAACTGCCGAATGTGTTTGAAGGCCTTCAACATGGCCTCTTGCGCCGCGTCTTCAGCATCGGCCTCGTTGCGCAGGATCGCGAAGGCGGCAGCGTACACGCGCCGTTCGTAGGGACGAATCAGCTCATAGAAAAGATCGTGCTCTCCGGCAGCGATGCGGCGGATGAGCGTCTCTTCGTTGAACTGTGCGTCGAATTGTCCAGCTGGACGATTCAGCGCGATCACCTTTCCGGGCATTGCTCCTCGCGGCAGTGGGGCAAACCGTGCCCCGCTAAATATTATGCCCGACATTCCTCGAGGTCGCGCTCGTGACGCAGCCACGCCGGGACTTCCGGATCTCCATCGGCTCTGCATCGTCCATCTTTGGAGATGCGCGAGGTTGGGATAAGTTCCGTGGACGTCGCTGAATAGCAGGAGATTGGTGCTACCACCTTTGTGCCATTTCGGGCTGATTGTCCACAGCGTGCACCAGGTTGTGACTTGCATTCCGGCATGAAAGTTCCGGATAATCAGAGTAGAGAGTTTCAGCGCCATGTATCGTTACAGCCGTGCGGATTTGTTGCGTATTCTTCGTCTGGTTCCTCGCCAGCTTCAAACCTGGGAGAAGGCGGGACTGGTGACGGCTGCCGAAGACTATTCCTTCTTTGATCTGGTGCAAATCAAGAAAGTTCGAGACCTGTGCGCGCAGCGGGTGCGTCCGGCTGTGATTCGGCAGTCGCTCGAAGCCATGCAAAAACAGGTTGCCGGGATGTCGAATCCGCTGTTGGAGGCGGGCGCGTATCCGCACGCCAATCAGCGAGGGCAGCGCGTGGCGTTTCGGCATCAGGGGCGGTTGTTGGAGCCGATCGCAGGACAGTTTATGTTCGATTTTTCTGCGGAAGAAAGAAAAGTGATGACCAGCGCGCCGCGCAATGGTCCGGAGTTGGTGGTCACGGACGTGGCTGATTTGTTTGCGCGTGGAATTGCGCTGGAAGAAAATCCATCGACGCAGGGTGATGCGATCGCTGCGTATCTGAAGGTGCTGGACTCGGATCCCGGGCACGCCGCAGCGCATATCAATCTTGGCACGCTCTATTACAACCGTCAGGAATACGCGTTGGCGGAAAAGCACTATCGAGCGGCCATCCAAATCGATCCGCGATATGCCCTTGCGTATTTTGATTTAGGCAACGTGCTCGACGAAACGGGACGTGTGGAAGACGCGATCAATACTTACAAGACCGCGATTCAACTCGCGCCGACGTATGCTGACGCGCATTACAATATCGCGCTCGCATACGAAAAGATGCGTGAGCCACGGAAGGCCCTGCAGCACTGGCGCTCCTATGTGAAACTCGACACAGTGGGACCGTGGACGGTGCATGCGAAACATCAGATCCAGCGCATCCTGCAAGGGGATGGATTGAAGCTGGTGCATTCACGCAAGGCGAACTAAGAAGCGCACGCACGCATGTTTATCGCGACTGGAAGCTAAACTGCAAACTGATCCGAATCGGCATGGGCTGCCCGTGACAAGTGGCCGCCTTAAATGTCCATCGTTGTACTGTTTTCAATGCTTCCTCATCAAAGCTCTTGCCTCCGGTTCGAGCGACCTTTACATCTTCGGCCTTCCCCTTGGCATTGACGACCAGGGAAAGAAAAACCGTGGAACTTTGCCCGCGGTAACCTAATGGGTAGGGTGGCTCGGGCGCAGAAAGTGCCTGTGGGGCCTCGGGCTTCACCGAACAATCCCCTAACTCGGTGGCTCCAAGGGGCGGCGCGAAGAGGGTTGCGTCCGGCGAAGGTTCGAGCATTAGCGAAGTGATTTTGGCATCCATCTTATGGTGCCCATCCAAAGCGCAGTCCATATCACGTGGGAAAGAAAAATCACCAAATTTTCGAAAGCTACCGTAGCGGCAGGAATAATCCGCGGCGCGCGTACGCAGGACTTCGGGCGAAATCTTTTCGACTAAAGTGCCGCTCTGTTTATCAAAACAAAATGCGGATCGTTGTTTTTGTGGGCCTGCCGCCTTGGTGACCGCGCAAGCGGTCAGTGGATCGTGCTCCGACGTGTCGCGAATCGTATCGAATTCAAAGGTAGTCAACCGATTCGGAAAAATATCTATAAGATCGGAGACTCGTTCTGCTTGGGTCGGGAAATTGGCATCGCCAACAAGAAGCCACCGCCGATCAACGCCCCCAACTTCAATGCGATGTAGCTTGTTGACGACCGTGTCTCTACGCCATTGCGACCGCGATACCCAGACCTCAGTGAAGGTCCCCTGGATGGTTTCAAGATCGTCTCCGATAAACGAAAACGTCGCCTCGAGTCGGAAGGCTGGAGCGCCATGCGCACGGATGTCGGAAACCTGGCGAGCTTTCTCCAGCATAGCCTCGGATTGTTTCTGAATGTCGGAATCTGTCTGTACCTCGATCGCCAAACATATAGGGCGAGACCAGAGGACAAGGCATGCTAGCGTAAGGCGAGTAAGTAAGGATCGCATTGCGAGTGCTCCGGGGACATCTTATCTGATCCAGTTAATTTCCCCGGACAGGCGGTAGCGCTTTCAGAGTGCCGCGTAAAACTTGACGACGCTGCTATAGTGGTGGGGAGATCTATAAAATCGATTTTCTTAAGCAAGAAAATCAAATCCGCGTACCATGACGTACGCCAGGAGAACCATGACGTTATCCCGCCTTTCGCAACCCATCAGTTTATTGCTCGTCACTCTTATCCTCGTCCTCGGAATCGGCATCGTCTCGATTCCGGTGTCTGCGCAAACAGGTGCTTCGGGCACCTCTCCCTGGATGAACTCCAGCCTGTCGCCCGATGAGCGCGCGGCGATGGTCCTGGAGCAGATGACGATGGATGAAAAGATCTCGCTGCTGCATGGGACGGGGATGGAAGGATTGAGTCCAATGAGTCCGCTGGCAATCCATTCGAACGGCGGTGCGGGATATGTGGTGGGGATTCCGCGGCTGGGGATACCCGCGATTCAGATGTCCGATGCTGCTTATGGCGTACGGAACAGTGGTGAGAATGGACGATACTCGACGGCGCTGCCTTCGAACGTTGGCGCGGCTGCGAGTTGGAATGTGGATGCTGGATTCGAGTTTGGCGCGCTGATCGGTCGAGAGTTGCGAGCGCAGGGTTACAACATGTCGCTCGGGGGCGGAGTGAATCTGGCGCGCGAACCACGCAATGGGCGCAATTTTGAATACCTCGGGGAAGATCCGATTCTGGCGGGAACGATGGTCGCGTCGGTGATTCGCGGAACGCAGGCACAGCATGTGATTGGAGACATCAAACACTACGCCGTGAATGATCAGGAGAGTGGGCGCAACGCTGTGAATGTTCACATCGATGAGCGATCGATGCGAGAGAGCGATCTGCTGGCGTTCGAGATTGGGATTCATGAGGGGAATCCGGCGGGAGTGATGTGCTCCTACAACCGCGTGAACGGCGACTACGCGTGCGAGAACAAATATTTACTGACTGATGTGCTGAAAAAAGAGTGGGCGTTCACGGGCTTTGTGTTGTCGGATTGGCAGGGGACGCATAGCACGGTGAAGGCTTCTGAATCGGGATTGGATCACGAAGAGCCGGGCGAGATTTTCTATGGCGACGCGCTCAAGGTTGCAGTGCAGTCGGGCAAAATTCCGATGACTGAACTCGATGACCACGTACGAAGAGTTTTGCGATCCATGTTTGCCAGCGGCGTGGTGGACGATCCTCCGCGGAAGGGCGTGGTCGATGTAGTGGATGGATTTGATGTGGCGCGAAGAATTGAAGAAGGGGGCATAGCTTTACTAAAGAACGACGGGGCGCAGCTGCCGCTCGACGCTTCCAAGCTTCGCAGTATCGCCGTCATCGGCGCACATGCTGATGTCGGCATGATTTCCGGAGGCGGATCGGCGCAGGTGGATCCTCCGGGCGGAAATGCGATTATGCCGCCGGGCAAGGGGCAGACGAAGTGGCAGGACGAGATTTGGTTTCCCACGTCGCCGCTCAGAAATATACGGGCGAAGGCTTCGAGCGCGAAAGTCCAGTTTGACGCAGGGACGGATTATGCGTCGGCGGCTGCTTTGGCTAAGTCCGCCGATGTTGCGATTGTGTTTGCCTACCAGTGGGAGAGCGAAGGCATGGACCTGGAAAGTCTCTCGTTGCCAAAACATCAGGATGATCTGATCGCCGCGGTGGCCGCAGCGAATCCACATACGATTGTTGTGCTGGAAACGGGAAGCGCCGTGACGATGCCGTGGGTGGGACAAGTGAGTGCGATTGTGGAAGCGTGGTACGGCGGTTCAAGCGGGGCGGAAGCATTGGCAGATATCATTTTTGGCGATGTGAATCCTAGTGGAAAGTTGCCGATTACTTTTCCCAAGAGCGATGCCGACCTGCCGCACCGGAAGATTGTGACTCCGCCAGTAGAGTCGACCACGAACGGCGAGCCTGACGCTTACAAGAAAATCGCGGCGGGATTGCCGGCCTTTCAAACCACTTACGATGAAGGTTTGAAAGTTGGATACAAGTGGTATGACGCTGAGAAAAAAGAAGTGCTGTTTCCGTTTGGATACGGGCTGTCTTACTCCACCTATGAGTACTCCAACCTTCACGTCGTCGCGGGCGCCTCGTCGGGCGAGAACGTGAGAGAGAAAGTTCGCGTGACCTTTGCCGTGACGAACACCAGCAATCGCGCGGGCGTGGAGATCGCAGAAGTGTATGCGGCGTTGCCTGTTGCTGCTGCGGAGCCTCCGAAGCGGCTAGTGGGATGGAGTCGGGTGAAATTGAATCCGGCGGAAGGCAAGGAAGTGACGGTGGAGATTGATCCCAAATATTTGTCGATCTTCAACGTCGAGCGGCATGCGTGGCAGTTGGTGCCCGGTGAGTACACCTTGATGGTTGGCGGATCATCGCAGAGTTTGCCGTTGAAGGCTGCGTTTGCGCTAAAGTAAGCCGTCGCGGTGGCCCCGGTACGGTTCGGTATTCACACGCCTAGTGGAAGTCCTCGCTCCGCGTATCCCTTCGAAAGTCTTGACGGACTGGCGGAGACGCCCGTCGCTCCATTGCCCCATCGCCCCATCGCCCCATCGAATCCGCACACGCAACGGAACTCCTGTCCCCTACTGCGCGTATTCTTCTTAGCAGGTTTGGCCAGGAGGAAGTTCTGAAACTCACGATTGATCATGTCAGCAAGCGGTACAGCGGCAATGCATTTGCGCTGCAAGATTTTAGTTTGGAACTTGGCTCTGGCGTGCTCGGACTTCTCGGTCCGAATGGTGCGGGCAAAACGACGCTGATGAGCATTCTGGCAACGATCACAAAGCCTACCAGCGGCAAGATTTCGTGGAACGGGGCAGACCTGGCGTCCGATCCGAATGCGATTCGCAGTGTGCTGGGATATCTGCCACAGGATTTCGGAGTCTATCCCAATCTGAATGCGGTCGAGTTTTTGGAATATCTGGCAGCCGTGAAAGGGCTTGATGCAGCCTCGGCCAAGCGCCGCATCGATGAACTGTTGAATCTCGTCAATCTCGCCGATGTGCGAAAGCGGCCGTTGGGCGGCTACTCCGGGGGCATGCGGCAGCGGATCGGGATTGCTCAGGCTTTATTGAACGATCCCAAACTTCTGATCGTAGATGAGCCGACGGCTGGGTTGGATCCAGAAGAGCGTGTGCGCTTTCGCAATCTGCTGTCGGATCTTTCGGGAGATCGCATCGTAATTCTTTCCACTCACATCGTTTCGGACGTTGAGGCGACTGCGACGGATATTGCTCTAATTTCGTTGGGCAGATTGGTGGCGCACGCAGCTCCAGAAGATTTGCTACGCGCGGTAGAGGGGAAAGTGTGGGAGTGGGTCGTGCCCAGCTCGGAACTGAATGCCGCGCGACAGAAGTACCTGATCAGCAATACGACTCGACGCAGTGACGGAGTGCATGTTCGCCTGCTCTCTTCGGAGCCTCCGCCTGCGACGCAGCCGGTCGCGCCGACGCTTGAAGATGCCTATCTGTTCTGCCTTTCGCAACATCGTGCCGGAGTCGCGGCATGAGCGACACTTCCGTTTCTGTTTCACAAAATACTCCGCGCGTCATCTATCAGATGGCGAAAGCAGATTTTCTCGAGCGCGTCCGCCGCTATAGCTTTCTGATGACGCTGGCAGCAGCACTCTATCTCGCCTACGGCGTGATCACGGAAAAGGTCACGATCGTCGTGGGCGACGGTTATCGCGGCGTTTACAACTCAGCCTGGATTGGCATGTTGATGGCGATCTGCTGTTCGACGTTTCTGTCGCTCGTGGGATTTTACGTAGTGAAGAATTCGGTCGAGCGTGATTCGAAGACGCGCGTGGGCAGAATCCTGGCGGCTACTCCCATGAGCAAGGTCGCTTATACCGTCGCAAAAACGCTGAGTAATTTTGCGGTGCTGGCTTCGATGGTGCTGGTGTTGATGATCGCTGCCGTGGCGATGCAGTGGCTGCGTCCGGAGGCGCGTCCGATTTCGTTGTGGGAGTTGTGCGCTCCGTTTTTATTGATTGCGCTTCCGGCCATGTTTATTGCCGGAAGCGTAGCGCTGCTGTTTGAGACGTTGCCGGTTTTGCGCGGGGGTGTGGGAAATGTAGTTTATTTTTTCGTCTGGACCTTTGGACTCGCCATGGGATCGAGCGCAAAGTTTGACGATCCGGTGGGAATTCACATCCTGGAAAGCAGCACGGATTCGGCGTTGCAGAGAGTGGATTTGAGCGGACCGCACTCTGCGTTCCGACTGACCATTGGCGGGGATCACGCGTACAGAACGTTTGTTTGGGATGGCGTCGACTGGACTCCGCATTTAATTGCGGTGCGGTTATCGTGGTTACTGGTGGGCTTGGGATTTGCAGTGATCGCTTCTGTATTCTTTCATCGCTTTGATCCGGCGCGTGACAGCATCTTTGAGAAAGTTCGGGAGAAAACCCGCCAGAAAGCAGATCAAGGCCAAGATGCTGTGGAGAACTTGGGTTTGGCGGCCTCGCAAAACTCGCCAAATGCATCGCCAAGTTCGGTGTACGCGACGTTGACTGCCCTGGGTGCCCGAGGACACAACCGATTCATAACGCTGGTGATCTCTGAACTTTCTCTGATGGTGAAGGGACAACGTTGGTGGTGGTATATCGTCGGGGGTGGCTTGCTGGTCGCGCAGTTCGTCTCTCCAACGGCAGATGCACGAGGATGGATATTGCTGGTGGCTTGGCTTTGGCCGGTGCTGGTGTGGTCGCAGATGGGATGTCGGGAGTCGCGAAACTCGACGCAGTCGCTGATCTTTTCGGCAGAGCGGATTCTATATCGACAATTGGCTGCGGTGTGGACGGCCGGAGTAATTGTCGCACTCGTGACTGGCGCAGGCGCTGGGATCCGATTACTGATCAGTGGGAACTTGCAGCAAGCGGCCGCGTGGGTTGCTGGCGCACTGTTTATCCCAAGTCTCGCGCTGGCGTTGGGAGTCTGGAGTGGATCGAGCAAATTCTTCGAGGCGCTTTATATCGCGTGGTGGTATATCGGGCCTCTGCATCGACTGCCGTCATTGGATTTCGTGGGTGGCTCGGCGATGTCGAGTTCGCCGGGTACGTATCTAACCGTTGCGGCTGGGTTGTTGCTCGCAGCGTGTTTAGGAAGACGCAGGCAGGTCGCGTACGCTTGAAGTCTCGCTCGCGGGGCTTTGTTATTGATACTCAATTTATACTCAGGTCACACCTCCCCGGGTGCAGAGTTTAAGGGAATGTTTAGGAGAATGTTCATGAAAGTATTCCGATCTATGTTCGCTTTGACGTTGAGTCTCGGGATTGTCCTCCTTGCTGCTAGCGGAGTTTGCGCCAGCCAGACCAGCAGTAGCAAGGACGAAGACAAGAACGTTATCTACAACGAGACGATCGACGCCCATGTAGAGATCAAAGAAGCTTTGGCGAAGGCTGTGGCGGAACATAAGCGCGTGATTGTTGTCTTCGGAGCGAACTGGTGCTTCGACTGTCACGTACTGGATAAGGTGTTTCATCGTCCGGACGCGGCTTCGATCATCGCCGCTAACTATGTTGTCGTGCATATCGATATTGGCAAGGGCGAAAAGAACCAGGATCTGATGACAAAGTATGAAGTCCCGATGAAGCGCGGGATTCCGGGAGTGGCCGTGCTGGATTCAAATGGGAAGTTGATTTATAGCCAGAAGAATGGTGAGTTCGAAAACGCAAGAGCGATGGCTCCAGCTGACATCATTGCATTTCTGGACAAGTGGAAAGTAGGGGCGTAAGACTCTCGCGTAAAAAAAAAGGGCGCGGCTGGCGCCGCACCCCGGAGAGAAATTAAGTGTGATGAACAGTCGTTAGTCCACCACCAATTTGTTATCCACGCTGAACGCACCCGGGACCGAAAGTGCCCTCATGCCGGCAATGTTCTTATCCATCGTATTTTCGACGGAACCGTAAAGCGTCACGTGCCCGTTGTCGACGACGATGCGAATCGGATGCACTGGATCGCTTGCATATCGTCCCAGCACGGAATCACGATAGATGGCGCGAGCGGTGCGAATACGGATCGAATCATCGAAGTTCGATACCGGCAGCACGTTCACGTCGTTCACCACGTCTTTCACGCCAGGAGTACGCGTCACAATTGCGAACGCCGAGTCTTTCGCCATGTCGTTCATGGTGTCTCCGTTCAGCGTGACGACTCCGTCTTTCACGTCGAGCGCGAGATAGTTGAACGAATTGTCGAAGTATCCGACACGGTCATAGGCGAGCTTCTTTGCCAGTTTCTGCTGAAGCTGGCTATCGGGTACGGTTTCTCCCGCGACCACGATCTGGTTGCGCACGCCGTTGACGTTCGCGAGCTTCTTTACTTTTTTCGCGGCGTCAAGTTTGTCCTGGTACAGGGGCACAGAGCCCGTCAAAGTCACGATGCCGTCCTCGACGCTTGAATTCACGGCGTTCAGTTGCTTGGTGCTTTGAATCTTCTGCGTGACCGTCTGCTGAATCTGCTGGTCGTTCTTAGTGTTAGTCGTGCCAGTTCCGGCCACGGCAGAGATGCTAAGCAGGACGAGCAACGCCATCGTCGCAGCGAACCCTTGTCTATTAAGTTTCGTCATAATAGTTGCCATCCTTATCTAAGATTCCGGTCCCGCGCGGTATTAACCGGATAAGTAAATAGATGCCCTCTGCGCCAGCAAAGATGCGCCTGCACGCGGGTTTTACAAAGAGTTACAAAGAGATGAAGCAGTCTGAAGAAATAGTCGTTATAACGACTATTGCGCTTCTCCCTTGTCGGTAATGGAGAATGTTCGTCGATCATCGTCTCGATGATTGGTGTGGCGTGTGGTCGCGGATCCCGTAGCAATGCGGTTCGATTGGAGGAATCCTTTATAAGATTGTTGGGAGTAAAATACTGCTATGACCACTGACCAGCGATTGGATCGCTTAACAGAAAGACACGAGGCACTAGCCGAGAGTCTGCAATTGCTAACGGCAGACGTGCAGAGTCTGGCCCAGTCCGTCAAGCAACACGATCAGAATATTGCCGAGCACGGCAGAATCTTTCGCGGGCACGCGGATCTGATCGGCGATCTGGTAAAGATCGCGACAGCGCACGAGCGGCGCGTTCAGCGACTCGAAGGGCCACAAGGCTGAAGTTGGGCGAAGAGGGAGATAAACGTGACCACTGACCAGCGATTGGATCGCTTAACGGAAAGACACGAAGCACTAGCCGAGAGTCTGCAACTGCTTACGGCGGATGTACAGAGCCTGGCGCAGTCGGTCACGCAGCACGACAAGATTTTGCGAGGCCACGCCGATCTCATTGGTGATTTGGTAAAGATCGCGACGGCGCACGAGCAGCGCTTTCAGCGATTAGATGGGCAGCAAGGGTGATTATGATTGGGCTAAGACCCAAGCGACCGGCAAGTTTGACAATTAGTCGTTATAACGACTAATATTTTCGGATGCCTCGTAGTTTACAAGCAGAACTCAAACAGAAAATTCCATTCACCAGCCGCGAACAGGAAGCCATCTTGTCTGTGATGCGGACGGCCGATGCGCTCCAAGCGCGAGTCGAAGACTTCCTCAAAGACTTTGAGCTGACCGGCACGCAATATAACTTGCTGCGAATTCTCCGCGGCGCTGGGTCGGAGGGCTTGCCGTGTCGTGAGATTAGCGAGCGTATGATCGCCCGCGATTCAGACATTACACGCTTACTGGATCGGATGGAGGAGCGCGGTTTTGTGGTGCGCGAACGCGCCGGGCATGATCAGCGCGTGATCCTGGGGATAATTACCGGCGCTGGATTGAAGCAGTTGAGGGAGATGGATGGTCCAATTGAGAAGCATGGAAAAGAAATGCTTCGGCATGTCGGACAAGGAAAGTTGAAGCAGTTGATTGAGTTGCTGGAGTTGGTGAGAGGCGGCGAGGAATCGCACGACGCGGAGACCAAGTAATCGGCGTTGGCCCCAGTGGCTACGGTAAATTGCCATCTATTTGTTGCGGCGCGCTGGTTGTTTCTTCCCGCGCTTTTTCCCAGCGTTTGCCTTCCTGACAATCTTGCTATCGAATACGCGCGCGAAAATCTTATCGATATTTTTTAGTTGCCGCTTCAGATCGAAGGCGTGCTCGATTTTTGCTCGCGGTACCCGCTCCGTGATGGTTGGATCGTTGATTACGAGGTCATGAAAGTTGAGATCTTCTCTCCACGCGTGCATAGCGTGACTTTGAACGAGACGGTAAGCGTCCTCGCGTGAAACGCCACTCTCTACCAGATCCAGCAGCAACTGTCCGCTGAAGACCAGGCCCCGCGTGCTTTCCAAGTTCTCCAGCATGCGCTTGGGATAGACGAACATAGTCTCAATGAGAGTCGCCGTTTTGTTCAGTAGGTAATTGGTGAGCGTGGTCGAATCCGGAATGATGACGCGCTCTGCCGATGAGTGAGAGATGTCGCGCTCGTGCCACAGGGCGACGTTTTCGAATCCTGCTTGGGCGTTTGCTCGGACGACTCTTGCCAATCCAGAAATTTGTTCGCTGTTCACCGGATTGCGTTTGTGTGGCATCGCCGACGAGCCTTTTTGTTTCTCGCTGAAAAATTCTTCAGCCTCACGGACTTCGGTGCGCTGCAGGTGACGAATTTCAGTGGCGATCTTATCGAGGGTCGATGCGATTGTCGCGAGTGTCGCCAGATACTGAGCATGACGGTCGCGCTGGATCACCTGCGACGACACAGCTGCTGCTTTTAATCCCAGTCGCGCGCATATCTTTTCTTCGAGTTCAGGCGTGAGGTGGGCGAAAGTTCCTACTGCTCCGGAAAATTTCCCCACGCGGAGATCTTCCGCTGCGGCTTTGAAGCGGACGATGTTGCGTTGCGTTTCCGAATACCAGTTAGCGATTTTGAATCCGAAGGTGATCGGTTCGGCGTGAACGCCGTGAGTACGCCCGATCATCGGTGTATCTTTGAACTCCCAGGCGCGGCGTTCGAGCACGTCGGCAAGACGCTCCAAATCGATTGAGATCAGAGCCGAAGCCTGTTGGATGAGTAATGCCTGCGCGGTGTCCACGACGTCGTTCGATGTCAGGCCATAGTGGAACCAACGGGCGTGCGGGCCGACGATTTCGGCGACGGTGGTCGTAAAGGCGATGACGTCGTGCTTGACCTCGGCTTCAATTTCAAAGATGCGTTCGACATTGAAAGCGGCGCGCTCGCGGATCGCCTTTGCGGCGTCCTTGGGGACGATTCCAGCGGCAGCGAGCGTTTCGGTGGCGGCGACTTCGACGGCCAGCCAGTTACGGAAGCGGTTTTCGTCGCTCCAAATGCGGGCCATTTCTGGCCGTGTATAGCGTGGGATCACAGTGCTTTCTCCTGAGGGGGAACTGGGGATTGTAAATCACGGCGGGGGATTTGGGATGCGATACGCTGTCCTGCCGCGCGATGTTGAGAGCCTGCCCTGAGCTTGTCGAAGGGGAACCCCATGTATCCCGCAAGTTGCAAGGGAGGTAGAGGTCCTTCGACTTCACCAATCCTCTCGCTTCGCTCTAGGATTGGCTTCGCTCAGGAGGACATTGGCTACGACACTTCTTTTTACTCCACGGTGTGTTTGGCGGTGTAGCCTTCGCGGGCGTAAACGACGTATTTCACGTCTTTGCCTTTTTGATCGCGCACTTTCAGCGGGCCGCCGTCGGCTGCCTGGAGTTCGACTTTCAGTTTGCGGTAGGTGCCATCCAGTTTGTCGTTGGTGGGACGGTAGCTGATGCTGTATTGGTTGCGGATGTCGGCTCCCACTTCCTGGAAAATTCCCGGCAGCTCGCCTTGGAACCGCGGAAAATAGGCCTTGCCTCCGGTCAGCGATGCGAAGGTGCGCATCTCGTTATCTGCCTGCAGGTAATCCATATGGCCGACAGGGATTCCGATGCCGTGAGTGTAGCCGCAGCGATGGGTCTCGCAATATTCCCGAACGGTAAAGCCCACGCTGATCGGATAAATGGTGACGTCTTTCGTCTCTTTTACTTTCTTGAGAATCTGGTCGAGCTTGAGTTTGCTGAACGTGTCGACTCCGGTAGAAACGAGGATGATGTACTTTCGCCCAGGGATGCGGTCGATGCGGTCGAGGGTATCGAATAGCGCGTCGAACATATTTGTTTCCGAAAAACCGGGCATGCGCAATTGATTGAGTGCGGCCATTACTTCCCGTTTGTCCTGAGTGAAATCTGTCAGGATCTGTGGCTTCATGTCGTACGAAACGACAGAAACCCAATCATCCTTCTTAAGCGTCGTTGCGAACGCGTAGGACGCATTCAGGGCTTCGACCATGAATGAGTAGTTTGTGGATGCGAACTCAACCAGCAAAACAGCGGTGATCGGAGCGTCCGTTAGATTGAAGTGTGAAATTTTCTGGGGCTGACCATCTTCGAGGATCTTGAAGTTCTCTTGCTTGAGGCCGGGGATGGTCTGTCCGTCTTTGGTTGTGACCAAAACGTCGAGTGTGACCAACGGAACCTGCACGTTGATGGAGTAGTCCGGCATGTTCTCGATCTTCTTTGGGCGCTCGGGCGCGGGAGGTGGCGGCTCTTCTTTTTTCTTCGGGATCGCGTAGGGGCCAACGTCATTTTGAGGGCCACCAGCATCGGGCGGCGCTTCCTGCTTGTTGGGATTCGATGGGGTTTGCTGCGTTGTGTCTTGCGCTTGAGATTGGAGCGAGAAAATCCCGGCTACCATCCACAAGAAAACAAAAGCTAGCGTCGTCATGCGCTTACGGGAAGTCGGGGCGGCCTGGTTTTGGCCGCTAGATACGCCACAAAACATAGGGGAATCCTCAAAAACTCGTATGCTAGTATAGATGCAAGAACTCAGCGATTGGGATATTTTGCGGGCCAAAAACACCTCCTCCTGCTGGCAAAACCTTCTAATAGTGCGCGCTCATGGTGCGCGGAGTCTAAGTATCTACCGGGTCATTTTCTGGCCCCCGGGGCTATTCATGAGAAAAGCCGTACTCTCACTCGCCGCCCTTTTAAGTCTGGCGTCCTCCATTTGGGTAAGCGCGCAGTCTGCTCCAGATTCCGGCATTGTTTCGCAGACGAATCCCTCTCCACTTGTTTCGCCCAATGCGATTTCTCCAAATATCATTCCGCTCGATCAGATTCATGAAGGTATGCGCGGGAGCGCGCTCACCGTTTTTCAGGGTGTGAAACCTGAAGCAATGGATGTCGAAGTTCTTGGCGTGATGCGGAACGTAAATGGGCCCAAGGGCGACATTATTCTGGTTCGGCTGCATGGCACGAAGCCGGAATATACCGGCGTGGTTGCGGGGATGAGTGGGAGTCCAGTGTATTTCGATGGGAAGCTGGCGGGCGCTCTGGCATTTCGCATCGGCGAATTTTCGAAGGAGCCGATTGCTGGCGTAACTCCGATCGCGGAGATGTTGGAGATCAGAGAGTCGGATCGCAGGCCGCCGCCGATGAGGGCGGGAAATGTCGCCGCTGATTCTGATTCCGATTCAAAGAACAGTTTCTCGCGAGCGGCGAGTCCGAGCGGAGATTTGCAGCGCCCCATTCAGGGTTACGGCAACTATCTGAAGCCGATTGAAGCTCCGCTGGTATTTAACGGATTCTCCGTCGAGACTTTGAAGCGCTATGCCGCGCAGTTTTCGGCGGAGGGAATTGTGCCGGTGATGGGTGTTGGCTCGGCGAGCGATCGCAAGCAGCCGGAGCCGATCGAGCCGGGATCAGCCGTGAGCGCCGTGTTGGTGCGCGGCGACATGGACATTTCCGCGACGTGCACCGTGACCTATGTGGATGCGCAACGATTGCTGGCGTGTGGACATCCGCTGCTGCAATTTGGCGAAGTCGATTTGCCGATGACGAAGGCGACAGTGCTTACAACTTTGCCTTCGCCGTTGAACGCATTCAAGATTGTGAATACTACTGAGACGATTGGTGCTTTCGTTCAGGATCGGCAGAACGGAATCATGGGAGTGCCTGGGCGCGATTCGAAAATGATTCCGGTGACGATCGCCATGCACATGCAGGCAGATACCGGCGCTGCAGGCGCCACGAAAGAATTTCACTACGAAGTTCTGAACAATGCGCGACTGAGTCCGCTGGCAATGATGGCGACTGTGTTTAACGCGCTGCACGGCACCAACGAATATGGCGAGGACATTACCTATCGCATGAAGGGCGTGCTGAGCGTCAAGGGGTATCCCGATGTGACGCTGCAGAATATGTTTGCGCCGCAAGATAGTGGACAGCCAGCGGCAGCGCTAGCGGCTGCAAATATCGGCGATCGCTTTGGACGCATCTATAGCAACTCTCTCGATGTTCCTGACGTGCAGGGCGTGCGACTTGATTTTGATTTAGTACGCGAGCGCAAGTCGGCGCGGTTGGAAGCTTGTCGGACAGACCTGACGGAAGCTCGTCCCGGCGATCAGATTATGGTCGAGACGGTGATTCGGCCCTATCGCGGAGAGCGGATGGTGAGGCAGATTCCAATCCGGATCCCGACTTCGACTTCGAAGGGGACGCTGCGAATCTTGGTGAGCGACGGAGATACGCTGGACCGCATGCATCGCGGCACTCCGATGATGAATCGCGGGCTGGGGCTTGCACCCACAATTGCATTGCTAAATAAAGAGCGAGCGAACGATCGTATTTATGTTTCGCTGATTCAGTCTGATCCGGAAGTGATGGTAGCGGACAAGGTGATGCCGACGTTGCCGCTGTCGGTGATGAACGTGATGGACAATATGCGCGGGACGCAAGACATGCTGGTGCTGGGAGAATCGTCGGTGAGTGAGGCGTCCACGGATTCGCTGGACTATGTCGTGTCGGGTGCGCAGATGCTGACGATTACGATTAAGTAGATTGCAAGTATCGAGGGATATATTTTGGCTCGTAAGATTTCCGCGCGGATTGCAGCTCTTCTTCTTGCCGCATTTCTTTCCAGCTTCACGTTCGCCGAGGGCACCCGGACTTGGGAGCAATCCAAATTTGACGAATTGAGCAAAGGGACGGCAACGGGCGTCGCGCTGCGCAGTGAGGGCGGACTGGAGCTTGCTCCTGCGTTCAAGGCGCTGGCGACGACGGCATCGACCTATATCTGGTCGCTTGCCTCCGACTCGGCAGGCAATGTGTATGCGGCGGCGGGCGCTCCGGCACGTGTGTACAAAATTACGCCGGATGGACAAATCACTACAATTTTCGAGGCTCAGGAGTTGCAGGTGCAAAGCTTGGTGGTCGCAAAGAGTAGCGTCGTCTATGCTGCCACAGCTCCAGACGGAAAAGTGTATCGACTCGAACCTCCCCGTAACGCGCCCGCGAAGAGCGCCAAAGCGACCGCGAAGGAAATGTGGAGCGCGTCCACATATTTTGATCCCGCGTCGAAATACATTTGGGACTTGGCCCTCGATAACTCCGGAAATCTCTACGTTGCCACCGGGGATCACGGAGAAATTTACAAGGTCAGCGCGAATGGACAGCACTCACTTTTTTTTAAGAGCGATGAAGTTCACATTCGAGTGCTCGCGCTCGATCTTAAAGGAAACCTGATTGCCGGATCGGACGGAAGTGGATTAATTTATCGCATCGCGCCTGATGGCGACGCGTTTGTTCTTTATAGTGCACCTAAGAGAGAAATTACCGCGCTGGCGGTTGATGGAGCTGGCAATATCTACGCCGCAGCGGCGGGCGAGAAGCGAGGAGGAGCGTCGTCGACGGCATCGGCAGGAATGGGCATCCTGCTCACACCTCCGACGTCGGCTTCGAATGCACCGTCGTCGTCCGCGTCACCCAGCGGCGGAAATATCACCATTACTGCGGCTCCGGTCAACCCGGCGATGGCTTTTCCCGCGCCGGCTAGCGGGGCTTCCGGCGGTTCAGAGATTTATCGCATCGCCGCCGATGGCGCACCCTCTCATTTGTGGACTTCACACGACGATCTGGTTTACGCGCTTGCGTTTGATCAACACGGACGATTGATTGCCGGCTCCGGGAATCGCGGACATATTTTTGCGATTAATGGGGTGGACGACTTCACCGACCTGGTCAAAGCGAGTGCGACGCAGATCACTGCTTTTGCTCCTGCGCCCGGCGGAGGGCTTTACGCCTCCGGCAGCAATCTGGGGAAGGTTTTCTTGATGGGCCCCGGCCCCGAACCGGAAGGAACTTACGAAAGCGATGTTTTCGATGCGCATGGCTTCTCCCTTTGGGGGAGAGCGACTATGCGAAGTGCGGGCAACGTCGAGTTGTATGCGCGCAGCGGGAACGTGGACAATCCTGATCGCAATTGGAGTCCGTGGACGCGAGTTGATCTTTCGTCGAGCGGAGCTAGTGGATCGAACGCATCGGGCGGCAACTCCGAACCCAAGATTCCCGCGGCGCGTTTTGTGCAGTGGAAGTCGGTGCTGCGCGCAGGGAATCCTGCGCCGCAAGTGAATAATGTACTGCTGAATTACCTACCCAAGAATGTTGCGCCGCAGGTAGACGAAATCACGGTGCAGCCCGGATATAAATATCAGGCGCTACCGCATATCGGAGGCAACGATACGGCGACGCCGGGACAAGCGCGCTTTGATCCTCCTCCGCCGGCGGTGAAGGACCGAGACTCGATCGGAATTCGCTGGTCGGCGCACGACGACAATGACGACCAACTTTTGTACAGCGTCTATTACCGCGGCGATGGAGAGACGCGCTGGCTGCTGCTGAAGAACAATCTTTCCGATCGCTTTTATTCATTCGATTCCAGTTTGTTGCCAGACGGGGGATACACGGTGAAGGTGATCGCATCGGATGCGCCGTCGCATTCTCCGGGGGAAGCGCTGTACGGTGAGCGTGTGGGGAATCGATTTGAGGTGGACACGACGGCTCCAGTGATTTCTGATTTGAGCGCTGCTTTTGCGGGGAAGCAGATTCGTGTACGCTTCCGCGCGGTGGATTCTTTTTCTGCAATCAAGCGGGCAGAATATTCACTCGATGGCAGCGACTGGCAGTTTGTCGAGCCAGTGGGACAGTTGTCGGATGCAAAAACCGAGAGCTACGACTTTCTGGTGAATGTGCCGCCGGTGGAAGGTTCTCCTGCGATGATGGCAGGGAGCACTGGTAATGACCACGTTGTGGTGGTGCGGGCTTATGACCGAGCCGACAATTTGGCTACGGCTAAGGTCATGATTCGCTGACATTGCGTCAAAACCTTTACCACAGGGGACACAGAGGGACACAGGGTAGAGCCAAACGGGCTGCTACCTATTTTATTTTTTAGCTTCCTGGGCTCGCCTACTTCGCTCGGGGGACGGACGAAGGCGTCCGT
>CAWGOX010000007.1:0-72707 GCA_963824315.1 uncultured Acidobacteriaceae bacterium | reverse complement strand
TCCTGCCCGAGTCCATGCTCATCGAAAACGGTGACCGCGGCATCCGTAACCTTAGGTGCGCTGAACTGTTCGAGCGAAGGACCACCGCTCTTCACCATCCGCGCGGGCTGATACTCAAAAAATGCCTGCATGGCTGCGACCTTGCGAGTCTGCGCGGGACGCGTCTTCCCGTCGAACACTTGCAAGGCCTGCCATCCTTGCCAGCTGTACTCATGGTTATCCCACATGGGAACAAAGGGAAAGCGGGCACGCGCGTCCTGCAGGTCGGGATCATGCAGGTAGGCGCGATACACAGCCCGGTAGTCATCCACATTCACTGGGATGTGGAAGTCGTCAATCTTCTCTCCTTGAGGATAACGAACAATGTCCCTCACCTTGCGGTCGTAATAAGTGGCGCGGTCCTCCGGATACCAGACCAGTTCGTAGATGAAGTCGCCGAGGTGCAGAACAAAGCTAAGCCGGTCCTGCTCAGAAGCGTGCTCATCCTCGAAGATCATTCTTCGATACGCGTTCTGCGCTCCGAGATTTGCGTTCTGACAACTGACGAACGCGAAGCGTACCGGCCGGGAATCATCATCGGCAGGCGCGGTGATGGTGCGGCCAACGCGGCTGCCGAAACCCTCAGAATCGGTAAAGCGATACCAATAGACCTGGGCCGGCTTCAGTCCTCCGACCAGCACACGACAGGTCCAATCCGCCTCCGCCGAAATCGAAACTTTCTGAGCTGCAATCACATGCTGGAACGTCTCGTCGAGCGCCACTTCGACCGTCAATTCGACGTTCAATTCCTGTGCTGGTTTGGGCTGCCGTGCCCGCCGCGTCCACAGCAATACGCTGTTGCTGTCGGGATCGCCGGACGCTACACCCTCCGGGAAAAGGTCGCGACGCTCGTGCCAGGAAATCTTCGAGGGCGTCGAGAATGAGCGACCCCAAGCCGCTTCCGCCCCAAGCACCGCGGCCACTGCCAGAAAATCGCGACGGCTAATATTTCCCATGTTGTAACTCTTCTTTCCGCTGCAAGGCTACGCACACTCGAGACGAGACGACTCGCTCCAAATAGTGAGCGCGACATGTCGGCCAACTATCTTGGACGGTCTAGCGCTGCGAGGGTTATCACAGGATGTTGCCTATTGAGTTGGTTTGCCGTGAACCTACTGATCCAATAAGAATCCAGGCGGCAAAGCTGCCTCAAGATTGATTTGTTCTCCGGTTATGGGATGTTGGAAATTCAGAAATTGGGCGTGCAGGAGATATCCTCCATCGCCCGGAAGGCCCGGGAGATTTTCAAGAGGCTGCCCGGTTGCGCCATACAGAGGATCGCCTACGAGAGGATGGCCAATCGATGCCAGATGGATCCTGATCTGATGAGGCCGTCCCGAATGTAGGCTTACCTCAAATGTTGTGGTGCCTGGTGTGCCGCTTGGTGTGCTGCTTGACGCCCGTGAGATCACCTTTGCCAATGACTTTGACGGTTTGCCACTCGGGTTCCCGGCCCAAACCGATCCGATGCGCGGGTGCGGTACGCGGCCAATGGGTGTCAGGATTTCGTAGGTGTCTTCCTGCGCAATGCCTTGCGCCAGCGCACGGTAGATTTTTTGAATTCTCGATGTGTTCCAGTTTGCGGATAGCTTAGCCGCCACCTGCGATGTTTTTGCGAAGAGGACAATTCCGCTAGTGGCTCGACCCAACCGGTGGACAGGTCGCGCGTTCGGGCTTTGCTTTTGCACCATCCGAAGGAGTGTGTTGTCCATAAAGCCGCCGCCGGGGAGAGTGGGCAGTCCGCTAGGTTTGTTGACCGCCAACAGATGCGCGTCATCAAACAGGACTTCGAAGTGCTGCGGAGTCTCCGGTTCGATCCAGGGTGGACGGTTCCAAACAAGAGTTTGGCCCGCACTGACCGATTCGCTTCCGGTGGCCGTGACCCCATCGACAGTGACTTCGCCGTTGTTCAGATTTTGTTGCCAGGCCTGTGCGCTCGAGTGCGGGTAAAGGCTTGCCAAGTGGACGAGCAGGGTTCGTCCCTCATCTTTGGTGCCGATGACTGTGGTAAAGGCATAGCCCCGGTTGAGCATTATGGTTTGAGTGTAAGCTATCCCTCTTAAAGTGTTACAATGCTTACAACAGTTACACTTGGAGGATCGATGAAACAATCGCGCACCATGGTGCTCAGTATGCGCCTGCCAGTGGAGAGCGGAAAGCGCTTGAAGCGCATCGCCAGTCGGCACGGCTGGACGGCGAGCGACGCTAGCGCGCGGCTGGTGGAAGAGGGCTTAAGGCGGTCGGAGTTTGCCTTCCTGGATTTCCGCGACTCACCAGCGGGCAGGCAAGCCTATATCCAAGGTAGCACCCTGGCCATATGGGAGATCATGTTGCTTCTTCGGAGTTACAAAGGAAATGTGAAGGACGTGGCCAAGCATCTGAAATGGCCTGAAGCGAAGGTTCGAGCTGCCCTTTACTATTCGGAGGCATTCCCCGGAGAGGTGAACGACGCGATCGCAGAGAACGATTCGATTGATTTCGACAGTATAAAGCGCATGCTTCCTCAAGCGGTCGAGTTTGCCGCAGGAAAGACCAAGCGGGGCTGATGCTCAAGCTTCTTCTAGACGAGCACATCTCCCCAGACGTCGCGAATGGCGTTCAACGCCGAAATCGATCGGTTGTTACCAAGCCCATAGTTATCCGGTCTATGGTGGAGTGGGAGAGTGGAAACTTCCTCGGGAAGGAAGATTCCGTTTGCCTGTTGGAAGCAGCGAAGCAACACCTGACCCTGGTTACGTATGATCGCCGGACGATTCCTCCATTGTTAAAACTCTGGGCAGAGGAAGAGCGGTCTCATGGCGGTGTGATATTCGTCGATGAAAAGACAATCTCTCCGGCGGACATTGGAGGGCTAGTCCGTGCTCTAATTTCACTCGTGGACGAAGCCGGCAGAATGGACTGGACCAACCAAGTGTACTTCCTGCGGAGCGGAAGCTGACAGCGAGTGGCTACGTTCGATAAATTCTCGTACGGCTTAGGACACTTTCTGTGTCTAAAGCTCGTCCACGAAGGCAAGATCGCGTGGTGCTACGTATCGCTGATAACACTTCTCGCACATCCAGTGTCCTCCCGGATCACGATACCCGAACATCCCAGCGTCGATATGCTCGTTGCATAGCTCGCAGTGCTCGTGACCCCAGCCCGCGGGAACGAGCCGCGTTCCAGAGCGGATCGGTAAGCTCTGATCGAGCGCAGGATAATGTCGGCTCTGCCCCGTAACTTCTCCAGTTGGTTCCAGTTTCGTCCACACCTTTATCTCGCGACCGCCTACGAAGGATACATCCTTGGCCTCGTAATCTTCGGCGATGGCATCCGTTCCGCAAAATTGCATTCGTTCCCATCCCCAGTTCGGGTCAAGCACCATCCCAACGTGGTACCCCTGCCAGTAGGAGCTCAGATAAGCAAGCCCGTGTCCCGGTGCAATGTTTGGCTCGCCTTTTACCTCAAATGTTAGAACTGTAGTGTTTGTCTCCCTGTTATGCGACTGCACGGACGCGCAAATGTATCCGCGCAATCCGAACACGAGCCAAAACCAAAGTGGGCCAACGCCTTCCAGAACGTTGTTGAAACTACCGGGAGGGATTCCCTCGAAGCCACCCTCAAGTTCGAACGAGATATATCCCGAATCAGAGATTACGCCGGCACTCACCCCAGTCACGATGAACTTAGGAAAATCTTCGAGCGTTTTTCTTTTGTGGATTTCCATTTTCCGCTGCCCTCGGCAATATGCCGATAAAATACATTATCGCGTTTAAGCGGCGAGGCAGGGTGGTGAGCGATCACGATTCATCAGTCGAACTTGACCAAGTCCGTAAAGATTAGTTGACCCCAGCTATTTCCGCGCGCCTGCACAAGCAGTCCACCTTCCGAAAGCCCGCCAAGTTTGATCGCCGAGAAACCGAGACTTTGCGCGAGCGCCGCAATTTCCGCCTCGGCGGCGTTATCGTCGCTGGCCAGGAACACGACTCTCCTGCCGCCATGTACGGCCGGATCCTTGGCAAGGACAGCAGCGCCCAAATGGTTGAATCCCTTGACCAGTCTTCCGCCACTGAAGGCCTGCGCGACGACCCTGGCAGAAGGTTGTCCCCCCAGTTTCTCAGGGGCTACGCCGTAGGCATTGGTCACATCGACGATGGTCTTTCCCTTCCAGGACGGCAGCGCCTTCGCGACATCCCGGTGCGACTCGAAACGGACAGCCAAAAAGACGATGTCCGCATTGGCCGCTTCCGCCAGCGTTTTGGGAATGATCGTGGGTCCGATCGCGGCCGCGGCGGATGCAAAGCTTTCCGGGTTGCGCGTGGTTGCAACGGATACTTCGATCCCGTTTCGGGCAAACGCCTTGGCTAAGGCCTGGCCTATCTTACCGAATCCTACAATTGCGTAGCTCATAGTGCTTCTCCAATCGGTGTTAAAAATAAGGTTCGCGAAGCGAACGTTAGCTAGGTTGCGTGCCCAATCGATCAAGAACGAGCAGCGACGGCGCTCTCTAGGCTCCGGGTCATGGTGATCCCGCGACTGGTGGGGCCGACCACCCAGCCACGGGATCGCGCACGGTTTAGACCTGTGCCATGCCTCCATCGACGGCGAGCTCCACGCCGGTAATGTAAGAACTTTCATCGGAGGCAAGGAACGCGACTGCTGACGCGATTTCTTCGGGCTTGCCTCTGCGACCGAGCGGAACTTGCGAGGCGAACCCAGCCGCCGCCTGTTCTGCCTGTTCCGGAGTGAGGCCCGCTTTCTCAAGTGCCGGAGTTTCAATCGGTCCGGGACTTACCGCATTCACGCGGATTTTTCTGTCTTTCAGCTCCATGGCCCAGCCACGCACGAAACTCCGCACAGCCGCCTTACTCGCCGCATAGACGGCAAATGTTGGCAATCCCATTACGTTCGAGACCGAAGTGTTCATGATGATCGAACCTCCATCTTTGAAGAGGGGAATGGCCTTCTGCACTGTGAAGAATGTCCCTTTCGCATTTAAATCGAAGGTTCTGTCGAAATGAGCTTCGGTGGACGTTTGGATCGGTGCGACTTCACCCCAACCGGCATTTGCGAAGAGTACGTCGATGCCACGATGTTTCTCTTTCACGACGGCATAGAGCCGGTCCAAATCCTCAAGGCGGGTAATGTCACCTGTGACCGTCGTGACGTTTCTTCCGATAAGGGCTGCGGCCTCTTTCAGCTCTTTCTCTCGTCGGCCAGTGATTACAACGTGCGCGCCTTCTTCGACGAAGCGCTTGGCTGTCGCCAAGCCGATGCCACTATTGCCGCCTGTGATGACTGCGACCTTACCGTTTAGCTTTCCCATAATTTCTCCTTTTATGCTGCTCTCTTGTGTTTTGTGCAAATGTGCAATATTATGTGGATCACCGATCCATATACATATAACGTATACGGAACACTGTTCCGTTTGTCAAGAGGCAAATCCATGCGAGCCGACGCTAGAAAGAATTACGACCACATACTTGCCGCCGCGCATGACGTCGTCATGGAGCATGGCGTCGATTCGTCGATGCGAGAAATCGCCCGCCGGGCTAAAGTCGGCTTGGCAACATTGTTTCGTCATTTTCCGACGCGGGAAGCCTTGTTTGAAGCGTTGCTTCGTACGAATTTCGACGCTTTGGCACAGAAGGCAGGCGAACTCGAAACGTCGAATTCAGCTGACGAAACGCTCCTGTCTTGGTTTCGCGAAGGGGTGGCATTCACGCATACCTATAGCGGTGTTTGCGCCTTGATGGCGAACGCCCACGCGGACCCAGACTCTCCGCTTTACGCTACATGCGCAGCGGTGCACTCGGCGGGCGCGCGACTATTGCTCCGTGCTCAGACCGAGGGTACGGCGCGGGCCGATATGGATGGAGAGGACCTGTTCGCCCTGATGTCGGCGCTCGCCTGGCTCGCCGGCCAACCCGCATTCGCGCCGCGGGAGGATCATCTCTTTCACCTTATTACAAGCGCGATCCTGACAAAGCCGCCTGGTAAGAATGCTAAGAAGACAACTCGTTGAATTAGATCGGAGATTCGGCAGGCAGGTCGGACACGTCTCCGCCGCGGAAGTGTCACTCGACTTTGCTTTCTGCAACTCGACCTTGCTTTCGAGACATCATCACTAAGATATTAAGATATAACGACGGGTGCGCATCACAGCTGCGCGTGCCCCGTCCTTTCGCGTACTTTGCGAAGGGCGGGTACCACGACGGCAAACACAAAACATAGGCCACACCCAAAGTCTTTTCCACCCAGTGTCACCCTGAGCGGAGTCGAAGCGTCCCTGCTCCCTCCACGATCCGGCAGATCATTTCTCAATCGGAGTTAAGTACCCGATCTTGCCGTGACCATTTCAACCCAAAAGAAAAATGTCAGCGGTCGGAAGAACTTAGCCGCGTCTAAATAATAGTCGTTATAACGACTATTATTTCCAGAGATTCAGGTTGATTGAAAAGCGATGGTTCGGCAGTCTGACGGGCTCCTTCTCGATAGGGCCGAGACGGGGCACACCCGTCGTTCCTTTTCGGGGTCGAAATCGCAAGGATAAGCGCGGTTTATAGTTCGGCGGCGGAGATGTGGCCCACCCGGCTTCTCGGCTGGCGCGATCGTGGAGGTGTGGATGGCGCTCCATCTCAATTGGGCATGTGAACTTCACTTGAGCCGAGGCCAAGGATTGCCCTGAGACGTCGGTTCCGAACGCCTAATTTATGAAATGGTGAATTGCCTCGTTGGCGTTATCTTGAAAGGAAGTATTTTTCAAATCAGTAAAAAAGGTGCTCTGGTCCACCATGTCCCCGGATAACTTACCCTCTTTACTGGCATAAAACACGCCGCTTTTATACCGCTCATCCGAAATGGCATCTACAAAGCGTTTTGCACCTACGTCCAGCGTATGCACCATTTCGCCCATTAACGGGAAGACGATAGGCATCATCACATGCTTCAACATAAACCGCATTGCCGGGGGAAGACTGTCTGGCGCCTGAGTTCCTCTGGTATTCCCTGGGCTCACAACAACAAACTTGAGCTTGGGGTATTTTCTTGCCATGGATAACGCCCACATGGTTTCCGCATACTTGACATATGCGTAGGCTTGCAATGCATTGAACTTATTACCAAAATATGATCCATCAAGAACAGCAGCAAACTCATCGACAGAAGAAGTCCTCATTGAAACCCGTTTTACTCCGAGCATCTTTACGCCTGGAACAGCTTCCGCACTGACTGCTAGAACTGTTTTCCTTAACTTGTCCTGTTTAATCAATTCCTCCACTAGAATCACGTTGCCTAAAATATTCGTAGCAGCTAGTTGATTCATGCCGGACGGCGTAGAGTTCGCAGCCGTTTTCCCAATTACTCCACCTGCATTTAAAACGATTGCATCAATCGGTTCCTTTATTTCTTCTACCGCTTTTCTTACGGAACCTGCATCCGCCACATCCCCAATAACAATTTCAAAAATCCTTTTCCCCGTTTTCTCCTCAAGGTCTTTTTTTGCTGCCGCTGCTCTCGCTCGATTTCTGCAAAAAAGGACTACCTTTTTTGTTCCTTGTTTCAATGCGAACTGTCGGGCAGTCTCTTTCCCGAGCCCAGCATTTGCTCCGGTTATTAGAATACTTTCGTTCATTCTCGTCTCCTTCTTAGGTCGTTAGTTACTTTTCTTGGTCTCAGCCGCGAACTGAGCGGCCGTTTCGCGCACCGGCGCCAGGCTGCTCCTGAGTGCGATCGAATGTTCCGTAGGCGACTCCTGTATTTACCGTCTTGCAGCGTTACATACGCGAGAGTACGATACCAACAGATGCAATGCAAGGAGTTTCGTACGCGATGGTAACTAATATTGCGAAGCGCCCCCCAGGACGTCCAAAAGGCTTCATTCCCGACGAAGCACTCGACCGTGCCGTTGAGATGTTTTGGGAGCACGGGTATGAAGGAGTCGACGTGGATCGGATCGCGCGCGCCGTGAACGTCACCAAACCCGCGCTATACCGGGCCTTTGGAGACAAGTCCACCCTGCTGCTAAGGGCCGTCGAGCGCTATGCGCTGATCTATGGAGCTCCCAAGATGGCAGCGTTTCAAGCGGAGCCGGACATCCACAAGGCCGTAACCACCTTTTGCGAGGCTACCGTCAACACCGCTACCGGCGACGCTCGCAGCGGCTGCATGTTGGCCGCCGCTGCGCTGGGACATTCGGGGCGGGTGACTGAGATTCGTTCCTGGCTCGCAAGGGGTTTCATGGCATCCGCGGATATTTTCGCGAAACGTTTCGAGCAGGAGATAAAGGCGGGGCGCCTGACTCGCACACCCTCCGCCAAGGTGCGAGGCCGTTTGCTCGTTGACTTGCTGCAGGGTTTGCAGCTTCGCGCCAAGGTTGGGATCACTCGCGAAGAATTGCTCGAAGACGCACGAAGCTATGTACCCCTGATTCTTGGCAAGCAAATCTAACGCCCTTCTAAGTAATGTCGGGACAGACGGAGAGACTGACCCCTCCGTTTTTCGCTTCGCTATGGGCGGGTGGGCCACGTCTCCGCCCCGGAAGAGTAACTCGACTTTTCTTCCGAGATATCAAGGCTTAGATCTACCGACGGTCGCCCCCTTTTCGATAGTGCTGATAAAGGCCGCACTCACCCGCCAAGTCTTTTCTACCCATTGTCACCCTGAGCGGAGCAGGAATGTCACGGAGTGACGTTTCTGCGGAGTCGAAGGGCCCCTACTCCCTCCACAATTCGGCGGGTCATTCTCCGTTGGAGAAGCTCGGGCTTTCGGGGCGGAGAAGTGGCCCACTCGCCATCCTGAACTTGAGTTTGGTTGAGAGTTGTCATTGCACACCGCCTGAGTGCGACCGCCGAGCGCTCCACAGGAAGAGAGTTCCGGCAAATAGCGCACAGGTGAAGGCGGTGCTAAGCGGGAGACCCAGATGAAGACCGTTACTCAAACCTGGCTCTTCGCGGAAAGCTAGCCAATCGCCTGCCGTCGTCCCAGCTGATCGCACCGCGACAATCGCGAGCCAGTAGCTGGCTTTGGTCGTCCAGCGCGACTGTTTACCTAGGGCAAGGATGACGGCAAAAACTGCGCTAAGTACCAGCGTGCCACCTCCCGTGCCAAGATGGAGATCTTCCGCAACCCAGTCGCCGATGGCAGTACCCAGTGCGCCGGCGGTCAACAAAGACATCCAGTACCAGCCGTCCGTCGCAGGCCGTCCAGTTCGATCACTGCCGGACGGAACTAGCCGGGGTAGAACTGGCAATATGACCAATGCTTGTATCACGGTCAAACCTAAGATGACCCGCGGGTAGGGCCATTCAAATGTGTGTGTGGCGAGATCGGCAATGTTCGTTGCAGCAGTTCGCAGCACAATTACGACGGCCCAGTACCACGCCTCTGTGAAGTGCGTGGAGTGATGTTCGCCGACGACAAGAGCGGCGAAGATTACTGCCAAGGGAAAGAGACCTAGCCAATGCCCCCAATGCAGGTAGAGAGAAACAAAATCACCCAGGTTGCAACCAAAAACGCTTGCCAGAGATATGGCGGTCCAGTACCGCGCGCCAACCGTGGGCACGTTCGCGTACTTCATCGGCGGAACGACAGAAGTTCCCCTCAAATGCGCTGCTGGTTTACTCATAACGTGTTCATTCATAGTTTGCTCATTTACAACTTTGCCTTTGATCAATTGATTTCGATTCCGGTGGGAAAATTGAGTGTGGCTCACCGGGTGCCAGCAGCCCACGCCATCCCGTCAACACTCTCTCCCGCCTCAATCAGGCTCTTCACCGACCAATCAGAGAGGTTTATCGCGGCAACCTTTTTGGTGCGAATGCAGGAAACGTAGGCAGTCTTGTCGTCCGGCGAAATTACGATCTCGTGTGGCACCTTCGGTACGGCGATCGTGCGAGCAACTTGCAGCGTCTTCAGATCGACAACGCTTACCTGGGATGCATCGGGAACGCAGACCAGCAGCCATCGTCCGTCGAAAGTACTCGCCGTGCCGTATCCCGGAGCGGCAATCGGTATCCATGTCTTCACCTTATTCGTTGCGGTATCGATCACGGCTAACTGCGGGTTTGCCTGATCGGCGGTGAATACCCATTTGTCATCGACGGAAATCGAGATTCTTTGCACCTTCGTTGAGACAGCTATGACCGATATCAACTTGCGTCCCGGAATATCCAGCACCGACACCGTGCCCGCCGAGACATTCGCCGTGTAGCCAAACCGTCCGTCGTGAGAAATGACGAGCATGTGGGATTGTTCCTGGCCCGTCGGAATCACTCCCACGATTTTCAATTTTTTCGGATCGATGATCGTTATCGTTTGGTCGAGTTCCGTCGTGACGTATAGCAATCCATCTTTGGGGTTCATTACTGCGCAATGTGGACGTACGCCGTGCCCAAAATCAAGATGGCCGACGACCTTGCGGGACGCAATGTCAATCGCGACCATGTCTCTCCCATCCGTTCCCGCGTCCCCTACGCTGGAGTCCCCATAAATAGGGACATATGCGGTTTTGCCGTCTAACGACACGGCCACCTCGTGACCAGTCACGCCTCCCTCCGCGATCGTCGCGACCTGCTTGCCCGCCTCCGGATCGACAATGCCCAGCGTGGCTTCACCTTGGTTGACGGCCAACAGCAATCCCGGCCCAGTCTCGGCATTGCTCTTTGCTCGCGCGAAGGGAAAAGTCAGAACTATGAGGGTAATCACGCCCATGGTTGCTCGAACAATTCGAAGGGATCGAGAGTTTAGTTTGCGCGGTAGAACTTTTGCATGATTTGTCATTGGTATATCCTTTTCTAGACGTACAATACGAGTAAATGCTCACAAGTAAAACTCGCGTTCACGATAGCAGAGGCAGGCCTCGCAAGAACACGCTGAAAGCGCGCAAAGCGCCGGGTCAGGCGAGGTCTCAAGAGACGGTAGCTGTCATTCTTGAAGCGTCTGCTCGCATTTTGGAGTCAGATGGACTCCGTGGATTCAACACCAATGCGATTGCAGCGAAAGCAGGGGTGAGCATTGGATCCCTCTATCAATATTTTCCGAACAAGGACTCCATCGTCCTCGCCCTGATTGGCAATTTTGAGAGGGCATTCCAAGATATCGTCGTGAAAGCTGTGCAAGATGGAAAAGAAAAAGACCTCAAACCCCGCCTCAGGTTAGTCGTTCGGGCACTTGTGAGCGCACACTACTATCGCCCCCGGCTAAATCGTGTGCTGGAAACTGAAGAGGAAAGACTCGGAAGCGAGGCCGACGATTCTGCTTTTCACGCAAGTCTTTTGCAGTTGCTGCGAGACTACCCAGAGGAGATCGCCCTGCCTGCTTCGCGAGTAACGGAACGAATCTTTATGGCGATACTCCGAGCGGTAGTGGACTTCGGCCTCGCGTCCGGCGCGAGTCCCCGGTCCACCGAACAACGGGCCATGCGAGCGATTTGCGGATACCTGCTCTATTCGGGCTAAAAAGCATTTCTTGCATCTAGTGGAGCGCCCAATTTTGCGGTAATGATTTCGACCCAAAAGAAAAATGTCACCGGTCGGAAGAACTTAGCCGTGGTCAAAATAATAGTCGTTATAACGACTATTATTTTCTGAGAACAGTTGTTTAGAAACGATGGACGTCGGCAGATCGGACGAGCCCCTTCTCGATAGAGCCGAGAAGGGGCGCACCCTTAATTTGATTTCGGGATCAAAAGGGCAAGGATGAACTCGGGTTATACTTCCGGGCGGAGAAGTGGCCGACCCGCCTTAGTAAAAGGTTCCTTAGTCTTTAATCCGTCTGCGCCCGAATGGCTTTGCGGTATACTCCGGGCGAGTTTATTTGTTGCACTTTTTTACCCCTCCCCTTCGCACCCTAAAGATCATTCGAGAAAATCTCGGCCCGGTTAGTCTTAGGAGAAATCACATGAATCATCAGATCCTGTCAGTTACAGATCTCCGCAATTTCGGGATTGCACTCATGCTCACCAGCTTAACGTTGGCATCGCCGGTTCTGTTCGCGGGCAGCGCTTTCGCCGCCAGTCCAGTAGAAACTACGCTCTATGAATTTCAATCCCACCCGGACGGTGGAAACCCAACATCGCCGGTGATCTTCGATAAAGCCGGCAACATTTACGGCACGACCTCGAACGGTGGCATGTACGGATTCGGCTCAGTGTTCGAACTTTCACCGCCCACAGCACAAGGTGGCCCATGGACCGAGACCGTGATCTACAACTTTGAAGCGGGAAGCGACGGGGCGAATCCCAGCTCTGGCCTAGTTTTGGATAGCAAAGGCAATCTTTACGGCGAAGTGTGGGGTGGTAGTGTGGGGCGCGGAGACGTATTCCAGTTGACGCCACCACCAGTGCCGGGTGGTTCTTGGACCTACCGCGAGATCTACCTGTTCTGCGTTAACTGGTCGCCCTGCCCAGATGGAGGCCTGCCTGCGGGCGGTTTAGCGGTCGACAAGAATGGCAATCTCTACGGAACGACCCTGACTGGCGGCTTCGCCACGCCCGGCGCTGGGTGTTGCGGGGTAGTTTTTAAATTGGCCAAGCCGCATGGCAAGGTGAAGACGTGGACTCAATCCGTGCTCTACACGTTTACTGGCTTTCTCGCGGGCGAGAATGACGGCGGCATGCCGGACGGGGGTGTGGTTCTGGATAAGTCTGGAAACGTTTATGGCACGACTTATTATGGGGGAGATCCGGCGGGGTGCGGAGGGCAAGGATGCGGCACTATCTTTGAGCTGTCGCCCAGCGGTTCAACCTACAACGAGACGATCTTATACGCTTTCCACGGAACGGGCGATGGGGACGGCCCGAAGTCGAATCTCATTTTCGATAAGTTGGGCGCGCTCTACGGCACTGCATCTGGCGAGGGCGCTGGCGATGATGGAAATGCCTATAAGCTCAGCCCCCCGACACAGAACGGAGGAACATGGCAGCAGACCGTCCTTTACACTTTCAAGGGACTTGCGGCTTCGGATGGCGCTGATCCGCAAGCGGCCCTAAAGTTTGTTGGCAAGAGTCTCTACGGCACCACGGCGATCGGAGGGTCAGCCTCGTGCGACTATGGGAGCGGCAATGTAGGGTGCGGAATTGTGTTCAAGCTTTTGCCCACGGGGTCTTCGTGGAAAGAGACCGTGCTATGGAATTTCGGCAGTGATGGCAGCCAGCCCGAAGCGCCTTTGATCTTCAGAAAAGGCGCGTTTTACGGAACTGGCTCAAACGGCGGGAACTCGAAACCGAGTTGCCAGTTCGGGACGTGCGGTTCGGTTTTCGAACTGGTGCCCTAAATGCCAGGTGGGCGCGACGCTCTTGCTTAAGTGAAACCGGGGACAGACGGGTGCACTCCACCCGTCTGTCCCCAGGATTATTAAGACCGTATCCTCGGCGACTCACCCGAAATCGTCAGGAAAGACTAGGCTTGAAACGCTCGCCTGTTACCAGGTGGTCTTGCTTGGATCGAAATCAGGACCGGCGTACTCTGTTCGCAATTCCGACGCTTTTCTACTTTCAAGGCTAAAGTGGTGTCCTTTGGCAAAGCTGTGTCCAAGGTAATCCTTGGTCATCGGAATCCTATATGGAATGCTGTTGAAGAGCGCTAGTTGCACTTCAAGCGTCCTGCCCTTCGGACGCCCCTCGACTGTCAACACATGACCGTCTGTCCCGCGTTGTCCGCTGATAATCTCCTGAGCGATGATCGGCTTGTGCTTCACGAACACGCGGCCCGCCGCATCGCCAGCATCATTGCGGATGAATTCCCGGATGTCGTCATACTCGCTGGACAACACGAAGATATCTCCGCAGGTAAAGGCAACGTAGTTGAAGGCGATCTTGCACAGGCACCGCGCGACGTTGCGGTTCGCTTGGTATTCGACATTGAGCATGATTTTACCGTCGCCGTTGAAGGGAGGATTCATCACTCCGCCATAAACGAACGTCGGGCACACTGCCTTCAGCTTTTCGAGAAGGCGTTCGTTGTCGGCCTCGCTCTTGCCACCAACAATCTTAAACTCGCTGCCTTTCGGGTATCGCGCTGCAAACTCAGCGGTCAGGTCTTTCTCTAAAACCCATTCGATTTCGTCTGCGCGACTGAGTCGGGCTCCGACCTGCGGCAGAACCTCGGTGCTCTCCACCCCGTCCTCGTCAGTTCGGATCACCGTCCGCGCACCTTTCCAGTGATCCCCCTCGCCGACTGTGGGCGCTACGCCTTTGGTGCCGATTCCGCCCACGACACCCTTGAGTCCAAACTGAAGACGGCGAGCGCCTTCGATGCTCTCGTTCCTCATCGGCCATTCAAGCTTTGATCCGAAATAGCGATTACATCCAGCGCACACGCAACTCAGCGTAATGTCCGGCGTGAACATACCGAAGCTCTGCGGTATGACGTGCTCCGGCGGCACAACGTCCGGCAAATCACATCGGCAATAGATGCACTGGGCCACAGTTACAAGTTTAGTCCCGAGGGTCGGAATTCGGGTGTGGGCGGAACGCCCCATTTTCTTTTGTCCGGGTCGGAATTCGCGAACAATACGGCGATAGACGGGACTGCCCCGCCCTTTTCCTGTGCGCTACCCCAGAACTACCCCACCCCACCTCCCAAAACGGGAAAGTAAACGTCACAAAGACCTGTGACGCACGTCACAGACAACCTTCGTTCATTTAAGCGATGATTGCAGCGGAGCAACGCTTCCAAGCGACCGGATCAACTTTCCGCTTCGCCGAGATTTTCTTTGAAAATTCGATCGCCCCTGGGGAGCAAATTCCCGATTTGGCGCAGGTGTAGCGCGCGGTTTCCCGCTAACTCCTTATTTCAGAAGATTATGCATATAACTCCTTTGTCTGAAAGATTTTGCAAGGAAACCATGCGCCAAACCCTTGATTCCAATAGAAACAGGGGGTGGGGGGTGGGAGTACGGATCAGTTACTACTCAAAGAGTAACGAGCTACTCCCGACAATCGGCACCAAATAATAGTCGTTATAACGACTATTATTTACGTGCCTCGCAGCCCGGCTTCAAACTGCAAAAGCCGCCACGTCTGCAGCCGCCATTGGTGCGCAAACTCGATTCGTGCTAGAAACACTACGAGATGCGAAAAGGCTTCACACGAGAACCACGCAGGGACGAGCCCGGGCCGCTGGTCAAGAACTACATCACTCCGAGCGGACTGCAGCGCCTTAAAGATGAGCACCGGTTTCTGCTCAACCGGGAACGCCCCGCCGTGGTGGAGGTGGTGACGTGGGCTGCCAGCAACGGCGATCGCAGTGAAAACGCCGACTATCAGTACGGCAAGCGGCGGCTGCGGCAGATCGATGGGCGGATTCGCTTTCTCTCCAAGCGAATCGAAGCCGCGGAAGTGGTGGACCCGGAAGCTCCGAGATCTGGGCAGGCAGCGACCCGCGCATTCTTCGGAGCGACCGTGCGCTATGCCAATGCCGCGGGAGTAGAGCGAGTGGTGAGCATCGTGGGCACCGACGAAATCGATCTCGACCGCAACCACATCAGTTGGGTGTCCCCTCTGGGCCGCGCGTTGAGAAAGTCGGCAGAGGGTGACAGCGTAGCTCCTTCAATTGCCGGGCGGCACAGAAAACCTGACCGTGCTGGAAGTACGTTACGAGCGCATTTCTGTAGAACCGTTCCGTGAACCGCCGGGTTCCGAAGCCTCGGCAAAGGGACTCATTCGCCGACGCTAAGTCCACTTGACGAAAAAGAGGTTGAGTCCTAATAAAACGGATACACGAGACTTCCAGCGAGCCCCCGCATCCAAATATTCGACTAGGGGGATTAGTCCCGGTGAAGACTTGCCGGGAGCCGCAGGACTCCCAAAAGGCATTGCAAAGCCTGCCGGAACGTTTGTTATAATCAACCTTTACCAAGGAGATCAACCGATGGCCACCACAACCGCACCCGAAGTACAGCAACCCGCAGCGACCCAGCCCACCGTGGCTCCGGTTTTGACCCCCAGCGCGATTGCCAAAGTGAAAGAGATCATGGCCTCGCAGACTCCGGTACCAGCGGGGTTGCGCCTCTCCGTCGTTGGCGGCGGCTGCTCCGGATTCCAATACTCCATGGCCTTCGAAAATGGTGCCGGCATGATGGACAAGGTTTTCACCTTCGACGGCCTCAAAGTTTATGTGGACGCCACGTCCCTGATGTACCTGGGCGGAGCGCACGTCGATTACGTCGAGACGCTCGAAGGCGCTGGCTTCAAGTTTGAGAATCCGAACGTGAAAAGCACCTGCGGCTGCGGCTCGTCATTCAACGTTTAGGTTCCAACGTTTTAGGTTGCGACGTCTAATTGCGACGTTCAATTTTCGAAAATTGAAGTTACGAAAAGGCCCCGCTCTCGATGCGGGGTTTTTCTTTTGGATACCTTCGTTGTTCGGCTGCCGTGGAAGAGCGGCCCTTCAGGGCCGCGTTCGGTCGATCCAAGCAGGCCTTTAGGCCCGGTGCGCGCGTTCCACAGCGGCTGAAGCCGTTTGGATTCGCTATCGAACGTCGGCCTGAAAGGCCGACTCTTCCACGTTTGCGGCTACGGTTCGCGGATGTACGGCTCGCGAGTGTGCAGTTTGCGAATGTACGTTTCGAGAATGTGCGTTTCGACAATGCACTCGAAAACAATAGGATTACGTGGAACGAGATGGGAGACGCTTAAGCGCGTCGGATACGTTGGAGCAGGGAAGCCCGATTCGAAACGTTCTACTGCTGGGGCGTCTGACCAGGGGTTTGCAGAGTTTGACCGGGAGGGTTTTGCAAGCCTCCGTTGGGCGTCTGGCCGAGACCTTGCCCGAATCCTTGACCTTGTCCGAGCCCCTGTCCTTGACCATTCAGCCCACCGACGGATTGCCCGATGCCACCGCCGTAGCTTCCGCCCGGCATCCCAGGATTGATCGGACCAACCAGTAATCCTCCGCGATCCGCCTGCGGGATGTAGATGAACATCCAATCGTTATAGTGGCTCTTATCGAAGAACACTCGAATGCTCTTCGCTTTGCTAAGACTGGCCACTCCGTAGATGGGACCGCCACCGAATACTTGTCCGCCAGAATTCGGGCCGCCAAATTGGGAGGCCGGTGTTCCTAAAGACGATCCCGGAGTCGATGCTCCAGCGGACGCTTCTCCTGCGTTCGCGCCGGTTCCCGGCTCAGCAGCATCTGCGGCATCGCCACTCGCGGGAGTCTGGCCTGCCGGCGCTTGGGGCTGTCCGTTTGTCGAACCAAGTCCGCCCTGCGGACTACTTCCAAACCCGCCACCAAAGCCACCCTGCGCCCCGCCGCCAAACGCACCTTGTTGTCCCGGCAGTCCACTTTGTCCCGCGCTGCCATTCAGTCCTGGTGACTGCCCGGGTAAGACGGGCCCGTTGTTCAGGCTGATGTCCATCTGGTGGAGCAGTTTGAAGTCTTTTTCTTTTCCGGCTGCATCGCGATTCATCGGATCTTTATAAAGTTTTCGAATGAATCGCAGATTGTTGGTATTTTCCAGCTCTTCAAGGCGCGAGGGATACCGCCCAAATTTCTTATAGAAGTGCTGGATCGCGCGCATGTACGAATTGCCGCGATGCCGCATTTCTTCTTCACGGTCGCGCTGGACTTGTTGCTTCATCCGCGGAAGCACGGCGAGAAATCCAATAGTAATGAGCGCAACGATCAGCATCAGCATGAGCATTGCGTACCCACGCTCGGAGTTGTGTGCCCTTGATTGGCTAGGATTGTGTGAGTTTGGGTTGCGCCGCATAGCCGCCACTCGCCTTCAAATTACAAACTAGAAATTACCAAATTACAAATTCACCCTTGAGTTAGCGGCAGGCTCTGGCGATTGTTATTGAGCACGTCTTCGACATCCACGGTCGTGGCGGAGATTCGCAGCACGCGATAACGGCGATCCACGATGTCGCCCTCGCCGGCGATGAAGATATCTTCACCTTGAGCTAGAAATACTTTTTTCGTTTCTCCGGGGCGATTGGCAAATCCAAAGAACTTCAACGTGATCGGGGGTGGCGGCGCGATCGCTGGAACGGGACGAATGCCATTTTGCGCGTCCTCGTCCGTTCCATTCTTCTTTGGTCGTTCAATCACTGCAACCGATCCGGCAACAAAAATATTTCGTCCGTTGCCCGCATACTTAATCTCTTCACTTTGGCTGAGCAGATTCAGGTCCAGCGTGGGATCCAATCGCGGTTCAACAATCGGCACAAGTTTGCCCGAAGCGGTTCGCCTGGTGCCGGGCTTAGCGGGCGCGGTCTGCGTTACGGTCGCAACCGATGTAGTCGAAGAGGGCCAGAACTCATAGGCGAGCATCAGCACAGCAATCCCGCCTAGGACTGCCAGCGTGATGACCTGCTTCCGATTTTCCGCGCCTAGTTTCACTTATGCTCCTGCCCGCAAATAACTGTGTAGCTGAATTTCCAGCCGGACTTGGCCCGTGGTTTCACCAGCAAGATCCACGCTATCGACCGCAAAGAATACTTTGGATCGTTCCAGGGTGTTGATAAAGCGCACCAGTTGGAGATAGTCACCCGAAAAACTGCCTTCGATGGCGACTGGAATCACGCCAGAAGTTTCTGCCTCTTCTTCTTTATACTTCGCCGCCTGAATATGGATGCCGTTTTGCGCGGCCAATTTCCCCAACTCGTTCGTCAGATCGGAATCTTTCGCGGCGAATCGGTCTTTGTAGAATCCACCAATCTGATCTTTCGCCAGCACGATCTTCTTATCCATGCCACGCAGCGGTTGTACCTCGCGCGTTTTCTTTTGCAACTCGACGCGGAGAAGATTCAAGTCGAGTTTCCGCGAGTCTGCCGAACCAACCAGCGGCGAGAACAGGACGGCTAGTGCGATCACATCGGCCGCGAGCATCGCGCCAATCGCAATCTTTAACTTGCGCCGGGAATTTCCTAGGTCGGGCACTATTTGGCGCTCCTGTCCGTCACATCCGGAATGTAGATAGCGAGCACATTTGCGACGACGCGTATCTGCCCGTTATCGTTCGATTCGGTTTCCGATACCAACTGTGCTCCTTGGAAATGTCGCGAGCCTTCCATGCGATGCACCAACTCAACGGCGGCTGAGCGCGTGTCGCCTGCTACTTTCATTTCCAATTCCATTTGATTTTGTTCGTTTAATTGCGGACGCAGCGAAACCGCGTGCAGGTTCGACGGCATCACTCGTTCCAAATCTTCGAATACCCGCGTCCACGAAAACGCTTTGCGTTGGATCAACCCATTGATGAATTGCGACTGGTCCCGCGTGCTGCGGTTCGCGGCCATGTCGAGGACGGCCTGATCTTCGGCGCGTTCTTTATCGCGCTCCGCAATCTGTTGCTGCAAGCGAGCAATATCATGACGGTCGCGGCCGGCATTGATCCATCCACTGATCACGAATCCGAGCAGGATCAGCGTCAATAGTGCGAGCGCACCAACTCCCACTCCCCACCGCGCCCAAAATTCACGGGCGTCTTCGTAGGGCCGAGTCGCGAGATTGATGTCAAGACGCATAGTTGAAAAGCAGCTCTTAGCACTTAGCCGTTAGCTTTTAGCGAAGGACGAAAAGCGAACAGCGCTACTACGAAATCAACGCTCCCACTACTCCCGCCATACGCCAGCGCGGGACCGTGCCTGTCGTGTTTCCAATCTGCGAAGTGGTGACCAATTCCTCGACAACCGCTCCTGATTGATTCTTGAGCGCGGGAGCGGCGCCACCCGATTCGGGTAACCCTGCTACGTACACGCGTTCAATGTTCAGGTTGTAGGTGTCCTGAAAGAAAACGACGGAGGGATACACTTCTTCCGCCAGTTGATCTCCCGTGATGGTCACGCCGCGCACATTTTCCAACGTGCGGAAGAGCAGCAGCTTTTCCTGTTCGAGAATTGCGATGCTGATCGTGCGTGCATCGACTTTTACGACGAGTGTGGGACGTTCCGCGTCGGCCGCGCCCAGCGCCGCAAGCATCGACGGCATGACCACTCCTGGGTTGTATCCAGCATCGCGAAATGCGGATTCGTATTCCTGCAAAACGGTGTTCAGGACGACCGCTGCCACCGCTCGCATTCCTTTACCCGTCGATTGCGCGTGATACGAAACGCGCGCGTCGGCAGGATCAAACGGCAACGACTTCTTCAACCGAAAACGCACCACCGCTTCCGCTTCTTCGCGTTTCACGGGCAGCGTTTCAAAATCAATCAGCACGACACGCACCGAGGTGTCGGGGAGAATCGCGATCACGTCTCTCGACTTGGATCGTCCTCCAACGCTTCCGAGAGCGCTTTCAATCGCCTGCCGGATCGCTGTGCCATCTCTCAAATTCGGTTCCATCAAATCGGGGACAACCGAACCCGGCGCGAGTTCCCGCGCAGCTGACATTTCCACCATCCGCCCGGTATCAGCGGCACGGCCCGCGAGCACACGATCCGCTGCGATCTCGCAGGCGAGTGTGGGACGGCGCGCGTTCTTGGTTGAATTCAGCATCTGTTCTTTGTACCGTTGCGCTTCTCTTAGCTAAATGATATCCGCACTTGTAGAGCGGGAATAGTTACCTCTGGAGATGCGAGGAATTGCCCCTCCGGTCTCCAAATCCGGCATCGCGGTAACCAGCCTCAGCGCATGGTTTCGATAAATGTGACCTTGTTGATTTCTTTCAGAGTGGTGAATCCGCCGCGCACTTTATCCAGCGCCGATTCACGCAGGAAGCGCATGCCGTCTTCGCGCGCAGCTTTGCGGATTTCCGACGTCGGCTTCCGCTCCAGAATCATTTCTCGAATGCGGTCAGTTAAATCCAGCAATTCGTGGATGGCAGTTCGTCCGCGGAACCCTGTTCCCGCACACTCGATGCAACCCTGACCTTCATACAGAGGAACCTGCGACCACTGCTTCGGGTCCAGTCCGCTCGCTTCCAGAACGTCATCGGGATAATGAACGGCCGTGCGACAGGAATCGCAAATGATCCTGACCAGGCGTTGCGCCAGAATGCAGTTCAGCGCCGAAACAAAGTTATAAGGCTCGACGCCCATGTTCAGGAAACGTCCGAGAACATCGACGACGTTGTTGGCGTGAACGGTCGTGAATACTAGATGGCCAGTCAGCGCCGACTGGATGGCGATTTGCGCCGTTTCATTGTCTCGGATTTCGCCGACCATGATCTTGTCCGGATCGTGACGCAGAATCGAGCGCAATCCGCGAGCAAACGTTAATCCCTTTTTCTCGTTGACCGGAATCTGCGTAATGCCGCGCAACTGATACTCGACCGGATCTTCAATCGTGATGATCTTGTCTTCATCCGTCTTGATTTCGTTGATCGCGGCGTACAGCGTAGTCGTCTTACCGCTACCGGTAGGTCCCGTGACCAGCACCATGCCGTAGGGCTCTTTGATGTAGCGGCGGAAGCGGCGGAGATCGTCTTCGTCAAATCCGACAACTTCGAGCGTGAGCTTTTTAAACTTCTCGCTCATCGACTCTTTATCAAGTACGCGAAGCACAGCGTCTTCGCCGTGGATCGACGGCATGATCGAAACACGGAAGTCGATGGCGCGTCCGTTGTACTTCACACGGAAGCGACCGTCCTGCGGCACGCGACGCTCGGAAATATCGAGTTCGCTCATGACCTTGATACGCGAAATGATCGTGGAGTGATGCTCTTTGCCAATCGGCGGCATCGCGTTGGTCAGCACACCGTCAATACGAAACTTGATGTGCACCGAGTCGTCGCGCGTCTCGATGTGGATATCACTGGCCCGCCGCTGTAGCGCCGTAAAAATCGTAGTATCGACCAGGCGGATGATCGGGCTCATGTCGCTGCCCGCCGTCGCTGTCAACTTGTCGATCGAAATTGTTTCGTCGTTCCCGGCATCGTCCTCGCGAATCACGTCGAGCGTGAAGCCTTCGCTCGCATCTTCCAATACGCGCTTCGATTGCTCGGTCTTCTTAAGGATGTCGGAAATTTGTTTGAGAGTAGAGACCTTGGTGACGATGCGCTTGCCCAGGAGCAAGCTGATCTCGTCGATCATCATCAACTGGCTGGGATCGGCAATTGCGATAGCCAGACGTCCATCGGGAGTTTCATCCAGCGGCACAAAGTTGTAGCGGAACATCAGATGCACCGGGATCTTCTCGAACAGATCGTGATGCAATTGGAAATCGCTAAGATCGACAAATTCGCAACGGTAACGTCGCGCAATGTCGCGCGCGCGTTCGAGTTCGTCAGGGATCGCCGCCGCCACTTCCGGCGTCAGCTTTCCACCCGGCCCGCCGTTGACCACCGCTGTCTTTTTATCCGCCATGCCCATTCCAGTTTACAGCCTCTCGGAGAAGCCAAGTTTCAAGATTTCAAGGTTCGAATGTTTCAGACTTCACACTTGAAAACGCTTTTCTCTGGCTTTTTGAAACTTTGAAACATTGCAACCTTGAAACCTGGCCCCTAATGCACATTCGCGCCCAGCGTAAAGATGGGCATATACAACGAAATCAAAATTCCGCCGACGAACACCGCCATGACGATCAGAATCAGCGGCTCGATCAGCGCCATCGCCGCACTGAGTGCGGTCTGAACATCCTCTTCGTAAAACTCAGCGACCGAGGCGAGCATTGCGGGAAGCGCGCCGGTCGATTCGCCGACCTCGAGCATTTCCACCGCGAGATCGGGAAACAATTTCTGGCTTTCCAGACTGTGCGCTAAGCTTTGCCCTTCACGAACGCGTTCCGCTGCAGCGGTGACGCCATTCAACATCTGCCGACTGCTGAGCGACTCGCCCGCGGTTTCCATTGCCGGAACCAGTGGCAATCCACCCTGCAACAGGGTGCCGAGAATGCGCGAGAAATTCGCCACCTGATACTTCATACGAATCTCGCCAATCAACGGCAACGAAAGCAGGAACCGGTCAATCTTTTGCGCGCCCTCATCGGTGCGCCGCCAACGCAGTAGCAAAAGAACCGCCGCCACCAGCACGATTGCGACAATCCATCCATACTTCTGCGCGTTCACACCCAGCGAGAGCATGAACACTGTGATTGCAGGGAGTTGCGCTCCCAGGCTGTCAAACAAGTCGGCAAATTTCGGTACGACGTAGGTGATCAGAAAAATCAACATCACCGTGACGACCGACACCAACAGCGCGGGATACACCAGCGATACTGCGAGCTTTTTGCGGAAGGTTTGCACCATCCGCTGATACTGGATGTAGCGGCCCAAAACTTCTTCCATGTTGCCGCTCTTCTCGCCCGCCATTAGCGTGGTGGTGTACATCTTGGGAAAAACTTGCTGCGCCGCAAACGCATCCGACAGCAACTCGCCGCCCTTAACCCGCTCGCGCACATTTTCCAGCAACTGCAAGAGAGATTTATCGCGCTGCCGTTTGATCAAGAGATCGAGCGCAGTCAGGATCGGCAATCCTGCCTTCATCAGCGTCAAGAACTGCGAATTGAAGATGAGGAAAGTAGACTGTTTGAGCTTGCCGCTGCGCTGCCCGAACTGTCCCCCGCCCGCGCTGAGGATGGTCTTCGGCTTGACCCAGTAGACCAGGTAGCCCTGCTGCGTGAACCGATCGTGGACTTCCGCCTCGGAATAGCCGTGCTCCAACTGCTGCCGCAGATGGCCCTGTTCGTCGGCGATTTTGACCAGAAATTGTGCCATTCGCTCTTAAATCAATTCCGTCAAACGTGTCAGATTGGGTGTTTAGCCCAAGTGTAACATTCTGTGCCCAAAGCCCTTAACGTAACGAAACGTTCCGATTGGGTACGCAAGTAACCCGCGATTCATGCGTCCAACTCGACTCACGGCCCCAACTCACCTTCCACTGTCTCCACTCCAGCAGGAGCGCGAAACTGAAACTGCGCGTCGCCCAACTCCAGGTTTTCCTTCCACCCAGCGAATCGGAACTCCGTCGTCGCCCCATCCGCCTCTTCTAATACGATGCGCACGATTTGCTTGGACGGTGAAATCTCCAAAAGCACCTCGCTCACTTGCCCGGACATCGCTCGAGGAACCCCCCGCAAAACGATGTTCTGAGGACTGGATGGCGTTTGATCGATAGCTTTCGAAAGTCCTTGTAATTCATTCTCCAGCTTGGTCTTACCGAGAAGAAATGCGATGGGGGACCGCAAATCATCCAGCTTCTTCAGCGACGTCTTCCGAACCTGCTTTTCCGCCGGGAGATAGAGCCACACGGACTCCCCGTCGCTGACAAACAGCTTCTCTCTCGGAGAACGATATTCCCACCGCATCTTGCGCGGCTTTTTCAGCCACAACGTACCCGATTCCACGCGCTCCGCTCCATCGCCCCGGTAAGTCTCGGTGAAGTCGGATTGCAAACTGCGCAGATGGTTGTAATGCTCGTCAACCCCGCGCGCAAGTTCGTGGATGTCTTGGGCGTGCGCCGGAAGAGCCGCGATGCTAAGGACCGCGACGAAGAGCGTGGTGACTTGGACGAAAACGAGACCCGTACCGGCTGATTTTTGGGCGGGACAACTCGATAACCGGGAATACTCGCGCGCAATTGCTGTTCTGATCGCCATTCAAATTTGATTCTATGACAAAAATCCTTGACAAGACTTCAAGTGATATAGTTATATATAACAGCATATGACGTGCGGCGATCATGGAACTGCCTGATCGCCAGCAACCGACTACGCAGGAGAATGAAATCCATGAAATCCCTTCGCTTGATATTGCCCGCATTGCTGTTGTTTTCCACCGTAGCCTTAGCTCAGTCCGACATGAAGGCGGCCATGAACGCCGAAGCAAACTCCGACACCAAGTCGGAGACAAAGTCCGAAATAAAGTCTGAAACAAAGTCAGACGCCGAATTGTCCTTCGACAAACTGAAAACGCTCGCTGGCTCCTGGAAGGGACCGACGACAACCATACCGCCCCAGGCCGAGATGGGCGACGGATCAGTAACGAAAGTCTCTCTGCGCGTTACCTCGCGGGGTAACTCTCTGGTGCACGAGATGACAGGGGAGAGAACGCCGGACGATCCCACCCGTTACGATCATCCCGTAACGATGTACTACGTGGACGGCGATCGTCTCATGCTGACCCACTATTGTGACGCTGGCAATCGGCCGCGCATGGTCGGTAAGATGTCGCCCGACGGAAAGACTGTGGAATTCGATTTTCTTGACGTCGCCGGCAGTACGCAATATGGACATATGCACCATGCCGTCTTCACCATCATCGATGCCGATCATCACACTGAGGACTGGACGTACATGCTGCCTGGTGACAGGCCGGTTCGCGCCCATATGGATCTGCAGCGAGCAAAATAACGGGAAGCGTATCTTGGTAGGTCACCCTAACGTAAACGATCTGTTTGGAAAATCCTTAATTCAGACAATCTGTAGATCAAACGAAGACTAGTTGGAAACCTTGATGGACCGTGAGTGGAACGATAGTCAGCCGATTTACCGCCAGCTTCGCGACCGCGTCGTCGCGATGATTCTGGAGGGCGTGCTCAAGGAGGGCGATCCACTACCCTCCGTGCGCAACGTCGCGGCCGAGTATCGGATCAATCACCTCACGGTCCTGAAGGGATATCAGCAACTGGTGGACGAGCAACTGATCGAAAGCAAACGAGGTCTTGGAATGTTCGTCAACACAGGCGCGCGAAATCTTCTCTTGCAGAGCGAACGACAAAAATTTCTGGCAGAAGAATGGCCGAGGGTCCACGCGACGATGCAACGCCTCGGGCTTACGGCGGAAGATTTGCTCACTAGAACGGAAACTGAAACTGCAACTCGCCAGCCGCCGAAAGATGCCAAGGAGTCGAAGAAATCATGACCACTACAAACGGTGTTCCGATTATCGAAGCGCGCGGCCTCCGCAAGAGCTTCGGCAAAAGCGTCGCGCTCGACGGCATCGATTTGCGGATCGAAGAAGGACGTATCCTCGGACTCATCGGCCCCAACGGAGCTGGCAAGAGCACGGCACTCAACGCGATTCTTGGCCTCACCCCGTACGACGGGCAACTGCGTGTCCTCGGACGCGATCCCTGGACCGAACGCGCTCACCTGATGCAGGATGTCTGTTTCATTTCCGATGTCGCCGTCCTGCCACGCTGGCTGCGAGTTTCACAGGCGATCGACTTCGTCGCCGGAGTGCATTCGCGATTCGATCGTGCGAAGGCAGTGAGTTTCCTCGCCAGGACAACAATCAAACCGACGAGCAAGGTTCGCGAATTATCGAAAGGGATGGTTGCTCAACTCCATCTCGCGTTGGTCATGTCCATCGACGCGAGATTGCTGGTGCTCGACGAGCCCACGCTCGGCTTGGACATCTTGTATCGCAAGCAGTTCTACGATTCTCTTCTGAACGACTACTTCGATCGCAATCGCACCATCATCGTTACGACGCATCAGGTAGAAGAAATCGAACACGTGCTCACAGACCTCATGTTCATTGACCGCGGCCGCATCGTCTTGAATTGCAGTATGGAAGAACTGGAGTCGCGTTACGCGGAAGTGACCGTCAATCCCGATCAGATCGCGGCAGCTCGCGCTCTCAAGCCGATGTACGAACGGCAGGGAATCGGCCGCGGCGTTTTACTTTTCGATCTCAAAACAATTCATCTCGGCCGCCAGCAACTCGATCGGTTCGGCGACGTGCGCACACCCAGCATCTCCGACCTATTCGTCGCGGTTTTAGAAGGAGTGGCTAAAGGAACAGCGGCCCAAGGAGCAGCTCGATGAATACGCAATCGAATATCATGTCCGACTCTCCGCTCCAATCTCAGGTCGTCACCCCCGTCCGCGCGCCCATCCCGGCCATTCGCCAGATGTACTGGCTCGTGCGTCGCGAATTGTGGGAGTACCGGTCGCTCTATCTCGCACCGCTAGCCGTCGCCGCCATCACTCTGTTCGGCTTTTTAATCAGCACGATTCATCGTCCGGTGATTCGAGCGCTCGACCCGGCGATGCAGCAAGAAGTCCTCGCCCGTCCCTACAACTACGCTGGCTTGCTGATCATGGGAATCGCCCTCATCGTCGGCATCGCTTACTGCCTCGGAACGTTGCAGAATGAACGAAGCGATCGCGGCATCCTCTTCTGGAAGTCTTTGCCCGTTTCCGATCTCACCACGGTACTTTCGAAGGCGAGTATCCCGTTCCTCGTTCTACCCCTGACCGCCTTCGCAGTCACCGTCGGAACCCAGATCACGATGTTGCTGTTAAACACCTTGACGCGCCTGGCGGCCGGACGAAGTCCGAGCGAGCTTTGGACCCAGATCCCATGGCTCTCGATGTCAGGCATGCTTCTGTACCACTTGATTGCCGTCCATTCTCTTTGGTGGGCGCCGCTTTGGGGATGGCTGCTCTTGGTCTCGGCCTGGGCGCGACGTGCGGCATTCCTATGGGCAAGCGTGCCTTTGATCGCAGTCGGCATCGTCGAAAAGATCGTTTTCGATACTTCGCATTTCGCCTCTTTCTTGCAGTACCGGATTTTCGGCAGCCCTGAAAGCGCGGGGAAGGCCTCTAGTGAAGTCGCGGTGTTGATGTCGCCGCCACCCGCTGCTCTGCTCAGCAGCCCCGGTTTCTGGATCGGCTTGGCATTTGCCGCGGCGTGTTTGGCAATGGCAGTGCGCCTACGGCGGTATCGCGAACCGATCTAATTTCGCGAGACCGCGAAATTGTGCCGACTCAATAGCGAGAGCGGCAAACCTGTGAAATGCGTGACAATCCGATATTTCAAGTACTGAAATATATTCGTTAGCATTGCTAACGAATTGTTTGTTCCCCAAGTTCCTCCAGATAGTTTACTAACTCGTACTTTTATTCCTTGAGTAACAACGCCGCTGCGTGGCAGACTGTCTGACGCCATGATTCGTCCTTCTAAGTTTTCTCACTTACCAAGCTTGATTGCTGTTATCGCGGTGATTGCGTTTTCCTCCCCATTCATTTCCTCCGCGGCCGGGCAAACAACAGATCCCCCGGTAACTCCACCTGCATCGGTGCCCGCATCGTCTCCATCTCCGTCGTCCGCCGCTCCAGGAAATCCTGCGGCATCGACTCCCACGACTATCACTGCGACCCTTCCGTCCTCGCTAACTCCCGACGCTAAGGACGTGCCAGCACCGGCTCACAGTACCCTCGGCGATGCCCTGAGTTTGGAGCGCAAAGGTGCCTTGGACGACGCCATTAAGAAATATCAACAGGTCCTTGGGGAGAAACCGAACTCGCCGGACGCCTACGCCGGCCTGACTCGTATTTATCTAAAAAAATACGATGTCACCCACGCCTACGAGACGGCAACCAAGGGAATGCAGGTTAACGACGCGTGGCCGATTCGAGTCGCTCTCGGCGAGGTTTACTTCCGCCAGGGACGGATTCCCGACGGGGAAAAAGAGTGGGTTGACGTAATCAACTCGGGACATGCCTCGGCACGTGCCTATCTCGGCGTGGCTCGAGTGCGGTGGGCCATTTCGCAGAATAAGAAGGCGAAAGATCTGATCGATAAAGCCCACGCGCTGGATCCGTCCGACCCAGACATTCAGATGGCTTGGATCGGAACACTCCCCCGGGCTCAGAAGATCGAGTATTACGAGAAGTATCTCGCCGGGGATAACGATTTGAATGCCGAAGATCGCTCCGACGTTGAACGCGAATTGTCGTATCTGAGGGAAAAAGCGAAATCGAAGAATGCCACGTGTCGCCTGGTCAGCAAAGTTACGCATACGGAAACTCCCTTGGTGCGTTTGCTGCTGGATCCGAAGCACCTGCGAGGCTATGGCCTGTCCGTTAGTTTGAATGGACACAGCTCCAACCTCATGCTCGATACGGGAGCAAGCGGAATTTTGGTGAAACGCCATATCGCCGAAAAAGCTGGCGTCAGCAAGATGATAGAAACCAAGGTTGGGGGCATCGGAGACAAGGGCGACAAAAATGCCTATGTTGGGGTTGTTCAATCGATCCGCATCGGAGATTTGGAATTCCAAAACTGTCCCATTCGAGTCATGGAGAGTCGCTCTGTCGCAGACGAAGAGGGACTGATCGGTGCCGATGTCTTTTCAGATTTTCTAGTGGACCTCGATTTTCCGGACGAAAAACTGAAACTTAGCGAATTACCGAAACGTCCCGGCCAAACTGATGAGCAACTCGCCCTGAAGAATGATGACGATGAAGAGGATTCTGCGAGTTCCAAAGAGCCGGATAGCTCGACCAAAACCGCCGCTCAACTACACGGCCCGCAGGATCGTTATATCGCGCCGGAAATGCAATCGTTCACCCATATTTATCACTTCGGACACGAATTGCTCATCCCAACCAAAATCGGTAACGCTCCGAGTAAATTGTTTTTGCTGGATAGTGGTGCGCTCGACAACTCCATCTCTCCCGCAGCAGCGCGCGAGGTCACGAAAGTTCAAGGCGACTCCGATATGACCGTGAAAGGGATTAGCGGGTCTGTCAAGAACGTATACAGCGCCAACAAGGCGGTCCTTCAGTTCGGAGGATTGCGTCAAGAAAATCAGGACATGCTTTCCTTTGACACTACTTCAATAAGCAACAACGCTGGCACCGAGATCTCTGGGTTTCTGGGCTTCATTTTGCTACGTTTTCTCGACGTCAAGATCGACTATCGCGACGCGCTCGTCGATTTCAAGTACGACGCGAAAAAGTTCAACCGGTAAGGATCGAGCTACGCTGAGAGATTTACCGGGGGAGAGTTCCAGTGGAAGGCTCACAGTGGAAGACTTAGACTGGAAGACTCACCGTGGAAGAGCGGCCCTTCAGGGCCGCGTCCGGTCGATCCAAGGAGGCCTTCAGGCCCGGTGCGCTTGCTCCACGGCAGCTGAAGCCGTTTGTTGTCGCTGCCCGACGTCGGCCTGAAGGCCGACGCTTCCACGTTTGCGGATACGGTCCGCGGATGCATTCGGAAAAATCGGCCCGACCAAGCCCAGTCAATATCAAGAGCAGCCGATGCTCGGGTTCGTCCGATACACCGAGTATTGTTCGTTGCCGCCCACTTTCTCCAGAAATCCGAAAGTTCCCAGCGTGTGTTCCAGCAAAGAATTGTGATAGACAATCCAAACTGGCCGCGGGATTTCGTCCAGCGATCGTTTCAGTCTCCGCAAGACATCCGACAAAGCGCTTTCTGGCAGAGGATTGAACAGATAGAGCAGTAGAGGATCATCGGGGAATTCATAGTCGCGCGCATCTCCGAGGATGGCTTCAATTTGAGCGCACCGCCGGGCCGCCGAGTCATAGGCGCGAATATTTTCCTCCGCGGCGTGATGCAATTCTGCGATCAACTCCACGCCAACAATTCTCCGAAAGGGATAATCCGACGCCATCAACAACGTTCGCCCTTTGCCTGATCCCAGATCGATGAACGTGAATTTTTCAAAGTCGATCGGCAGGCTCGCCATCATCTCGTGAAATACAGTTGGCTCCGTCGGCTGGTACGGAGAATGAAACAATCCCAGCAACCTCGCGCGCCATCCCACCGAACCGCCGGTCGTGTTGACGCGATGCTCCCAGTCGTAATCCATGTCGCCGTAGCGACTGCGGCGGCGTTCGGGCGTGGAGTCTCGAACAAAGCTCCAAAGATTTTGGACCAGAAGGGAAGTGGCTCGAACCGATCCGTCGGAGCGCACCCGCTCACACCACCAGGAATACAAAAAGCTGACGATCGGTTGAGAGGAATTGGAAGGCACCAGTCATGCTAACAAAGGCAGCCGTTAGCTCTTGGCCTTTAGCTAAAGGCCAAGCGACCACCGACCACCGACTAACGACCAACGACTAACGACCAACGACGGTCCTCACTTCGTCCTCACCATTGTCGGCGGATGCGGTGACTCCATGCCGGGCGGCAAGCCTTTAGTGATGAAGTAGACGTCTTTCGGATCCTGCACTTCGATCCGTCCATCGGACGTCAACTGATACGCGTTTCCTTTGGGATCGATCGGAGTTCCAGAGATCAGTCCAGCACGCTGCAGATCGCTCATCGTGTTCGGCGATCGTCCCACCTGCGTGCGGTATTGTTCGACGAGTTGCTCCAGGTGCGTGACGTCTTCATCGACTTTCAGAGCGAGTAAATGTTCAACCGCATTTTGCCGGACGGATGGCTCCTTTGTGCTGTTGTACGTGGTGTACCAAAGCATGCGCGCCGTTTCAAAATCTCCGGCGTGCTGCGCCATACGCGCCGCGAGGATGCCCATGTATTCCGTAGTGACGGGTAGCTTTGCGCCCTGGGCAAACGCGTCCGCAGCCTTGGCGTAGTCCTTCAACTCTGTGTAATAGAGGAATCCGAGATTGTAGTAAAGCCGCCATTGGCCGGGGTTGTGTTCGATGCCAAACTTCATCAACGAGAGCGCGGAGCCCGGCAGTCCCGCGCCGCTCGGTGGCTTCGGTGCCAGAAAATTTGCTCCGAATTGATATGCCGGAAAAAGTCTCGGATCCAGTTCCGTCGTGACTTCCAACAGCGGAGCCAATAAACGAAAGTCGCCCGAGCCGTTATGATGTTGCTCTCCGAAGTATTGCACTGCGCGCGTCCAGTAAATGTCTGCGAGCAGACCGGTGTATCCCAGGCTGAGTCTCCGCAGCACCGTAGTGGAGCGCAAGTAAAGCGCTTCCTGCATCGACCGTCGCTTTGGGCGTGTGGTCAATTCCGCGAAGCGTCGCGACCGTGCCGGCCAGAGAAACGGCAAGCACCGCGAACGCCACCAGATTTACCCGCCGAGTCGAGGTCATGTTATTTCAACAGTTTCCTATTTCAGATTTCGACGTTGGAAGATCAGCACCGCGCCCGAAATCGCCATCGCTGAATACAACAGCGCGTAAAGGCTGTTATAGAGAATCAGTCGCCCGGGGACAGGGTCTCCATGTGCCACCTGGTTGATCACATTCAGGGCCGAGAGATTCGGCACCAGATAAGCGACGCCAGTAGCCAGCCATCCCCCCACGCCGTGACTGACCCGTGCAAACCCACGCAGGTCTTCCGCGAGGCTCCCGATCACAAACAACGCGAACGTAAAGACTGCGGCCATCAGTGGCGTGGAAAATGACGAGAAGAATATCGACAGCGCGCACACGATGAAAAATTCCAGCACGATGAAATACAGGGCGACGAGCACCCAGACGTCCATCCTCTCGAACTTGTGCGCTACATATAACAACGCGAGAAACACGCCAATCGCCATGAAGAACGTGTTGACGACCAGTGTTCCCGTCAGGCCAAAGAATTTGCCAACAATAAATTCCCAGCGCCGCACAGGCCGTGACAACACTGTGTACAGGGTGCGTTTATCGATCTCTTTGGAGACCAATCCGATGCCAATGAAAATCGCGATGACCACGCCGAACAGTGAAACCGCAGTTAGTCCAAGGTTCACGACGACGAGTCGCTCGATGTCGATGGAAATCTCGCCAACTAAAATCGCGGCCCCGGAAATCAGCAAGGCAAACGCAATCAGGTTGTAGAGCACGCGGTCCCGCACAGCTTCGCGGAAGGTGTTGAAGGCGATGTATCCGATACGCGAGTTCATACTTCCGGAATTCATACCCCAGCCCCTTTGCGGTTCTCGGCAGGCTGCAGTTTCTGGATGTAGTACTCCTCCAATGAACTGCGCACTGGCGTTAGCGAAATTAGTCTAAGATGCTCGCGCCGCAACAACTCTAGAGCCGCGTCCTGCTGCGCCTCTGGCAGCACCGCGTTGACCAGATTCCCACTGACCCGTGACTCCGCTCCCAGACTTGCCAGACCAGCGGGCACCGTTTGTGAGTAGAAAATGATTTCAACCTTGCCTTGTGTTTGCGAAGTTAATTCCGCGACCGCTCCGACTCCGCGCAATTCGCCCTGGTAGATCACACCCACGCGATCGCAGAGCGCTTCTGCATCCGACAAAATATGCGTCGAGAAGAAAACCGTCTTCCCCTCATGCCGTAATTGCTGGATCAACTCGCGGACCTCGCGACGTCCCACGGGATCCAATCCAGACATGGGTTCATCGAGAAACACCAGCTTCGGGTTATGCAGGACCGCCTGCGCCAGGCCGACGCGTTGCAACATACCCTTAGAGAATTTCCGCAGTTGCAAATTCGCCGAGTCGCTGAGGCCCACGCGCGACAGCATCTCTTCGACGCGAGCGGAACGACCCTTTGCGGGCATCCCAGAAAGTTGTCCGTAATAGTTCAGCAGTTCTCGCGCCGTCAGGTGATCGTAGAAATACGGCTGCTCGGGTAGAAATCCAATCTGCGATTTCACCTCGGGATTGTCCATATCCATCCCCAGCAGTCGCGCCGATCCTGCAGTAGGGAACACCAGACCCATGAGCAGCTTGAGGGTTGTAGTCTTGCCCGCTCCGTTAGGACCGAGGAAGCCGAATACTTCTCCCTCCTCGATGGTCAGCCGTAACGGACGAAGTGCTACCTTCGGCCGCTTACGCCAGAAGCCGACGAGATAGCTTTTTTCCAGGTCTAGAATTTCGATCGCAGCCATGGCTGTGCGTGCTACGCCAAGCTCCTTGCAGCCCTATTGGATAAGAAGGGTGATGAAGAGAATTATAAGCAAGGAGTGGGTGCCGCGCGGATGTCGGGCATCCGAGTCGGTTACGAAGGTAAAGAAGGTAAAACGGATGCCGCACGATGGCGGCATCGCTGCATCGAAGTGTCGTTCTATTGCTGCGGGCTAACCGTGCCGTCGCAAGTCGAAATCGCCGTCATGCTGAACCGGACCACCGCATCCGCGTAGGAACAGAAATAACGCACTCCGGAATAGTTCTGCAATGACGGAGCAGCAATGACGTTGTAGGTCGAATTCGGCGTACCGGTGACATTTACCAAGCTGAATAAGTAGCCACTCCGTTGACCGGCGGCCAAGTTGGAATCGATCAAACAGGCATTGGCCGAGGTCGCGGGAGTGCAACTCGCTCCGCTGCCGCCCAGCACCGTGAGAGTCGAAGCGAAACCGACCGTCGGATACGCTGAATCGTACGAAATCTGCGCTGTGTTGATCGTTCGAACCGCTGCCGCCGCAGCGGATTCATTGGCTGCCATTCGCGAGTGCAAAAAGCTCGGAATCGCGATCGCCGCAATGACCAGGATGATGGCCACCACGATCAAGAGTTCAATCAGTGAAAATCCTTTTGTCCTTCGCATCGCATTACCCGCCTTCGGATGCCGCGCATCCGACCCAAGTTCCATGCAAACTGTTGCACTCTGCGTGCCGGACTGGACTTTCTAAAGGGGGTCTCTAAGTGGTTGGAAATACGAGGTGTTTCGGACGGTCGTCCGTTCCTACAAGAGTTTCGCCCTCTGATCGCTCCGGAAATGACAATTTGTGTCACCGAACTGCCAAACATGGGAGCAGAAAATTGTTCGAAATCCCCGCTTGTCTAGCCGATAAACGAACAGCCACCCAACGCAAATGAAAAAAGCAGAGGATCTCTCCTCTGCTTCTCTTCGGCTCGCACCCTCCCCCAGGTGTTTCACCAAACTTGTCTTGCCAAGCCGTATCTACTGGAGCGGCGTTTCAGTTCCCGCGCAGGTTGCCAGAGCGGCGGTCGTATATCGCACCACGGCGTCTGGAGTCGAGCAGAACGACCGCACACCGGTCGTGTTCTGGGTCTGGGGATTGGCATACGCATAATATGTCGACGCTGGCGGACCGCCCGATCCGGCTACCTTGAAGGTGTACCCGCTCTTGCTGCCCGAAGCCAGTTGCGAGTCGATCAGGCAGGCGGTGGTCGAAGTCGGGATGGTTGCACCCGTGCAGCTTCCACCAAGGTTTGTGAGTCCAGCCGCAAAACCCACGGTAGGATACGCGGAGTTGTAGGAAATCTGTGCTGTGTTGAGCGTACGGACCGACGCTACTGCCGATGATTCATTGGCTGCGATCCGGGCCCGCAACAGATTTGGAATCGCGATCGCGGCGATGATCAAGATGATAGCTACTACGATCAACAACTCGATTAAAGAAAACCCCTTTTGCTTTTTCATTGATCTCATAAACTCCATTGAATTTAGGTCCCGAGTGCACCTGGCTTTACCTATGTGAGTTGCACGATAGTGGCCGATCCCATGCTGGTTTCTTGCGGGGGTCTGTGCGTTGGAAGTAAAGCGCTTGGCGGAAATGCCGCGGATAGAACTATTTAGTGTAGTAGAGCAGTCTGCCAAATTGTGTCAGTGGAATAGTGTCACTATTTGCGGAATCACCGTAAGTCATATCCGGTTCGAAATCAGACAGCCGTAAAATAAAAAAAAGCAGAGGATTTCTCCTCTGCTTCTCTCCGGCTGGTACCCTCCCCCAGGTACTTTGCCAAACTTGTAACTACTACTGAAGAGGAGTTTCGGTTCCGGCGCAGGTTGCCAGAGCCGTAGTCGTATAGCGCACGACGGCATCCGCAGCCGAACAGAAAGAACGTACGCCAGTGGTGTTCTGCGTCTGCGGGTTCGCATACGCGTAGTAGTTGGAAAGAATCGGGCTACCAGAAGCGGCAGAAGCGAACGTGTATCCGCTCTTGCTGCCAGAGGCCAGCTGTGAATCGATCAAGCAAGCCGCGCCAGAAGCGGGCAAGGTCGCACCGGTGCAGCTACCGCCGAGCAACGCCAGGCCGTTTGCAAAGCCAACCGTCGGATAGGCAGAGTTGTAAGAAATCTGAGCAGTGTTGATGGTACGAACCGACGCAACCGCGGACGATTCATTGGCTGCAATACGTGCACGCAGCAAGTTCGGAATGGCAATCGCGGCGATGATCAAAATGATCGCGACCACGATCAGAAGTTCGATAAGTGAGAAGCCCTTTTGTTTACGCATTTAATGTCCTCGTCTCCGTTTGACTGTTTTGGTTGGATGACCAACTCGCATGTACTATCGCACTCTGGGGGCCAGAGACCCAAGTGACGGAAGTCAGATGGCCTTCTGGACGGAAAGTCTGTGTTTTCAGTGGCCCGCCGCAGGACAGTCACCTGCCCCATTGCGCCCTGTTCTGCCAGTATGACACTTTCGGGGAGCCCCATTGACATTTTTTGCCAGTCCGCCATCGTTTTCGCCCTTGCCTTCAAACCGCCCGTCAGGAGCCGCAACTCCCATTCTGGGAACGATGGCCAGAAGGCTTCTTGCGTCTGCGGAATCGCTTTATCAACCCTAAAACCTGCGCCCTATTTTCCCCTGATCAGCGATTCCGCTGCCTTCTGCGCCTCCGCAAGATTGGCAGAAGTCCGAGCTACCCGATCTGAGATCGTTTTGGCTTCTTCAACCCGTCCCGAGAGCTGCAAGGCTTGCGCCAAGAGCAGGTATCCGACGTCACTCGGTTGAACATCCACTGCACGGGAGTACTGCTGAACCGCCTGACCCAAGTCGCCGTTGTCCTGTGCGATCAGGCCAAGTCCGGTCATCGATCGAGCCCACGTTGGCTCCAACTCAAGCGCCGTTTCAAAACATTGCTTCGCCTTGTCCGACTGCCCCTCCTGCCGATAAGCAAAGCCCAGGCTGCCATAGGCAGAAGCGCGCATGGCAACATCCGCCGCGTGGCTTGCCACCATCTCATAGTGCTCGATGGCCGCCGGCAAATTGCCGCGGCGGTCTTCGTAGACGCCAAGGTTCAGGTTGGCTGTCAGACCATCTGGTCGGATCGCAAGCGCGGCTCGAAAATGCTCGGCCGCATCGTCAATCTTGTTTTGGCTTAGCAGATGGCTACCGAGATTTACCTGCGCGAAGTAGTTCTCCTCGGTCAAAGCGATGGTTCGCTGCCAGAATGAAGCCGGATCATGCCAATATCCCACTTGCGCGTGGGTCAGAGTTCCCAGCGTCAGCAGCGAAGCAACCGCTGGGATCGCGAGCCATCGCGCCGAAATCCGTCGAGCTCGATCCCAGTCGCCAATTCCCCATACGATCATCAGAAATAGGCCGATGAAAGGGATGTAAGCATAGCGATCAGCCATGGCCTGGAATCCGACTTGCACCAGTCCGACCATCGGTACCATGCTTCCCAGGAACCAAAACCATCCCACGGCAAGATATTTTTGATCTCTCGCGCGAAGAACCAGAACCGTGATTGCCAGCAGCAACAACACAGCTGCGCCAACCTGCCAAGCGGGATAAAGATTCGTCGGATGGGGATACAGCGCCACCAGTCGTACCGGCCAGAACGCTTTCCCGATGTAGCGTACGTAGGAAATCGCGGAAGTCTCCAGTCGCAACAGAAAGCTGTAGCGAGCGAGTGTCTGGACGGCCATTCCGGCTTTCTGAGCCTTCATCGTTACCGCAGCGCTGATTGCTGCAAGTAAAAAGAAAGGGGCTTTTTCCAGGATCAACTCTCCGAACCCTAAGCGGGGCGTATTTTTGCCGGACACTGAAATCTCGTTTGTAGCAGGCGATCCTAAGCGACGAAGCGGCCAGTAATCCAGCAGCAAGAGCAAGAACGGAAATGTAATGACTTGAGGCTTGCTGAGCAGCGCCAGCACAAAAAACAACGCCACTGTTGCGTAGCGCCGCAGCTCAGGCTTTCGCGTGTACCAAACGTAGGCATAAACCGCGAGCAGAAAAAACATCGTGCTTAGGACGTTCTTCCGTTCCGCTGCCCATGCCACCGACTCGACATTGATTGGATGGAGCGCAAATAGAGCAGCCACCATCCAACTACGCCAGCGAAATCCCGTAGCACTCTGCAGCAGCAGAAATAGCAGGATCGCATTGACGACATGAAGTAGGACATTCACAGCGTGATGCCCCGTGGGATTCAGGCCAAAGAGTTCGACATCCGTAGCGTGCGACAACCAGGTTAAAGGATGCCAGTTGCCCTGCTCATAAGTCGTGAAGGCCCATTTCACCGTGTTGCCAGTCAGCCCCGCCTTCACGTGAGAGTTCGCGGTGATATATCCATCGTCGTCGAAGTTTAGAAAGCTGTTGTAAGTGACCGGCCAGTAAAAGGCGAAAACCAGCGCGGCCAAAAGAGGGCATAGCACCAGCGTCTGTTTCTTCGAAGCCTGCAAAGAAGATCGGGTGGTGGTACTTGCCCTTGATTGCGATGGCGATTCCACTTTTCCCCACGCATCCATCAGGCGACCGACCATCCAACTCGAAATCGCGATTGTGGCAATGACCAGCGTCCACGGAATCACAGGTGAGATCCAAAGGAATTTAGGAGCAAAGCTGATCAACGCCATCCACGAGAGGCTCGCAAAGGTCCCAAACAAAAATGCCGTGCGTCGCGGACCGTTCTTGAACGGCAATCGATACAAGCAGAGGGCTTGAATCATTAGCGCGAATGGGAAAGCCACCACGAGATCGACGAAATAATGTTCACCCGTCCCGAGCGTCGCCATTACTGTGAAGATCACAAACGCCAGCGCGACGCCGCGAATCCACCGCGCGAGTCCCTTAGAGTTCCACCAAATCAGCAAGACCCAAGTCATGTGCAGCGACGGGATCGCGTTGCGCGCGCCTTTAATCGCGATCGTCTCCAACAGCAGATTCTTTGCCTGGGACAACAACAAGGGATGCCAGGGAAAATTCTGCCCGAAGACATGCACAGGCCCCGTCGCCGGAACCAGGTTGTAATACAGCACTCCGATCGGACCAGTCACCAGGAACGCCAGCATGACGGGGAATGCTCGGCTGCTCCTCACCCGTAATTGCGCGGCATAGACCAGTGCCATCGGCAACGGAAGCGCGATGTAAAACAGCAATCCCGCAAACCGGAACCACGGAGAAAGCGCGTAGGCCTGCCCCATCAAAAAACTAAACTGCACCCACAAACTGCAATCCGCCGAATACAAGAAAAGATCGAACGTCTTGGGATGAAGTGCTTCGGTGAAATCCAACAACGTGGACGCCATGTACTCTGACGCCACAAAAAGAAGAGCAGGGAGAAACGCATAGAGAAGGAGCTTCCGGTCTTGCGGACGGGCCCAAATTGTTCGCGATCCCAGAACGATCAGCGCGCCTAATCCCGCAAACGAAAACCACGCCATGAGACGAGGTTGAAATCCCATGACTCGGTAATCGACTGCAGCGAGCACCAATCCGCAAGCAACGACCCCGCCAAAATTCAACCACGACGGTTGGACCACCATCAGCGTGATCACCGCCCCGCTCAATGCCATGGCCATAAACACGTCAACCATGGACGAGCTATAGAAATCTGCGCTGAGCGCCAGTCGCAACACAATCGCAAGGAGCGCGATCGTGAACGCCGTCTTTATTAGGGTTGCGCGATTCAAGAGGGACATCCAAACGCCACACGGCAACGGTGGAATGCGTCCCGCCGCTCCATTATCGTGAATTCGTCAGCGAGACCGCTTTCAGGTTATCAGCCGCCCTGATGACTCGCGGACACGGCAGAGATAGAAACCACACCATGGTAATTTCGATTTCAAATTCCCTCACATCGACAAACACGAAGCACGAGCCTCTGCGCTAGAATGGGGCGCGCCAAAGCTTTAAGTTTTCCAAGCTACCGCCGAATCCGCCCATGACTGACGTTCGCCTCGATGCCGACCGCGATATTGCCCGCGCCTCCACGCTGGCTGCCCCACTTTATGTCAGTCCCGAAACTTATGAGTTGGAAAAGAAGAGGCTGTTTTCAGCTACTTGGCAGCTTGTCGGTCACGTTCATCAGGCGGCGAATCCCGGCGACTACTTCACGTTTGATCTCATCGGAGAACCGCTCCTAATCGCCCGCGGAGAGGACGGCATCTTGCGCGCTTTTTATAACGTCTGCCGCCATCGCGCTGGCAATCCAGCCACCGGATGCGGAAATCGCAAGCTCTTTCGCTGCGGTTACCACGGCTGGACGTATCGCCTCGACGGCGCGTTGCTTGTAACTCCAGAATTCGACGGCGTCGAAGATTTCGATCCCAGCGAGTTTGGACTTGCTCCCGTGCGCGTCGAAGAATGGTTCAACCTGATCTTCGTCAATCTTGATCCTGACGCATTCCCGTTAAGCGAGTCACTCGGCGATCTGCCTTCTCAAGCCGAGAAATTCGATTTCAAGAACATGAAGTTTTCCGAACGCCGCACCTACGAGATGAACTGCAACTGGAAAACCTACATCGACAATTATCTCGAGGGATACCACCTGCCAAGCGTTCATCCGTCGCTGAATCGTGAGATCAATTACAACGCGTATACCGTCGAGCCCTATCCTCATTACGTCCGACAGTGGAGCCCGATTCGTGGTGCCCAATCCGGAGACGCCACCCCGCGCCGCTATCAGCAGGCGAGCGACGATCTCACTGCCGATTATTTTTGGGTATTTCCCAACTGGATGCTGAATTGCTATCCCGACAATATTTCCGTCAACATCATCCTGCCCCTCGGGCCGGAGCGCACGCTGGCAATCTTCGAATGGTATCTACCCGAAAAGGATCTGGGCAGCGAGGCCGCCCGCAAAGCCCTGGCTTTTAGCGACGAGATTCAAATCGAAGATGGCGCGATTTGCGAAATCGTCCAAAAAAATCTTCGCTCCCGCAGCTATCACAGCGGCCGCTACAGCGTGAAGCAGGAAAAAGGCGTCCACGCCTTCCACCAGATGTACCGCGAATTGATGCCGGGCTAGTTGAACGGAGCCTGAACGGCGGCGCAGGCGCTCCACAAAGTTTGGTTACCGTGGATAGGTTCTGCCTCCATGAACCGCTGAAGTCCCCACCTCCTCGCGATAAAATCGCCTTTGGTCTTACAGTCCACCAACTACCGCCAAAGGCGAACGACTAACGACTAACGACCAACGACTAACGACTAACGACCAACGACTAACGACCGTCCCATGACCGCCTCCCGCGAAAAGCACATCGTCGCCTTCTGTCTGCTGCTGGTCGCGGCCACTCTCGCTTTCTACAATCCCATCGTCCACAACCAATTCATCGATTTCGACGACGCTTCCTACATCCTGAAGAACGCGCAGGTGCACAACGGACTTACCTGGAGCACCGTGAAGTGGTCCTTCACCACATTTCAGGAGGGAAACTGGCATCCGCTCACGTGGATGTCTCATGCTCTGGATTACCAGTTGTTCCGACTCAACCCTGCTGGCCACCACTACACGAATCTCCTACTCCACGCCGCGAACGGCGTACTTTTGTTTCTTCTCTTACAGCGAGCCACCGGATTCACCTGGCGCAGTTTTTTCGTTGCTGCACTTTTCGCGCTTCATCCCATCAACGTCGAGTCAGTCGCCTGGGCCGCTGAGCGCAAGAATGTTCTCAGCATGCTCTTCTTTTTACTCGCGATGCATGCCTACGATCGCTATGCGCGGAGCGGCAAGCGCGTTTTCTATTTCCTCGTTGCGATCTGTTTTTCCCTGGGACTAATGGCGAAGCCGCAAATCGTTACTCTGCCCTTCGTTCTTCTGCTTTGGGATTATTGGCCACTCCAACGCATTGGTCGCATCGGCTTCGGATCATCCCACACCAGCTCCCTACAGCAACGCTCGTTCGGATACTTGGTCTGGGAGAAACTGCCGCTCTTTTTAATCGCCGGCGCCGATTCCATCATCACCGTCATCGCACAACGCTCCGGCAACACAGTCCGGACATTCGAAGAAGTGTCATTGCTGGCGCGCTTCGAAAACGTTTTCGTCTCCTACGTCCGCTACATCGAAAAAGCATTTTGGCCAGCGCACCTCGCGCCAATGTATCCGCGCATCGGAACGTCGCTGCCCATCTGGCAGGTCGTGGGATCAATAGCGATTCTGTTACTAATCACCGCCATCGTCATAAATTGGCGTGACCGTCGCTATCTACCCGTAGGTTGGTTTTGGTTTCTCGGTACCGCTGTTCCAATGATTGGAATCATCACCGTGGGCGAGCAAGCGATGGCCGACCGCTACGCCTACCTGCCACTGATTGGTTTGTTTATCGCGATTGTTTGGACGCTCGACACCATCGCCACTGATCACAAGATCCCAAACTTCTGGCGCGCGATCCCAGCGACGATTGTCCTACTTGTTTTGGGATGTCTCACCTATCGTCAAATCAGCTACTGGCACGACGACGAAACGCTGTGGCGTTATACATTGTCCGTGACCGACCGGAACTACATGGCCCACAATAATCTTGCGCTGGCATTGGCGAAGCAGGGAAGATCCGACGAAGCGGTGGTTCAATTTCGAGCCGCGGAATCACTGCACAACTACCCGCCGCAGCAGGTACTCTTGCTGGCCTTTTACGAATTAAATGCCGGACACTTTTCCGAGGCCATCGAAGACTCCCAGTCGATTCTCAAAACTTCCTCGGATCCAAAACTACAGTCGGTTGCCTGGAGCATCCGAGGCCGAGCCAACCTTGAACGACAACACGACGATGAAGCAAATCAATATTTCCAAAACGCATTGCGCCTGGATCCACAAAACCAAATGGCGGTCGCAGGCCTGAACGCGCTAGCGCAAAAGCAAAAGTTCTAGCAAGAGGCAACAGAGACTTTGGCTTTCCCCGTGGTCCCCACTGTCCCCCGTGGTAAAGAGGTTGAAGTTGCCTTTGTTGTTGGTGTTGAAGTTGTCTTTGGTGTTGAAGTTGATCTTGCCGCTGCCGCTGACGTTCCCCCTACCCCTTTTTCAACAACAAACAAGTCATATCGTCGTGCTGCGGAGTGTTGCCAACGAACCGATCGAGATCCACCAACATGCTGCGGAGCATGTCCGCGGGCACCGTCTCCGATTCTCGATCCACTAACCGAATCAAGGATGTCTCTCCGTACTCTTCTTGCTTGGAGTTTTCCGCTTCGACAATCCCATCCGTAAAAATTACCAGCCAATCGCCCGCATCGAGTCGAGTGCTCCCCACAACATACGGAGCGTCCGCAAAAATTCCCACTGGAATTCCTCCAGCCTCCAACCGCTCCACAACTCCTGATTTCTTGCGAAGAATCGGAACATTGTGTCCAGCGTTCACATAGATCACTTCGCCGGTAGCCGCATCGAGTTCCGCAAAAAAGGCAGTGGTGAATCGGACCCCGCCCTGACTGTTCGAGCACGAATAGCGATTCACTCCTGCGACCAGCTCCGCCAGCGGAATTCCGCTAGGAGTTAGAGTCCTCAGGCTCGCCTGAAAAGTGGCCATCACCATCGCTGCCGGAATACTTTTGCCCGCGACGTCTGCAACAACAAACAGGATGCGATCCCGACTCGCCACCGGATTCTTATTTTCGTCAAAGCCCGGCCGCAGAATCACGTCATAGTAATCGCCTGCCACCGTATTCGCGGGACGAGTCGCGTGCGCAATCTGATATCCCGGAATTTGCAGCGGAGCGCCCGGCAATAACCAGGCCTGAATATCTTTCGCGATCTCCAGATCGCGCTTCATCACGACTCGGTCGGCGAGTTCCAGCAAAAGCAGCAACAACAAAGTCAGACCAGCCCAGACATGCAGGTCGAGCTCAAAGCTTTCAACGTGGCCAGCTTGGTTGCGGTACTCGAATCCGCCAGAAGGGAAGAACAACAGAACCAGTGCCAGTAGCAGCAGCACGCGGCGCGCGGGTGTCAATTTTAGGACGACGGCCCAGAACAGCGCCTTCGCAAGAATCCGCTTGCGTCGAAATCCGGACGCCTCTTCCGGCAAATTTTCCAGCCCCGCCGAGTAAAGCCTATAGCTGGACCGCGTATCCTTCGCAAACTGCGACCACAGCTGATTTAGCTCCAGCCCTTCGCTGATGCGGTTCCAGAATTTGCCAGCGTCATCCTTGAGTTTCTTGCCGGAGGTAGTGTTCGGAGCGCGAGAGGCCATAGGGGAACTGACATTATAGGCGGTCGCGCATGAATCTGGCCCGATGTGGATCGAGCGCGCAGCCCGCTACCTCAACACGAGATTTCGTCAGTCCGTGCGTACCGTTGACTTATGGAACCAAGACTTGCGCCGACAAGATTCGCGTCGAAGGCATCTTCCTTCTCTTGCAGCAGCCGATTAATTTCCGCCGCCAGCGCCAAAATCTTTTCCGAGTCATGCTCAATCGTCGCGAGCTGACAGAGTTGGAACCATCGCTCGCTAGAAAGGTCTGTGTTCGACGAATCGTCATTTGCAAGAAGGGGATTTGAGAGAGCCTGGATCGAAAGAACCTGAGTCGAAATAATCTGATTCGACACGACATCGACTAAGAGCGTGCTGCTGAGATCATTCATCGAACACCTTTGAAGACGTACCCAGTATGGACGCGACAAGAAACGCAGTCTGAGCAATATCGACCACAACTCGATTGTGTGGAGCGGACACTCCTGTCCGCTGCCTTTGACGTTGGTGTTGAACTTGATCCATAAGCGCAGTTTCGGTGAGCCATCGCGCTATGAAGGATTCTATGTAGGATAATGATGAGACGCATTCCGCCCGGATGGCGAAACTGGCAGACGCACGGGACTTAAAATCCCGGGTCCCTTACAGGACGTGACGGTTCGATTCCGTCTCCGGGCACCACTGTTTGACAGGTCAAACGCTTTTGTCACACCGGCGTTAGGCGGCTTGTACGGAACTAGGGGGGTGGAGTATCGTCCGGTTTTAACTCCTCGACGGGGCCCGCCTTCGCTTCGTTGTAATGCGAACCGTTCCACGTGCATTTGGATTGCAAAGGGTTGGCGGCAGACCCACCGTCGACGAGGAGATCATAATACCCGTCGGTAGTCGTGTTCGCGGGGGAAAGAAATTTGCCGAATGTTTTCAAGACCGTCCTGAACCGTCTTTCGTCTCTATCGGTACTCGTCTCACTCTGCAGAACGTAAAACAGGCAGCCCCCAGATCCGCAAAATCCATCCAGATCAGCCTTGATCACGACAGCCGTCAAACCAGAGTCCGCCCGTTGCAGTCCGATAGGCCTGCTGTGGAGACCCTCTAGAAAGGAGCGACGGTCATGCCTAACGTTCGGGAATACACTCGTCGTGGTTAGATACTCGCTTTCCAGTTCGCTTAGCGCGATTTCAACGGCTCTGAGTTGAAACTCGTTCGGGCTGGAATAGTTGCCGCCTAGGACGCGTGCTACCGATGCGGAGCTTGGGGCCTCATATGGATCTACCCAAGTCCGACTCTGCGGTTGGAGGCTTAGATTGACCAACGTGCTCTTACCGCCAGACTCGTATCCTCCCGAAACTTTCAAAAGGTAGTGGCCGCGCGGAGCGTCAAAGAATATTTGGCCACTCTTCGCTACGCCCGGATTCAGCATCTGCATGTTACTGAGCGCATCGTCTGACCAAAAATCGCTTTCGCTAAATTCTCTACCCTCATCGTCCAGCAGTTTGAATGGCGGTCGCGTGCTTTCGGTTCGGTCGTTATTGCGAACACTCACCGTGACGATCAAGAAAGTGCCGGAGTCCGGTTGTCGGACTCGCCCTAACTCCGCAACGTAAGGCCGCCAATCAGCGCTCTGCACAACGTAGCTCCAGTAGCCGACCGCGAACGGCTCGCCTAGGTAGGGATACTTTTGGGCTTGCAGAATCAACGAATTGGCCGTCGTTTGGGCCGAACCCGCAGTTGAGGCGCCACTTGATGTTTTCGGTGGGCTGCCGGCAAGCCAATTGAAGAACAAAACCATGGAAAATGCGGCCAGGATAAGCGCCAAGATGGTCTTCATAATCTGCTGGCTCAAATGTTGTTTCTACGGAACGCTATAGATGTGAGGTCGGGACGGAGCTCGTGCGATGCTCTCGTGGACGACCTCATGATCCCAAACTTTATTGTACCCACATAGTTATGACCGATCTACAGTAAGTAGAATTGCCAAGTTTCGCAAAGCCGCCCTCGGAGAAGTAATATGGAACAGCGAGCCCACGTCTGCGGTAACCTCGGTCATACATCGTCCGGAAAACCTAAGCGCTTAGGTTAACGGGAATGAATTACGCTACACTGCAATCGTCAGGGCTCAAGGATTTGTAACCGGTGAGCTTCTCGTTGCGCGTTCAGAACTGGATGTTCGAGCCCAACGTTACAGCCCGACGCCCACAATCACAGGAGTCCCTCGCGGAGCCTCATGTGACCCGCTCTCGGGCTCCAATGTCACGGCGAAGTTTTTCGCTTCTACGCCTTGGGGCAGTGGAGGGTTGACGACTGTCGCTCCGCCGCGTGCATCGGGCTTGAATAATCCCGCAGCGATGGGAGCGCCGCCGTTGGCTGGGAACAGCCACAGTTCGTAGATTTTTTCGGCAGGCAGCGGTGGAAGGTTGCTGGCAAAGAAAATTAGATTGCGACTGCGCCGCTGATAAATTGCCTTGCCGCGCGGCTGCGGTTTGTTGCCTGCAGCGACCAGTTCAATCCTGGTAGCTTCCGGATCAAGCAGCGTGGCCACGGTTTCGTTGGCATCCTGGAGCTTGCGTCCCTGGTCGTCCAATTGTGTCTGTAAACCTGATTGGACGGAAGCGAAGTCTTTTCGCAGTGTCGAGTTCTGACGCAGCAATCCTATGCTCAAAATTACGAGTGCCGCTGCCGCGATCCATCCTAAAGAAGGCCACCACGAATGGCTTCGACCCGAGGTGGCAGAAGCGCCAGCATTTGCCGGAAGGCGTGGCTCGTTCGCAATCGCAGCCATCAAACGTTGCCGCGAACGCGCTGGAGGTTTCGGACCCGCAGTCGTCAGCGCGAGCAGACTGGTATCGCCGCGCAGCAACTCCAACTCGCGGCGGCACGAGCCGCACGTCTCCAGATGCTTTTCCAACGCATGACGTTCAGGCCCGTCCAGCGCTTCGAGCGCGTAGAGCGCCAAATCGTCGTCGAATTGTGGATGTGTACTCATGCAGCCAATACTTTTCGCAGGGATAACAATCCTGCGCGAATTCTTGTCTTAATTGTGCCCAACGGCTCGCCGGTTTTTTCGGCAATTTCGGTGTGCGTCAAGCCTTCGAAATACGCCATCTCCAACGCAGATCGTTGCGGTGATGGCATGGTCTCCATGGCGCCGCGAACTTTATCCATGGCGCGCGAACGATCCGCATCGCTGGCCATGTCCGTTTCGACCGAAACAATCACATCGTCAATATCTGTTTCAGGACGTCTCCGCCGCAGCGCATCGATCGCCCGATGTCGAGCAATCACCGCCAACCATGCGGCCATATTGCCGCGGCTGGCATCAAAGGCTCCGGGATTACGCCACAGCTGCATGAAAATATCCTGCAAAACGTCTTCAGCCGCGCCGGTATCCTGCAAAACGCGAAGCGCCACCGCGTACACGATCGACGAATACCGGTCATACAGCGCAGCCATCGCGCCCTGATCGGCAGACCGGATCGCCGTCACCAGCGCCTGGTCGGATGTCATCGCGTTGGTGTCAAGCTTCGGCACGCCGCTGTTCATCCTCCTGAAGTACGTCTCACAGTGAGCATTGGATTGCCAGGTCTTCCGCCCGGTTAGCTCGCTGTGGCTCAATGAAAATAGCAGTCTACAAGGGTAACAAGCAATAGGGTGACTGACGTACTGGGATTAATTTGGGGCAGGATTGAGGGATTATTCCACCAATGATTTTCGAAAATTCATCCGACTTCGCGATTGGAAACGACTTCGCAACAAGAAACGATTTCCTTCGTGAAACTTCGTGGTCCCTTAGTGCCCTTCGTGGTGAAGGTTTTGACGTGCTCCTAAATTTCAGACTTGGTGGCTCGAGCCATCAGGTCCTCAATCGCATGCTGCGGCGATTTCCCATTTTCAAGAATGGCGAACATCTGCTCCGTAATCGGCATCTCGATCTTTTTTTGGAGCGCGAGCCCAACCGCCGCCTTCGTCGTGAAAATTCCTTCTGCTACCGCGCCGTGCATTCCGGCAATGATGTCCGAGAGCTTGCGCCCTCGGCCGAGTTCGACGCCGACACTGCGATTGCGGGAAAGATCTCCGGTACAGGTAAGAACGAGATCGCCAAGCCCCGCGAGCCCTGCCATGGTATCGAGACGTCCCCCGCATGCGACGACGAGCCGCGCCATTTCAGCGAGTCCGCGTGTGATCAGCGCGGCAACAGAATTGTGCCCCAGTTCTAGTCCATCGCAAACCCCAGCCGCAATTGCGATGACGTTCTTGAGCGCTCCGCCGAGTTCGACTCCGATGACATCGTCGTTTGTGTAAACGCGAAAGCGCGAGTCATTGAATGCCGTTTGCACAGCGCGTGTGACTTCGCTATCCATGGATGCAACCGTCACGGCTGTTGGATCGCCGCGTGCTACTTCCTTTGCAAAAGACGGCCCGCTGAGCGCTGCGATACGCGGGGTAAACTTGCGGCTGCGCAGCACGTCGCTGATCACTTCCGTCATTCGCAGCAGAGTTCCGTCTTCCAACCCCTTGGTGCAGCTGACGAAAAGGACATCCGGATTCAAAGCGGGCGCCATCCGCTCAAACAAACTTCGAGAATGTTGCGAAGGCATTACGCTGACAACGATTTCTGCGCCATCGAGCGCGTCATGCAAATCGTTGGTTGCTGAAATCGATTGTGGAAGCGCGAAGCCAGGAAGAAAACATTCGTTCACTCGGCTTTTCGCGATGCTCTCGCAAACGTCCACTTCGTTGGCCCAGAGCCGGATCTGATGGCCTGGTTTGCGCGCGAGAACAATCGCGAGTCCCGTTCCCCAAGCGCCCGCTCCGATGATCGCGATGCGGCTCATTGGCGGGATGCTCCTAGCGACGGGGAATCCGATTCTGCAATCGCCTCCGATTTTCTCCCCACTTTTCCTTCGGTTCCACTGATGAGTCGCGCGATGTTCGCACGATGCTTCCAGAGAACGAGTGCCGCGATGACGGCAATCAGGATCAGTTGTCGCGAATCGCTATATTCGTGAAATCCCCAAGCCAAGATCGGAAACGCAATCGCCGCTACAACCGAACCGAGCGAGACGTAACGAAAAACGAAGGTGACAATCAGGAACAAAGCAAACATGCAAAGAATGGATTTCGGAGTTAGAAGAATGAACGCACCGAGGCTGGTTGCCACTCCCTTGCCGCCGTGAAACTTCAGCCATATTGAAAATAGATGTCCGAAGACGGCGAAAAATGCAGCGACCGTTGTTAGGAGAGCTAGATTCTGAGAAGACCCGGTGAAGTATGCTCGTGTCAGTAGTACTGCTGCCATCCCCTTTGCCGCATCGAGGAGCAAAGTTGCGAATCCCAGGGCGGCCGATGTGCGCGCGACATTGGTTGCGCCAATGTTGCCGCTACCGCTAGCCCGCACATCTTCGCCCTTGAAAATGCGCACCAGTAAGTATCCAAACGGAATTGATCCGAGCAGATAGCTGGCGGCAGCGACGATGAGATAAGAATTCATAAAATGGTTTCGCTGCTCCGAAGCGGAAAACGCTGCATCCGTTTATAGATCGATCCGCGCGGCGAAAGCTGACTCTGATAGAGAATAAACTCCCGCGCAGTGGTCGATCCGAAATTCGTGACGCCGAAATTCGAAGCTTTGGAATCCTGTTTCGAAATCGCCTCGACGCGCGTTTGAAGCGCAGCAAACTTTGTATTCGGCGTGTCGCCTTTCTGGAATCGTGGCGAGCCCGACCTCCCTCCGGCACGCGCCAGTGTCAAATGTGGACTGTAACTCCGTTCCTCACGCGCAATCCCTAGTTCCGCGGTCCCTGCATCGATCGTCTCAGCAAGAGCGCTTAACTCCGGGCCCGCTTGGACGCCGATCCAGAATACGCGTGCAGCTTTGGCAGTAGGGAAGAATCCAAAACCTGCGATACGAATCGCAAAGGCAGTGCTTTCAATCTCGCGCAACCGTTGCGCAATTGCAGCGACATCTTCTGTCGACTGTTCTCCGATGAACTTCAACGTGATGTGCCACGATTCAGGACTCGTCCATCGAACGTCGGGTGCAAGATGCCGAACGCTTTCGACGAACCGCTCGATCCGCGAACGAACTTCTGCGTCAAGATCGATTCCGATGAAGATTCGCATTTAGAAAGCTGCGCGAAATTAGGAAAAAACTTTTCTTACACCAGCGCCCTGCGGATCATCTCCAGCGCCTGCTGCGTTGCGAATTGCCGAACCCGTTTCCGATCTCCTGGAAAATTCCGCTCAACAACTTGCGTCCCTTCTTCCCCGGCCAGTGCAATAAACACGAGGCCAACAGGTTTCTGCTCAGTCCCGCCGCTCGGACCTGCAACTCCAGTGATGCCAACTCCGTAATTCGAAACGCAACGCTTGCGGATCCCCTCAGCCATGGCCGCCGCAACTTCGCGACTCACCGCTCCATGCCGATCAATCATCGCCTTCGGAACATTCGCAAACTGCGTCTTAAGTTCATTCGAATAGACCACCGCGCCGCCGATGAAGTAGCGCGAACTCCCGCTTAAAGACGTAATCCTCTCCGCAAGTAATCCGCCCGTACAAGACTCCGCAACCGCCAATGTCATGCTGCGCATCTGCAGAAGATAGCTGACGATCTGTTCGATCGTCTCGCCCTTGCGCGAGAAAATGGCGTCGCCCAGTTCGTCTTCAATCTTTTCGGAGAGTTCTTCAACCCGCGCGTCGGCCTCCGCCTGCGAATCTTTTCGACAACGCATGTGGAGTTGAATTTCGCCTCCGCCCGCGAGGATAGTCGTCTCGACATCTTTGTAGGTTTTATAGATCGGAGCCACGCGCGCATCCACTTGCGACTCCGGCATCATCGCCATTTTCAGAGTGCGAGTCGCGATGAATTGCAGAGGGACTTTTGCACGCAAGCGCGGCAGGCACTCCCCTTCAAACACGGCCTTCATTTCGTAAGGAGGCCCCGGAAGCAGCATCAGCAGCCGATCTTCGCCATCATATTTCCCGGCAATCCATTGTCCTGGTGCCGTTCCCGCCGGATTCGCAAGCACGGTCGCGCTCGTCAGAACGTCAGCCTGTTTGGAATTGTTCGCGGTCATCTTGATCCCGCGCGCGGCAAACCGTTCTTCGAGCTTCGCAATAATTTGCGGATCGCGCTGCAGTTTCAATCCGAGCGCATCCGCAACCGATTCGCGCGTCAGATCGTCCTCGGTAGGACCGAGGCCACCGGTAAAAACAATAATGTCGGAGCGCCGCATCGCCAGCTTCGCAGCCGCGGTCAGCCCTTCTGCGTCGTCTCCCACAATGCACTTGAAGCGCACTTCGACGCCCAACTCATTTAATTTTTCGGTGAGATAAAGGGAGTTAGTGTCCTGGCGAAAAGGACTCAGCAGTTCTGACCCAACGGCGATGATCTCCGCGTTCACACTGAAAGTGTAAATGAAGATCGCCTCGGAATCCCCGTTATACCGCTTTACCGTTTGTCATCCCGAGCGCAGCGAGGGATCTGCAGTTCGCCGCAAAATGCAGATCCCTCGCTATGCTCGGGATGACAAGCAGGAGAGGGATGGCAATCAGGGCGGGGACTATCGAGCTGGTTGCTGCTGCGTCATACAATGCAGCGCCCCGAATCCCCAGATCAAATCCCCAGAGTAGATAGGCATGATCTCACGATCCGGAAAGAGTCCTGCAAGAATGTCGAGCGCAATCCTGTCATTGGGATCATTAAACACCGGCACCAGCACCGCTCCATTCGCGATATAAAAATTCGCGTAGCTAGCAGGCAATTGCCGTCCTTCAAACAGCACGGGACGCGGCATCGGAATCTCGACGATCTCCAGCTTCTTGCCCTCCGCGGTCCGCGCGTTCTTCAAGCGCCCGAGATTCGCGTGTAGCGCCGCATGATTTTCGCTGTGCGGATTCCGTTCGACCATCGTGATCACGCGATTGGGAGCGACAAATCGTGTGATGTCGTCAACGTGTCCGTGCGTGTCATCGCCGGCAATTCCGCTGTCGAGCCAGATGACGGACTGCACGCCGAAGTAGTCCGCGAATAGTTGATCGTAAGCCGCTCGATCCATCGAAGGATTTCGCTCTTGCGTTTTAGACAGCAGACATTCTTCGGTTGTGAGCAGGGCACCGCATCCGTTCACGTCGATTGAGCCACCCTCAAGCACGACGCGATGCTTTCCAGCGAACGGATGCACGACATGGGTTTTCGCGGTCTTCGCCATGCGCGCTCCATTCTGTTCGTCGAATTCGTAATTCGGATACTTCGCCCATCCATTGAACTGAAAATGGAGCGCGAGTAATCCAACTTCCGAGTGTTCAGCGGACGGCGCGAGAAATATACATCCTGAGTCGCGCGTCCACACACGATCGGTCCGCCATCGATGAAAGCGAACGCGGTCGCCGAGCGGGCCATCGAGTGCGCCCGCTTTTTCAAGCACGGTTCGCGCACGCTTTTCTGAAGACGCGTCATTCACGATCAGATCAACGCGTTCGTGCCTCGCCAGATTGCGGATGATCTCCGCATACACCCAAGGAATCGGCTCAAATTTTCCTGGCCAGTCGCCCCGAAAATGAGGCCACGCGAGCCAGGTCGATTCGTGCGGCTCCCATTCGGCGGGCATGCGGTAGCCCTGAGCGGCGGGAAGAAGTTTTGCGGATCGGTTCGGCATTATTTCGTCGTTACTTTCTGTTGCTACTTTCCGTCCAGCATGCGGCTGGTGATGGGAGCGTAAGCATCGATGCGGCGATCGCGCAGAAATGGCCAGTTGCGTCGGATGTCTTCCAGATGATGGAGATCCACTTCGCCGAGCAGAATCTCTTCTTTGTCGTGTGACCCTTCGGCGATCACGCGTCCGAAAGGATCGCACAAAAATGATCCTCCCCAGAATTCCAGTCCCTTGCCCGGAACCGAGTTGCCACGAATGTCGCCCGTCTCGAATCCAACTCGATTCACGACGCCCACATAAACTCCATTGGCAATTGCGTGCGCACGTTGAATCGTGCGCCAGGCATCATGTTGCGCCTCGCCAAACTCGGCTTTCTCCGCTGGATGCCACCCGATGGCCGTGGGATAGAAAAGAATGGTCGCACCTTGCAACGCGGTGAGCCGCGCGCCCTCGGGATACCACTGGTCCCAACAAACCAACGTCCCAAGTTTTCCCGCAGAAGTATCGAACGCCTTGAATCCGAGATCACCCGGAGTGAAATAATATTTTTCGTAGTAAAGCGGATCATCGGGAATATGCATCTTGCGGTATATACCGCCCAGCGTCCCGTCCGAATCAAAAATTGCGGCTGTGTTGTGATACAGGCCAGGCGCGCGCTTCTCAAACAACGACGCGACCAGCACAATTTTGTTTTTGCTGGCTACTGCCGCAAGCTTCTCGGTAGTCGGCCCGGGGATCGGCTCGGCCAGATCGAAAAGCACCGCATCTTCGCGCTGGCAGAAATACTGCGTCTGAAAAAGTTCAGGCAGGCATACGACCTGGGCTCCCTTTCGGGCCGCCTCCGCGACGCGATCAAGCGCCTTCGCCAAATTGTCCGCAGGCTCTGGCCCGCACGACATCTGGATCAAGGCGACGATGAATTTATCTTTTGCTTGCACTTGTTCTCCCACGAAAAATCGTCGCACAACAAACTTGTCATCCGCCGCTTCGCTCGATGACAAAGAGTATTTCGAGAACTTGTCGGACGCTAGCAACCCACGTCACGCCTTCGCACGCGCTCTAGAATACCAAAGTGCAGAATGCATGCGCGATTGTTACGGATTTGTGAAAGCTCTCCCCGCGTTTCCTTCACTTCTAGTAAATTGTTTCTTCGATCAAAATAGGTTTTTATTCTGGAGGTTCGTCCTTGAAGCAGAAAAACACCCCGAAGCACGGTCATCATATCGAAAGCAATCAACACGTCGGAAAGCACGTTGCAGGTGCAGGCATCGACCGCAAACTCCACGATCCAGTAGCCGACCGCCTCATCCCACTGGAGCCGCTCGACCTCGGCAAGATCAAGTCCATCGACGACCTGGTTCGCGCCATGTCCCACACTGCATTCACGGGACGCCAACTCGGCGAAGCTGCCGACGTCCTCGAAGCGATGGCGCGCGACAAAGATTGTTTTGTCGTCATGACTCTCGCCGGCGCGATGACCGTTGCGAAACAAGGATTGGTGATTGCCGAATTGATCGATCGAGGCATCGTCAACGCCATCGTTTCCACTGGAGCGCTAATGGCGCACGGCCTAGTCGAAGCCACCGGACGCGCCCACTTCCGCCACAATCCCGAACTCAGCGACGAAGAACTTTACGAAGCGGGATACAACCGCGTCTACGACACGCTCGAACCGGAACAGAATCTCGATGACGTAGAGCGCGTGATGGCCGCAGTATTTGGAGGATGGGATTCTGACGAGATCATGTGCTCGTACAAATTAAATCGAGCCATCGGAGCCTATCTGGCCAAGCGCGCCAAAGGTGAACGCGGCATCTTGAAGTCGGCCTACGAGAAGAATGTGCCGGTATTCGTGCCCGCATTCTCCGACTCCGAACTCGGACTCGATTACGCCCTTACGAACCGCGAGCGGGACAAACAAAAAAAAGCGCGGTTTCGCTTCGATCCGTTCGAGGACCTCGAACACTTCGCCGCGACGCTCCTCAGCCAGAAGCGCATCGGAATTTTCACCATCGGCGGCGGCGTGCCTCGCAACTGGTCGCAGCAATTCGGACCATTCATCGAACTGCGCCATCGTCGGGGCGGGGAAGACCTGCCGCTCAAACGCTACCACTATGGATTGCGCATCTGTCCCGAGCCAGTTTATTGGGGTGGCTTGTCGGGCAGTCCTTATAGCGAAGCGATTTCTTGGGGCAAGTTTGTCCCCCCGTCGGAAGGCGGAAAATTTGGCGAAGTATTCGTTGATGCGACTGTGGGGCTGCCGATTATCGTCGCGGCCGTGTTGGAACGCCTGAAGAAAAAACCGGCCGCGAAAAAGGCAGTCTTACGGGTCGCCGGACAGGTGTAAAGTTAGCGAGATAGTTGTCAACTTATGCTGCGGAGGGACTGCGCATGATGAGAACTAAAGGGATATCAGCATCGGATACTAGGATCGCAAATTCTGGGCATTCGGTTAACGCGATCAAACTGCGACGGCATCCTTGCGTGCTGGTGTTGACCGTCGGGATACTTCTAGTGGGGACGAATGCCCCTGCTGCCCATGCGCAAACCTACAAGACGCTCTACAGTTTCTGTTGCGGCTCCGTAAATCCCTACGCTGGCGTAGCTCATGGATTCAACAGGCAACCTTTACGGGACCACTGGCGCCGGCCACAACAACTTCGGAACGGTGTTCGAACTAACCGGAAACAAGGAAAGCGTATTGCATAAGTTCACGGGCGGGGCGGATGGGGCGTCCCCGTATTTAGGAAGCCTGGTAATGGACGGGAGCGGCAACTTGTATGGCATGACTCAAGTAGGTGGAGGCGGCGATTGCGTTTTCGGTGGCGCTCCCGGTTGTGGAACAGTCTTCAAGATCAGCGGTAAGCATGAGACTGTGCTCCATTCGTTCATGGGTTTACCAGACGGAGCCGATTCCCCGGGAGGCTTGATCATAGACTCCGCGGGAAATCTTTATGGCACAACAATCATCGGAGGCACCGTAGGAAACAGCGACTGCCCGGAGGGTTGCGGAACAGTATTTAAAGTGGATCCGACGGGTAATGAGACCGTGCTATACAGTTTCTGCCCAAAGATGGGCTGTGCGGACGGAGCAGCTCCCTATGGCGGTTTGATCCTGGACGAGAAGACAAAGACTCTTTATGGCACTACGTGGGGTGGCGGCACTAGCACCGGTGGCGGCGGTGGCACGGTATTCAAATTGACCGAAACCGGCAAAGAAACTGTGCTTTACAGTTTTTGCTCGCGGCCGAACTGTACTGACGGATCGTCGCCCATCGCACAGTTGATTATCGATAAGCGAGGCAATCTCTACGGAACCACTTATTTTGGAGGAACCGGCTCCTGTCCGCAGGCGGGAGGAGGCGGATGCGGGACTGTATTCAAGCTGTCGGCAAATGGTAAGGAGACCGTACTACACAGTTTTTGCTCCAAGAGCAACTGCAGCGACGGGTTGTATCCTTCCGCAGGTTTGTTCCTGGATGCGAACGGCAATTTGTACGGCACTACCGTATTTGGAGGAACTGGCCCTTGCCCGGCTAGAGGCGGGGGTTGCGGAACCGTTTTCGAGGTTCATGCGGGCGTGCTCGGAACGTTGCATTCCTTCACAGGGGTAGCGCCGGACGGAGCTTACCCTTATTCCACCTTGATAATGGATGCTGGAGGAAACCTCTACGGTACCGCGGCCTCTGGCGGGAAGTCCGATGGGGGAGTCATTTTCGAGATCACCCCTTAGTTCGGCCCATCAGTCGAAGATCAACACCGCCGCCGCGATCACCGTCGTCCACATCCCGCGCTTGTCACCGACGGCCGACTGCGTGATATTCGCTGTCCGCACGATCTTGTTTGAAATCCGATAGATCTCTTTTTTCTCATCCCACGATGTGTCGGAATCAAACTCCACGTTCAGCGTGGTCGCTAGCATTTCGGCGGCAAGTTCTTCCGCGTAATCTCCGGCGGAGTCTTCCGTCTCGCCAAAAGAATGGTGCTCGCTCAGATAGCCGTAGGTATTGCGATCCGCCGGAATGGCAACGCCAATCGAAGATGCCAGCAGTCGATGCGGTTCATGCGTAGAGTTTTCGGCGACGACCGAAAATACAACCTCGCCGGGCGAGAGATGTTTCAGTCCCTGCGAGCGCGGGATCAATTTGCAGTTGGGCGGAAAGATAGACGAGACACGAACCAGATTTTGCGCCGCGATGCCCGCGTCGCGCAACGCGAGTTCAAATGAGGTGAGACGCTCGCGATGCTTCCCCACACCTTTGGTGAAGAAGATTTTCTTGGGGACCATGTCCTTGCCCAATGCAGTTTCCTCCAGAGATTTTTAATTGTGCTGAGTCGCCAAATTTATCACAGCAAAATGTGAAGATTGTATGAAAAAAGAGGACTGGAGAGTTTTTTCCCGCCGGAGCAGGGTTGATCTGCGGATCCCGCATGCCGCTTTCAAACGAAAAGAGTCCGGAAAAAAATGAACTCATCACGCATTTCTCGCTTGAATTTGAGGTCGGGGAAGATTTGAAGTTGGGGAAGGCTGTGAGGAGAACCGCCGAACGATCGTCTTCTAACGAGCTACTTCCATTTGCATCGCACTGAATATTCGCGAAGCGGAACATTCAAATAAACAAAACGGCCGCGCGCTGCCGGAGAACAGCGCGCCTTAGGCCGCTTCTTTCGTGACCAGAGCGTGCGCGGCTTCTCGTGCCTGCGCAGCAACAATCTGAGATCCGCTCGCCTGCGAACCCGTAATCTTCATCTCCTGCCAGTCGTAGCGGAACTCCTTGCCACAATCCAGGCAAGCAACATAAGTCCCCGTCCGCTGAGCGGAGGAGTTGCGGTTCGAGCCCGCACGAACCGTTATCGGAAAGCTGTACCGGGAGTGCCGACAACCAAACACTGCATCCATCAATTTTGCAATCATCAGAAACCTCCACAGGAATCAAATTATTAAGGGAAAAATCGCGCGTTGGACTCATGGGGGTCCGAGCCAATCTGTAAGTACTTAGATTCATGGTATGGGGAAAAGGTTCTAGAGTAGATGGCAGAATCGGTACCGGATTCAGGTCCATGGAAACAAACGAGTTCCACGCAGTAGGTTGGTGGCGGACAGCTGACTCTCAAGCACTATTCGATAGATAATGGAGATGAGGTTCAACAGATGCGGCAGGCGTTAGTCTCTAACTACCTGATGGGTCGGTCTTTTTCTGCGCCGAGCACTTAACCATAATGGCCGACCGTAGCCGAACTCGCAGATCTTCGGGCAGCTCGTAGAGCTCCGAATCGCGATAAATCTCGATGGTTTTTTGCGTGGTATCGCAAACCACGTAACAGTTATGGCACCAAGCCAAATGCTCGTCCAGCTCTGTCTTGGTGCGGGCGTCCAGCACGCCATCGAGATAATTGGTTAGTTCGTTAAGAAACTCAGAGCACTTCACTGTCGCCTTCGCCTTCTCCACTCGCCTTTTTCTGAAAGAAGCGATTGAGCCGCTCGCGTAATTGCAACCGCGCGCGCAACAACCGCGACTTTACCGCCGGGATGCTCAACTCCAACGCTTGCGCCGTCTCTTCCGTCGAGAGGCCTTCTACGTCGCGGAGCACGAAAACCGTCCTAAATCCCGTCGGCAATCCCTGAATCGTGCGAGTCAATATGTCCCGCAACTCCGCCTGGTTGTACATCTGTTCTGGATTGGGGCTCCAATCCGCAACCTCGCGGGGCAGCGAGTCATCTTCAGTTTTTATTTCTTCGTCGAGCGAAACCGTGCGTTCCGGCTTCCTTCGGCGCAACTTCATCAAAGCTTCATTTACCGCAATCCGCACCAGCCAGGTGTAGAACTTCGACTGCTCCTGAAACTTTTGCAGATTCCCGTACGCCTTAAGGAACGCTTCCTGCACTACATCTTCCGCGTCCTCGCGGTTCTGCGTAATGTGCTGTGCAATGCGGAAAACATTGCGATCATAGCGCCGCACCAATTCTTCAAAGGCAGTGTCATCGCCTTGCTTGGCGCGCCGAACCAGCTGCATTTCTTCGCTGATCGGTTGCTCTATGTTGGGTTGGATGGTGCTCATTCGTCTCTCGATGCAGATTTTTCCGGTAATCCGGATTAATTCCGAAAAACTATTGTACTGGCAGATCGTTATTTCCGCTGGCGCAGGACGCCGATCGTCGTGTATGAAACGGTTCGCGACAGGTAGCGGATGCGTCGAGCGTCGCTCACGGCCCTGCGCCGCACCGGAAGTGCTGGTACCAAGGTGTCCGGAACACATCCGCTTTCGGCCCTATAATCAGTGGTTAGAAGGGTCATTCCTTCTTCCCCCATCAAGAGCTTTGTCTCGAAGTGCGGCCTCGGAGCCAGGCCTCGGAGTAAGAATGCAGGAGCGCGGTTGGATTGAACCAATTGTCGAACGAGTGGTGGGCGAAGTTCTCGACAGCCACGTCGCTCAACTACGCACCGAAATCGTCCGCCGTGTGATGGAAGAGATCGCTGCTGCGGAGCCCCAACCACCTGCGGTTGCCGCCAAGTCCCCCTCCATCTCGGGTCCAGATCTTGCGCGCGCCGTTTCTGAAATTCATCTGGGCACTTCTCAAAAAGAAATCTTACGTGCCTTGCTGGATACCAGCGCTCGCTATGCCGAACGCGTCGCCCTGTTTGTCGTGAAGGGCAACCACGCCACTGGATGGCAGGCTCGCGGCTTCGCCAACAGCGACGGAATCAAAGATTTCGCACTCGACGAAAGAGCACACGCCGTGGTTCGCGCCATTGGTGAACGCGTGATTGCCAACGCTCCCGCCCGTGACCTCGATGCCCGCTTCCTGAACGACTTTGGAGCCCCGGCTAGCGGAGAAGCGCAAATCCTGCCGCTAATTCTGAAAGATAAAGTTGCCGCGCTGATATACGCAGATAGTGGAACGGGTGACTCTGGCCATCTCGATGCCGGTGCCCTCGAACTGCTTGTGCTTTCTACCGGAGCGTGGCTCGAAGTAAATTCTCTCCGTAAACAGGCGCACAAGGAACCATCTGGCTCCCAGGCGGAAACGCATGCCGGTCCCGTGCCGCAAGCATCCGCCGCAGCATTCAACGATCCCTTCGCTTCACACAATCCCGGCCATGCCATGGCAGCCGCAGCATCGGCTGGAGAATCCTTCGTGCCGATGGCCAGCGCGGCCTTCGCGGCGCCAGTAATGGCTGAAGTGGCGGCAAGTCCAGAATCCCACAGCTCGATTACGGAGTCGCAGTCGGCGGTTGTGGAGCCGCCAGTAGAATTGGAGCACGCTCACGCGGAGCCGATCCATGTCGGTCACGCGAGCGGCCATGCTCAGCCGGATGCGAATCCGGTGCACGACACGCAACCCGAAGCTTCGCTTTCTCCTGAAGACCAGGATGTTCATCGCAAAGCGCAGCGCTTTTCGCGCCTGCTGGTCGACGAAATCAAACTCTACAATCAGGCTCAGGTTGCGGAAGGCCGAAAAAATAAGGACCTCTACGACCGCCTGAAAGAAGCCATCGAAAAAAGCCGCGGCACGTACCAGAAACGTTACGGTTCCACCGTCGCCGCTTCCGGCAATTACTTCCAGCATGAAATAATAAGGAGTCTCGCAGAGGACGACCCATCCATCATGGGCGCCAATTTTCGGCAGTAAGTAGGATTTGAGTGCGTCGTTTTGTCGTAGCGGTTCTCGCCGGTATTTTCTTCCCGATCTCGCTCGGTTGTTTGCAGTCTGCTGCCTTCGCTCAGTCGGATCCCTCGGCACCCGCGCCCGCCGCAACCCAGACAAAGAAAAAAGCCGGGGCCGCCGTAACAGCGCCAACAGCACCAACAGCAAAGAAGAAGTCGACACCCACAAAAAAATCAGTCTCCACCACCAAAAAACGCAGACCAATATCGCCGCGCGTGCGTCGCGTTCGGCAAGCATTCACCGCTTCCGCCAGCCTGCGTCCCATGGCGCAGCAGTTGTTGCAGGACCGTACTCCCATCGCCTACGCCGGAGTCGAAGCCTACGCCCGCCGTCACGCGAAAACGAAAGAAGATGCGGACGCCGCAGCCCTGGCCTGGCTCGTCATTGGATACGCACGCACCCTCGATCACGATTACGGCAAAGCCATCGACCCTCTCAATCGCGCGAAAGCCGGAGCGAGTGAATTGGGAGACTATGTAGCCTATTATCTCGGCGAGTCGTACCTCAACACAGCTCACAACGCCGAGGCGCTCGCCACGCTTGCGGACTTCGGCAAGCACTTTCCGGATTCGCTACTCATCCGCGACGCCCATCTCCTCTATGCGAATGCGTTGCTGGAAGAAGGCCGCGCCGCGGACGCCGCCGCGATTCTAGAGAAAGACCGTGCGCCCGTTCGCAGCGACATCGAACTTGCTGTCGGACGCGCCTATCAAGCAGCTGGCGATAATCAGAAAGCCGCTGCCGCGTTCCGCAACGTCTATTTCAATCTTCCAAATAGCGCCGAGGCCGATGCCGCCGGAATCGAACTACGCAAACTCGGAATCTCCGGTTCCACGGCCGAGCGACGCACCCGCGCTGATCTACTCTTGAAAACCAAACACTACGGCGACGCGATCCACGACTATGAAGGCCTGGTCAACGAGGCAACTCCGGCCACACGGGCGGATCTGCAACTCGCTCTCGCCAGTGCGTCTCGAAAAAAATGGACGCAGCGCCGATGCCCGCAAGACGCTCAATGCCATGGGAGTCCAAACCGGCGACGCTGAAGCCGAACGCTTGTACCTTCTAAGCGAGACAGCCCGCTCCACCAGCGACGAAGACGCCGTCCAGCGCACGCTGAACGAATTACGTCAGTTCGGACCCACCAGTCCGTGGTTGGAGCAGGCGCTCCTTTCTGCCGGAAACATGTACCTGTTGAAACATGACTACGATCACGCCATCGATTACTTCCGCGAATTACAGCAGCGCTTTCCGAATGGCAGCCGCGCGTCCTACGCGCACTGGAAAGCAGCGTGGCTCAGCTTTCGTCAAAGCCGCACCGACGACGCGCGCAAAGGATTCGAAGAGCAAATTGCGCTCTATCCCGATTCCGCCGAGATTCCTGCCGCTCTCTACTGGCGTGGACGCATCGCCGAAGAAGACGGCAATCCCGCGATGGCGCGCGCGTTCTATCAGAAACTTTCCGACCGTTTTCGTAACTACTACTACGCCGAGTTTGGACGCGCCCGTCTGAAAGCCCTGCAGTCGTCGGCAGCGATCAAAGACGCGTCCTTAAAAGACGCTACAACCCATTACCCGTTGCTCGATCGCGTCTCCCCGCTCCCAACCTCAGGGAAAATTGTTGCCGCCGCCCCTCCCGATGACAATCTCCGCGTCGCCCGTGCACGCTTACTTTCGAATGGAGGACTCGCCGATCTGGCTGTGCGTGAACTGCAAGCCGCCGCGAGTCAGGAAGGCGGAACTTGGGCGCCTCCAGAAATGGCGCGCGTCTATCAGGATGGTGGACGCTACGATCGCGGCATCGAGATCATGAAGCGCTCGACACCGAACTATTTCGCCGTCGACATTCCCGATCTACCGCGTCCTTACTGGGAAGCGCTTTTCCCCAAACCGTATTGGCCTGACCTACGCAAGTATTCTGAACTCAATGGACTCGATCCTTATCTAGTAGCGTCGCTCATCCGCCAGGAATCGGAATTCAACGCCGGAGCACTCTCTCACGCCAACGCCGTTGGACTAATGCAGCTTCTACCGAAAACGGGGAAGTCCGTCGCCAAGCAGGTGAAGTTAAAAGGCTACAGCGCGCCGCAACTCTACACCCCCGGCGTCAACCTGCAACTCGGCACCCGTTACTTCAAAGAGATGGTGGATAAATACAACGGGCAATTCGAATATGCCCTGGCCGCCTACAACGCCGGCACCGACCGCGTCGGCGACTGGCTGGGACAAGGCCACTACCGTGATCCGCAGGAGTTCGTCGAGTCCATCCCCTTTACCGAAACCCGCGAATACGTCCAAGCCATCCTGCGCAACGCCAACGTCTATCGCCAACTTTACGGCGCTCCATAATTTCGCACTACCTTTAAAATTTGTCATCCTGAGCAAAGCGAAGGACCTGCTGTTCGCCCGGATCACGACATCGAAACGACTACCGCACTGGTGTCCCACTCGCTAAGCACGAAGCCGCATTCCCATCCGCAGAAGCACGAACTATACCTGACTGGTCCGCGCAAAACGCCCGCCGTCCATAACTCTCTCCAATCGGTGTGGCCGTGAGCCGAAAACTTGTAGCTGGAGTTCCAGTGCATCCCGCCAGTGTGAAGCTATATCCCTGATGCTTGCCACTCGCTAGCCCACTACTGATCAACATTGCCTGATGTTCATTGGCTTCACTCGCGCCAAAACCGTCAAGATCGGAAAGCGTGCAAGTGTTCCCAACCGCCGGATAAGTTGCCGCATACGTCGTTTCCGCCGCGAGAATCTTTCGTATAGACGCGAGCGTCCCAGCATCACTCCCGAAAGTATTGGCACTCGTTTGCCCGAAAACTTGTCCCGTCGTCGGTGCCATCGTTTGCACGTGAATCTGGGGGTTACCAATCTGTGGGTTCCCCAACCGTGGACTTGCAACCGCCGCCCTGGCTTTCATTCCATCCGAAATCTTTTTCAAAAAGTCAGGATCTGTCAGCGACAAGTTCACCGTTACCGCAATGTCATTCAGCGTCCACAACTCCGACTCTTGCTTCATCGAGAAAACGATGCGAGGCATGAACGGAGTTTTCTGTAACTGGTTGTCCTTGTAAGTATGAAAAGTCAGTTCGATATTGTCCTGATCGCCGAGTAGGGAATCGCTCTCGACGACGACTTCATACTTCTGGCCTGTCTTAGGGTCCGCAAACGAAAAAAGCACCGGCCCCGCCTCAAACGTTTGAAAGTTTTGTCCCTGCGCCTGAAACTGCCCCGCCAATAACGAATACTGTTTCATGTTGGCGAGCGCTCCGGATTGTTCCAGCGTCGAGCGCGTGACCGCGGGCAGATGCTTAAGAAATGTCCCCGGCTCTTTGCTGAAAAACATCTCCATCAAAGCCTGCCGCGCAGTTTGTGGAGCCCCTTGAGTAGCGGTTTTGGCCCACAGGCAGGCGCTGCACAGCGCCATCAATAAAATCACAGCCGCAAGTCGTCGCATGAAAATCCCCCCGCAAAGTGTCACTTGATCTTGGCACCGCTCAGGAAGGGACTCCAGTTACCGAGGTAAGGAAGGCGAAACGACTTGATCTGATCCCGGGGCTAGGCTGCAATTTGTTTTTTCTTTCACCTGTTAACGCAGCTTCCAAATGGCTACAATCAGGCAGCGAGCAAACCGTGACGATCGACCTCAAACCCGAGCAGCAGCGAGTAATCGACTTGGCCGTCCGGTCAGGCGCGTATCGTGACCCCGGCGAAGTTCTCGACCAGGCGTTCGAGATTATCCGCGAGCAACTCGATCTCGAAGATTGGATGCTCGGCCAACGCGACGAATTGGCGTCCCACATCGCGGAGGGATTTGCGCAGGCTGAGCGTGGAGAATTGATCGACGGGGACGTCGCAGTAGAGACGTTGCAGAAACGACGCGCCGGCGTTCCGAACGGACACAGCAATTCCTAGACCGCCTGCTCCTCTGGCCCTTTGGTAAACAGGATCTCAATCACCAGAAGTCCCGCCCCGACCACGATCGCGCTGTCGGCCACGTTGAATGCTGGCCACTCATGCGGACCAATATAGAAGAGCAGAAAATCCACGACGCGGTGGCTCACCAGTCGGTCCCACAGATTGCCAATCGCTCCGCCCAAAATCAGAGACAGCCCAATTCCCGTCGAAGTCATCGTGTGACTGTTCTTCCAAAGCAGCGCGCAGACAATCAGCAACGCAATCACCGAAAACGTGATGAGCATTCCTGTTTTCCAGGCCGACGGAGAATCAGCAAAAATACCAAATGCCGCTCCTGGGTTTTCCGCATGGATAATGCGAAAAAATCCTGGAATCACCGTGATGCTGCTATGCAATGACAATCGATGAGCGATCATCCGCTTGGTGACGCGGTCGAGTGCGATGACGAATAAAGCGATTAAGAAATGATATTTGCGCATGATTTAAAACACTTCTTGGATATCTCTCGTGCAACCGCCGAACCTGAAGAAATCAACAAGTAGGAAAATTAAAAATGATTTGTCATCCTGAGCGAAGCGAAGGACCTGCTTCTTGCGGCGCCGCGGAACAGCAGGTCCTTCGCTGCGCTCAGGATGACAAATCTTATGAGGAGATGGCACCTAAACCTACGCCCCTTCAATCTCCTTCAGCACCGCGCTGCACCGCTCGCATACCGTTGGATACTTCGTATCTTCTCCAACCCGCGTTGAGAAATTCCAGCAGCGTTCGCACTTCTCTCCGGGAGCCTTCCCGACTTCGACCGACACAAGCGCTTCTCCGGCCACAGTCCCTTTTTTCAATTCAACGGCGGACACGATGAAGAAGTAGCGCAAGTCTTTCTGAAAGCGCTCCAGCACCGAAAACACTCGGTCACCTGCGGTCAAAGTAACCGCCGCCTGCAAGTTCCCGCCAATCAGTTTTTCATTGCGCGCGACTTCGAGGGCCTTCAACACCGTCTCGCGCACACTGCGAATCGTCTTCCAGTCTTCCGCGTCTTTGGGATCGATCGTAATCGCCGCAACGTCGGCCCCGACCAAATCCGCCGCCTCCGGAAAAGTGGTGAGATGCACGCTGTCCAATCGTCCTTCGACAGGAGGCAAATATCCCCAAACTTCTTCGCAGGTAAAACTCATGATCGGAGCGAGCAACCGCACCAGCGCTTCACCGATTCGCCAAATCGCTGTCTGCGCCGCGCGGCGCGAGAGTGATTTCGGAGCCGAAGTGTAGAGCCGGTCTTTCAATATGTCGAAATAAAACGCGCTCAGCTCTACGCCGCAGAAATTGTTGATGCGGTGATAGATCTTGTGGAACGCAAATTCTTCATACGACTTCTTAACATCCGCCGCAACTTCCACCGCCTGCCGCAGCATGTATTGATCGATGGGCTGCAACTGATCAAACGCAACTGCGTCTTTCACGGGATCAAATCCGGCTAGGTTTCCAAGGATGTAGCGAAACGTGTTTCGGATGTCGCGATAAATTCCCGCGACCCGCTGCATGATGTGCGGAGAACACGCCACGTCTTCGCGGAAATCCACCGACGCCACCCACATGCGCACGATTTCGCCGCCGAGAGTGTCCGCGATCTCCACCGGATCGACCGTATTGCCCAGCGACTTCGACATCGCGCGGCCTTGTTCGTCGAGGGTCCATCCGCTGGTTGCGACCATGCGATAGGGAGCGCTGCCTTCATATCCAATCGCGCAGAGCAGGGAAGAGTGAAACCATCCGCGATGTTGGTCGCCGCCTTCCAAATAAAGATCAGCTGGCCAGGGAAGATTCGGTTCGTGCCCGAGCACCGCCGCGTGACTCGATCCCGACTCGAACCACACGTCGAGAATGTCGGTTTCTTTCTTGAATTTCGTTCCGCCGCAATGCGCGCATTTGTGTCCACCGGAAAGAATGGCGTCCGCTTCCGGCGAGTACCAGGCGTCCGCACCGTGCTGCGAAACGAATTGCACCACCTTGCGATTAATCACCGGATCATTTACCGGCTTGCCGCAGTTGTCGCACAGGAACACAGCAATCGGCACCCCCCAAACACGCTGCCGCGAGATGCACCAATCCGGCCGCGTCGCAATCATGTTGGAGATGCGTTCCTGTCCCCACGCCGGATCCCACGTCACCTTGGCGATCTCTTCGAGCGTGCGGCTGCGCATGGTCTCGCCGCTCACCGTCTTCTTCCCCCTTCATGGGCGTTTCCATGCCGATGAACCACTGCTCCGTCGCGCGGAAAATCACGGGGTTGTGGCAACGCCAGCAATGCGGATACGAATGCTCCATCGTCTCCGAATGCAGCAGCGCACCGTGCGATTTCAACAACTCAATGATCGGAGCGTTCGCATCGAAAATCCGTTTGCCGTCATACTCCGGCAGTCCATTCCGCAGAATGCCCGACTTATCCACATTGCATGTGGGATCGATCTTGTACCGCTGACCAGTAAAGAAGTCGTCCGCGCCGTGTGCGGGAGCGGTATGCACCACGCCCGTCCCCTGATCCATGGTGACGTAGTCGGCCAGCACGCCAAGAATCTTGCGGTCCAGAAATGGATGCTTGAATTCCGCATACTCCAGCTTGCGGCCATGAAAGCGCGCAATCTCTTTCGCGGACTGCAGTCCGGTTTTCTCTTTCACGCTCTCGGCAAGTCGCGCCCCCACGATGTAAACGTCGTCGCCCGATTCCAGCGCAACATAGTCTTCGTCGGGATGAACTGCCACAGCCATCGACGCCGGAATCGTCCAGGGAGTCGTCGTCCAGATGATCGTGGAAACTTTTTTGTTTTTCAGTGCGGGATCGATCGAACCCGGATCGCTCGTCAACCGATACTTCACCCAAATCGTCGGACTCGTATGGTTCTCGTATTCAACTTCCGCCTCGGCCAACGCCGTCTCGTCGAACATGCACCAATAGACGGGACGCAGTCCCTTGTAAACGAAATCATTTTCCAGGAAGCGATACAAAATGCCCAGCACCGCCGCTTCATACTGCGGCGTCATCGTCGAATACGGTTTATCAAACCGTCCAAACACGCCGATCCGCTTGAACTGCGAGCGCTGCAGGTCGAGAAATTTCTCCGCATACTTCCGGCACTCGTTGCGGACATCGATCGGCGCCATCTGCAACTTTTTGCCGCCCAACATCTGATCAACTTTGATTTCGATCGGAAGTCCGTGACAATCCCATCCCGGAACGTATGGCGCGTCGAATCCAGCCATGTTCTTCGACTTCACAATGAAATCTTTAAGACATTTGTTCATGGCGGTCCCAAGATGAATGGGGCCGTTCGCGTAAGGAGGTCCGTCGTGCAGCACGTAGGTCGGCGCGCCCTTGCGGACCTCGCGGATGCGATCGTAAATCCGCTGCTCCTCCCAGCGCGCCAACATCTTCGGCTCATTCTGGGGAAGTCCGGCCTTCATCGGAAAGCCGGTTTTCGGCAAATTGATTGTGGATTTCAGGTCTAACGCCACTCTGTAGGTTCTCCCAACTGATTGAATCTTTTAATTATATAGCGATCATTCATTCATCGACGGACGATCGACCCGCAGTCGAAGAGGTGCACGTCTGAGTGTTGTGTCGAAGCCAACGAATTCAAAAAGTACTGCCTTCCCCCAATAAAAAACGTGTACAATTTTTGGTAGATCAAAGCCTGCACGCATCTAAACGGACAGGAAAAATTGGGGCTTCAAGGTTCGTTCGCTTCGCAAGCGACCTTTGGGGAGTGCCCGCGCATCTAAGTTAGCGGCTCTCTTTCTACAATCCTTGGGGTTAGTGCTCGGGAAAATATGCCAGAACTTGAAACGCTGCCGAATCCGAATCCAACTCCAGACCCGGAAACGTCGGGCCCGGAACCTGAGCTGAATCTTCTCCTCAAGAACGAAACTCTCGATGAGCCCGTTTGGAAGTCTCTCTACCACAATGTCGACGACTTCTTTTTCCCCAAGAAACTTCCGCCACTCGTCCTGACCTCGAAGCCGATCCCCGTTCGCGATATCTGGGGTTTCTACAACTACAAAGGCCGCGGAGCTTTCGGATCCACTCTTGTCCACGTGATGGTGGTCGCTCTCATCATTTTGCTCACCTACTTCGGCAGAAAGATCGTTGTAGCCCCACCGAAACAAACAGTCGAATTGATTGCGCCCGATGATCTTCCCGCCCTGCAACCCTCGAAAAGTCAGAGCGGCGGCGGTGGAGGTGGTGGTGATCGCGACAAGTTGCAAGCGTCACCCGGCAAGTTGCCGACACAATCTCTGAAGCAGATCGTTCCGCCATCGGCCGTCGTTCGAAATCTGCACCCTGCGCTCGAAGTTCCGCCGACGATCGTCGTTCCGCCGGAAGTGCACATGCAAGATTCGAAAATGCCAGACCTTGGAGATCCAAGTTCCCGTGTACCTTCAGTGCCTTCGAATGGAACCGGAACCGGTAGTGGTATCGGCTCTGGCAGCGGCGGTGGCCTGGGTTCGGGTGATGGTCCAGGCTTCGGACCCGGTCATGGCGGCGGCGCAGGCGGCGGCGCATATAAAGTTGGCGGCGGAGTTTCCGCTCCGAAAGAAATTTACGCTCCTGAGCCCGAGTATTCCGAGGAAGCCCGCAAAACGAAACAGATGGGCGATGTGATTCTAAGGTTGGTGGTCGGCGCAGACGGTATTCCGCGCGACATTCAGGTTATGCGTAGCCTTGGCATGGGACTCGATGAAAAGGCGGTCGAAACAGTGAAGACCTGGCGATTCGAGCCCGGCAAACTGAATGGCCGACCAGTCCCCACAATTGTCAGCATCGATGTAGAGTTCCATCTCTACTGAGGACGATTTGCCCAAGAACCGGGAGCCGAAGTGGGATCCCCAAAATAATTGTCATCCTGAGCGAAGCGGGAGCTTCACGGAGTGAAGATCGCGCGAAGTCGAAAGCCTGCCCTGAGCTTGCCGAAGGGGACCCCTACTCCCTCCACAAATCTGGTCCACCCAAGATCCGCTAGTCCTTCAAAGCCACATGCTCCACTCGCTCCACCGGAAACCCCAGAAACCGCGACCCCATCCTGCGAAATTTCTCCGCCGAATCCGTAGCAAAAAATTTTAGAATTGGACCCTCAGCTCGCGCCGCCAACGCCGCAACCCCCAGCTCACGCGCCACCGCATCCGCCGTCGATTCCGCTGAGTCCACAATCGCCACGTGCCCCGGCGCGACCCTCCGCAACAAATTCTTAATCAACGGATAATGCGTACACCCCAGCACCAGCACATCCGCATCGCTCGCCAGTCCTGCAAAAGCCTCCGCCAAATAAATCCGAGCCACTTCTTCCGTCACCGGATGCTCCAACCATCCCTCTTCCACCAGCGGCACAAATAAAGGACAAGCTTTTTCGTGGACCGCAACATGCCGCGCCTCAAGCGCGTGCCGATACGCGTGGCTGCCGACCGTGGCCTCTGTGCCGATCACGACCACCTTGCGATTCTTGCTGGATGCCGCCGCAGTTTCCGCTCCCGGTTCAATCACGCCGATCACCGGAACCTTCGCCGCCGATTTGATCTCAGGCAATGCCAGCGCGGTCGCAGTGTTGCACGCAATCACCAACAGTTCCGCACCCTGGCTTTCCAAATAACGCGCCGCCTCAACCGCATACTGTGCGACCGTTGACGCCGATTTGGATCCGTAAGGCAGCCGTGCCGTATCGCCAAAATAAAGATAGTCAGCTTGCGGGATGCGTTCGATCAGCGCGCGCAACACGGTGAGCCCGCCCACGCCAGAATCAAACACGCCGACTTTTGGTCTGCGGAGCGCTTTGCTTTGCGGTTCTAGAGACGAAGAATCCGTGCCCGTCATAATCGCGATAATACACGGCTCCACTCATCAAAATCTTCGGTCGCGAAAGTCAAGTCGCAGTTCAGTGCGCTCCGGCCGCAGCCACATTCTTGTCGCCCACATCCTCAAACGAGAACGCGATCGATACATTCGAATACTCTTTGCCGCCGACCTCCACATAGGGATACACAAAATAATTCAACGCCGCTCCATCCTGCGCCGGAGCAAGTTTCAAATCGCGGCCTTGCGTGAACTGCATACGATTCACGTCATGCGCTCCAAAGAAATACGCGTGGTTTTCCTGATGCTTCCAGGCTTCCGAAATATCAACCGGAACCCATCCCGTCGCATCGGTATAAAACTCCGCCCAACAGTGATATCCCGGAATTTCGGCGGAGTGTTTGTCCGCTGGAAGTGGAAAGCCAATCTGAAATCGCGCGGGAAGTTTCTCCGCCCGCGCCATGGAAATAAACACGGAGTGAAAATCCGTACAGTTACCATGCTTCGAATCGCAGGCCCAGAGCGTGTCTCCGTGTCCCCAACCGGTGCCGCTCTTGTCATATTTCATGGTCCGAAAAACATATTCGTAAATGTCTTTTGCTTTCTCCAGTGGAGTCGTTGCACCCTTCGTTTCCTGCTCCGCAAGCTGTGCAGGAAGCCCAGTCACCGGCACCAGTCGGTCCGGCTCAAGAAATCGTGCCAGCTCAACCTTCGGAACTTTCGCTGTTTGAACCCCAGTTGATTGAACCCCAGCAGATCGAACCCCCGCGACAAGCTTGCCGTCCTCTAGAACGACATGTTCCTTTCGCACCACGTCGTAGTCGACCGAAAACTTATATTCGCCTTTGTCAGCCTTTGGAGCCTCCGCGTACAGAACTTCGTTTCCATACTCCGGCTGACGCACTTGTTTTAAAGCCAAATCGCCGCTTTTGGAGGTGACTTTCACATCCTGCCAGGCATCCGAGTGCGCTAGTGGAATCCACACCCGCACCCGTTCCCCAGGACTCACATTCTTAACCGTGAACCCGTAGTGAAAAGTGAAATGCCGCTCTTTCGGAATAGCGGAGGGGCCAGCAATCGGAGCCGGAGCATTCTGACAGAACGCAAATAGAGACGACAATGCGATTAACAAAACAAGAAAATATCCACGCAGCATGATTCATCCTTTCGAAAGGGGTCGTTCTTGAACGACCAACGACCAACGACTAGCGACGGGTTAAAAATGGAAACGGCCGACGGACGTTTTAGGAGGGGACTACCGTCAAGTAAATCCACGGTTAGCAAGTAGGGAAACGCGCTGCATGTTTTGGCAGTCTGCCTGTAGAGTCGGGGCGCTGTCAAATCCGCGAGTGTCGCCGAAGGCTACCACGAAGGACACGAAGTAACACGAAGGAATGGCCACGAAGGAAATCCAAGATGTGATTTCCTTCGTGAACCTTCGTGTCCTTGGTGGTAAACGCACTTGCAGTTGCCTCGCCACCGCGCCGCCCGTTATCCTTCTCGCCATGCCGAGCAACATGTACAGCACTCTAGTCGAATGCGTCCCCAATTTTTCTGAAGGCCGTGACGCCTCCAAAGTTGACGCCATCGTCGACGCGATGAAGGTTCCGGGAGTCTATATCCTCGACCGCGAAATGGATTCCGACCACAACCGCTGCGTCATCACTATCGTTGGCGACCACGACGCCATTCAGGAAGCCGCGATTCGCGGAGTCGGCAAAGCCGCCGAGTTGATCGATCTCACCAAGCATCAAGGCGCGCATCCCCGCATGGGAGCGGCCGACGTGATCCCGTTCATCCCAATCGACGGCGTTACCATTGAGGACTGTGTCGCGATGGCGCGTCACGTCGGATCCGAAATTTCGAAGCGGTTTGAGATCCCTGTTTATCTTTACGAAGCTGCCGCAGCGACACCCGAACGCACGAATCTCGAAAACATCCGTCGCGGACAATTCGAAGGCATTCGCGCCGACATCGAAACCAATCCGGCGCGCAAGCCCGACTTCGGAGAAGCCCGCGTTCACCCCACCGCCGGAGCCACCGTCGTCGGCGCTCGCAAAGCTCTCGTCGCCTACAACGTCTTTCTGAATACGACCGACGTCGACATCGCCAAAAAAATTGCGAAGGCCGTCCGCTTTTCTACGGGAGGCCTACGCTTCGTGAAAGGCGCGGGATTTCTAGTTCGCGGCCAAGCGCAAGTCTCGATGAACCTCACCGACTTCGAGCAGACGCCCGTCCATCGCGTTTTCGAATTCGTAAAACGCGAAGCCGCACGCTACGGAGTCATCCCAACGTCGAGCGAGATTGTCGGATTAATCCCTAAGAAAGCCTTGGAGCAGGCCGCCGAATGGTTTCTCCAGGTAGAAAATTTCGACTCGTCACTAATTCTAGAAAACCGCCTCGCAGCCGTGATGGGAGGAAAGCAGGCCGTCGGCGGCCTGCGCGCCGGAGTCGAACCCTTCATCGAGCAACTCGCCGCTCCCACCGCAACTCCCGGAGGAGGCAGCGCCGCCGCTGCCGCCGGAGCCATGGCCGCTGGACTCGCCACCATGGTCGCGTCCATGTCGCGTGGTAAGAAAGCTTATCTTCAATACGAAGCTCCTCTCAGCGAAGCCATTGCGCGGCTCGGCAAACTTCGCGAAGAATTAAAATCCGCCATCGACGCCGATGCGGAGTCCTACAACATCGTCATGAAAGCCTACAAGTCCGCCAAGTCGTCCGACGCGAATGCGAAAGGGGAAGTCGAAGCTGCCACCGCCGCGATCGGTGCTGCCCTCAAACAAGCAACCAGCGTCCCCCTAGGTGTCGCCGAGAACGCAGTCGAAGTAGCAAGTATCGCAGCCACTCTGCGCCCAATCACAAATCCAAACATGAAGTCGGACTTAATAACCGCAACAGCCCTGGCCAAAGCCGCGCTGGAAGGCGCACTAGCGAACGTAGAAATTAATCTGGATTCTCTAAAGAACGATTCGCCGAAAAACGAATCGTTTGTG
>CAWGOX010000006.1:0-16110 GCA_963824315.1 uncultured Acidobacteriaceae bacterium | reverse complement strand
GTGCGACGAATCGAGTATTCGATCGAACACCAGATCGTAAACCGGTTGGGATCGTGAACGAAAGTCGGATTCGCGTGCGTTATGCGGAAACCGATCAGATGGGTGTCGTCTATCACGCGAATCATTTTGTTTGGTTTGAAGTTGGACGTGTCGAATTCCTTCGTCAACTCGGTTTCAGTTATCGGGATATGGAACGCGAGGACGACTGCTTCATTGCGGTGGTCGATGCGCGCTGCCGGTATAAGGCTCCTGTGCACTATGATGACGAAGTGATTGTGCGCACGCATTTGAAGAGTGTCCGGGAGAAAGTGATTCACTTTGGCTATGAATTACGACGAGCCGACACGAACGAATTGTTGGCGGAAGGTGAAACGACGCACATCGTCGCAAATTCAAAGATGCAATCACGCGGTCTGCCGGAAAAGTATTTGAACGCGTTTCGCGCCGCGGTGGCCAGCCCCTAAGGGGGCATGGATTTCGAGGATTTCCGCTGCGTCGCCGAAGCGACACCCTGAAACGATAGAAGTTGTATCCGAGACCTCAAGACCTGAGAACTGAGACCTGCTTGAACGCTCTACATATCAACGGAAACGATCTTACGCTCGAAGCCGTGCGCGAAGTCGCGCACATCGATGTTCGCCGACCTGTGTTGCTGAGTCCGGACGCGCGCGAGGCCGTCAATCGCGCTCGCGCGGTGGTGGATACGTTGGTCGCGAATAACAAGATTTCCTACGCGATCACGACAGGCGTCGGAAAGTTGAGCGATGTGCACATTGTCGGTCCGCAAGTTCGCGAGCTGCAAGTGAATCTCATCCGCTCGCACGCGGTTGGAGTGGGAGAGCCGCTTTCGGTCCCGGACACGCGCGCCATGATGCTGTTGCGCGCGAATTCGCTGGCGAAAGGGAACTCCGGCGTACGTGCCGTTACCATCGATACGATCTGCGAGATGCTCAATCGTGGAGTGACTCCGATGGTGCCGTCGCAAGGCAGCGTGGGAGCAAGCGGTGATCTCGCGCCGCTGGCGCATCTGGCCCTCGCATTGATAGGCGAGGGCGAATGCTTCGACGAAAAGGGCGCTCGGATTTCTAGCGCCGAGGCTTTGAAGAGAGCGCAGATCGCGCCGCTCGTGCTGGAAGCGAAAGAAGCCGTGTCATTGATCAACGGTACGCAAGCGATGCTGGCGATCGGAATTCTTATGCAGCTTGCCGCTGAAACGCTGGTTGACACAGCAGACGTAATCGGCGCGATGGCGTGTGACGCACTGCAGGGAACTGACGTTGCTTTTGATGAACGCATTCAAAATGCTCGGCCGCATCCCGGACAAATTAAGACGGCGGCGAATCTACGCCGTCTGCTCGAGAGCAGCCAGATCCGCGATGCACACCGCGACTGCGGGCGCGTGCAGGATGCTTATTCGCTGCGCTGCATTCCTCAAGTTCACGGCGCGGTGCGCGATACCCTCGCTCATTGCCGTCGGGTATTTGAGACGGAGACGAATTCAGCGGTGGATAATCCGCTGGTCTTTGTGAAGAATCCGAAGGCAATGGATGGCGAAGGCGACGTGATCTCTGGGGGGAATTTTCACGGCGAGCCTCTGGCGTTTGCGCTCGATTTTCTGGCGATTGCTTTGAGCGCACTGGCTGGAATCAGTGAACGCCGGTTGGAGCGCATGGTAAATCCGGCGCTGAGCGAGGGTTTGCCGCCGTTCCTTGCTCCGGGGGCTGGGATGAATTCCGGCTTTATGATGCCGCAAGTGACGGCGGCCGCTTTAGTGAGTGAGAACAAAGTGCTGTCGCATCCGGCTTCGGTAGATTCGATTACCACGTCCGGCAATAAAGAAGATTTTGTGTCGATGGGCATGACGGCTGCGAACAAATTGAAGCGGGTGATCGACAACACTCGTAACACTCTGGCTATTGAAGCCATGGCGGCAGCGCAGGCCATCGACTTTCTCGCGCCGCTCAAGACCTCAAAGCTCTTACAGGGGGCGCATGCCGCTATCCGATCGGTGTGTGCGACGATGGAGAAAGATCGAGTCATGTATCAGGATTTCGCGCGCATTTCCGATTTGATCGCCAGCGGAAAGGTCGCGGCGGCGGTTCGGTAGGGGTTCAGTAAAGGCTCGGTGAACAAAGTCCAACGCGGGTGTGGAATTGCGCATCCCATGAGAACGCGCTACCATTGCCGCGTTTCAATCAGCAAACTAAATCGCAAGGGGCCCGCATTCATCGAGACACTGCAGGTCCATGTCTCAACTCTCATCACTTCGGATCTCATCAGAGCGGGCCCAAGACGTCAAATTGGGTAGGCCGCTCCGATGGCTTCGACTTTCCCAGGGAGGAAGTAATGATCGGAACGAACAAGACGAAAAATGCAGGTTTCCTTTTTCAGGGCCTAGGCGCTGCACTCGTAGTTGCGATGAGCTGTGTGCTGCTGTCGGCAAGCACTACGGGCGGCAATGTCGTTATGAACGTCATTCAGCACAACACGCCCAGCTATGTGGCTACAGCGAAGAATCTTGGCGCGGAAGATCCGGCGAAGGTGATTGAAGTGAGCATCTGGTTGCAGCTCCATAATCGGAGCGATTTCGATGCGCTCACGGAGTCCCTCTATGATCGTACGTCTCCCAACTACCATCATTGGCTGAAGACGAAGGACATCGCGGAACGATTTGCGCCGACGGCGCAGGAAGCGAACACGGTGCGTCAGTTTTTTGCAGCGCACAATCTGGCTGTCGTGAAGACGGGGCCTAACAACTTCTATGTCCGCGCACGGGGTACGGTCGGCGATGTGGAAAAGGCGTTCCAGGTACAGCTCAATAACTATCAGGTCGGCGAGAAGACGATCCGCGCGAACGCCAGTGATCCGCGAGTTGAAGGAGCGGCAGGAGCTTTAGTGAGAGCGGTATCGGGACTCGATGCGGCCCAGTTCGAGCACACACTCATGGCTCGACCGACAGGTTTCGCTGGATCCAAGTTGGGTGCAGCGTCGGGAGCGGCGGCTGAAAAACAGACGCCAGTCAGCAACGCGGATTTTTATTCGTCTCAGTGCTTTACGGGCACCGAAACAGATACGTTTTCCACGAACGGCGACGGGGAGTTGCCTATCGGAACTTACACAGGCAACAAATTGAATCTCCAGAGCCAGACCAGTCCGGGCTGCGCGTACACGCCGCCATCGATTCAGACTGCCTACAACCTCACGGGTTTGTATAGCGAGGGCTACGATGGATCGGGTCAGACGATTGCGATCATTGATTGGTGCGGTTCGTACTCGATTCAAAGTGATGCTAATAAGTTTTCGGCGAAGTTCGGTCTGCCGAAGTTGACTTCATCGAACTTCGCTATCACCTACACAGCGCCGAGCGAGTGCATCTCTTATGATCAGGTGGAAATAAACATCGACGTGGAGTGGGCGCACGCGATCGCTCCAGGTGCCAGCATCAATCTCGTGGTTCCTCCATCAGCAGACTTTCAGGATGTTAACCAGGCCGAGTTCGATGTTGCCAACGAAGGTCTGGGCAATGTTCTATCGGGGAGTTACTCTTCGACCGAGTTATATACCGCGACCACGGAGTTGGACACAGAGAATCTGATCTCAGAGATTGGAGCGGCGGTGGGCATTTCCTTCAACTTTGCGTCGGGAGACTATGGCGACTACCAGCTCCAGACAATTCGTCGGACGATTAGCGCACCGGCGGATTCTCCTTGGGCAACCGCAGTTGGAGGCGTGACTCTCGCATTGAATACCGACAACTCGATCGATTGGCAATCAGGTTGGGGAAACAACGGAACCCTTGTCGCTAAGCAGGGGACGGTTTACGATCCGCCACCGAGCGGCTTCTTTGGAGGTTCGGGCGGCGGCGCGAGTGAGTGCGTGACCAAGAACGCTCGCTTTCGACCTCCGGTCTGCACCGGCGGGTTCCTCAAGCCTTCGTTCCAGAAGGCGCTAACGGGCAAGTATCGCCAAATTCCGGATGTGTCATGGTTGGCGGATCCTTACACGGGGGCTGCGATCCTGATTAGCATTCCGGGTCAGGTGCCGGAACAGGTTTGGCAGGTTTATGGTGGGACGAGCCTGGCGACTCCAATGTTCTCCGCGCTATGGGCAATCGCCAACCAGGAATCTCTGGCCGGTGGTGGATCGGAACTTGGTCAGGCCGCGCCGTATCTTTACTCTATGCCGGCTGGAACCATTTTTGATATCGCTCCCGTTACGTCCGCGACTAACGTGACCGGATCGATTCAGGATTCCAAGGGGACGAAGCAATACAGTGCGAAGACGTTAGCGGGAGGCGCACGGGGCGAGTTCGTCAGCGCCCTGTGGGACTATTTCGCTCTACCGGATACGGCGGAGATATTGTCGTTTGGTACGGATTCCAGCCTGAAAACGGCTCCGGGTTGGGATGAGGTGACTGGAGTGGGAACTCCGAACGCGCAGGCGTTCGCCGATTTCTTCTTCGCGCAGTAGGGATACTAAGTCTCTGTTTGATCCGAAGAATGCCCTGTCATCCCTCACGCGGGTGGCAGGGCTTTTTTGTGATCACGTGCCCGAGTTTTGTGCTGTACCTTCGAGACCCAATTCCTTGGCGACGGTCTGCATGGCTGCGATGCAGAAACCGATGTGCTCTTCGAGATCGAGTCCGAGATCCGCTGCGCCGGCGATAATATCCTCGCGGTGAACGCTGCGTGCGAATGCTTTGTCTTTCATTTTTTTGCGTACTGATTTTGCTTCTACTTCGGACAAAGACTTGCTGGGCTTGACCAAGGTGCATGCGGTGATGAATCCGGCAAGTTCGTCGCACGCGAAGAGGGTTTTTTCCATCGGGGAAATACGCGTGACGCCGGAGTACTCGGCATGCGACATGATGGCTCGCCGAATCTCGTCTGAATAGCCGCGCTCCTTCAAGATCTCGGAACCTTTGTACGGATGTTCCTCGGCGCTGGGATATTTTTCGTAGTCAAAATCGTGCAAGAGACCAACCGTTCCCCACAATTCTTCATCGGCTCCGTTTTTGCGCGCGTACGCACGCATACAGGCTTCGACGGAAAGTGCATGCTTGAGCAAACTTTCTGACTGGGTGAACTCAGTTAGTAAACACCACGCCGCTTCACGTTGATTCATTGGATTCCCCTCTTTATCAGCCGATTATTGCAAAGTGTTTCGGTGCTGCATGCATTCGATTTCTATAACTCCTTTTACTTCCCTCACATTTACCTTGACATCCACAGGGCGAATCCAGCAGATTGGTTGCCAGTTCGCTTTTGAGAGTAGCCCCCGCTCTGGCACTCGCAAAACCTGAATGGCCACAACACTTACGCCCGTGGACTCACGGGAAGTTGTTCGCTGCGATCGTTGTCTCTTAGTGCAATTCCGCACATCTAACAGCTTGTGCCGCCGTTGTCATCTTTCATTGGATGAGGACGAAGCGGAGATTGCTGCCATGACCATGGTGCCAGAAGTGCTCCCGGTGAATGTTCATTCTAGCGGGCGCGGGCATCTGAGATTGGCCCACTCCATTCGATCACTTCGGTTGCGAAGTGGTTTGAGTCAGCGTCAATTGGCGCTGCGTATGTCCGTGCCACGGACGTATGTTTCGAAAATTGAAAACGAAAAAGCGACTCCGACTTTATCCTCGCTGGAAAGATTAGCGCGCGCGCTCGAAGTAAGCGTTCCTGATTTGCTTTCCGGTGGAGAGCGCAATCGTCAGGAAGAAGTTCGCGAGTTGATGGAAGATCCATTTGTCGCGGACGTGATGCCATTCTTGTCGCAACTGAACGGAATGCAGATGTCGAGCATTCTGGCACAGGTGCGTGACTTGACGGTGCGGCCGCGAAGAAGCGCGTAAGGCGCGCCGAGAGCCTCATCTCGGGGTCAAAATTTCGTCAGTTTGTCTTTATCCGGGCACACCAGCCAACTGGACAGCCGGAGCTTTCGGGCTCCGGCTTTTTTATTGGATCGCGGCACCATGCGAAATGTATTGCGACTTTTTAGGCGATAGATGCAGAAGCTTGCCTACATAGAACCCGCTATGCGCAATGGTTTGCATGTTTTTCGAGTAATGCACAGATATTTGTTGAGTTGTGGTTAATTCCGCTTGACCCAGCCTATTGAACAAGTTAACCTCGCCAAACTCCCCTAAAGCTGGGAAAAGAGTACCCAGCAAATTCCTTTGGTGAACAGGAAAACTTCGATGAAAATTTCTCAGATCTGTGCAGTGGTTTTACTGCTCGTAATGGGGTCGGCGATGGCCTTTGCTGACGGAATCAATGATCCAAAGATCATTATTCACGGCATCAACGGCGGCAACGCTCAGACTCCAGAGGCTTGTCCGCCTCAAGGTTGTATGAATGTAGGCCTGAACTTTAGCTTCACGACTCCACCGAAGACGGGATCGGGCACGCTGTTCTTCACGAACGCGAGCGGCAAGAATTGGACCTCGCTGACGTTGATTGAAACCGGCGTTCCTGCGGCTGACATCAGCTGCGTGCAAACGTTGTTTCTCACTTGCACTACCAAGACCTTGAAGAACGGATCGGTTGAGATTCTTCTGGCGGGTACCAAGGGCGCGAAAAATCCTGAGAAGGGAATTCTCGCGGGACAAAGCTTCTCGATCGAGTTTGCTTGTGCGGGTGGTTGCTGGCCCAACGGACTTCCGATTACTGGTCATGCAGGAACGGTTCCGGAACCAGGAACGGTTGCTCTGATGATGACTGGATTGGGCGCTATTGTTTCTCGGCGCAAGTCATGGAAGAACTACTTCAGGGCTTAAGCTCAGTGGTTCTTTTTTGTAAACTCGTTCACCAATTGTGAAAACTGCGGCAGGGCCTGGAGCTTCTGGAGTTCAGGATCGTTCCAGGCCTCCTGCGCAGCGTAGCCCTTCTCTAACGCCATCCGCAACGACTTCAACGCTTCCTCTGGTTTGCCAATCAGCGTCTTCACTACGGCTTCCGAATACATCAACTGAACGTCATCCGGGGTGATGGCCCGCGCCTGGTTGGTGTACTGCACCGCGTTCGTCGCGTCGCCCTTCTTGGCGTAGAGCAACCCGAGGTCGCCCATGATCGCAGCGGAACGCGGATTCACTTGCAGCTGTTGGAAGGCCATCGAGATCGCTTTGCCGTAAGCGGTGGCGGCTTGATCGGAATGACCCGACCAGCGATAAGCGTCCCCTAGATTGCCCAATAAACTTTCATCGTTAGGCGTCATCTCGACGGCTTTCTCGTAGTTCTTCGTCGCCTGGGTATAGTCCTTCAAGAAGAAGTAGGCTGTGCCCAGGTTGGAGTACGTCGGCGAATCAGGAGCAATGGCCAGCGCTTTCTGAAATTGAGGAATTGCTTCGCCCCACTTCCCCTCGCGCAAGTAGACGGAGCCGACTCCCTCGTATCCCATCGGACTCTCGGGCGCGATTTCGGTGACCTTCTGATATTCCGGCAGCGCCTTCGCGGTGTCACCGAGGCCGAAGTATGCGTTTCCGAGCGCATTGTGATTCAGCCAATAATAAGAGTTGGCGGCCACCGCTTTTTGGTAAGCGGCAATCGCTTCGCCGGTTTGACCGCTGGAGTTGTAGGCCTCGCCCAGACTTCGATACGCTTCATCCGAGTTCGGCGCAAGTTCAAGCGCGCGGTTCAACTCCGCGATCGCTTGCGCGTTCTTTCCCGTCGCGGAATAAACGCTTCCCAACGACATGTGAACTTCAGGCAAGTTATTGGAGAGTCGCTCACCATTCTGTGCAGCGAGAGTTGCCTTCTGTGCCCAGATTCCATCTTTGGTCTCGCCATACATGCGAAGACTCGAATCGGCGAGCCCCGTGTAGGCGAGCGCGAAGTTGGCAGTCCTTGTCGATCGCTTGTTCGAAGAGTCCGACGGCTTGCTTGTATGCGTCCTGACTGTGACCGTTGCGGAGCGTGTTCCGGCCTTGCAGGTAGAGGTCATAGGCTTTCAAGTCCTCGGTGGGGTGAGCACCGACACGCGCTTGCTCTTCGTCCGTGGGCTTCAAAGACAGGGCCGTTACGACGTGGCCGTAAATCTGATCCTCGAGGGCGAGTACATCGCCTGGGATGCCGGGGAACTCGTCGCTCCAGAGGCGTTTGCCGGAGGCCGCGTCGTCGAGACTCAGAGTGACGCGTAGTTTGTCGCTATTGCCTTGCACGCTGCCTTGCAAGATCAGGTTGACGCCGAGTTCGCGCGCCAGTTTGGAAATAGGCTGATCTTTGGCGGCGGCTTTATCCACTGCATCCGCAGAGGCCAGATGGACTTCCTTCAACTGAAAGAGTTTTGCTGCGAGAGCTTCTTGGATACCGTCCGCGACGTAACCGAGTGCTTTCTGATCGCCTACCAATTTCAGTGGGAGGATCGCGACATATTTGCCCTGCTTGAGGGAGGGGATGCCTTCCACCATTGCAATCGAGTTTGCGGTCGGATGATTGAGGAGCGTCCGTCCGGCGAAAATTGCCAGTATTACTACGAGCACCGCGCCCGAGATCCACATCCAGCTTTTTCCTGGAAGGTCGAGGCTGAAGCGGGAGATGCGCACGATTGGGTGCGAAATCATCTGCGACAATTTTTCGGGCGTGATGTCGGGATTCGCTTCCCACGTCGTTAATTGCTGTAGGAGTTCAACCGCGGAGTGGTAGCGGTTGGCGGGCTCCCGCTCCAGGCATCGGGCGACGATTGCGCTCAGGGAGCGGGGAACCGTGGCATCGACTTCGGAGACAGACCGCGCCTCTTCGCGCGTGCGCTTCATCAGGCTCGCGATCGCGGTGTCAGCTTCGTAGGGTGCCTTCGCCGTCAGCAGTTCGTAGAAAATTAAGCCGACGCTAAAAATGTCGGAGCGCTGATCAAGCGTGCTGCCGAGCGCCTGTTCGGGCGACATGTACTCGATCGTGCCCACGATTGCGCCGGTCTGGGTCATGCCGGCGTCGCCGAGGGAGCGCGCGAGGCCGAAGTCCATCACGACGATGCGGCCATTTTTATCCCGCATGATGTTCTGCGGTTTCAGGTCGCGATGGATCACGCCTTCTGTATGCGCTGAATCGAGCGCACGGCAGACTTGCTCGATCACTGAGATTGCATCTTTGGGAGAGAATTTCCCGTCACGACGGAGGATGGTCCGCAAATCTTCGCCGTCAACATATTCCATGCTGATGAAGCGGATGCCCTCAGCCTCACCCAAATCGAAAATGCGGACGACGTTCTTGTGCGTGATGTTGCGGGAGAGAATCAGCTCCTGCTTAAAGCGCTGGAGAATTGCGGGATCGTTTGCTAATTCGGGGCGGATGACCTTCAGAGCGATGAGCCGGTCAAGCTCGCGGTCCCGAGCTTTGTAAACGGCACCCATGCCGCCTTGTCCGAGTACGCCCATGATCTCGTAGCGTTCTCCGAAAAGCACGCCTGGCTGCAGTCCCTGGAAGGCTGAGATGTTGCTGATGGGAGCAGGCGTCTGGCGCAAATAGGGAAGCGCCTGAGTTGCCCCAGGGATCATGGTTCCATGCGGCAATGTAGGAGCGTCGGAAAGAGGAGCGTTTGAAAGGGGTGGCGGCGTGAGCGCGGCCGCGCCGACATCCGTAGGCGGACGTGTACCCGGCATCGTCGGGCTGTCGGAATCGTTGGCCCTGCGGTCGCGGTCGTCCATTAAAAGATGCCCAGGTTCGGAGAGCCAGCGAGGGGAGCGCAGTTTCGGCCCCGCGACAGACAAAGGACTGCTTTGCCTAAGGTTATCGACGGGGATTTCGAGAACCTAGCACTCCGATATGGTAGTGAGTATAACCCGGAAATCGTTTCCAACAAAGCATCAACGGCATTCTAAATAAAGAGTTTGCGAGGATTCCGGTACATGCGACTTGGGGATATAATCGCGATCGTTACAGACCTGTCGCGAACCTTACCAGGTGAGGTCGAATATGGGACTTCATTCACATTACGACGGCGCGCATAACCATCCCGTCAACCGCGCTCTGCACATGATTGCCATCCCGGTAGGCTTTTCGTCTCTGATAGTGGTGTGGTGGCACTGGATGGTCGCGCTTCTTCTGATTCCTACCGCTTTTGGGCTGGCTTGGCTCGGGCACTTCATTGAGGGCAACAAACCCGCGTTTCTGACTAACCCTGTGCATGTCCTGGTGGCACCGGTGTGGCTCGCCAAAAAGGTTCTGGGAATTGCTCCCAAGAAAGTCGCTTAAAACTCCGTCGCGGATCGAGTGCAGACTGCCGCAAACGTCGTACGACTTCGGCGATGTATCCGCGGAGCCTAATCCTGATGTGTGATGTGTGTCAGGGAGAGTTTCCTCAGGAATAGCCTTCTTAGGAAAAGTCTTCTTAGGAATTCTATGGCTGACGTGTCTAACGAGACGTTGTTGCGCGAGATCCGCGACCTGCAGATCAAGCAGATAGAACTGCTGCAAGCCTTTGTCGATGGACAGCAGCAAGGTTTGACGAACCAAAAACAATCGTTAGCGGTCCAGCAACAGGTCGTCGAACGGCAAAAACTCGTACTGGCCCGATCCACGCGACTCTGGGTGTTCTTATTTGTAGGAGTGTTCTTCCTGCTGCTGCTGGCCTTCGTTCCGATTTCGGTGAATGCGTTCAAAATGCTTCTGAGTCATTAGTGAGGGAAATGCTGATTTGGCGCTTCCCCAAGCCAACCGGTCGGTAGCAGGATTTCGTGAATGCTGCACGGCATGCTTAAATGAAAAGTTGGGCGCCAGTTTTTCAACGTCCCCGCACGCGGCATCCCATCTGAAATTTTAGTGCGCTCGATTTTCGAGCGCTTGGATTTAGTGCAATCGGTTTTACCGCGATCGATTTCGCTCCGGCATTTTGTTTCAAAGGTTCGTGAGCAGCACTCGCACCGCAGAGGAGAGTTCCACTTGGATTTCCAGCTTAACGAAGAGCAGTTGCAACTCAAGAAAACCGTGCGCGAGTTTGCCGAACGTGAGATTGCGCCGAACGTCATGAAATGGGACGAAGCGAGCGAATTTCCGCTCGCAACCGTCAAAGAGCTCGGCAAGCTTGGATTGTTGGGCATCATTTTTCCGCCTGAATACGGCGGAGCGGGCATGGGCTACGTGGAATATGTCACGGCCATCGCGGAGCTCTCTCGTGTGGACGGGTCGGTTGGAATCATTGTGGCGGCCCATACTTCTTTGTGCTCGAACCACATTTATGTTGCGGGCAATGAAGCGCAGAAGAAAAAGTATGTCCCGAAATTGGCGACTGGTGAGTTTATTGGCGCATGGGGATTGACCGAACCCTCGGCTGGCTCGGATGCGGGCAGCGCGCGCATGACGGCAACCCGCGCCAAGGGCGGATGGGTGCTCAACGGCACGAAGACATTCATCACCAATGGGCATTATGCCGACGTGATTTTGGCGTTGGCAGTAACGGATCGTACAGCTCGAACTCACGGACTCTCTGCATTCATCGTCGAGAAGGATTTCAAGGGATTTCGTCCGGGCAAAAAAGAAAACAAGCTTGGATTGCGCGCCAGCGATACCGCTGAGCTGATTTTCGAAGACTGTTTTGTTCCGGCTGAGAATCTTGTCGGTGGAGAAGGCAACGGTTTCCGTGACGCCATGCGAATTCTGGATGGCGGACGAATTTCGATCGCCGCATTGTCGCTGGGAATGGCGGATGGCGCATATAACGCCGCGCTGAAATATTCCAAGGAACGCCAGCAGTTTGGTAAAGCGATCTCGGAATTTCAGGCGATCCAGTGGAAGCTGGCGGATATGGCCACCGAAATCGAAGCTGCGAAACTTCTCACGATGCGCGCTGCCTCGATGAAAGACGCGGGCATGAAAACGACCCTCGAATCGTCGATGGCCAAGCTCTACGCCAGCGAAGTTGCGGTGAAGTGTGCCAACGAAGGTGTGCAGATTCACGGCGGGTATGGGTTTATCAAAGACTATCCTGCTGAGAAGTTTTATCGCGACGTGAAACTCTGCACGATCGGCGAAGGTACCAGCGAAATTCAACGACTGGTGATCGCGAGACAGCTACTGAAAGATTAGTAGCAATTCGTGAGCCGACGCGCGTCCCTGCCCGTAGGACTTCTCGTTTTCTGCACCTGGCCGGCCCCGTTTCAGCTACGAAAATTTCCGGCGAAAAGATGTTCAGTAATTTCGCTTGACAATGTACACTGTGTGACATACAGTGTACGTCATACACTGTATGTCGCAGAGTAATGCCAATCCCGATGTATTCGAAAATCTTCGCCTGGAGCTGCGTCGTGGCTGCTTGAGTCTGGCTGTCCTGTCGCAATTGCGCACGGAACGCTATGGCTACACGCTGCGCAAGGCATTGTCGGACCAAGGCCTGGATATTGACGAAGGAACGATGTATCCGCTGCTGCGACGGCTGGAGAGTCAGGGACTTTTGACCAGCATCTGGCGCGAAGAAGACAAGCGTAACAAGCGTTTCTACGTGCTTTCTCCGGAGGGCAAGCGAGTGCTCAAGCAATTGAGCGCGGAGTGGCAGCGAATCAATGCCTCGCTGACTGGAATTCTCTAAAGGGAAATTGTTACCGAAATTATTTTCTTAAGGAGTTGTCATGGAACTACTCGATCGTTACTTGCAAGCGGTGGAATTCTGGTTACCGCGGCGGCAGAAGAAAGACATTATCGCGGAGTTGTCGGAAGATCTACGTTCGCAGATCGAAGAGAAGGAGTCGGAACTCGGCCGCAAACTGAACGACGGCGAAATTGAGGCAATCCTCAAACGCTGCGGGCCGCCCTTGCGCGTGGCACTGCGTTATCGGCCGCAGCAATATCTGATCGGGCCGGAGCTGTTTCCGATCTACAAATTTGTAATGGCGATTTTGCTGGCTGGGTGCATCGTGCCCCGGTTCGCGATCTGGCTGGTGTTCTTGCTCATCGATCCCGCGCATCGCAGCTATCTGCATATGGAGAACCTGTGGGCGACCGTAGTCTTTTTCACATTTTTCACGACGTTGACGTTCGCGATCGTTGAAAGAAGTGGCGTCGATTTTGGCAATCTGAATACCTGGAATCCGCGCAAGCTTCCGCCGTTGCGGGATCCGAATCGTATTCCACTGACGGATTCGATCTTTGAAATTGGGGGGACGACGGCCGTGGAGATTTGGTTCCTTAGTACCCTGTGGCCGCGCGCGGTAATCGATCTTTATGGTGCCCATCTGGCAATCGCGCCCGTGTGGCAGTTCATTTTCTGGAGCGTCGTGTTCGTGAACGCTCTCCAGCTTATGAGTGGCGTGTGGAAGCTTCTTCATCCCGTTTGGACGCGCGGCAGCGCGGTCATGCAGTTGCTTCTGCATGTGGCCGGAGGAGCAGTATTCTGCTGGTTTCTCAGAGCACGAGTCCTCACTGGAATCGATGCACCCGGTCTTTCCCCTTCAAGAGCGACCGCGTTAACCGACTTCCTCAATAGCTGGACGGCGAGAGCGCTGCCTTGGGCGGTGATTGTGATCCTAGTGATCGTTTCTGTGGATGTATATCGGATTGTGCGGATCGGACGACGGACCAGGCACCGTCAAGACGGAGGATCGATTGCGCCCAGCGTCGATGGCATCGCGAATCCGATGGTGGGTCGGAGCTAAGGCGAGTCATAACGGCAGAGAAATTGAGCGGTAGATGTGGCTCCGACGCAGAAGGGTATGCTTGCGGCTCAAGTTTAAGAGAAACTCCGAAGCAGGCGTAGTGCGCCCGGTTCTTACGTCCTCGTAACCGCGACAAATGCCTTCGACAGCTTCTTCGAAGTCTTGATCCTCGACGTCACGTTTTGGTGTTGGTCTTGTGTCTTCCGACATGGGCAATTACGTACTTTTGTTCCTTTTCGTCAGTGTAGAAATGAATTCGAAGGCACGTATCAGGTCCACCCTTACCTAACGCTAGGTGTTGTTCTATAGACACTCGACCGCCTCGGTAAATCATCTGGTACTCATCGGGCCATTTCCCTTTGCTAGTCGCGGATTCCCTCACTTTATAGGTGAACCCTTTACCGGCAAAACTCTGTTCGGAAGAACCCATGGGCGATTTCGTACTTCGAGACTGGCGCCACGACAGGCAAACCTCGTGCATAGCTAAGAAGGCTTGATACACCTTCTTCGGTTGCTTGAAAGGCGAATCTCCAGCAGATGCCAACGCCGTCTCTTGAAAAATGAGGGTGTCTGCAAAGCTGGTGCGAGCCGAGCACACGGCGTCCTTCACAGAACTGGGTTCTATCTCGGTGTCTTCTGGAGTGGTCTCCGTAGACAGGATAACAGGGCGGTCTTCACCGGTTCTCCACACGGCTCTCAGATTGTCCTGAGACATCTGGAGGCTCGCGCGGAGTTGATCGTTTTCTTGTCGCGCTGCTTTAAGCTGACTTTGCAAACCGAAATTTTCATTTTCAGCGATCTGCATCAGCTGTTCATAGTCACCACTCTGTTGTGCGGCGGTTCTGATTCTGTCAAGTTCCGCCTGCCTCTGCGATTCCAAGAACTCGCCCGCGTCGATAGACACAGGACCGGGCACAAATCGAAAAGTCGAGATTGCCGAAAATTGCCTAAATAAGTCTTCGACAAGTTTGCCTCCGCGTACCTGAAGTCGCTCTGGAATATATATGGGAGAGTACGGCGCTTCCTCAGGATCAAAATCTGGCCAGTACACGCGCACTGCTCCGTTGTAGCACCCATATAGTTTCCCGATCTGCTCGGTGAGGGCGTATCCGGCCCACTTGTCTTCAAGGGCGTAGATTTCTGCGATACCAGCGAGTCGCTCGGCCAAATCGGATGGGTCTACGAGCCATTTCCCTAAAGCGGGTCGACTGGTGAGAACTATCGGTAACCGCCTTTGCGTCGAGTACAGTCGTCTTTGGACAAACTCGCCGACTTGCAGCGCGGAAACAGTGCGCGGCTCCAGCGTCAGATGTGTATCGCCATATACGCAGTCAAATTGCTTGATCAAGGTGCCAATTAGGCGGGGCCTCCTTAGATCGAAGTCGACCGGTGCAATGTAGAACTGGATTGAATCTAGCGAAAGCTGAAGAGAGAACTCGACGAGTCCGTTGAACTCGCTTACTTCACATTTCGAATGCCACAAGATATTCCCGTCGTTCTCATAAGGGTAAGACCAGGTAACTATAGAATGACTTGAGCGCGCGTCCAATGAGACGTTCCTTACCACTGCTATCTCATGGTTGTCGCGAGGCTGCAATCGTCCACCTGAAATAGGGAAATCAATGCTTGCCGTCTCACGCACCAAATACCATTCTGCGATCCACGATCCGATGGATCGCAGCACCTCCGTCGACAGCTCCCCCGAAGATATCGAGCCGTGGGGGATTACCTCGAATTGAATCGCGTAAAGCGTTCTCATCGGCCAACCTAAATCTCTGTTTTTAGTGGGGGAGGCGAAATCTTATCACAAACGCTGCCTCTGCTTTACACTGACAGATTGAAACCATCCATCCAATCAACGATTGACCTGCTGCGTTCGGGTGATACGCGCGCCCTCGCGCGTGCGATTTCAGTGGTTGAGAATCGATCGAGCGGATGGTCCGAACTTTTGAAGGCTCTGTTCCCGCATACGGGCAAAGCGCGAGTCATCGGATTGACAGGCGCTCCGGGAGCGGGGAAGAGCACGCTGGTCGATCAACTGGCCACGCATTATCGAAAAGAACACCAGACGGTCGGCATCATCGCCGTCGATCCGACCAGCCCCTATACGGGCGGAGCGATTCTCGGGGACCGAATTCGCATGCAGGACCATTACAGCGATCCCGGAATTTTTATTCGCAGCATGGCGACCCGAGGATCACTTGGAGGATTAGCGCGTGCCACCGCCGACGCGACGACTGTGCTGGATGCTTCGGGTCGCGACATCGTAATGATTGAAACCGTGGGTGTCGGACAGGACGAAGTGGACATTGTTCGCCTGGCGGATGTCACGGTCGTAATTCTGGTTCCGGGCATGGGCGATGATGTCCAGACGATCAAGGCGGGGATCATGGAAATCGCAGACATTTTCGTGATCAACAAAAGTGATCGTGAGGGAGCTGAACGCGTCGAGCGGGAAATTCGCGCCATGCAATCGCTGGCGACTCGGCATGATGCGTGGACTCCATCCATAGTTAAAACGGTCGCAAGTGAAGGCA
>CAWGOX010000005.1:0-16649 GCA_963824315.1 uncultured Acidobacteriaceae bacterium | reverse complement strand
GGCCGCTCGAAGTTAAACCGGTTGGGGACCTGAATGAAACCCGCATCCGCGTTCGTTATGCAGAAACCGATCAGATGGGCGTTGTCTATCATGCCAATCATTTCATTTGGTTTGAAGTGGGACGGGTGGAATTGTCTCGCCAGTTCGGCTTCAGCTATCGAGATATGGAGCGCGAAGATGATTGTTTTATCGCTGTAGTCGATGCACAATGCCGATACAAGGCTCCCGTGCACTATGATGACGAAGTGTTGTGCGGACCTATTTGAAGAGTGTCCGGGAGAAGGTAATTCACTTTGGATATGAGTTGCGGCGAGCACTGGCTCGAATGAAACGTTGGCGGAAGGCGAGACCACTCATATTGTCGCGAATGCAAAGATGCAATCGCGCGCGCTGCCGGAGAAGTATTTGAAAGCGTTTCGCGCCGCGGTGGGCAGCCCCTAAAGGGGCATCCATAGCGAGGATTTTCGGCATCGCTAAAGCGATGCCCTGACACGAAGCAAAGAAATTTGGAGCTAAGACCTTAAGAGTCGAGACCTAAGAGTTGGGACCTGAGATTTAAGACCCAAGACTTTAAGACCGACGACCTGAGACTTAAGAACCGAGACCTGCCTTGAACGCTCTGCATATCAACGGAAACGACCTTACGCTGGAAGCCGTGCGCGAAGTGGCGCATACCGATGTTCGCCGACCTGTGTTGCTGAGTGCGGACGCGCGCGAGGCCGTCAATCGCGCTCGTGAGGTCGTGGATACCCTGGTCGCAAACAATAAAATTTCGTACGCGATCACGACTGGCGTCGGCAAACTCAGCGACGTCCACATCGTTGGTTCGCAGGTTCGCGAACTGCAGGTGAACTTGATTCGTTCACATGCCGTTGGGGTGGGAGAGCCGCTTTCGGTCCCGGACACTCGCGCCATGATGTTGTTGCGCGCGAACTCGCTGGCGAAAGGGAACTCCGGTGTACGTGCCATCACCATCGACACCATCTGCGAAATGCTCAATCGCGGCGTCACTCCGATGGTGCCGTCGCAAGGCAGCGTGGGAGCGAGCGGTGATCTCGCGCCGCTGGCACATCTGGCGCTCGCGCTCATCGGCGAAGGGGAATGTTTCGACGATAAAGGAATTCGCATTCCGAGTGGCGAGGCATTGAAGCGGGCGCAAATTACGCCGCTTGTCCTCGAAGCGAAAGAAGCGGTGTCACTCATCAACGGCACGCAGGCCATGCTCGCCATTGGAACTCTGATGCAGCTTGCAGCGGAAACGCTGGTTGATACAGCGGACGTGATCGGCGCGATGGCATGCGACGCACTGCAGGGAACCGACGTCGCCTTCGATGAACGCATTCAGAGTGCGCGGCCGCATCCCGGACAAATTAAAACCGCGGCAAACTTGCGTCGTCTCTTGGAAAGTAGCCAGATCCGTGATGCGCATCGCGACTGCGGCCGCGTCCAGGATGCTTATTCGTTGCGCTGCATTCCCCAAGTTCACGGAGCCGTGCGCGATACTCTCGCTCACTGCCGCCGAGTATTTGAGATTGAGACGAATTCAGCGGTGGATAATCCGTTGGTGTTTGTGAAAAATCTGAAGGCGATGGATGGAGAAGGCGACGTGATCTCCGGAGGGAATTTTCACGGAGAGCCTCTGGCGTTTGCACTCGATTTTCTTGCAATTGCTTTGAGTGCGCTGGCCGGGATGAGTGAACGCCGGTTGGAGCGTATGGTGAATCCCGCGCTCAGCGAGGGTTTGCCACCGTTTCTCGCTCCTGGCGCTGGGATGAATTCCGGCTTCATGATGCCACAAGTAACTGCGGCCGCGTTGGTGAGTGAGAACAAGGTGCTGTCGCATCCCGCGTCGGTGGATTCGATTACTACGTCCGGCAACAAGGAGGATTTTGTCTCGATGGGGATGACGGCAGCGAACAAATTGAAGAGAGTGATCGACAACACGCGTAACACGCTGGCTATTGAAGCCATGGCAGCGGCGCAGGCGATCGACTTCCTCGCACCGCTCAAGACCTCGAAGCCGTTGCAACAGGCGCACGCTGCAATTCGATCGGTGTGCGCGACGATGGACAAGGATCGCGTCATGTATCAGGATTTCGCGCGGATTGCAGACTTGATTGCCAGCGGTAAGGTGGCAGCGGTCGTGCGGTAACGAGCAGAACGAAATCTTTCGATATTGTCAGCCCTTGTATCGCGACTTTTTGCACATAGAGTGAATATTTCCTGCACTAGAATCATCTGCGTTTGCGGACCAGTTCCCGATGCATTAAACTCACCGAACTAAGCGAGTCGTCCACCGCAACCAATCGTCAAAACGAAAATTCAAAAGGACCAGACAATGATGCAACATCGCAAAGGGAATTGCCGCTTCGGCAACGCCGTGTTCGCGGCCGTCTTCGTTATTGCAATCTGCGCAAACACAGCGTTGTTGAACGCTCAGACTGCGGTCACCACCTATCACAACGACAACAACCGCACGGGATGGAATCAGAGTGAGAACGTGTTGACGCCCGCCAAAGTCAGTAGTTCTTCTTTCGGCCTTTTGCAGACTGTTACGCTGGACGATCAGGTTGATGCGCAGCCTTTGGTTGTTCCCGGAGTTCAGATTACCGCTGGGAACTCGCAGGGGAAGCACGACGTGGTTTATGTGGCGACGGAGGGCGACACGGTCTATGCCATCGACATTCACACGCGTGCGGTATTGCTGAGCCCTAATTTTGGAAAGCCGGTGGCATTGCCATTGGGATGCGGCAACAATGGGCCGAACGTTGGCATCAACTCGACTCCGGTGATCGATCCCGAGAGCAAAACGTTGTACGTCATGATTTACACACAGGATCAGAGCGGTCCGGCTTATCGCCTGCATGCACTCGACCTGGGGAGTTTGACTGACAAAGTGGCACCTCAGTTCGTGACGGCTTCGCACACGCTCAACAACGGGAGGGTGTTCAATTTCAATGCGAAGTATCAGAGGCAGCGTCCGGGACTGTTGCTTGCGAACGGCAGTATTTATGCGGGGTTCGGCAGCTTCTGCGATATCGCGGGAAATCTTTCGCGCGGTTGGCTATTAGGGTGGACGGCGGGTTCCATGACACCGTTCCCGACGAACCAGTTGCTCGATACGCAAGCTACGTCGCCGGACGAGTTTTTTCTGTCATCCATTTGGATGTCCGGATACGGGCTGGCAGCGGATGACGCGGGCAACATTGTTTTTGTGACGGGGAATTCGGATCCGGACACCTACGATGGAATTACGAACATTCAAGAGAGTGTGGTCAAGGTGTCTCCAACGCTGACCACGGTGCTTAGCGTGTTTACTCCGATGGACCAGGTGAATCTGGATCAGGGAGACGTGGATTTCGGTGCCGGCGGAGTGTTGGTGTTGCCCGATCAGCCAGGAGCCACGCCACATTTGGCCGTCGCGGCTGGAAAAACGGGAATGATGTTTCTGATGAACGAAGACAACCTAGGTGGATACTCGACGACGAAAAATAATGTGCTCGGCACTTACTCGATTGGCGGATGCTGGTGTGGTCAATCGTATTTTGTGGATCCTTCAGATGGATTGGGACGCGTCGTGAGTAGCGGCGGCGGAGCGATTGAAGTGTTCAAAATACAGACGTCGCCGAAGGTCGCTTTGAAAAGGGCCGCCAGCGGATCAGGATTGAGCGGACGTTTGCAGGATCCTGGATTCTTTACTTCCATTTCTTCCAACGGCAAAGCAACTCCGATCATTTGGGCAATATCGCGGCCGACTACGAACAACAAGGGAGCACCGATTCGTCTGTTCGCGTTTGATCCCGAGTCGGGAACGAAGATGACCAAGTTGTTCGAATCGACCGCCGGCAATTGGCCGAATACAGGTGGCAACGCGAATTTGGTACCGGTCGTGGCGAATGGACTTGTTTTCGTCGCGAGCAACCAACAATTGCAGGTTTTTGGACTGGCGGCGAAAGACAAACTGAAGAAATAGCTGCCGACGAGATGGCCGCTCCGGTGGCTTCGACTTTCCCAGGGAGGAATTAATGATTGGAACGAACAGAACGGAAAACGCAGGGTTTCTTTTTCAACGTCCAGGTATCGCAATCTGGGTCGCGATGAGTTGCGCGCTGCTCTGCGCGAGCGCCATGGGCAGCAACGTCACTTCGAACGTCATCGCGAACAACACGCCGAGCTATGTGGGTACGGCAAAGAACCTTGGAGCAGAAGATCCAGCGAAGGTGATCGAAGTGAGCATCTGGTTGCAGCTCCATAATCGGAGCGAGTTCGATGCGCTCACGGAGTCCCTCTATGACCGTACGTCGCCCAATTACCATCACTGGCTAAAGGCGAAGGATATCGCGGAGCGATTTGCGCCGACGGCGCAGGAAGCGAACACAGTGCGTCAGTTTTTTACGACGCACAATCTCGCGGTCGTGAAGACGGGGCCCAGCAACTTCTATGTCCGCGCACGGGGTACGGTCGCCGATGTGGAAAAGGCGTTCCAGGTACAGCTCAATAATTATCAGGTTGGCGAGAAGACGATCCGCGGGAACGCGAGCGATCCTCGAGTTGAAGGACCGGCCGGCCTTTTGGTGAGGGCGATATCGGGACTTGATTCGGCACAGTTTGAGCATACGTTCATGGCTCGACCGACGGGCTTGGGCGGATCTAAGTCGGGAGCGGCGTCGGGAGCGGCAGCGCAAAAACAGAAGCCGGTCAGCAACGCCGATTTTTATTCGTCGCAGTGTTTCACCGGCACGGAAACAGATACGTTTTCCACTAACGGCGATGGGGAGTTGCCGATCGGCACTTACACGGGCAACAAACTGAATCTTCAAAGCCAGACTGGTCCAGGCTGCGCCTACACGCCGCCTTCGATTCAGAGTGCCTACAATCTGACTGGCCTGTATAACGAGGGCTATGACGGATCGGGTCAGACGATTGCGATCATCGATTGGTGCGGTTCGTACTCCATTCAAAAGGATGCCAACAAGTTTTCGGCGAAGTTCGGTCTGCCGAAGTTGACCTCGTCGAACTTTGCCATCACCTACACGGCACCGAGCGAGTGCATCTCTTACGATCAAGTGGAAATCAACATCGACGTGGAGTGGGCGCACGCGATTGCTCCGGGCGCGAACATCAATCTCGTGGTTCCACCGTCGGCAAACTTTCAGGATGTTAATCAGGCCGAGTTTGATGTCGCGAACGAAGGTCTGGGCAATGTGCTATCGGGGAGTTACTCCTCGACCGAGTTATATACCGCGACCACGGAACTCGACACAGAGAATCTGATCTCGGAGATTGGCGCAGCGGTGGGCATCTCCTTCAACTTTGCGAGGGGAGACTACGGCGACTACCAGCTCCAGACAATTCGCAGGACTATCAGCGCGCCAGCGGATTCTCCCTGGGCCACCGCCGTGGGAGGCGTCACTCTCGCGTTGAATACCGACAACTCGATCGATTGGCAATCGGGTTGGGGAAACAACGGAACCCTTGTCGCTAAGCAGGGGACGGTTTACGATCCGCCACCGAGCGGCTTCTTTGGAGGTTCGGGCGGCGGCGCGAGTGAGTGCGTGACCAAGAACGCTCGCTTTCGACCTCCGGTCTGCACCGGCGGGTTCCTCAAGCCTTCGTTCCAGAAGGCGCTAACGGGCAAGTATCGCCAAATTCCGGATGTGTCATGGTTGGCGGATCCTTACACGGGGGCTGCGATCCTGATTAGCATTCCGGGTCAGGTGCCGGAACAGGTTTGGCAGGTTTATGGTGGGACGAGCCTGGCGACTCCAATGTTCTCCGCGCTATGGGCAATCGCCAACCAGGAATCTCTGGCCGGTGGTGGATCGGAACTTGGTCAGGCCGCGCCGTATCTTTACTCTATGCCGGCTGGAACCATTTTTGATATCGCTCCCGTTACGTCCGCGACTAACGTGACCGGATCGATTCAGGATTCCAAGGGGACGAAGCAATACAGTGCGAAGACGTTAGCGGGAGGCGCACGGGGCGAGTTCGTCAGCGCACTGTGGGACTACTTCGCGCTACCGGATACGGCGGAGATATTGTCGTTTGGTACGGATTCCAGCCTGAAAACGGCTCCGGGTTGGGATGAGGTGACTGGAGTGGGAACTCCGAACGCGCAGGCGTTCGCCGATTTCTTCTTCGCGCAGTAGGGATACTAAGTCTCTGTTTGATCCGAAGAATGCCCTGTCATCCCTCACGCGGGTGGCAGGGCTTTTTTGTGATCACGTGCCCGAGTTTTGTGCTGTACCTTCGAGACCCAATTCCTTGGCGACGGTCTGCATGGCTGCGATGCAGAAACCGATGTGCTCTTCGAGATCGAGTCCGAGATCCGCTGCGCCGGCGATAATATCCTCGCGGTGAACGCTGCGTGCGAATGCTTTGTCTTTCATTTTTTTGCGTACTGATTTTGCTTCTACTTCGGACAAAGACTTGCTGGGCTTGACCAAGGTGCATGCGGTGATGAATCCGGCAAGTTCGTCGCACGCGAAGAGGGTTTTTTCCATCGGGGAAATACGCGTGACGCCGGAGTACTCGGCATGCGACATGATGGCTCGCCGAATCTCGTCTGAATAGCCGCGCTCCTTCAAGATCTCGGAACCTTTGTACGGATGTTCCTCGGCGCTGGGATATTTTTCGTAGTCAAAATCGTGCAAGAGACCAACCGTTCCCCACAATTCTTCATCGGCTCCGTTTTTGCGCGCGTACGCACGCATACAGGCTTCGACGGAAAGTGCATGCTTGAGCAAACTTTCTGACTGGGTGAACTCAGTTAGTAAACACCACGCCGCTTCACGTTGATTCATTGGATTCCCCTCTTTATCAGCCGATTATTGCAAAGTGTTTCGGTGCTGCATGCATTCGATTTCTATAACTCCTTTTACTTCCCTCACATTTACCTTGACATCCACAGGGCGAATCCAGCAGATTGGTTGCCAGTTCGCTTTTGAGAGTAGCCCCCGCTCTGGCACTCGCAAAACCTGAATGGCCACAACACTTACGCCCGTGGACTCACGGGAAGTTGTTCGCTGCGATCGTTGTCTCTTAGTGCAATTCCGCACATCTAACAGCTTGTGCCGCCGTTGTCATCTTTCATTGGATGAGGACGAAGCGGAGATTGCTGCCATGACCATGGTGCCAGAAGTGCTCCCGGTGAATGTTCATTCTAGCGGGCGCGGGCATCTGAGATTGGCCCACTCCATTCGATCACTTCGGTTGCGAAGTGGTTTGAGTCAGCGTCAATTGGCGCTGCGTATGTCCGTGCCACGGACGTATGTTTCGAAAATTGAAAACGAAAAAGCGACTCCGACTTTATCCTCGCTGGAAAGATTAGCGCGCGCGCTCGAAGTAAGCGTTCCTGATTTGCTTTCCGGTGGAGAGCGCAATCGTCAGGAAGAAGTTCGCGAGTTGATGGAAGATCCATTTGTCGCGGACGTGATGCCATTCTTGTCGCAACTGAACGGAATGCAGATGTCGAGCATTCTGGCACAGGTGCGTGACTTGACGGTGCGGCCGCGAAGAAGCGCGTAAGGCGCGCCGAGAGCCTCATCTCGGGGTCAAAATTTCGTCAGTTTGTCTTTATCCGGGCACACCAGCCAACTGGACAGCCGGAGCTTTCGGGCTCCGGCTTTTTTATTGGATCGCGGCACCATGCGAAATGTATTGCGACTTTTTAGGCGATAGATGCAGAAGCTTGCCTACATAGAACCCGCTATGCGCAATGGTTTGCATGTTTTTCGAGTAATGCACAGATATTTGTTGAGTTGTGGTTAATTCCGCTTGACCCAGCCTATTGAACAAGTTAACCTCGCCAAACTCCCCTAAAGCTGGGAAAAGAGTACCCAGCAAATTCCTTTGGTGAACAGGAAAACTTCGATGAAAATTTCTCAGATCTGTGCAGTGGTTTTACTGCTCGTAATGGGGTCGGCGATGGCCTTTGCTGACGGAATCAATGATCCAAAGATCATTATTCACGGCATCAACGGCGGCAACGCTCAGACTCCAGAGGCTTGTCCGCCTCAAGGTTGTATGAATGTAGGCCTGAACTTTAGCTTCACGACTCCACCGAAGACGGGATCGGGCACGCTGTTCTTCACGAACGCGAGCGGCAAGAATTGGACCTCGCTGACGTTGATTGAAACCGGCGTTCCTGCGGCTGACATCAGCTGCGTGCAAACGTTGTTTCTCACTTGCACTACCAAGACCTTGAAGAACGGATCGGTTGAGATTCTTCTGGCGGGTACCAAGGGCGCGAAAAATCCTGAGAAGGGAATTCTCGCGGGACAAAGCTTCTCGATCGAGTTTGCTTGTGCGGGTGGTTGCTGGCCCAACGGACTTCCGATTACTGGTCATGCAGGAACGGTTCCGGAACCAGGAACGGTTGCTCTGATGATGACTGGATTGGGCGCTATTGTTTCTCGGCGCAAGTCATGGAAGAACTACTTCAGGGCTTAAGCTCAGTGGTTCTTTTTTGTAAACTCGTTCACCAATTGTGAAAACTGCGGCAGGGCCTGGAGCTTCTGGAGTTCAGGATCGTTCCAGGCCTCCTGCGCAGCGTAGCCCTTCTCTAACGCCATCCGCAACGACTTCAACGCTTCCTCTGGTTTGCCAATCAGCGTCTTCACTACGGCTTCCGAATACATCAACTGAACGTCATCCGGGGTGATGGCCCGCGCCTGGTTGGTGTACTGCACCGCGTTCGTCGCGTCGCCCTTCTTGGCGTAGAGCAACCCGAGGTCGCCCATGATCGCAGCGGAACGCGGATTCACTTGCAGCTGTTGGAAGGCCATCGAGATCGCTTTGCCGTAAGCGGTGGCGGCTTGATCGGAATGACCCGACCAGCGATAAGCGTCCCCTAGATTGCCCAATAAACTTTCATCGTTAGGCGTCATCTCGACGGCTTTCTCGTAGTTCTTCGTCGCCTGGGTATAGTCCTTCAAGAAGAAGTAGGCTGTGCCCAGGTTGGAGTACGTTGGCGAATCTGGTGCGATCGCCAATGCCTTTTGAAATTGAGGAATTGCCTCTCCCCATTTGCCCTCGCGCAGGTACACCGAACCAACTCCTTCATACCCCATCGGGCTTTCGGGCGCGATTTCAGTGACCTTCTGATATTCGGGCAATGCCTTCGCGGTGTCGCCGAGGCCAAAGTACGCGTTACCGAGCGCATTATGATTCAGCCAATAATAGGAGTTGGCGGCCACCGCCTTTTGATATGCGGCGATCGCTTCGTCCGTTTGGCCGCTGGAGTTGTAAGCTTCGCCCAGACTCCGATACGCTTCGTCCGAGTTTGGGGCCAGTTCCAGCGCGCGTTTTAATTCAGCGACCGCCTGGGCATTCTTTCCGGTCGCGGAGTACACGCTCCCCAGCGACATGTGAACTTCCGGCAAATTGTTGGAGAGACGCTCGCCGTTTTGTGCAGCGAGAGTTGCCTTCTGTGCCCAGATTCCATCTTTGGTCTCGCCATACATGCGAAGACTCGAGTCGGCGAGCCCCGTGTAGGCGAGCGCGAAGTTGGCATCCTTGTCGATCGCTTGCTCGAAGAGTCCGACGGCTTGCTTGTATGCGTCCTGACTGTGACCGTTGCGGAGCGTGTTCCGGCCTTGCAGGTAGAGGTCATAGGCTTTCAAGTCCTCGGTGGGGTGAGCACCGACACGCGCTTGCTCTTCGTCCGTGGGCTTCAAAGACAGGGCCGTTACGACGTGGCCGTAAATCTGGTCCTCGAGGGCGAGTACATCGCCTGGGATGCCGGGGAACTCGTCGCTCCAGAGGCGTTTGCCGGAGGCCGCGTCGTCGAGACTCAGAGTGACGCGTAGTTTGTCGCTATTGCCTTGCACGCTGCCTTGCAAGATCAGGTTGACGCCGAGTTCGCGCGCCAGTTTGGAAATAGGCTGATCTTTGGCGGCGGCTTTATCCACTGCATCCGCAGAGGCCAGATGGACTTCCTTCAACTGAAAGAGTTTTGCTGCGAGAGCTTCTTGGATACCGTCCGCGACGTAACCGAGTGCTTTCTGATCGCCTACCAATTTCAGTGGGAGGATCGCGACATATTTGCCCTGCTTGAGGGAGGGGATGCCTTCCACCATTGCAATCGAGTTTGCGGTCGGATGATTGAGGAGCGTCCGTCCGGCGAAAATTGCCAGTATTACTACGAGCACCGCGCCCGAGATCCACATCCAGCTTTTTCCTGGAAGGTCGAGGCTGAAGCGGGAGATGCGCACGATTGGGTGCGAAATCATCTGCGACAATTTTTCGGGCGTGATGTCGGGATTCGCTTCCCACGTCGTTAATTGCTGTAGGAGTTCAACCGCGGAGTGGTAGCGGTTGGCGGGCTCCCGCTCCAGGCATCGGGCGACGATTGCGCTCAGGGAGCGGGGAACCGTGGCATCGACTTCGGAGACAGACCGCGCCTCTTCGCGCGTGCGCTTCATCAGGCTCGCGATCGCGGTGTCAGCTTCGTAGGGTGCCTTCGCCGTCAGCAGTTCGTAGAAAATTAAGCCGACGCTAAAAATGTCGGAGCGCTGATCAAGCGTGCTGCCGAGCGCCTGTTCGGGCGACATGTACTCGATCGTGCCCACGATTGCGCCGGTCTGGGTCATGCCGGCGTCGCCGAGGGAGCGCGCGAGGCCGAAGTCCATCACGACGATGCGGCCATTTTTATCCCGCATGATGTTCTGCGGTTTCAGGTCGCGATGGATCACGCCTTCTGTATGCGCTGAATCGAGCGCACGGCAGACTTGCTCGATCACTGAGATTGCATCTTTGGGAGAGAATTTCCCGTCACGACGGAGGATGGTCCGCAAATCTTCGCCGTCAACATATTCCATGCTGATGAAGCGGATGCCCTCAGCCTCACCCAAATCGAAAATGCGGACGACGTTCTTGTGCGTGATGTTGCGGGAGAGAATCAGCTCCTGCTTAAAGCGCTGGAGAATTGCGGGATCGTTTGCTAATTCGGGGCGGATGACCTTCAGAGCGATGAGCCGGTCAAGCTCGCGGTCCCGAGCTTTGTAAACGGCACCCATGCCGCCTTGTCCGAGTACGCCCATGATCTCGTAGCGTTCTCCGAAAAGCACGCCTGGCTGCAGTCCCTGGAAGGCTGAGATGTTGCTGATGGGAGCAGGCGTCTGGCGCAAATAGGGAAGCGCCTGAGTTGCCCCAGGGATCATGGTTCCATGCGGCAATGTAGGAGCGTCGGAAAGAGGAGCGTTTGAAAGGGGTGGCGGCGTGAGCGCGGCCGCGCCGACATCCGTAGGCGGACGTGTACCCGGCATCGTCGGGCTGTCGGAATCGTTGGCCCTGCGGTCGCGGTCGTCCATTAAAAGATGCCCAGGTTCGGAGAGCCAGCGAGGGGAGCGCAGTTTCGGCCCCGCGACAGACAAAGGACTGCTTTGCCTAAGGTTATCGACGGGGATTTCGAGAACCTAGCACTCCGATATGGTAGTGAGTATAACCCGGAAATCGTTTCCAACAAAGCATCAACGGCATTCTAAATAAAGAGTTTGCGAGGATTCCGGTACATGCGACTTGGGGATATAATCGCGATCGTTACAGACCTGTCGCGAACCTTACCAGGTGAGGTCGAATATGGGACTTCATTCACATTACGACGGCGCGCATAACCATCCCGTCAACCGCGCTCTGCACATGATTGCCATCCCGGTAGGCTTTTCGTCTCTGATAGTGGTGTGGTGGCACTGGATGGTCGCGCTTCTTCTGATTCCTACCGCTTTTGGGCTGGCTTGGCTCGGGCACTTCATTGAGGGCAACAAACCCGCGTTTCTGACTAACCCTGTGCATGTCCTGGTGGCACCGGTGTGGCTCGCCAAAAAGGTTCTGGGAATTGCTCCCAAGAAAGTCGCTTAAAACTCCGTCGCGGATCGAGTGCAGACTGCCGCAAACGTCGTACGACTTCGGCGATGTATCCGCGGAGCCTAATCCTGATGTGTGATGTGTGTCAGGGAGAGTTTCCTCAGGAATAGCCTTCTTAGGAAAAGTCTTCTTAGGAATTCTATGGCTGACGTGTCTAACGAGACGTTGTTGCGCGAGATCCGCGACCTGCAGATCAAGCAGATAGAACTGCTGCAAGCCTTTGTCGATGGACAGCAGCAAGGTTTGACGAACCAAAAACAATCGTTAGCGGTCCAGCAACAGGTCGTCGAACGGCAAAAACTCGTACTGGCCCGATCCACGCGACTCTGGGTGTTCTTATTTGTAGGAGTGTTCTTCCTGCTGCTGCTGGCCTTCGTTCCGATTTCGGTGAATGCGTTCAAAATGCTTCTGAGTCATTAGTGAGGGAAATGCTGATTTGGCGCTTCCCCAAGCCAACCGGTCGGTAGCAGGATTTCGTGAATGCTGCACGGCATGCTTAAATGAAAAGTTGGGCGCCAGTTTTTCAACGTCCCCGCACGCGGCATCCCATCTGAAATTTTAGTGCGCTCGATTTTCGAGCGCTTGGATTTAGTGCAATCGGTTTTACCGCGATCGATTTCGCTCCGGCATTTTGTTTCAAAGGTTCGTGAGCAGCACTCGCACCGCAGAGGAGAGTTCCACTTGGATTTCCAGCTTAACGAAGAGCAGTTGCAACTCAAGAAAACCGTGCGCGAGTTTGCCGAACGTGAGATTGCGCCGAACGTCATGAAATGGGACGAAGCGAGCGAATTTCCGCTCGCAACCGTCAAAGAGCTCGGCAAGCTTGGATTGTTGGGCATCATTTTTCCGCCTGAATACGGCGGAGCGGGCATGGGCTACGTGGAATATGTCACGGCCATCGCGGAGCTCTCTCGTGTGGACGGGTCGGTTGGAATCATTGTGGCGGCCCATACTTCTTTGTGCTCGAACCACATTTATGTTGCGGGCAATGAAGCGCAGAAGAAAAAGTATGTCCCGAAATTGGCGACTGGTGAGTTTATTGGCGCATGGGGATTGACCGAACCCTCGGCTGGCTCGGATGCGGGCAGCGCGCGCATGACGGCAACCCGCGCCAAGGGCGGATGGGTGCTCAACGGCACGAAGACATTCATCACCAATGGGCATTATGCCGACGTGATTTTGGCGTTGGCAGTAACGGATCGTACAGCTCGAACTCACGGACTCTCTGCATTCATCGTCGAGAAGGATTTCAAGGGATTTCGTCCGGGCAAAAAAGAAAACAAGCTTGGATTGCGCGCCAGCGATACCGCTGAGCTGATTTTCGAAGACTGTTTTGTTCCGGCTGAGAATCTTGTCGGTGGAGAAGGCAACGGTTTCCGTGACGCCATGCGAATTCTGGATGGCGGACGAATTTCGATCGCCGCATTGTCGCTGGGAATGGCGGATGGCGCATATAACGCCGCGCTGAAATATTCCAAGGAACGCCAGCAGTTTGGTAAAGCGATCTCGGAATTTCAGGCGATCCAGTGGAAGCTGGCGGATATGGCCACCGAAATCGAAGCTGCGAAACTTCTCACGATGCGCGCTGCCTCGATGAAAGACGCGGGCATGAAAACGACCCTCGAATCGTCGATGGCCAAGCTCTACGCCAGCGAAGTTGCGGTGAAGTGTGCCAACGAAGGTGTGCAGATTCACGGCGGGTATGGGTTTATCAAAGACTATCCTGCTGAGAAGTTTTATCGCGACGTGAAACTCTGCACGATCGGCGAAGGTACCAGCGAAATTCAACGACTGGTGATCGCGAGACAGCTACTGAAAGATTAGTAGCAATTCGTGAGCCGACGCGCGTCCCTGCCCGTCGGACTTCTCGTTTTCTGCACCTGGCCGGCCCCGTTTCAGCTACGAAAATTTCCGGCGAAAAGATGTTCAGTAATTTCGCTTGACAATGTACACTGTGTGACATACAGTGTACGTCATACACTGTATGTCGCAGAGTAATGCCAATCCCGATGTATTCGAAAATCTTCGCCTGGAGCTGCGTCGTGGCTGCTTGAGTCTGGCTGTCCTGTCGCAATTGCGCACGGAACGCTATGGCTACACGCTGCGCAAGGCATTGTCGGACCAAGGCCTGGATATTGACGAAGGAACGATGTATCCGCTGCTGCGACGGCTGGAGAGTCAGGGACTTTTGACCAGCATCTGGCGCGAAGAAGACAAGCGTAACAAGCGTTTCTACGTGCTTTCTCCGGAGGGCAAGCGAGTGCTCAAGCAATTGAGCGCGGAGTGGCAGCGAATCAATGCCTCGCTGACTGGAATTCTCTAAAGGGAAATTGTTACCGAAATTATTTTCTTAAGGAGTTGTCATGGAACTACTCGATCGTTACTTGCAAGCGGTGGAATTCTGGTTACCGCGGCGGCAGAAGAAAGACATTATCGCGGAGTTGTCGGAAGATCTACGTTCGCAGATCGAAGAGAAGGAGTCGGAACTCGGCCGCAAACTGAACGACGGCGAAATTGAGGCAATCCTCAAACGCTGCGGGCCGCCCTTGCGCGTGGCACTGCGTTATCGGCCGCAGCAATATCTGATCGGGCCGGAGCTGTTTCCGATCTACAAATTTGTAATGGCGATTTTGCTGGCTGGGTGCATCGTGCCCCGGTTCGCGATCTGGCTGGTGTTCTTGCTCGTCGATCCCGCGCATCGCAGCTATCTGCATATGGAGAACCTGTGGGCGACCGTAGTCTTTTTCACATTTTTCACGACGTTGACGTTCGCGATCGTTGAAAGAAGTGGCGTCGATTTTGGCAATCTGAATACCTGGAATCCGCGCAAGCTTCCGCCGTTGCGGGATCCGAATCGTATTCCACTGACGGATTCGATCTTTGAAATTGGGGGGACGACGGCCGTGGAGATTTGGTTCCTTAGTACCCTGTGGCCGCGCGCGGTAATCGATCTTTATGGTGCCCATCTGGCAATCGCGCCCGTGTGGCAGTTCATTTTCTGGAGCGTCGTGTTCGTGAACGCTCTCCAGCTTATGAGTGGCGTGTGGAAGCTTCTTCATCCCGTTTGGACGCGCGGCAGCGCGGTCATGCAGTTGCTTCTGCATGTGGCCGGAGGCGCAGTATTCTGCTGGTTTCTCAGAGCACGAGTCCTCACTGGAATCGATGCACCCGGTCTTTCCCCTTCAAGAGCGACCGCGTTAACCGACTTCCTCAATAGCTGGACGGCGAGAGCGCTGCCTTGGGCGGTGATTGTGATCCTAGTGATCGTTTCTGTGGATGTATATCGGATTGTGCGGATCGGACGACGGACCAGGCACCGTCAAGACGGAGGATCGATTGCGCCCAGCGTCGATGGCATCGCGAATCCGATGGTGGGTCGGAATTGAAGAATTCGGCGCCAGCCGAGGCCGTACGAATGAACCAGCTTGCTAACGAATCAGCGGCTGACGGCGGCCGTGGCGCAAATGGAGGATATAAACGGTCTCGTCTTCAATCGGGAAGAGAATCCGATACACATGCGGCGCCTGACCGTAAAACAGATGGCGTACTTCAAAAGGAAAGATAGAGCTTTCCGGCGCGAGCGGGCAACGTCGAGGAAATTCGGCGAGAGATGCGATGGATTCCTGCAATGCCAAGAACCAGCGCTTGCCCGCATCTCCGGCATGCTGAGACAAAAGCCAGTCAAGCATTAAATCTGAGTCTTGCTCCGCAGTGGTGGTGATTTCAACGCGAAATGTCATGCTTGCGGCGTAGTTCCGAGAGAAACTCGGCAGCAGGCTTGGTACGCCCGGCTCTTACATCCTGATAGCCGCGATGAATGCCTTCAACCGCTTCGGCGAAGTCTTGACGTTCCCACTCCAGATAGTTTCCCAGGGCTTGATCGAGGGCTGTGGCAGGGTCTTGGCCGCGCCGTCTTGCATACTCCTCGAGTTGCGCCTTGCGCTCCGGTTTGAGCGGGATCGTGTCCATGGCTGCACCCCCGCCTCCATCGTAGGACTTTCAATGGCTGTGGTCAAAGGTATTTAGGTGCCCCAGAAACTGGGCGATAGTCCGCGATTCGTCTAACATTCGTTCCCCTCCGCTCCGCGCCTGCTTTACACTGACAGATTGAAACCATCCATCCAATCAACGATTGAGCTGCTGCGTTCGGGTGATACTCGCGCCCTCGCGCGTGCGATTTCAGTGGTTGAGAATCGATCGAGCGGATGGTCGGAACTTTTGAAGTCTTTGTTTCCGCATACGGGCAAAGCGCGAGTCATCGGATTGACAGGCGCTCCAGGAGCGGGGAAGAGTACGCTGGTCGATCAACTGGCCAAGCATTATCGAAAAGAAAATCAGACCGTTGGCATCATCGCGGTTGATCCGACGAGTCCTTATACGGGCGGTGCGATTCTCGGGGACCGGATTCGCATGCAGGACCATTACAGCGATCCCGGAATTTTTATTCGCAGCATGGCGACCCGAGGATCGCTTGGAGGATTAGCGCGTGCCACCGCCGACGCGACGACTGTGCTCGATGCTTCGGGTCGCGACATCGTAATGATTGAAACCGTGGGTGTCGGACAGGACGAAGTGGACATTGTTCGCCTGGCGGATGTCACGGTCGTGATTCTGGTTCCGGGCATGGGCGATGATGTCCAGACGATCAAGGCGGGGATCATGGAAATCGCAGATATTTTCGTGATCAACAAAAGTGACCGTGAAGGGGCGGAACGCGTCGAGCGGGAAATTCGCGCCATGCAATCGCTGGCGACTCGGCATGATGCGTGGACTCGCATCGATTG
>CAWGOX010000004.1:0-163044 GCA_963824315.1 uncultured Acidobacteriaceae bacterium | reverse complement strand
AAGGCGTAGCTGATGGACATCCGGTTAACATTCCGGACCTCCCGTGTATTCGTTATCACGATGGGGAGACGCAGAAGGATATGCAGGCCGTCCTATGGCTATGACGGTTGATGCGTGTAAGGTGTTTCCGATAGGTAAATCCGTTGGGAAGCTATCACTGAGACGCAAAACAGTACCCCGTATGGGGGAAAGCTGCTGATTCCACGCTGCCGAGAAAATCCTCTAAGGAGAAAACATGGGATCCGTACCTCAAACCGACACAGGTAGACGAGAAGAATATTCTAAGGCGCTCGTGAGAACAGTTGGTAAGGAACTCGGCAAATTAACCCCGTAACTTCGGGAAAAGGGGTGCCTCACTAGGGTGCAAGCCCGAAGAGGCCGCAGAGAAATGCGCATTGCGACTGTTTAACAAAAACACAGGTCTCTGCTAAGTCGAAAACGACGTATAGGGGCTGACGCCTGCCCGGTGCTGGAAGGTTAAAGGGAGAGGTTAGCCGCAAGGCAAAGCTTTGAACTGAAGCCCCAGTGAACGGCGGCCGTAACTATAACGGTCCTAAGGTAGCGAAATTCCTTGTCGGGTAAGTTCCGACCTGCACGAATGGCGTAACGAAAGTGCGACTGTCTTGCCAACTGACACGGCGAACTTGTAGTGCCGGTGAAGATGCCGGTTGCCCGCAACTAGACGGAAAGACCCCGTGCACCTTTACTATACCTTTACTATGAACTATGGCACTTGCTGCGCAGGATAGGTGGGAGGCTTTGATTTCAGGTTCTTGGACTTGGAGGAGCCACCGGTGAGATACCACCCTGCGAGTTCTGTGGTTCTAACCTATTCCCGTAATCCGGGAAAGGGACATAGTAAGGCGGGTAGTTTGACTGGGGCGGTCGCCTCCTAAATTGTAACGGAGGCGCGCGAAGCTACGCTCAGGCTGTTTGGAAATCAGCCGCTGAATGCAAACGTATAAGCGTGGTTGACTGCGAGACCTACAAGTCGAGCAGGTACGAAAGTAGGCGTTAGTGATCCGGTGGTTCTGTATGGAATGGCCATCGCTCAACGGATAAAAGGTACGCCGGGGATAACAGGCTGATCGGAGCCAAGAGTTCATATCGACGCTCCGGTTTGGCACCTCGATGTCGGCTCATCGCATCCTGGAGCTGTAGAAGGTTCCAAGGGTTAGGCTGTTCGCCTATTAAAGCGGTACGTGAGCTGGGTTCAGAACGTCGCGAGACAGTTCGGTCCCTATCTGTTGTGGGCGCAGGAGATTTGAGAGGGCCTGTCCTTAGTACGAGAGGACCGGGATGGACGAACCTCTTGTGATCCAGCTGTCATGCCAATGGCATCGCTGGGTAGCGAAGTTCGGTTGTGATAACCGCTGAATGCATATAAGCGGGAAGCACTCCTCAAGATTAGATCTCCCAACCCTTAAGGGTAATGAAGGGCCCAGGTAGACTACCTGGTTGATAGGCAGGATGTTGAAGCGCAGTAATGCGTGTAGCTTACCTGTACTAATCGCCCGTTCGGCTTGACCATAAAATTTACTCGGTGCAGTAACAGCCGTCAGTAACTCAGCTCTTTGCTTTCAGTTCGAACTTGTTCGAAAGCATTCAGCCTCCTCAGAAGCGTCAGAAACTGGACGCAACTGACGACACAGTTCTGACGACTGGCGCCGACGATATTCATCTTGTAAAGTTGACTCGTATCCTAGAGATCCGATCCAACACCCAATCTATTCAGTTGTGAGGCTTCGTCCTCGGATTTTTAAGCGCTCTTTGAAATTCAGCTCTCAGCTCGCAGTTGGAATTCGCAGCTCTAATGAAATTGTCATCCTGAGCGAAGCGAAGGACCTGCTGTTAGCCGAGATCATCAAGCTTGCCGCGCGTCATCCACAAAGTCAGCTCAGTAGGAATCTACTGAACGCTGATGGCTGACAGCTGACGGCTCCAAGTTGTCGGTGATCTTACCGCGGGGGTTCCACCCGTTCCCATCCCGAACACGGAAGTTAAGCCCCGCTGGGCCGATGGTACTGCACGCGAAAGTGTGTGGGAGAGTAGGTAGTTGCCGGCATTAAATCAAAGGCCATTGAGATTTATCTCAATGGCCTTTTTGCTCGTGTGGAGCTGACACTCTTGTCAGCTGCCTTTGATCTTGATCTTGATCTTGATCTTCCTCCCCAACCTCAAAGGCAGCGGACAGGAGTGTCCGCTCCACACGGCCTCTGCTCAACCCATAGCCAGGGATAATCCTCCGCTCTCTTCACCAGCCCTACTCGCACCGGATTCTGCCGGACATACTCCAGTTTTTCTTCGAAACTCTCATCCGATCGCAGCACATGATCAAACGACTCATCCTGCCAAACCGGGCCGGATCTTCCCGTCAGTTTATTGATACTCCGCGCCGAAACTCCCTTGATCAACTTCAAGATTTCAGAAAGTTCGAACGGCCAGCCATGCTCATCAAGCAAAACTGTCAGTAACAAATGCACATGAGTAGGCATCACGACAGCCGCATGCAGTGAGTATCGCTTTCCGTTGTCATGCAGGCAGTGCTGAAGAACGACATCGCACGCGTCCACAGAAAACGCCCCATCATTCAACTTCCGAAACGTGACGAAACTTGCGCGCTCGGCTTTTTGATAATGTGGCAGTCGCCGTCGGTAATCGTAGAGGTGGATAGGAACAGAACCATCGACCATACCTTGATTAAATCCACAGCCCCGCCCGATGTCAGTGATGGATGGACAACCAAAATGTTCAATTGGCCCCTAGCCGAAATATTCACATCCCATGCCCGTGTGGAGCGGACACTCTTGTCCGCTGCCTTTGACTTCGTTCTCGGTCCCTTCTGCTCTTTCATCACAATCACCCTGTGACGCCCGTCACAGACATCCGCTCCAACATCCGCGACAATGATGACGACCTGCGGTTTGGGACGAAGTATGTTTGGCTCCAGAGCCAATCGGACGACGCTATGCGTAGCCGCCCTCAGTACTCTTTGATAATCAAATAGGAAGTAAATCGCGGAGCGTAATTCGTAGCCCAAATCGGGAAAAACTGTCGAAATCACGCTAACTCTTTATTCCGGAATATTTTGCAATCAAGTCCTTTGCTCCCAAGATTTTGGCAGGAAATTATTGCCTAACTCGATGATTCCTATAGAGGAGGGGGGTGGGGGTACTGGTAAACACGCACTAATACCTTCGAAGTAACAGCCGCGCAGCGGCGGCCCCGAAAGCGCCCGCACGAAAAGCGAACGACGAACAGCGAAGAGCGAACGACGAAAGCGAGCGCGACCCAACGACCATCGACTAACGACCAACGACCGTTCTCCCCGGTGTTATCCTCGCCACATGATCGATCCTCGAACAGACAAATCGTTCCTCTCCAAAAACTGGCATCGCCCTTTTTCTTGGACTACTTCTCGGAGTTCTGCTCGTTGCCTCGGTTGGATGGATCATGCTCTCCCGAACTTCGGGACGCACGCTGCTGAGTCATTTCTTGTCGGCGGTCACTGGACGAACGCTGACCATCGATGCGAGTCAGCCTACGGTGGTGGATCGCATTCAGCGGCTGCAGCGCCTGGAGACTGTCGTGTACACCATGGACAAGGTGGTCACCGGAGCGAAAGAGAATCCGCTACTGCCGGATTTTCTTACTGGAGATCGTCTCTTGCTGATGGTCCACGGCGAAGTCGTTGCAGGAATTGATTTCTCAAATTTGAAAGCGAACGACGTTCGCGTGGATGGCAAACAGGTTCATCTGCATCTTCCCGCAGCTCAAGTTTTCAGCACCCGGCTCGATAGCGCGAAAACGCGCGTGTATTCGCGGCAGACAGGATTGCTCGTACCGACCGATCCGAATCTGGAGACGCAGGTGCGTCAGGATGCGGAACTCCAATTACAGGACGCCGCTCTCGCCGATGGAGTTTTGAAAACCGCGCAGCAGAATGCGGCCGCGACGATCACCAGTTTGTTACAGGGATTAGGATTCGAGAAGATCGATTTCAACTAGCAGTCCGCGGCGGAGACGGGGCAAGCCCCGTCTCCACCCAACGAAAAATGCGACGACAAAAGTATGAGACCTACTTCTTCAACGTGGCCTTGTACATGGCGTCCACCAAGTCTTGCGTGTGTCCATCGTAGTCGGCATCAAGGGACCACATAAACGTGCCACCGAGTCCGAGGACCCAATCCGCATAGTAAACGCGAGTGTAGGTTGAGAACGCGTCGTCATAAGTGATGTATCCCGGAGAACCGTCGGTGCGCACCAGATACGGAACAAGCGCGACGGGATCGTAATAGCGCGTCCATCCTTGTTTGTTGATGAGCTGTTTGATATTCGGTCCGTAGTTTTCCGTGAGCACCGTGCCGTCGCAATCGCCGTCCGGTGTATCGGGATCGTTCGGGCAGGCCTGAAAGATCTGATTGATGTTGGTGTAGTAGTAACCGTAAAAAGGAGTGCCCATATTGAGCTGCTCCGCCGGAACATGTTTCAGATACAGCTCGGCAGCCTGCTGAACACTTCCCCCAGGCTCACATTCGTCCGCTCGCGGATTTTTGTTATCCCAAAAAATCGGCGAGTTAAGTTGCCCGATACTGGTCCAGGGACCCGCGCAGTCGTACACCATCAGGTTAAAGAAATCGGTGTAGAGCTTGAGCTTGTCCATGTTGTAAAACTCAACGTTCCACGGAGCGATGTCGGACGAGAGTTGATAGCGCGGACTCGGGAAAGTTTGACGCAGTCCCTGCATCAGCTTTACGAAAAAAGCGCGATCGGCGCCGTCGGATGGAAACTCCCAATCGATATCGATTCCGTCGTAGTCGTTCGTAGTCACAAAAGTTTTCAAGTTGGCGAGAACGGTTGCGAAAACATCTTTGCTGTTTTCAATCGCCCCGAAATCGCCGCCCGTAAGCAGCATGACTTTGACGCCGTTTTCGTGAGCGCGTTTGATCAGTTCAGGCTCGACGAATCCATCGGGAACGGAAAGGCTGCCATCCGCATTCCACGGAATGCCCGCGTGGATGATGTGCGTCAATTTTGTAAAAGGAATCTGCTTGACGTCATACGGCGGATTCAGATATTTGCTGCCGTTGGTGTAATCGGCCACAACGCGCTTCGGGAGCCGGTTTGGAGCCTGCTGCGCATGCGCAGGTTGAGCGGTTAGAAACACGCCGAACGATATCAATAGGAATAAAGACGAGAACAACGACGAGAGAAACGATGGAAGAACAGATGCGAACCACGAACGCGACTTCATAGTTGGTACCCTCCGGAAGTTCCGCGCGTCGGACTGGCTGGAAAGCGGCACTGGGGGCCAAGTCCGCGAGGCGGCAAGTTTACTACGCCTAACGCTTTTTGTTCGGATTTAATCCCGTTTCACACGGTATTGCCCGATATTGCCCGGGTTTTCTGGAGAAAACTACGAGTCCTAGTGCTTCTGTAACTATCTCATTTGCACGCCTCGCAACTAATCTTTGGGCTGAGGGTTTCTATCACCATGAACAACACATTCACCAAATCGTTGCTAACCCTGGCAGTCGGGGGACTGATGATCGCCGGTTCCGCTTCTGCTCAAACCTCAACCACTTCTGGAGCAGGCCCTGGCGTTGTCGATCCTGGCCATCCGCGCGTGAACGAAGTGAACCGCCGCGAAGAGAACCAGCAGCAGCGCATTGGAAATGGAGTGAAAGACGGCCAGCTGAATTCGAAACAGACCGCCAATCTCGAAAATCGCGAGACCGCAGTTCAGAATCGCGAGAAGCGGGACATGGCAAAAAACAACGGCCACCTGACGAAGAGCGAGCAGCGTGGGATCAATCGTCAGCAGAACCGGATCAGCCGAAGCATCGCGAAAGACAAGCACTCCAACTAATTCGAAAACTCGACGCTACAAAATCACGAGAGGACGGCCGCAGAGATGTCTGCGGCTTTTCTTTTTCCGGCTAACATTTCGGATGAATTTTCGCGGATGCGAAGTTGCAGCAGAAGAAACGAGACGCGCTTCCGCTATTTCTTCAGTGAGCGAATGTGTTTGACGAGATCGCGGATCTGATCCGCAGAGAGCTTGCGATCGAAAGCAGGCATCCTGTTTCTGCCCTTGCTGATGATGTTGAAGAGTTCGTCGTCGGATTGCTTTTGCACCTCGTCCGAAGCAAGATTGCGGATCTTCAGATTGTTTCCGATCATGGTATCCCCAGTTCCGTGAACACCATGACAGGCAGCACATCTGGACTTGTAGGCGTCAGGCACCATGTCCGCAAATGTCGAGCCGCAGAAAAGCAGCGTGGCCGCGATCACCATCAGTGCTAACTTAATCGATTGCGGACCCTTCCACTGGGACCGAATTGCCTGGGACCGACCCAAGCCGAGCCACTCCCTCAAACCAGTCTTCTGCCCCATGGCCCGAACACCGCCCCCAGCCTGATTTTACCAGTTCAGCTTCATCGCAAACTGGAATTGCCGTGGATCGTAGGCTGCGGTGGCTTGTCCAGCATTCGTAAAGAGAGGGCTGACGGCCGCGACATTGTAACGATTGGCAATGTTGAACATGTCGGCGATCAGGTCCATGTTGAAGCGCTCACCGAAGTAGATACGCTTGGAGACGCGAAGATCGTTGAATACCGTCCACGGAGTCACGCCGGCATTGCGACCAAGATTGCCATCAAGGGAAGCCAGTGTGCCGTCGAATCCGAGGATGCATGGCTCCTGGAAAATTCCGGTGGGAGAGTACTTCGACTTGACGACCGCATTTCCAAGGGCTGTACACGCCGGCGTCTCGAACGTATTGGGGCGGCCGGTGAGCGAAGAAAGCTGCAGGTTGTCGCCGTTTCCCGTGATGATATTGAACGGACGGCCCGATCCAAATTCAATCAACGGAGCGAACGTCCAATTCCCGAAGAGTTTGCTCGCGAAACCGTCACCATGCAGTTTGCCAGTTTCATAGACACCACTGAATACGAAGCGATGGCGTTGATCAAATGTGGAAGTGGAACGATCGGCACTCGGGAAATAACTGTCTTGCGGAGTCAGTGTGGACTGCAAGTCGGTCGAATCGTCGATCGCATGTGACCATGTGTAAGAAGCCAAGAATTCGTAGTGATTGCTGAAGCGCTTGCGAAGATTGGCAGTGAGTCCGTTGTAGTTCGAGGTGCCGTTGGAATAATTGGCGTCCATGTCGCCGAAGGGGACGCAGTTGGTGTAGTCAAATGTTGGCGGTGCCGGATTACATTTCGTATTGAAGCCGGGGAGATTCGCGAGAAGCGCCAAAGCTTGGGTTACGCAAGCGCCCTGACCGTTCAGGTAGAACGCAGCGGCCACCGAGGGGTTCAATCCTCCCGGCCGGAAGAAGTTCACCAAGGAGGGGTCGACATAGCCAGGATTGCAGCTTGGGTTTGTCACGGTGAAGGGACTGCTGGCAGTCGCACCGGAAGCGAAGAAATTAGCCGTCATCAAGTCGCCACGAATCGTGTTCGCGTTGATCGGCCGATTGAGATGGCGTCCGAGATTGAGATTGTAGGAGAGGCTGAAGGCGTAGCCGCTTCCGAGATCGCGCTCAATCGTTAGATTTGCTTGCTGCGAATAGGCGTAAACGAAGTTCTTGGCTTGCGGATATCCAAAAGGCTGGAAGCCGAGCGGAAGGAAAGTGCCCCCCGCGAGATTGAGATAACTCTGGTTAAGGAAAACCGATTGCGGAGTATTCAGGGACTGGAACTGTTGTTGGTTCGGCTCGTAAAAGAGATTGGTGTTGGCTTGCGGGAAAACCGAGGGCGTGCAGTTTGGCTGATTCAATGTTCCTTGGAATATCGGAATCGCATTTAAGTTTGCCGGGTTCCCAGCACCGTTACAGGGACTCGTTCCGGCGAATGCCAATTGGCCGCTGCTTGATCCGTCTGAAGCATCGCCGAGGAAATAGAGTCCGAGCAATGGGTGATCGAAGAACATGCCGTAGGATGCGCGGACGACTGTTTTGCCATCTCCCTTGGGATCCCACGCCAGACCGAAGCGCGGTTGAAAATTATTTTTGTCCGTTTTAATTCCCTTCTGTAATCCGAGGGATTGGTAGGCAGGGACGGCGAGTCCTTGGGGCGGCGTCAATTGTGGCGGAAATTCAACGTCGTAACGGACACCATAGTTCAGTGTCAGATTCGGGCGAGCGCGCCACGAATCCTGCCAGAAAAATCCTAAAGGCTTGTTGGAGAACGAGTCGGAGGGACTTCCGATTCCCTGAATAAAGTCGCCCGGAACGCCGAAACCGTAGGCCTGCACTCCATTGATCCCTGGGATACTGACGGAGGGAATCGCACCCTGCAAGAGTCCGAAAGTTGCCGAAGGCAGAATATTGGAGGCTGTGAGTGGGCCGAAGTCGTATACACCCCCGTAGTTGACGGTGAAGGTGGCCTTAAGAGGAATGTAGTTGAAGTCACCGCCGAATTTTGTGTCGTGGCGTCCAATGCTCCAGGAAAAATTGTCGGTGAATTGATAACGCTTTTCGGTGCGCTGAATATAGGAATAGGGTTCGCGTCCGAAGTAGGCGAAGCCGGGGATGTTCACGGCAGGGTCAGCGCCGCCGGGAGTCTGCGTGTTGTAGAAGTAAGCGAGTCCGCGTCGCGCAAACTGGAAGCGGAATTCATTTACTTTGTTATTGCCGAGAGTCCAAGTGTCCTGCGCTACGCCCGCCGCGTCGCGATAGGTCTGCTGCGAGGTGCGCGAATACGCATTTTGACCGAAGGGCTGATCTTGACCGCTGACTTCGATTCCGGTTTGTGTGCTCGGGCTGACGTTTCCGCGAAGTGTGAGACGGTTGCTGTTGCTCACATTGTGATCGATTCGCAACGAGTAAAGACTCGTTCCTTCGAATACGGGGAAGTTGCCTTCTTGGGAGGCGAGAGTCTGGTAAGAGCCGGGCACAAAACACGTCCCTGGAACCTGACATGTGGAGATAAAGCCTGGCTGTCCGCCGAGGTTTGTTGGCCACGCGCCGTTTATCGCCATTCCGGATGACGCGCCTGCGATCGCTGCATACTGACCAACTGCGGCCGCAACGTTCGGATCGGCCTCTGCGGCTAGTACGGTCGGGTCGGTCAGAAAACCAATTTGATCCGGCGTCAACTGCAAAACACCGAGCGGCAATCCGACTTGTGACGTATCGAACGGCGATAATCCGAAATTACCTTGCCCGATGCTGGAGAATCCCGTCTCGTGGCGCCTTGTTACTTCATAAGAAAAATAATAGTAAGTCTTATCTTTCTTGATCGGACCACCGAAAGCCAACCCTCCCTGCACACGCGTGTACGCAGGATTGGAAGTCGTGCTGAAGGGATTCACGGCCTGGAAATCACGGTTGCGCAGGAATCCGTAAACATCGCCGTGAAAGTCGTTCGATCCGGAGCGGGTGATGATGTTGACGACGCCACCGGAGGCTCGTCCATATTCAGCAGCATAACTGTTGGTGATGATCTGGAACTCCTGCACCGCTTCCTGTGAAACGGTGGAGCGCACGCCATTCACCGAATTGTCGGTAGCATCCGCACCGTCGACGTTCACCAAGTTCGATCGAGCGCGCTGGCCGCTGATGTTGAGGCCGGAAGTCGGAGCGGCTCCCGTGTTCGGCGCGTTATCGCGGACGACTTGCGAGTCCGTGAGCGTGAAGTTGATGTAGTTGCGTCCGTTGATCGGAAGATTGTCGATCCGGCGCTGGCCGATGGTGTCCGTCGTTGAACTGCGCGAGGTCTCGACGAGTTCGGCCTGAGTGTTGACCTCGACCACCTCCTTGCCGCCTGCGACCGTCAGCGTGACTGGCAATTCGGCCATCTGTCCGACGGTAATCGTCACCGCGGCGTCTTCGGCTTTCGCGAAGCCGGGTGTTTCGACTGTGACCGAATACGTCCCAGGAGCAAGTTGTCGCACGCTGTATCCGCCTTGGCCGTCGCTGCTTCCGAGGCGTTCCAATCCCTTGGCCACATCTCGCACTGTGACGGTCGCGTTCGCCACCGCATTTCCCTTCGGATCTTTCACGCCGACGTGGAGGTCTCCGGTGGCCGCGCCTTGGGCGAAGGCCGATTGGCGAGCCGCTAGCATTACGAACAAGAAGAAGACGGCGAAAAAGAATAAGCGCAGCGTGGCTTTCATAGGGCTCCTGAATCTTCCGCGTCGTGGCAGAAGATGGGAATCAAGGTGCGTGGTTTATAACCGGTTGCCTGGAATTCGAGCACGTTTTTGAGGCCGGGATACCGCTGATATGTACATCAGTGGAGGGTGTTTAGGCAAGCGGCAAGGTGGATTACCGGGCCGGTCAGGGCAGGCGTGAGTGTCTTGTTGAGAAGCGAGTGTCGCTTCGCTTCGCATTGCGTTTGTGGGCATGGTTCTTTAGATTCGTAGGGGCTGGTTTGTTGGTTAAGATGGGGCATTCCCCATCAAAGCAGCGAGGCACTCCCGAGTAGTTGTCTCTTTTTTCGCCGATCTCTAATTCCTATGACCCTTTTCAACGGACACTCAATGACGGGCGAACTGGGGCGTGTGATGGTATGTCCGCCGGAAAATGCAGGCTGGAATCTCGCGGCGAAGGTGTCCGCCTGGCAAGAGTTGGGATTCCAACGTTCCCCGGATTTTGATATTGCGAAGCGGCAACACGAAATTCTCTGCGGACTGCTGCGCGATGCTGGCGCCGAAATCGTCAGCTTGCCCCGCTCCGAATCACTGACACTCGATGCGGTCTATGCCCACGATGCGTCGCTCGCGACGGACTTCGGGATGATTTTGATGAATCCGGGGAAGAAGAACCGCGTGGCCGAAGCCCAGGCTCACAGGGAGTTCTACGAGCAACTTGGCATCGCGGTGCTGGGCGAGGTTCGATTCCCTGGGACGTCGGAATCGGGCGATATCGTCTGGCTGGATCCGCAGACACTTCTTGTGGGACACGGTTATCGCACGAACCGCACGGGAATCGAACAATTGTGCGCCCTGCTCGCTCCGAAGAATGTTCAAGTGCTCTCCGCGCCTCTTCCTTACGGGCCGGGGCCTTCCGCCTGTTTGCATTTGATGTCGTTGATGAGCGTTCTAGACGAGCGCACGATTCTGGTCGATCTGCCGTGGCTCGCGGTGGAGACGGTTGAACTGCTGACTGAACGAGGGTTTCGCCTTATCGAAATCGAGTACAGCGAACGAGACTCGCTTGCCTGCAACGTTCTGTCGCTCGGGAAAAATCGTCTGATCGCGATTGAGGAAAACATCAAGACGAATAAGAAGATGCGCGACGCGGGTTTTGACGTCCGAACCTTCCCGGGATCGGAAATTTGCATTAACGGCGCTGGCGGACCGACGTGCCTGACTCGGCCGCTACTACGAAAATAACGTTGGTCCGGTGGTTTCGCCCGGCTATCGCGATATCCTAAGCGCTTAGGTTATCAATGCAAAACATCTCAGCAACATTGCGAACGTAGCCACGCTCGGGGCAGCCGAGGGCCGCTATCCCTGCGCATTCTGATCAACTTGGTAGAATAGAAGACGAAATGCTTTTACCCTTCGTCCGCGATCTCTTCGCGGAGGTGGAACAACTACCTGCCTTCCTACGTGCGGCCTCCCATCTACGGGAGAGCGCGGGACGGATTCGTGTCACTGGACTCTCCCCGGCAGCCAAAGCGCTGATTGTTGTGCTCTTGCGGCGGACGGTTGAACGTCCTTTTATCTTGGTTGTGGCGGATAATCGTGCAGCTGAGGACTTGTTGCCGGTGCTGTCCGCGTTCTGTGAGTTGACAGGAGCTGCTGATCCGGACTCGGTCATCACGCTACCTGCCCGCGACGTTCTCCCATTCCAAAACCTGTCGCCACATCCCGAGATTCAGGAAGAACGCGCGACTGCGTTATGGAAAATCGCGACCGGACGCGCTGCCATTGTCATCACTCCGGTGACGGCGACTACGATTCTTCTGCGTGGTGCCGATTACTATGCCGATCTGGCGCGGGTTCTGCGCCGCGGAGAAACTTTTGATCTCGAAAAATTGCTGCAGCACCTCAACACAGTCGGCTACAACGCAACCGACGTAGTGGACATGCCAGGTCAGTACGCCGCGCGCGGCGGAATTCTTGATGTGTATTCTCCGGAAGCGGATCGTCCGGTGCGCGTCGAGTTTTTTGGGGATGAAATTGAGTCGATGCGCAAGTTCGATCCCGCCAGCCAGCGGTCATCGAATCCCGTGGACGAGGCTTTGCTGCTACCGTTGACGGAAACGCCGGTCACCGAAGAGCTGCTTGGTTCGATCAATGCTCGCCTTTCGGGAAAACGCATAACGGGATCGACCGAAATAGTTGAGCAGGCGATGCGAGATTCGGGTGCGGGAGTATTTCCGGGCTGGGAGTTTTATGCTCCTGTTGCGGGCGCCGAACACAGCATCTTTGATCTGCTTCCAGATGCTCGGGTGATTCTCGACGAACCGGAAGCGCTGACGCAGGAACTTGAAAAAGTTTGGGCACGCATTGAAGAGGCCCACGAACGCAGCGAGATCGGAAACCTGGTTCGTCCCGCGGACCTTTATTTGACGCCAGAAATGTGGCGAGAGAAAACAGCGGCTCTCTCAGGCTCCGATCTTGAATATCTGGCGCTCGGACGCGAAGGCACGACGGAAGCTGCGTTTCTTTCTCAGCCTACGACGCGCTTTCATGGTGCAGTGCCCGCCATGATTGAAGAAGTCCAGAAAATGGTTGGCGCGGGCACCCAGGTAATTCTCGCGGTTCCTAACACCGGAGAAGTCGAACGCCTCGCTGACATGTTCACCGAGTACAACGCTTCCTATCGCCTGGGAAGCCGCACTCGGAGCGGCGAAAGCTATGCGGACGAGACCTCATATTTCGCCGGTGACGTACTGACAACGACGTTGCTGAAAGCGTATCTGCCGGATGGGTTCATTCTGCCCGAAGCACATCTTGCGATATTTGGTGCGCGAGATTTGTTCGACGAATCGGATCTCGTAGCCACGCGCCCGCAGCGGCAGAAATCAAAAGTCTCAGCGTTTCTTTCAGACTTCCGCGACCTGCAGGTTGGGGACTACGTCGTCCATGTGGAACATGGCATCGGTCAGTATCAGGGTTTGAAAGAAATTAATCAGGGCGACGGGACTGCGGAGTTCATGCTCCTTGAATACGCAGATGCGGCGAAATTATACGTCCCACTGACGCGTCTCGATCTCGTCCAGAAATATCGTTCGTCGGAGGGCGCTAAGCCCGTCCTCAATCACTTGGGTAGTCAATCGTGGGGAAAGACAAAAGCCCGCGTGCGCAAGGCGATGAAAGATATGACGGACGAGTTGGTCAAGCTTTATGCGCAACGACAGGCCGCGCGCGGTCACGTCTTTCCGGCTGATACCGAGTGGATGAAGGAATTTGAAGATACATTTGAATTTAACGAGACGGACGATCAGGCACAAGCCATCGCTGACGTAAAGCGCGATATGGAATCGCAGCTCCCGATGGATCGCTTGCTCTGCGGCGACGTTGGCTACGGCAAGACAGAAGTGGCGATGCGCGCGGCTTTCAAGGCGCTTAGCGACAACAAACAGGTTGCGATTCTCGCGCCGACGACTGTGCTTGCCTTTCAGCACTACGAAACGTTTAAGCAGCGCTTCGCGCCTTTTCCGTTGACCGTCGAAATGATCAGCCGCTTCCGCACGGCGAAGCAGGTCAAAGAAATCTTGCAAAAGGTCGAGGCGGGGAAAGTGGACATCCTGATCGGGACTCATCGTCTGCTTTCGAAAGACGTGAAATTCGCCGACCTGGGTTTGCTCGTAGTGGATGAAGAGCAGCGCTTCGGTGTCCGTCATAAAGAGCGCATTAAACAGATGCGAACCTCAGTAGATGTGCTTACCATGTCAGCCACGCCAATCCCCCGCACTTTGCATATGTCGTTGGTGGGACTGCGGGACATGAGTGTGATTGAAACGCCACCGAAAGATCGTATGGCGATTCAGACGGTGGTCGCTAATTGGGATGAGAAGTTGATTCAGTCGGCGATGGAGCAGGAACTGGATCGCGGCGGGCAGGTTTATTTCGTCCACAATCGCATCGACACCATTTTCGAAATCGCGGCCAAATTGCAAACGATGGTTCCGAACGCTCGCATCGCGGTTGGCCACGGCCAGATGGGCGAAGGCGAGTTGGAGAAAGTGATGCTCAAGTTCATGCATCACGAAGCCGACATTCTTGTCTCGACGACGATCATCGAGAACGGGCTCGATATTCCGTTGTGCAACACGATCCTTATCAATCGCGCGGATCGTATGGGATTGTCGGAGCTTTATCAGCTTCGAGGACGCGTAGGGCGTTCGAATCGCCGTGCTTACGCCTATCTGCTGTTGCCTTCGGAGATCGAGTTGACGCCGATTGCGCGGCGTCGGCTCGCGGCCCTCAAGGAATTTTCGGACCTAGGTGCGGGCTTTAAGATTGCAGCTCTTGATCTCGAATTACGCGGCGCAGGAAATCTCCTCGGTGGTGAGCAAAGCGGTCACATTGAAGCCGTCGGATTCGAACTCTACACGCAGATGCTGGAGCGAGCGGTCCGCGAGATGAAGGGTGAGACTGGCGTCGAGGTCACCGAGATCCAGTTAAATCTCGGCCTCAATATTCGAATTCCGTCCGACTATATTAAAGAAGAAAATCAGCGCCTCCGGATGTACAAGCGCGTGGCTGGTGTTGAGACGGAATCCCAGTTGAAAGATGTACGGTCTGAATTGATCGATCGCTACGGCGACACTCCAATGGCCGTTCGCAATCTTCTGGACTACGCGGCGCTCAAACTCCAGGCGCTCCGCGTCGGGGCCAATGCGATTGAGCGCAAACGCGAATTCGTTAGTGTCAAATTCAGCCCCAACGCTTCGATTGATCCCGGCAAGCTTGCGCGTTTTGTCGCCTCGCAAAAAGGTACGCAATTTACTCCCGATGGAACTCTGAAATTCTCCATCAAGATCGACAGTGCCGGAGGAATTCTGCAAACGCTGCGCGACTTGCTGGAGGAACTGCAGGCTCAGGAAGTTTCGGCGCAAACCACGTAAGAACTCACGCGAGCTAGCCAAGTGAACCCGTTGCGCTCGCCGACTCATTCGCCAGCAATTACAATGAACTGAAATGAAGCCGACGCCGGGACGACAAGTTAACAGCGCACGCCGCGAGGTTAAGAAAGTCCGCAAAGCGATTTTTCCTGCCGCCGGATTGGGTACGCGCTTCCTCCCCGCCACCAAAGCTCAGCCCAAAGAAATGCTACCGCTGGTCGATAAGCCCATCATTCAATATGGAGTGGAAGAGGCCGTGGCGGCGGGTTGCGATCAGATCATCATCATCACGGGTCGCGGCAAGAGCGCGATTGAAGATCATTTCGACGTCAGTTACGAACTCGAGAAAATGCTTGAGGAAAAGGGTAAGCACGACCTGCTCAAGATCGTGCGCCAGATTTCCGACATGATCTATGTGGCCTATGTTCGTCAGAAAGAGGCGCTGGGCCTGGGGCACGCTGTTCTTACCGCGCGAGAATTGATCGGCGACGAACCCTTTGCGACGCTGCTGGCGGACGACGTCATCGACGCGAAAGTCCCGGTACTGAAACAGTTGATGAACGTTTTCGATGAGAAGCAATGCTCAGTGATCGCGACGCAGGTCGTCGATGGTCCGGCGATTTCTTCCTACGGCGTTCTAAAAGCAAAAGAAGTCGCAGGTACCGGTGGCAAATTATTTGAAGTGCTGGATCTGGTGGAGAAGCCGAAGGCCAAAGATGCGCCTTCGAATTTAGCGGTCATCGGGCGCTACATCATGACTCCAACCGTTTTCGAAACCCTTTCGGATATCAAGCCCGGTGCAGGCGGAGAGATCCAGCTTACGGATGGCCTTCGCGGCTTACTGAAACGCGAAAAGCTCTACGCCTACGTCTACGAAGGTCGCCGCCACGATACTGGCGATAAGCTGGGATTCCTGAAAGCGACGGTCGAGTTCGCCCTCAAGCGCGAAGATCTCGGCGGAGACTTTCGCGAGTATCTAAAAAACCTCAAACTATAAATATCCCGAGGCGGACAGTATCCCAAGAAAAATTAGTCGTTATAACGACTAATTAAAATAGAGATCCCTCCGATTTTGTCATCCTGAGCGCAGCGAAGGACCTGCTGCTTCTCGCTACAGCGAACTCTGAAGTTTCTTTGATTTTTCTTCTACGCCACGTGCGAGCTTCTCTTTGTGTGCTTCCAATTTCTTCGCGATTCCAGCGTCTGCGACACCGAGGATTTGAGCGGCAAGAATTCCTGCGTTGGTTGCGCCGGGCTTTCCAATCGCGACCGTTGCTACGGGAATGCCCGCTGGCATTTGTACCGTCGCGAGTAGAGAGTCCATGCCTTGCAGAGAAGTGGATGGAATCGGAACGCCGATGACGGGCAATGAGGTGTGCGCCGCGATCACTCCAGCCAGATGCGCAGCTCCGCCAGCGCCGGCGATGATCACCCGAATGCCTCGTCCAGCGGCCTTGCGCGCGTAGTCGGCCGTGCGGTCGGGCGAGCGATGCGCAGAAGTTACGTCGATTTCGTAGGCGACCCCGAACTCATCAAGAGCTTTTCCCGCTTCGCGCATGATCTCCAGATCAGAGTCGCTCCCCATTACGATTGATACGATTGGTTTGCTCATAATTGTGTCGATTGTTTCCGTCCTTTGTCAATTTTTCTTTAGTGCTCGTGCCGCAATATCTTTACGATAGTGCGCGCCTTCAAAATGAATTCTGTCGCACGCTTCATAGGCGCGCTGCACCGCTGTTTGCAGATCTTCCGCTCTCGCCGTCACGCCCAGCACGCGGCCACCCGATGTGTAGAATTCTCCATCGCGCCTCGTGGTACCCGCATGAAAGATTTTTACACCTTCCAATGTCGCAGCGTTTTCGAGCCCGGTGATTTTCTTGCCGGCCTCGTATGCCTCGGGATATCCGCCTGACGCAATCACGATACACACGGACGCGTCATCCGACCATCTGAAATCGCCATCACTGGTGCGTCCATCGATGGAGGCTTCCATGGCCTCGATCAAATCACTTTCCAATCGCATCAGGATCGGCTGTGTCTCAGGATCGCCAAAGCGGCAATTGAACTCGAGCACCATCGGACCACGCGCAGTCATCATCAGACCGCAGTAAAGGATTCCTTTATAGACCGCGCCTTCCGCCTTCATCCCGGCGACCACTGGACGTGCGATATGAGTGAGCAGCCAGTCCCGCATCTTGTCATCAACGATAGTCGGTGTGGAATAAGCCCCCATGCCGCCGGTGTTGGGACCGGTATCGCCGTCGCCCACTCGTTTATGATCTTGCGCCGCGACCAGGGGCGCAACTCGCTCGCCGTCGCTCACGACGAGAAATGAAAGTTCGTCGCCTTCGAGAAACTCTTCGAGCACGACGCGTGATCCCGCCTCGCCCAGCATCCTACCGTTGAGCATTTCATTAGCAACCGTTGCGGCCTCGTCTTTGCTTTGCGCGATGACCACGCCCTTGCCTGCAGCCAATCCATCGGCCTTCACCACAATTGGCGTATGAAAATGCGACAGTGCGTCACGGACCTGTTCAGGAGAATCGCAGATTGCATAATGTGCGGTGGGAATATGGTGACGCTGCAAAAACTCCTTGGCAAAACTCTTGCTGGACTCCAGTTGCGCGGCGGCTTGCGTTGGACCAAATGTACGCCATCCGCGTCGCGTGAATTCATCCACCACGCCAAGCATGAGCGGTAGTTCCGGGCCCACAATCGTAAGATCAGGCTGGATTTTGTTGGCTAGAGCGACCATGGAGTCCAGATCTTTGATATCAACCGCGAGGCACTCTGCCACCTCCGCGACGCCGCCATTGCCGGGCGCGCAAAATATCTTGGTGACGCGCGGCGACTGGCTAAGCTTCCACGCCAAAGCGTGCTCGCGGCCGCCACTGCCAATGATGAGAATTTTCATAACGGACATTTAAGGTTAGGGGTGCGCGATTGTGATGTCAAATGGCGAGTTCAAGTCGAACGGGATCCATTCCGCCATCCGTACAGGGGGATTAACCGTGCTTAACCAGTGGCCGTATAATATCGCTCATCGTGATTACCGTTTCCAAGCAGGATTATCTAAAAGCGATTCTCGAGGCCGAAGGCGAGGGCGAGACTGTGATTTCCGCCACCCTCGCGCATTGGCTCAAGGTTTCGCCTCCTGCCGTGACCATGGCTGTGCGTCGTTTGAAGAAGGACGGGTTGGTCCGCGTAAACCCCGATGGCCGCGTTCGATTGACCGCGGCCGGCCGCAAGATTGCCCGCAAGTTGACTGTGCGCCATCACTTGATTGAGCGCATGCTCGCCGAGATTTTTGGAATGGAGTGGTACAAGGTGCATGACGAGGCGGAACGTTTGGAGCACGCCGTGTCCCCCGATTTCGAGGCGCGGCTTCTGGCGAAACTCGGACGCGGAGTAGCTTGTCCACACGGGAATCTTACCGAATTGGAAAGTCCGGCCAGTCGTCGGAAACGTGGACTACTGCTGTTGGTGCAGGCCGAACCCGGAGAAAATGTCCTGGTGAGTGGAATCTATGAGCGCGATCGGCACCTGCTGGAATTTCTGGAACAGAAGGGAATTCGGCCCGGTGCTAAGGTCCAGGTCGTGCATCGAAATTATGACCAGACGCTAACGCTGATGACCGGCGCTGGGCGTATTTCGCTCGGTGTGTCCGCGGCTGAGAGGGTCTGGGTAAAAGCCGCCAACGGCAAGACACACGCCAAGACCTAGCGTTTTTGTAGGCAACATGTCTCGCCGCGCGATTCGGTAATCCGAACCACTGAACCTCACCGCTTCGACACGAAGGCGCTGATACCAGATCAACCTCGATCCGTCGGTTTCTGGGCTGGGGCCATTAACTATAGTTTATGCCCTGATGTATACTTGTGCTAATCAGCGATGTTGGATGATCGCCGTTTTTCTCCGCTTTATGAAGCAGCAAGAGACAGCCGTCGCGATCTCGCATGAGGATATTGACCGTGCGCGTGATCGCGAGCGAGTTTCGGCAACGCGGGCGGGCAACGGATTTCGCCCCCGCCTCCGCCTGTTCTGGCTCCTAATCGGCCCCGGCATTCTGGTGATGCTTGGGGAGAATGACGGTCCGAGCATGCTGTCGTATGCGGCGACTGGAGCGCGTTTTGGTGTGGGCTTCTTTATTCCTTTTATCGTGCTCACATTTGTCATGGCATGCGTTGTACAGGAAATGACCGTCCGACTGGGCGCAGCCACGCATCGCGGACACGCTGAATTAATCTTCGATCGCTTCGGCCCGTTCTGGGGATGGTTTTCTATGATCGACCTGATGGTCGGAAATTTCCTGACGCTGGTCACGGAATTCATCGCCATCCGGGCTGGCCTTGGATTTTTTGGAGTGCCACCCGCAGCCGCCGTTTTCGGTGCTCTCTTCCTGCTAGCGATCGCGCTGATGACTCATCGCTACTGGACTTGGGAGCGACTGATTCTTGGCTTTGCGATGTTCAATCTGATTTTCGTTCCGGTCGCGTTGTTGACGCACCCTCACTGGAGTTCCGTGGGCCACGCGCTGCTCACATGGAAGCCACTACCGGGTGGCCTCACGCAAGAGACTGTCTTGATTTTGCTTGCGAATATTGGAGCGACGGTCACACCATGGATGCTGTTTTTTCAGCAGAGCGCGATCGCCGACAAGGGGTTGACCACCCGCGACATTCGCATGGCTCGCCTCGATACGGCGCTGGGCGCGGCTTTGGCGACGATCGCCGCGATCGCGACCGTGCTGGCAACCGCTCCATTATTCGCACACCACATGTCGACCGCAAACTTTGAGGCGGGCGAGTTCGCGCAGGCGTTGCAGCCTTTCATAGGGCATTGGGGTGCGGCACTCTTCGCGCTGGGCATGTTCGAAGCAGGAATGGTTGCGGCCGTGACGATTTCGACTTCATCTGCATACGCCTTCGGCGAGGTAGCTCGACGGCCGCACAGTTTGAATCTCCCATTCAAGGAGGGGAAGTCTTTTTATGCGGTGCTGTTGGTCGAAGCGGTGGCTGCTGCGGGGCTTGTGCTCATCCCCGGCATTCCTCTGGTGTACATCGTGTTGATTGTGAATGTGATCGCAGTGCTCGCCATGCCTCCCGCGCTCCTCTTTCTCTACATGCTGGTGAATGACCGAGAAATCATGGGCGACTTCGTGAGTCCGATGTGGGCGAACGTGTTGGCATTGGGGGTGGTGATCATCCTCATCGGAGCAGGTCTTTTATTCGGAGTGAGTGTGATTGCGCCCAAGTCGCTTGCGCTGATCGGAGCCGGGTAGATGGATATGCTTGATAGAAAACCTGATGCCGCTGGCGCCAAGTCCCTGCTCGATCCGGAGGTGAGTCGCGAAGAGATGGCTTCGGTGATGACTTCGCTGGAGCCGGATCAGATAGTCTCATCCAAGGAAAAGCATCATTGTCCGCGACGGCGACTAACTCGCGTGGAGACCGGAGTCTTCTGGGCGCTGCGGCTCTATCTGGTCTTCATGGTGGGCGTCGTCGTGTATCAGATTTGGACGAGCGTTCGGTAAGGTAATTTGTAGTTTGAAAATTGTAATTGTGAGCGCGAGCTAAATCCCCCTTTTCGGTTGTAGCAGGTCCCATTTATTTCCGTAGAGGTCTTCGAACACCGCGACTGTGCCCCAAGTTTCTTCCACCGGTTCGCGAATGAATTTCACTTTCCGCCTGGTCATTTCGCGATAGTCACGCCAAAAATCGTCAGTGTGTAAGAAAAGGAATACCCGTCCTCCGGTTTGATCGCCGATGCGACTTTCCTGTTCTGGAGTCGCAGCCCGCGCCAGCAGCAGAGTTGTTTCTTGAGATCCAGGGGGAGCGATCAATACCCAGCGTTTGTCCTCGCTCATGCGAGTGTCTTCCACCAGTCTGAAGTTGAGCGTGCGTGTATAGAAGGCGATGGCCTCGTCGTAATCGCGTACGACCAATGCGATATGGCCTAGAGTCTGCTTCATTCAGCCTTCCAATGTAACGCAAAGGACACGAGTATTCAGCGGCGGAAAAATGCCGAGCCGCGATAGGAATGGCAGAAGACCCTCGGCGCTCCATGAGAGTTCGAAACGAATTACAATATCGGGTTAGGAATCTGTGTCGCGCTTCGATCTTTTAAGTAGTCTTCTAAGCAGTCTTCGGTCGCAACCAGCGAAGGAAAATTATCATGTCATCCAATAGTTTTGGCGCTCGTGCAACGTTCAAAGTTGGCAGCAAAGAATACGAACTCTACAGGATTGATGCCCTCGACAAACAAGGCATCTCCACGAAACACCTGCCATTTTCGCTCCGCATTTTGCTGGAGAACTTGCTGCGTACCGAAGATGGACGCAACGTCACAAAGGATGAAATTCGCGCCCTCGCTGCATGGAATAAGAACTCGAAGCCAGAAAAAGAAATTGCTTTCACGCCGAGCCGCGTTTTGCTTCAAGATTTTACTGGGGTTCCGGCAGTGGTCGATCTTGCCGCGATGCGCGATGCCATGAAGCGGTTGGGCGGCGATGCCACGCTCATCAATCCTCTGCAACCGGCGGAGTTGGTGATCGACCACTCGGTACAGGTCGACGAATTCGGGACATCTCAAGCGTTCGATGTGAACGCGCTGCTGGAATTTCAGCGCAACAAAGAGCGCTACGCATTTCTACGTTGGGGGCAGACAGGGTTTCGCAATCTCGCCATCGTGCCGCCGGATACTGGCATCGTCCACCAAGTCAATCTTGAATATCTGGCGCGTGTTGTGTTTGTCCACGAAGAAGGCGGCAAACGAACGGCGTATCCCGACACGCTGGTTGGAACCGATTCGCACACCACCATGGTCAACGGACTCGGCGTACTGGGATGGGGCGTAGGCGGCATCGAGGCCGAAGCGGCAATGTTAGGGCAGCCAGTCTCCATGCTCATCCCGCTAGTAGTTGGCGTGAAACTTACGGGACGATTGCCCGAGGGTTCGACGGCCACCGACCTCGTTCTTACCATCACCGAAATGTTGCGCAAGCATGGAGTGGTCGGCAAGTTCGTCGAATATTTTGGACCGGGCCTGCAAGACCTTCCGCTCGCGGATCGCGCGACGATTGCGAACATGGCTCCTGAATACGGCGCGACCTGCGGTATTTTCCCGATCGACAAAGAGAGTCTGCGCTATCTGAAACTCACGGGCCGCGGCGATGAACAGATCGCTCTGGTGGAAGCGTATGCACGCGAGCAAGGGCTCTTCCACGATGCGAACACGATCGAGGCAGAATATTCCGAACTGCTGAGTCTTGACCTCGCAACGGTGGAATCGAGTCTTGCAGGACCGAAGCGTCCACAAGATCGAGTCGCGTTATCGCAAGCGCGCTCTTCGTTTGAGAAAGCGCTGCCAACTTTAATCAAGCCGAAGTCCGCGCCTGCGGTCCCGCCCAAGGCGACGTTGTCTGAACCGGCCCTCAAGCAAGTCAATCGTTGGGAGCAGGAAGGCGGCAATCCTACCTCAGTAGGAGTAGAAGATCCGAAAGTCCATGAGCACATTGCTGGGAACGGAAAACCTCTGAAACACGGCAGCGTCGTAATTGCTGCGATCACGAGTTGTACCAACACATCGAATCCTTCCGTGATGTTGGCTGCGGGATTGCTGGCGAAGAAAGCGGTGGAGTACGGGCTTACCGTTCCCTCGACAGTGAAGACTTCGCTCGCACCGGGATCGAAAGTTGTTCTCGATTATCTCGAGAAGGCGGGATTGATGTCCTACCTCGAGAAGTTGAAATTCAATATCGTCGGATACGGTTGCACGACGTGTATTGGAAACTCTGGTCCGCTGCCGGTCGAAGTTTCCAAAGAAATTGACGACAACAATTTGGTCGTCGCATCGGTCCTCTCCGGCAATCGTAATTTTGAAGGGCGAATCAATTCGGAAGTCCGCGCCAACTATCTGATGTCGCCCCCTCTGGTAGTGGCGTTTGCGCTTGCTGGGCGAATTGATATCGATTTGCGCAAGGATCCGCTGGGCAATGGAAAAGAAGGGAAGCCAGTTTATCTGGCCGACATCTGGCCGTCGCAGCAGGATGTGGAACAGTCGATGGCGAGCGCGATCAATTCGGAGATGTTTCGCAAGAGCTACGCCGAGGTTTATTCCGGCGACGAACGCTGGCGCGGGCTGCCCGTCCCAAAGGGCGAGACGTATGCGTGGGAGGGCGATTCGACGTACATCCGCCAGGCCCCGTATTTTGACGGCATGGCGTTGAAGCCATCTGCCGTCGAAGATATTAAATCCTCGCGGGTGCTGGCGGTGCTCGGCGATAGCGTTACCACCGACCATATTTCTCCCGCGGGCTCGATAAAGAAAGATGGTCCGGCAGGAAAATATCTGATCGCGCACGGAGTGCAGCCAGCGGACTTTAATTCCTACGGATCACGTCGGGGCAATCACGAAGTGATGGTGCGCGGTACGTTCGCCAACGTCCGCCTGCGGAACAAGATGGTGAATACCGAAGGTGGATTTACGCGTCACCTGCCCGACGGCGCGGAGATGTCGATCTTCGAAGCATCTGAAAAATATCATGCAGAAAAAGTACCGCTGATAATTCTCGCCGGCAAGGAATATGGGTCAGGGTCTTCGCGAGACTGGGCCGCGAAGGGTCCGAGGTTGCTTGGAGTTCGGGCCGTAATCGCCGAAAGCTACGAACGAATTCACCGGTCAAACCTCGTTGGGATGGGCATTTTGCCGCTGCAATTCTTGCCGGGAGAAACTGCGGAGACGCTGAAATTTACTGGCGAAGAAGTTTTTGAGATCTTAGGAATTCGCGATGTCGTAGAGAAATTCACGTCCGGAAGGAAAATAACCGTACGTGCGAACGGTGGGAAGCCAGCGGAGTTCCAAGCGATTGTCCGGATCGACACGCCGCAGGAAGCGTTGTATTACGCGAACGGCGGAATTCTGCAGTACGTGCTGCGGCAGTTGCTGGCGGGGAAAGCCCAGCCCGAACTCGTCACAGCCTGATCCAGCGATCAGTAGAGTATTTGATTTCGACAAAAGGGTGCGCAGCCGATGGCGGCTGTACCTACGTTGTTTCTCTGCGTGCTAATCTCGACTTCCCATGTCTGTGCCCGCCCAATACATTCCTGCCGCGTATAGCCTCACGGCAGTCGGAGTTTGGGGCGCCAGCGATTTCCTCGGCGGGGTTGGAGCGGGCAAGGCGAACGCTTTTCTTTTTACGGCGATCGTCCACCTCAGCGGCATGGTAATGATGGGCACGCTCGCGCTGATGACTCGCGCGACGTTTCCCGGAAACGCAAGCGTGCTTTGGTCGTTACTTGCGGGAGCCGTCGGCGGGTTCTCCCTCGCTTTGTTTTATCGTTCACTGGCGAGTGGCAACATGGGATTAATCGCGCCCGTAGCGGCCGTACTCGGCGCTGCCATTCCGACTATCGTAACTGCATTTACGGAAGGCTTCCCGAGCAACCGTCACGTCGCTGGTTTCATTCTTGCGGGTATTGGCGTCTGGCTGATTTCGCGTGCCGAGGGTGATGCGGGGCGTCCCAAGGGCTTGGGTATGGCGGTCCTCGCGGGAATCGGCTTCGCTTGCTTCTATCTCTTCATACACAAGGCGGGGAATGGATCAGCATTGTGGATCTCCGCGTGTTCGCGTGTTGGTTCACTGCTCGTGACCGCAGGAGTTGTTCTGTTCGGACGATACCTGCGTGCGGTGTCGGGTCCAGTTTTGGGAATAGCTATTGCCGCCGGAGTCCTCGACATCACCGGCAGCGCCGTTTTCGTTCGCGCCGCTCAAATCGGTCGACTGGATAGCGCGGTCGTGCTCAGCTCGCTCTATCCTGCAATTACCGTGGTGCTCGCTCGCATTTTCCTGCACGAGCATTTCAGCCGCGCTCGTACGATTGGGATGGTTGCCGCGTTGGCTTCTGTGCCAATGATCGCTGGGTAGGAGGCATCCATTCCATAGTTCGGAATGTAGAATCTCCGCGATTAGCACGTAAGGCACAAAGTTGCTGTAGAAGGGAATGTGCAAAGTTTCTGAAGGAGAGTTGATTGCTGCCGCTAGTCGAAGTTCGCAATCTCGCCAAGGTGTTTGATCTCACCGGCCCCAATCTTGGCGGCGGCGGGGCAGCAGGCGAAGTTCGTGCCTTGGACGAAGTGTCGCTCGACATTCACGCCGGCGAAACGTTGGGGCTAGTGGGTGAATCCGGTTCTGGCAAGAGTACTCTGGGACGACTTATTCTCCGTCTCATTGAACCGACTTCCGGCGCGATTTCGTTTGACGGAAACAATTTGCTGCAAGCTCACGGATCGGAGTTGCGCCGCCTGCGCCGCGAGATGCAGATCATTTTTCAGGATCCATTCGGATCGCTCGATCCTCGATATCGTGTGGAGGCCGTGATCGCTGAGCCGCTAATTGTGCATAACACTATTCAACAAATGGGCAACAGCGGGTCTTCGAAAAAAGACGCTCGACGTCAGCGCGTGCGTGAACTGCTGCGCGCGGTTGGAATGGATGAATCTGCGATGTCCCGCTATCCGCACGAATTTTCGGGAGGACAACGTCAGCGGATCGGAATTGCGCGCGCACTTGCGTTGCGTCCAAAATTTATTGTTGCGGACGAGCCGGTATCCGCGCTCGACGTCAGCGTCGGAGCCCAGATTGTGAACCTGTTGCAGCAACTGCAGCGTGATTTTGGGCTTACCTATTTATTCATTTCCCATTCCATGCCGGTGGTTCGCTATTTATCGACTCGCATTGCGGTGATGTATCGCGGCAAGATTGTTGAGATTGGAGATACTGAGCAGATCACCGCGAATCCTCAACACGAATACACGCGCAAGTTACTCGCGGCCACGCCGGAGATGGTGCTGCAATAATGTACGCGTTTCACCATCCCCGCTTCTACCCGACCAGCACTGCTCCGCCATTCGCGTTGAAGACCTCACCGGTGATGAATCCTGCGTAGGGTGTACACAGAAACAAGATCGGCCCGGCGATTTCTTCCGGAGTACCCACGCGCCCGATTGGGATGCCTTTGAAGATCTTCTCTCGCGTCGGCGGATCGTTCAGCGCCGAGGCTGACATGTCGGTATCCACCCACCCAGGAGCGACCGAATTGATGTAGATTCCGTCGCGCGCTAGTTCGGTCGAAAGGCCTTTGACCATGCTGATCAGCGCGCCTTTTGTCGCGGCATAGTCGCAATGGAAGGCTTCGCCGCGTTGTCCGGCGGTGGAACTGATCAGGACGATGTGCCCCGCGGCGGATCCGGCTTTCGATCCTGTCTTTGATCCTGACGACGCACCCTGCTTCTTCATCTGTGCCACAGAATATTTGACGAGCGCGAACACACTGTCGAGGTTAACGGCGATCGTTTTGTGCCATTGTTCGTCGGTCATGGTGTCGATCGGCGCGTCCACAGGGGGCCAGATGCCGTGGTTGGCGACCAGAATATCGAGGCGTCCAAAAGACGAAATCGTGGAAGCTACCAATTTCTGAGCGGCGGCCGTGGTCGACAGGTCACTTTGGACGGCGCGGCAGTTTTCCGATCCACATTCGCGGACCAGATCGTCCGCCTGCGCTTTAGCCGACTGATAGTTGAAAACGACCTTCGCGCCTGCGTCGACAAACAGACGCACCGCCGCCGCGCCAATGCCGCGCGATCCGCCGGTGATGAGAGCTACTTTGGATTCGAGAGTCAGGTTCATAGTGCATATAAGTATCGCATGGAGGCCCGTGGGAACTAAGGACGGAAGCTCATGACCGACTAGGGAATAGGGAGGGAGGGGGCTTGGTGGAAGAGCGGCCCTTTAGGGCCGCGTTGGTGGAGAGTGTTGAGGCCTTTAGGTCCGGTGCGCTGCGTCCACGGAGGCTAAAGCCATCCCAAATCCATCGTGACGCCGGCCTGAAGCCCGGCTCTTCCACGAAAACCCTTGAGGGCCTACCCCGCTACCAGGGAAATCTCGACAATCAGGTGTTCGTGGGTCGAATGCTTTATCATCATCGTCGCTATCAACGCCAAGCTCAGTCGTTCAGCCAATTGCAGCCGCCCTCCAATTCGAGCGTTAAATTGACAACTCCCGATCAGCCTTCGGCCCTGCGGCGCTTTCCGTCTTATCTGATCTGGATGGTTCTCGTCGCACTGGCGATAAGGCTTGTCGTCATGGTCTTTCTCCTGCCGGAGCAACTTGAGCCACAGCGTGATCACTGGCATTTCGGATACGAAACTGGGCGCATCGCGCGGTCAATTGTCGAGGGGCGCGGCTTTAGCAGTCCCCTGTTTGCAGACACCGGGCCGACGGCTTGGATGACTCCGGTCTATCCCTATTTGGTCGCGGGGGTGTTCAAAATATTTGGCGTTTACACGAAGACCTCGGCGATCGTACTGCTTTCGTTGAACGCACTGATGTCAGCGCTGGTTTGCGTTGTCGTCTTTCTCATAGCCCAAATTAGTTTTGGAGAGCGCGTCGCGAAATGGTCGGGATGGGGATGGGCGTTTTGTCCCTATGCGATTTATTTTCCGGTGGAGCGTATCTGGGAAACTTGGCTCGCGACTTTGCTGCTGGCGCTGCTTTTCCTGATCACGCTGAATCTTGAAACCGAGAATCGGTATTCGAAGTGGATCCTGTTCGGGCTGCTCTGGGGAGTTTCTGCGCTGACTAGTCCTGCTGCGCTTTCGGTCCTGCCGTTTTTGGCGGGATGGGTGATCTTCCGCCGTCATCGGCTAGGTCGGCCATGGTTCGCGGTGAATGTCGTCGCGTCGATCGCTTTCATGGCGGTGATTGCACCATGGTTTATCCGAAACTACGAAGTGTTCCATCGCGTTGTCCCATTCCGCGACAATATGGGGATCGTGTTGCGGCTTGGGACGAAAGGCACGACCAAACATTGGGGAGCGTATGAGCTGGGGCCGTGGCACAACGACGCGGAATGGAACGAGTTTCAACAACTCGGCGAATTTGGATACATGCAGCACAAGAAACAACAGGCGGTAGAGTTCATTCGCGCGTATCCGGGATGGTATGCATGGGCGACAGCGCGTCGCGCCATTTTTCTTTGGACAGGCTATTGGAGTTTTGATCCTGAGTATCTGAAAGAAGAGCCGCTGGACCCGCCAAATATTTTCTTCTGCACAGGGTTGACGATTCTGGCGTTGCTTGGATTGTGGCGCGCTTGGCAGAGGGATTGGCTGGGCGCGCTTCCATATGCGCTGGTCCTGTTTTCGTTTCCGCTGATTTATTACATTACGAGTCCAGAAGTGTATTATCGGCGGCCGATTGATCCGTTCTTTGTGATTCTGGCGATGGTCGCGATTGTGCCGCGAACTGATCTTCAGAAAAATCCTGCTACTAATTAATTAGTTGCTCGTTTTTGGGGAAAAAAAGAGAGGCGGCCTTTTCAGGCCGCCTTCGCTTTCTGAGAACTGAGAACTAGGAACTGAGAGCTCTTTCTTACGCTGTTGCGGGCTCTCCGCCCTTCGCCGGAGAACGTTCCGGCTTGATCACCTGTTGCACGGCTTCGTCGGTCTTTGCCGGGAGCGGTTTGATCGGTGGCAGGTTCTGTCCATCGACCAGCAGTTTGATCTCGACGGAATCGAGCACTTCGCGTTCGATCAGGGCTTTCGCGATCCGGATCAGGGTTTCGCGATTCTCCGACAGAATGCCTTTCGCGGTCGCGTAGCCAACGCTCACCATCTTCTTGACTTCTTCGTCAATCTGAATGGCAGTCGCTTCGCTGTAGTCGCGATGCTGTGAGATTTCGCGTCCCAGGAAAATCTGCTCTTCTTTCTTACCGAAAGTCACAGGCCCGAGGTCGCTCATTCCCCACTCGCAAACCATCTTGCGCGCCAGTTCGGTTGCGCGCTCGATGTCGTTTCCCGCCCCCGTGGACATGTGATTGAGGAAGAGTTCTTCCGCAATGCGTCCGCCCATCAGGATGGCGATCTGTGTTTCGAGATAGTTCTTGTAGTAGTTGTGACGGTCGTCCGTCGGCAACTGCATGGTCAAGCCAAGCGCCATACCGCGCGGAATGATCGTGACTTTGTGCACAGGATCGGAGTGCGGAAGCATGGCTGCCACGAGAGCGTGTCCCGCTTCGTGATAGGCCGTGTTCTTTTTCTCTTCATCCGTGAGCAGAAGCGACTTGCGCTCCACGCCCATCAGCACTTTGTCCTTGGCGACTTCGAAGTCGTACATCAGAACGGCCTTGCGATTCTGACGGGCCGCAGCCAATGCCGCTTCGTTAACCATGTTGGCGAGGTCGGCGCCGGAGAATCCAGGTGTGCCGCGAGCAAGGACGTTGAGTTCGACATCATCGGCAAGAGGAATCTTCCGAGTGTGGACGCGCAGAATTTCTTCGCGTCCGCGAACATCGGGACGATTCACCACCACGCGGCGGTCAAAACGGCCGGGGCGAAGCAATGCCGGATCCAGTACGTCAGGACGGTTTGTCGCCGCCATCAAGATGACGCCTTCGTTCGATTCGAAGCCATCCATCTCGACCAGAAGTTGGTTTAGAGTCTGCTCGCGCTCGTCGTGTCCGCCGCCAAGGCCTGCGCCACGGTGACGTCCCACGGCATCGATTTCGTCGATGAAGATGATGCAAGGAGCGTTCTTCTTTCCCTGTTCAAACAAATCACGAACGCGGCTTGCCCCGACGCCAACGAACATTTCAACGAAGTCCGAACCGGAGATTGAAAAGAAGGGAACGTTTGCTTCGCCAGCAACCGCCCGAGCGAGCAAAGTTTTACCGGTTCCCGGAGGTCCGACGAGAAGTACGCCTTTCGGAATACGTCCGCCGAGCTTCTGGAACTTCTGTGCTTCGCGCAGGAACTCGATAATTTCCTTGAGTTCTTCTTTCGCTTCATCCACACCAGCCACGTCTTTGAACGTGATCTTCTTTTGCTGCATGGAGAGCAGACGCGCGCGGCTCTTACCGAAAGATAGCGCCTTGTTTCCGCCGGTCTGCATCTGCCGGATCATGAAGAACCACAATGCGCCCAATAGGACGAGCGGCGCGAGGTTCAGCAGCCAGCTTGGCCAGGTTCCGTTCGAGATGTCTTTAATGCTGTAGGGGACGCCTTTATCTTTCAGCGTCTTGTACATGTCCGGGAAATTGGCGGGCGCGGTGGTGTGGAATGCGTCGTTGTTTTTGAGCTTTCCTTTTACGTCCTGTCCTGTAAAGGTGACGTCGTGGACGTTGCCCTGATCGACGTCTGCCAGGAACTCAGAAAAGCCAATTTCTTTCTCTTTCTGTGCGTTGGTACCAGTCTTCACAACCTGCCAGAGCAGGAAGGCAGATACCAAAATGATGGCCCAGAAAGCTACTGTCTTGATTGTAGAATTCACCGAAAACTCCTCATAATTGCGGTACTTCTAGAAGCTGTCGTCCACTAAGCAGAATTAGATGCCGTAGGCGGAAATTCGATTGGGATGGAGCGACTTTTTCATTCTAGACCTTTTCCGGGCAAAAGGGGGGACCGGAAGGAAGTGACAGAAGTCACGGTATTGGGCGTCGCGTCAGTTCATGGGGTTGGCGGTTTTTGCTCCGCTAGCAGGCAGACTGGAGCAATCAACCAACTTCACCTTTACGTGGTGGCTGCCAGATACGGGAGATTGCGTCCGGTCTGTTCGGGATTGCCTAACCCATAGCCCGACAGGAACGTATCATCCACCAGAAAGCCGAAGTAGTCTGGTTGCAGGGGCACACGGCGCGCCGACTGGCGATCCAGCAATGTGACGACCTTGACGGAAGCAGCGCCGCGTCCCCGAAGATCGCTCATCAGGAATTCGCTGGTCACCCCGGAGTGGATCAAGCCTTCGACGAGCAAGACGTGTTTGTCCACAATTGCCAGGTCGTGGCTGAAAAGGATCTCCAAGACCGGAGAGTCAGTGGCGTGCTTATTCTGGCTTTGTTTGTAGCTCGGCTTGATGAAGGCGCAGACGATGGGCACCTCGACGGCGCGCACCAGGTCGGCCATGAACAGGAAGCTGTTCTCGAGGATGCCGAGAGCGACCACGGTCTGTCCACGATAGTCGTCGGAAATCTGACGTCCAAGTTCGCGAACTCGTTTCTGAATCTGGTCGGCCGAGATGACTTGGCGCAACCCGGGACTGGGCGAAACGTTCATGGCGGAAGTGGCGCCTCCGGCGTGTGACTCTTTCTCGTAATTGGCCTGAATCAGGCCTGGCATTCTGAAGCGGGTAACTCGAAAAAGGGAATGTTACATCATGCGAGCAATCTCCCGAATCCAAATTGCCTGGGTCGCAAGGTTGGGCGGCGCGAGGGCGGCTGGAACGGCGAATCCTCGCATCCACACGATGGCGCCGCTTTCCGTAACAGCCAAGGGCCAAAGCTTCTTCGAAGCGCCGGTAGCGTGACGGTCGGAGAGCAGTTCCTTCACCTTTTTCGCAGATCCCGTATGCGCGGGCCAAAATCGATCTCCAGCGCGCCAGTTGCGGATGGTTAGTTCTTTCGGAACTAGCGCGTGGTTGAGCAACTGTCCTCGGCCGTCCTCGGGTACGGCGGATACTTCAATTACACGCGCTTCAATGTTCGCACTTAGTTCGGGGATGGCAACGACGCCTGGCACGTTCAGGACATATTCGTAGTCGCAATTCGAGCCCCCGCTTTTATCGGGTCCACTGGAAGGTCTTACTTCCAAACGAAGCTCATGTTGTCCGCGACGAATTGACAGGCCCCTGGAGAGTTCCAAAGTATTGCCCGCTGGTCCGCGAGCAAGATCCAGCACATCTTCAACCAGCCGGAAAGAAATACCGATGTCGGTCGTGTTGGATTCAATCCATTCACGAATGAGTCGTCGTTGCGCGGCGAGCGAGAGGCCAAGCAAATCACAGATGAGTAGAGACGCGGCTTGCCGCGTCTCAGCGGTGCCACCACCGCGGATCACGATCTCAGGGTGTCCGCTCTGCCAATGCTCTTCTTCGGCGCGTGCGATTTCCGCAAGTTCCCCCAGATGTTGGATAGCAGGGTCGCCAAACTCTTGTCCGATGAGCGGGAGCAGACGATGGCGGAGGCGATTTCGCGTGAAGGCTACGTCCTGGTTCGACGAATCCTTCCGCCACGGTTGGTTTTGATCGCGGAGAAATTGCTGCAAGGCCGAATGCCGGAAACCGAGGAGCGGACGCACCACTTCGCCAAACGATTTTTCTTGCTCGCTGAACACGATGCGGGGATGAATGCCGGCCAGTCCACGGATGCCGGTGCCGCGAAAGAGACGTAGGAGAACAGTTTCGGCCTGATCATCGAGCGTGTGCGCAGTTGCGATCTTTGTTACCCGGCCTTCGCGGCAAAGATGACGAAAAAAGTTGTAACGCAGTTTGCGCGCTGCCGCTTCAATTCCTGAACTCTTAGAGTCAACAGGCGCATCGCAAGTATGCAATTCGAGCTGATAATTTTCCGCTAATTCAGCGACGAAAAGGGCGTCTTTGTCGGATTCTTCTCCGCGGAGCTTGTGATTGACGTGCGCGACAGACAGAACAATCCCTAGTTCAGACCTCACCTCGATCAGCAAGCGGAGCAGGGCGACAGAATCGGCGCCTCCGGAAACCGCGACTGCCAGACGATCGCCGGGGCGAATTGATGCGTGCTTCCGGATTGTGCTGAGTAACAGCTCGGCGAGTGCGTGCACACGGGGAATGGTAGCAGGGTGGAGTTCTCCAGTTCTCGGTTCTCAGTAAAGGCCGCCGCGCTTTTTCTACAGAACGAAAAGTTGAAGAGCTTTCTCACATGTTTTTCTTCAAATTTGAGCAACTAATTAATTAGTTGCTCGTTTTTGCGAGCTTCTTCCGGAGGTGATTTTGTCTGGAGATGGGTCTTGTGGTCCTGAGCGAAGCGAAGGACCTGCTTCTTCATCGATGAGTTAAACAGCAGGTCCTTCGCTTCGCTCAGGATGACAAACATGTTGACGATAAATGTTGGTGATATATGCGGTTTTGTGCTCGTAAGGGTTTACTGAGAACTGGGAACCGAGAACTGAGAACTGGCGAGCCGGCTTCCCCTACTGCTATTCTGAGGCGGATGCGTCTCCATCGTTGGACTGCCGGATTACTGTTGTTCGTCATGCTCGTGCCGGGGTTTGGGCCGCTGGCGATGGCGAGCGCGGCTCCGATGGACGCCATGCACTGCATGCGACAGCCGATGCAGGCGTCGCGGTCCGCGCAGGCGGGCACGCAATCATCGTCCCAATCGTCCCCATCGACTATGCAGGCGGGGATGCCGTGCCATCACGCGATGGCGATGGCGGCTTCAAAGGAAACATCTCCCAGCGATTCTTCGTCCGGGGATTTCTCATCCGACAAAACTTCATTTCGAGCTGCGGACAATTGTTGTCAGGACCACAATTGTTGTTGTTGCAGCACTACGTCGGAGTGGGCCCGTCCTGCTACGAATCTGCTTTCGTTTTTTGACCTCCTGATTGAATCGGCGCGGCACGTACAACCGGCGACGCTCCGATCCAGCGATGTGTCGGGACAAGACTCAGCACGCGCCCCTCCTCTGAGCTAGACCTTCGCCAATTCCAAATTCGCAAGTGTGTTGTTGCGGCTCGCTGCCCTTAGATGGGCGTCCGCTTTCGCTATTTCGGCATCGCTAAAGCGATGCCCTGATACGAAGCCTCGGACCTTGATTGACGGGCGAAGTATCACGCGAACTAGTCACGCGACATATCACGCGAAAAAATAAACGGCTTACGGCTGAACGACAAGGGTCTCATTCCCTGAGGGTTTCATTCCATGATGCGTGGCAAGCTACTTGCATTCACTTCTCTTCTGCTGTCAGGGCTGCTCTTTCCACCGACGGCCCACGCCAATATTTTTGGTGCGATTCGCGGGGTTGTGCACGATCCGCAACATCGCCCTGTTCAAAACGCGATGGTGATGCTGAAAGCTAAATCTTCCGACTGGACAAAAAGCATCACAACCGATGCTTCGGGAGAATTTGAACTCAACGCGGTTCCATTGGGGGATTACTCCGTCAGCGTCGCCAGCGAAGGTTTCGCGCAGACTTCGCAAGACGTCACCGTGATTTCAGGAACTGTGCCCGTTGTCCACTTTCAATTGCAGGTGGCATCGGCGAATGAAAACGTTACAGTATCCGGCTCACCCGCGGTTGTCGCGACCGACAGCGCCACTCCGACTACGCTGGTCAGTCGCCTCGACATTGAACGCACGCCTGGAGCCGACCGTACTAACAGCATGGCCATGATTACGGACTATGTGCCCGGCAGCTACGTCACGCACGATCAACTGCATATCCGTGGCGGACACCAGACATCATGGCTGGTAGATGGAGTGCCTGTCCCGAATACAAATATCGCGAGCAATATCGGACCACAGTTCGATCCGAAAGACATTGACTACATGGAAGTCAATCGCGGCAGCTACGGGGCAGAGTTTGGGGATCGGACGTATGGTGTGTTCAACGTTGTGCCGCGATCCGGCTTTGAGCGGACCAACGAAGCCGAGTTGGTCCTAAGCGCCGGGAATTTTTATCAAACGAACGATTCGTTCAGCTTTGGCAGCCACACGCAGCGTTTTGCTTACTATGCCAGCGTCAATGGAAATCGCAGCGATCTGGGATTGCAGACGCCGGTTTCGGACGTCGTACACGACCGGGCGAATGGGTATGGCGGATTTGGGTCGCTGATTTTCAATGTGGATCCGGCGAATCAACTGCGCTTCGTGACTTCGCTGCGTAAGGATTATTACCAGATCCCGTACGATCCCTTTCCCGACGATCTGGAGAATGGATCGATACCCGGAAACGGATTTATGCCGCAGTATCCGACGATTGGTCTGCGCGATGGCAATCATGAATCGGACGCGCTGGCGAATTTCTCCTGGGTGCACACCTTCAATTCCAAGACGCTGATGACCGTTGCGCCCTTCTATCATCGCAATGTCGCGAACTATGACAGCTCGCCGAACGATGTCGATCTCGCGACGACCGACCATCACACTTCTACGTACGCAGGTGGTCAGGTCAGCTTCAGCGCGGATGTGGCGCAAAACAATTTGCAGGCCGGGTTCTATGGCTTTCACCAAACCGACGACCAGTCCTTTGGAGTCTTGTTCAACGATGGCAGCGGTAATCCGCCGATTGCCGAGACCGACCATGGCACAGGCGGTCTTGCTGCCTTTTTCATCGACGACAAATTCAAACCCTTTTCGTGGTTGACGCTAACCGTGGGCGCGCGCCCGACACACTTCAGCGGAGGGATAACCGAGAACTCGATCAGCCCGCGTTTAGGCGTGACGGCCACCGTGCCGCGTTTGAATTGGACCTTCCGTGCGTTCTACGGCCACTTCTATCAAGCACCGCCGTTGCTCACGGTCTCCGGCTCGATCGAGGAATTTTGCATGACCACGAACGATTGCGGATTTCTTCCTCTGCACGGCGAACGCGACGAAGAGCATCAGTTCGGCGTAACCATTCCCTATCGGGGATGGGTCCTCGACATCGACAACTTCCAAACGAATGTCCGGAATTTTTTCGATCACAACTGCCTCGGATCGGGACTGTGTTTGCCGATCACGATCGATCTGGCGAAGATCCGCGGCTGGGAATTGACGCTGCGTTCTCCACGCATCGCCCATCGTGGGCAACTCCATCTTTCCTATTCCAACCAGATTGCGGAAGGCGCGGGCGCCATCAACGGCGGGTTCACAGATTTCACGACCAATGTCTGCGATCCCAATCCCGGCTATTGCCCGCTCGATCACGACCAGCGCAACACGCTCAATGTCGGTGCAGATGTTTCTCTGCCGTGGCGGTCGTATGCCTCGACGAATGTCTACTACGGTTCGGGTTTCAGCAACGCCTTCCAGGGCCAGCCTTATCCTGGAGACCATCTGCCCGGGCACACAACCTTCGATCTTTCGCTCGGTAAAGACTTCGGAGAACGTGTGTCGGCGTCACTGAACGCGCTCAACGTGGCGAATCGGCGAGTAGAACTGGACAACAGCCAGACGTTCGGCGGATTTCATTGGAATAATCCCAGGGAAATGTTTGTCGAGGTGAGGTACCGATTTCATTATTGAGGAGCTGGGGCGGAAGAATGCGTCCCCCTCTACGTGACTCGCGGAGGGATCGAGAGGGTCTCGAAAGAACTGACGGCCGAGGGCTTGCCCGCATCTCACCCAAAGTGGCCGCAAAGTATGGCGCAAAGTATGGTTTGACGCTGTTCCTGTGCGCTCCGTATAATGCAAATCGTCCACACCCTGATCGCCACGCTTGCGTCTGCGTGAAGAGAGCCGGGCGTTGTACACGCTTTGCGCGCTCGCTGCGCCGGTTTCCGGTCTGTATTCCGGTATCTGTTCAAGGATGATGTTTAGGGTCAAGTTTTGTTGAAGGGCTGACCAGCTCGGGTCGCGATTGATTGCGCGCTGCGTCCAGCAAGCTGGAAAGTTCCGGCGTGTCCGAAAAATCTGAAGGAGTTCAAGTATCCAAATGATCAGCGATTCGAAGTTAAGCAACGAGTTAAGCAAAATGTCCAGCAAGATTGCGCGCACCACTGTGGCTGTGGCCGTTACGTTCGGCCTCTCCGTCTTTGCTCTGGCCCAAACCACTCCCGCTGCCGGCGCTCCGGCCGCTTCCACCCCGAATGCACCGTCCGCTAGCGCGGCTCCGATCAAGGCGACTGGCACCAAGACCGGTACCTTGAATGTTGAAACGGCAATCGCGGCGTCCAACGAAGGACAACGCGATTTCGAAACGCTCGGAAAGAAATTCGAGCCCAAGCAGAACGAACTTAAGGGTCTCGCCGACGAAATCGACAGCCTGAAGAAGCAGCTCAATGCCCAGCAGGACAAGCTGAATGACGAATCCCGCGATAAGCTGGTGAAGCAGATCGAAGCCAAGCAGAAGAGTCTGGATCGGGCTTCGCAGGATGCACGGGAAGACTTCCAGAATCAGCAGGGCGAAATTGCGAACAAGATTCTCACCAAGATGGCTCCACTCATCGTGAAATACGCCGCCGACAACGGTTTTGGAATCGTCCTGGATACGTCACAACAGTGGCCACGTGGTCCAGTGATCTGGAACGGACCGGCCGTGGACATCACGCAGCCGATCGTGGAAGCTTACAACGTGCAGTCTGGCGTAGCGGCTCCGACGAATCCGGCCCCGAAGACCACGAAGCCGGCAGCCAAGCCAACGGCCCCCGCGACTCCGAAACAGTAAGCGACACCGCTCGGGCAGTTTGAGTTCCAAGATGTTTTATTGTTACGAAGACCGCGTGCAAGCGCGGTCTTTTTTCGTTTGCGACGATTTCGTTAAGGACTGTCTGTGTGTTTGGTGGACTCGGCAGACAAATGAGCGTCGGATCGGAATAATAGTCGTTATAACGACTATTATTTCCGAAGCCAACCAGAGTTTCGACTATCGACGAAGAGTTTGGACGGGCGAGGGCACCCGTTGTTCCATCGACTCATCACCCTGGCTTTTCTTGATTGACTCCGGGAGCAAATGTTGATCCGCAGGTGTCTGTATGAATAATGGGCCCGTTGCGGAGGACACACGGAGGTCACAAAATGTTCAGCACACTGGAAAGCAATTGGGACCAGTCCGCCCATCGCGGCTGGACCACGCTCGCATCGTTCACCATGCAAGCCTTCGGATTGGGCTTGCTACTCGCAGTCTCGTTGATCTGGGTGGAACGGCCGCCGCAGGTGCATTGGCTCCAGCCGGTTACGTCGCCAGCGGGAGAGATCAAACCGATGCCGCAGATTGCGCACGGACATCGGACTGAAACGGCTACCGTCAAACCGCGCGTGGAGTTCACGCAGCCACCATCGATTCCCGATCGAATTGCGCAAGTGAATGAAGCGAGTCAGGATGTTGACATGGCTCCGTCAGCGCCGGATCTGTCCAGTTTTCGATCTGGCCGCAGTGGACTTGGAGGCGGGGTTGACGGTGGGACTGGAGAAATGCTGGTCGCGATTCCGCCGCGTCCCGTAGTTACGAAACCGATACTCGTATCGCATTGGGCCGAGGGCAATCTGGTCTATCGCGTTCAACCGACGTATCCAGCGATCGCCCGAGAATCGCGGGTTCAGGGGTCGGTAGAACTGCGGGCAGTCATCAGCAAGACCGGAACGATTGAAAACTTGATTGTGGTGAGCGGACATCCCATGCTTTCTAAGGCCGCACTTGAAGCGGTGCGGCAATGGCGATATCGGCCTTACCTGCTGAATAACGAAGCGGTTGAAGTAGAGACGGAAATCACGGTGAACTTTCTTTTATCGGGCGGCTAGTATCGCGCGGCTAAGTTCGCTTGAGCGGGGAATGAAATTTGTTTTTGGCCGGGCGGGGACGCCCGGCACTCCCCGCGCAAATCTTCTTAGTTACTATCGGTTGTTCTCGCCAACGAACTGGTGCGGCGAGGTCGTTATAATCGGCACTGTGAACGCCCCACGTCCTGGCCTGTCGAAACCGCCAAACCGTCTTCCGTTGTCGGTCCCGCCCGCTTTAGAGCCGCGCACCTGGGCGGAGGTTTCTTTAACAGCGCTGGGTGCGAATTTTCACGCTGTTCAAGAACATGTTGGTAAGAACGTAACGATATGCGCGGTCGTGAAGGCCGATGGATACGGCCACGGCGGGATCGAGTGCGCGCGCTCGCTTGAATCCGAAGGCGCGCAGTGGCTCGGCGTAACTGACGCCGCGGAAGGCTTGGCGTTGCGCCGCGCTGGAGTCACGGTTCGCATATTGCTGATGACCGGGATTTGGAAGGGCGAGGAAGATGCGATCGTCGCCGAGAATCTCACGCCCACCATTTGGGAGCCTTGGCACATCGAGTTGCTCGAACGTGCTGCGCGGGAGCGACGGAGCGTCCTGCCCGTCCACCTGAAACTCGACACGGGAATGAATCGACTAGGCGCGGCGCTCGAGGTTTTGCCGCGTTTGTGTGCGTTGCTCAAGGCGTGCAAGCACCTGACTCTCGAAGGCGTGAGCACCCATTTTGCGTCGGCTGAAGTGCTCGATGCAGAAGATGCCGTGCTCCAGATGAAACGCTTCGAGGAAGGGCTGATGATCTTACGGAACAACGGACTCAATCCGCCGCTGGTTCATATGGGGAATTCAGCGGCGATGAGTGCGCGTCCCGAGACGTGGAAGACGATGGTGCGCCCGGGAATCGCGCTCTATGGATATTCTTTGGCATTTCTGCGCGGCGGAGAAGCGACTGAAGTTCCGCATTTGCCGCTGCTTCCCGTGCTTTCCTGGAAGACGCGAGTCCTCACGATCAAAGATGTCACTGCCGGACAAGCCATCGGGTACATGGGGACGTTCGTGACGAAAACGCGCAGCCGTATTGCAGTTCTTCCTGTCGGTTATGCGGATGGTTATCCGCGGCTGCTTTCGAATCGTGCGCGCGTGATTGTCGGTGGAGACTATGCGCCGGTTGTAGGGCGTGTTTCCATGGATCTGACCATCGTGGATGTGAGCCATATTTCCGGAGTTGCGGTTGGAGATGAGGTTCTTCTGATCGGCAAGAGTAAAGACAAGAGCGTGGATGCGGTCGAACTCGCGCGACTTTGCGAAAGCGTGCCGTACGAGATACTGTGCGGGCTCTCGCAGCGGGTTCCTCGGGTCTACAGCGGCTCTTAAAGGTTGGCTTTGGTCGCCTGGCAGGCAGGCGTACAATGGAATCACGATGAGCGTTGTCGAAGACATGCGTAAGGTGCTGCCGGACTTCCTGGCACCGGAGTTACGGGCAGTACACGCGGGCTTCAAAGCGGTAGATGCTCGTCTGGACGCGATCGAAGTGAAGCTGGACTCTCGTTGCGGTGGCATCGAAGAAAAATGGATGCTCGCTTTGATTCTGTAGACGTTCGATTTGCGGCTATCGAAGAAAAGATGGACACACGGCTCGACGCGATAAAAAACCGCTTCACCGCGCTGGAAGATATTTCCACGGTTCGCCACAACGAGATATTGACGAGAATCGACTACCTCAAAAGCTCTCTTGACCTGGACAAGCGCGTCGAGCGTCTCGAAAGCCGCCAGCCTCAGCAACCGTCTTAATCTGCTCTTCCTTTCGCGCGGACGGCGTCGCACTCCAATCAATTTCTGAGGCCATTGGCTGCGGGATCGCAGCTTCATTCCCTCACGATTTGCTATAAACGTCGTACGCCTATGCCTTCGCGCTACGCTCAATGGATGTACGACTGGGAGACTCGGCTCACTTCGGTGGATAACAACCGGGTAGTTCGCCCCATGGATTGGGGCTTGGACTGGACGCACACGTGGCCCGGGCGCAACGGTGGTCCGTCGAGTCAGAATCCGTCCGATCTGCTGGAATACTTTTCGCGCTTCAACGACCGCATTATTCGAGACAGCGACGATTTTTACTCGTATCAAACGCCGACTGACTTTCGACTGGAGCGGCGCGAGGTTCAGGTTTTCAGTACGCGCGAAGTGCCTGATCCTCGTCTGGAAGAAAAAGTTCGCGGGACGCATGCGGATTTCTTGCGCTTCACTTCTCCGGTGGTTACACCCTATCCCGAGAACAATCTGGTGAATGCGCGCTGGTTTCCTGCGAAGGGCGACCGAGCGATCGTCCTCTTGCCGCATTGGAATTCGGATGCTCTGGCTTACAACAGCCTCTGTGGAGTGCTCAACAGATTCGGGATTTCTGTTCTGCGGCTGTCAATGCCATATCACGACATTCGTCGTCCGGCGGAGATTGATCGCGCCGACTACGCTGTGTCCGCCAACATTGGGCGCACCCTCGATTCGGTGCGCCAGGGCGTGATCGATGTGCGTTGCTGTCTCGACTGGCTAGAGTCGCAGGGATACACGCGGCTCGGGATCGCTGGCACCAGTCTGGGATCGTGCTATGCATTCATCGCGACGGCGCATGATCCGCGGATTCAGGTGGCTGCGTTCAATCACGCTTCGACTTATTTTGCGGATGTGGTGTGGCATGGACAATCCACTCGTCACATTCGCGAAGGATTGGAATCGGCGATCGATTTGGAAAATCTGCGGCAAGTGTGGCGCGCGGTTAGTCCGATGGTGTATTTCGATAAGTTTTCGCGTTGGCCGCGCAAGTCGCTGATCATCTACGCGAAGTATGACATGACATTCCTGCCGGAATTTTCAGAGCAGGTGGTCGAGGAATTTGAGAAGCACAATCTAGATCACAAGGTTGTCGTGCTTCCATGCGGGCATTACACGCTCGGCGAGACTCCGTACAAATATATGGACGGATGGCAGTTGGTGAATTTTCTCAGGTCGGCTTTCGACTAGACTTAGTCCCAGCAAAAATTTTCTGAGCAACAAAAAGGCCCCGCGTTTTCTGCGGGGCCTTTTTTCTTCCCGCGTGATGTAACGGACGCCCTACTTCCCAGTTCCCGTTAGAGCGGAGGTTTGCGGGCTGCCGCTGGCGCTGTCCGCCACTTTCAACGTGCCCGTTCTCGTTCCTGTCGCGCTTGGGGTGAAGGTCACGCTGATCTTGCAATTGGCCTTAGCAGCGAGACTGGTTGTGCAAGTCGTAGTGGAGACAGCGAAGTCTCCCGTTGTGGTGATAGCGATGCCTGTTAGCGCAACGCTCTGTTTGTTCGTGAGAGTGAATACCTTGGCGGGACTCGTCGTACCGACTTTCCGTACCGGATACGTCGCAGTTGCTGGAGTCAACGTGGCCGGTGCCGATCCGGTGCCGGAGAGCGAGACCGTCTGTGGACCACCAGTAGCGTTGTCCGTGAACGTCAGTGTTCCGGTGCGTGCTCCAACCTGTGTTGGAGTGAACGTCACTTTGACCAGGCAACTCGCGCCTGCAGCTAGCGTGCTGCCGCAAGGTTTGGTGCTGCTTGCCTGACCAAAGTCGCCCGTGATTGCGATGCTGCTGATATTTAGTGTCGCGCTGCCAGTATTTTTCAGCGTGACCGTTTTCGCTGCAGAAGTGACACCAACAACGGTGGCGCTAAACGTCAGCGACGATGGAGTGACGGTGACGGTGGTTCCACCGCCTCCGCCTGATCCAGCGAGTGCGTTGATCAAGGCAACACCGGTCGGACTTCCCCAACCGGTTGCCAAGTCATAGCCCGGTGTGGTCGGTTCGCCGTTGGTGCCGCTGGTGATGTCATGGAAGTCCGTATGGTAGTTGGACCCCACGCCGATTGCATAGATGGCGGGATTCACAAATCCCAGTGCGGGATTACCGTTGCTTAGCGCTTGCTGGTTGATAAGAGCCATGAAGCCGGCCCACATCGGAGCGGCGAAGCTGGTTCCACCCCAACCTCCTTGGCAACCAGATTGGTTCAAGCAGACATAGAAATCAAAGTTGGATTCTGCCGAAACGTCTGGCGAATTTCGTAGTGTCGTAGAACCCTCGTTCGCAGCAGTGATCACGCCGGGCAGCTGTTGCCAGACTGGAATTGGAATCGCGTCTTTTGAATCAACTCCGCCACCGCCATCCGGCCAGGCGACTTCCGAAAGCCACGCACCACCTGGTCCGGTTACTTGGAGATCTGTTCCGCCGACCACAGTGACGTAGGCATCGTCGCCAGGGAAGACGTTTCGTGAAGTTAGCTTGTACTCTCCGCTGTCACCAGCCGCTTGGAAGTAATTTTGACCTTGCGCTGCAAATTTTTGGAAATACGGATCGTCCGTTTTGGGATCCGACGGAGACCATGTCCACGACGATCCAATCTGTCCGACCAGTGGTGTATGGGTGGACATCGAACTCAGCATTGCGGTGTCCGTGGCGCCGACGAAAACGTAAATGCCCTTGAGGCCGGGCGCCATGGAGGCCGCCTGGGTGATGTCGAGCGTCTGCTCACCGTCATCACAGCCATTCGAATGGAGGCAGCCGAGTGGGCTTCCATCGGTGGAGACACCGATGATCGGAACATTCAGGGTCTGCTTGGCGTTCGTGAAGTAAGTATTTACGTCGGAGATTTCGTATCCCAGGTATTCCAACAGTCCAACGTTTTGGCCAGCGCCGGTAAGAGCGGTTGCGCCGTAGTAGGCCGCGCGCATGTCACTGCCGCAATATGTATTGTTTGGGCAAGAGCCTTTTACGAGCTTGCTCTGGAATCGCGAGCTGTGCCGGGCAAGGGGTTTCGGGATAGAGAAGTTATCCAATCCTGATACGTGCCACAGGGCGAATGGCAGGTTCGCGGTGGGCTCACGGTCTGGAGCATAGAAGGTCCGTTTTTCCGTCGGGTGCTGATAAACATTGAGTGTCACGTGGAAGGCGCTCTCGATGGATGCGACAGAGCCTTTCAGTCGGACGTCGAAACCGTCGCGCGATCCGCCAACCACGGTCAGATTATTGGCCTGAGCGAACCGAATCACGGCATCGTAATCTTCCTGACTCGGTCCAAATCTCGCGGTAAATTCTGGAACGGTGAGAAAGTGCCGGTAAGAAGAACTCGAAGGGTCGTAAAGTTCCTGCAAGAAATTTTCTAACTCGGGCTGATGCCGAAGGGCCAGGACTACATCGAAACGCATGGTCTGAGATGCGGGAAGATGTCCTACGGACCGGGCCTGGCCATTCGCGGTTGCCTCACGCACATGGCGTGTCAGAAACGACTGCGACTCAGCCTGACAAACGACACTAACAAACGACACCATCGCAATGATGGTGAGCAGCAAGAAACTTGATTTGCGGATCACGGGATCTCCTTGATACTTGCTGAAGTGATTCCTACGGAAGTCTGGGAATGTTGATTGAGTCGTAGCATAACGCCAGACCACAACCCGAACCTGGATCTGATGCCCCCATTGAAGCCGAATCATTCCGGCTCTGAAAAACTGCGGCCAGTCTACACATATTGCGTTGGCTGCAACAGTGTGAATCTGTTTGCATAGTTCGATGCCGCCTGCTACCAGCGCTAGTACGAGACGACAGCCGATGGCGAAGAATATCCGGGAACCTTAGAAGTGCGATGAATGGATTGAGGTTAGTGAATTTCTTGCACACCGCTTTCGACTAGGCTACAGTCGGTCGTCCAGTGACAACGCGGTGGCCGCGCAGGTGATCGCGGAACTCGGAGGAAGTTTGCAGCAAGCCGTTCAACAACCTGCTCGAATAATCGGCCGGCTATGGATATTGCTGGGGGTTGTGGCTCTTCTCTCCGTTCTTTTTCTGCAACTCGCTTTCTCGGTACATCGCAACTCGATCACATGGGATGAAGACGACCATATTTATTCCGGATACATGTCATGGAAGCACGCTGACTTCGGGCTGAACCCGGAGCATCCGCCGCTGGTGAAATTGGTTGCGGCGATTCCTTTGCTCAGCATGCAGATCAAAATGCCGGTCTTGCAGGACCGCATGTTCAAACACGAGGCCTTTCTTGGCGGGAAAGATTTTTTCTTTAAGAACGATGCCGATACCATGCTCTTCCGCGCCCGTATGGCAGTTTCGTTTTTTACTCTGCTGCTTGCTCTTCTCGTCTTTCTTGCGGCCCAGGAAATGTTCGGCACTGGCGCTGCCTTTATCGCGCTGACGTTGTTGGTGTTCGATCCCAATCTGCTGGCGCATGGCGCGGTTGTCGGCACCGATGCCGCTCTCTCGTGTTTCATGTTCGCTACCATCTATGCGTTTTATCGCTATGTGAAAGGGCCGTCCGTCTGGCGCGTGATCGTCGTTGGACTCGCTGCGGGCCTCGCTCTTGCCTCGAAGCACACGGGCATTCTGGTTTTCCCCATGCTGTTCTTGCTGGCTGTTTGCGAAGTCCTACGAAGCAGACCGGGTAGACCCTCCTCACCAAGCGAGACGAACCAAACCTCAGCCGTGAAGCGCGCTCAGCAACTCGCCGTCGCTCTTGTCTCCATCAGCGCGATTGCTATCACTGTCCTTTGGGCTTCCTATGGATTCCGCTATCAGGCTCGCGCCGAAGGCCGACAGATGAATCCGCCGCTGGCGGAATTCATGCAGGGTTTGTCGCGGCCACGCGAAGCCCATCTGCTCCAAACCGTCGCTCGATTTCACCTGCTGCCAGAGTCTTACATTTATGGACTCGCCGATGTCCGCATCATGTCGGATTTCTACGCTAGTTTTCTACTCGGCAAAGACTATCCCCACGGAGTGTGGTTTTATTTCCCCGTTGCCTTCTCCATTAAATCGAGCCTCTCGTTTCTAATTCTGCTGTCGCTCGCCATCTGGGCGATTGCCACTCGCCGATTCTCTGCCTGGCGAGAAATCCTCTTTCTCACGATCCCTCCAATTTTCCACTTGATCATCGCCATGAGTTCCGGCATGAATATCGGCGTGCGGCATATTCTCCCGATGTATCTATTTCTGCCAGTTCTCATCGGAGGCGCTATCTGGACGCTCATTCAACGCAATCGCCGTTGGATCACCGTGGTCGTCGCGCTCCTCGTTTTCCAAGCCATCTCTACCTCGCGTGCTTATCCCGCATACATGGCGTACGCAAATGAACTCTGGGGAGGACCCGACCACGTTCATGAACTGCTCAGTGATTCGAATTCCGACTGGGGACAACAACTCCACGCCGTCAAACGCTATCTCGATCAACACGGCATCAAAGATTGTTGGTTTGTCTACTTCGGCGAAGGCGTCATCGATGCAAGCTATTACGGGATCCCCTGCAAGCCGCTTCCTACCCAAGATTCGCTCTGGGTAAACGAGCAGATCGATGCCCCGCCAGCGATCGATGGCACGGTATTAGTGAGTGCGGGCGATCTTTCTGGATTTGAATTCGGCGCTGGGCCATTGAATCCGTATGAGCAATTCAAGTCTCTCAAGCCAGTTGCGGTTATCGATTACGGTGTTTTCGTTTACGAAGGGCACTTCGACATTCCACTTGCTGCCTCCATCGGCCATTCCCAGAGAGCGCAAGCATTACTCAAGGAGCACAAACTGCCAGAGGCTCTTATAGAAGCGCAGCAAGCGCTCGCCCTTGCTCCAAATGCGGTACAACCCAACGAACTTCTCGGCGACATTCTTGCCGCCCTGCAGCGTCCCGAGGAAGCGCGCCAGTATTACCAGAAAGCGCTCACACTCGCGAAAACAGTTGAGCCCGCGTTTCAGGTCGGAGCGGTGAATGAGTTGGAGAAAAAGCTCGGTGTAAGGGACTGACCTCGACTGGTCTTGGGGCAAGAAATTTAGCTCTTAACTCCGGAGTTGGAGGCGATTCATCGGCGATGTCAGATCCGCTGCGGAATCTTCCTCCGGAATATAATCACGTACGCAATGTCCCTTACCTCTGGCACGAAGCTCGGACCGTACGAGATTGTCGAACTCCTCGGCGCGGGTGGGATGGGCGAGGTGTATCGGGCTCGGGATACGCGATTGGATCGCAGTGTCGCGATCAAAATTCTTCCTCCCGCACTTTCCGCCGATAGCGATCGACTGCACCGCTTCGAACAGGAAGCGCGCTCGGCTTCGGCTCTGAACCATCCCAACATCATTACCATCCACGAATTGGGAAAAGATGGTTTCACTCATTACATTGCGATGGAGTTAGTGGAAGGGAAGACCCTGCGGGAACTGCTCGCACATGGGCCGCTTCCCATGCACAAGACAATTGAAATTGCGGCGCAGGTGGCCGAAGGGCTCACCAAGGCCCATGAAGCGGGGATTTCGCATCGGGACTTGAAGCCCGAGAACGTGATGGTATCTCACGATGGATTCGTCAAGGTCCTCGATTTTGGCTTGGCGAAGTTAGCGTCGTCCGACAGCGATCGTTCCGATCTGTGCATCACTTCTCAGACTCCAGCCGGATTAGTTCTTGGAACAGTGGGATACATGTCGCCAGAGCAGGCTGGCGGCAATCGACTGGATTTCCGCTCCGATCAATTCTCGTTTGGGCTCGTTCTCTACGAGATGGTGACTGGGAAGCGAGCTTTCCTGAGAGAGACTGCTGCGGAGACCTTGGTAGCGATTCTGCGAGAACAGGCTGAGCCGATTGCACGTCTGAACCCGGATGTCCCTGCTCCCTTGTGTTGGGCAATCGAGAGATGCATGGCGAAAGAACCGGACAAGCGCTACGTCTCCACACGAGAGCTGGCGCGGGAACTCGAAGCGATTCGCGATCGCTTCGCAAACAAGTCGGTTCAGCAAGCGGAAAGCCGTCCAGCGAACCTTCCCGCGCAGCGCACCGGGTTTGTCGGTCGCGAGAAAGAGGTAGCTGCGGCGAGAGAACTTCTGCTGCGTCCGGATGTGCGGCTCGTAACCGTAACCGGTCCCGGCGGGATCGGCAAGACGCGACTCGCGGTGCAAGTGGCGAGCGGTCTTGTTGAGAACTTCGCCGGAGGGACCTATTTTGTTCCGCTGTCATCTTTGAGCGATCCCGGACTGATCCCATCCGCGATTGTCCAGGCGATGGGGATTCGGGAGTCGGGAGGTCAGTCGCCGCTGCAAATACTCCACGAGAATTTGCAGGATTCCACGCGGGCACCGATTCTGCTATTTCTGGACAATTTTGAGCACCTGATGCAGGCGGCGTCTATGGTCGCGGGCCTACTCGCTATCGGACCAAATCTCAAAATTCTTGTGACGAGCCGGGCCGCGTTGCACGTTTACGGAGAGCATGAGTTTCCGGTGCCGCCATTGTCGATGCCAGATGCGTCGGCTTCGCTGACGGTTTCGAGTCTTTGTCAATTTCCCGCGATCGCATTGTTTTTGCAGCGCGCCGTCGCTGCCAAGCCGGATTTCGAGCTAACGCGGGAAAACTCTTCCGCCGTCGCTGAGATTTGTGCGCGGCTGGATGGTTTGCCTCTCGCCATCGAACTCGCAGCCGCGCGGGTCAAAGTTCTTTCTCCATCCTCGATGCTTACGCGGCTCGCGAGCCGTATGCAGCTGTTGACGGGCGGTTCACGCGATTTGCCGCAGCGCCAGCAGACGCTTCGCGCTGCGATGGATTGGAGTTACGATCTCCTGACTCCGTCGGAACAAACGCTTTTTCGAAGACTGTCGGTATTTGTAGGCGGATGCAATCTCGAAGGCGTAGAAGCGGTGTGCGACGCCAAAGGCGATCTCAATTTGGATTTGCTCGATGGGATGGCGTCCATGGTGGATAAGAGCCTGGTCCAGCAGGTCGACCAACCGCAGGGCGAGTCGCGATTCGTGATGCTGGAGACGATCCACGAATACGCACTGGAAAAATTGGAGGCGAGTGGCGAAAAGGCGTTAACCAAGCGCGCCCATGCCGCCTATTGCCTGGTGCTCGCAGAAGAAGAGGCAACTGAACAGAGCGGCGCCGAAGGAGCCGAATGGCTGCATCGATTCGGGCGCGAACACGACAACTTTCGCGCCGCTCTGGAATGGCTGACCGACACCGGAAACGCAGACTGGGGATTGCGTCTTGGCACTGCACTGTTTCGCTACTGGGAGATTCGTGAGTATCTAGCCGAAGGCCGGGAGAGGTTGGGCAGGCTTCTAAAATTGCCGGGAGCCGCCGCTCCCACGAAGCTCCGCATGCGTGCTCTTTTCGCAGCTGGGGTGCTCACCGGAGAGCAGGGGGACTATGCCTCTGCGGAAGCGCTGGTCAACGAAAGTCAGGACATTGCGCATGCCCTAGGCGACAAGACTGGGGTCGCAGTCTCTCTCAATGCCCTCGCGGTCTACGCGCGCGATCGAGGAGATGTCGGAGTTGCTCATATTCTTTTCGAGGCAAGTCTTGCGCTGTGGAGAGAACTGGGGGATCAGAAGGCCATTGCACGGGCTCTTAGCAACCTTGCCAATGTCCTCAAGCTGGAAGGTGATTTTGATCGTGCGCGATCGCTCTACGCCGAATGTCTCGCGATCTTCCGGCAAATAGGAGACCGAACTGGAGTCGCATGGTCGCTGAACTACCAGGGGGACGTTGCTCGCGATCAGGGGGACACCGCCGCTGCGCAGGAATTGTACGAACAATGCCTGACAATTTTTCGGGAACTCGGCGATCGTTGGGGCGTGGCGGGCACCCTCGCTGATCTGGGGAGTTTGGCGAGAGAGCAGCAGGACTATCCGAGAGCACATTCTTTGTATGGGGAAAGCATCAAGCTCTTCCGGGAGATGGGACACAAACGCGGAATTGCGCGTCTTCTGGAATGCTTTGCGTGCTCCGCGGCGGTGCAGTTCGAAGCCGAGCGTGCGCTTCGAATCGCAGGAGCGGCCGCAGCGTTGCGCCAGAACACCGGAGCTCCACTCACACCGGCTGAACAAGTGAAACTCGAAGCAAGTTTGAGCATGGCCCGGCGCGCGGTGAGCAATCCGGCGGGCGTAGCGGCGTGGTTGGAGGGCTGGTCCATGCCGGTCGAAAGAGTTGTTGAAGAGGTTTTATCGCCCGAAACGACGTCGCGATCTTAAGTTGGCCGAGAGGTAGGTCTAGCTGAGAAACTACAGCTTATTCTGCACTCGCCGCATCAAGAAGTGCGCGGACCGCGGAAACACGGTTGGCAGGAAGGCCCACGCGTTTGGCATGTTCCTGGATGGTCGCTTCGTCGGGAGCAAGATATACGCAGTACACCTTGTCGCCCGTGACGTAGCTATGGAGCCACTGAATCTCTGGTCCCATCCCCTTCAAAACGTTGACCGACTTTTGGGCAACCTCATGCAGTTGAGCGTCGGTCAGACTTCCGGCTCCAGGTATTTCGCGTTCGATGACGAACTTAGGCATGGGATCCCTTCAACTGGCAGATGCTAGCATGCTGATGGAAGGGCATCAAGGAGCCTTGACGTGGGCTGCGAAACTGAACGCACGAATGGCATTCGGATCTACACTGGTCGAAATGCTAAGCGGTGTTAAGCAAATGTCTAGGGGTGACAACGCCGTGGAAAGCGCTTATTTACTCTGGTATGTCCGTGAATGGGTAGAGGGCGAAGGCACGGAATTGTTCATCGGGGTGTACCGGACTGAAGCAGATGCCCATGAAGCCGTCTCACGCCTTAAAGACAAGCCAGGGTTCGTGAAATATCCCGAGGGCTTCTTGGTAGAACCGTACGAGCTCGGCAAAGATCACTGGACAGAAGGATTCGTAAGAATGCTCGGCGACGAGGACATTACCGACCTTTCAGGCGAAGAGTCAAAACGGCCCCGTTCCTGACGAAGAGCGTGTGGGCATCGATATATCTCGCGAACCAGACTAAGAATGGGGAATGAAGTTGCCATGGATCTTCGATCACTTCAGAAACCGCTGAAAGACCAGTACCGCAGTGATCCGGCTGCCTCGAAAATCACTTTGCGAGCAAAAGGGAGCCAGACCGACGCTCCGATTTCGTGTTCGGTCGATTTGGGACGCGCGATCTACAACGCTGAAGCTCACAAAGGGGTAGGGGGCGCGGGTGCCGGCGCTTGCTCCGGAGATCTCTTGCTCGGTGCCTTGGCGGCTTGCGCCCAAATCACCTGCCAGATGGTGGCTGCGGCCATGGGCATCCCAACCCAGCGGATCGAAGTCACGGTTGAAGGAGACTTGGATCTTCGCGGCACCCTTGGAATCGCAAAAGATGTCCCGGTCGGATTCGAAAGCATACGTCTTAATTTCGATGTAATTGCTCCGACAGCCACGCTAGAACAGCTCCAGGCATTGCGCGAGAAGACCGAGCAGTATTGCGTGGTGATGCAGACCTTATTGTCGAAACCCATTCTGCAGAGCGAGTGGGCGGGTGGAGAGCATCTCTCGGGTTGATTTCATTTCTGTCTGAACCAGCGCGTCGGCGGGGCCGCGAAGGTGCTGCGGGAATGACGCCCTATTGCGGTACTATAAGCTTGGCGAGGTGAGCATGACGCAGATGACGGCGGAAGTTTGCAAGTTGTTAGAACAGGCGTTATCGCTCTCGGTCGAAGAGCAGGAAGCGCTTGCGGATTCACTGATCTCCAACCTCGGGGGAAAGGTCGAGGAGGGCGTTCAAGAGGCTTGGGAATCAGAAATCAACAAGCGATTGGCCGATCTCGACTCCGGTAAAGCAAAGACAACTTCATGGACGGAAGTACGCCAGCGCAATCTAGCGAAGCTGCCCCGTGCCTAATCCGCAGCGGTTGGGCATTATCTGAACGCGTGACGGTTGTCCTAAGCAAAAGGGCAAACCGAGAACCGGCAAAGCTTTTCATCTTGACCTGCCGCCTGACTGGGTGGACAATCCATTGTTTCTCCCCCGTTACTAAACTCCACTTTTAAGACTGCCCCGCCCACGTTCTTAGTGAGTGTACCAAAGCAGGTTGGTATCCACGGGACATGCAGCAAATGTTTGAAAGATCAATCGAGCCTTCGACATCCGCCTCGCCGCCAATGAAAACTAGCTGTCATAAGAAATATCGGACTTATTTGCAAACCTACAAGGAGGGGATCTTATGGATAACTCGACTCAACGTACGAGTTGGATTTATCGAATAACTAAGAGAATCGCCGGGGCTAGCCTGGCTGTCGTTACTGTGCTCGCCTGCTTAATTTTCGCGACAGAAGCGGCGCAGGCGCAAACATACACAGAGGGTGTACTTTACAACTTTACAGGTGGGGATGGAGCAACTCCGGAAGCGAACCTAATTTTCATCGGTCAAAATCTGTATGGAACCACGAGTTCTGGCGGTTCAGTCGGCAGTGGAACAGTATTTAAGTTGACTGACACTGGGAGTGAGTCCGTGGTACATAGTTTCACGAGTGCCGACGGATCCGGTCTCGGGTCAGGCCTAATTTACCGTAAGAATAACCTATACGGAACTGCGTTTTATGGGGGCGATAACGGCTACGGAACCGTATTCAAAGTGAACCCCGCGACCGGCGAAGCGACCTCCTATATAACTTCGCCGGTGGACGTCGGACGGAGCAAACCCTCAGAATCAAGGAACCTTGGTGATGGACGCGCAGGGATCTCTCTATGGCACAACTACTGGGGGTGGTGTTTCTGGTTGTAACATCAACGGTTTCTCGGGTTGCGGAATCGTGTTTAAGCTGACTAGTGCTGGTGTTGAGACCGTGTTGTACCGTTTCTGTTCAGCGACGAGCTGCACTGACGGGTCGAACCCGATCGCTGGCTTAGTGATGGACTCACAAGGCAACATCTATGGCACCACTTTCTACGGTGGTGCTTATGGCTACGGAACTGTATTCGAACTCGACTTCACAACGGGGCAGGAGACCGTCTTATACAGTTTTACGGGAGGCGGCGACGGAGAGGGGCCAGTCGGTGCGCCGATAGTAGATAAGGCTGGTAACCTCTACGGCACAACGCTACACGGTGGAGGCGCTGGAGATCCTCAAGGCTGTAGCAGCAACGACTACGTGGGCTGCGGGACTATCTTTGAGCTAACCACTGCGGGACAAGAGAAAGTCCTTTACAGATTTTGCTCCCAAGCCAATTGTATGGACGGGGCCTGCCCAGCCGCCGCTTTGATCGAGGACGGAAAGGGCAACTTCTACAGCACGACGTACGGCGGTGGAGTGCTTGGCCTTGGAACGGTGTTTGTCTTAGAGGGCAAGACCGGCATCGAGACTGTGCTTCATAATTTTTCTGGGGGCCCGTCTGATGGGGCGAATCCGCACGGAAGTCTTGTTCGAAGTGAGGCAGGGAATCTATATGGTACGACGATGCAGGGAGGTACTTCGGGTGTTGGAACAGCATTCAAGTTGACGCCTGCTACCGCGACCAAGACAAGTCTCTCTTCTTCACCGAATCCTTCCGCATACGGTCAGGCGGTGACCTTCACCGCGGCGGTCACGTCGTTGTTAGGTCCACCATCCGACGGAGAAACGGTCTCGTTCGCGAAAGGCACCACCGTTTTGGGAACTGGCTCGTTGAGCAATGGCTTGGCTAGTTTTATTACTTCCACGCTGATGGTGGGAACGAGTTCGATCGAGGCGGTGTATTCCGGCGACGCAAACTTCAGCGGAAGCAAGTCTCAAGCGGCGAAACAGACGATAAGTAAGGCCACCACCACGACCACGGTGGCGTCATCCTTGAATCCTTCGAGCATTGGACAGTCAGTGACATTCACGGTGAAAGTCGTACCGCAGTTAAGCGGGAACCCGAGTGGGAATGTGACTTTCTACGACGGGGTGACAATACTGAAAAGCGTTCACCTGAGCCAAGGGTCGGCACTGTACACGACCAAAGCACTAGCGGCGGGCCCACACAGCATTACAGCGACCTACAATGGAAGCGCCAGCTTCAGCGGTAGCTCAGGTGTGCTCACGCAGGAGGTAAACTAACGGGCCAAGAATATCCAGGGATCGAAAAACCGCTTCCGCCTTACGCGGAGCAGTGTCCCCGCTTCGGTAGAAATTTCAGTAAAATAGACCTCGGTATCCAACTATGAATAATTCCGACCGATCCCGTCCCCTGTACGAAGTTGATCCGCAAATTGCCAACGCCATTGACGACGAGGCTCGCCGCCAGCATGAAGGGCTAGAGTTGATTGCTTCGGAAAACTTTGTCAGCGAAGCTGTGCTTGAGGCAGCCGGATCGGTGTTCACCAATAAGTATGCGGAGGGGTATCCCGGCAAACGCTATTACGGTGGATGCGAGTTCACTGACGTGGTCGAGGAGTTGGCGCGCGAGCGCGGCAAGAAACTTTTTGGCGCGGAGAATATCAACGTGCAGCCGCACTCGGGATCGAGCGCTAATCAAGCTGCTTTCTCGGCGATTCTGCAGCCTGGCGACACGATTCTTGGCTTGAACCTGGCACACGGCGGACACCTCACGCACGGCCATCCACTGAATTTCTCGGGGAAGACGTACAAGATCATTCCGTATGGAGTGACCCAGGAAACCGAAACGATCGATTACGACGAACTCGAACGCATCGCAACGGCGGAGCGCCCCAAGCTGATTATTGGCGGTGGTAGCGCGTATCCGCGAATTATTGATTTCGCGCGCATGCGCCAGATTGCGGATAAAGTCGGTGCGTTGTTATTGGTGGACATGGCGCACTTCGCAGGGCTTGTTGCAGGGGGGGCGCATCCTTCGCCGGTGCCGCACGCGCATGTCGTGACTTCGACTACGCACAAGACGCTACGCGGACCGCGCTCTGGAATGATCCTGAGCAAGCAGGAATTTGCAGGGGCAATCGACAAAGTCGTTTTCCCCGGAATGCAGGGTGGGCCACTTGTCCACATTATTGCGGCAAAGGCGGTGTGTTTCCTCGAAGCATCGCAGCCCAGCTTCCGTGAATACGCACATCAAGTCGTCGCCAATGCCAAAGTGATGGCGGAGACGCTGGCGGCCGATGGCTATCGCATCATTTCCGGTGGAACAGATACGCATCTCATGTTGATCGACGTGTTCGCCAAGGGCATGTTCGGAAGCGAGGCCGAGAAAGCTCTCGGCGAAGCTGGCATCACGGTTAATAAGAATGCGATTCCGTTTGATAAAAATCCCCCGATGAAGCCAAGCGGTATTCGCATCGGCTCTCCCGCAGTGACCACGCGCGGCATGAAAGAGCCCGAGATGCGACAGATTGCGCACTGGATCTCCGAGGCACTCGATCATCGTACCGACGCTGCGGTGCTGGCGAAGATCCGTAAGCAGGTACAGGGAATGGCGGAAGAGTTCCCACTCTATGCGGACCGGCGAGCCAAAGCACCGGTGGAAGTGCGCGCGTAGATCTTCACCCTTACCGGAACTGTCATCCTGAGCGGAGCAATGATTTCACGAAGTGGAATTATTGCGCAGTCGAAGGACCCCTATCCCCAAGGACGAATTCGTGGAGCGAGCTAGGAATCCCTCGACTTCGCTCGGGATGACTGTATTCCAGTGGACTGTCTGAATTCCCTGTGTTCTCCGCTCCCTCTGTGGTTAAATTCCCCTCGTGAAAGTAGCCATCGACATCCGTCGCATGACGGAGTTCGGAGTGGGCACCTACATCCGCAACGTCGTGCGGACCTTGGCGCGCCTCGATCACGACGGTAAATACTTTCTCATTGGATCGCCTGAAAAAGTGGCGGAGTGCGGCGCCCTGCCGCCGAACTTCATGGCCATCAATCTCGCGGGAAGTGACGACACCGTCAAGGGCAATCTCGCGTTTCGCGCCATCGTGCGGAAGTTGGAGTGCGACGTAGTTCACATCCCGCATCTGTTCTGGATCCCTCGGGGACTGAGTTGTCCCTACGTGCTTACGGTCCACGATCTGCTCGATCACATGTATGGATCGCGCAACGCCTCGACCTTCCGGCGCAATCTGCATTTTCATCTCACGCGGCGGGTGTTGCGAAAATCAGCGCGTGTGATTGCTGTATCGCAATTTACGAAGAACGAAATTGAAAAGCTGTTGGCCATTCCCGACAAGCGCATTGAAGTGGTCCACAACGCCATTGACGAGCGCTTTCTGCATGGACACGCCACTGATGCCGACCGCGATTTAATCGCTCAGCGCTATCAGGTGAACTATCCATTCATTTTGTATGCAGGGGCGATACGTCCACACAAGAATGTCGTCCGAATTATCGAAGCGTTTTCAGCACTAAAGAGTGAGCTGCAAAAAGAGCAACAGTATCTCGACCTCAAGTTGATCATCATTGGGGACGATCTTTCCAGCCATCCGCGGTTGCGTCGCACAGTAGTGCGCGGCGGAGTGCAAAACGATGTACGTTTTCTCGGGTTCGTGCCGATTGATGTGTTGCGCATCTTTTACGACGTTGCCAAGATTTTTGTGTTTCCATCGCTCTACGAAGGTTTCGGATTGCCGCCACTGGAAGCCATGGCTCATGGGACTCCCGTCGTCACTTCGAATACGTCGAGTCTTCCAGAAGTCGCAGGGGGCGCGGCTTTGCTGGTGAATCCGGAAAATGTTTTTGAGATTCGGCGGGGCTTGCAGCGCGTGTTGTTGGATGTCGCACTACGCGAGCGGATGAAGCAACGCGGCTATGAACAAGCACAACGTTTTTCATGGACGACTTCGGTGTCGAGGATCCTCGAAATATATCGTGAGGTGGCTGGTTCTGGGATGAGCAAAGGCGTTGCTGCAGACTAAGCCCCTGCGGGCTTAGATGGCACTCGGCACCGCGTATCGAAATTACTCCCGTATAATAAGAAATTCCGCAATGAATACTGGTGCTGCGCGCAACTCGAATCGCCGAAAACTGACAGCGCCACCCGTCCAACGATGACTCCTTCAGCGCAGCTTGGCTCGAAGACCGCTATTGGGGAGTCCATGTCTGTAACTCGTCCGAACCGATTATTTTCGGATTGGCGGCTAGCCGTCCTCGCGTTGGTTGCGCTGTGGTCCGTGATTTATATGACCGGCCTTTCTCGTCCGGCGCTGCTCGACGATGCTGATACCGTGCACGCGGAAGCGGCGCGGGAAATGCTCCAGCGCCACGATTGGGTCACGCTGTATGTCAACGGCGTGCGGTATTTGGAAAAAGCCCCGCTGATGTATTGGGGAGTCGCGACGAGTTACACGATCTTCGGCATCAGCGAGTGGAGCACGCGTTTCCCGCTCATGCTGGGCGTGCTGACGATGATTCTTTGCACGTATGGGTTGGGGCGCTGGGCCCTGGGTAACGAGGGCGGATTCGATTCCGGATTGGTGTTAGCCACCGCGCTTGGTCCATTTTTGTTTACGCGATTCTTAATTCCCGACGTGGCTGTAGGTCTTTGGTTGACCGCTACATTCTGGTTATTTCTGGTCTCGCTAGAGCAGGAGAAACCCGCGCGCTGGACTTGTTGGGGCCTCGCGGCGATGTGCGCGCTCAACGTGCTGACCAAAGGATTGATTGGACTCGTGTTTCCGATTGGAGCAATCGGGCTCTACCTGTTACTTACTGGAAATCTGCGTCACTTGCTCAAACTGCGCTTGATTTCTAGCGCGCTGGTGTTCTTTGCTATCGCCGCGCCGTGGCACATTTTGGCGGAGTTGCGCAATCCCGCACAGGGACATGTGCGCGGATTTCTCTGGTTCTATTTCGTTAACGAACATTTTTTGCGCTTCCTGAATAAGCGCGTCCCACGGGATTACGATACGGTCCCATTGCTTTTATTTTGGGCTCTATTGGTATTGTGGCTGATCCCATGGACTGTTTTTCTTCCACAGTCGCTGCAAGAAGTGCCGCGTCGCTGGAGAGAATTCCGCGCGGAGATGACGCGTCGTCAACGTGCATATCTTCTCTTTTTCTTGTGGACGATTGTGATTGTTGGATTCTTTAGCCTGTCGACGCGTCAGGAGTACTACACGATTCCGGCGATTCCCGCGATGGCGTTGCTGGTCGGGGGATGGTTACAACGGGAGCGAGAATCCGCGACCGATAGCCGCGAACGTCGAAGTGGGAAGAACTTCATCAGCGGTGTTGTTGGCCGTTGGGGTCGTGATCGCCATAGTCGGATTTGCGTTGCTTTTCTTTTCGAAGGCTCCCGCTCCTGGTACCGATCTGTCGGATCTGTTGCGTAAGAATCCGCAGGACTATGCACTCTCTTTTGGGCACTTTCTTGATCTGACTCCGCAAGCCATGGGGGTGTTTCGTGTTCCGCTGTTTGGGTTCTCGCTGGCCTTTCTTTTGGGAACACTCGCGAATTTTATTTTGCGTCGTCGTGGCCGCGCGGGAGCCGGAAATGTGCTCTAGTCGCGATGATGGTAATAGTGCTGGGCTGCGTGAGAATTGCATTCGGAATTTTCTCTCCGATTATTTCGTCGAAGGATTTGGCGCTGGCGATTCGCGAACAGTATCGTCTCGGCGATCAGATCGTGGTGATCGGATTGTATGAAAATGCGTCTGCGCTGAATTTCTATACCGGGGTTCCGCTGCACAGCTTGCGCACTCCTGGCGGAAACATGTGGTACGGGACACAGTTTCCCGGTGCACCGAGAGTTTTTGAAACGCAGGATTCGTTTGTGGAAATGTGGCGAGGGCCACAGCGCGTTTTCTTGTGGGCGGAAGAAGATGAGCCGGCGGCACTCAACGGATTGACGAGGTATGTCATCGCGCGGCGCGGCGGGAAAACAATTTTCTCGAACCGGCCGAGCGCGGATTAGGTGAGTCAGTAGAGAATTCCAGGTTATCGAATCTCGAAAAAGCGAACTGGCTTCTGATAAATCTTGGCGAGATGGAGTAGTTCCACGAAGTCAACTCGTCGTTCTCCAGACTCTGATTTCGAAACGAAGGATTGCGGACGAGAAAGTAAGTTCGCAACCTCAACTTGCGTGAGTCCTGCGTCAAGTCGGGCCTGCTTTAGCCGGTTCAGAAACAGTCGGTAATCTCTGATGTAGTCCTTGGTCTTCAGTCGCGGCCTCGATGCCCCTGAGGCAGCTTTTACAATCCCGACTTGGGATATCCCAAAAGCGCATATTGCGATATCAGTCTTCGGGGACTACAATTAGGGCTGAGTTATCCTCCCCTCGCGTTCCGCGACGACTTTCCGAAGGAGTTTTTTCATGAAGACCGTTTTGTGCTATTTCATCTTTCTCGTCATGGTGTCAGTATTTTGCGTTCCGTCACACGCTCAGACCTTCTCCGTGCTTTCCAATTTCACGGGAGCCAGCGGGGCGTACCCGTATGGCGGTTTGATGGAAGATAGCGCCGGAAGCATCTATGGAACCACGTATTCCGGGGGCACTTCCTCAGCAGGGACGATATTCGCAGCGACCTATGGCGCAGAGCCTGTGCTGCACAGTTTCAGCGGCCCGGACGGGTCAGTCCCGAAAGGTGGGCTGATCCGCGCTCAGAACGGCACGATCTACGGCACCACTCAGGAAGGCGGTACCGCTGGGTTGGGCACTGTATTCGCTCTCAGCCCCACTGGCACATTGACTACGCTTTACAACTTCGTAGGCGGAACGTTAGATGGTGAATACCCATACGGCGGTTTGGCTTTGGACGCCGCAGGCAATCTGTACGGAACCACAGAAACTGGTGGGCAGTTCGGACTAGGAACAGTGTGGAAATGTAGTTCGAGCGGTGCAGAGAGCGTTATATACAACTTTTCAGGACCAGATGGAGCGAACCCAGCCTATGGAAGTTTGCTGCTAGACAAGACCGGAAGCCTCATTGGTGTCACCGCGTATGGGGGTGTTTCAAATGACGGCGTGATATTCCGAATCAGGTCTGGCGGTTCATTCACGGTCCTCCACAGTTTTACGGGAGCTGATGGAAGTCTCGCATACGGAACTCCGGTAGAAGACAGTGGCGGAAATCTGTACGGGACAGCAGCCGAAGGAGGCAAGTTCGGCGGTGGAACGGTGTGGAAATTGAGTTCGAGCGGTGCAATCACGGTAATTCATTATTTCGCCGGCGGAACGTCCGACGGTGCTTATCCCTTGGGTGGCTTGGCCCGTGACAGCAAAGGAAACCTGTATGGCGTTACATACTACAGTGGGTCTTTCGGGCAGGGAATAGTGTTCAAGGTGAAAAATAAGACTTTTACTCTGCTTCACAGCTTCAACTGCTCCTCGGACGGCTGCTATCCGGTCGGGGCCGCCATAGTGGACAAACTTGGGAGCGTATACGGAACCGCGTTTTATGGCGGACTTTCAGGCGTGGGAACCGTTTGGAAAATAACTCCGTAGTGGAAAAATGTAGGAAGTCAGAACTTAGTTACGAAGTTTTACTAGGCGACCATCTTTTACTTGGAACTCGTCGCCACGCCAGTGGATGCGGTTTCCCAGAAAACTTGCAGTCCAAAAGAGTGGTGCGATCAGATCGCGCAGCGGCAGCAATAACATATAGCGCAGGAACTGTCGGTCGTTCAGGACGACGACGGCAGATCCGAAGCCGACAGCCAGTCGCGTTGCGAAAGTCATCGCGAAAAGTGCCCATGCCCAGATCGCGCCGTGAGATGCAATGACTGTAACGATGGCCCAAGGCAGGCCAAAAGTGAAGATGAGTCCGGCGTATCCCCAACGGCGCGCGCCTCGGATCGTGCGCGACCAGCGCAGTTGATGCTCAAAGAACTCTGACAGCGTATAGGCAGGCAGGAATGTGCTGACCGTTGCTGAACTGAGTTCGATGCGCTTTCCGGTGGCGGAAATTCGGCGACCTAACTCATAGTCGTCGGCCAAGTAGTCCAGCAGAACTTCAAAGCCGCCAATCGCATCGAGGTCGCGTCGGCGAAATGCGAGCGTCGAGCCTAATCCAAAGTGAAGACCTTTTTCTAAAAACCTGGCGGTCAACGCGCCGGGGATGAAGTCGGTGCTGATGCCCAAGGCTTCGAGTCTCGAACCCAGCGTTGGGCTGGCGATGCCGCGATAGAGGCAGGTTACCAGTCCAATCGAGTCATCGGCGAGCGGCGTCATCACCTCGCGCAAGTAATTTCTTGGAACCTGGATGTCGCTGTCGTTCACGATGAGAAATTCATGGCGCGACGATGGAAAGCATCTGCACAAGATTGCTGATTTTTATATTGGTGCCGAGAATGCGATCGCACACGATCAACTGAATGTCTCGGTCGGGATACTTAGCTTGCAGTCGACGCACGACTTCGACAGCGGGATCGGCGAGATCACTGACTCCGAAGATAATTTGAAATTTCGGATAGTCCTGTTCGCAGTGGCTGCAAAAGCTCTCCCATATTTTGGGATCTACGCCTTTCAACGGTTTGAGGATCGTGACTGGTGGGAGTTGGTCGTCGGGGAGCTGTTTTTTCTGGATTAGCTTTTGGCGGCGGTTCAGGAAACTGGCGAGCGATAGAGTGGAGATGAAATAGAAAAATAAGCTGCAGACGGTTCCGATCGAGGCGACGATGGCGAGCGACTTCGTCAAGCTCAAGCGCGATGCCAATATCGAGGTTGCGGTCAACAATGTCAGTAGTTTCATCAGGACTGGAAAGGATACCGCAGGTTCGAACGTGGGAGAGCGGCCCTTCAGGGCCGCGTTCGGAATCTTGTGCGAACGCATTTAGGCGCGGTGGTCCGGCGCCCAGGGCTAAAGCCCTCCATCTCTGCCCGTAAACGCCGGCCTAAAGGCCGGCTCTTCCACCAAAAACGTAGAGTTCGACGGAAGGACCTGAGTTCTCCACTGACCTTAAAGGAGCCGGGAATATTCAACCCTGTTACTGCCGCGCGGCGGTCGGGGGAATTTGGAAATCGACGCCGCGATCATCGTTGGCTTTGCGAGTGGCGGGAAGATCGAGATCGGCGAGCTGAATTTTCTTGGCTCGTCCGTCGGCGAAATCGAATAGGGTGTCGCCGACGATTGCATAATTGACGACATCGGAATGGTGTCCGTCTTTGAACACCAGCACGGTGGAAGGTTGTTCGGTGACAGGTTCTTCCGTTTCCGCCGGGGGGACTGGCTCGGAAGCGGCATCCTTCGTGGCGGAATTCCGATTTACTTTCTTTTTAACGGAGGGATCAGGCTTACGCACGCCGGAAGCTTGAAAATAGTTGGCGTCTGGTGACTCGTCCTCAGCGTAGTCGTCGTCCTGACCCTGGTCTTGGTTTTGAACGTAGTCTTGCGCGTAGGGAACCGGATACGGAATGTAATAGGGCTCGCTCAATGCGACACCAGAATAATAGTCGTTATAACGACTATTATTTCTATCTCTATTTTTCCCGCGGTCGCTTCCGTCATTTTGATTTCTGCGATGACGGCGTGGTTCGGGAAAGGTTCCAGGGAAGAATGAAAGATTCGAAGACGCGGGCCAGAAAAAATTGCCGCAGCAATTTCCGAACGCAGCTCCGGCGGGTGCGATCCCGTTGGGGCCGAGCGAGGTTACGCTGGCTCTGACTCCAGGAGTGGGGCTCGTTTTTCCACCAAATCCAAAAGAAGTCACCGAAGCGGGCACGCCGTTAATCTGGGAATGAACGGGCAAACAGACGGCGACGGAGAAGAGCAGCGGAAACAGAAGAAAATAGGATCGCATACCGGCCAGCATGGGAAATCTCCCCACCGCGTAGGGTACACCAAACGGGTGCCCAATTTATAGAACGCGCGCGGGACACGGGAATTGCGGGGAAAATGGAGACTAAAACCCCACGTGAAATCATGCCCAAGGCCTTGCTAGCAGCGAGACGGATGATCTCAGATTTTGCCGTTGGACGGGTTGCGCTTTACGCTGCCGTGAGCGGACTGCGCGACGTAATCCGACGCAGTTCAAGAACGCGGTGCCGGACGTAGCCATCCTCAGTCAAGTGCGCGGAAGCAATGGCTTTACGGCTGGTGGCAACCATCTGGTCAAGAGGACGACGAGCGGGAAACTGGGGATCAAGTTCCCGACAAAACTCACAAACGCGGCTGGATCGTGTGTCGAGACGATGGACGATGGCAGTTGCGATATGTTCCACGAGAAGCGGCTCCTGGGGAGGCGACAACAGAGTCACCTGACTGTGAGGCAGGTTCAAAGTGCTGCCTCGGTTGATCTCATCACTGAATCATCGATTAATTGTTCGTGGCCTTTGTACTACACCGGGTGGGACCCGCACAAGCCCCCGCTGGAAGGGGCGATTTTCGCGGCTTTTACAAGCCAGAATCGATTCAACGCGCTAAAAATCGGGGTCACCAGCGCGTGGATATCGGCGGACGGGGCGCGCGGATTTTTAGCGCAATTTCTGGCGTGAATTTCTGGCATGATAGAGCCGCGCTTAACGCTGTTGTTCTGGAGTTGTCGTGAATCCCGCTGCCGCCAAACCGAACATCGTGTTTTTTTTCGATGTCGACAACACGCTGCTCGATAACGATCGTGTGGCTGATGATCTGAAGCGGTACTTGATCGAAAAAGTTGGCGCATCGAGTGCGCAACGCTATTGGGAAATTTTCGAGCAGTTGCGGACAGAACTGGGATACGCCGACTATCTCGGCGCTCTGCAACGGTATCGCGTTGAGCGGCCGCGTGATCCGAAACTATTGGCCGTTTCGCATTTCATGATTAATTATCCCTTTGCAAACCGATTGTTTCCCGAATCGCTGGATGCAGTCGAATACGCGAAGAAGCTCGGAAAGGCCGTGATCCTAAGCGATGGCGACGTCGTGTTTCAGCCCCGCAAGATTGACGGTTCCGGACTTTTCGAAAGTTTTGCGGGGCACGTGCTGATTTATATCCACAAAGAACTGGAGCTCGACGACGTAGAACAGAAGTATCCCGCCGAGCATTATGTGATGGTGGATGACAAGGTACGAATTCTCGCCGCGATCAAGGAATATTGGGGAACCCGTGTCACCACTGTGTTTCCGCGACAGGGACATTACGCGATGGATGCGGAGCAGGTAGCGAAATATCCCAGGCCAGATATCACGATTGAGCGGATCGGTGAATTGCAGAAGTATTCGCGGGAGCAGATTTTAGCGGCTGCGCTAAAGTAGCAAGAACGGCACGTTATGCTACTCGGCGTCTTCCTCTTCCTGAGACGCTCCGGCCTTTACCAAACTTCCCAACTCGCGAGTTAGGCTCGCGCGTCCCGGTTCGGATAACTCAAGGAAGCGAAAGGGCTGCAGGCATCCCTGCGTCGCCCACATTGGAAACAACATCTGCGCGCGACAACGAATGCTGCTGAAACCCAGATGAAATAAGACTGTGACGCGGATGCCTTCGTCGAGCGGCTGTTCGAGGGACACAAGTCCGCCGTTGAGTGAAAGCTGGCTCATCCGGCCGCGGATCTGGCGTCCATTTTCGAGCAGAACCAGAGCGAGGATCGAGCCTCCGAGCTTGACGCGCGAGGCCCGTTGTCCCTTTTGCATGATGGCAGCGGCTGAGGACATTTCTCTTCTTCTACCAATTTTGCATCAGGAAGCGACCAGTGGGCAGGTTACGAAAGTGTCGAGGATGTTTGCAGGACGGCTGCCAGCGCGATTGGGACGATCGGGACGTCCCGTTTTCGGAAGCACGAATGTGCCCCGGCCGCGTGATCAGTGGTAGCCCTTCCAGAAGAAGTACGCGGTCATTCCAATCCCGACGACGATGACGAAGGTGCGGATCCACGCGGCTGGAAGTTTCTGCGCGTAGTGCGCGCCGAAGTATCCGCCGAAGAGCGCGCCCGCGATCATGACTCCGCCTTGTTTCCACGCTACCGCTCCAGCGATGACGAACGTGACGACGGCAATGCCGTTGATGATCGCGCCGAGCACAACTTTCAACGCATTCATGGCGTGGATGTCAGTCATGCCGAGAGCGGCGAGCATCGCGAGATTCAGAATTCCTACTCCGCCGCCGAAGTATCCACCGTACACCGCGACGATCATCTCAAAGATGGACGCGATTACTAACGCCTTCGTGGATGCGTCTGCCGCAATGGATCCTGCCGATCCACCGGCCAAACGTTTGCCAAACATAAAGAGCAAAGTCGCGCCGAGCATGAGCCATGGCATGACACGCAGAAAAGTTGCTGCGGGTGTGTGTAGGAGAAGATAAGCGCCCGCGATTCCTCCGATGATGCTGGTGAGGGCCAGCGGAATCATGACGCGTCGCGAAATGTCGAGATGCTTGCGATAGGCTCCGGTGCTGGCGGTGACGCCTACCCAAAGGGCAACTGTGTTAGTCGCGTTGGCGGCGATGGGAGCGACTCCGCTGAACATTAAGGCAGGAAATGCGATGAAGCTTCCGCCGCCAGCGACGGCATTCAGTGCGCCCCCCAGAGCGCCAGCGACAAAGAGGAAGAGTATGGTTTCGATTCCCAAGTACTAGATGTATCACGAATCGACGGGCTGAAAAACGATGGTTACGGCTGAATAGACTGTAGTAGAGACGGGGCCAGCCCCGTCTCTACAAATGCTCGCTTAACGCGCGGGCATTTGCTTCAGAGGGCGAAGACCTGGATCGTACATCGCTCCGTAGCCGACATACTGCTTCACCGGATCCTGCAGATAGTCGATTTCAACTTTCTCCACCTCGCCGTTCTTGTCGAAAGTCGCGGTCAGGTGGGCGTTCATTCCAGCAAAATATGTGGGCAAGTTGAGTTTCTGATAACGCTCCACAATTTGATCGCGTAGTGCTGGCTCGAAATGAACTCCATATTTATCAACCAGCGCTTTGATGGCGTCGTAATCGCCTTCGGCCTTGATGCGCATTAATTCGGCCAGAAGCATGCCAACGCCTTTGCGCATCTTCTGATAGTCGGCGACGCGGGCATACGTCTTGCCGTCGCGAGTAAATTGTTCAATCGATCCCGGAACTTTGTCGGCGATGTAATGGGCGATCAACTGGCGATCGCGTTCGTGATCTTCTTCGATGGTGTCACCCTTGAGAATGGCACGCAGTTGGTAGAGCGCCGCGGTTGCGGCGTTGTCATACATCGCCTTAGCTACTTCCTCCTGATTCGTGATCAGGCCCAGCTCTTTCAATTTCGGATCCCACACATTCCAGAGCGCCATTAAATCGGCGCGTCCTTCTTCGAGTGTGGAGAAATATTCTTTCAGGAAGTTTTGCGCACCTGAGCTGACGCGATCGCTCAGCCTCCCAGATCCATGGCCAATAACTTCGTGCATCGCGACTAAGAGATCGCTTGCTTCCGTTCCATATTTCGCGCTGCGTTCGATCTCGGCTGGGCCTGCGGCAAATTCTGCTACCGCCGTTCTGCCAATCGTTTCTTCGAGCGCGCGCTTGCTCCCCATGAAGAGAAAATTCTTTGATCCGTACTTTTCGTGGATTTCGTTTTCGTTCGGCAGATTGTCGCCGATCGTCGTCACGCTAAAATCACCGCTCTCAATCAGCGTTTCTACCGCCTTCACCACCGGAAGTTTGAACGATTGGCGCTTATACTTCGCATCCCACGGAGCCTTCTCCTCGAAGTAAGCGGCGTTCTGTGCGAGTTTGGTCATCGCGGCAGTGACACCCATATCCGTGACTGTCACAAAACTTTGCGAGCTGCCTTTCGCGCCGCGAACATCGCGATAGACCTCGATGAATCCATTGTCAAAATCGACGACGGAATCATCCTGTACCCAGGCCTTGCCGAATGCGAGCCAGTCCGCGTAATCGCCGGTCTGGTAATAGCTGATGAGGTGGTCAATGACCTCAGCCTGCACAGGCGTTGCGTAGCGCCGTGCCTTATCGAGACAGTCGTTCGTTTTATTCAGGAATGTCGCATAGAGTCCGGCAGGAATTTTGCCATCCGGAGTGCCGGCCCGATAGACCTGTTCGGTGAGCTTACCGTCAGCGCCTTTTACGACGCGCGAGTTCAGTGGATATTTGTCCTGGAATCCTTTCAAGTCTTCGAGGCTGACGCCCTGGTAAAAGGTATTTGAACTGGATTGGATGGTATCTTTTCCGCCCACAGGACTCTTGGCGGTGATCATCGGCTCGAATGCCGGATCGAAAAGCGAGGGACGGAGCGATTCAACTTCCCGCGACACATCTGCTTCGGTCTTGAGCGGAGGAAGGTCAGCGTACGCCGTTTGGAATGCGCCACTCTTCTGCGCGGCCAGGGCCGCTGCTCCTAATTCTTCAAAGGTGAATGAGGGCAGAAATTTCTGCGATGTGATGTCATTGTGATTGCCGCGATTAGCCCAGAAAAGTTTGGCGAAATCTGAGATTTTTGGGAGCACAGCGGGGTCAATCCCTCCAGGATGCGCCAGAATTTCTTCCAGTAACCGCTTTTGCTGCAGGCCATACGCCGACATCTGATCGTAGAAAATCGGATCCATCGCGATCGACGATTGTGTCAGCCAATATGCGAGAGCCTTCTGTCGCGGCGATAGCGCCTGAAAGCTCGGAGCGTGCAACTGGATAAATGCCGTGTCGCCAACGCGCTCGACCAGAATCTTGCTAGTGTCCGGTCCCTGGCTCAGTGCAGGCAGCGCTATAGCCAAAATCAGAATTGCCGAAAAAAGTGTCTTCAAGTCGTCCTCCAAAAGGGTCGTCATGGAGCAAGCGAACTCCGCAGCCTAACACGGACGAACGCGCCAGAGATGCTGGAAATCACGGGATAGCTGACAGTTTAGCGAAGGATCGAGTCGCATCACGATACGAATTGTTGTCTGATGTTTTGCTAAGCTTTCTTTTATGGCTACTTCGGTGAATCGGCAAACCGTAGATCTCTCAGGCTATCCCGACCTGGTTGTCGTGTATTTGGGGATGCGTGTCAATCGTCTGACTGGGATCAAGACGCTACTCGGGTTTGGGCCGCAGATCTCTAACTCGGTGGCGGCGCAACCCACGGGTTTGCTGCTCCACGAAAATATGTTGTACTCCCTGTTTCCGCCGCACGTTGGGATGCGGCAGTACTGGCGCGATCTGGATTCCCTGTTGAGTTGGACACGATCCGATCCGCACCGCCAATGGTGGAAAACGTTTTTGAAAGACTCAGGGGGCACCGGATTCTGGCACGAAACTTATATGCTCCGCGGCGGTATGGAAGCGGTCTACGACGACATGCCGAAGCCGATCGGGCTTTTGCAGTTCGCTCCGGCGCTTGCGGCGCGGGGCAGGATGTTCAGCGCGGCAGCCCGTGGAGGAAAACAGAATGACGGCGCTCCAGTGGTGCCGGAGAGCGATTTGTACGATGGGCCGGGCGCTTAGGGCTCCAGCGGTCAAATCCCGTCTGAGGCGCAGCGCTGTTGCCGTGCTAGAATCCCTACTGTGAACGCTATAACTGTGACTCCCCAGACTGCAACACCCAGGACCGATGCTTCCTGATATCGACAAACTGTTGGAGCTGCAGATTGCGGACAAAGAAATCCGCAGATTGCAGGAAGAGGTTGCCGCGCTGCCGAAACGCGTTGCGGTGATTGAACAGAAATTGGCTGGGACAAACGCACAACTGGAAAAAGCGCGGGCCGCTGCCAAAGGCGACGAAGCCAACCGCAAGAAGTTCGAAGGCGCCATCAAAGATCTGCAAGCCAAAATCTCCAAGTACCGCGACCAATCCCTCGACGTAAAAACCAACGAACAATACAAAGCATTTCAGCTCGAGATCGGTTTCGCTGAACAGGAAATCCGCCTGAACGAAGATCGCATCCTTGAGGTGATGGTCAACGTGGAAGGCCGCGACAAGGAAGTCAAAGCCGCGGAAGCCGAGCACAAAGCCGAAACTGCAGAAATCGAAAAAGAAAAAGAAGACGCGCGCCGTGTAACAGCTGAAGATCAGAAAAAGCTTGCTGAATGGAATGCCAAGCGGGACGGGCTGAGGCAAGGCATTTCAGAAGACATTCTCCGTCAATACGAACGCGTGATGAAGTTCCGCGGCACGGGATTGGCAGAGGTACGCGATCAGAAATGCATGGGATGCCAGGTCAAGCTGCGTCCGCAGACGTACAACGAAGTCCGCGATGGCGAGAAGGTCATGATCTGCGAATCGTGCTCCAGAATTTATTATTTCAATCCAGCCAATGAAGTGAAACCGGAGCAGGAAGTTGTGACCGTGACCGGTAGAAAGCGCGCGCGCCCTAAGGCCGAAGCTCCACAGGCGTGGTTCTACCGCCCAGATTACGGTGAAGAAGGCGAAGTGCTGATCGCCTTCACGAATAAAGGCGGCAACGCAACGCGGCGTATCTACGAATTGCATACTGGACGCCAGTTCGGCGACATATTGATTCGCGAAGGAAATTATCGCCAGGCTTATCCCGAAGATCTGACCGACTCGGCTCTCCGCCTCAACGGTCATTGGGACGAAAAAGAAATCGACGAGTGGGGATCAGAAATACCCTCGAACGCTCTCGATTTGCTGCAGAAGGATTTGCTGGCCATTCGCCGCGAACATCGCGCCGCCCCGAAAGAACACTCCACAACTCCCGCGGAACATACTGCTGCGAGCTAGGACTTCCTTTTCTCCTTCCCCTGTCATCCTGAGCGCAGCTAACCGAGCGCGAAGCGATCGGTTTTGCGGAGTGAAGGACCCCTATTGCCGGCACGGACCCGTGGTGAGGTAGGGGTCCCCTTCGGCAAGCTCAGGGCAGGCTTTCGACTGCGTGGACAATCGCTACGCTCCTGTCCCGTCTTCGCTCAGGAAGACAAATCGATTAGGCGATAGGTGCGCTGCAACTAATTAATTAGTTGCAAGAAATGTCACGATATTTATATTTGAAACGATCGTTTCAATTATGCTATCGTTCTTTTCGCATGACGCGCACGGCCGATCAGAGGCGTCCGGAAGAATTGTTGGATGCCATCGTTGCCTACATTGCGAAGAAAGGTGTAGCGCAACTCTCGCTTCGGCCTCTGGCCAAGGCGGTTGATTCCAGTCCGCGGGTTCTTCTTTATTATTTTGGGTCCAAGGAAAAACTAGTTTCGAAGGCGATTGCACGGATGCGTGAGCGGCAGCGTGCTGGCTTCGGCAGGATGCGAAACGCTTCGTACAGTCAGCCATCCGACGCCTGCCGCGCAATTTGGAAGCAGATGAGTTCGCCTGAATCGGAGCATGCTTTCAAACTCTCGTTCGAGACGTATGCGATGGCAATGCGACATCCGAAGCGTTTCGCAGATTTTCTAAATTCATCCGTCGAAGACTGGCTCGAATTCCTTGCAGAGCCGCTGGTCCGCAGAGGAATTTCGAAAACGGACGCCCGGGCTTTTGCCACGATCGTAGTCGCCGGATTCCGCGGCTTTATGCTCGATTACTGCGCCACGCATGATCGCGAGCGTGTTGACCGCGCGGTGGAGTATTGGTTGAAGACACTCGATTCGATTCCGTTGCAAACGGAGCGTTCTCATGTTCACTAAGCGTAATGCCGCCCTAGGGTTTATTTTCTTCACAGTGCTGCTCGACATGCTGTCGTTCGGCATGATCGCGCCCTTGCTGCCGAAATTGATCTCCGATTTCTTACACGGCAATACCGCACGCGCGTCGGAATACATCGGACTGTTCACGACCACTTGGGCGTTGATGCAATTTGTCTTCGCTCCAGTCTTGGGGATGCTTTCCGATCGTTATGGACGGCGCCCCGTCATCTTGATCTCCAACTTCGGACTGGCCCTCGACTACTTCGTGATGGCCATCGCGCCCACGGTAGGCTGGCTTTTTCTCGGACGCGTTTTATCCGGCCTGACCTCGGCCAGCATTCCCACGGCGACCGCATACATTAGCGATGTAACAGTTCCGGAGAAGCGCTCGAAGGCATTTGGCCTGCTGGGAGCGGCGTTCGGAGCGGGCTTCATTCTAGGCCCAGCGATCGGCGGATGGCTCGGTCTACATAATCCTCGGCTGCCGTTTTGGGTTGCCGGTGTCGGGAGCTTGTTGAATTTTTGCTATGGTATGTTCGTGCTCCCGGAGTCGCTTCCGCGAGAGTTGCGGCAATCCAAATTGCAATGGGGCAAAGCGAATCCAATCGGAGCACTGCGTTTGCTGCGATCGCACGTCGAACTAATGGGACTGGCGACAGTCAACTTTCTGGGATACATCGCGCACGAAATCTATGTCACTGTGTTTGTGTTGTATGTGATTTACCGCTTTGGATGGACCACGCGCGATATCGGATATTCCCTGGCGATCGTTGGCGTGACTACGATGTTGTCGTACACGTCGGTCGGCTTCGTGGTGAAGCGACTCGGCGAACGGCGCACGATGCTTCTGGGACTTTTATTCGCCGCTGCGGGCTTCGCGCTGTTTGGTGGACCGTCTTCGACGATGTTTTCTACTTGCAATTCCAATTAATGCCTTCTGGTCGCTCGCAGGGCCCACATCGCAGACGTTGATGACGCAACGCGTTTCGGCATCGGAGCAAGGAGAACTTCAAGGCGCGCTCGCTTCCTTGCGCGGAGTCGCGATGCTGATCGGACCGGGAATATTTTCGCTGACATTCGCTTACTTCATTTCGCCCGCCCATTTCTTGCCCGGTGCGCCCTGGTATCTGGCGTCTTTATTAGTCTTGATTTCATTCGCGGTGGCGTGGGCCGTGGCCAGAGACAAGACGAACAGCGCGGGCACTACTCCCGCTACTTCCGCAACTATGAACGGCACACTCTCAGCTGCGAAGGCGGAGTAAACCCGCGCGATTGAAGCAATCGATCCCCACGAAGCGGATCCGATACCAAACCGCCGCAACAAAGTGTTAGGATTTTAGTGGTGAAATTTATGCGATCAAGAGTCTTCTTCATTTCCCCGCAGATGTTTCTTCAAATCCACTGTCACGACCCTCGTCCTGATTTCGCTGGGGGCTGCTCGCTCGGCTGCCCAGAGCAAGAGCGCCCACGTCAAACAGGAGGCTGCGAAAGCTCAAACCGCATCCGCCGGTGGCTCCGACGTAGCGCGCGGGAAATATATTGTCGAAGGCGTGGCGTTATGCGGACAGTGTCACACGCCGGTGGACAGCGAAGGCAACCCAGATCGCCGCCGGTGGCTCCAGGGCGGTCCCGTGCCCTGGCAGTCGTCGAGGCAGAACGCGAATTGGCCGCAAATGGTTCCGCGCATTGGTGGTATTCCCCCTGCCCCGGACGAGGACATGGTCAAATTACTCACGACGGGTATCTGGACTACAGGCGCTCGCCTTCGCGCACCGATGCCACAATTCCGCATGAATGTAAGTGATGCACAGGCTGTCGTGGCGTATCTGAAATCACTCACTTCAGGGGAGTAGTCAGGGAAGCGTCGTATCGGATTGTGAGAGCACAGCCCCACTCTGCCTGCTGGTAGCCTACTCTGGGCCAATCGTTCTGATGGGCAAGTATTCGTCACGGGCACGAAACTAGCCTCTCCGTGATCAAAATCCGGCTTGACATGACTTGGTCGAGGGGGTAGAGTTTCGATCGATTGGAACTGCCTTTTACGCTGTACATCTTTACAGTGCCAGGAAGCCGCTGGTCCAGTTACTAACTCCCCCGTTAGAATTTTCACCATAGCGTTGTAGATCGTTGCGCGTCCAATTACCCAATCGCTAGCTGAAAGTTGTTGGAACGCAATACGGTTCCGACGTGGAGTTGTCCATGATCCGTGCAAGCGCGCATCCACAATCCCCTTTTCTTCAAGTTCTCGCGCTCTGTCTCGCAGTCCTGTCACTGTCTGGCGCTATTGCCTCCGCGCAGGGAACCGCCCCGACAATCACAAGCGAAAGCAGTGCGGCGTTTGTCGTAGGTATCCCGGGCTCATTCACGGTAACGACTGCAGGATCGCCCGTCCCGAGCATCAACGAGAATGGAGCCCTCCCGAGTGGAGTGACTCTTCACGACAACGGTGACGGGACTGCGGCGCTCGGCGGTACACCGACCGCGAGTGGCATATTCGGTATCACGGTCACGGCATCAAATGGAGTTTCACCCAATGCCACCCAAAGCTTTACGCTGAACGTGAATCAGACGTCAGCCATGACCGCTGCCCGGTTCCTGGAGCAATCCAGTTGGGGACCAACACCGGCCACCATTGCACAGGTTCAGACCGCTGGCTTGCAGGCATACCTGAAGCAACAATTCAGCGCTCCGATCTCCACCTATACGACGCCACCGCCAGAGAAGTACTTCACCCTGGCGGAGTTAGTTCCCGTGCAAAATAACTTCTTCGTCAACGCCATGCAAGGACCCGACCAACTTCGTCAGCGTGTTGCTTTTGCTCTTTCGGAAATCATGGTGATCTCCGCCGTGGGGACCAATATCAAGAGCGCCACTGCGTTTTCACTGTGGACGAATATGTTGCAAAACGATGCTTTCGGTAACTTCTTTAACCTGTTGAACGACGTGACTCTTAGTCCGGCATGGGGTCCTACCTGAATATGGCGAAAAACAATGGATGCGCCAAACGTTGCAGACCGAATGAAAATTATGGCCGCGAAGTATTGCAACTCTTCACGATCGGCTTATATCAACTCAACATCGATGGCACACCGATGCTCGATCAAAATGACAACCTGATTCCAACCTACGGACAGGAACGATCGATGGCTTCGGCCAGGTCTTTACAGGCTGGTCGTATCCGACCCCGCCGGGGGATGCCCCAAATTCTTTATACCCCACCCCTACTACGGTGGGCCGATGATTTCGTTTCAGGCGCACTACAGTCAGGCCTCCAAACTCTTGTTGAACGGCACCACTTTGGCAGCTAACGGCAACATCCAGACTGATCTGACTTCTGCTTTACAAAATATTTTCGCCCATCCCAATGTGGGGCCATTTATTTGCGAGCAGCTAATTCAGAAACTTGTTACGAGTAATCCCAGCCCCGCGTATGTCAGACGGGTTGCACAAGTATTCAACAATGACGGCACGGGCATGAAAGGAAATTTGCAGGCTGTGGTTTCCGCGTTCTTGTGGATCCCGAAGCGCGTCGCGGAGACGATCCCGCGCAGGTGCTGCCTTCCGATGGACATCTGCGCGAGCCGTTGCTCCACATGATGACTGCGATGCGTGCGGTGAATGCAACAACTGACGGAACGAACCTCAGCAATTACGCCAACGACATGGCGCAGCCACCGTTCCTCCCCGAGTGTATTCAACTTCTATCCACCGAACTATCAAGTGCAGGGAACGTCATTGCTCGGACCAGAGTTCAAGATTTTGAACGCCAATACGACAGTTGCGCGGGTGAATTTCATCAACGACTTGATTTACGGGACTGTTGGTCCCGATACAACCACTGATATCTCGGCATATGTTGCAGTAGCGGGCGATGCGGGTGCACTGCTCGACTTGGTCAACGCCAATGTGATGCACGGCCAGATGCCGAGCGACATGTACACCACCATATTGAACACGCTATCGTCGGGAGTATTTACGACTCCAACCGCGACCGCTCAGGCAGCACTTTATCTGGCTCTAAGTTCGTCCCAATTTCAGATCGAACACTAATCCCGGAGGACGTATGCCTCGAATCACACGGCGCGGTTTTCTAAGGACGACATGTTGCACGGCAGCGGGAGTAGCTGCTGCGAGCCTCAGCCGGTTCGGTCTGATGAATGCTTATGCGCAGGGTGCAGACTACAAGGCCCTGGTCTGTATCTTCCTATTCGGCGGCAACGATGCCAACAACATGATCATTCCTTATGACAGCGCTGGGTATGCGAATTATGCTCAAATCCGCGCCAACCTCGCGCTGCCGCAAAGTAAACTGCTGCCGATCCAGCCCTTAAGTCAAAGTTTGCCCTTCGCCTTTCATCCCAAATTCGTCGGCCTGCAAAATCTATTTAATGGAGGCCAAGTCGCCGCAGTGGTGAATACCGGAACGCTCCCACAGCCCACTACGCGTGATCAGTATCTGAATAATCAAGTCAACGTCCCCGTGAATTTGTTCTCCCATGCCGACCAGCAACAGCAAATGCAGACGGACGTTCTCAACTACAGTACTTTTCCTAATATCGGATGGGGAGGTCTCGTTGCCGACAACATTCAAGCTGCCTATGGCAGTGGAGATTTCCCCATCCTCGTTTCTTTAGCGGCGTGAACGTCTTTGCCCAGGGATTGGTTGCGGTGCCGCTTCAAACCGGTGGCGATCCGACTCTGTCTGTCACGGGATTTTCCAACTCTCCGGCGGATCAGGCTCGGTTGTCAGCGTTCCAGTCGCTGCTGACTTTTGAAGATGGACTGACGCTGATTCAGGCGGCAAGTACCACCACCTCAAACGCGGTGCAGAATGCCCAGACATTGGCAGGAGCGCTGGCGCATGTTGCTCCTCTGAAGACGAAATTCCCCAAGAGTCCACTGGGTGCGCAACTGGCTGAAGTCGCGAAAATCATTCAAGTGCGGAGCGCTCTGGGATTACCGCGTCAGATATTTTTCGTGTCCTCCGGTGGGTTCGATACTCACAGCGCCCAAGTGGCTACCCAAGACAGACTTCTACTCGATCTCAGCGAGTGCATGACCGCTTTCTATCAGGCGACCGTGGAGTTGGGCATCCCGCAAGAAGTGTTGACGTCCACGTTGTCGGATTTTGCGCGGACCTTGCAGCCCGACAGTACATCCGGTAGCGATCATGCGTGGGGCAGTCATCACCTTGTGATGGGCGGAGCGGTCGCCGGCGGGGACTTTTATGGAACCTGGCCGACACTGGCGCTGGGAGGACCGGACGATGCGACCAATCAGGGACGCTGGATTCCATCGACGTCCCTCGATCAATACGGCGCGACGCTGGCGCAGTGGTTCGGCGTGCCTGCGGCCAATCTGCCGTCGATCTTTCCTAATTTGCCGAACTTCACAAATCAGACGCTCGAATTCATACCGGGATTGAACCAAGCACGCGCGAAGGCAGGACGCCGCGCGTAGGACTTGTCATTGTTAGGCCGCCATCAAACGGCTGTCATCCTGAGCGGAGAAGAACCGAGAGCTTAGCGATCGGTTCTTCGTAGTCGAAGGACCCCTACTTCACCACCAATTTTGTCCAGGGAGTAGGAGGCCCTCGTCTCCGATCGGGATGACAACAGTTACGTCGTTCTTACTTCTTCACGTTCTTCTTTGCGTCCGCATATGGATCGGGATACTTCAGTACTTTCGCAAGATTTTTTCCGCGGATAATTCCTGCCGAGTGATAGGTCAATCCCCACGAATCGATAGTAGACATATCGGGGAAGATGCAGGCTTCGAGCACGGTGTCGATTGGATCCGACTTCTGCACCCAACCTCCACCGTTTGCATTGATCCCACCAAATAAGTCGGTGCCGCCCAGCTGCGAACAGTAGCACGATGCTGGATTCCCGTTGCAGCCGCCATTCAACGGGACCTCTGCGTAGTAGGCAAGAGCTGCTAGCGTCGGCTTATCCGTGTAGAGCGTGGAAAGCAGAACGTGAATGCGGGATCCATCGGACGCGGTGAATTTGCAAAAGTTGCGTGATCCGGAGAGACGGAACCAGCTGGATGGATCGTCATTGGTGTTGAAGTAGGGAGCGCGTACATCGACCTCGCCACCATGGCTTACGCAATAGGCGGCGGCCTTGCTGACGTCGGGGTCTGCTTGCGAGTCGACGTTTACCGGGGATTTCTTAACGCTGCCGGCTTGCGCGGGCGTGGCGGCAGAGAGAAAAATCGCAAGTGCGAATGCGAGCGATGTAGCAAAAGTTACTGCGACGAGTGGACGTTTCACGAAGGGCCTCCTGGGAAGTCGGGGAATCGATTTGCTTGCTGCCAGTTTTGAGAATCAGTTCGCTGGCGCTCGCATTTTCTCGGCGATCATTCGAGGCGGGAAGATTACCACAAACACGGCTGCCACAGCGTGTTTTCCCCTGTGAAACCCTGTGTCCCCTGTGGTCTACGCCTTTTTTGCCTCTCTGCTTAAGGTAAGATGGCGGCCACGAGGTGACTATGTCCAGGCCCAACGACGATTTCACCACCCCTTCCAATTCTTCTGCTTCTGTGCTCCCCGCATCTCGGCGTTCGTTCCTGAGCCTTTCGGCGGCCGCTTCTGCCGCTCTGGCGTTTCGCGTCGTGACGGAACCGATGTTGGCGCAGGCCGCCACATTTGCGAAAGCAAAGAGGAACGGCGCGACGGATCACGTGATGATCGACGCCAATGAAAATCCGCTTGGCCCCGGGACTGCCGCACGCGAGGCGGTATCCGCAATCCTGCCACAGAGCGGGCGCTACTCCGATTGGCTCACTGACGATCTGATCAAGACGCTCGCCGAAACTGAGGGTTTAAAACCTGAACAGGTCTCCGTATATCCCGGATCGAGCGAGCCGCTGCATCATACGGTTGCCGTTTTCACATCGCCGCAGCGCAGCTACGTCACGGCCGATCCAGGATACGAAGCAGGAATGTTTGCGGCACAGGCGGTCGGTGCAAAAGTCGTAAAAGTCCCGCTGACAAAAACCTACGCGCATGACGTGAAAGCCATGCTGGCCGACGCTCCCGATGCGGGCGTGTTTTATATCTGCACGCCGAATAATCCGACGGGAACTTTGACGAGCGCGTCCGACATCGAATCTCTGGTAGAGAACAAGCCGAAAGGTTCGATCGTGCTCGTCGATGAGGCCTACATTCATTTCTCGGACGCGCCGTCGGCGATGGATTTGGTGAAGGCTGGGAAAGATGTGATCCTGCTGCGAACGTTTTCTAAAATTTACGGCATGGCGGGCCTGCGCTGCGGCGCTGCATTTGGCCGTCCTGACCTGCTGGAGAAAATTGAAAATTATGCCGGATGGAATGCGATGCCCATCACGGCGCTGGTGGCGGCATCTGCCAGTACGAAAGATGTGCAGCTTGTGCCGGAGCGGAAGCGCGTCAATGCTCGAATTCGTGGCGAAGTTTTCGCGTGGCTGGATCGCAACGGATATCCCTACATCCCATCCGAGTCCAACTGCTTCATGCTGGATGCGAAGCGTCCCGCGAAAGCCGCGATCGACGCCATGGCGAAGCAAAACGTATTCATAGGTCGGATTTGGCCTGCATGGCCGACCTATACCCGAATCACCGTCGGTACCGCGCCAGAGATGGAGCAGTTCCAGGCCGCGTGGCAGAAGGTGATGTCGGGAGCGGTCACGGCCAGCGTGGGGACAATTCCGAATACAGTTCGTCGGCCCAAGCAAAACCTGGATGGTATCGTAGTCCGAGTTTGATCTTCGGAGGGACAGCCGCTCCCGGCTGTCCAAGCCGAGCGCAGCTCGGTCCCGTCGATGCAATTGCGCGATGCTCACCGCAATCGAGATACGCGATACCATCGTCGAATGCCGAAATCCGCTTCTTCTTCGCATTCGCACTCGACGGCACGCACCGTGAAACTCTCTCCTCGCGGCGCTACCCGTCTGCTGGGCCGCCACCCGTGGGTCTATCGCTCGGACATCGTCGAAGAGAAAAATATCCCGCCCGGTTCGGTGGTGCGCGTCGAAGATCAACGCGAAAAATTCTTGGGCACCGCGCTCTACAGTTCTTCGTCGCAGATTGCCATCCGCATGATCTCGCATGGCTCGGTGGACAACCTACCCGCACTGGTCGCGGACCGAATCCGCGAGGCCATCACCTATCGCAAACCGCTGGTCGTTAATACGGACGCATATCGCATCGTCTTTAGCGAAGCCGATTTCCTGCCGGGCCTGATTATTGATCGTTATAACGACATTTGCTCCGTGCAAATTTTGACGCAGGCCATGGACGCTGCGCTCGTCCGCAAAGCCATCGTCAAAACGCTGACGGAAGAACTGCAGCCCGCAGGGATCGTGGAACGAGTCGATGCGCGCATTCGCGAACTGGAACAACTGCCGCCCGCAGAATCGAGAATGCTGTTCGGAAAAAAGAGTTCTACCGTGATTCGAATGAACACCAACGAGGAAGAGGGAGAAAACGGTGACGAGGCTGGCGTTGCCTTCCACTATGAAGGACTCGAAGGCCAAAAGACGGGCGCGTTTCTCGATCAGCGAGAGAACTATGCTGCGGCGGCACGGTACGCCCACGGCGCCGCGCTCGACACCTTCTGTTATCACGGTGGATTCGCTCTTCACCTCGCCGGCAAATGTTCCAGCGTCACAGGAATCGACAGTTCGCGTCCCGCTCTGGAAGTAGCCGAGAAGAATGCGACGCTCAACCACCGCGAATTGGATTGGATCGAAGCCAACGCCTTCGACCTTCTCCGCGAATACTCAGCCGCGAATCGGCGCTATGACACGATCGTCCTCGACCCGCCTGCGTTCGCCAAAACCAAGCGCGATATCGACCGCGCGCTCGGCGGATACAAGGAACTCAACCTCCGCGCGATGAAGATGCTACGCCCGGGCGGCATCCTCGTGACCTGCTCCTGTTCGTTCCATGTCAACTCGTCAGCGTTCATCGAAATAGTAGCTGCGGCCGCCCGGGACGCCCACAAAGACCTGCGAGTCATCGAGAACCGGGGAGCGGCAAAAGACCACCCAATCCTGCTGAATGTGCCGGAAACTAGCTACCTACAGTGCGTGATATTGTCTGTAACTAATTGATTAGTAGCAAGATCCAGTAGTTGACAATAATACACTCATATTTTATGATTGGTCATCGCTGATAGACAAGCGGAGAGCTTCGAAAGCTCTTATTTGAACTTCAGTTGGAGGATTTGACCATGACTTTATTGATGCGCAGGGACAATCCATTTGGCGGGTACGCCGCGTTGCAAAACCGCATGAACCGTCTGTTCCGCGAGTCGCAGCACCCAGGACAGGGTCCGGAAGGACAAGAAGCTCTGACCACGAGCTCGTTCGCTCCGCCCGTTGATGTTTACGAAGACGAGCACAGCATTACGCTGAAGATTGAAGTGCCGGGGATCGACGAGAAAGACATCGATGTCCGCGTGGAAAACAACACGTTGACTGTCACCGGCGAGCGCAAGTTCGAGAAGGAAGAGAAAGAGGAAAACTTCCGCCGTGTGGAGAGCCAGTACGGTAGCTTCACGCGCACATTCACTCTCCCCACCACGGTCGATCATGAAAACATTCAGGCCAACTATGACAAGGGAGTGTTGAAAGTGAAGCTCGCGAAGAAATCCGAAGCGAAGCCGAAACAGATCAAGATCAACGTCGGCAGCGAAAAGACCTTAGAAAGCAAGGCCCCAACCCAGGCGGCATAAGAGGTTCGGCAGTTGTAAACTCAGCGGGAGGCGAGAAACTGCGCCTCCCGTTTCGTTTGATTATTTCGAAGCGCGAAAACATTTGTCATCCCATTTAATTTTGTCATCCTGAGCGAAGCGAAGGACCTGCTGTTCCGTCACACTGCGAGAAGCAGGTCCTTCGCTTCGCTCAGGATGACAAATCATATTTAGATGAGGAATTTAGATTAAGGAAGAAAACCATGGCTATCCGTTGGGATAAATTCACCGTCAAGGCGCAGGAAGCGATCCAGCGCGCGAACGAACTCGCCTCCGAGCACGGCAATTCGGAAATGACGCCGTTGCATCTGCTCGCCGCATTGGTCGAGGACAAAGAAGGCATCGTCGCCCCCGTGCTGGAAAAAATTGGCATCGGACCACAGTCTGTGCTGAGCGATCTTTACAAGGAAATTGAAAAGCTTCCGAAAGTTTCCGGCAGCAGCGGCGTGAATCAACCGTCGATGTCGTCGGCCATCAATCAGGTGTTGGAGAAATCTTTCAAAGAAGCGGACAACTTCAAAGACGAATACGTTTCGACCGAGCATATGCTGCTCGCGCTCACCGATCTGAAGCGAGATCTGGCTCAGGAACTTCTTGCGCGTTTCGGCGCGACGCATGACGCGATCCTGAAAGCGCTGACCGCAGTTCGCGGCTCGCAGCGCATCACCGACCAGAATCCCGAAGCGAAGTATCAGGCGCTGGAGCGATATGCTCGCGACCTTACCGAACAAGCACGCCGCGGGAAACTCGATCCCGTGATTGGACGCGACGAGGAAATCCGCCGCGTGGTGCAGGTGCTATCGCGGAGAACGAAAAACAATCCTGTACTTATCGGCGAGCCGGGAGTTGGAAAGACCGCCATCGTTGAAGGCCTGGCCCAGCGCATCATCACGGGCGACGTGCCAGAAGTCTTGAAGAATAAGCGCGTCGTCGCACTCGACCTGGGAGCGATGCTCGCGGGTGCGAAATATCGCGGCGAATTTGAAGACCGGCTGAAAGCCGTCCTAAAGGAAATTGAAGATTCTGATGGTCAGATCATCCTGTTCATCGACGAACTGCACACGCTGGTCGGCGCCGGAGCATCCGAGGGTTCGATCGACGCCTCGAACATGTTGAAGCCTGCGCTCGCGCGCGGAGAGTTGCGTGCCGTCGGGGCGACCACGCTCAACGAATATCGCAAGTACATCGAGAAAGACTCCGCGCTGGAACGTCGCTTCCAAATCGTCTTTGTGGGCGAGCCGAATGTCGAAGACACGATTGCCATTCTTCGTGGTTTGAAAGAGAAATACGAAGTTCATCACGGCGTCCGCATCAAAGACTCGGCGATTGTCGCGGCCGCGACACTTTCGCATCGTTACATTTCTGACCGCTTTCTGCCGGACAAGGCCATCGACCTGGTTGATGAAGCAGCGTCTTCTTTGCGGATTCAGATCGACTCCATGCCGACCGAAATCGATCAACTGGAACGACGAGCGACGCAACTGGAGATCGAAAAGCAAGCGCTGAAAAAAGAAGACGATGTCAATTCCAAGGAGCGGTTGGCGATCGTCGAGAAAGAGTTGGCTGGCATCCGCGAAAGATCGAATGCGCTAAAGGCCAAGTGGAAACAGGAAAAAGACGTTATCGGGCAGGCTCGCGCTCTCAAAGAAAAATTGGAGCACCTCAAGATTGAAGAAGCGGCGGAGGAACGCAAGGGAAATCTCGAACGTGTGGCGCAGATCCGCTATGGGTTGATCCGCAACACGGAAGAAGAGTTACAGAAAATCACGACGCAGATCGATGGTAAGGCCGGCCATCGCATGTTGAAAGAAGAAGTGGATGAAGAAGATGTCGCCGGCATCGTCTCGAAGTGGACGCATATTCCTGTGTCCAAAATGCTCGAAGGCGAAGTCAAAAAGCTGATCAACATGGAAGACCGGCTGCGGCATCGCGTCGTCGGACAGGATGACGCGTTGGAGCGCGTTGCGAATGCTATCCGCCGTTCGCGCGCGGGATTGAGCGACCCGAAACGTCCGATAGGATCGTTTATTTTCCTTGGTCCGACTGGTGTTGGGAAAACTGAACTGGCCCGCGCGCTTGCTGAATTTCTTTTTGATGATGAGCGTGCCATGGTGCGCATCGATATGTCCGAGTACATGGAGAAGCACGCCGTGTCGCGGCTGATTGGCGCACCTCCGGGATATGTCGGTTACGAAGAGGGCGGACAACTCACCGAGCAGGTGCGGCGACATCCGTATGCGGTGGTATTGTTCGATGAAATTGAAAAAGCGCATCCTGACGTGTTCAACGTCCTTTTGCAAATCATGGACGACGGACGCCTTACCGACGGTAAAGGCCGCAAAGTTGATTTCAAGAACACGGTCATCATCATGACGTCAAATCTTGGGTCGTCGTATTTGCAGTCGGAAAATGTTCGCGATGCTGATGCGTTTGAAGAAGCTTCGAAGCAGGTGCTGCACACGCTGCACGGGCATTTCAAACCCGAGTTTCTCAATCGCGTAGATGACATCATTATTTTCCATCCGCTTGGAAAAGAGCAGTTGGTGAAGATTGTCGACCTGCGGCTGGAAGACTTGCGTCGCTTGTTGGCCGATCGCAAGATTTCTCTGGAGTTGAATGACGCGGCGAAAGAATTGTTGTTCACGGAGGGCTACGATCCGAATTTTGGAGCGCGTCCGTTGAAGCGCGCAATTCAGAAGTTGGTGCAGGATCCGCTAGCAATGAAGATTCTCGACGGCGAGGTGCTGCACGGGGATCACGTCGTGGTTGGCGCGGACAAGAAAGCTGGGAAGCTGACGTTCAAAGTCAGTGAAAGGGTGCCAGAAAAAGAACGCGTCAAAGAGGCGCAGGATAAAGAGGTGCGAGATAAAGAGAAGCACACCGCGAAGAAGTAAATCTCGGTCGTGCGGGACGGACGATTTCGTTCATCCCCGGCGCAACTCGATGAGGTTCTTGAGTTGTGACGAGCTAAGGAGTCCGTGGTGCTTTGAAGTGCTCGGCGATATCTCCGCGAGATAGATACCAGGCTACGATCACGCGAAGGATGATCCCGAGTCCTCCGAAAGCTAGCGCTTTCGCTTGCACCAGAACGGTCGCAACCGAGACGGACGGCACCAGCATCACGACTCCGGCGATTGCGATCAAAATGGCGATGTGGCGGATGATGTTAATGAATTTGAGTAGGCCCCAAGCCACTCCGCCTGCGATTAGCGCGGTCAGCAGAAACATGTACGGACCTGCAAGTTCCAATCCAAAGAGCAGTGGAGCGCCTGCTGACATTGCGATCGAGCCGGGACGGGCGAGCATCACGGCGCCGAGGCTTCCCAAATAAATTCCGCAGAGAGCGAACAGCCAAGCGATTGTGCGCACTCCGCTGGGGGTTTCGGGATCGAGTTGGGACTGATCTTCTAGCATGATTCCGAATTCAATTTAGATTTTGTCATCCCGAGCGGCGCGAAGGATCTGCATCTTGCGGCGGACTGCAGATCCCCTTAAGTTCACGAATCAAGTGCAACACCGTACAAAGGTGTTGCGATGGAAAAACGAAAGTATGAGCAGTTGATCCTGGCGGAGCGGATTGAGATTTACCGTCTCCATCGAGACGGTAAATCTCAGCGCTTCATCGCCGGAGTTCTGCAGCGCAGCGTTTCGACGATCAGCCGTGAACTGAAGCGCAACGGCAAGGCTTCTAAAAAGTGGAGCGGCGGCTACCATGCCGAGCGCGCCCAGGCGTTGACGCAGCGGCGGCATGCCCGCGGTCGGGCGCACAAGCTCGAACGCCAACCGGAACTTCGTGAGGAAGTTTTGCGCTGCCTCGCGCAAGGCTGGTCGCCCGAGCAGATTGCCGGACGTTTGGCCCAGGATCCCGCCGGCAGTCGGATCAGCTATGAATCGATCTATCGCTACATTTATTGGCGCACTTGGTCGTTCAACGAGACGCTGCATCGCTGCTTGCCTCGCCAAAAGCACCGTCGCGGACAACGTCGGAAGAATGGCCGATGGTCGGTCGAATCCATTCTGGACAGGGTTTCCATTCATGATCGTCCCTCCGTGGTGGCGGAGCGGGCCCGCTCCGGCGATTGGGAGGTTGACCTCATGAGCTTCAGCAAACCGGGGCAGTTCTTGCTCGTGGCCCACGAACGCCGATCGCGGCGCACGCTGCTGATGCGGCAGAAAACCAGAACGGCCCAATCGGTCGCCGACAATCTCAGTGCCCTGGTGATCGCCATGCCGCCCCATCCCTGCCACTCCATGACCTTCGATAACGGAACCGAGTTCAGCAAGCACTATCTCCTCACCAGACGGTTTGGCATTGCGACTTGGTTTTGTGACACCCACTCGCCCTGGCAGAAGGGCGGCATCGAAAACGCGATCGGTCGTATGCGCCGCTTCTTGCCCAAAAAAACCGACCTCGATGCGCTCCCTCCACACCGCCTCGCCCACCTCATGCAACGCCACAACGACACCCCCAGAAAGTGCCTCGCCTTCCATACCCCCAACGAGGTATTCTTCCATCACTCTGTTGCACTTCAAACGTGAATTCATCCCTTCGCTCCGCTCGGGATGACAATCCTTAAATTAATGCGATCTTTAAATAACAAGGCCGGGCGAAGTTCCGGTTGCGGTTTGCCGCTCCCAGGTTGTAACGTACTCGCCGAAGTTCTAAATCTCTCCGGAGTCATCCAATGAAGTTTAGCCGTTGTCTGGTTGCGTTTGTGGTTTTGATTTTCTGCGTCACTCACTCTTCTGCTCAAAGCACTCCTGCGCCGACCACCGTCGTTATCCATGCCGGTCATCTCCTCGATGTAAAGACCGGCAAGACGCTCGCCAATCAAACCATTGTGATTGAGGGAGGCAAAATCGCAAGCGTCGGTTCCGACGCGCAGGTCCCCACTGGATCGACGGTGATTGATCTCCCAAACGCAACCGTATTGCCGGGATTGATTGATGCGCACACGCACATCACGATGACCACCAACTTCGGCTACTCCACGCTTGGGATTTCCATTCCGCGCGAAGCGCTGAACGGAGCGCGCAATGCGCGCGTCACGCTGGATGCCGGATTCACTACGATCCGAAACGTAGGTGCCAGCGGATTTACAGATGTGGCGCTGCGCGATGCGATCAATGCTGGCGATGTCCCGGGTCCGCGCATGTTGGTCAGTGGCCCAGCCTTGAGTATCACGGGCGGACACTGCGACGAAAATATGCTGCCATTTGAGTGGCACGCGCAAGCCGAAGGCGTGGCCGACGGGGTGGAAGCGGTTCAGCGCAAGACTCGCGAGATCATCAAGTATGGTGCCGACCTGATTAAAGTTTGCGCGACCGGCGGTGTGTTGTCGCATGGAGATAATCCGCAGGCGTCGCAGTTTACGTTGGAAGAGATGAAGGCGATTGTGTCCGACGCGCATCGACTCGGGCGAAAAGTTGCCGCGCATGCGCATGGGGCCGAGGGCATTCGCTGGGCGTCGGAGGCGGGCGTCGATTCCATCGAACATGGTTCGTATATTGACGATGCGGCGATTGCCGAAATGAAGAAGAACGGTACCTATCTTGTGCCGACGCTGTATCTCATGGATTGGTTTTTCGAGAATGCTGAGAAGATTGGTACGCCTCCGGAGTTGATCGCCAAGGGACACACCGTCATGCCTGCGGCACGCAAGAATGTTGCTCGCGCGTTTGCCGCTGGAGTGAAAGTTGGATTCGGAACGGACGCAGCGGTCTATCCGCATGGCCTCAACGCGCATGAATTCGCGGTCATGGTGAAGTTGGGATTAACGCCGCTGCAGGCGATCCAGGCGGCGACCATTAACGATGCCGACTTGTTGGGATGGTCCGATAAGGTTGGGACACTCGAGCCGGGGAAGTGGGCAGACATCGTTGCGGTCGATGGCGATCCGCTGGCTGACGTCACTACTCTGGAGCGGGTGAAATTTGTGATGAAGGGCGGCGCGGTGGTTAAAAATTTGTATGTGAAGTAACAAAGATCAAGAGCTCTACCACGGGGGCACAGAGGAACACAGGGTAACCCTAATTTCTCGAGTCAGGGATTGTGGGTTTCCCCCGTGCTCCTCTGTGCCCCCTGTGGTGATGATTTGGATTCGCCTTCCGTTAGAATCGCCTCGTGTCAGTTCATCTGAAAATAGAAGCGACTCGCGGCGCGGCCCGCGCTGGGAAACTCATCACTCCGCACGGAGCAGTTGAAACTCCAGTTTTCATGCCGGTCGGGACGCTGGCCTCGGTCAAAGGCATTTCGCAGGACACGCTGGAAGAGCTTGGCGTCCAGATTCTGCTCTCGAATACTTATCATCTTTATCTTCGTCCCGGTGTCGACACCGTCCGCAAAATGGGCGGGCTGCACCGGTTCATGGCTTGGGACCGCGCGATCCTAACTGACTCGGGCGGCTTTCAGGTTTTCAGTCTGACCGAGTTGCGAAAAGTCACGGAAGAAGGAGTGGCGTTCCGTTCGCATCTGGATGGGTCCTCGCATTTTCTGAGTCCTGAGAAGGCGATGGAAATCCAGATTGGTCTGGGCTCCGACATCATGATGGCGTTTGACGAATGCACGGAGTATCCGGCGGACGCGCAACGCGCGCGGGCGTCGATGGAGCTGACGCTGCGGTGGGCCGAGCGCAGCAAGAATTATTTCGAGGCGCATAAGCATGAAGTTCCATGGTCGTTGCGGGAGCCAGCAATCGATAACACCCAGGCGTTGTTCGGCATCGTGCAGGGTGGGATGGATCTGGAGCTACGTCGCGAATCGGCGGCGCGGACAATCGACATCGGATTCCCCGGTTATGCCATCGGGGGCCTTAGCGTTGGCGAGCCCCGCGAGCTTACGCAGGACGTCGTGGAATCCACATTGGAGCATCTGCCCTCCGACAAGCCGCGCTATCTGATGGGAGTCGGAACTCCGGAAGAAATCGTTCGCTATGCGAAGGCGGGCGTGGACATGATGGACTGCGTGCTCCCGACGCGGGCCGCCCGTCATGGATTGCTATTTACTTCCGAAGGAAAAGTATCCATCAAGCAGGCGAGGTATGCGCAGGATGAGAGCGCGCTTGATCCGGCGTGTGATTGCCGCGTCTGTCAGCGATATTCGCGCGGCTATCTGCGGCATCTTTATGCTTCGAACGAATTGCTAGCGCAGGTTTTGAATACGGTCCACAATCTGCAGTTTTATCTAACGACGATGCGGACGGTGCGGGCCTGGATCCGGGCGGGCGAGTCCCCTGAAACTGGTGGTTCCCAGATGTAAAATCGGCGTGCCGTCCTTGACACTACGCTAGCCGTCCGGCATTCTATTCAACTTGGGGACAAGGTCTGTTTCTTTCTGTGTCGTACCGGTGCAGCCGGGACGCGGTATTGCCGGTTCCAGCCTGTAAAGGGTAGGTTCCTCCGGCCCTATAAAGAAAAGAAAAAGAAGAAGTAAAGAAATCCCGTGGGTTGCGGCAAGGTTTAGCAGAAGAACGTTCGGTGCTGGTAGCGGCAAACTTGTGCCGAGTTGAGCTTGGGACGGCTCCGAGGCACCTCCCAGCGATGCGACTTTGATGGTGTATTTCGTTACAGCGATTCAACTTGGCATTGGAGACGACTTTGACGGGCATGATCGACGGATTGGCGTTGTGGTTGCAGCTACCAGGCTTATCCAGTCTGGGAGGGTTGGCTCCGTTAGCGCCACTGCTCTTTATTTTTGCCATTTTTTATTTCCTGCTGATTATGCCGCAGCAGAAGAAGCAAAAAAAATGGCAGGCCATGCTCGGCGAGCTTAAAAACGGGGACAAAATCGTGACCAGCGGCGGTCTGCGCGGAACGATTATCAGCCTCAAGGACGATGCGCTGGTTTTGCGCGTGCCGCCCGACAATTTGAAACTCGAAATTAGCCGCGCGTCGGTGGTATCGGTGACGACGGCAGAAGAAGGAAAATAGTTTTTGGTCGGCGGTCGCCAGTCGTTAGTCGCTCGCAAAGCGGCTGAGGGTTTGAACCAGGTTTAAGCCAACGACGAACGACGAACGACCAGCGACCGTATTCATGAATAAGAACCTTAGTTGGAAATTAACGATTATCGTCGGAATCCTACTCGTATTCCTGTTTGGCATCTTCGGTATCCCGAAGGATTGGTCGAGCAAGGGCGTGCTCGCGGCGATTACTGATCGCATTCATTTGGGACTCGATCTCCGCGGTGGAACTCACCTTATCTTGCAGGTGCAGGTCAACGACGCGGTGAACGTGGATTCCGATAACGCCATTGCGCGCCTGAAAGAAGACTTCCGCGCACGAAAAATCAATTACGCCGACATGCTCAAGCCGGATCCGATCAACCATCCGGAAATGATTGTCGTCAAAGGCGTGACTCCAGACCAGACCAGCGATCTCAAGAGCATCGTTGCCGATCGGTTGCCGGAGTATGACGCTTCATCGGGAGCCGAAAATTCCTGGACCATTTCGATGAAGGCCCAGAGCCTCGCGGATTTGAAGAACCGCGCCGTAGCGCAGGCGATTGAAACCATCCGCAATCGCATCGATCAGCTCGGCGTGAGCGAACCGGTGATTCAGGAACACGGGCTTGGCCAGTATCAGATTCTTGTACAGTTGCCGGGCGTGGACGATCCGGCGAGGGTGAAGGAAATCATGCAGTCCACAGCGATGCTTGAAATCAAGCAATCGATGGGTGGACCATATTCCAGCGAGCAGGCTGCGCTTCAGGAACACGGTGGCGTGCTGCCTCCTGATGCCGTGCTGATGGCTGGCAAGAGCATTGGCTCCCGTAGTACGGATAGCGGCGAGGCTTGGTATCTGATTTCGCGCGCGTCTGCGGTTACCGGGCGCGATCTTCGCACTGCCGATCCCACCACCGACGAAAACGGGCAACCCGCGGTTCGCTTCATCCTGACCGGTGAAGGCGGACGCAAGTTCAAGGCTTTCACTTCGGCTCACGTGGGCGACAGTCTCGCTGTAATCCTTGACGGCAAGGTGCAGGAAGTCGCGACCATTAAAGACACGATCGGTGACACCGGCATCATCAACGGACGCTTCACCGATCAGGAAACTCACGACCTTTCCATGACGTTGCGTTCGGGCGCGCTTCCAGCCGGGATCAAGTATCTGGAAGAGCGCACCGTCGGCCCGTCGCTTGGAGCGGATTCGATTCGATCCGGCGTGCTTGCGGCTACGGTCGGCATGTTGGCCGTCCTGATCTTCATGCTCATCTATTACCGCTGGGCTGGCGTCAATGCGGATATTGCTCTGATCCTAAACTTGATCATTCTGCTCGGCTTCATGGGCTACTTCGGCGCCGTGCTTACGTTGCCCGGGATTGCCGGTGTCATCCTCACGGTTGGTATGGGCGTGGATTCCAACGTTCTGATCTTCGAGCGTATCCGAGAAGAATTGAGAAATGGCAAGACGCCGCCCTCGGCCGTCGAGCAGGGGTTCAGTCATGCCTGGATCACCATCGTGGATACCCACGTTACGACGATAGTCTCGGCTGCAATTCTGTTTCTATTCGGTACGGGCCCAGTAAAAGGATTCGCCACGACGCTGGTTTTCGGTCTGGCTGCGAATCTGTTCACGGCCGTATTCGTATCGCGCACAATTTTTGATTGGGTATTGAGCCGCAAAGATCGCGGAGAGGCGCTAAGTATCTAGGGTGGTCGATGGTCGTTGGTCGATAGTCGTTCGCGAAGAATTTAAGAACGATACTGTCCGAGCGACCAACGACTAGCGACCAACGACTGATTTATCGAAGGGATCGTAGCAGCGTGGAATTTTTTAAAGATACAAACATCGATTTTCTCGGGAAGAAGTGGTACTTCCTCGTTTTCTCGCTGATCTTCAGCGTGGCTGGATTGCTTTCGATTGCGTTCTGGCATGGCATCCCGCTGGGTGTTGATTTCCGCGGCGGCACCATTGTTGACGTGAAGTATTCGCACACACCTGATACCTCCGCCATTCACGACGAAATCGAGCGCGCTGGATTGAAGAACGCACGCGTGCAGCGCATCGGACCGACGGCCAACAACGAAGTTTTAATCCAACTCGACATCCAAGAAACTAGTGAACTGGCTTTGGATAGGGGCAAGAATCAGATCCTGCAAGCGCTCGGGAAAGATGCTCCGGCTGGCAAACAGGACCTGAACAATTCCAGTTCTCTGGCGGTCGGCAAATATCTGCTGGATAAAGATCCTCTCCATTTAGGAACTGTTGCCGACGCTGCCCCGCGATACAACGTGATGGCGCAGTCCATCGTCGATTATCGCGACAAAACTAAAGGTGGCGTGCTCAGTTCGATTGATGAGTTGAAGGGCACTGCTGACCCAGCGGCGGTCGCTTCGCTCCAGGACAATTTCTATGTGTCCGATTTCGGCATCCGCAACGTTGAGATTGTTGGACCCCAGGTAGGAAAGCAGCTCCGCAATCAGGCACTCTGGGCCACGCTGTATTCGCTTGGCGGGATGCTCATTTATCTGGGCTTCCGCTTTGAATGGATCTACGGTGTAGCCGCCGTATTGACCGTGTTCCACGACACACTGATCACAGTGGGTGCGTTCTCGCTGCTCAACTGGGAGATCTCGCTAACCGTCATCGCGGCCATCTTGACCCTGATTGGATACTCCAATAACGACACGATTGTCGTTTTTGACCGCATCCGGGAAAACATCAAATTGCTGCGCGGAATGAAGCTGGCGGACGTGGTCAACAAAAGTATTAATCAGACCTTAAGTCGAACTATCTTGACAGCAGGCCTGACTTTCCTTACCGTGCTTGCTCTGTTTCTTTTCGGTGGCGAGGTGTTGCATGGTTTCAGCTTCGCCCTGGTCATAGGAATTCTGGTCGGAACGTACTCTTCGATCGCGATTGCGGCTCCAATTCTGGTGGCGTATCAGGAATGGCGCGTTGCTAGCGGCAAGCGTCCAATTGCGATGCCGGTTCGGACCGGAGGCGGTTCGACGCAGCCCAAGCAGAAGGCTAAAGCCTAAAAATCGGGCTTGCTAGCGCAAAGATTTGACGTAGAATCGCACCTGCCCAAAGAGGCGGGACTAGTTGAATAAGCAAGTTAAATAAGCTCCACAGAGCGGGAGCAAAGAGGATGCGGCTGGTGTCTAAGTTGTCTTAAGGTGTAGGAGAAGCCCATGTTTGAAGACAGCCTCATAGAATCAGGCAATAAGCTCAAAACGAATCGGTTAGGGACGACCATTCTGTCCGTCGCTCTCCAGGTCGCGCTCATTGGAGTCCTGATCCTGATCCCGTTGATCTATACGGACGCGTTGCCGAAAGGCAACCTGATGACCTTCCTGGTCGCGCCACCCCCTCCACCGCCTCCGCCGCCACCTCCTGCAGCCGCTCCCAAGGTGGTCAAGATCCAGAGCGAAGTCATCAACGGCCAGTTGCGCACGCCGACCAAGATTCCAGATAAAGTTCAGATGATCAAAGAAGAAGAAGCTCCGCCGGATCTCGGTGCGGGCGGCGTCCCGGGTGGTGTCCCGGGCGGCATTCCCGGTGGCTCCGCGGGCGGAGTCATGGGCGGCATTCTTAGTTCCGCGAATTCTGCTGTGCCGAAGATCGCGACTCCTCAGCGTGTTCGCGTTTCCACGGGTGTTGCGACCGGTCTTCTGATTAAGAAGGTAACGCCAAACTATCCGCAGCTTGCAAAGCAGGCCCGTATTCAGGGGTCGGTCGTATTGCAGGCGGAAATTGGCAAAGATGGAACCATTCAGAATCTGCAGCTGATCAGTGGTCACCCCATGCTAGCGCCAGCGGCAATTGAAGCCGTGAAACAGTGGCGTTATAAGCCCTACTTGCTGAATGGCGAGCCGGTGGTCGTGGATACCCAAGTCGTGGTGAATTTCAACCTGTCGGGAGGCTAGACTCTCCGGACGCGTTGTAAGGGTTATCTGTAAAGTTTTGTGGTAGAGTGAGGCCCTTCCCCGGCCTCCATTTCCCAGAGTGGGAATCGGAGTCGCCTTGGATATCTGGAAGGGCAGTTCTGCCCACTTTGATTTTCTTGCATCAAACGTGTTGATCAGAAGCTGAAGGATTGTCGGCAGATTCTCCGGCGTCCGTAAGTTTTGTGGCTGGATTTCAGATGATCGACGCGAAGTTCTTAAGCGGTACGCCAATAAGTTTGAACCAGTTCTGAGGAGGAGAAGCAACTCATGGTAATGAATCTGGCAACAGCCGCACTCTGTAATTTCCATCTTTTCGGCGCCTGGATCTTCGACGAGGGCTCGGTAGGTTGGGATCCGATTTCGCTTTGGAAGCAGATGGGCATCCTGGCGAAGGCCGTAGTTATCATTCTGTTCATCATGTCCGGATGGTCCATCGGTGTGATGATCGACCGCTGGATGGCTTTCAACGCCGCCCGCAATCAGTCCCGCTCATTCGCTCCTGCAGTTGCCGGCGCACTCCGCGAAGGCAAGATTGACGAAGCGATCAAAGTTGCCGAGCGCAACAAAAAGAGCCACTTGGCGAAGGTCGTCACGGCTGGCTTGATGGAGTTCAAAGCCCACCAGGATAGTCCGGGAGAGATTCCGGGCGAGACCATCGAAGCTTCCAAGCGCGCTCTGGAGCGCACCGAAGCTATCGTGCACGCGGAACTGAAGCGTGGATTGGGCGGACTGGCCACCATCGGTTCGACGGCTCCCTTCGTGGGACTGTTCGGAACGGTTGTCGGTATTTTGAACGCCTTCAACGGTATCGCTAAGGAAAAGGCAACCGGATTGGCAGCAGTCGCCGGTGGTATTTCTGAAGCGCTCGTGACCACCGCAGTCGGCCTGTTCGTGGCGATTCCGGCCGTCATGATGTTCAACTATTTGACCGGTCGCGTGGAAGCGTTCGACGTCGAGATGGATAACTCATCGAGCGAACTGATCGATTACTTCCTCAAGCGCCGGAGCATGCGCCGGTCCTAATAGGTATTTCAGGACCAAACATGAGTTACTGAAGGGGCGCCGGCTATCGTCGGCGCCCACTCCTCTCTCATGATTCGCAGGCGTACGCAGGAGACAGAATTCCATGGCTTTAGCGAAGCGAAACGAAGGGGCAAACGTCTCATCCGACATTAACGTCACACCGATGGTGGACGTGATGTTGGTGCTGCTGATCATCTTCATGGTGGTCACGCCGATGTTGCAACACGGCAAGCAGGTGGACATGGCCCAGGTAAACAATCCGACGGACATGCATGACGCCGATAAAGAAGATGCCATCCAAGTCGCGGTGACACGCGACAACAAAGTCTTCCTCGGCACGGATTTAATTAATCCCGATGATTTGACGCAGAAGGTCAAGGACAAGCTGGCCAATCGCACTGACAAGCGTGTTTTCTTGAAGGCTGATGCGCGTGCGAAATTCGGCTGGGTCGTTGTGGTTGTCGATGACGTCCGCGCTGCTGGTGTGGACCAGCTCGGACTGTTGACGGAACAAAAGAAGAGCGGAACCGTGGCTCCTCCGCCAGTCACGCCTGCTCCAACGGGCGGGCAGTAAGCAGTAGCAATACAGGAGATCGATTATGGCTATGGCAATGGGCTCCAAAGGGGGCCAGAACGCGAACATGAACGTCACGCCGTTGATTGACGTTCTGCTGGTGCTGCTGATCATTTTCATGGTGATCACCCCGCTGACGCCAAAGGGATTGGACGCGTTGGTGCCCCAGCCTCCACCGAAGGATCAGAAGCAGCCGCCTCCAACTCCGGATCGCACCATTGTTGTGCAGTTGATCGATCATGGCGCGGGCAATCCTCCGGGAATCAAAATTAACCAGGACGACGCGAGTTGGGAAACTTTGCAGGGTCGCTTGGAAGACATTTTCAAGACGCGCGCCGAGAAAGTAATGTTCGTGAAGGGCGATGACAATGTTCCGTTCGCCGACGTGGCGACCGTGATCGATATTGCGCATTCGGCTGGTGTAGACAAAGTCGGCTTGATCACAGCCAAAATTGAAGCGGGCGGTTAGACCGAAACCTGGTGGAGCGCCGAGCGTCTCGCCCGTCCGTTTTCATATCGCGGCCGGGTGCGACGCCCGGCACTCCATCTTAAATTCTTCCACTCCGCCGCAAGGGAGATTCATAAGCAATGAAAACGACTCAAAAGCTTCTGGTGGTATTCGCCGCCGCACTGGTGATTCTCTCGAGCACCGGCTGCGATAAGTTGAAGGCGCGCGACCATCTCAACAAGGGTGTGCAGGCTTACAAGAACTCGAAGTTCGAACAGGCGATCGATCATTTCCAGCAAGCCGTCGCCCTTGATCCGAGCCTCATCAACGCCCGTCTCTACCTTGCGACAGCGTTTGCCCAGCAATATATTCCTGGTCTAGATACTCCTGAGAATAATCGCTTCGGAGAGCAGGCAATCGATCAGTACAAGCAGGTATTGCAGGTCGATCCCAAGAACATCAACAGCATCAAGGGCATCGCTTACCTTTACTTGCAAATGAAGAAGTTTGATCTGGCGAAAGAGTATTACAAAAAGGCGTCCGAAGCGGATCCGAATGATCCCGAGCCTTACTACTCGGTTGCCGTGATCGACTGGACGCAGACGTACGTGCCGCGTCAGGAAGCGCGCGCCAAGCTTGGCATGAAGCCCGACGAAGCGCTGCCAGTGAAAGATAAAAAAGTCTGCGCCCAGATGAAGGAGAAAAATACCGCCGATGTTCAGGAAGGGATCGACAACCTGAACAAGGCGTTGCAGCTTCGTCCGGACTACGACGATGCGATGGCCTACTTAAATCTGATGTATCGGGAACGCGCGGACATTCAGTGTGATGACGCGGCTGCTCGTTCCGCAGATCTGAAAACTGCGGATGAGTGGGTCGATAAAACGATGGCTACCAAGAAAGCCAAAGCAGAGAAGCAACCGACTGGCGCCATTGTTATGGATCCAAATAAATAGATTGATAGGCTCGTGTGGGGACGCCGTCTCTCGCGTCCCCACCGAGTAAAGTTGCGCGCCTTCCCGTCTCCTTCCTCGCCCTTCCCTGATTCTGTCTCGTCTGAGATTCGCCCTTCCACGAGGTTTCGGATTGGTAAATCGACGCACGCGGACTTGACCTCCAGCAGGTAAAATCGGAACGCGCAAAAATTTCAACTTCGATGTTCAAGAAAATCCTGATCGCAAACCGGGGAGAAATCGCGGTACGCATCATTCGCGCCTGCCGCGAGATGGATATCGCGACTGTCGCGGTCTATTCTGACGTCGATCGAGCTGCGCTGCACGTTCGCAAAGCGGACGAAGCTTATCTGATCGGCCCCGCTCCCGCTGCTGAATCTTACTTGCGGATCGATAAGATTCTTGAAGTCGCGAAACGTTCGGGTGCTGATGCCATCCATCCTGGATACGGTTTTCTCTCAGAAAATGCAAAGTTCGCGCAAGCGTGCGCTGACGCGGGTGTGAAATTTATTGGACCGACGCCGCGCTCCATGGAAATGATGGGATCGAAAACGCGTGCCCGTCAGGAGATGGAGAAAGCAGGCATTCCTTTCGTGCCGGGAACGTCTCGCGGACTCGCGTCTGCGAAAGAGGGCGAAGAAGTTGCCGAACGCATCGGCTATCCCGTAATGCTGAAGGCAGCTGCGGGAGGCGGTGGCAAAGGTATGCGTTTGGTCCGCACGCGCGAGGAACTTCGAGCGGCGCTGGAATCTGCGCAGAGCGAAGCGCAGCGGTCGTTTGGAGACAACGAAGTCTATATCGAGAAAGCAATCATCAATCCGCGACACATCGAGATGCAGGTGCTGGCCGACGAACATGGCAATACTGTCTGGCTCGGCGAACGCGAATGTTCTATCCAGCGCCGTCATCAGAAAGTCTTGGAAGAATCTCCGTCGCCGGTCGTTGATATCGACATGCGACGCCGTATGGGTGAAGTTGCCGTCAAAGTCGCGCAGGCTGCGAACTATACGAATGCCGGCACGATCGAATTTCTGGTGGATGAGAACAAGAATTTTTATTTTCTGGAAATGAACACGCGCTTGCAGGTAGAACATCCGGTCACGGAGTTGGTTACGGGACTCGACCTCGTGCACTTGCAGATTCGGATCGCCGCGGGTGAAAAGTTGCCTTTCGCCCAATCCGATGTCGAGATACGCGGACACGCCATCGAATGCCGAATCTATGCGGAAGATCCCGACAACAATTATTTCCCGAGCCCCGGCAAAATCACGCTGCTGCTCTCTCCATCGGGCCCCGGCATCCGTCGCGACAGTGGAGTGTACGAGGGATGGAACGTCCCGATGGATTACGATCCGCTGCTCGCTAAATTGATCGCGTACGGTAGTGACCGGGACCAGGCGATACAGCGCCTCCGGCGCGCACTGGGTGAATATTTCGTCGATGGAATCAAGACCAACATTTCATTATTTCAGCGCATATTGAGCGATGCCGATTTTCAGGCGGGGAAACTCGATACTGGATATTTGGATCGATTGCTGGCGCGCAAACAGCAGTCCGCAACAGAAGCCTCGAGTGCTCAATCGGAAAAACTAAGGCGAGTCGCGGCCATCGCTGCCGGAATATTCGCGGTGCTAGATCCCGTCACGTCTGCTAACGAGAGTGGGGATTCTGGCATGTCGTCATTAGCTTCATCGCGTTCATCCCAACCCGAATCCAATTGGAAAAGGAAAGGGCGAGTGGAGGGTCTACGCTGACCGAATGACTTACGAAATCACAATCGACGGCACACCACATCGAGTCGAGTTGAAGAAGGCCGCTGACGGGTGGGAATGCCACTTGGACAGACAATCAATCGCAATCGATGCCGTGATGCCGCGCCGCGATGTGTTGTCACTCCTTCTTGACGGTGGAGTTTTTGAAATCAGACGCGAGCAGACTGCCGGTGATCTGCATCTCTGGCTCGATGGTGCACGCTTCACTGCGGAGGTGAGAGACCCACGCTCCTTCCGATCACGGCAGAAATCGGCAGGGGATGAAAAGGGTCCGAAGAAAATCGTAGCGCCGATGCCAGGCCGCGTCGTACGCGTGCTGGTCGAGGAAAATTCCGAAGTCGAGGCGGGGCAAGGCGTCGTAGTCGTCGAGGCCATGAAGATGCAGAACGAAATCAAGTCTCCTAAAAAAGGAGTCGTCAGGAAAATCTCAGCGGTCCCGGGCGCGACGGTAAATCCTGGCGATGTTCTAGCCGTCGTGGAATGACCGAATTTGAGAAGCGACGGGCATTCCCGCCTGTCCAACTAGGGCCTAGCACCTAAGTCATCTAAGACTCTTCGTTGCGTGGACGTACCATTCCTCTAGAAGAACAACGACGGAGTCCCAACCCTCAACGGAGACCATTTTCGTGAAGCTCCAACGAATCATCAGTTTCGCTACTCTGGCCATCTCGATTCTCACGCTGGTCCTCGTATTGAAAAGGCCCACGCCGGTTGCGCCTGCCCCTGCTCCCGCTGCAGCGGCGGCGAACGCCCAGTCCTTTCAGGAAAAAGTCAATCAACTCGAACAGCCCAAAGCGTCGGGCGAGGGAACGACTGAAGTTCGGATGAACTCGGGCGAAGTCTCAGCTGCGCTTGAACAAGCTGCTGGCTTGCTGCCCACGACCTTGCCTGCAACCGGTTCCAGCCCGGCGACTCCGGCAAGCGGATCGACTGAATTTCCGGGAGCGGTTCCTAATATCAAGGACTACCAAGTCTCGATGGACGGCGATATCGTCCGCGGCCAGTTTCTGACTCAGATCGCGGGCAAGGATGTTTACCTTACTCTTGCCGGACACCTCGGGTCGAAAGATGGGTACGCTACGTTCGATGCTACAGAGGTCAAGGTAGGAGATCTGTCGGTGCCTGCATCTCTGATCAATGGAGTCCTACAGAAAAAACTGGCGGAACAACGTGACCAACTGAAGCTTCCCAACAACGTCAAAGACATCAAAGTCGAGAACGGTGAACTTGTATTTGTGGAGAAATAGATCGTCGAGTGCGGCCACGAGTTTCGCCTTCTAGCTCGACCTTCGTTTGTAAAGAAAAAATTTGCGATCGCACTGCACTGAAGATTCTCTTCTGCAAAGAGTCTTCTAATCTTCCTCTAATCTCTTTCTAACCTCGACCTGTTCAAATGACGGGTATGACGAGTCATACGACTGGAACCAGCCTTGGGAACCACGCCAACGACCGAATTCTTGTCGCAAGTCCTAGTCCCACAGTGCGGCGCCACGTTTTGGAAAGCCTAAGGCTACCGGTTCTCCTCTTTGAACAGGTAGCCGGTGGAGCGGAGGCATTGGCCCATTTGGAAACTGGAGCGTGGCAGAAAATTTTTCTCGATCGCCATTTGTTAGACCTCAACGCCGAAGAATTGAGCGAGACGGTTCGACAACGCTTCCCTGAAATAGAAATTGTGTTGCTGGATGCGGATTCTTCCACTGGCGCCGCTTTAAGCGAGGAAAGATCTACTCAGGAGATGCCTGCGAGAAACGCCCCAGAGTCGGCGTTATCTTTCAAAATGCGGAGCGATCAGGCAATCGATGAGAGTCTTGGCGGTCATGATGCGATTCTAGAAACCTCAATCCTTGAGACGCCGACCGCGGAAGCTCGGAATTGGGAGGCGTGTTTACCGGGAATGATCGGCAATTCTCAGGCGATGCAACCTGTCTATCGTCTCGCTCGGCTGGTAGCTCCACGGAACACAACCGTTTTAATCACCGGCCCCACCGGATGTGGCAAAGAGGTCGTCGCTCGCGCTATTCATCAGATGAGCCCGCGCGCCGGACGCGCATTTGCAGTCGTCAACTGTGCAGCGATTCCGGAGACCATGCTCGAAGCCGAACTATTTGGATATGCACGCGGCGCTTTTACCGGAGCCATGCAATCTTATGCCGGAAGAATCCAGGCCGCGCAGGGTGGGACGCTTTTTCTCGACGAAATTGGAGAAATGCCGCTAAGCCTTCAACCCAAGCTGCTTCGTTTTTTAGAGCAGCGGGAACTACAACGTCTGGGCAGTTCCGAGGTCGTGCGCGTCGATGCTCGGGTCATATCCGCGACCAACGCGCATCTGCTTAGTCTGGTGCGCGAAGGAAAATTTCGCGAGGACCTGTTCTATCGTCTTTCTGCTTTTCCGTTGGAGATTCCGCCATTGCGCGACCGCTCCGAAGACGTTGCGCCTTTGGTCGCCCACTTCGTTGAGAAATTTGCCTCGCGATTGCCCCTAGCACAAATTTCACCGTCGGCACTCCAGTTGCTTAAATCTAGATCGTGGGCGGGTAACGTTCGCGAATTGCAGAATGTTATCGAACGCGGGCTGATCCTGGCCGAGAGCCGTGCTGAAAGACAAACTGATATTCTTCCGGAAGACCTGTTACCGACGGAATCAAAGCCGCGAGCTAACGTCAATCGGTAATTCGCGACGAATTGCTCACGACTGGTCCGCTCATCCGCGCCTCTCCTAAGAATGTTCTAAGGCAATTTATGCCGGGCTGGCATTGCCGTTGCAAGGTAAATGTCATGTCCACTTCATCCCCGATCCCGCGCAGTGTCGGACAGGATCCGGATCATCCACTGGCCCGAGCCTTCGCCTCATTTACCGAAGCCGCCGGATCGCTTGAGCGGACGTATGGGCAGTTGCAAGGGCAGGTGGGTCATCTAAGGCAAGAATTGGAAGTTACCAATCGCGATCTGGCGCGCAGTCTGGAAGAAAATCACCGCATTCGGGAGCGACTGCGTTGCATTCTTGAAGGATTGCCTTGCGGGGTGTTGGTGATGGAGCCGGGGTCGAGAATCGTAAGTTTGAATCCGGCGGCAATGCAGCTACTTGGCGGTGATTTCGAATCCGCAGATCACTTGCCCGTATCGATCTCGGCAGCACTGCATCATGCTCGCGAGATTGAAGGCGAGTCGGAGTTCCAGTTGTCTGGCGATGAAAGCGTTCAGATAGACGCACCCATCGTGTGGATTTCCGTCCGCCATGCGTGGCTAGAGAGCGGTAGTGGACAGCCAACGACGGCGGTCGCCGCTTCGGTCTTTATCCTGCGCGATGTCAGTGACGCAAAAAAACTGGAACGCGATCGTGAGCAACTTCGCCGACAGCAGGCGCTGGTCGAGATGTCCGCGTTGCTCGCGCACGAAATTCGTAATCCGCTAGGCAGTCTCGAATTATTTGCTGGGCTGCTGGCTGAAGCCAATCTTGAAGGAGAAAGCCATTCCTGGATCGAGCATGTACAAGCCGGTTTGCGCACGCTCTCCGCCACAGTCAACAACGTTCTGCATCTGCACAATAATCCTCAGCCAGACTGCGCCTCGACTGATATGGGTCAACTCCTCGATTGGGTCTATGACTTTCTATTGCCTCTCGCCAAACAGGCACGCGTCGAGTTGCAGGTGATCAACGGGCTGACGGGCGTGTTCATCAACGCCGATCGCCACCGATTAGAGCAAGTTCTTTTGAATCTCGCGCTCAACGCGTTTCGCTTTATGCCGGGCGGGGGATGGTTGTCCATTCGCGGTTTCGACCTTGCCCCGTCGAAAGCTACAGGAACAGCTGCACACCATTTTGGAAGTGCTACGATCGGGGCTTGCATCGATGAGATCGCTATTGTGGTCCACGACACCGGACCGGGCATTGCTGTGGAAGACCTCCCGCGAATCTTTGACGCGGGATTCAGTACGCGGTCCGGCAGTTCCGGACTCGGGCTTGCGGTCTGTCATCGGATTGTGGAGCAGCACGGCGGATCGATCGTAGCTGAGAGTCGGCACGGTCACGGTGCAACCTTCCGAATGTGCTTGCCTCGCAATGGGAAATCGCGACCCATGACTCCCATGGCGAATGAGGGAGCCATCTCATCGTTGAACGATGGTGCGTTGCCAACTTTCGTTCCAGCGCAGATTGACCCAGTCGCAGAAGCGGGAGCGCAGGTATGAAACGCCTCCTCATCGCAGACGACGATGCCGGCATGCGCGCTGCTCTCGACGCCCGGTTTCAGCGGGATGGGTGGCAGGTCGATCTCGCAGTGAATGGCGACGAAGCTCTGAAGAAGTTTCGCGAAGCCAGATATTCGCTCGTCATTAGCGACGTGCGCATGCCCGGCCGAGACGGCTTCGAGTTGATGCGCGAGATCCAGAATGCGGCGACGGCAACAGCGGTGATTCTTCTGACTGCATACGGTTGCGTCCCCGATGCGGTGGAAGCGATGCGTCGCGGGGCGTGCGATTATCTCGTGAAGCCTGTCTCCTTTGAGAAACTGGAACTCGCAGTTGAGCAGGTGCTGCGTCGCGTCCAACAATCCAAACAAGAGACAGAGACTTTGGTTGGTCATTCTCCAGCGTGGGAGAGTGCGCTCATTCGAGCGCAACAGGCAGCGGCAACGGATGCCGACATTCTGATCGAAGCAGAGAGTGGGACGGGCAAAGAATTGATCGCACGACTGATTCATCGACTCAGTCATCGCAAATCGGGGCCGTTGGTTGCGATCAACTGCACTGCGTTTCCAGAAACACTTCTGGAAAGTGAATTGTTTGGACATGCGCGCGGAGCCTTCACGGGCGCGGTGACGGCACGTCCCGGTAAGTTCGAGACGGCGAATGGAGGCACGCTCCTGCTCGACGAAGTGGGCGAGATGCCACTATCGTTGCAGCCGAAATTGCTGCGCGTTTTGCAGGAGCGCGAATTCGATCCTCTGGGCTCGAATCAGAGTGTGCATGTGGACATCCGGGTCATTGCGACAACGAATCGGTCGCTGGAAACCGCGATCGCCGAAGGCCGCTTTCGCGCGGATCTCTACTACCGGCTGAATGTGATTCCGATTTCCCTCCCACCGCTCCGGGACCGGGTCGGCGATGTGCGCGAGTTGGCTACGCACTTCGTACACCTGTATTCGTCCTCGAGTGCCGCGAACAAAGCTAACAGCTTCAATGACCGTAATACACCACGCTTGTCTTGTGAATTGCTGGATCGTCTAGAGGAGCAATCATGGCCGGGCAACGTACGTGAACTCGCTAATTTTGTGCGGCGGGCGGTGGCACTCTCGCGCGGTGGTGAGATTGGTGTCGAAGCGTTCGACCATGGCAAGGCGCTGTCGGGAAAAAGCCTTCTCTCCCTTCCCGCAGTTTCATCAGAGTGGAAGCCGGGACTTTCGCTTGGAGAAATGGAGCGCCAGTTGTTTTCCATGACACTTGAATCGACGGGGGGAAACCGTGCGCGGGCGGCAGAACTTCTCGGCGTCAGCCTGCGGACGGTGCGCAATAAAGTCCGCGAGTTTGGGCTGCCTCCAAGGCATGATTATCAAACAAGTGTTCGAATCGATGCATCAAGTAGGCCGACTGTGGCTTCGAAAGAGCAATCATGTCCATGATTGATACGCCACTGATGCGTGGACTGGAGCAGGTGCTTAACGTGAGCGCCTTTCGCCATCAGGTGATCGCCGGAAATCTTGCGAACATCGACACACCGGGATTCCGTACGCGTGACGTGCGCGAATTTGCGGGGGAGATGGAACAGGCGATGGCGGAGGACAGCCCTTCCTCGTCTTCATCGACGGGGCAATCGTCCTCACTATTCTCGTCGGCATTTACTTCCGTCTCGCATGAAGTCCGAGGGCTGTTGGAGCGTCCGGACGGAAACAATGTTTCCGTCGAGCGCGAATCGCTTCTCCTGGCCCAGAATCAACTGCGCTTTCAAGTGGCGGTGCAATTCTTGAAAGCAGAGTTTCATCGGCTATCGACTGCAATTAATGGAGGAAGTTCTTCATGAATCTATTTGGGATGTTGGAATTGAGTGGCTCGGCACTTGGAGCGGAACGTCAGCGCGCGGAGATCGTAGCCAGCAATATGGCTAACGTCCAAACAACGCGCACGCCTGGAGGCGGCCCCTATCGCCGGCAGATGGTGGTATTTCAATCCCAACGTGTGCCGCGATTCGCGCTGGCTCTAGCCGGCATGCAGCGCGAGACGTCTTCGGCAGTCCGCGTTGCCGCAGTGGTTCCGGATCAGCGGCCGCCTGTCTTGCGTTTTGAGCCTGGGCATCCCGACGCAAATGCAGATGGATATGTTGCCTACCCTCAAGTCGACCCGATTGAAGAAATGACTGATCTTCTCGGCGCGGTGCGAGCGTATCAACTGAATGCTTCGGCGGTGCAAGCTACGAAAAACATGATTCAACAGTCGCTGGATTTGCTGCGCTAAAGCCGTGGTCGTCTGCAAGACGCGGAGCTTGAGATGGCGATTGCCGGCTGGATCGCGAAAAAGCGTCAGGAAGATGAGGGCCGTCCATGTCTATGAACAATTCGATTCCATCGTTACGAATATTGCCCGCCGACATCGGTGCGGTTACCGGAAGGCCAGCGGAGAGTGGAAAATTTCTTGACACACTGCAACAGTCGATCTCTCAAGCCGAGGGAGCGCCGGGCGACGCGGCTGGGCAGGTGGCGCAGTTGCTGAGTGGTAAAGGAGCAGACCTGCATAGCGCGATGATAGCGGTTGAAAAGGCCGACCTCTCATTCCAACTCATGATGCAGGTGCGCAACAAGATCGTGCAGGCCTATCAGCAGATTTCGAATATGCAGTTCTGAGCCGAAACATAGCAAATCGCAGCACGCTGATTACGAGAACGTAATTCGCAGTAGTTTGTCGAGTCATCCATAGGAGTTTTCTCACTTGAGTCAGGGCCTCCATCAAATTCAGGATTTTCTGCGTGGACTGAGTCTGCAGCAGAAAGTTCTCCTTGCCTTGGGGGCCGCAGCGGTTGGCCTGACCCTCTGGGGCTTTGTCACGTTGCTGGATCGTAAAAGCGTAGTGCTCTATTCGGGACTCAAGCCTCAGGACGCGCAAGCGCTGGGTGGCAGATTGGCGGCAAAAAATATCCCTTATGAAATCTCGCCGGATGGTGCAAGCGTGTTGGTGCCGTCCGACAGGCTCGATGCTGCCCGTCTTGAAACTGCATCGCAAGGCCTCCCGCGTAACGCGCGATTGGGATTTGAATTATTCGACACGCCGAATTGGGCGGGATCGGACTTCAGCGAAAAAGTGAATTACCAGCGCGCGCTTGAAGGCGAACTGGAACGCACGCTACAAACCCTGAGCGAGATTGAAGCAGTTCGTGTCCACCTGGTGTTGCCGCGAGAGTCGTTGTTCAGCGAGCAAGAGCACGAATCGAAAGCGGCGGTCATTGTGAAAACGCGAGGTGGCACGCTATCGCGAGAAGCACAGCAGGCGATCCCGCAACTGGTTGCGAGCGCGGTCGATGGTTTGCAGCCGGAGAACGTTACTGTCGTCGACGCGGAAACGGCCACTCCGTTCCTGGCTCGCCACGGTCCATCGGGCCGCGCGTCTTTTGATTCGGATGAGGAATTGGCAGCGGCCGTGGTGCATGCCATCGAGCCGGTAGTTGGCGCGGAACATGTTCGCGCCAGTGTCCACGTGGATTACGACCTCAGCAGCAGCGAAGAATCCTCGGAAGTCTACGATCCCAAAGCGGCAGCAACCATCGCGCAACAGCATACAGAGGAACTTGCCGGAGGAGCGAATCCGGCGGGTGTGCCTGGGGTCACGAGTAATCTCCCGGGCAGCAGCACCGCCAGTCCAGGCGTGCTTTCGACGATCGATAACCAAAGTTCGAAATCCGATAGCTCGACCTTTGCCGTGAGCAAAAATGTACGGCACGTCACGAATCCTGCAGGGCGCGTCCATCGTATTACTGCTGCGGTCCTGATCGACGATGCTACGGATGTGAAACATGATGGCACTAAGTCAACATCCGTCCGCCGCAAACGCACTCCTGAAGAAATGACGTCGATTGAAAAATTGGCTCGCGCGGCCATTGGCGTGGACGATCAGCGTGGCGACCTGCTCGCGGTCGCGAACCTTTCCTTCCAAAACGCTCCTGTAGAACTTCCTGCCGCGCCGCGAAAGATCGATGAGTACCGTTTGCTGATCCTGCCGTGGGCCGGCGCACTCCGCTATGTGGGAATCACACTGCTCTTCTTGTTGGTTTACGCTCTCGTGCTCAATCCAGCAAAGAAGCAGGCGATCGCCGCTTTTAAACAAATTCCGATCCGCCTCGCGCAATCGCTTACGGGAGCGGCATCCGTAAACGCAATGACGAGCATTGAATTACCTCCAGGCAGCGAGGGGGCCAAGCGTGTTGGAGTATTGAAAAAAGAGCTTGGAGAGAAGATCAAGGCTGAGCCTGCGGCTGCCAGTCGCCTGGTGCAAACCTGGATCCGCGACGCGAAGGTGAAGTAGAAGCAGCGCGGTGGAAGTATCGAGTACGACGAATATTACGAGCAAGAAAGCAAGTGCATGCCGGGATCCACGTCCAGTGTCGGGTTACAGAAGGCCGCCATACTGATGGTATTGCTTGGGGAAGAGGCCGCGAGCCACATTTATCAAAACCTTCCCGAGAAAGACTTAAAGCGATTGACGCAAAGCATTGCAGAGTTGGAACACGTCAAGCCCGAGACAAGCATCGCGATTCTTGAGGAGTATTACCAGCTCACATTAACACAGGGTTATCTTGCGCAAGGCGGTCCGGAGTACGCGCAAAAAATTCTCGTCAAGGCCTTCGGAGACACTAGCGCGAAACAACTTCTGGATCAGGTTTCGCAAGCGCTGGAACAAAGTGCGGTGAATCTGGAGAGCTTGCAGAAAGCCGATCCGCAACAGTTGGCAAAATTTCTCGAGGTGGAGCATCCACAAACGATCGCTCTGATCCTCGCGCATATGCACGCGCGGCAGGCTTCAGCGTTGCTTTTGCGGCTCCCGGAAGAATCGCGGGCAGAAACGATCAAGCGGCTCGCGCAGTTGCGACAATTTTCGCCCGAGGTCGCACAGAAAGTCTCGCTGGCGCTGAATAAGCGGCTAGATTCATTGGGGGAGCAGAGTCGTCGAGCATATGCAGGATTCAAAGGGGCTGCCGACTTGCTGAATCAATTGGAGCCGCTGGCTGGAAAAGGGATTCTCGAAAGCATCGAAAAAGATGATCCCAACATGGCGCTCGCCATCCGTAATCTGATGTTCACGTTTGAAGATTTGTTGGGAGTGCCCGAGGCGGGAATCCGCGAACTGCTTGGCCAACTCGAGAAAAAGACTTTGGCTCTCGCTCTTCGCGGGACAACCGAGGAACTGAAGACCCTGATTTTTAAGTCGATGTCATCCCGCGCCGTCGACATGTTGAAAGAAGACATGGAAGTGCTAGGTTCGGTGCGGGCCAAAGACGTCAGTCATGCGCAGCGCGAAATTGTGGAAATTGCGCGCAGGCTCGAAGCGGAAGGCAAACTCGTACTCAGCGCCGAATCGCAGGAGGAGTATGTCGTCTAGCGCGCCGAAGCGACAGCGGGTCTTCGAAGCCGAGCCGTTGGCTTATCCCGAGGCCGAGTGCCCGATTCGCCCACCGGGAAGTGGAGCAGAGGAGAGTGCTGCACTCGAGGAACGTAGCCAGCGACACCTGGCCGAGGCTTTCGAGCGTGGGTGCCAGAGCGCGCGGGAAAGCTTCCGTGAAGAACTCGTAACGGTACTCGATCAACATCGCGGCCAAGTCCTCGAAGCGCTGCGAAAGTTCGCCGTCGAACGTCAGGATTATTATCGACGCGTGGAAGTGGAGGTCGTCCAACTATCACTCGCCATTGCGCGTAAAGTGCTACATCGCGAAGTGCAGATCGATCCGCAGGCTCTGGCAGGAATTGTGAAAGTGACGTTGGAGAAACTGGATCGCGGCACCAAAGTCGATCTGCGGGTCCATCCCAGAGAAGTGTCGGACTGGCGGCACTACTTCTCGCGCCAGATGGAAGGCGATACTTCACCAGAAGTTTACGAGGACCCCAGCGTCGCTCCAGGAGAGTGCCGGATCGAGACATCGTTGGGGTCGACTGATCTCGGTCTGGAGTCGCAGCTAAAGGAAATCGAAACAGGATTGCTCGATTTGCTTGCCGAGCGTCCGGAGACATCCGCCAACCCTCACCAACTTTCGAATCCACGACTTTCGAATTCACAAGAGGGACATCCGCAGGCGGCGAAGTGAGCGCGTCTCCGATCCTCGCCGCTTACTTCTCACAACTCGAGAACGCAGCTCCTTTGCGCTGGCGTGGGCGAGTTACGCAAGTGGTTGGTCAACTCGTTGAATCTGCCGGCCCATTTTGTACGATCGGCGAGGCATGCGAGATCATCGATTCGCGCGGATGTCACTGGCCTGGAGAGATTGTCGGCTTTCGCGAACACATCGTGTTATCGATGGCTCTGCGGCGTCCGACGGGCATTCGTTACGGCGATCAGGTCGTGGTTTCAGGTCGTCGCCCCATGATCCGCCTCAGCGATGAACTTCTGGGTCGCGTGTTGGATGGTGCGGGAAATCCGATCGACAGTTTGCCCGCTCCTGCATGCCGCGAACCCTTTCCATTGGATCGCGAAGCGCCGCTCGCTCTGGAGCGCACGCCGATTCGCGATGCCCTCGGATGTGGCATTCGTGCGGTTGACGCGTTTCTTACGTGCGGGCGAGGACAACGGGTGGGCATCTTTGGCGGAAGCGGAGTTGGCAAGAGCACGTTGATTGGAATGATGGCGCGTAATACGGGCGCCGATCTCACCGTCCTCGGGTTGATTGGAGAACGCGGCAGGGAAGTCGGAGAACTTCTAAACGCGCTTGGCGAAGAGGGCCGTCGTCGATCCGTTGTTGTCGTGTCAACTTCCGATCAGGATCCGCTGCTTCGCATTCGCGCTGGACTTGCGGCTACGACGATTGCGGAATATTTCTGTGCTCGCGGGAAACATGTTCTTCTGGTTGTTGACTCATTGACCCGCTTGGCAATGGCGCAACGCGAAATTGGACTCGCTGCGGGAGAGCCACCCACAGCAAAAGGCTACACGCCATCCGTGTTCACTTTGCTGGCACGGCTTATTGAACGTGCTGGCTCGTTCGGTTCCGGGACCATCACGGGCTTTTACACCGTCCTCATGGAAGGCGATGATGAGAACGATCCTCTCGTCGATGCCGCTCGCGCGCTTCTCGACGGCCACATCATGTTGGACCGCAAGCTCGCCACGCAAAGTCACTATCCTCCGATTTCGATTCTCAACAGCATCAGCCGGATCATGCCGGCTGTGGTGTCCGCCGATCACCTGACAAAGGCCAATCAGATACGCCGCTTGCTGGCGATCTATAAAGATTCGGAAGAATTGATCCGCGTCGGGGCATATCAGAAAGGCAGTGATCCCGATCTTGACCGTGCGATTGCGCTCATGCCAGCGTTGCGGGAGTTTCTGACCCAATCCTCTCAAGACGTGACAGAGATGAACCATTCACTGGCGCGGCTTATGGCACTTCCGGCATAGCCGCATGATTTCAGAATCAGGAAAAATACAGCCTGAGATTCTCCAGAAGGATCATCCCGAAATATGGCTTTTCGTTTCGCTCTCGCGCCACTGCTTCGGCTTCGTCAAGGGATTGAGCGCCAACGCATCCTGCAACTGCAGGAAGAGAATTTGCGGTTTGCGCAGGCCCAAGAAACGTTGCTGCAACTGGACCGATCTTTTGCTGCGTCCGCGCAATCCGATTCCGCGGAACTTAGTCGGGGAAGCACGGGTGCCGAGTTGAAGTTTGCTTCGGTGCTTCGCGAAAACCTAACGCGCTTTCGCCAAGAACTTGTGACCGATCTACATAAACGTGAACTCCTCCGCCAGAAAGCATTAGCGGAATATCAGACCGCTTATCGCGACCGTGAAATTCTCGAAACATTGCGCTCGCAACAGAGAAGTGCTTATTCCCAGGAACAATCGCGACGCCAGCAACAAGACCTCGACGCCACTTTCTTACTGCAACGCTGGCATCATCGAAACCGCAGCTGAATCGGTTGATTTTGCCGGGTGTAACCGGCAAGGATTGCCGCCAAGCCCCCGTTAAACACTCAAGGCTTTCGTTGCTTTCTCCTCGTGGTCTGGTTCGCTTAGCGCAAGTCGGTGCAAACGCAAGAAGTTGTCAGTCGTCAGCCCAGTGGGTCTCCGCGTGAACTCTTGCTCTTAGACAATGGCGCGAAGAGTGCAACTGGAGCGATGGATTCCCATGCACACTAACGCAATCATCGTTTCGCTAGGGACACAAACTTCGTCTACCCAGAGCCGGGTCCAGTCCTCAACGCCGATTGGTTTCGGCGAGGCACTCACGGCGTCTGTACGAAAGGCGTTGGATCTAAAATCCTCAGCCGTGAAGTCCCCGATTGCGGGCTCAGCCAGTTTTCTCGAACGAGCAACTGCAGTTCTTGTTTCAGTTCCTGTTGCTCCAGAAGAACCAATCGTGTCTGGGACCCCGTCAACGAATTCGATGGCGTTCGCGCGGGGTGTTCATTCGGACTACCCTCCACCGATCGACTTTGGCAATCTCGTTTCGAGTTTGTCGCCGCAATCATCGGCAGGATCCGACGCAGTAGTGAATCCTTTGATCCAAAGCGAGCATGTCTTCGCATCTCCGAGCGCAAGTATGGGGACTACTGGCAGTTTCGCGGCTCCTTCTTTTGCTCCTGAGCCTGCCTTGGCAAACGATTCGTCACAACCTCCGACCATCGAATTGCCTTCCGCGTTCATTTCATCGCTTGCCGAGGTTCCGATTGCTGAGCCAACTACTGCGCCAGCACCGATCCAACCTGAATCGAACCCGCCGCCGCTCAGCAGCGCAGCACCAACTCTCGCGACGACAACATTTGCTTGGGCTGCAGCTTCTACAGCTGATACTTCTATAGAGACGGATTCGCGCGCCTCTTCAGCGGCCGATCCGACTCCTCTCGCATTGCCGAAATGGGGACAAACGCCAGCGCCTCAGTCTATGCCTGGAACAAATCAGGTCGCAATTCACGGTAGCTCGGAACGCCAGAGACAGTTTTCATCGACGGGGAATGAACCCGACGCCGATGGCTCTTCGTTGGCGAATAGCGCTGAGTCGCCTGCGGGTCAAGGTCTCGCCCCAGAGATTTCGCACTCCTCGAACACGGCTCACGCATTATCTGCCATGATTCCGATAGAGCAAGCTGTTTCGCATTGTGACGCGACTCCTGTAGCTTTCGACGATCCCAACTCCAAACCTGACGTTATTTCCAACGACAGTTCTTCAAGCAGTATCGCTGATTGCTCAGGCACAAGAGTCGCCAGCGACAATGCTGCAATTCTCCCTACGACTTTCGCGTCCGTCGCGATCACGACATCGTCACCATCTGCCTTGAAAGCCACTACTCTGTCTTCGGCTGCGGACCATGAGTCGACGATGGTCGGGATGGCGGCGAGATCAAACCTATCGCCGACGATGGCAGTAGCTCCATCCTCATTGCCCGATAAGAAATCCGATACCCTAACGCAATCGAGCATCCCGGCAAGCTCTTCCTTGTTGGAACAAATACCTTCGAAAACGAGCATCGCAGCGCTTACATCGCCGGATGTTCGCGCAACTAATGTAAGTTCAGTCGTCAATACATCGCTCATCGCCAGCCCGAACCTGAACCAGCAAACGGAAGTGCCAACGTCGACTCCGACTTCGCAAGATGCTTCAACCAGCGAGATGCCACAGCCTCACCAAGTTCTCGACGCGGCACCGCCTGCTACTGCTCCCCCCGCACCACCAATGAATATTCGTCCGGACGTTCAAACAACTGTACAGATGCATCTTGGGATTCGTACGGACGCATTTGGATCAGTTGAGATTCATACAGTGGTACAGCAAAGTCAGGTGGGTATCACCATTCACGCTGATCACGATTTATCTCGATGGTTTGGCCCAGAAGTTTCAAGTCTGGAATCGGGATTAAATCAACATCACTTCGACCTCACGGCCGTTGATTTCAACAATGGACATTCATCTGCCCATACCGAAAGCGGTTTTCAGCGAGGATCAGGCCAAGGACAGGGGCAGAAACAGGAAGATTTGCGTGAGAGCGCATCGCAAGGACTGCCACGCTTCGGCAGCGACTCTTCTGTCGAATCAAGCGATCCAAATTTTTCAGGACAGGAAGACGAGTCACTATCTTCAGCGACCAGCATTCTAGCGAACGTTCTGCACGCTGGATTCGCGACCAACCGCGTCAGCATTCACGTTTAGGAGGATTCACTCGTGCTCAACTCGTTACATTCGCTTGTTCCAAACGCGCTCATCACCCAGCCCGCCGCCTCCGCGCCTCCACCGGTCCCGGCACCCGCGCCAGTGAGTGCAGGCGAGGATCTAACTTCCACCTTCCTGCAGTTGCTGACGATTCAGCTCAAGAATCAGAGTCCACTCGATCCACTCGATCCCAATCAATTTGTTGCGCAGCTCGCTCAGTTCAATTCCTTGGGAGAGTTGACGCAGATCGAGCAACTCATGCAAACGCTCGTAAACAATACAACCGCGACTCCCACTTCGAGCACGAGTTCGGCGAACACTGCTAACTCAGCTTCCACTCCAGGTAACAAACCCGTTTCTAATTAAGGAGCACCTATGCCATCGTTTTCGATACCTCTCTCCGGCCTAAACGCCAGTTCGGAAGCACTCTCCACCACCGCTAACAATCTGGCCAACCTCAACACGATCGGATACAAAGACCAGCAAATTCAGTTCAGCGATTTGTTCTATGAGACTCTCGGTTCCAACGGTGCAGGCGATCTTATTCAGCAAGGCGCCGGTGTTCAGGTGAGTTCCAAACCGTCGGACTTCACTCAGGGAGACGTGACTGCGACAGGAGTCGACACTGATGTCGCGATCAACGGCAATGGCTTCTTCGTGGTGAACCAAAACGGAGTGCAAAGTTTCACACGCGCCGGCAATTTCGAAGTCGGCACCGACAACCTATTGGAAACGGCCAACGGTCAACAGGTGCTTGGCTACCCAGCGGTCAACGGAGTTGTCAGCACGGCACAGGGGCTTGGTCCGCTCGCCTTGGGTGCCGGTACCATCAGTCCTGCGACGGCGACTAGTCAGGTGCAACTGACATCCAATTTGAACGCGACAGCCGATGTGGGTTCCACATATTCCACACAAGCCACGATCTACGATTCTCTCGGCGCTAGCCACAACGTTACGTTTACGTATACGAAGACCGCGACCAATACCTGGAGTTACTCCGTAACGATCCCGGCCGCAGACGTGAATGGTACGACCGATCCGACTGTGCTCGCCACGGGATCGCTCACCTTTGATGGCAACGGAAACTTGACGAGTCCTTCTGCCAACGTAACTCCGATCAAAGTTACCGGTCTCGCGGATGGCGCTAACGACCTTTCGTTTACGTGGGATCTTTTTGATAAAAACGGTAACGGGCTACTCACACAAGAAGCCGGCCCCAACAGTACTTCCTCCATCCAACAGGACGGCGCTGGCAGTGGAACGCTGGTGAATTTCAATATCGGATCCGATGGAACAATTACAGGGTCGTTCAGTAACGGGAAGACCGAGACCATCGGCCAACTCGCACTCGCCAGTTTCGCCGACGTGCAAGGACTGTCCCAGGATGGCGGCAACGATTACACGCCGACGCTCGCATCGGGACAACCTACGATCGGTGCGCCGGGAACGGGTGGACTCGGCAGCGTTTCCGGGGGCGCTCTCGAGCAATCGAATGTGGATATCGCCACGGAATTTGCGGCACTGATCGTGGCCCAACGCAGTTACGAAGCGAACGCAAGGGTGGTCACAACATTCGATCAGATCGCGCAGGACACGATTGCATTGAAGCAGTAATCCGATAGCGCGGAAGAGGCGGGCGCAATTGTTCGGAGGCCTGCCCGCCCTCTGCGTACTTTCGTATGTCCTCTACTTCCTTCGTGAATTCTCATGAGAGCTTTCTGAGATGCTTTTCATCCGCGCCCGGCATATGGCGCGTGCTGCTGCCATCCACCGCCTCACACGTGATTCTTGGGCTGATTTCAACAGAGCCTTTTGGATATCCCTTCCACCGCTCTCGGAACCAAGCTTGCAAACAACTGAAACATGCGGGACGCTTCGACAAAAGCGCGTAAAAAGAGCAGGCGTTGGCTGGCCGTTGCACTTGTTTTGGGGCTTGGAGGAATTGCCAGTTGGTACTGGTCGCGTTCTGACAGTTCGGCGAGCGCCGCTGACGGAGCTGCGGCGGAATCCACTATCGCTCTGGAAACTTTCGTTGTTAATCTTACGGGCTCCGGTTCGCGAGCCTACTTGCGCGTAGGTATCACCCTCGGCTTATCGCACCCGCTCCTGCACACCAAATCGGACGCCGCTCCTATCGCGTTGGTACGCGACACGATTCTCTCTGTGTTGGCAACGGCCCAACCTGACGAACTGATGAGCATTGAGGGGAAGCTCCATGTGAAAGAACAATTATTGAAAGCTCTACAAGAACGTTTGCCGCAAATGGGGATCGAGAACGTCTACTTTACGGAATTCCTGGTGCAAACGTAAATGGCCGCCGCTGTCCAACCGAAACTCGAGCCTCGATTAGAAGCCACGACGGTCGAAGCCCCAGGCACTCCAGCCACCGTATCGGCGGTTGATTCGATCGTCGATCCCTGGCTGCGTCTCGAAACCCTGCCGTGTCTGCTGACGATCGAAATCTCAGTGCCACGTTTTACGGTCGGCGATCTGGTCCAACTGAATCGCGGTCGGATCATCGCAACGGGTTGGACGGTAGGGGAAGACGTGCCTTTCCGCATTAACGGCGAATTGATCGCCTGGAGCGAGTTTGAAATCGTCAAAAACCGCATGGCCGTGCGACTGACGGAGCTGGCTTGACCGAAGCCGCAGCACTGCTTCGTCAAATTGAGAGTCCAACGATGGAAACGACACAGAAACAAATCACGGCGCATTGTTCCGCCCGTAAACGGCACAGCTGGATGCTTGGGCTGAAACTGGACGAGGTTAGCACTGCAATAACTAGGTTCTTCCGATCTCTTTGGCGCTTGGTCCTCCATCGCGCAGGTGCGGAACAAAAAAAGCTTTCGATACGCGGGACTGCGGCACTTGGAGAGCATCGCTTTGTTTCTGTCATCCAGTTCGAACAGCAACGTTTTCTGGTGGGCTGCAGTGCGACGTCCGTCACTCTGCTTGCGCAATTGCCCGACGAGCCGGTCGGTGATCGTGACGCAGCGAATTGTGAAGACCGTGGAGAAGGAAAATGAGGCGATCTTCCACAGGCCGACTGTTCCGTTTTCTCTTGCATGTGGCGGGGGCGTTGCCCTTGGTTTTGATGGCACCACTCTGGGCCCGTTCCACCGTGACACCCGGACTGTCCCTGCCGGGTGGGTTGGGCGGCGGCGTTCCCGGCAGTTCCGCACCATGGAACATCGTTTTACTTCTCACCCTATTGACACTCATTCCGGCGATCGTTCTATCGATGACGCCGTTTGTCCGGCTGCTTGTCGTATTTCATTTTCTGCGCCAGGCACTGGGCACGCAAACCACGCCGAGTAATCAAACTCTCATCGGGCTCTCGCTCATCCTCACATTTTTCCTGATGCAGCCGGTCGGCGCTGCGATTTATACGGATGCCGTCGTGCCGCTCGATGCCGGACATATCACGATGATGGTCGCTGTGGATCGTGCCGTAAGTCCGATGCGTCACTTCATGCTCAAGTACGCCCGGGAAAAAGATCTTGCACTCTTCGTCGAACTAGCGCACGAAGCGCGTCCCGCACGTCCGGAAGATCTTGGGCTGCGAATCGTTGCCCCTGCATATCTTCTTAGCGAACTGCAGGCTGGCTTTCGGATCGGTGCGGCTCTCTTTCTCCCCTTTCTCGTGATTGATCTTGTTACTGCTGCGATAACCACCTCGGTCGGAATGATGCAGTTACCACCGGTTGTGATTTCCACGCCACTCAAGATTCTTCTATTCGTCGTGGTTGATGGATGGAATGTGCTGATCGGATCGTTGATGCGAAGTTTTTCATAAAAGGCAGATATGGGAACCGAACAAGTTGTCACGCTATTTCGCCACACTCTCCAGATGTCCTTGTTGCTGGGTGCGCCGTTATTGTTGGTTGCGATTGCCGTCAGTTTGCTCGTGAACGTAGTTCAAGTACTCACCTCACTGCAGGACCAGACGCTCTCGACTGTTCCGCGTCTTGCCGCAGTGGCTGGGGCCGCGCTCCTGTTTTTTCCGTGGATGCTGCGCAAGCTGATGTTTTTTACTATCGGGCTTTGGTCGGATTTGCATCCGTTTGTGCGATGACGAGTGACTGCGAAAGTCGCTTTTGAGGGAACGATTCTAGGTGTGACATTCTGGCCGGAACGGGCAGACGTGATTTGCACGATGAGTATCCACAGCAGATAGCAATTACGAGCGAGGAAATTGTGTACGATCTGCCGTTAGAGATTTCGAATTCGCTGCAGCATACGGTCGCCGCATGGATGATCGCAGGTTCGCGAGTGACTGGGCTACTCTTGGTCGCGCCTTTTCTGGGCAGCGCGTCTCTGCCTCCACGTATCAAGGTCGGCTTAGCCTTTCTGCTGACGTTGTTCCTGGTGCCGCTTGTCCCTGTTACCTCTACTGCACTCCGGACTCCTGCGCTTCTTTTTTTATTGCTGGGCGAATTCACCATCGGATTCCTGCTGGGCTTCACGCTGCAATTAATTTTCGAAGCGGGACAAATCGCAGGCCAAATCTGCGGTGTGCAAATGGGATACTCGCTGGCCAGCGTCATCAATCCCGACAGCCAAGCCGACTCTGCGGTGCTCTCGACCTTTTACGAACTGATTGTCCTTCTTCTATTCATTCAGCTCAGCGTGCCGCACTGGCTACTGCGTGGACTCGCTCGAAGTTTTGAATATATGCCCCCGGGCCATTTTTCGCTGACATGGCCAGCGGTGCATGCACTGTTCGAATTTGCCGCCGGAATGTGGGTGGCTGGACTGCAAATTGCCGCGCCAGTTCTCGTCGCCAGTTTGTTTGCCGATGTTGCTCTCGGATTCATCGGCAAAGCTTCGCCGCAATTGCCCGTCTTATTTGTCGGGATCTCGATCAAGAACCTTCTTGGCCTGGCGCTGCTTTGCGGCGCAGTTGCTTTCTGGCCCCGCTTTTTCGATGCCCGGTTCGGCCGCGCTCTCGACGCTTCAGAAAGGATCCTGCGACTGGCGCATTGATCGTCGATTCAAAGATTCGTCGATTTCGAGATACTTCGATCCCGAAACTCCCCGATTGCGCCTGCTTAGTCGTTTGTCCTTGGAAACTTTTCATGGCAGAAGCGAACCAAACCGAACAGGCTACTCCGCGACGCCGGCAGAAGGCTCGCGAGAAAGGCCAAGTAGCGCGTAGCCGCGATCTGATTGGCGCGGCCGCGGGAATGGCAGCAACGTTCGTTCTGTTTTCCATGATGTCAACTTTTCCGCTGGCCTGGCGTGGCTTTTTTCACGATTGTCTTGAAAGTGCGGTTTCCAACGACTTGCGCCTGGATGGCCTACCTCCTTTTCTTCACCACGCGGGACTTTTTACTGCAACTGCAACAGCGCTAGGCTTGGGATTTTTTGTTGCACTAGCATCAGCGCTTGCGCAGGGCGGGTTGGTCTTTGCTCCGGGTTCGCTGTCGCCGACAGTCTCGCGCATCAGTCCCGCTGCAAAACTCAAACAACTATTCTCCGTCACGGCGCTTCGAGGGCTCATCAAGTCGCTGCTACCCGCAACTGTAGTCGCTTGCCTTGGACTCGGGTGCTTGCGTCGCGACTGGCCATCGCTGATGGCACTCTCCTCTCGTTCGGCTCGCGGCATGTTGGGATTCGCCGCCGATCGCATTTTCGAAGTGGGTTGGAAATCTGCGCTGGTGCTCTTGATTTGGGCCGTCCTCGACTATTTCTTCGAGCGGCAACATCTCTCCAGCCAGTTGAAGATGAGCCGTCAGGAACTGGTCGATGAATTCAAAGAGTCGGAAGGAAATCCGGTAATTAAAGGCCGCATCCGCCGTCTGCAGCGTCAGGTGAAGCGTCGCCGCATGTTAGAGGACACGAGGCGTGCCACGGTCGTGATTACCAATCCGACTGAATACGCGATTGCGCTCGAATATCGCCCTGACATGCCCGCGCCGGTCGTTGTTGCCAAGGGGCGCAATTTGTTGGCTGCGCAAATCAAAGAAATTGCGCGCTGGCAGAGCATCCCTATGGTCGAAAACAAGCCACTGGCGCACGATCTCTATCGCTCGGTCGAAGTTGGACAAAGTGTGCCCGCAAAACTTTACGTTGTGATCGCCGAGATACTCGCGGCTGTTTATCGCGCGCAAAGTCGGGCACTAGCCGCCGCCAGAGGTCGACGCTAAATGTCAGCTACGGCCACAGTTGCGGCTGCAACCGTTAACGCTCCCAAACGCGGTTCGCTCGTCGAGTGGATCATCCCCATTGCGGCCGTGAGTCTCGTCTTTGTGATGTTGGTGCCTTTGCCGGCGATCGTGCTCGATCTGTTGCTCGCCACCAGTTTTGCTGCCTCCGTGCTCGTGCTTCTTTCGGCGCTGCAAATTCTTCGCCCGTCACAGTTTTCTGTCTTTCCCAGTCTGCTCCTTCTGCTTACTCTCTTTCGCTTATCACTAAACCTCGCATCGAGTCGACGCATCCTGCTCCACGGAAACGAAGGTGCTGGAGCTGCTGGAAGCGTCATTCAAGCCTTTGGACAATTTGTGGTTGGCGGCAACTACATTGTCGGATTCGTTCTCTTCATCGCACTCATTGCGATCCAATACATCGTTGTAAGTCACGGCGCTGTGCGTACGGCCGAGGTCACGGCTCGCTTCACGCTCGACGCGTTGCCTGGCAAGCAGATGGCGATCGACGCCGATCTGAATGCGGGGCTGATCGACGAGCATCAGGCACGCGCTCGCCGCGAACAGATTGCGCGCGAGGCGGAATTCTATGGCGCGATGGATGGCGCAGCGCGTTTCAATCAGCGAGACTCCATTGCCACCATTCTAATTACGGCTATCAACATTCTCGCCGGGTTCCTCATAGGAGTCTTTCAACTCGATATTCCATTTCGCGAGGCTCTGAAAACCTACACCGTTCTTACCGTTGGCGACGGACTCGTCACCATGATTCCTTCGCTGCTGGTCTCGATGGCTGGTGGGATGATCGTTACGCGCGCCTCTTCGAATGCAACCCTCTCGGTCGACCTCGGGACGCAACTACTCTCCCGTCGTCGTTCTTTGCAAATAGCAGCCGGAGTGATGGTTGCTCTGGCCGCGATCCCTGGACTGCCAAAATTATCCTTTCTTACCATTGCTGGCGTGGTCGCATTGCTCGCGGCACGCCTACCCAAAGGGAAGGAAGCAGAAAAAGAGGCGGCCGAAGCATCTGCGGCTGCGGCGCTCACGTCCGGGAGCAAAGACAAGAAAGTAACTAAAGGCGATTCGCTCGAAGACCTTCTCAAGCTGGATGAGCTCTCACTCGAAGTTGGGTATTCACTAGTCAATCTCGTCGACGTGCAACAGGGCGGTCAACTTCTTGCCCGTGTCAAATCATTGCGTTCCAATCTCGCTCTCCAACTCGGCTTCATCGTTCCGCCGATTCACATCACGGACAACGTTCGGCTGAAACCGCGCGAATACGTGATCTCCTTACGAGGAGTCGAAGTCGCACGCTGGGCAATGTTGGAAGATCAGGTCCTTGCCATCAGTTCTGAACTGACTCCACCCGCCCTGCCTGGAACTCCGACTCACGAGCCTGCCTTTGGCGTGGCTGCACTCTGGATTTCCAGCGCCCTCGAATCCCAGGCGCTCACATCTGGGTACGCCGTCGTGGATCAGACTTCCGTTCTCTCGACTCACCTCGCCGAGGTGATTCGTCAACACGCTTTCGAACTCCTTAACCGTCAGGAGACCAAGCGTTTGTTGGATCGTCTCAGCGAAAGTCATCCCAAGCTGGTCGAAGAACTCGTTCCGAAAATTCTTAGCCTCGGCGAAGTGCAAAAGGTTTTGCAGCAACTCTTGCGTGAGCAGGTTTCAGTTCGCGACCTGCCGACAATCTTAGAGGCCCTACTAGATGCGGCCACCGTCAGCAAACATCCCGTCATGCTGGTCGAAGCGGCGCGTCAGGCTCTGGGTCGTGCGTTGGTTCGGCCACTGCTTTCTGAAGATGGTGGACTGCGCGTGCTGACCCTCGATCACTCTATTGAAGAGGAACTGAGTCGAGCCTTTAATCCGCAAGCGCTTCCGGCCACCAACACGGGGTTGCAGCCCACTTTCGTTCGCCGCATTCTCGACGGTTTGCGCTCACTCGCCGGAGATCAGGTCGCGCAGACGGCACCGATCCTTCTTTGCTCGACCCCGGCGCGCTTTCACCTGCGTCGCCTGTTGGAGCCCTTTCTTCCAAAAATAGTCGTCCTTTCACCGCTCGAGATTCCGTCCATGGTCCCAGTGCAATCACTCGGGACAGTGCGATGAGGCCTTAACTCGCGATTTGGGTGCTCGCTGTTCGAGCTAATTGTGGGTCGAAAACGAAACAGTGAAACACGAAGAGCAAACGACGATTGGCGAGTCACGAAACGCGAATGTTCGATCCACGAAAGCAGGACAGTTCATGACCAAACATAACGCCGATGCTTATCAAGCCGAGCAGAACGAAACTGAACGCGAACGCGTTCTGATGGAGCAGTTGCCACAAGTGCGCTACATCGCCCGCCGAGTTCACGAGCGTCTGCCGCGCCATGTGCCATTCGAAGACTTGGTTCACGCTGGTGTCCTCGGCCTTATGGACGCACTCAATAAATTCGATCAGACGAAGCACGTCCAGTTTAGTTCGTACGCAAAATTCCGAATTCGCGGAGCGATCCTCGACAGCCTTCGCGAGCTTGATTGGAGTCCGCGCGAATTACGCCGTAAGAGTCGCTTGGTCGAATCGACCTACGCGGATCTTTCCGGCAAACTGGGGCGCGCGCCCGACGAAAATGAAATCGCTCAGGAGATGGGCATACAGCTTCGCGAATTGCAATCTCTGCTTGCGGAACTCGATGGCCTGGAGCTTGGTAGTCTTCGCATCGAGTCTCCACGCGACGGAAAAGAAGAAGATCTCACCGACTACATTCCATCGAAACCCGAAGAAACGCCGTTCTTCCAATGCCTACGCTCCGAAACAAAGCATCTTCTGGAGGAAGCAATATCCGAATTACCAGAAAAAGAACAGCGCGTGCTCGCACTGTATTACTACGAAGAACTCACTATGAAGGAAGTAGGAGCTGCGCTGGGGATTGGTGAATCACGAGTCTCGCAAATCCATTCACTCGCCATGGTTCGTCTTCGCGCCAGACTCAACTTCATGAACGTTCCCGCAGCAACCGATTCACGCGCGAAAGCCGCGGGAGCTCCATAATTCTGCGTCGGGCGCGACCCTCGTAAAGCTCAAACGTCAACTAGCAAAAGGATTCTATGGAAAAGATGCTCAATCAGGAAGAAATCGACGAGATGGTGCGGAGGATTCGCTCCGGCGACGTGCCTCTCGCTCCCACCGGAGCCGTCGTCACAGCCTGGGACATTCGCCAGGCTGGCCAGATCGGAAGCGAGCAGTTGCGCGCGATCAATCAACTCCATGAAACTTTTGCACGAAATCTCACAGCCGCCTTGAGTGGATACTTACGAATCCTGTTTGACTGTAGCCTCGCATCCGCCGAACATCTTACCTATCGCGAATTCCTCCAGCGCGTTCCGGAGAAAAACTATCTTGCCTCCTGCGACCTACCCTCGGTCGGAGCGACCTCTGTGCTTCAACTTGACCTCGCGATCTGCTTTCCAATTATCGATGTAATGCTCGGCGGGGAAGGCAAGAGTGGTGAACTCACGCGTGATGTCACCGAGATTGAAGAGCAAGTGCTCGAAGGTGTCGTTCGCATCATCTGTCGTGAACTGCAAACCAGCTGGCAGGCGATTTCGCTCAAATTCACTTTTGGAGCGCGCCAACAAATTCTGCAGACTCAGCGCCTCATGCCTCCCGACGAAAAGAATCTTTGCCTCAGCTTTGAAATCAAAATGGCGGACACCCGCGGAACATTGAATCTTGCAATTCCTGCCGTGGTCTCGAATGCGCTACTCCGAAAGATCTCAGCCGATTTCAGTTACCAGCGCCCACGAGGTCCGCTGGAAGGCCGCCGCCAGATTCAGCAAAAACTACTGAATTGCTATTTTCCCGTCGAGCTTTCCATCCCAAATTTGCAGGTGCCTCTACAAGACCTTAGCGGGCTCACCGCAGGAGACCTGCTTACTTTTTCTCAGAGCGCCTCCAGTCCGGCAGCGTTGCTAGTTGACGGTGTTCGATTATGTTCGGCCGTCCCGGTGCGCGTGAACGCCCGTCGCGCCGCCCGTGTCCTCTCTATTGAAAGACAATCGACAGAAACAGGTGACGTATGAATGAGAATGCACCAAACGCTCCTGAACTCTCCGCTTCAGCAGTCGACACTGTCGTCGGTGCCGAACGGTCGGTCGATCCAGCTTCCAGTTATCGTCGCCTCATGGATGTGGGTCTCGACGTCAAATTACGCTTCGGAACCCGGCGCATGCTCTTGCGCGATGTTCTCGCTCTCGGCGCTGGCGCTGTCGTCGAACTAGACAGCGCTTTGCATTCTGCGGTCGACCTTCTTCTCGACGGTCGTCTCATTGCGCGGGGCGAAGTGGTGGTCGTTGATGGCAAGTATGGATTGCGAGTTACCGAAATCGTCGACCCAGTGCCGGTGGCAGCTCCTCCAAGCTAGTGTTGGGGGGTCGCGATGTTTCGATCCACAGCAGACGGGATTGTATTGAATGGGAAGGGAACCGCTGATGTCTAATTTGTTAAAGCCGGGTACGTGGACTGCCCACTGGATCAAACGTCCTTCCCTCGAATCCTCTGAACCGCCCTGCGCCCTCCCGTCGTGTTCGCGTTCTCCATCGCTCTGGCAACGTCTACGGCACCGGCCGACCGGGGCGTTTCTTCAAGGTGCTTTCTACTGCAAACCGCAATGCCTGGAGAGCGCACTCATCAGTCAGCTATCGCAGTTGCGGGGAATGACTTCGTCGCCACAACCAACGAACCGGATCCCGCTCGGACTCTTGATGGTCGCACGGGGCACACTGACACACGTTGAAGTTCGAGCTGCCCTGGAAGCGCAACGTCGCGCCCAGCGGGGAAAAATCGGTGAGTGGATCGAAAAACTTGGTTTCGCTACCGAGCAGGAAGTTACCTCTGCGCTTGCCCTGCAATGGGGATGTCCAGTGGCATCGTCATTCGATCCATCGACGATCCATTCTGTTGGAAATATTCCACTGCCGATTCTCGAAGCGTTTCAAATGCTGCCCTTCAATCTTGCGGCCGCAACCAATACGCTCTACGTCGCTTTTGGGGAACGCGTCGATCACGCTGCTCTGTACGGCATCGAAAAAATTCTGGGTTGCCGCACTCAACCCTGCGTCGCCGGGCGCAAGAGTATCGCGCGGCAACTGGATGTCATGCGCCAACTCCCGCGCCCCGCGGATGCGGAATTTGGTCCGATGAACGATCTAGCCGAGATGGGACACATCGCCGCTAGCTATACGGCTCGATTGAGTCCCGAACAAGTTCGGCTTGTGCGCATCGGAAAATTCATCTGGCTGCGGTTGGAAGCCCCGCGAGCCGCCGCTCAGAATCGCCGTCACGATTCAGGCAGCAAAACCGCGCTCACCAACTTAATCTTTCGACTGCCCACCGAACCCGTAGCGGTTCCCATCACACCGCCATTCCGCCAACTCGAGCAGAGTTCCGCACCAATCAGCCAGCACAGAGAAATGTAGGAACTATGCCTGTGGAGGGCGGGTGTCTGGTCACCCCAATTGCAGAATCTTTACAGTGTCCGTTTGAATAGGGGCACCGCGAGCGCCAGCGTGACCACACCAAATATCGAAAGATAAATCATGTCCGGGACAATCGCTCCCAGCCCCGTCTCTTTCAACAGAAGTGATTTGAATCCATGCACTGCGTATGTAAACGGATCCACTTTAGCGATCGCTCGTAGCCATGGCGGAAATGCATCCACTGGATAAATGGCTCCGCTGGGGAAAAACAGAAGTGTGTTGAGAATCCCGAAGATCGCTCGCGGCACCAACGGATCTTCAATTCGCACCATCATCAAAAACATCATCGCGTTGAATGCAACCGATGTCAGTACGATCATGATCAACAGCCCGAGTATTGTCGCTGGATTGAATATCGTTCCTACGCCGGACAACAGCGATCCGACCACAGTAATGACAACCCCGGTCATCACCGCCTTGATCGCGCCCGCGCCGTTCAATCCGAACACCAACTCCGCTTTCGTAATTGGTGTTACCAGGTATCCCTCATGCACACCGCGCGCCTTGTCGTCGATATACAGCATGCCGCCGCCGATCATTACCGAGACAAACATCGCTAAAGTGATCGACCCGGGCAGCAGATATTTCATGTATTCGATGTAGGGATAAAGCTCTACCACCTCCAACGCCGTTTGCTGCAGCAGCCGCGGAGATACGTCCGGAACGTTCAACGCATTCGTGATCTCCGTCATCTTATCTTCGAGCGTCTCGCTCATGAAGTTGTCGCTGTTGTCGACGATCAAAGCAATTCGTGGATGGTTCTTCTCGTACACCATCTTTGAATATTGTGCGGGGATAATCACCGCTCCCTGAATCTTTCCATTCCGCACATCTTCACGCGCCTGTACCTCGTTGTCGTACGGGACAGCGGTAAAAGTTCCAGCATTCGCGCGTACCGCGTCAAAAGCTTCCTTGATCCGGATCGCCTGCGTGCCGTGGTCTTCATCGACAATGCCCATCTTCGCGTCCCGGATTTTTCCTCCGAACGCATTTCCCAACACGATCAACTGGACGAGCGGAAATACCATCGACGCCATCATCAACGCCGGCGACCGGAAAAACTTGCGCATTTCGCGCTCAATGATTGCCATCATCCGGTTCATGGTTGCAACCCCGGACGCTGCGGCATGGTAAACGCATGCGCCTTTACCAGTTCATCGCGCAATTGGCGCCCTGTGTAGAAAACGAATACGTCGTCCAACGTCGTGTTCTGTACCGTGAGCGTTTTCAGCGCGACTTTTGCGACGACCGCCATTTCTACCAGGTCGGTGGTCGTGCCTGATCCATTGGCCGTCAACACACGAAACATTCCCGCGCTTTCATTTTGTACAGAGGTCACACCGGGCAATCCTTTTAGTCGTTCTTCCCAGTCCGCGGGAGGGCGCTCAAAGTGCGCTTCGATCACGTTTGATCCCGGCACGCTCGCTTTTAAAGCTTCAGGAGTATCGAGCGCCACAAGTTTCCCGTGGTCCACAATTGCGATGCGATTGCAGAGTCGGTCCGCTTCGTCCATGTAATGCGTTGTGATCAGCACTGTGAGTTTTCGTTTTGCTTTGATGTTCGTGAGCATCTCCCACACAGCAACGCGGGACACAGGGTCAAGTCCGGTCGTTGGTTCGTCCAGAAAAAAAATTTTCGGACTATGCACCAGCCCGCGCGCGATCTCCAGCCGGCGCCGCATTCCGCCCGACAACGTTTTGGTTTGCGCGCCCCGCCATTTGGTCAGATCGACGGTCTCCAGCAATTCGTCAATTGCTTCTTTGCGTCGCTTTGCGGGGACGTCATATAACTTCGCGTAGATATTTAAATTTTCTTCAACCGTTAGATCGAGATCGCTGGTTAACGCCTGTGGGATGACGCCAATCGTTCGCCGGACCGCATCAGGATCGCGTGCGACATCGTGTCCCGATATCCGAGCGGCCCCTGCCGTAATCGGAATCAGCGTGGTCATCATTCGGATCAACGTCGACTTGCCCGCTCCATTCGGACCTAGCAGCCCAAAGATTTCCCCTTCTTTCACAGTGAAAGAAATATCGTTTACCGCAGTGAACTCGCCGTAACGTTTCACGATGTGATCCACCTCGATCGCGTTTGGGGCATCTGAGGCAACCCCGGCGGGAACGTTATCGGTGCGTGTGTCTAACTCACTCATTCCATCTCCCAAACTCACATAGGACATACTTACGTAGGAACAGCTGCCCTCGGCTGCCCAACCGGGCAACGCCCGCGGCGCTCTACATCTTTCCTGCGGCCGCACTCTTTGTTGCTGACTCTGAACCTTTTAACTGTTCGGGGCTGACTAACACTTCCGCCGTCATCCCCGGAACCCACGCGCCTTTCGGATTATCCAAGCGCACCTTCAGCGCGATCGTTCGGATATCGCGCTTGCGTCGTCCTACATCGCGCTGGGTGGCGAAGTCTGCTTCTGGAGCTTTGTAGAAAACTTTTCCCGGAATTACTGTGCCGCCGGGAAGACGCACACGCAATGTATCTCCGACCACAATGTGATCGGCGTCTGTCTCAGGAATTGCCGCAAATGCCCACGTGTCGCTGAAATCCACGACGGTCACAATCGCCTGACCGGCATTCACAACTTCGCCTTCGCGCGCAGCTCGCACTAACACGGTGCCCGTTACCGGCGCGTAAATCTTCGTGTAGCCCAGTCTCACTTCGGACTCTTTCAACTGCGCGATCGCGTTGTCCACCTGTGCGCGCGACGATGCGACAGTACTTTGCGCCGCAGTTGCCTGATTGGTACGGGCGAGCGCTGAATTTAAATCTGCCTGTCCGGCTGTCACTTGATCTTTTAACGCCTGCACACTCGCTTGCTGCGCCTTCAAATTCATTTCTGCCTGAACTTCTTCCATCTCGGATGCGACTCCGGCTTTCGCAAGTCCAATTGTGCGGCGGCTGTCGCTCTCGACGCGGGTCAACGTGGCTTCGGCCTGCGCCAATTGCGAGCGCGCGACCTGCAACTTCGCCTGCGAATTCTCTACATCGCCAGACGTCGACCCCTTTGTGGATTGCCGCGTGTATTCGCTTTCGTCAACCTTCGATCGCAAGCTGGAGATCGTAGCCGCTGCTCCGCGTTCTTCCGCCTCCAACTCAGCGGGATCGAGCAATGCGATCAAGTCTCCCTGCTTAACTTGCGATCCTTCATCCACGAGGAGTTTTAGGATGCGCCCCTGAATCTGCGGACTGACTACGATCTGATTGGCGTCCACCGTCCCGACGAGAACAAGATCATCGCCGCCCGGCGTGGAAAAATAGTAATAAGCCGAAGCGATGATTAGGATCACCGACAGAACAATTAGAAATTTGTTGCGCGCACTCATTATTGAAATCTCCTGGTATTGTCTGGTGAGAGGCATCTAGCTCTTAGCTATTAGCCGTTAGCTCTTAGCTTGAACCTGTCCTAGAAGGATCTTGCTAAAGGCTAATCGCTAATGGCTAAAAGCTGACTCACCGTAAATAACGCTGCAGAAATAAAATCCAGCACGAACGCGCGCCGCTCCCGAAGTCGTGCCGCCGACAACGGATCTGTATTCATCAATGTCTTCATCAATGGCGCCGCAGTGAAATAAAAAACGATCACGGCCACGACGGACGGCAGAAAATCTATCGGATTCACTTCGCGAAATTCTCCCGCCTTGATCCCTTCGCGCAGAAGCTCGATCACTTTTGCCGAGATAGGACGAAAATATGCTTTGGCGATCCGCTGCATTCGCGCATTGCCTTTTGCGCCGGACCGCATCCACTCCCCTTGCACCACTCGCGGAAACTGGGGATTGGCCGCGATGTAATCGAAGTACGCCCCCAGATACTCCAACATCTTCTGCCGAGGCGGAAGACTGCTGGCGAGAACGGGCATCAACCGTGCCCGCAATCCGCCGAAAACATGATCGAGGACTGCGTCGAAGAGCGCGTCTTTATCTTTGAAGTAGTAGTACAGCAGAGCCTGGTTAACTTCGGCTGCTCGGGCAACCGTGCTCATACGCGCGCCACCAATTCCGTGTTCGGCAAATTCTGCGATCGCCGCGGCCAAAATTTCAGCCCGGCTCTCTTCCGGTTGACGGCGGCTGCCCATCTTCCAGCTAAGAGACGTGCGACGAGAAGGTAGCGCCAGAGGACTCGCTGATGGTATCGGCGACCGAACAGCGGATGGACCTCTCGATGTGCGTTTCGTGTGCGAGTTTTGTATGTGAAAGTTTCATTTAACTAACTAGTTAGTTAAATCATATCATGCAGTGTTCATGCGGCTAAATCGAAATATCCCGTGCTCGCGCAGGCGCAGACAAATTCGCCCCCGCCCGTATTCAGAAAATTTAGATCAGGAGCCGATATTTCCTATTCGAATCACTGGCCTCACGGTGTCCTAACCCTTCGGCGCATCCGCCGAGGCATCCATCCCGCCCCAACTTTCGCGGATGGTGTGGCGAAACTTCTCGCGCTCCTCGGGAGACATTTTTCCCCAGCGGTCCATCATGCGCCCGCGCCAATGCATCCGTCCGTGTCCGCTATGCCGGCCGTGGAAATCCGCCGAACAAGTATTTTGCTTAACACCAAAAGTCCGACTGCTTGCCAGAATCCAATCATGTGCAAGCCGAAAAGTCCCGGCATCAACCAGTTCCACAGCCGCATCACGACGTATCCAAACACCCCAAGAAATGCAATCGCAAACGGCAACGATCAGCAATTGCTCTGCCAACTCGATTTCTTCTCATATTTCCAGTCCTCATATCTCGACAATCATGTTCCATAAATAGTCCTCTCAAATGTTTTCGTAACTGCCTTTCGCGAATCAGTTCTTCGCGAATCAGCTCTCAAAATCACGTCTTCGTAAATTCGTCATGGATCGCTTGCAACCGCTCCCTCAAATAGACGACAGCGTAGTGCTTGCGCGAGAGCAGCGTATTCACGCTCACTCCCGTCTCGGACGACAGTTCTTTAAAGCTCTGCCCCATTAGCTCGTGAGCAACAAAGACCTCGCGCTGTTCCTCGGGCAACTCATCGATCGCGGCATCGAGTTCCTCGAACAGCACGCTCCGCACGTAGAGCGCGTCCGGCCCGGCGTCCGGAGAGGGAAGGAATTCTTCCAGTTGGAGCATCTCTCCTTCGTCCGTAATGGCTCCCGATCCGCCTCGTAACGCCGCGCGTTGCTTGCTGCGAAAGAGGTCGGTGATCCGGTTGCGGGCGACGCGAAACAGCCAGGCCGTAACCTGCTCCACGGGCTTCATCAACCGATAAGCCTCGACGAGCTCGTAAAAGACATCCTGCAAGATGTCTTCAGCGTCTTCCCGATCAGCCACACGCCTGCGGATGAAATTACGAAGACGGGACTGCTCCCGATCCACGGTTTCCGTGATCGTCGCCGAGATAGCGTCCGTAATCCGCTGATCGTTCTCCGCCATCACCCGCTGTTTTCGCAGCGCCGCATCCATCTACTGGTATAGACGAATGAGCGAGGCAAATATTGTGAGGATATTTGGAAGATACACTTTTGCTCTCCCACTTTTCCTCGCTCTCTTCTAAAGTTCGGGAGAGGCGGTGCCGGCGCGTTATGATTTGGGTCGGCGGCAAAGAAATCGATGCCATTCATGCGACTTTTTATCGTTGTGTTTCTTCTAGCGAGCGCGGTTGAGCTCGCCACGGCCGCCGCGCCGTCCCTTATCCCCTCCCCCGAAATCTGCCCGCGCCCGGCCGCATCCGGCACAATCCCCGAGCCCGCAAATCTTCGCAGCGAAAATGGAGTGCTGACCGCGGACTTCGCATTTCGAAGTGAAGTTGATGCTCACGGACGTCGTCGCTATTGCTACATCTATAAAGATGGAGTCGAGTCTCCCACCCTGCGCCTCAATCCTGGAGACCTGCTAGTCCTGCGCTTGAAGAATGAGTTAACGCCGAATGAGCTGATGACAAGAGGTACTTCGGCTGCGAAGACAAAACACGATCCGTGCGCGGACGCAGCGATGACGATGAACGCAACTTCGAACGCAATGTCGAACGCAACATCCACCAACCTTCATTTCCACGGGCTAGCCATTCCTCCGACGTGCCATCAGGACGATGTACTGCACACCTCGATTCAGCCGGACGATGCAGTCTTTGAATACAAGGTTCGAATCCCGCCCGATCAGCCGCCCGGTTTGTACTGGTATCACCCGCACCTTCACGGATTCACCCGCGAGCAGGTTGTCGGTGGAGCTTCGGGAGCTCTGATCATCGAAGGCATCGAGCGCGCCAATCACGAAGCCTCCGGATTGTCGGAGCGAGTCATCGTGATTCGTGACGAAGATTTGCTCAATCCGAAAGCAGCGCCATCCGCGACCGATCAGAAAGCTCCGGCGGCGATGCTTGATCGCGACGGCGATGCTCGAAATACTGGGAGCGGCGCTGGAACTCCCGCAAAAGATCTTTCACTGAATTTTGTTTCTGTTCCATATCCTGCCTATCAACCTGCGACGCTGCGCATGCGTCCGGAGGAGCGGCAGTTCTGGCGCATTGTGAACGCGTCGTCCATCACGTATCTCAATTTGCAGTTGCTGGTCGATGAAAAGCCGCAGGCCCTGGGAGTGATTGCCGTGGACGGCTCTCCCGTGAATGACAACGGCAAGGGTGGCCACTACGCTTTATGGCAAACGCATCTCGGCGTGCCGCCTGGAGGACGAATCGAATTCATCGTGAAGGCTCCGCCCGCTGGCACGACTGCGACATTGATCACTCGCAGCGTGAACACTGGTCCCGGCGGAGAGAATGATCCCACTCGTCCGTTGATGAGTGTTGTCACTTCTGCGGACGCCGCTGAACCGGTGTTGTCTTTACCGGTCGTTGCCAAAGATGCTGAGACCAAGACATCTCCGTTGCCATGGTTAGGCGGCGCAACTCCAATTCGCACGCGCAAACTTTATTTTTCAGAAAAGCTCCAGAATCCGACTGACCCAAATAGTCCAACCGATTTTTATTTGACGGTGGACGGACAAACTCCGGCGGTATTCGATCCTCATTCTCCGACTACGAATATTGTGGCGCACCAGGGAGATGTCGAGGACTGGATTGTCGAAAATCGTTCACAGGAAGTGCACGATTTTCATATCCATCAAGTGCATTTTGTAATGCTGGAATGGTTCGGGCTTCCCATCAACGAGCCATTCTTGCGGGATACGATTCCCGTGCCTTTCTGGGATGGCAAGAGTGCACAGTATCCGACGGTGAAGCTGCGGATGGATTTTCGCGATCCCAACATCGTTGGCGATTTTCCTTTTCACTGTCACCTGCTCGAACACGAAGACGGCGGGATGATGGGAATCATTCGCGTGGAACCAAAGGAAAAGAAGGCCTCGAACTGAAAAGTTTTTCTCTTTTCCTTTACAACTCTTTACATTTCCGATCAGGCGACGATCCGCCGATCCAATTGTTAAGGAAATGTGAATTTAATGTTTCAGAATTGTAAACAACTGGAGTATAAGGATGGGTCATCGCAGCCGTGACCCATTTTTTCGTCGCCGGGTTGCCCTGCCCAGAGCCGAGTATCTGCAATCGCGGATCGGTATCCCCAGGGAGGATCTATGAGCAAGACGCGTCAACTTTTTTCGGTTCAGATGGCAGCATTGGTTTTTCTGGCAAGCTTCTTTGTCTCGGCTTCGATGTCGGCTGCCGACGCCAACTCCAAGACTCAGCAGACCGCGACACCGATCACGCATGTGGTGGTCATCTTCCAGGAAAACGAATCTTTCGATCACTACTTCGGAACCTATCCCGTAGCGGCGAACCCGCCGAACGAAACGCAGTTTAAAGCGAGCCCGAGAACTCCCGCAGTAAACGGCCTCAACGTAGGATTGCTGACAACGAATCCAAATGGCAGCGGCGCGCAGCCCTTCCGCCTCGATCCCAGCCAAAACTACACCTGCGATCAGAGTCATGGCTACACTCCGGAGCAGCAGGCATTCGATGCCGGACTGATGGATAAGTTCCCGCAGTTCACCGGCGTGGCTTGCTCAGCCACAACGTATCCTTCACTCGCACCGTATGGGACAAGCGTTGTGATGGGCTACTACGACGGGAATACCATCACCGCGCTGTGGAATTATGCGCAGCACTATGCGATGAGCGACAATTTTCACGGCACGAATTTTGGTCCGTCCGCAGTGGGCGCGGTCAATTTGATTTCGGGCATGACCGGCAATATAAGGTTTAGCGCCGACGATAAATATGGCGACCTCGCTTATGACGTGGTGGACAACACCATGATTGGCGATCCCGATCCTTGGTACGAAGATTGTTTCAGCTATGATCGCGTTTCGTTCCGCGGCAAAAATATCGGCGACCTGCTCAACGCGGGCGGCGTGACCTGGGGATGGTTCCAGGGCGGATTCACTCCTTCATCGCCCTACACTCCCGGCCATCGTGCGCAGTGCAACACGACTACGAATCGGCTCGATGGAACTCCTGAAACAGCCTATGCGGGATATCACAATCCGTTTCAGTTTTACGACACCACCAACAACCAGCATCACATCGCTCCCGCGAACGTCGCGGAGGTCGGCAATCCCGGACCAGCGAATCACATCTATGACCTGAGTTATTTCTGGCAAGCAGCAGCCGCAGGAAATCTGCCAGCCGTCAGTTTCCTCAAAGCTGCGCGCGCGCAGGACGGCCACCCCAGCAACTCTTCCCCGCTCGACGAACAGCAATGGCTCGTCAGCACCATCAATCAATTGCAACAACTACCAGAGTGGAATCAGACTGCCGTAATCATCGCCTGGGACGATTCCGATGGTTGGTACGATCACGTGATTGGACCCATCATGAATCAGTCCACAACCAGTAAAGATGCTCTCACCGGAGCCGGGGCTTGCGGTTCGGGTGCGGATTCACTGGCTGGAATCCAGGGCCGTTGCGGTTATGGTCCGCGTCTGCCGCTCGTCGTGGTGTCGCCCTACGCCCGAGAAAACTTTGTGGACAGCGGCGTTCTCGACCAGTCGTCGATCATCCGCTTCATCGAAGACAACTGGGGATTGGGACGCATCGGCAACGGATCATTCGACGTAATCGCCGGCGATATTTCTCCCATGTTCAACTTCAAACAGGCGAGGAAAGATTTAGTCGTGCTTGATCCCGGAACAGGTAGGGTTATCGGAGTTACGCAGAAACAGTAAGTGGCAGAGTAAGAGAAGTTAAGTGCCCCAGGTCTTGCGCGGTGCAAGGTCTGGGGCTTTTCTTTGTTAGAAATCATGGAATATTGCGATTAAGTCGCATCCCGAAAACTGGGACTTTAATCCGCAGACGACCGTAACATCCCACCCTTCACAAAGCAGGGTTGCGCATTCGGCGACGCTGGACGAGAGAATTCCTGGTGCCTTCCTGATACCAACTAGAGACTCAAAGTAATAGTCGTTATAACGACTATTACTTTGGCGAGTATTCGAGAAGGCCCATTTGATTACGGGACAACTTGCGTTGTAAGCGCCGACGTTAGCATGGGATTCCACGTTAGCTGGGACGGAAGTGAGCAGATCACGGGATCGCGACGCTTGAGACTAGCTCTTGGTCAGCAAGGATCCCAATCCGCGGACGACCGTGGGATCCCGTTCTTCACAAAAGGAAGGGAGGGAAATCCGGCCACCCGGCTGGACTCAAGCCCAAGATAGCAGTAGCTTGATACGATGAAACGCCCGTGGGACGCCGTAGTATGGTGGGAAATTCGGCGCATTCCGTTCAACCTTTTCGTGCTCGTGATGGGGCTTGTGTCCGGCCTGATTTCCGCGTTTGTCGGAAGTCATCTATTTCGGTCGGACGCGGATTTCGGGAGTCCTTTCCTGGGTGCGATCGCTTACGTCGTGGCGGCAAATCTGTGTTACACACTCGGATGGATCACTGAGATTATGTGGGCTTGGGGCGATACTTCACGCACCGAAAAAATGCGACATAAAATCTTTGCCTTCGGTCTGATCTTTTCGGCCAGCGTGACGCTATTGCCTGCGATTGTTCTTTCATTGGTTTGGGCCGCTCATGGTCTCCGATAAACCAACAAAAATGTTCCTAGTTCTTGCGATAGCAAACGACACAAAGTTAGTTAGTTGGTGCCTCGCAGGAGGAGCTTCGAGACTTCGCGAACGGCTGGGTGCTCGCGACCTACCGCGCCCCGCCCGCAATCGATGGCACCAGCAGCACTTCATCCCCATCCTGAAACGAATATGCCGGACCTCCGAGGAAGCGGATGTCTTCTTCGTTCACGTAGATATTCAGGAAGCGGCGGGTTTCTCCTGCTTCGTCGCGCAGATGAGGTTTTAAGTCGGGGAACTGGGAATCGAGTTCGGTGAAAAGTTCATTGAGATTCGTAGGCGAGCAGACGATGCTCGGCTTTCCGGAAGTAAGGCGGCGCAGAGCCGTTGGAATTTGGACGGTGATTGTCATGCAGACCCTTTCTGGATTAACACTCCGTAGCGGAGAAGGCAGTCGTTCGTCGATGGTCGCTAGTCGTTGGCAAACCTAAACCACGACTGACCTGCCGCGAGCAGCTGTGCCCCGCGAACGACCAACGACGAACGACCATCGACTCTTACTTCAATCTCCCGCTGCTGAAGCCGTAACCGCATCTGCAAACACTCCCGGCACCACTCCCACTTTCCCTGCCAGGTATGCTTCGAACTCGCTTAGCTTGGGAGCGATTGGCGTTTCGGATTCATACTTGTCCATCAACACGTCGGTGGTCTTCAATCCATTGCCAGTGATGCAGAGGACAGTGGTTTCATCCGGCAGAATACGATCTTGTTGGATGAGTTTGCGTGCGCTGCCAACGGTCACGCCTCCCGCAGTCTCGGTGAAGATGCCTTCCGTCGTCGCCAGAAGCTGAATGCTGCTGACTACTTCGGGATCGGTAACATCTTCGGACCATCCACCGCTGTTGTTGATGGCTTTGATGGCGTAGTGTCCATCGGCCGGATTGCCAATCGCGAGCGAGCGCGCAATCGTCTTTGGACGCTGCGGTTCAATCTCGTTCGCGTATTGCTTGACGGCCGTGGAGATGGGAGAGCATCCCGTGGCTTGAGCGCCGAAGAATTTCACGCGACGCGGTTCGACCAATCCCATCAGCACGAGTTCGTCGAACGCCTTTTTGATCTTAGTAATGAGCGACCCGCCAGCCATGGGGACGACGACGTTGTCGGGCAAGCGCCATCCTAGTTGCTCGGCAATTTCGTATCCGACCGTCTTCGATCCTTCCGCGTAATAAGGACGCAGATTTACGTTCACGAATCCCCAGCGATGTTCGTCTGCAATCTGCGAGCAGAGACGATTGACGTGATCGTAGCTGCCGTTGATGCGCACGACTTCTGCTCCAAACACTTGCGTGCCTAGAATCTTTGCGGGCTCGAGATCGGATGGAATAAAAATCCACGCCTTGAATCCTTCGCGAGCCGCTTGCGCTGCAACCGAGTTCGCTAGGTTTCCGGTGGAGGAGCAGGCGACGGTATCGAATCCAAAGCTGCGGGCGTTCGCGAGCGCGACCGCAACCACGCGGTCTTTGAAGCTCAGCGTCGGCAGACAGACTGCGTCATTCTTGATGAAGAGACGACGCGATCCAATCTTCTCGCCGAGGCGCGGAGCTTTCACCAGCGGCGTGAATCCGATGGGTAGGGAGGGCTGAAATTCGGCGGGTAGCGGCAGCAGTTCGCGATAGCGCCACATGTTCGGAGCACGCGCGGCGAATAGCTCGCGCGAAATCAGCGGCCGGATGGAATCGTAATCGTAGGTGACTTCGAGCGGCGAGAAACAGTCTTCGCAGATGCTGCGCGGCTGGTTGCCCCAGGCTTTGCCGCATTCGCGGCACACAAGTTCGTACGTACCCGTCCCCATATAGCAACTACTTTCTGTGACTGACGGGACGAGCCGGGAAAAATAACCCAGTTAACACAAAACCCCTTTTCCGAATAGGAAAAGAGGTCCGGGAGATGCGATCCAATTTCGCTTCTTCCGAATCTCATGGTTCCCGTTACCGGGTGAGAGTTGGCACCTGACAGTCGGGATAGATGATCCCGATCCGGTTGCCGTGGCGTCCTAGGGCTCGTCCCTCAGCCACTCGTCATGAAATTCCAGCCCGCTCAATGAAGAGCTAGCTGTGAAGATAGTAAAACCGACCACCTGGTCTGTCAAGTGGGATTTCGCGACACACGCGACCGCGAAAATATTTCTAGAGCTATACTTGTCCGCGTCCGCAAGACCGCCGAATCGAGATCACAGAAAGTAAAGATCACAGACTCAACAGGGAGCAACCTTCATTATGGCAAGGGCCGAAGTTGAACACGTTCTCGAAGTCCACAACGTAATTGGGGAAGGGCCGGTATGGCATTCGCAAGAGGGATTTCTCTATTGGGTGAATTTTATTGGAGACTATCAAATCTCGCGGTTCTCTCCGGAGACTCGCAAGGTCGAGATTTTTGAGACTGGCAAGCCAGTGATGGCCCTGGGAATCCGAAAAGCGGGCGGCTTCATCGCCGCGACCTCGAACGGAATTGAAACCTGGGACACGCAAAGCAAGAAATTTGAAACCGTGTGCAATCCGATCGCGGGCCGCACGGGATATCGCTTCAACGATGCTGCCACCGATAGCCACGGTCGATTCTGGGTAGGCACGTTGAATGATGCGAATCCTAAGGGGCCGGATGGGGAACTGTTCTGCGTACAGAGTGCGGGATCGTCTTCTGCTGCACCAAATCAGGCTTTGAAGTGCGATGTCACTGTCAAAGACAAAGACGTCACCGTTGCCAACGGCATTGGATGGAGTCCTGATAAAAAGATCATGTACTTCACCGACACGTTTCGCTACGCGATCTATGCCTACGACTATGTCGCCGAGACCGGAGCGATTACGAATCGCAGAACGTTTGTGCAGACTCCTCCCGAGGCCGGATTGCCCGACGGTCTAACCGTGGACAGTGAGGGTTTTGTTTGGAGCGCATACTGCGGCGGATGGAAAGTGTATCGCTTTACGCCCGACGGCAAAATCGATCGGGAGTACAAGTTGCCGGTAGCGAATCCGACAAGCTGCGCCTTTGGCGGCAAAAATCTGGACGAGCTGTACATCACTTCAGCCCACCTTGGCCTTAGCGACGAAGATAAAAAGAAGTACCCGCTATCGGGAGACTTGTTTTGCCTGAAAGCTGGCATCAAAGGCATGGACGAACCGCGTTTTGCGGGTAATCACATCCCGTCAACTCAAGGAGAAGAAATTCCATGCCGCAACGCGCCAGCGGACCATTCGACGTAAAAATCGCTCCGCAAAAACCGGACAACCCCAGTCTCGGAGGCGGCGAATCTTGGACGCATGTCTATCGATAAACAATTTCACGGCGATCTCGAAGCCACAAGTAAAGGAGAAATGATCGCGACGCAGACTCAGGTCAAAGGCTCCGCAGGTTACGTTGCAATGGAGCGTGTGACTGGATCGCTAAGTGGACGAGCGGGAAGTTTTGTCCTGCAACACAGCGCCACCATGAATCGCGGAGTTCCGGAACTCTCGATCACGGTTGTGCCCGATTCAGGCACCGACGAACTGACTGGATTGACCGGGAAGATGAACATCATCATTGCCGCGGACAAAAAGCATTCGTATGAATTCGACTTCGACTGCGCGCTCGCGGACAAGTCGTAACAATCGATCGCAACAATCAGCCGGAGGCTTTTAGGAAGCTCTCGACGATGAGATCGGCACACACACCGACTCAAACCAGCGGCTGATATAGACCTGAGCATGCGCCTCGCCGCAGAAATGCCGAGCGGTCGGACTCGATGCGGCCGCTAGATCCCACTTGATAACCGCTAGTTTTTGATCTCCACATTCGATCACATACCAATGGATGGGATTCTCACTCACAATCCCACAAATCTCACAGCGAAATTCTTTCAGAGTGGACATACCCTCTCCCGTAGAGCCGCAACTCGGCGAGAGACAGTATAGCGGCAAGATGCGGAATAGCGAGTCGATGGTCGTTCGTCGATAGTCGTTTGTCGCTTTGTTCGCAAAGCACCGGTCGCTCCCCGTTCCGTTCTACGGCGTCGGCACCACCCCTTGCGTCTCGTTAGAGTATCCACTCTCCACTCCGCTGCCATCGACGGCTGTGGTCACGTAGTAGTAAGTCTGTCCCGCCGTAACGGAGGTGTCGCTGTACGCTGGAGTCGGGTTCAATCCGGAATTGATTTGTGCGTACGGTCCTCCCGAAGCGCCGCCACGATAGACTTTGTAGCCCGCGACGCCGGAGCCGCTATCCGTCCACGAGAGCGCGACGTTGTGTTGTGGAGGAGCGACGCCCATCCCGCTCAGATTTTGGGAGGCGGAATTTGAGGCGTTGCTGGTGATGGAGACGACCGCGCTCGCTGCACCCGAGGACTGCGGCGCGAATGTCATGGTGACGGGCACGCTTTGTCCAGCGGGGATGGTGACGGGCAGAGAAATTCCACTCAGCGAAAATTCTGCGCCGCTCACGCTGGCCGACGAAACCGTTACGGCCGCTCCGGAGGCAGTCAGGTTCGCCGTCTGATTTACCGTCGTGCCCACGGTTGTGTTTCCAAAGTTCACACTCGTAGGCGCGAGCGCCAACTGACCCTGCGCCGTTCCCGTGCCGGAAAGTGCAACTGCTAGAGTCGAGTTCGAGGCGTTCGAAGTTACGGAGATGCTACCGGTCGCGCTGCTTCCCGATTGCGGAGCAAACACCGTGCTGAAAGTCACGCTGGCTCCCGGATTCAAAACGAGAGGGAAGCTCAATCCGCTGATGCTGAATCCTGCGCCTGAAACCGTGGCTCCAGATAGAGTCACGCTCGATCCGCCCGTGTTGGTGAGCGAATCCGTGAGGGTCGCGCTGGCTCCAACCTGAACGCTGCCAAACGACAGACTCGACGGATTACCCATAAGTTGTCCTGCAGCGACCGCGCTTCCGGACAATGGAATATTTAACGTGGAGTTCGAGGCGTTGGAAGCGATTGCGATATTTCCGCTCACGCTGCCCGCGGACTGAGGAGCAAAGACAACTGAGAACAGTCGCGCTCTGTCCGGTTCCCAAGGTGAGAGGCAATGCTAACCCGCTCGCTGCTGAAACCTGTTCCTGTTACTGCGGCCTGCGATATCGTCACGGCCGCGCTACCCGAGTTCGCAAGCGTTACGGATTGCGTCTGGCTCGTCCCCACGACGACATTGGCAAAATTCAAACTGCCGAGGTTGGAGACGAGTTGTCCAGCGGCTGGAACTCCCGAACCACTAAGCGGTATTGCGAGCTGCGGGCCTGAAACAAATAAGCTACCGCCGACTGCTCCAGCCGACTGCGGCGTGAAAGCGACGTTCACCGTAACGCTTTGTCCCGCGCCCAGCGCCATCGGCAACGTAGCGCCACTCACGCGAAAATCCTGCGCCCGTGACCGTCATCGCCTGAAGAGTCACTTTCCAATGCTTTAGATTTGTCAGGACCACCGGAACGCTTGTCGTCGAGCCGATCCCGACTTGTCCAAACGATACGGCTGCGGGGCTGGCGCTCAAAGCCTCGGCGCTCACGCCCGTGCCTTCGACCTGAATCGCAGCCGCAGCCGAGCCGTCGGTGGCGAACTTGATCGTGCCGCCCGTCCATCCCAGTGCGGGCGGAACGAAGCTCACATTCATGGAAAAGCTCTGCCCGGCCTGCAGAACCAATGGCAGGGTCACTGGACTGGTGGAGAATCCGGAATTGCTCAACGCCATCCCGGAAATCGTCACACTTGTCTCTCCGCTATTGGTGACGGTGACTGGTAGGGTCGCGGTTTGGCCGACCACCACCGTGCCGAACTTAACGTCCGAGTCGTTATAAACGAGCTGCGATGGTTTCGCCGCCGCAAGGGGCACCACTCCGACACACAGGAGGAGGAAGCCAAAAGTTAGCGGTTGAATGACACGGACGGATAGAGACTGGCGAATGGACCGGGGGAGTCGCATGTCACCCAGTCTGCGAGATGCGGCGCTAGTTGAGAAGATTCCGGCAGTGCATCAGGGAGATGACCAACTGGCCAATAGAATTTTGTCTGGTTGGAAGGTCTGGATGCGTTCGTGCCCAGTATCTTTTCGGGAAGGTGAAAATCGCGACGTTTCAAAATGGAAACGCCGGATCTCGCGGGTCACTCAGATATTTCTGCTTACTTCTTTTCCGCCGCTTCGCGCTTGCGCAATGCTGCCATGGTGGCTGCTGCTGGATTCTTGCGGCCTTTGCCGATCGGACGGCGCTTGGTTTTGCTGGTGTAATGATTCTGAGCCATAAGTATCTCCTGCTAAATCGGCGGTTTGGGTCGCCTGCCCGTTTTCGTGGAAATGAAGTTGGTGCCGGTGTGGTCGCTGATAACGATCTGCGGGAGGAAATGCCCCTGACTCGTTCTTCTAATCTCTGTCTTCAATCATATTACAGGATGCCCGATCTACAGGATGCCCGGAAATATTAGTCGTTATAACGACTAATATTTCTGAGAAAGCTGCTTATCGGCTGTACTGATTCCGCTTCTTGTCCTCATGCCGCTCGATGCCAAGCTGAATCAATCGATCAATCAACTCCGGATAGCCCACGCCAGTCGCTCCCCACAATTTGGGATACATGCTGATGGCGGTGAATCCGGGCATGGTATTGATCTCGTTGACGAAGATTTTGCGGGATTTGGGATCCATCAGGAAATCGACGCGCGCCAACCCCGTGCAATCGACGGCTTGAAACGCCGCGACGGCGAGCTTCTGGAAATTCTTCATTTCAGATTTCGTGATCTTGGCAGGAATCATTAATTCGGATCCCTCGGCCAGATACTTGGCGTCGTAGTCGTAAAACTCCTTGCAGGGAACGATCTCTCCTGCAATCGACGACTTAGGATCATCGTTCCCCAGCACCGCGACTTCAATCTCGCGCGCTTTATTCTTGTTACCGCCGACGCCTTCCTCAATCACGATCTTGCGATCAAACTTCGCCGCCTCCGCGATGGCTGGACCCAACTCCTTGCGATCATGTGCCTTCGAAATTCCTACAGAGGATCCCAGATTCGCCGGCTTCACAAACACGGGATACTTCAACTTGCTCTCCACCAGTTTCTGAACCTTTTTAGGCTCCCGCTCAAACTGGCTGCGCAACACCGTCACATGCTTGACGATGGGCAATCCTGCCGCGCGAAATAAAGACTTCATAATGTCTTTATCCATGCCAGCAGAAGACCCGAGCACGCCCGCTCCGACGTAAGCAATGTCGGCCAGTTCGAGCAACCCTTGGATCGTGCCGTCTTCTCCAAACGTGCCGTGAAGCACGGGAAAAATTACGTCCACATCGATGGCCCGATCCGAAGCGCGTCGTAGATTCGCATCTGTCTGAAACGGAGTGAGTCCCGCACCTCGCCGCGAAGGCTCGGGAGGAACCACGACCGATGCACCCGTCGCGAGTACCGCTGCTCCCGGAGTAGCCTCGGGATCACCCGCTCGAAGCTGCGACGTTTGTGCTCCGCCGCCCGCATCCTTCTGCGCGTGCTGACCGTGCAACAGTTGCTCGGCGGATTCGGCAGTCAGCCAGCGCCCGTCCTTAGTGATGCCGATCGGAACTACTTCATACTTCGTCTTATCAATCGCGTTTACGACCGACGCGGCCGACAGCAACGACACTTCGTGTTCGCCGCTGCGTCCGCCAAAGAGGATGCCAACCTTGATTTTTGCTTTCGCCATGCCATTTCAGTCTGGCGGTCGCCGTCTTTTCCGTCAATCGCAGCTTTGGTTCCGGGAACCGGTCGTTGGTCGCTAGTCGTTGGTCGTTCGCAGTTCGGTGAGGATAATGCGGACCGTCCGCGATCTTAAGCGAACGACAAGCGACCATCGACCAGCGACAGGGTGCCCCTGACAAATGTTTACAAATCCAAAGTAGCCAACTCCTAACTCCGAATTCCCCAAGCCTTACCTTGACACCGCCCTGAAACAAGTGTGAAATTATCGGAACTTCAAAGGCCGGTGCCGGCCCTTCCCCTATGGCACTCGGACTCAGAAGCTCTCGTCAACGAAACCCATACGTTGGGACTGCATGCTGGAGAATTTGTTTCTTGATACGCGCATTTCCGGCTGTGGATTTACGAGAAGAGCGCTTCACATCTCACAGGAGTGGCTATGAAATCGAGCAACCGAGAAATGAACGTCCTGCCGAAATGGTCCGTATTGCTGGTTCTTCTAACCGTAACCGCATTTGCTTCCGCTGCGACTAAGAACAGCGGGCCTCCACATGCTTCAGCTCCCGCACACGCTTCAGCCCCGAGCCGTCCAGCGGCCGCTCCTCATGCAGCGCCGGCGCAGCGTCCTGGCGGAAACGCCGGTGCACGTCCTGGTGGGAATGCTGGCGCACGTCCGGGTGGGCCGGGCGGCTCCACGAATCGTGGACCTGGTGGACAAGCGAATCGTCCCGGCATGGGCAACAACAATTCCAATAACCGCGGACCCGGCGGAGCCAACTCGAACAATCGTGGCCCGGGCAATAACAACGCGAACAATCGCGGACCTGGCGGAGCGAACAATAACAACCGTGGCGGCGCAAATAACAATGCCAACAACCGCGGTGGGGCGAACAACTCCAACAATCGCGGCGGCAATAACAACGCCAATAACCGCGGCGGGAATAACAACGCGAACAACCGCGGTGGAGCAAATAACGCCAACAACCGTGGGGGCGCGAATAACCGCGGTGGCGCAGCGAACAATAATCGCCGCCAGCCAGCCGGAAGCAGAAACGTCACCACCAAGAATGGGAATACTGCGAATTTCCGGAAGAATGGTCAGGTCCGTTCGATCCACACTAAGAGTGGAATGACAATCAACCGCGGAATGCATGGTGGTCGTCGCGTTGAGAGCATGCACAACGGACGCCGCGTCGTCAGCATGGGCCGAGGCCGTGGCGGATATAGCCAACGTGCCTATTACAACCACGGCGGACGCGCTTATTCGCAGCGTACCTACTACCGTGGCGGACACTATTATGCCTACGGATATCGAAACTACTACTACGGTGGACGTCCTTATTACGGCTACGCTCCCTCGTACTACTATGGCCCGGGCTATTACGGATGGGCTTACAATCCCTGGGCTTCACCGATCAGCTACGGATGGGGATGGGGCGGCTCGCCGTGGTACGGCTACTATGGCCCGTACTTCCAACCGTATCCGGTCTATCCTTCGGCGGCCTTCTGGCTGACGGACTTCCTGCTCGGAGCAAGCTTGCAAGCTGCCTACGCGGCCCAGCAAGGTGGCGGCGACGAGGGAATGTTGCAGCCTCCTGCGATGGCTCCGCAATCCTCGGAAGAACTCGCGGCATTGTGGTCCAACGATCCTCTGATTGCTGCAAACCTCCAGGCAGCTTACGGAACCTATCTTCTCGGCGCTGCGGCAGCACCGGCAGCGAAGGGTGGAACGGCTACGCTGAGTCCTGAGGTGAAGCAGGCGATCGCGGACGAAATGAAGAACGAGATCGCAGCGGAACAAGCCGCAGCGAAGAGCGGTTCGAATGACGCTCCGAGCACAGATCAAGTGCCGGCGGCCCTCGATCCGAAGATCAAAGTCTTCGTGGTCTCCAGTGAGGAAGATCTCACGACTTCAGACGGCACGGAATGCGCGCTGACTGCGGGCGACGTAATCACTCGCATCACTGACAAACCAGACGATGACAACATGGTGGACGCCGTCGTAAAGAGCAGCAAGAAAGACGAATGCGCTGTAGGTGCAACCGTCGGAGTGGCTGCTGATGATCTGCAGGAAATGCACAACGAACTGCGGATCCAGATGGACGCGGGCCTTAAAACGCTGGCTGAGAAACAGGGTAAGGACGGAATACCGGCAGCACCTGACACCAAAACGCAAGCCGGAGAAGTCCCAGCACCAACCCCAGACACCAGCGTCGGCAGCGATCTGGAACAGCAACAAAAAGAAGCTGACGCTGCGGAAGCCGATGCTAAGCAGTCGGAATAAGTCGGCCACATAGCCACTGCATTTACTCCAAAGCAGGGAGCGTCGCGCGATCAAGCGGCGCTCCCTACTTATTGAGGAAAAGCGTCCAGCAACAAATTTTGCTCACAAGCAGATAACAAAAAAAGCTCCCGACCGATCGGGAACAGTACTTCTCAGGAGGAAGTCGCAATGCGGCAGAAAACGGAAATGGCCGTCCTAGTGGTCGCGTTAGCTGTTGTTGGATTCTCGTCCAGTTTGCTGGTTGCGCAAGTCTCCCTTGAAGATCAGCTCAAAGCGCAATACACGCTCGTGAAGATGGGTGCCGATTCGAACGGCGCAGCTGTCGTGGAGCAGGGCACGATCCTGAACATCAAGAAGGGCGGCATCCTCAGCGTTCCGTATGGAGACCAGCCCGTGGCCACGCATTATCAGGATGGCACGGTGCACTCCCCGAGCGCCTTGATGATGGGCGCGCGCGGCGGATTGATGGGAAAGTTTGGCAAGACCCAAACGACCTCGCTCTTTCAGGTAGGCACAAAAGTTTACCCCTCAAAAGTAGTGGTCAATCTCCCTAAAGATCAGATCACAATCGGAATCATCGCCTGCGATTCCTGCAACAACACCAGTCCGACGACGTTCAACAAAGCTGACGTGGTGTTCCAATTCGCGCACGGGACGCTCGCAACCGCCAACCCGTCCCAGGTAGAAGATACGATCGCTGGCCTGCTCGCCATCGATGATAGCGGCGGCGGCGACCAGGGAAATAACAACCAGGGCGGCAATGGAAACGGGAATGGTAATGGTAACGGTAACGGCAATGGGAACGGCGGTAACGGCAACAACAATCAAGGTGGAAATGGTGGAGGACAAGATCAGGGACCTCCTCCCGAGCCGCAGCAGATCGAAAAGGGACAGACCATCGATCAAGTGAAAGCCGCGATCGGAACGCCGGACAAAATCGTCAACCTGGGCGCGAAACAGATCTACGTTTACAAAGACATTAAAGTGACGTTCCTGAACGGAAAAGTTTCAGACGTACAGTAATTGTTCAATCAGAATAGTCATCCTGAGCGAAGTATTTCCGTTTGCGAGGCAAACGGAATTATGAAGTCGAAGGACCCCTACGATCTCCAGAGAACTGAGGATCGCGATTTCAAGTCGTAAAGGAACGGCAGGCAATGTTGCGAAGTGAACTTGCGGACGTGAAGATTGTAGGGGTCCTTCGACTCCGCAGGACGACTCGCTTCGCGAACCGTCCCTCCACGCTCAGGATGACAAAGTTTAAAAAGGCTGAATAGCGGTTTCTACAGTATCTTCTTCCCAAACGCCGACAGCGCCAATTCCACAGCTAAATCCGCGGTCTGGTTGTGTTCGTCAATCACCGGATTCACTTCCACGATTTCAAAGCTCGTCATGCGTCCGTGGTCGGCGATGATCTCCATGGCGAGATGTGCTTCGCGATACGTTGCACCACCCCACACCGGAGTGCCCACTCCAGGCGCGTCTTCGGGATCGATCCAATCCATATCGAGAGACACGTGATAGCCAGCCGTTCCGCGCCCGGCCATCTCAAGCGCCTCTTCCATCACAGCGCGCATGCCGCGCTCATCGATGTCTCGCATCGTGAAAACTTGAACTCCGGCTTTGCGAATGTTTTCTTTTTCAAAATTGTCGACATCGCGGATGCCAACGAGCACACAATTCTCCGGCTGCACTTTTGGAGAGAAGTCGTAAATGTTGCCGAGCTCCGCTGGGCCGAGACCCATGAGTGAAGCGAGCGGCATACCATGCACATTGCCGCTGGGAGAAGACTCCGGAGTGTTCATGTCCGTGTGAGCGTCGATCCAGAGCAGACCGATCTTCTGGTTCTTGCGCCGAAAATATTCGGCGACACCCGACACAGTGCCCGCTGCGACCGAGTGATCGCCTCCGAGTACGAGCGGAACCTTGCCCGCCTCAAGAGTTTTCAACACGAGATCAGCACTCTTGGTGCAGGTTGCTGTGATTTCTTTAAGATATTTTGAGTTGGCCGCGCCTTCCTTTTTCTGTTCCGGAATAGCGACGGCGACATTGCCGGCGTCCTCAACTACGTGTCCGATCGCCTCGAGCCGTGCTTCGAGTCCCGCGACACGCACCGCCGATGGACCCATGTCCACCCCGCGACGCGATTGTCCAAGGTCTAGAGGAACGCCAATGACACGAATCTGCCGTGGAGTGATGCTGCTGTACGTTGTGCTTCGTTGAGGCATAGCTTCCTATCCAACTGCATTTACCGCCGAGACGCAGAGCGCGCCGAGAAAGTCTGGCTCTTGATTTACTCCGCGTGAGCGGTCTGCCTTTCCTGCCAAGCCGAATCTGGAAATTCATTCACGACGCGTTTTAGTCCGTCTTTCAAAACTGGGACATGGAAGTTCATCAGAAGCACAAGTCTCTCATTTGACATCCTCAAGTATGAGAGGAGCTGCGCGTCGTGTATGGGAAGCAATTTCTCAATTGCTTTGATCTCGACGATGATCTCCTCTTCGACAAGTAAATCGAGTTTGTAGCCGCAATCAAGTCTTACTGACTTGTAGACTACTGGGAGCGCCTTCTGTTCTTCGACCGCGAGCCCCGCACTCCTCAGCTCGAAAACGGGACAAACTTGGTACGCAGATTCCAATAATCCAGGACCAAGATGTCGATGCACTTCTATGGCAGCACCGATCACGCGGCGCGAAATCTGATCGAGCCTATCGTTCTCTTGCATTTCTCGGCGCTCTCTGCGTCTCGGCGGTGAAACGCTCTACGGATACAGTCGATGCAGCATTCTCGGGAATGGAATCGTTTCCCTTACATGCTCTAAGCCGCAGATCCAGGCTACGGCGCGCTCCACGCCCATACCAAATCCTGAGTGCGGCACGCTGCCGTACTTGCGGAGATCAAGATACCACTTGAACGCTTCTTCCGGCAGATTGTGGTCTTTGATGCGTTGCACCAGCAAGTCATATGAGGCCATACGCTGTGATCCACCGATGATTTCGCCGTAGCCTTCGGGAGCCAGCACGTCGACACAAAGAGCGAGATCGGACCGCTCGGGATCGGGCTCCATGTAAAACGCTTTCACCTTAGCCGGATAACGATGCACCATGACGGGACGATCGTAGAGAGAAGACAAATAAGTTTCATCGGGAGAACCGAGATCTCCACCCCATTCGAATTTATTTTCGAGCTTGCCTTGCGCGTGGCCTTCCTGCAATTTTGCGACGGCTTCGTCGTACGTGATTCGCGGGAAAGGCCCATCGATTTTTTCAAGCTGCGCGAGGTCGCGACCGATGATGGTCAAGTCGGGCCGTCGGCGCTCCAAACACCGCTTCACCAGGAATGTCAGCAAGCCTTGGGCGAGGTCCATCAAATCGTCGAGCGTGCCGTAGGCGATTTCAGGTTCCACCATCCAAAATTCAGTCAGGTGACGCCGCGTCTTGGATTTCTCCGCACGAAATGTCGGACCAAACGAATACACTTTTCCGAGCGCCATCGCTGTGGCTTCGATATAAAGTTGGCCCGACTGCGTTAGATATGCCTGCTCTTCAAAATAATCCACCGGGAAAAGCGTGGACGTTCCTTCGCAGGCAGCCGGCGTGAGAATTGGTGGATCGGTAAGCGTGAATCCGTTGCTGTCGAAAAAATCGCGAGCGGCGCGAATGATCTCCGCACGCACACGCAAAATCGACGCCTGACGCTGCGAACGCAGCCAAAGATGGCGATGCTCCATCAGGAAATCGACGCCATGTTCTTTCGGAGTGATGGGATAGGGCTCGTTCTCGGCCACGCGTTGCACGACCTGAATATTTGCGACGTCCAGCTCAAAGCCACCCTGGGCGCGCTTATCCGCACGGACTTTGCCTTCGACAATCACGCTGGACTCTTGCGTTAATCCCTTGATCGCGTCAAATACTTCGGGGGGAACCGCATTCTTTGGGACGACCCCCTGAATGACGCCGGAGCCGTCACGAAACTGAGGGAAAAGAAGCTTGCCGCTTTCGCGCAGGTTGTAAAGCCATCCACGGATGGTGACCGACTGGCCTTCGTATTTGCCGATTTCTGCGATAGTGCTAATGGGTGTGGACATAAGTCAAAACCTTTAAACACGGAGCGCGCTGAGCACGCGGAGAAACGCGAATTCTTCATTCGCTTTCGCACATCAAAGTGAAATTAGGATCTCAGTTTTCCGACGGTGCTGGCAAACAGCAGGTCCTTCGCTTTGCTCAGGATGACAAATTAATATCGACTCCAACTCCTATGAGTCTTCCAGTTTGCGGAAGGTGGCGCTCACTTCGTCGCTAGGATTTTTCTTCTCTTCTCCATCGATCTCCAGGAGCAACGGCGGCTTCAGCGGAGCGGTTCTCAGCAACTCCATGGTCTCTTTCCAGTCGATCGATCCATTCCCCGGCCACAAATGCGAATCTTTGTCTTTGTTATTGTCGTGAATGTGGGTTGAGCAAATGTGATTCTTTAGTATCCCGAACGCTTCCGAGATGCCACCCATCATGTGCGCGTGTCCGCAATCGAAGCACACGCCGATGTCGTCGAAATGCATCGTCTTGATGAATTCAACCAGTCGGTCCGGTGTCGACAGATAATTCGGAATATTTTCAATCAACACACGAACGCCCAGCGGTTTGGCAAATGCACGAAGATGCTCAACTGAAGTCATCGCCGCTTCAAATTTTTTCTCATCGAACTCGTCGTTTGGATTCCCAATATGTTGCACCAGGAAGCGAAACGGGATATGCTCCGCGACTTCGATCGCGCGCTTGATCTCATCCATGGCATCGATTCGAGCGGCACGGTCGGTAGCTGAAATGTTGACCGGCGGAGACCCAGCTCGGCCCCATTCGTAGTCGGAGTACAGTGGAGCGTGAACGGAATTCAGCGGGATGCCCGCCGATTGAAACCAATCCGCAATTTCGCGAACATGCTGCTTACGGTTTGCATAGTCAAAGTGCTGGCGCGCGGCGAAAATCTCGATCGACTGGGCTCCGGCCTTCACCAGCTCGTCGAGCAAGCCCGGATGAAGCCGCTCTTTTACGTAAACATATGTCGATACCGCCTTCAGCATCAGTAACCGACCGCCTTCCCGTTGTTGCGTCCGTCGCTGCCAGCCAACCGTTCACCGGTCTTCGGGTCGACCATAATGCACTCACCGTCTCCCCAGAAATGCTCGATCTTCAGCTTGTGGCCTTTGGAACGCAGAAGATTCATTGTATCGGGAGAGACACGGTCTTCGACGAGAATTTCGTCAGGGAGCCACTGGTTGTGAAACCTGGGGGCGTTGATGGCTTCTTGAATATCCAGCCCGAAATCGATGACCCCGATTAGGACATTCGCGACCGTAGTGATGATTGTCGGGCCGCCTGGCGACCCAAGAATAAGGAAGAGTTTGCCATCTTTGAGCACGATGGTTGGCGACATTGCCGACAAAGGGCGCTTGCCAGGACCGATCGCGTTGGCCGGCCCCTGAATCAATCCATAAGCGTTCGGGACGCCTTGTTTCGCGGCGAAATCGTCCATCTCATCATTCAGCAAAAAGCCGAGGCCTTCTACGATCACCCGCGATCCGAATGTATCGTTGAGAGTGGTGGTGACCGAAACTGCATTTCCTTCGGCATCGACGACGGAATAATGCGTCGTGTTTTTCGGTTCTGCAAATGTTCCCGGTCGTGATTGCGCAACCCGCTCCAACTCGCCGAACGACGGCCGCTTGAGGTCCTTACTGATGCTGGCACGGTTCAGCTCAATCGATTCACGCCACGCCGCCGCGTATTTTTTGTCGATGAGCTGCGCCACTGGAAGTTTGGCGAAATCGGGGTCGCCCATAAAATCGGCGCGATCATAGAATGCACGACGAAACGCTTCGACCTCGAGATGGATGGAGTCGGCCGATCGATTGCCAAGTTTCGCAAGATCGTAACCTTCAAGAATATTCAGGATTTCAACCAACGCCACTCCGCCCGAAGATGGCGGCGGAGCGCCGATAACCTCGTACCCACGATACGATCCGCGAACCGGCTCGCGCTCTTTTACTTCGTAGTTGGCAAGGTCCTCCGCGGTAACCAAGCCTCCGCCTTTATGAATCGCCGCCGCTAATTCACGCGCCGTGGAACCGTGATAAAAATCGTCCGGATCCTTCGCAATGCGATCCAAGGTGCGCGCAAGCTCCGGCTGTTTGAGGATTTCGCCAGCCTTGTAGTAGTTTCCGTTGCGCAGAAAAATCCGTTTGGATTCTGAAAACTCTCCGAGATATTCGTCGTCTTTCAGATCTCGCGCATCCTCGTAGGCTAGAGCATAGCCCTCGCGTGCAAGTTTGATCGCCGGTGCCATCACCTTCTGGATCGACAGCTTGCCATACTGCTTTTCCGCGTAGATCAATCCAGCGACAGATCCGGGAACACCCACCGATTTGTATCCGACGACGCTGGAATTCTTGTTCGACTCCGGAAGCACATTCCCCTGTGCATCCAAATACATGTTCTCTGTCGCGGCTGCTGGAGCTTTCTCGCGGAAGTCGATGAAGTGCGCTTTTCCGTCAGCGCTACGGAAGAGCATGAACCCCCCTCCGCCCAGATTTCCTGCCTGCGGATGAACCACCGCAAGCGCGAATCCCGTAGCGACGGCAGCATCGACTGCGTTGCCGCCCGCGCGCATCATCTCGACTCCCGCCTGCGATGCTAATCCATGAACACTGGTAACCATCGCATGCGCAACGTGCGTGGGACGTAAAGGCGCAGCCGTGAGCGGAGCAATTGCCCAGACACTCAGTCCGCACAGGGCTACAAGTCGATAGAGGAATTTACGTCGAATGCGCATGAATGCATCAATCAATAAGAGGTGAGCGATGCGAACCTACGAGGCTAGTCCATGCAGTCGCCGAGAGTCAACCGAGGCGGCCAACCATGTAGCGCGGGCGCCTTCGCCCGCTCAGCAGCGCCTTAGATCCGCGTCGTCGAAAAAATCTTGGTTAAGTCTTGTTATTCTCGTGGCTGTTATTTCTTGCGACGTTTACTCGGTGTTTTCTTGACGCCCACTTTCTTCTTCGGAGCCTTCGCCACCACCAAGTCGTAAGACTGTCGAATCAGTTCTTCCAATTCGGAAGCGGGCAGCACATCTGAAGTTTCCAGCCGCACCCACTTGTATCGCCCGACGTAAGGCGACGGAGCGACGCCCTCGATCTCGACCAACTCATCGAATTTTTCAGGAGTGCATTTGAAAACGGTAGGAGCCAGCTTGCCTTCCGAAAGACTGACGATCGCAAATATTTTGCCGCGCACTTTAAAACACAGGCTCTCTCCCCACTGCAGACTCTCCGTCGTGTCAGGAAGGGAAAGGCAAAGTTCGCGGGCCCATTCGACGTCAGGCATATCGGAAAAATGATAACTAAACGCACTAATGGAGCGCCAGCCATCTCCGCCCATGCCACTTCGAGCGAAGTCGAGATGGGCTCCCAATCGACTGTTGGGACGGATAGAATCGCAGTGAATGAAGCTCCTCGCCAAGCTTACGTTGCTGGTCGCTTCCGCTCCTATAGTGTTTGGACAAGGTTTAACGACCAGCGTGGATCGTCTGGTTGTGTATAAGAGTGAGCGAAGGCTGGAGCTCTTATCGCAAGGGAAACAAGTTAAGTCCTACAAAGTAGCCCTAGGCAGCGCACCGGTTGGTCCGAAAACGAGGCAAGGTGATCATCGTACTCCCGAGGGGCTCTATGTTCTCGACTCGCGAAACGCGAATAGCCACTACTACAAGGCTTTTCACATCTCGTATCCAAGCTCGAAAGACATCGCGGTCGCCAAGAAGTCAGGCGTTAGCCCCGGAGGGGACATCATGCTTCATGGACTGCCCAAGAATTACGCTTGGGTCGGGAAGGCCCACAGCGTTCACGACTGGACCGACGGTTGCATCGCGGTTTCCGACGAAGAGATGGATGAAATCTGGAAACTGGTTCGCGTTGGAACTCCAATCGAAATCAGGCCATGAACCAGGACGATGGGATCAAATGGATCGCTCTGCTGCCACGCAGGCGAGGGCGCCCGCGCCACGTCAGCAACCACTACACCTGGTCCCGGGCTTCTCCCAGCGCCACTGGCACTTCAATCTGTTTCTTGCCGCGGAAGATCGTGACTTTCACTGTATCCCCGGCACGGTGTTTATTCATGATTCGCGCAAGCGTTTCCTGGCTTTCGATCTTCTCGCCATCGATGGCGACGATTAAATCGCCTCCGATCATGATGGGAGTGTTGCCGATATAGGCGCGCTCGGAACCGCCCCGTAATCCGGCGCGATCGGCGGATCCTCCGGGAACGGCTTGCACGATAAGCAATCCGTAGTCGGCAGACAGACTCAGATCGCTCGCTAGCTCCGGATCGATGGGAATCGTGCGAACGGCAAGCGCCGGACGACGTACACGTCCCAGCGTAACCAGGTCATTAAGGACTGCCTTGGCAGTGTTGACGGGAATCGCAAAACCGATGCCCGCACTCTGCCCTACGTTCGACGCGATGATGGTGTTGATGCCGATCACTTCGCCGTGAAAATTCAGCAGCGGACCGCCTGAGTTCCCGGGGTTGATCGCTGCGTCCGTCTGAATTGCTTCCTCAATAAACATGCCGTCGGGCTCTTGCACTTCGCGAATGGAACTGACGATCCCCTGGGTGAGCGTTCCTGCTAAGCCGAACGGATTGCCGATCGCGTAAACCTTTTGTCCAACTTGCAAATTCGAGGAGTCGCCCAGCGTCATCGGCTGCAGACCAGGCGCCGTGACTTGGATGATCGCCAAGTCGTGAGATCTGTCCGTGCCGACTATGGTCGCTTTATATTTCTTGCGATTGTGGAGGGTGACTTCAACCGTCTGCGCGTTTTCGATGACGTGATAGTTCGTGAGAATGTGTCCTTTATTGTCAATGACGAACCCAGACCCCTGGCCTTCCTGTGGAACCGGTCTATCGAAAAAATCGAACGTCATCGCCCGTGAAGTGATGTTCACGACGGATGCAATGTTCTTACGATAGACACCGATGTTGTTTTGCTCTTCCGCGTCAAAAGCCTCGCTGTTGGCTGCTTCGGTGATCTCAACGCTCGCGGGATGGCTAATCCAATTGGTGGAAGCGGGATGCGTGTTGCGATACGTAGTGAAGTAGAAAAAGGCCGATGCCAGAATGATTGCAAATATAAGGGGACGTAACAATCTCATTGGGAAGACTCCGAATTGATGACTCTGCACGATCCTGTCAGCTCTGATTCTAGCGAAAACGCGGAACTAAGCGCGAGGGCGCGAAGTCAGTGGTTGTGGAGGACTAGAGCTTCGCCCTGTCAGACTCTGTGCCCTCCTGTGGTGAAGAACTTGCTCAGCGAGGCAGCTGTCCCCATCCGCCGCCGCCCGGAGTCTCTACGCGAACTCTCTCCCCAGCCCGCAGTCGCACGCTGGTCTTGCCGGGGATTTCTTCTGTCGAACCGTCAAGTCGACCAATCAAAGTTCGTCCGCGGGCACCCTCGCCGCCATCCGTCAAGCCGTACGGTCCGCGCTTACGGCGATCGGCCAGCAGAGTGACCTGAGCATCCGTTAGTACTTCGATTTCTCGAACAATCCCATCGCCACCATCGTGGAGCCCTCTGCCTCCACTATTGGAACGCAAAGAATACTGTCGTAGTCGAATTGGATAGGCATACTCGAGCGCTTCCGCCGGAGTATTGAGCGAGTTCGTCATGTGCGTGTGAACTCCGCTAACGCCGCTCTTGTTTGGACCCGCGCCCATTCCGCCGGCGATCGTTTCGTAATAAGCAAACGGCTGGCCCGAGCCCGCCCGCGGTCGAAGATCGATACCACCGATTGTGATGTTGTTCATCGTCCCGGACGCCGCGGCCGGGATGCGGTCAGGTATTGCCTGAGCGAGCGCTTTAAGGAGCACGTCAACGATTCGTTGTGAAGTTTCAACGTTGCCGCCCGCAACCGCAGCGGGAGGAGTTGCGTTCACTATGCTCCCTGAGGGAGCGATGACACGGATCGGGCGCATCAGTCCCGATGTGGCGGGTACATCATCCTGCAACAGACATCGGAAAATATAGAAACATGCGGAGTAGGTGATAGCTTCGACCGCATTGATCGCACCCTGAACCTGGGGATCGCTCCCGGTGAAATTTATCGTGACGAGTTTATCTATCTTATGTTTTGACGGCTTCCCAACATCGATGCTCACAGCGATTCGAACCGGCTTATCGTCAACTCCGTCGTCATCGAGAAAATCTTCTGCCTCATAACGTCCAAGTGGAATCGTCCGCAGAAGTGCTCGCATCATTTCTTCGGAGTAGATCAGTAGATCGGACGCAGCTTTCTTGGCTCGCGCAATTCCGTAGCGAGCACAAACTTCGCGAAGACGCTCCGCGCCGGTTTGGCACGAAGAGATTTGTGCTCCTAGATCGCCTTCGCGCTCTTCCGGAGTGCGAACGTTGGCGAGCAACAGTGCCAACACGTCCTCAATAATTTTTCCGGCGCGCATAATCTTGATCGGTGGGATCCGCAATCCCTCTTGGTAAATCTCGCGACAAGGCCCCATTGATCCGGGGTAAGTCCCTCCGACATCGGCATGGTGTGCGCGCGACGCCACATAAAAATCGGGATTGCCCATGTGATGGTGCTTGCCGGACTTCGCTCCCGCCCGCGAAACAAACACCGGCATGACGAGCGTGATATCAGGCAGATGCGTACCACCGCGAAACGGGTCATTGAGCATGACCATATCGCCCGGACTGAGCGAACCCTGCGCAACCGCGGCCGCAACCGACATAGGCATCGACCCGAGATGCACAGGCATGTGGTCGCCCATCGCGATGACTTGACCTGCAGCGTCGAAAACCGCGCAAGAGTAGTCGCGGCGCTCTTTTATGTTGGGAGAAAAAGATGTGCGGCGCAGCACCGCTCCCATTTCCTCGGCTATGGAATGGTAGAGATTCTTAAAGACTTCGAGTTCAACTGGATCACGCATACACAAAAAGGTTCGCGCAAAAAGTGTACGTCAACTCCTTAACTTTGTGGGCTATACTGTCCGCCGCTTAGAGTTGAAGAACATAGCACTGTGTTAATAGGAGGTTGTTTGATGTCATCGATGAACCAGTTTTTGAAAGTAATGGTACTTACCATCGCATTTCTGGCGGTTAGTTCGGCCAAAGACATGAAAGTCGGAGATTTGGTTCAAAAGCATTTGGACTCCATTGGATCAGAGCAGGCACGAGCAGCCGTAAAATCCTGCATTGCGCAGGGCGCGCTTCATTTCGTTTATATCAGCGGCGGTGTTGGAACGCAGGATGGCAAGGAGGTCTTGGTTTCGGAAGGAAACAAAATGGTTGTACTTCTGAAACTACCAAATACCAATTACCATGGCGAACGTTTTGTGACCGACGGCAAGAACACATCCGTCGCGGAAGTAACTCCGGGCATATTTTCTCCTCTCGGCGTCTTTGCGCGTGTGCATGACGAGATTCTCAAGGAAGGCTTGCTTGGTGGCACACTGACCACGAATTGGGCGCTTGCCCATCTCGAGGAACGTCACGCCAAATTGGAGTACAAGGGGCTTAAGAAGCTGAACGGAATCGAATTGCATAGGGTCGGCTACATACCTGCCAAGCGTTCTGACCTAGCGATTGATCTCTATTTTGAGCCCGACACCTTCCGGCACGTGCTGACAACCTACTCCTTTACCATCAGTCCGCAGATCAATATCTCGGACACGCAGACCGCCCGTCAGAAGCCTTCCTATTACCAACTCGAAGAGCACTTTGGAGATTTCAAGAAGACGGGGGATATACAGCTCCCGAACCGCTGGATGATCCGCTACAGCACAACCGATTCCGGTCGCTCGATCAATCCGGGATTGACGACCGAGCAGGTGTACGAGATTGAATTCGATGCTCGTGGCATTAACGTATCCTTCAATCAGACTCTCGATCCCAAGAACTTCGAGATCAAGTGACATAGACTTCAACCTGTAAGTGGGAAGCTCAGCGGTGCTACACTCGTCACATTATGTCTGAAGGACGATCGCGGGTTTGGATATGGCTTCTGGTGGGCGGAGGCCTGTTTGTGCTGTTCGTGGGGGCCGTATTCGCTCTCGTGTACATGAGCTTTGGCGGACGCCAGGAAGAATCCTTTTCTGCCTTCGGATCCAAAATCGCGGTTGTCGATCTCGATGGAGTGATTTTCTCCCCTAAACAGATCGTTCCCCAACTCAAAAAATTTGCCGATGACGATTCCGTCAAGGCCATCATCATTCACGTGAATTCGCCCGGCGGCGGCGTCGCTGCGTCCGAGGAGATTTACCGCGAAGTGAAACGAATCCGAGACGAAAAGAAGAAGCGCATCGTCGCTTCGATTGAGACTGTGGGCGCGAGTGGCGCATATTACGTCGCGTCGGCCACCAACAAAATTTATGCCGACAAAGGTAGCGTCGTGGGGTCCATCGGCGTAATCGCGGAGTGGGTGAATTACGGCGACCTAATGCGTTGGGCGAAGTTGAATCCCATCACCATGAAGGCCGGCGAATTCAAAGACACCGGTAGCCCGACCCGCGAGATGACGCCACCAGAACGCGAATACATGCAGGCCCTGATCGACAACATGCACACCCAATTCATCCAGGCCGTGGCCGATGGACGCCATATGAAAGAAGCCGATGTCCGCGCCATCGCCAACGGAAAAGTCTGGACCGGCGAGCAGGCTCTCAACATGAAAATGATCGATCAGGTTACGGATTTTGAAGGTGCTGTGAAAGATACCGCCCGGTCAGTCAATATTTCCGGAGAGCCAACCTTAATCTATCCACCAAAAGACAGACGGTCGGGTTTGGATCTTCTGTTCGGCGATGTTTCTGACTACCTGCCGACTAAAGAGAAACTTCTCGAGCAGCAGGTTGGCTTTTATTTTCTCTGGAAGTAGCGAAGTTATAGATTTCCCGAGTTGCGACGGAACTGCGGCAGCGGATTCGAGCAACTAATTAATTAGTTGCTCCTGTTGAACACTTGCTAACCCTCTCAAGATACTGGTGGGCGCCGGAAGCCGGGATTTGAGAACTTCCGTCCCCGTGCCTTTCTCCCCACTTGCACAGAACCCCTTAAATTTGAGAAGGTTAAGTCTGAGGCAGTTGCCGTGTTGGGTTTTGGACGGCGCGGCCTGCGGGCATACGGATCCCGAAGCGATCCGGCCCCTAAGGGAGCAATCGGCAAATGACAAAGGCTGACCTGATCGAAGAAGTTTCACGGCTAGCGGAACTCACGCGCAAAGACAGCGAAGTAATCGTCGACACGATCTTTGACAGCGTGGTGCGCTCCCTGCGCGTGGGCGACAAAATTGAGATCCGTGGATTTGGCAGCTTCCGTACTCGTCAGCGCAATCCCAGGGTGGGACGCAATCCAAAGACGGGCGATCGTGTAGATGTTCCCGCGAAAAAGATTCCATTTTTCAAACCCAGCAAAGAATTGAAAGACTTGGTCAACAACAGTCCGAATGTGGTTGCCGCGCCCCCGGCGCCGCCGGCCGCTCCCGCGCCACCCAGCGCGCACTAAGAATCCCTGGAGTTCGTTTCGGATCTAGGTTCTATAGGTGGGAGCTTCGAAAACCTAAGCGCTTAGGTTGTGAGATCACGCGATAGGCTGCTGTCCGAGAGAAATTTCGAGCGAGTATTTTAGCGTCCCGTTGCGGATGCGCGTTTTGCCATCTTCGCCTGTTGCGCCAGTACGGGAATTTCGGGGAAAGACTTCGCAGTCGTGAAAGTACGCTCCGGAGCGGGCGTGCCCGTCATGATCGCTTTCACCATCATTTCAATCGCTAAGTCTGCATTCGGCGGGATGAAAATTGTGGCTGCTAATTGTTTATTGCGGACCCACTCTTGTCCGGTTTTCGGCAATCCGTCGCACCCGAGGAACGGAATTTTCTCGAACACATCGCGCAATTCGCGCCACTCCTCAAAAGCTCTGCGCGCACCGATGGCCATCGAATCATCCTGTGCGACGACAGCTTCAATATTGGCCTGACGAGAAGTCGAGAGTCGCAACCACGAGCTGACCGCCTTACGCGCACTCGCTTCGGTCCACTGTGCCTTCACCACGCGAAGCTGCACGTTTTCGGACTTCGTTTCGAGCATCCCCGTGTAGCGTTGCTTGGCGGCTGAACTCTCCGCCGGACCTTGGATGTACAGCACAATGCCGCCGGCTGGCAGCAGCGTACTGAGTTGCTGCCCCTGGATGCGTCCAACTTCTTCGTGATTTGAGGTGATCGCAAATGCCGGGACTTGGGAAAGTTTGCGCAATTCTGGAATGTAGTCCGCGTCGCGATTCAGCAGCACCACACCAATGCCAGCAGTGATTGCCGCGCGCGCGACCTGAGGATGCGCGGTCGATCCAGCCGGCTCGAAAAGTATCGCGTTCGGACGCGGCGCGGAATTCGTTTGAATAGCCGACAGCAGTTGCTGACTTTGAACGATGCCATCATTCTTTGCATAAACGATCTCCAACTCCACGCCGAGTTTTCGCGCCGCCTGTTGGGCAGCCGAAGTCTGCTCGACCTGGTAATCATTGTCGTCGTTCGTCAGCGAAAGTAGGAAGCGGAGTTTCTTCATGCCTTGAACCGCGCAGCGCAGATCGTGGTATATGAGTATCGTGGGCTAAGAATCAGCCTGCAGATACACTCTGGCGCAATCATAGCCCGATCACCTGGGCCGGAATCGCTCTAAGGCACGTGACCAGTAACGATGGTAATGATCCGCGGGGAGTGGCGGGCGAACAAAATTCGAGTAGATACGGGGCTTGCCCGGTTTCCTGGTGGCGGCCAGCCGCGGAACGCCGAGCGATCCCGCAAATGTGTAAGATATTGGCAGCACGGGCCCGTAGCTCAACGGTTAGAGCAGCAGACTCATAATCTGTTGGTTCTTGGTTCGAATCCAAGCGGGCCCACCAGAGTTTCCCCTCGCGTTGCTGCCTTTAGCCTACCGGCAGACTGAAGTAAAAAACGGAACCATGTCCTAGCTGACTGGTCAGACCGAGTTTGCCGCTGTGCGCTTCCACGATGGCTTTGCAGATAGCCAGTCCCATTCCTGTCCCATGCACTTGCACCCGCTGATTTCGTCCGCGATAGAATTTCTCGAAGACCAGCGACTGCTCGAAGTCATCAATCCCCGGACCGCGATCCGCAATGCTGATGGTGATCATTTGGTCTTTCGCTTCGGCTGTGACCCGGATCGGTGCGCCAGGCGGCGAATATTTGGCAGCGTTCTCGAGCAAGTGGACCATCACTTCTTTTATGTGTGCCGAGTCCATGCGCGCGAGAGTAAGGCTATCCGGAATTCTCACTTCCACAGGATGCTGGGTCAAAAGCTGCTTCAATTCGTCGAGGGCCTCGTGCACAACTGCCCCGACCGGTGCAGGTTCGAAACGAAACTCAACTTTGTTGGCGTCCAACTGCGCCATCTCGGCAGCTTCTCCAATCAGACGATTCAAGCGATCACTTTCCTCGTTGATGATGGTCAGCAGTTCGTGTTTCTCCTCGTCTGAATAACTGGATAAATTCCCAGACGGGTCACTCGAACCGCCAAGTGAACTACCCAGCAACGAAGTCACCGACGCTTTGATCGCCGTAAGCGGAGAACGAAATTCATGCGTCACGGAATCCAACAGCACCGACCGCAACTGCTCACTTTCGCGGGAAGCCTCGGCGCGGCTAAGTTTCTCGACTGCTCCGGCACGCTCGATCGCGATTGCCACCAGGCTGCCGATCGCTTCTAACGTCTGCCGCGAAAGCAAAGAACCAGCGACGCCCATGCATCCCACGACGCGCATGCCCATGCGCAGCGGCATGAACGCCACTTGCTGCGCGGTGTCGACGCGCGGTTCTCCGCGCAAGCTGATTAATTGCAGGTCGCGTTCTTCCAGTCCATCGGTGTTGGGTCCGGAGCGATATACATCGCTGCGGTTGGACAATAAAATCGCAGCGGAGCGAATCCCGAAAGACTCGACTACGTATCGCGGAATCAGATTCAACAATTCCGCAGGGCTATCACTGGACAGCAGCAACTGGCTGAATGCATAGAGGCGCTCCAGTTCCTGACGGCGTTCGATCGCCGTGCGCGCACCTTGTCGCGCTCGCTCCGAGAGTTCGCTGGCTGTCACTGCAGTCACCAGAAATGCGAACAGCGCAACCAGGTTTTGCGGATCCGAAATCGTGAAAGTACCCACCGGAGGTAGAAAAAAATAATTGAATGCCAACGCAGCAATCACCGACATGAATACGGATTGCCGCAATCCCCAATAGGCAGAGATACCAAGAACGCCCAGCAGAAACGCCAGCGCAATAGTTGTGGGATTCAGATGCAGCCAGTGCGCGCCAACGAATGTGATCACCGCCACGGCCGCCACCGCGACTGCGTAGCCGGTTCCGGATTTCGGGTTGGCCTTCACGAGCCCGATTGTATGACAAAGCCAGGTTTCAATGTTTCAGGGTTGCAATGTTTCAAAATCTAAACCGCTTTCGGTTTCGAAACCTTGCAACCTCGCAACCTCGAAACCTGGAACTTCGAAACCTGTCCTTTACATCCTTTCCGAGTCTCGACGACAATAAGCGCGATGTCTAAAACTCCCGATCAATGGCTGGAGGAATGTTCGCCGTCGAAAAAGGGTGGCAGGTTCAAGTTGTTTCTTGGATACGCTCCCGGTGTCGGCAAGACGCACACTATGCTGACCGAGGCGATTCGCCGTCACGCACGCGGCGAAGACGTCGTGATCGGAGTTGTCGAGACTCACGGCAGAAAAGGCGTCGGAGAACTAGTCACGAGCCTCGAAACCGTTCCCCGCAAAGCCCTCGATTACAAAGGCGCGCTCTTTGAAGAGATGGACGTGGACGCCATTCTCCAGCGCAAACCCTGTGTTGCATTGATTGATGAACTCGCACACACGAATATCGAAGGCAGTAAACATCGCAAGCGCTACGAAGATGTGTTGGAGTTGCTCGACGCCGGGATCGACGTGCTCTCCACCATGAACATTCAGCATCTGGAGAGCGTTACGCCGACGGTTCAGGGAGTTACCGGAATCCAGGTTCGAGAGACTGTGCCCGACTGGGTGCTACAACGAGTCAATGAAGTTGTGATGATCGATTTGACTCCGGAAGCCTTGCAGAACCGCATGCGGCGCGGCGATGTGTATCCGCAGGAGCGCGTGGGGCGCGCGCTCGGAAATTTCTTTCGCGAAGCAAACCTGATCGCTCTGCGCGAACTTGCTCTGCGCCAGGTTGCGCAACAGGTCGATCAGAGTCTGGAGCAGCATCGCAGCGAGCATGATCAGAGCCCGGGCGACGATAGGAAAGCAGTTGCGATCCGCGAACGAATTGCGGTGTGCATTAGTTCGAATCCCGCCGCTCAGTATTTGATCGCTCGCGGCGCGCGCATGGCCCAGGCAATGAATGCCGAACTATTTGTGGCCTACACCGACCTGGGGCAGGATTCGAGCGAAGCGAATCAGCGCACCCTGAACTCGAATATCCGCTTCGCAGAAAATGTTGGAGCGACAGTGGCGCGCCTTAAAGGGAAGACTGTCGCCGAGGCTGTTGCGGAATTCGTCAACGAGAAACACATCACCCAAGTCGTCTTTGGACGGTCGGCCACGAAGGGTTGGAAACGATATTTTTATCTTTCGGCAATCCACCAGTTCTTGCGCGACGCTCCAGCCGTGGACGTACACATCGTCACCCAGGAACCCAACTGAGCTGCTATCGTCAAGCGTTTGTCTTTAGTAGTTAGTCCTCGATCGCAAAGTTCGATTCGAAACTCGATGTCAGATCACAAACGCATTCTCGTTGTGGACGATGAATCGCAGATCACGCGTGTGCTGCGGACGTCGCTTTCCACTCACGGATACGACATCCGTGTAGCCAACGACGGTGAGACAGCGCTCGAGATCATGAAAGACTGGACTCCAGACTTGGTCATCACCGACCTCGCCATGCCTAATATGGACGGGCTTGAGTTGTGCCGCCGTCTGCGCGCCAAGACGCAAATTCCGATCATTGTGCTTTCGGTGCGCGGCGAAGAGCGGACAAAAGTTCAAGCGCTCGACGCCGGTGCGGATGACTACATCACCAAGCCCTTCGGAATGGACGAACTGCTAGCCCGTGTCCGCGCCAATCTCCGTCGCGCACGCACGCAGGAATCAGAGGTCGCGCCCCTCGAAATAGGCGACTTCAAAATCGATCCCGGCGCGCGCAGCGTTTCGGTGAAAGGCCGCGCCGTCCATCTCACGCCCAAAGAGTTTGACCTGCTCTTTTATCTGGGACGACGCGCCGGCAAAGTTGTAACCCATCGCGCTTTGCTGAGCGCAGTCTGGGGCGGCGAAAATACCGAGCAAGTTGAATACCTGCGCGTCTTTGTCGCACAACTTCGAAAGAAAATTGAACCCTCGCCAAATTCTCCTCGCTACATTCTCACCGACCCATGGGTAGGCTACCGCTTCGAACCCGGCGACTAATCCTCGAATTTTCGAAGCCTGTACCTTCAACGTTCGCGTCGGACAACCGCCCTCGCCTGTCCACTCCGAACTTCGCCTACCTCTTTATGACTTCTTTACGAACCCCTTATCCCGTCCTGATGCCCCAAGCGATCTAATCAAGAGTTGGAACAGAACCCTGTTTGTTCAGTTCTGCGCGGTCGGAAAACTTAAGTCAGCCGTTCCAAAGTTTCAGGTGAAGTGTTTTGGGAGACACCATGAGGAATATCGAAAAAACCGTACCACGATGTGCGGTCTTAATACTGTCTGTTGCCGTTCTAATTATTCCGATGTATGGACAGCAGCAACCCGCTGTCTCCGGCTCTGCGGCGGATTCATCTGTCCCGCCATCAGTCATGAAAGAACTCGAAGCAATGAAGAAGCGCATCGAGGAACTCGAGGCGCAGCTACAGAAATCGACGCAACAGTCGGGCGGTCAGAAACAGGCCGCTTCGCCTGCTACGGCCACCGAAACCGGACCCGGAGGCGTCGGCGTGACTAGTGCGAATTCCACCACTGCATCGATGGTCCAACCGGCTCTGCTCCAACCGCATGTCGGAGTAGAATCTACAGCGCCCGCTGCGACTACCCAAGACAACAAGCCCGCCGAGCCCTTCGCCTTCGCCGACTGGACTTGGCTTAACGGCAACGCCCGCACCAAGGACGCCGCGTTCGACAGCAAATTCTTTACGCCTGAAATCAGGGCCGATACTTCGTACATTTACGATTTCAATAGTCCTCGAGACAACACGATCGGTGGGTCGAGCGAAGTATTTCGCTCCGGCGAAGTACAGCTCACGCAACTCGGCGTTGGTGGCGACTTCCATCTCGATAACGTCCGCGCCCGTCTGATGACGCAGTTTGGAATGTACGCGCAGACCACGCCCCGAAACGACGCCAGCGTTGCTCACGGCCAGTGGAATCTCGATACCGCCTATCGCTACGTCTCAGAGGCTTACGGTGGATACCACTTCGATGTGTTGCACGGCGTCAACGTAGACGCCGGAATCTTCATGTCATACATCGGATTATTCAGTTACTACAACTTTGACAACTGGGCCTATCAGCCGTCTTATGTGTCCTCCAATACTCCGTGGTTCTTCAACGGCGTGCGCGTCCAGATATTTCCAACCGCGAAGTTGAAAATCGAGCCCTGGTTCGTGAACGGCTGGCAGTCCTACGGAAAGTTCAATAAGAAGCCCGGACTCGGCGGACAGATCCTCTATCGCCCCACCGGAGCGATATCGATTGTCTCCAACAACTACGGCATCGGCACCGACACTCTGGGCATCCCCAACCGCACGCGCTTCCACACCGACAACAGTCTTGAAGTTAAGTACTACGACGATCCGGGAAGGTTTCTCGACAAGGCCGCATTTTCTTTGACCGGCGATCTCGGCTGCGAGAGCGGCGGCGGTGTCAGTTGTTTCGGAACAACCGTGAAGACGATTGCCGGTCAACGCGTTGTCGATCCGAAGCAGAGCTTCGTTGGATATATGATCTACAACCGTCTGTGGTTCCACAAAGACCGCTACGCCGTGACGCTCGGCGGAGGTCAGATGAATAATCCCGGCCGCTATCTGGTGTTGTTGCCGCCGATCAATGGTGCGACCGCTGTTTCGGGTACTCCATATTTCACCGAGAACCCCGGCGATCCCTATAAAGCTTGGGACATGACAGCCACGTATGACTACATGCCGAGCCAGTACATCACCTTTCGCTGGGAGTACAACCATCGCGCCGCCAACGTTCCGTACTTTACAGGACGCGGAGGAATCACTCCTCCCGGCGGTAATACCGGGCCGGATGGCTCCGCTGTTCCGGGCTGGACGCCGGATCTACGCAAAGATGAGAACCGCCTGAATATGGCGATTCTGGTGAAATTCTGATGATTTACGACAATGATCAAAATGCAATCTGTAATTGTCGCGAGTTGCAGGAGGTTCCATGCTCGACCTGATTTTCATCGTCGTCACGATCGCATTTTTTGCAGCTGGACTGGCGTATGTGAAATTTTGCGATCGAATTCGCTAGCGCGGTAAGAAGCGACATCGACGAACGACGAACGACCAACGATCAACGACCATCGACCAACGACTAGAACTTGAGGAAAGAATCACGATGAACGCCGAATCGATCATCATGCTGATCGTCAGCGCCGGGTTAATGGTTTACCTGGTTTACGCATTGTTGAAGCCGGAGAATTTCTGAAATGACGACCAATGGCTGGATGCAAATCCTCGTCTTTCTGGCGCTGGTTCTCGCCATCACAAAGCCGCTCGGCGTCTTCATGGCGAGGGTGTTTAGCGGCGAGCGGACATTTCTCGATCCCGTCGTGCGACCGATCGAGCGCCTGCTCTATCGCGTGACCGGAGTCGATCCGACGCACGAGATGCGCTGGACCGAATATGCCACGACCATGTTGCTCTTCAGCGGCGCATCCATGCTGCTGCTTTACTTGTTGGAGCGCGTCCAGCAACTTCTCCCCTGGTGGAATCCGCAGAAGTTTACCGCCGTCGGGCCAACACTCGCCTTCAACACTGCCGCGTCGTTCACCACCAACACGAACTGGCAAAACTACACTGGCGAGGCCACCATGAGCTATCTCACGCAGATGGCCGGGCTCGCCTACCACAACTTCGCATCGGCAGCGGTTGGGATTGCTCTCGCCGTTGCATTCATTCGCGGTATCGCGCGCACGGAAAAA
>CAWGOX010000003.1:0-168590 GCA_963824315.1 uncultured Acidobacteriaceae bacterium | reverse complement strand
ATCAGGATTTGAGGCCGACAAACTGTCGGCCTTTTTTCTTGGCGGGGAGTAAACACGCGATAAGAAATCTGTACTCCGAGGACTACAAATAGTAGCCAAGGCCGGAAAAGATCGTCTGAAAAGAGCCGCCCTTCATGCGATCTACTTCAATCCAGTGATCCTCATAAGCGTCCGCTTCCAAAATGACATCGATTTCCCCATCGCCATTTGCATCCGCTAGGTCGAGTGGAGACCAGGTAGTGACCGTGTTCTTATTGGCATTAGTTTCTTGGAATCGCACTTTTCGGAGCACAGATAGCCGCGAATCCTTGTCCACGATCGCAATCACCTGGCAGAGGGTCACGTCAGAGCCCACAATATGGTCGTAATATGCTTCCACGAGAGTCCAATCCGATCCACTCGGTTGCCAAACTGTGAAATAGGTTGGTCCCTTTGCGCCGGTCGGCAGACCCAGGCGTTGGAGTTCGCCAACGAGAGCACTCCGCTGTTCAGAAGAGGGCTGCCCATGCTGTTGACAATGCCGAATCCCATCGACCCATTTGCATTCATAGTTGGCTGTGACTTTGATATTGGGACGCTTTTTCGGAATGCGAATCTCACAGCCATCATCAGGGCCGTTTCCCTGCGGCTTGCCGCAATAGTGGGCCTTTACAAAAGACTTCACCCGTCGGCACTCGACGCCGGCGCAAGGCGGACGGTGCGGATCTTTCGAATCTTGCCCCACCACCTCCGCGGCGAAGGCTAGTAAAGCGATTAAACTCGCCGCCAGGATTCCTTTGATCACACTCGAGCAGTCCGTGAGTTGCATAGAGAGCCTGTTCTCCGAATGAGTGATGCTTCGCCGATATCCAGCAAGATACGTTCCCGGCCTATTGTCTTAGTATTATTCTAATAGGGGTAATATTCCCATTGATAATTATTGACCTTTGTACGTTCTTGTAAGTTTCAAAATCTCAGGGGTGCCCGTCATGAAAGCGAAACCTGCCGTCGCTTTACTCACGATTCTCGGTTTTCTACACGCTGCCGTAGCTCAAGCCGAAAGTGAGGGAGACAAAAAGAAGGCAGACTCGCCGACAAATGCTGTCGCCATGCAACTAAGCTCCGAGCTCAGCAGTGCGGTTCAGCAAACTAACGTTGGGAACGTCGGCAGCGATCCAGTGTCGAAGACCGCGGGTCTCAGTTACGACGTCCACATGTCCGATTGCGAAGACCGTTGGGTGGTTCTGTTTCACAAGCCGGACGACCATGACTACACTTACGGTTTCGTCTACATCGACCCGCAAGCCGGATTCACGATGCATTACTTTGGGCGCTTCGTAATCGATGGAGATGGCAACTATCATGCCGCACCTAACCCACTCCCACCAAACAAGTACAGTCTGAAGATTCGCCTTGATCAAAATGGCATTGCGGCTCTGCTCCCGCCCCGCGGTATTGAGCAACTGGGCCTGCCAGAGAAACCGGACTGGCTCAACTCTTACGAGGACAAGGCCGATTCCGTTACACACAGAGTCAATTGGGGATCCTTTTACAACGGCATTGGAGATTCGCGACGGGCTCTCGGTTATCTCGAACCTGCATATAAGGAACGACCTGACGCCCCTAAGCTCGTGTTCGAACTCGTTTACGCCTACAACGCACTCGATCGACCCGAAGATGCTATTCGCGTCTCTAAGAGCGAGTTTGCTAAGAATCCCAAAGACGAGTTGTTGTGCCGAGAAATAGCTTTTGCCTACCTTCATCAGAAAAGCTATCCGGAAGCCGTAACGCAATATCAGGCATGCGTCGCATTGTGCGGTGATTCGGAATCACAGATGGCCGAGAAGAGCGAATTGGCCATGAATTTGAGCTCAGCCTATAAAGCTTTGTCCGATAGTCCAAACAGCGAAGCATGGATGGAAAAAGCCAAGCGCTGGGCCCCCAAAGGATCGCCGGTGTACAAGTATTTCCACCCCGGAGAAGAATAACTGTTGAAAAACCGCTTTCGCATTTGATGGACACCACCCGCCCTCCGGTTACCTAAGTACCGTGACCCCCGTAATCTTGTCCCCTTTTCTCTCCTGCCGCATACTCGCCTCACCTACCACAGAACCTGGGAGACGGGATTGGAAACGGAGATTAGGGTCGCCGCTTTCAATCCCGCATTTTTTTGCCCCGAAGAATCCCAATCCATCAAATCTTGTCATCCCGAGCAACGCGAGGGATCTGCATCTTCGCGCCGAACTGCAGATCCCTCGCTGCGCTCGGGATGACAAATCGTGGGGCGACAAATCATGGGGCGACCAAATCAAGATCGATCTCGCATAACCGCCGCTGCAAGACTTCCGCCACGGGCCGCTGAGCCTGAGGGCTGATGGCTGACGGCTGACGGCTGAAAGCTGCCCCGCCCGACTCACCCTAATCACTCCCCCCACATCCCGACGTCCGAAGCCTGCATCGAATAGAATCAGAGAGATATAAAACGTGGATCAAAACGCGATCCCAAATCCAGATTCCCAGCCATGTGAGGCTTGATGCGAAATTTTCTCGTTCTGTTGGCGCTGTCCTGTTTCCTGACCCCGATCCTTTCCGCGCAAGACCCGGCCACACCAGCTCCGGCGCCTGCTCCAGTTGCAACTCCGGCCCCCGATCCCAACACCAAGGCCTCGGGACGCGTCGAAGCCGCCGGAACCGTGCTCGATGAAATCCAGGCCGCTCCCGACAAAGGCATTCCGCAAGAAGTTTTGGGATCCGCCGAATGCGTCGCCGTCGTCCCGTCCCTCCTAAACGGAGGATTCGTTTTCGGCGGCCGCTACGGCAAAGGTGTTGCCAGCTGCCGCACTCCCGCAGGATGGAGCGCTCCGGCGTTCTTCACCATCGGCGGCGGCAGTTTCGGCCTGCAAATTGGCGGACAAGCCACCGACCTCGTCATGCTGATCATGAACAAAGGTGGCATGGATAACCTGCTCTCCAGCCAGTTCAAGCTGGGAGCCGATGCCAGCGCAGCCGCCGGTCCCGTAGGACGCCACGCCGCCGCCGACACCGATTGGAAGATGCGCGCACAGGTCTTGACCTACTCGCGATCCCGCGGCCTCTTCGCCGGATTGGAACTCTCCGGCGCCGTCATCAAACAAGACAAAGGCAGCACACGCGAATTTTATGGCCGCATGGTCCCGTTCAAGACATCGCTAAAAGGCGATGTCGCGGCTCCAAAAGCGTCCTATCCGTTCTTGAGCACGCTAGCGAAGTGGGCGCAGCAGGCGGCGAAGTAGGGGGAGCTAGTTCTCAGTTCCCGGTTCTCAGTTCTCAGTTCTCAGTAAGAGCCGCAGAACTCTTTTTCGCGGGACGCAGGTCTGAGAAGTTTTTCGAAATCATCGCCTGCGGCAATTTGAGCAACTAATTAATTAGTTGCACGTTTTTTTAAGCTTTTGCTCCCACACAGATTTGTCATCCTGAGCGAAGCGAAGGACCTGCTTCTTCATCTACCAGTGAAACAGCAGGTCCTTCGCTTCGCTCAGGATGACAAAATTGGTGGTGTAGGTGTTGTGTTGGTGATCGGTCTCTCTGAGAACTGAGAACCGGGAACTGAGAACTGCCTCTCCCCTTGCGCGAACGCCTCGAATACGCTCTCGTCTGGATCTGCATCAAGGTCCTGGGAATCCTTCCCCGCCCCGTGGCCCGCGCCATCGGCATCTCTCTCGGACTCACCGTGTACGCAGTTCATGGACGCCTGCGCCGCGTCGGCCTCCGCAACTTAACTCTCGCCTTCCCTGATATGTCGGATCGCGACCGCCGCCGTCTCTTGCGCGGTGAGTTTATTTCCCTCGGACGCCAGCTCGCCGAAGTCTGCCTCTTCCCGCGCTACACCCGCGAAAACGTCTCCGACATCGTCGCCTATGACGGATTCGAAAACTTCGAGCGCGCCTTCGCTCGGGGCAAAGGCGTTCTGTTTCTCACCGGACACGTCGGCGCATGGGAAGTCTCCGCCTTCGCGCACTCTTTGCAGGGACATCCGCTATCGATCGTGATGCGATCTCTCGACAATCCCTATGTCGATCGTTTGATCCAGAGCTATCGCACCATGCACGGCAACCGCACCGTCGATAAAGATGATTTCGTGCGCGGCCTGCTCTCGGCGATGCGCGCCGGAGAAACCGTCGGCATTCTCATGGACACCAACATGACTCCGCCGCAAGGCGTCTTCGTGGATTTCTTCGGCATCCCTGCCTGCACAGCCAGCGGTCTAGCCCGCATCGCGCTGAAAACCGATGCCGCCGTCGTCCCCGGATTTACAGTTTGGGACAAGAAGTTAGGAAAATATATTCTGCGCTTCGAACCAGCCGTCGAGCTGGTGCGAACGAACGACAGCGAATCCGACATCGTTGCCAACACCGCAAAGTTTACCAAAGTGATCGAAGACTTCATCCGCCAATATCCCGACCAATGGCTCTGGGTCCACCGCCGCTGGAAGACCAGGCCACCCGGACAGCCCCCGCTGTACTAAGGTTGGCGAAGTCCGCGTAGGTACAGCCGCCCCCGGATGTCCAGCCGAGCGCAGCTAGGCCGTCGCCCTGACCGTAATTTTCTGCCCCATTCTGCGAGACTCCCCGTTGTACACATACGCCCCGGAAAGCGACAATAGACAACCATGAAGCAAACCCTGCGCGATCTCGCCGGACAACTCGGCTGCCATCTTCTCGGCGACGGTTCCATCACCGTCACAGGACGTCTCCAGCCTGCAATCGGCCACCGCCGACAGCCTGGTCTTTGTGGAGGACGCACAATATCTCGATGCCGCGATGAAGTCATCCGCTGCTGCCATCATCGTGGGAGACTTTGCCGTCAAAGGATCGATTGCCCTCGCACAGTCAAAGCCGATCCTCGTATCCTCGCAGCCGCGCCTGACTTTCGCCCGCGCCGCAAAATTGCTTCGCGATATAGCGACGAATCGAGAAATTCATGAATCAGCGGTGGTCGCATTGTCAGCGGAAGTTGGTAAGAATGTCGCAATCGGACCGCGCGCAGTCCTCGGAGAGCACGTCAAAGTCGGCGAGGAAACAACAATCGGCTCCGGAACTGTCATTGGCGACAACGTCATCATCGGAAGTCATTGCCGCATCGACGCGAACGTCACCATCTATCCCGGAACAACTTTGGGTGATCGAGTGATCGTTCAAGCGGGAGCCGTTCTCGGCAGCGAAGGCTTCGGCTACGTACGCGACGCGAAGACAGGACGCTACGAGCAATCCCCGCAAATCGGACGCCTAATACTCGAAGACGACGTAGAAATCGGAGCGAACTCCACCATCGATCGCGGCGCACTCGATGAAACACGAATCCGCCGCGGCGCGAAAATCGACAACCTCGTCCACATCGGCCACAACTGCCAGATCGGAGAGAACGTAATCATCGCCGCTCAAACCGGCCTCTCCGGCAGCGTCACCATCGAAGACAACGTCATCATGGGAGGACAAGTCGGCATCGGCGATCATGCCCGCGTCGAATCCGGCGTCATGATCGGAGGCCAAGGCGGCATCCTGCCCAAAAAGATCTTGCGCGGAAAAGGCGAAGTATTCTGGGGCACTCCAGCAAAACCAGTGCGAGAATATCTAAAAGAATTGGCGTACCTATCAAGGTCAGCCAAGAGAAAAAGTTGAGATCACCACGGATCTCCAGTAGAGACGGGGCTAGCCCCGTCTCAGCAGCACCCCAAATTTAAAAAGTGTTTTGCTGATGCTGAGTGCGAAATGCTAATTGCTAAAAGCTAAGAGCTAAGAGCTGACCTTCCCATGATCCTCGTAATCGGCGGACACACCCGCAGCGTTGGCAAGACCAGCGTAGTCTCCGGATTAATCTCTGCCCTGCGCGAATTTCACTGGACCGCTCTAAAAATTACACAATACGGACACGGCATCTGCTCGGCCAACGGAGAAGCCTGCGACTGCGTCACGGCCGACCACTCCTTGGCAGTGTCAGAAGAAAAAGATCGCTCGGGAGAATCCGACACTTCGCGCTTCCTGGTCGCTGGAGCCGATCACTCCTGGTGGATTCGCACCCAACAAGGACTGCTGGCCGAAGCAATGCCGCGCGTCCGCAAACTTCTAGCCTCGACCGAAAATGTCGTCGTCGAGTCTAACAGCATCCTGCGCTTCGTAAAACCGGATCTTTATTTGACCGTCCTCGATCCGCAAACCACCGACTTCAAAGCGTCCGCACAAAACTTTTTGGATCGAGCCGACGCCGTGTTGCTGCACGCTTCTGACGATAACAACAAACCGGCTTGGGAGCACGTCTCGCTAAAGCCCGTAATCAATCGCCCCGCGTTCGCGATCCGCCCACCAAGTTATGTGACACCAGAAGTGGTAGAGTTCGTCCGCGCACATCTACCACTCCCATCCCGAAACACGCCTAGCAAAAATAATTTGTCATCCTGAGCGAAGCGAAGGACCTGCTGTCCGCCGCGCACCGAAAACAGCAGGTCCTTCGCTTCGCTCAGGATGACAATGCAAATTTAGGGTTCTTAGCGCCCTCTGCGTCTCGGCGGTGAAAGCACTTACGTGTACATTCCAATCACCCGTTCAATCGCTCTCCGGCATACAGCGCAGAACGTCTTGCTGCGGGTGAACATGATGCAGTCTTCCTCTGGACGGTAGTATCCCTTCGCCTCATAATTCGCGCCCTCGAAAGCTCCCACTTTACCGGCATACTGATCGGTACCGAGCATCGCATCTTCACTCTCCCGCTCTTTGCGGAAGAGTTCTTCCATCTCAGCTTCCGGCTTTCCTGCCGCGCGCAATTCACGGCGTTGACGCTGAATGTCTTGCTCAAAGCGCTCGAACTCTTCTTTCTTCCACGGTGTAGGAATCGGAGTTCCCGCCCCCACCAAATCTTTCCACTTCAAATTTGCCGGATCAAGCAGCGCCGTGACATTCGGCTCCCAGGGTTCGGGTTTCTTCGCTGGAGAAAGATAGGCCACATCCGACGTGTAGTACTCGTCCGCCAACGCTGCAAACTGATGCCCGAATTCGTGGACACCCACATATCCAGACCACATGTTGTCCACGGCCACCGTACCGTATTGATTAAAAATCCCGCCGCCACCATAGGTCTTCCCGTTAACCAGGATTTCGATAAATTCATACGGTGCAAATGAAGCGATATCGCGCATCGTGCGATTTTCCATGGTCAGCACGTAACGTTCGGATCCAAACGTGTCATACGACGCACCTAGCGGCGATCTTCGATAGACTCCCGTCGAAGGCCGCGACACCCCTGACTCTTCCGCCGCCGGACAAAGTCCCCAAACGTTGAAATCTTTCTTGTGTTCCTTAAACGGAGACGTCGAAAACAGCGTCTCCACAAATCGTCGCGCGTCTTTCTCAAATTTCGCCCGTTCCCGTGCTGTGTAGCCGTCGCCTAACAACAGCAAATCAACTTTCGTTGCGGGATCGCCCATCTTCTGCAATGCGATTAACTCTCCTGGCGACGAAGGACGCGACCGGTCCACAAATTTGTCTTTTGGATCCACCATCGTTTTCCAAACTTCTTTCCAAGCGGCGCTGGCGTCATCGGGACGTTCTTTCAGCGACACGATGACTGGCCCATCCGGAGTCGGGAAACGAAGCGACTCCGAAAATGTTCTGTTCCCATGCTGCGCCTCATCTGTCTCCCGCCACTCGCCGAACACGGAATTGAATGCGCGGGAGTACAGCAGTTTCCCGCTGCCCTGCTCGCGAACCTCAAATAAATAATTTCCCAGCTGACTTTCATCGAGGGATTTCGCCAGGTTTCCTGGCCACGCCAGCGGCTCCAGCACCACGCGATCAAGACTGAACCACTCGTCGTGGGAGTTTCCGGCGTGGTAATAGTCCACGCGAAGGGTGCGCGGCGCGGAGGAATTTACCGCGGAGTTCGCGGAAGCAAGACTGACGAAGAAAAACAAAAGAGAGACAGCAACCGCACCGACGGTTCGTTTCATGTCGGGAATTGTAGCCTATGATCCCGGCTTGATCTCCACTGCCTTGTCGTTCTGAAACGCAATCAGCAATGGCTTGCCACCATTCGCAAAATGCAGGGTCCGCGATCCGTAATCGCCCGCGCCCTCGGAAGTCCCCACACCAATCGCGAACGTCGTCTGCAATTCGCTCATCCCCAGCTGCACTTCGTGGGCTTCAATCTTCTGCCAGACATCCGCGGGCCAGTACTTATACAGATCATGAGGATCTTCGATAAAGAAAATGTCGTTGGCCAGAAATCGGAAATCTCCGCCCTTCTCCGCTCCAACCGGAACCGCATAGTTTTTCCCGTCCATCACAAATCGCGCCATCACCTGTTTCGTCCCCTCAGCCTTCGGAGCCGTATCAGTGACTACATCCTGAATCGACAACTTCTGCAGCGGGAGCAATGTTCCTGCCTCATGTGCAAAATCAGTCTTGTGCCGCTGCGAGTCATAAGGGTAATAAGTATTCTGATATCCAAACTTCACCCACACCGGCTGCTCGGTCAACTCATGAGCCGACTTCAAATCGTAGGCGTGTAACTTTTTCGGCGTCACATAGTAGTCCGCCTTGAGAGCCGCCTCCTGTTTCGGAGTTTCTTCAGCCTTCATCGTTTGATGACGGTCGTAAACGATATAGGCCGCGCGCGCTCCCGCCAGCACGATAGCAACGACCAGAAAGATTTGAAGTTTTTTCTGCAGTTCAGGATTGATAGCCATAATTGTAAGAAGAGCTCAAAAAAGTCGAGACGGATTTCTTGGGCGTCGCGATCAGTTAGAATCTAAGTAACGCAAAAGCAGAAGTAGCGCAGCATTCGCGGCGCCCCAAAAGGACTTTCATGCCCCTCGCTCAAGATGACGTACTCAGCGCCCTCAAACAATGCTACGACCCGGAAATCCCCGTCAACATCGTCGATCTTGGATTGATCTATGAAATCCGCTTCGAGGACGTGCCTGAAAATCAGCAGGACGTCACCGTCGACATGACCCTTACCGCCCAAGGCTGCCCCGAGCACGTCAACATCAGCGCACAGGTAAAATCTCGCGTCGAGCAACTCCCCGGTGTCCGCAACGCCAGCGTGAATATTTTGTGGGAGCCCGCTTGGACCCCGGAACGCCTCAGTCCGGATGCTAAGAAACAGCTAGGAATCGAGTAGAAGCGCCGATCGTCGTTCGCTGTTCGTCGTTCGCTGTTCGCTGTTCGCAACGAAGGGTTGAGCGAAGGACGACCAGCGAGCAGCGGAACTCAAAACTCTCCCAACTCCTCAAACGCCTTAGCAGCCCGCTTTTCCGCCAGTTCCCCAATCTTGTTTCCCATCTTCAGCGCGACGTCGAAAAATCGGGTGCCCTGCCGCACATACGAAGGCAGTTCATCGCGGATCTGTCCAAATTTCTCTGGATACTCCGACGCGAGCACCGCGAGTCCCACGCCACCGACCAATACTGCCGCCGGACGCTTCCCCTTCACCAGCAACATCACCGCCGCCCCAAACGATCCTGCAATCGCCGCCCGTTTCCAAGTTTCCATGGCTCTCTCCTCATTCGACTCTGGGCGGATCCGCCCGCTAGCCGAATTCTAAACCAACACAGCATGCTTGATTCGCATGCTTTATACTTTCGCCGACACACAAAACGAAGACCCCTTATGATGCGATTTCGCTCCCTCCCGTTACCAGCCGCTTGTTTGTGCTTTCTCCTCTTTTCCAACGCATCCTCACTAGCCGCCAGCAAGCCCCGTGCCCGCGATCTCGGCGTCCCTTTCGACGGCACTCCGGGCCGGTATAACGCCATCACCGACGTCAAAGGTGTCGAAGTCGGACACACCACCCTCATCTCCGGCGACGGCAAACTCAAAGTTGGAGAAGGCCCCGTCCGCACGGGAGTCACGGCCATCCACCCTCGCGGGAAAGACGCCAACGACGCCGTCTTTGGCGCCTGGTTCACGCTGAATGGCAACGGAGAAATGACCGGAACCACTTGGCTCGAAGACTCCGGATTTCTCGACGGCCCCGTCATGATCACCAACACCCACAGCGTCGGAGTTGTGCGCGATGCGGTCATTGCATGGAAAGTGAAGCGCGGCAATCCAGACATGGAAGGCTATTGGTGGTCGCTGCCCGTCGTCGCCGAAACCTGGGACGGTTTTCTCAACGACATCAATGGATTCCACGTAAAACCCGAAGACGCTTTCCACGCCCTCGACACAGCCCACGGCGGCCCCGTCGAAGAAGGCAGCGTCGGCGGCGGCACGGGCATGATCTGCAACGAATTCAAGGGAGGAATCGGGACTTCATCGCGCGTGCTCGACGCAAAAGACGGAGGATACACCATCGGCGTACTCGTGCAATGCAACTACGGAAGGCGCGGCGAATTGCGCATCGCCGGAGTTCCAGTCGGCAAAGAAATTCCCGAGCACCCCGCTTACGGCGAAGACGTCGGCTCCATCATCATCGTGATCGCAACCGATGCGCCTCTGATTCCAACCCAGCTAAAAAGATTGGCCCGCCGCGCCGCTCTGGGATTAGGCCGCGATGGCAGTTACTCCGGCGACGGCTCCGGCGACATCTTCGTGAGTTTCTCCACCGCGAATCCCGGAGTAGCTTCTCCCAAAGGAGTCCACGACCTGAAGATGCTACCCAACGACAGCCTTGATCCAATCTTCCTGGCCACCGTTCGAGCCACCGAAGAAGCCGTCGTGAACGCCATGGTCGCCGCTGATACGATGACCGGAATCGACGGCCACACCGCGATCGGCCTGCCTCACGACCGCCTTCGCGAAGTCCTAAAGAAATACAACCGATTGGAGAAGTAGCCCCGCTTCAGAAATGCGTCAGCTTGAAGTGGCCAGCTTGATCCGGGTGCCTCGATCTGTCCGCCTAGATGTCGAAGACTAAACGTGGAAGAGTGGCCCTTCAGGGCCACGCTAGTCTGCTAAACAATCGGGCTTCAGCCCCTGCGCCACGACGAACTTTCGAGCGCTTCCGCAGTTACCTTCGTGCCCTCGCCGTGTTCCACCGCGCTCACCGAGGACTACAATTCAAGCAGTGAAAGCCTACCGAATCGAGCGCATCAAGAGCGGAATGAAGTTCACATGCACTCACTGTTCCCACAGTGTGAGCACAATGGATTTCGACGCCAAGGCTGGCAACCTCCGCACACAAGCCGCGACCGCGATCAATGATCACGCCTCGAAAGCGCACTCCGCGCCAGTCGTCGTTTCTTCGGACGGTCAGCAGCGCAGCTGGCGCTGAGACTTCCTACCCCTTAACCGCGCTGTCCGTAATCTCCAACCCCTTATCAATAATCGCGAACGCCTCCCGCAACTGCGGCTCGTTAATGCACAGGGGCGGATTCGTATAAAACGTATTCCAGCGTACCAGCGTATAGAGCCCGTTCTCGCGGAAGAACTTCCCGAGCGCAACCATCTCTTCGGATGTCCCATTGAACGGAGCCATCGGCTGCTTCGTCTTGCGATCCCGGATCAACTCGAAGATTCCGAATAATCCAATCGACCGCACCGCCCCGACCGAAGGATGCCTCGCCTGCATCTCTGCGCCCAGCGCTTTCATGATCTCGCCCATCTTCCGCGCGTTCTCAATCAGATTGTCTTCTTCGTAAACTTTGATCGTAGCCAGCGCCGTCGCACATCCCATGGGATGACTGTTGTATGTAAGTCCGCCATAGAAAACTTTGTCAGTGAAATGCTTGGCAATGTGCTGACGCATTCCCACCGCGCCGAGCGGGATATAACTCGAAGTCAATCCCTTGGCCATGCAGATCATGTCCGGAACAACTTTCCAATGATCAATTGCAAACCATTTCCCGGTTCGCCCGAAGCCGGACATCACTTCATCCGCGACCATCAAAATTCCATATTTGTCGCAGATCTTGCGCACGCCTTCCATGTATCCGTCGGGAGGAACGAGAATTCCGTTTGTCCCAACGACGATCTCCAGAAAGAACGCAGCAATAGTGTGCGCCCCTTCCAGTTGGATAATTTCTTCAATCATCGCCAGCGAAGATTCCGCCGACTCCCATCCGCGCTCAATGCCGTGATAAGGATCAAGCACCCGCACCACACCCGGAATGCCGGGCTCCGCAGCCCATCTGCGCGGATCGCCCGTCAGGCTGACCGCGCCAGCCGTCGCCCCATGATAGGAGCGATAGCGCGCCATGATTTTGTGACGCCCTGTGAATGCCCGCGCAATCTTGATAGCATTCTCGTTCGCTTCCGCGCCGCCGTTGGTAAAAAAGAAAGTATCAATATCGCCCGGAGTAATCTCAGCTAACTTCGCCCCCAGGCGAGCTCGGACTTCCGTCGCCATAAACGGATTCGCGTACGCGAGCACGGATGCCTGCTCCGTTATCGCACGGATCACGCGTTCATCCCCATGTCCAATATTCACCGACATCAACTGACTGTTGAAATCAATGAAGCGCTTCCCTTCCGGCGTCCAGAAATAAATCCCTTTCGCCCTCGCCACCGGAATCGGGTCGACCTTCGACTGCGCCGACCACTCAAATAAAGTGTGTTTCTTGGTGAGATCAACGATCTCCGGGCCGGTCATTGGGCGATTTGCAGTCGCTGTCGTCATTGCTCTCTCTTTCAGAACTTCAGTATTCATTCACAGAGTCACAGCGGCAGTCCCAGGATCTCGCCGATCTTCGTTTTCTCTGTGGCTCTGTGTCTCCATGTCTCTGTGGTGAGGTCTGTCATCTGACCACACATCCCGCTCAGTATCAGAACTTCCGCGAATGCTCTTTCGCCCAGCGCTCAACCACAATCTTCTTTTCCGTGTAGAACTCAATCGCGTCTCGCCCCTGCGCGTGCATGATCCCAAAGAAGCTATCTTTCCATCCACTGAATGGGAAATAGGCCATCGGAGCGGCCACTCCGATGTTGATTCCAATATTCCCGGCAGGAATTTCGTGCCGGAACCGCCGCGCCGCCGATCCGCTCGACGTAAATAGCGACGCTTGATTCCCGAACGGGCTACTCGACACCAACGCCATCGCCTCATCCATATCGCTGGCGTGGACTAGACTCAAAACCGGCCCAAAGATTTCCGTATTCGTCAGTTCGCTGGTTGCCGGAACACCGTCCAGAATTGTCGGATTCACAAAGTTTCCCAACTCGTGGTTCGCGATCTTTGCGTTCCGCCCATCAATCACAACTTTCGCACCATCGCGCGCGCCGATGCCGATCAGATTGTGCACGCGCTCTTTGCTCTGAAGCGTGATCACAGGACCCATCTGCACACCTTCGTCGAGTCCGTTCCCAACTTTCAGATTCGCAGCGGCTTCCGAAATCGAATCGCGGAATTGCTTCTGCGCTTCACCGACCGTAACGGCAACCGAGACGGCGAGACATCGCTGTCCAGCGCATCCAAACGCACTATCGGAAATGATCTGCGTCGCCATCGGCATATCCGCATCCGGCAGAACGATGACGTAATTCTTCGCGCCGCCCTGACATTGCGCACGCTTTCCGTTCGCTCCGGCGCGCGCGTAAATGTAACGCGCCACGGGAGTCGATCCGACAAAACTGATTGCACGAACATCGGGATGGTCGATCAATGTATCGACCGCGACTTTCCCGCCATTTACCAGATTGACTACGCCCTTCGGCAATCCAACTTTCTCCAGGAGTTCGAACGCGAACTTCATCGTCAAAGGCACGCGCTCGGAGGGCTTCACGATCAACGTATTTCCGCAGGCGATCGCATAAGGCAGAAACCAGAACGGGATCATGCCCGGAAAATTAAACGCCGTGATCGCCGCAACCACGCCGAGTGGCTGCCGAATCATCGTCTCGTCGATGCCGCGCGCGACGTCCTCCAGGTTATAACCCTGCATCATCATCGGAATGCCGCAAGCCACTTCGACATTCTCGATGGAGCGCCGCATCTCGGCCTTCGCCTCTGCGAAGGTCTTGCCGTTCTCCTGCGAAATGATGCGTCCGAAATCGTCGAGATGATCTTCCATCAGCATCTTCAGCTTGAACAGCGGCTGAATGCGGTCCTCGGCAGGGGTGCGACGCCATTCTGGATAAGCCGCCTGCGCAGCAGCAATCGCACGCGTCACTTCCGCAGCGTCAGCGATTGGAACGCGGCCCAGAACCTCAGCGGTTGCAGGGTTGACGACATCCTGCCACTCAGAAGTTTGCGAATCGATCCACTGGCCGTTGATGAATTGGGGAACTTTGTAAGCAGGAGGTGCTGCGACGGTCATGATTGATAAACCCTTTCAGGATCGCGTAAGACAGCCACCCTCAGCTGTCCACCGGGCAAAGCCCGGAAATTTCCATGTCATTGATCTATGTTATTCCTATGCCGCCCGAGCCACGCCTGTAGCCAAGCTGCACGCACCCGACAGCCGAGCGCGGCTGCCGCTACGTCATTACTTCTTACGTCAACTGCTCCACCAGTGCCGATTTTTTCTCGGCAACTTGAGCCAGTGCAGATTCGAGCACGTCCATCGCTTCATCCATTTGCTCGTCCGTAACAACCAGCGGCATAAGCAGACGAATGACGTTGCCATACGATCCGGCCGTGATCAACACCAAGCCGTGCTCGTAACAATATTGTGCCACCTGCTTGGTCTCTTCGTCAGCCGGCTCGCGCGTCGCCTTCGAGCGGACGAGTTCAATCGCCTGCATGGCGCCAAGTCCGCGCACGTCGCCCACCAATTCCCACCTCCTCTGCCACTTCGTTGCGCGAACACAAAAGCGCTCACCCAACACGTTTGCGCGTGCACACAGGTTTTCTTTTTCGATGATATCGAGCACTGCCAACGCCGCTTCGCAAGCCACGGGGCTCCCTGCGAACGTTCCGCCCAATTGGCCGGCACCAGGCGTATCCATGATGTCAGCACGTCCTGTGACTGCAGCCATCGGCAACCCACCAGTCAGCGATTTTGCCATCGTCACCAGATCGGGTTCCAGCCCAAGTTGTGCGCAAGCAAACATCGCACCCGTGCGCGCGAAACCAGTTTGCACTTCATCCGCGATCAGCAGAATGCCGTACTTGCGGCAGATCGCACTCAGCGTCGGATAAAATTCCGCGGGCGGCGTGACGAATCCGCCTTCGCCAAGAATCGGTTCAACGATGATTGCCGCCACCGACTCCGCAGCCACCACACGCTTGAACGTATCTTCCAAATGCCGCGCACAGTGCACTTCGCATGACGGATACTTCAACGAATACGAACAGCGATAACAATAGGCATACGGAATCCGATACACCTCGCCGGGGAACGGCTCAAATCCTGCCTTATAAGGATGCGTCTTGCTGGTCGTCGCCATCGCCATGTAAGTACGACCGTGGAACGCATCCTCAAAAGCAATGATCGCCGATCGCTTCGTGTAAGAACGCGCAATCTTGATCGCGTTCTCGACCGCTTCCGCACCTGAGTTCACCAGCAGAGTTTTCTTCAGACCCTTTCCCGGAGCAAGCGCATTCAACTTCTCACAAACAGAAACGTAGCTCTCATAAGGCAGGACGTTAAAGCTGGTATGCAGAAACCGATCAAGTTGTTGACGTACGGCGTCAACCACAGCGGGTGCGCGATGGCCGACATTGAGGCATCCGATGCCGCCAGCGAAATCGAGCAGCCGGTTGCCATCCACATCCTCGACAGTTGCTCCTTCGGCCTTATCGACAAAAATCGGCGTAGCGTGGAAAGCAGCGCGAACGACAGCAGCATCGCGTCGCTTCATGAGCGACTGTGACCGTGGTCCGGGGATTGGTGTTCGCAATTGAATCGTCGCCATCGTCAGTACCTCCCGATCAATACCAGCCGATTGGAGCTTCATTCAAGTTGATGTAAACCTGCTTCGTTTCCAGATACTCTTCGATCCCCCATGGTCCAAGCTCGCGCCCAAAGCCCGACTGCTTGTATCCGCCCCACGGAGCTTCGACATAAGTGGGCTGCATGTGATTCACCCACACGATTCCTACCCGTAGAGCCTTTACCGCGCGCATCGCTTTAAAAATATCGCGTGTCCACACAGCCGCAGCCAGCCCGTAAGGAGTATCGTTCGCAATCTTCAACGCATCCTTCTCATCGTCAAACGGAATCACCGCCGCGACGGGACCAAAAATTTCTTCGCGTGAGATGCGCGCGCTGTTGTCAATATCGTAAAAAATTGTCGGCTGGACGTAATATCCCTTAGCGAACTCCGTCGCACGCCCGCCCCCAGAAGCCACTTTCGCTTCTTTCTTTCCGATTTCAAGATACGAGCAGACGCGATCGTACTGATCCTTCGAAACCAGCGCTCCCATCTTCGTGTCCCGCTCCAGCGGAGGACCGAGTTTTATTTTCTTCGCTTTCTCTGCCATTGCCTCTACAAATTTCTTGTAGATCGATTTCTGCACCAGAATGCGACTACCGGCCGAACAAACTTCTCCCTGGTTGATGAAAACTCCGAACAGGGCTCCGTCAATCGCGGCTTCGAAATCTGCATCAGCAAAAAATATGTTGGGAGACTTGCCACCCAACTCAAGCGTCACACGCTTCACCGTGTCAGCGGCTTCCTTCACGATGATCTTTCCCACTGACGCGGATCCCGTGAACGCAATCTTGTTTACATCCGGATGCTTGACCAGCGGCGATCCCACACTTTCGCCGAACCCAGTGATGACGTTCACCACCCCCGGCGGCAATCCAACTTCATCAAACCACTTCGCAAGTTCCAGCACAGTAAGAGGAGTTTGCTCTGCCGGTTTGAGTACGCACGTGCACCCCGCGGCCAGCGCTGGAGCCAACTTCCACGCCGCCATCGTCAGCGGATAATTCCAAGGAATAATCTGTCCCGCGACTCCCATCGGCTCTTTCAACGACAAACTCATCGCATTGTCGGGAACGGGATTCACATATCCAACGACTTTGGTAGCCAGTCCACCGTAATATTCAAAGCAAGTTGCAACGTCAGTAATATCGAACTCCGCTTCAACAATTGGCTTCCCGGAGTTGCGGCACTCCAGTTCCGCGAGCATCGGCAGATTCTGCCGAACCTTCTCGGCCAGGCGAAACAGGATGCGTCCACGTTCCTGCGCCGTAGTCGTCGCCCACGGACCATCCTCAAAAGCCGCCTTGGCCGCCGCAACCGCGCGATTCACATCGTCCGCATTCGCATCCGGAACCTGTGCAATCACCTCTTCAGTCGAAGGATCATAAACAGGAAAAGTCTTGTTCGACTTACTAGCCACGAACTCGCCATTGATCAACATCGAGTACGTTTTAACGTCAGTCTTGATGCCACCACTCATAACCCCTCCATCAATCTGCTCGCGTGACTCACACCGCCTCCGCCCGCACTGGCTTCAGCCGTCCATACACAAAAAAGAAGAACGCAGCCAATGCCAGAAAAAACAATGTGAAGCCAAACATCTTCGCTTCGTATTTCCAAACAGACGTTATCTGCTTCGCCGGAAAAAATGCCAACACGATCCCCAGAGCCGTAGTCACCAAACCGCAGAATCCGGAAATCATCAACGTGCCGCGACTGTAGCGTGCTCCAGCCATGTCACCCTTGAAAGCAAATTTCAGCAACGCCGCGAACACATAAAGAAATGGCACCAGTTGCAGTACCACCGCGAGTGACAGCATCGTCTGAAACGCTTCCTGCACTCCACCGGACGCATAAAAATTAATGACAATCAAAATCAGGGAAACGATTCCCTGCACGATCAGCGCCGCATACGGCGTCCTATATTTGGGATGAACCTTCCCTAGCCACGACGGCATGTACGAATCCAGCCCCGCGACAAACGGAATTCGTGCCGACCCTCCCATCCACGCCGACCCGATCCCGGCAATCGACAGACTCAGCATCAGCGCAAACGGAGTGATAATCCACGCCACTCCAACTTTGCCCGCCATGTGACTCACCGCCTGCACAATCCCTTGCAGCACGCTGATGTCGTTCTTGCCGACCGCAACTAACAACGTCAGCGTCGCCCCTATATAAAGGAGGCCGGAAATCATGCCGCCCCACGCCACCGCGCCCGGCAAAGTTTTTTGCGGATCCTTAATCTCGTCGCCCATCACCGATGCGAGTTCAAGCCCGACCAATCCAAAACAGATGACGCCGAAAGAATTCAAAACAAATCGAGGGTCAGCCGGAATTCGAAAATCCGCCGCAGTTACAGTCGTACCAAAGCGTGACCACACCGTAAGTCCGAGCCCGATCAAAACTGCCGCCGCAACGAATGTTCCAATCGCGCCAGCGTTGTTCAGCCACTTCCCGACTCCCAGCCCGACGATGTTCACGACCGTCAGCACTACCAACAACGCCACGGACGCAGCCATCGCAAAATTTTTATTGTCTGCGAGCCCAGCGTGTCCCGAGCCCAACGCGAACACCGACACGCCAACGAAATACAGCATCACGGTCGGGACATACAGCATGTTATTCGTCCAATAACACCAGCCGGATAGAAATCCATGGAAGTCTCCGAAAACTTCTTTTGCCCAAAGATAGACGCCACCTTCTCCTGGATAGCGATGCGCAAGTTCAATCACCGCGATTCCCTGCGGCCAGAAAAACAAAAGAAGAGAGATGATCCACAGCCAGACAGTGACTCCGCCGTTCGCCGCAATACTCGGAACGACGTTGAGATTAAATACGGCGACGACAAACAGCAGCACCAGATCAAAGCGTCCGAGGACGCGCTTCAAATCCGGCTGATTGGGGTCAGAGGCCATCGTCAGAAGTCATTAATCGGAGGATCGAACCATCGGGTGATAGGGCCATCTAATTCCCTCGAGCTCGGATTTCGATCACCCGATGAGCAGATGGTTAGATGGCCCGATCTAGTTTCGTTAGTGTGCCGCCACAGCTCCCAACCGCTCATGCTGTGCTGCAGCCAGCGCCGGAGCAATATCCGCAAACGCCGCTAGGTGCTGATCAATATCCGCTTCGGTATGCTGCACTGAGATGGTCCACTGCTCGTCCCACCAGTATGGCTGGCACATCACTCCACGATTCACCATCGCAAACCAATACTGCCGCCATAGGTCAACGTCAATCGGCAGCCAGTCGCGATAGTTCACAATTTCCTTCGGATACAGCATCAGCGCACCATTCGCTCCCGCGCTAGCGATGTATCCCTGCAACCCGACCTTCGCGATCGTCTTCTTGTAGCCTGCGACTAACTTGTCGCTGAGCTTTTCGATCAGCGTGTAGTTATCCCGAGTAAGCACTTCACGGAAGGTCGCGAGCCCAGCCGCCATCGAAATCGGATTCGTATTGTAAGTGCCACCGTGGAACACTTTATGATCGGCGATCAAGTTCATGACCTTCTTATGGGCACCGAAAGCCGCCAGCGGAAGTCCTCCGCCGATCGACTTGGCCAGACAAATCATGTCGGGCTTCACGCCAAAGTATTCGGACGCGCCGCCCCATGACAGCTTCGCACCCGTCTTCACTTCGTCAAAGATCAGTAATGCGCCGTACTTATCGCAAAGCTCGCGCAGGCCTTCCAGAAATCCCTTCTGCGGCATGCAAAGTCCGACGTTCATCATGATCGGTTCAAGAATGATCGCCGCGATCTCATTCGGATTCTCTTTAAACCGGCGCTCCACCGTTTCCAGATCGTTGAACGTCGCAATCTTCACGTTGGCGATGCTCGCCTTCGGCACGCCCGCTCCGCCTGAAATCGGCTTCGGATCCTTAATATCCCCAAAATCATCCGCGGGAGGATGTGGCTTAACACTGACCAGTGCTGCATCGTGCAACCCGTGGTATCCACCTTCAAATTTAATGATCTTGTCGCGTCCCGTCGCGGCGCGCGCGAGACGAATGGAATGCATCGTCGCTTCCGTACCACTGTTACCGAAGCGGCACATCTCCAAAGGAAAACGCGTGCAGATTTCTTCCGCGAGTTCCCACTCCATGTTGTGCGGCATGCCGTATGCGGTGCCCTTGCGCAGCCGATCTTCGACGGCCTTCACAACCGCGGGATGCGAATGTCCCGCCATCAAAGTTCCGAAACAAAGGTTGTGATCCAGATATTCGTTGCCATCAAGATCGCGAAACTTGCTGCCCGAAGCTTCCGACACGAAAATCGGGTACGGATCATACGCGCGATAATTGCTGGCAACGCCCAACGGCAGACGCTTCAAATTCTTCTTATGCGCTTCGGCGGACTTCGGAGTACGTCGCTCGAAAGTATCGAGCTCTTTTTGCAATGCGGGGTACATCGTGATCTCCAGTAATAACTCAGGCCGGATCGGCCATTAGATTAGACCGGGCGGATTGAACCGCCCGGGTTCGAACACTTCTATTCTATTCCCACGAACTTTCTTTCTCGTTAAAAGTAGAACTTCAAAGCGAATTGCACTAGACGTGGATCTTTGACCTGAGTGACCTGTCCAAACTGCGAACCGTCCGTGCTGTTACCGTCGGGGTTATAGAACTGCGTGTGGTTGAATAAGTTGAATATCTCCGCCCGGAACTCTGCTCGCATACGTTCGTTGATCGGAATGGCTTTGATGAAGGAAAGATCGGTATCGCTAATTCCAGGTCCACAGCAAATCGTCCGCGGAGCTGTACCAACCCGACCAAATACGCCACTCTCCGTGAAGATCGTGCTGTTGTTGAAGTAGTAGTTGCCATTGGTTTGGGGCTTTTGATGGGTGAAGGGGGCAATCTGATCGGGCTCGCCAGGCAACTCAAAGTCGAAACTGTTCATTAGTTCGTTGTCCGAAGACGACGTGATGCGGATCGGAAAACCGGTTTGATAGGTGGTAATACCAGAGACAGCCCAACCATTCACGGCTTTACCGGTAAAGCCGCTGTATTTCCTGAAGGGCAGTTCCCAGTAATAGCTAACGACGAAGCGCTGACGGGCGTCGAACAGCGATGGTGAATAATTATTGGCGCCCGGCAGAGGATTCAATATCCCTTCGAAGCTGGAAGCCTCGTCGACCGATTTGCTCAACGTGTAGGCCGCCGTAAATTGCAGTCCCTTCGCGAATCGCTTATCCAACGATATTTGCAGAGAGTTGTAGGACGAGCTGGCGATCGTATCCTGAGCAAAAATGCTGCTGAATACCGGTACTCCGTCGATCGGGCAACCAATTCCAGTCAACGGATCACATTGGGGCGACGAGTAAGGACGCAATCCAACGAGAGTAATTCCGCTTGCACCCACGGTCGTTCCGGCGGGAATGACGGAATGGTTTTGCGCGTATGGCAGGTGCAAATCGTTCGGCAGCACTGTGCCTGCCGGGATGAAGAAAGAGGTGTCCTCGCCGAACTGACCGCAGGTTCCGTCTCCCAGAATGCCGTTGAGATCGAGACAGGTTTGAGGATTGGAATAGTTAACGTCGTGGGTCGCCAATAACCGGTGACCTTGCGATCCGACATAGGCGACTTCCAATTTCATGTCCTTAGTCAGTTCGCGCTGTACCGTGAAGTTATACTGCGCGGAATACTGCGAGCGCATGTGCGGCTGAAAATCGCCAAATAGAAGAATCGGCTCGAAAGAAGCCCAATCCTGCGCGGTACCTCGTTTCGGATTGAAGACGCCGTTGAAAGGATTTGCGGTCGTGGTTACACCGTCCTGTCCCAGAAACGGCAGGTTGAACTGTGTTTCGTCGACGAACGTACTACCTCCGAACGGCGGTTCAGCTCCGAACTGCTCCAGCACTAACTGCTCGACCGGATTGTAGAAAGAGTCCCCAGCCAGCGCGAATACTCGTCTTCCCTGAACTGCCTGGGCTCCAGGCAAGGCCGATACGCGGAGCAAATGCCTTGTAATAAGTTTGCGTCAGACCGGGTTGGATGCCAGCATCCCCAGGTACAACAAGTCCGACGGCGTCCTGCGACGTGCAGTCCGTGGTGGGACCGCCGCAGGGGAAAACCGTTGACGACTGGCCGGGACGGAAAGTCTGAACATGCTGGGCGATATCAGCCAACGGAGTGTTCAACTCCCATCGAAACCCGTAGTTCAAAGTAAGATTCGGTTTTATCTTCCAACTATCCTGCGCGTAGAGGTAGAGACCGGTGTTGCGGACATTTTCAACCTGAGCTGAACCTTGTCCGTATTGATCCGGTAAGCCGAGCAGAAAGTTTGGATAGAGATTCTGACTGCCGTCCGAGTTATTGAGGGCTATGGGGTCATTCTGTCCACCACCGTAGTAATCGAAAGTGCCGTTCACGTTGTAGTAAAGAAACTGATTAAACTGCTGCCGCCGAAAATCAACTCCAAATTTAAATGTGTGGTTGCCCGACACCTTCGTCAAGCTGTCGGCCAATTGGAATGAATTACCCGCCTGAGGGAGCTCGCCTTCAGAGTTGTTCCCGAGGGAGAAACCGCCTGAAACGGATATCGACGGAAGGCCCTCGCGCCCCGCACCAAGAAACGGATGAATGCCGTACAGACTTCCATTCGGGTCTGTCGAACCGTCGCCGTAAAAACAAGGTACCGGAGCTGTCAGCCATGAAGGAGGCGGCGGACAAGAGTTTTGCACCAGCTCCGTATTCGCAGGATGCTGGAACGTCTCTTGGCCTTCGCGGTTGTAGTTGAAACGGAACTCATTCACCGTGCTGTTGTTGATTGTGAAGGTGTGAGTGATGTTCCACTGTTGGAATCGTTGCGCGACGATGCTCCCAAATCCCGGAACGTCGGCGCCGGTAAGTTCAAAGTCGGCAAATGGCTGATGCGTTGTATCGTCATTGAAGTAGTAATAAACGCTTAGGTTCTGCTTGTCCGTCAACCGATGGTCGAACTTGACTGTCACTTGATCGCCCCGTACCGCCATCGTGGGAACGGTCGTAATCAAATTGCCGCTGCTTGGAGTAGGAACGAACTGCAGCAAATCAACTGCTGTGGCGTCCATACAACCGAGCGGAATCTGTTCGTTCGGGGAAAAATAGGTACGCGTTAGGATTTGACCCGGGTATCGGGGCTGAGTATGACGCATTGTCTTGAATTAACCCGCCACCGATATTAGTTGTATCCGCCTGACAATTAGTGCGGCCCGTCAGAAGCGAAGAGTTGGTCAGCACTCCCGTCAGTGGGGAGGCGGAAAAGTCCGAAACAATCGTTCCGTTCACCGTGTTACTAGGCGACGGCCTTTCCAGAGCTGTCGGCACAGTAACAGCCGGAGACGAAACTCCCTGACGGACCCGGCGACCTTCGTAGCTGGCAAAGATGAATGTGCGGTTCTTTACGATAGGACCGCCAAGGGTCCCTCCAAATTGATTCTGATTAAACTGCGGTTTATCGCAAGCGACCCCTCGCGCCAGTGAGGCAATAATTATTGGAGTTGAGTACTTTGTTGCGGAAGAACTCATAGAAACTGCCATGGATGTCGTTCGTTCCAGACTTCGTGACCACGTTGACCACGGAACCTGAGTTGCGTCCGTATTCCGCATCAAAAGTATTGGTAATCACTCGAAATTCTTCAATGCTGTCCGGATGAGGGTTGTACGGTTGGAAGATTTACAAAAAGATCGTTCGCATCGCCGCCATTGACGGAAAAATTGTTGGACCGGCCGCGACCGCCATTCACCGAAACCGCACCGGGACTATCACTACCGTAGACAATCGTATTGCTCGATCCGACCGTAGACATCACGCCAGGCTGCAACTGCAGAAGTTGATAGGTGTCTCGGGAATTGAGCGGCAGATTCGCAACTTGCCGTGCATCCATGATCGCGCCAAGCTGTGTGCTGGTGGTGTCAACCAGCGGCGCCTCCGAAGTCACCTCGACCGTCTCTTTCGTCCCCCCGATCTGCATTACCGAATTAACCGTCACCACCTGGTTGAGGTCGACATTTACACCACGCTGCAAGCTTTTCTTGAATCCGTTTAGATCAAAGTCCATGCGGTACATGCCAACAGGAACTTGCGGGAAACCATACTCGCCGTTGCCGTTCGTTGTGGTCTCGGTTGTCACCCCTGTCGCCTCGTTCGTGAGCGTGACTTTCACATTCGCGAGCACGGCTCCGCTGGAATCCGCGACGCGTCCTAGAATGCGTCCACCTGTACCTTGCGCAGACACAAACGTGGAGCTGATCACGCACAGGCTAATGAGGATGCCCAGAGAAATCAGGGCAGAGGAAACGCAAAACGGTTTCGGCGAAATCTTAGGCGACGATTGCTTGCACGACGACAATTTTGACGGCTGCATGGAACAGATCCTCCAGAACTCGGGGAAGAAATTTGTTAGATCCGATTCAGCTTGCACGCTACACAAACCTTGCTATAATCGCGCAAGGTTAGAGACTTCACTGCTCCCTGTCAAGCGGAAAAGTATATCCCCACTGCGCGACCAGCAGGCACATTCGAAATCGGCTTCAGAAACATGTCTTGAAGCCATTCTTAGAACTATGACGACCGACGCCAAGGTCTATCTCAAAATCGGTGACGTGGCCCGTCTGGTGGGCATTTCGCCGTCGGCCATCCGCGGATGGGAAGCCCTCGGCCTTACCCGCCCCCATCGCACCGAAAGCCGCTATCGCCTCTATACAAATGACGACGTACGCCTGTTGAAAAAGGCGCGCTACCTGCGCAAAGTCCGTGGATTGAACGCCGCAGCCATCGTCCAAATGCTCAAGCGCGAAGGCGCAATCAAAACTCCCGATGGCGGCAGCTCCCCATCGATCGGTCCGCGATTGCGCCGCTTGCGCACCAAGCGCGGCGTCAGCCTCGCCGAAGTTGCAGCCGCAGCCGATATCTCTGTCGGATTTCTTAGCGCGGTCGAACGCTCGCAGATGAGTGCCTCCGTCGGAACACTGCGCAGGCTAGCACGCTACTACCGCACTAACATCCTCGATTTTTTCGATGCGACGGAATCGAATACCCGATTAGTAGCTCCGCCCAAGCGCAAAATCCTCGAGGCGGGTCCCGGCGTCCGTATGGAGCTGCTCGCCTGGGGCAACAAAGTAATGGAGCCGCATCTTTTCCGCATCAAACCAAAAGCCGGAAGCGGGGAATCGTATTCGCACGAAGGAGAAGAATTCATCTTCGTGCTGCGCGGAGAATTGAAGATCGCACTCGATGGCGAGGAGTATCACCTGAAATCAGGTGACAGCTTTTATTTCGAAAGCGCCACCCCACACACCTGGAAAAATCCGGGTCGCTCCGAAACCTGGCTCCTCTGGGTCAACACCCCGCCAACCTTCTGAGTGCGATGCCCGTGTGGAGCGGACACTCTTGTCCGCTGCCCTTGACGTTGATGTTGATCTTGATTTCGTTCTTGCGTAGCGTAGGTGCGGCATAACAAAATACCGACGACTAGTCGCCGCTGTTAGCCACCCGCAAGTGCGCCAAATGCGCATCGCCCTCAGGCGCGTCCAGCCGATCATACGGACGAAACAGCAGCGCATAAACTAATCCACTGCCAACCACGGCCACCGTGCCGACAATCATTCCGTAGTTGCGATACCACGGATCAGTCGGCGTCCGCGGCCAGACCATATTAATGATGGCAAGCACTCCGTACGCAAGCGCCGCCAGATTCACCGGCCACGCCCAAACTCCCAAACGGAAAGCTCCGCTTGGCTTCCAACCTTTCGACCGCGCAATCAGCGCACCCAAAACGATCATCTGGAACGCAACGTAAATTCCGGCGGATCCAAACACAATAATCGTCTTAATCATTTCTTCAAGAAACAAACCAGCAATCGTGATGACCGCAGGCACCGCGCCGGCGACAAGTAATCCATAAACTGGAACTCGCGTGCTCTTCGAAAGCGTGCTCAAGTGTGCCCCGCCAAAAATCATGCGATCGCGGCCATAGGCAAATAACAAGCGACTCGTCGCAGCCTCCAAACTAATCAGGCACGAGAAGAACGAAACCATCACAACCGCGATCACCGCCCGCAATCCAATCGGGCCAACTGCGGCCCGCAAAGTTGTCGTCACCGGATCCGTATCCTGCCCCGACAACACCGCACCCAAATTCGGAATCGATAACACCAACGCCAAACACACCAGCATCGCCGCGAATCCACCGATGTAAATCGTCATCCGCATCGCTTTAGGGATCGCGCGTCCAGCATCAGGAGTTTCTTCGGCAACATCTCCGCAAGCTTCAAATCCGTAATAGCAGAACATCGCCGCCACACTCGATGCGAGAAACGCCGGCAAGTAATGCCCGTTGCTGCCCAACCCGAAACTCTGGAACAAAACGCTAAAGCTCTGGTGTCGAGCCGCGACCAGCAGATATCCTCCGACCACGACCGCGCCGAGCAATTCACAAATGAATCCAAACATCGCCACTCGCGCCAGAAGCTTCGTGCCGCTAACATTCAGCGCGGTAGTGATAACAATCATCGTCACCGCGATTACGACTTCTCCCACCTGGCCAACCTGAATTCCGAAGAGCTGCGCCAGATATGGCGCTCCACCGACTGCCACTGCGGCGATCGTCGTGCACAAGGCCCACAGGTAGACCCATCCCGCCATCCATGCCCAGCGTTTTCCGACTAACCGGCGCGCCCACGGATAAAGTCCGCCTGAAATCGGGAACTGAGAAACAATCTCTCCAAACACCAACGCAACCAGCAACTGTCCCAGTCCAACAAACAAATAACTCCAAAACATCGCCGGACCACCGGTCGCGATCGCAAACGCAAACACGGTATACACGCCGACCACCGGAGATAAGTAAGTGAAGCCCAGCGCGAAGTTCGACCACAGACTCATGGATCGGTCGAAGTTGGAGTCGTATCCGAGCGCCTCAAGCTGCGCGGAATCTCGCTCGGCCGTCGTGGACTTTGTTGTCATCGGGCTCCTTTCCAGAACTCCATTGATCGCCTAGCATTTGATCGCATGACATTGCTCGCCTGGTGGCGCTACTTGGCATCGCCCGGATCTTTCGGCAGCACTCCAACCTGTCGCATGATGCTTGCCGAGTCGTAGAAATCAAGGCTCCGCGAGATTTTGCCATCGCGCACATCAATCACACTGACGCCTCGCACCGAAAATTTCTTGCCCGTCTTGTAGATACCTTTATCAGTCCCGCTGAAAATCCATTCAACGGTACCGTGTCCATCTTTGATATTTGAGCGAACGACTTTGAGCTCAAGATCCGGCACGCCTTCAAGTTCTTCGACGAAAAACTTGTGTAACTCCGCGCTGCCGTGACTGACCTCGCCATAAGCCACGTCTTCGTAAACAACATCATCCGTGAACAGCGGGACCATCTTGTCCGGATTGTGCGAATTCCACGCAGCAGCAAACTTCTCCGCGACATCGGCTCCAGAGGCTGCGACCGACCAGCCATCTGCAGGAGTAGCAACAACAGACATAATCAGCAGTACAAATCCGAACGCACCAATGACAAATCGTTTTCCATTCATCTGTATAGCCGCTCCTTATCAAATTTCTTCACGGAAAGCCTAACGCCCAAAAACTTTGCGCGATTATAGCAAGGTTCCCAGAGAGCGCAAGCGCGTTCTCGAGGCCAGTTCGCGGGACGAAAGGCAGACCGTTCGATTTGGAGCGTGGGAGCGGTTCGCCGCCCAAGGAAGAAACTCTAACGGAAACGTTACGACTTGAGTCGTACCGTCAAATTGTGCAGGTACTTGCGCTTCAGCGCTAGGGTGCCATCTTGCTGCTGATCGAACTGTTAAGGTTAATGATCGGAAAACTCCCGCCCTTCGTGTTCGCATCGATTCCAAACGTTCATTGCGAAAACCTACTCCACATTCGCCAACGCCGCCGCCAGTCCGACGATGTCAGCTCCCAGGTCCTTACCATCCGTCCCTTTGTTCTTGTACGGACTGCTGGGCAAAAGCGCGTAGTTCCCACCGTCACCACCATTGAAGTTGGTGAAAGCGACATCTTCCACGGTTGGCGGAAACAGATTTGCCGACGGCCACACCGATGGTGGAAACGCCGGTGGAGTTGCGATTAGTCCATTATTCCCAAACACATTGGTGCTGAAGCATTTACTCACCGTCGTGGCGGGAATATCTTTGACCGCGCAACTGGTCTTCCCTCCCGTGTTCCACACCGGATACTGCGCCGCGATCAAAAGGTTATTCGTGAATACCAACCCATACATCGGAGCGTTCTTAACAATATTTCCCATGAGCATCATGTTGCCTGTCGGATCCGGAAATGCCGTAATGTGATTGATAGTGACGCTATTCAACGGATTCTTTGGCCACGTATTCATGATCAGGAACGAGGTACCGTCGCCGGTATATTTGACTTTGCTGAGGTCGTCGATCACGATGTCGTGGACGCTCCATCGCTCACCGAACAAAGCGGCCGCACCATTATTACCGTTACCGGAGATCGCCGTCGTCATTTGAATGCCGCTTCCGACATGCGAAATTTGTGAATAGCGGATCGTCACATCCGTGACCTGACATAATGGACAAATATCTCCCACGCCATCGATGTGTTGATTCTTCGGAGTCAGCAAAACGCCGTACCCAGCCTGACTGAATCCACCCCAGTTGTTTTCCATCAGATTCGAATCCACCAGGACTCGCACCGCATTCTTTAACTCCAAATGATTCTTAACCACAAAAGGCCGTCCGTTAGCTCCCCCAATAAATTGAGGATTGCTTGGCTGCCATTGCCACGGCTTCCAAAAATGATTCCCGATAATTTCAATATCAGCTGGAGAAAATGTCGCTGCGCCTCCGCCAAACAAAACAGCCTCACCCGACGACTCGAGAAAATTATCCTGGATTTTGAATGGACCATCCTGCGTATTGCTGACTCCTCCAGAAATCGCCTGCGCATCAGTGCATGTGCCAGTGACCGAGATGCAATGGAAGTCGTTGAAATACGAATCGATAACGGCCGCGTTGGTCATGCCATCGAGACTCACTCCGTTGTGCGTTTCATCCTGCAACGCCCCATGAAACCATGACCGGTCGACAATAATGTGATCGGACGCGTGTTGACCGTAAAGAAGCACAGCACCACCTGGAGTTCCGGCGGGTCGAGTTACTTCCAATCCAATGAAGCGGTAGAAGTTCGCACCCGCAACGAGACGAAACGGGCCGTCGCCCGCCACATTCATCTGAACCTTCGCCATCACGTTCGTGGGATTCGCACACGGATACTGCGGACGACCTTCAAGCGATGCAACTCCCGCATAACAAGGAGTCGCACGCTGTCCTTCAGGCGGCAGCGCACTATCCGGCGAACTGGTGCGGATGATGATCCAGTGATTAATGTCGCAATTCTTCGCCGGCACCACGAACTGGCCGCTGAATGCGGCACCTGCCTGCAGTTCGATGATGTCGCCACACTGCGCGTCGTTCAATGCCGATTGCAGATCTCCACCGGCGTTAACACTGATGACCGATCCGGGAGCGGGCGTATTCGCCATCGCGGTCGGAACTGTAACGCGAGGCAATTCCGCAGGACCGTCAAAATTCCCGGTCTGCTCGATAATTTTTTTCGCGTGCGCGGTGGATTCCGTCATCAACGCTGCCGAAGCGATCGTCATTGCGATCAAGAGAACTTCGCAGTGAACACGAAGAGTCGAAAGTGCCCGCGGGAAAAAATTCGAAGAAGAATTCCGGAAAGAAACAACGGCGACCGCGCTATCCACTCTCTGATTCATGACTGCCTCGACCTTATAAATTTGGGGGACGAGTCGATTGTCCTGAGGCTCAATGTAGAGAGAGGTACGACGCAGTTACAGATGTCACAAGTTCATTCGGTACGCGTTAGTGCATCCGATTCCCGAATAAGTTTCGCAATAGTGAAATAGCCGCACGCGTAGGATCAGCCGCCTTCGGCTGTCCAGCGAGCTTTGGCTCGCGGGATTTAAGGTTTTAATTTTAAGGTTTTGACTATCGGCCAGGGTCAGGCGACGCTCACCGGATGAAACTCTGGCAAATCCACGCCGAGCAAATCGAACGCCTCATCCATCGTTCGAACCACACGCAACTCCGGACGCGTCTTTTCTCCAAGCAGCTGAAACATCCGCGCCAACCCGTAAATAAATGTTTGCGGAACCACCAGCACCCGCATATATCCAGCCGGAAACGCAGGCGGCGAGGCAGCAACCTTACGTATCGCTTCGCCATTGACTTCAAAATCCGTCACCCGCGAAAAATCCAGAATGCCCCGGCACGGCGGATGCGAACTCATATACTTCACGCCCATCGCATACAACTCCAACAGGATCGCCCCCGTCATGGGACCCTCAATGGTCCCGCGCAGAATGTTGTTCTTGGCGTCGAAGTCTAAAACAATATTCACCAACGGCCTCGCCGCCTCATTCTACAGGCATTCCGAAAGCAATTTTTGTCGAGATTTGTCAGAGATTATTGTGCAGGATTTTCGGTGTCGCAGCGATTTCACGGCTGCGACGAACTGAATCCACGATCGCTTCGGCTGGGAAGCTGAGCATCTCGGGGGAGACGACGTGAATAAGTTCTGCGGAGGCACTTCGGGAGCGATCACGCACGGGAAGGGCACGACTTCAGTCCTGTCGTAAGCCGATGAAATACGCGGCGCTTCAGCGCCCGCCTTGCAACCCCATCAGAGTGTCCGTCCGGCACTCTACGCCAGCTGCTCCCAACCCACATCAAGCGCAGCGCCTAGCTTCTTCCATGTACTGACTGATCCCGTCTTTCTTTTAGTCTCAATCGCCGCGATCAGCACGCGCGACACCTTCGCCTTCTTCGCGAGCCGCTCCTGCGTAAGTTTCCGATGCTCTCGCCAAATGCGGAGCGCCGGCTCGCCGCTCAATCGTCGCTCCGTGATCTCGAGTGGGATGAGTTCGTCCTCGCCATTTTCCAGACGAGCCTTTGCCGCATCATAGGCCTTCACGTCGGCTAGCATTTCTGAATCCCGCATCAGCTTCTCTAAGGCTTCCACTGGTATCACCGCAAATTCCTTGCCTTTGCGGGTAATGGTTTCGATACGCATCAATAGATCGCTCCTCTCGGCCCAACTTCTAAAGCCCACAGCTCAAGGCGGTCATCACGCAACTCGTATATGACGCGCCAATCGCCAATTCGAAGTCGATATCCGGCGCGTCCCTGAAGTTTGGTGACGTTGTTGTGAGGGCCGTACGGATCAGCCGCCACTTCTTTGACCTTCGCAACAACTCGCGTCTGCCAATTCACCGGAATTCTCGAGAGAGCTTTAGCGAGAGATCTCGTGGTGAAAACCTGATACACATTTATATTGTTACCCTAAGTAACAATCTAGTCAACCACGAAATTGACGGCGGCCGGAGTAATTTCGTCCAGGGTCCGCCCACTGCATTTTCCGCTCCCCTCAATCGACATCAGGGTCTATAATGAGTTCTTGGGTAAAAGCTGGATGGGGCGCTACCATGTGGTTGCTGCCAAGTCCCTTGCAATCTAGATTTTGCACGACTTAGTAAGTCTAAGCGCTTGATTCTAAAGACCAAGCCGAGTTTGAATCGCGCTCAACTCCTTTGTTATCTAGATTTTGTAAGTTAAACCCTTTAAAACCAAAGATTTAAAAGAAATTTCACCCTAACGGTAATAATATACTTGACAAAATAGACCCTTCGGTCTAAGATTTCTACATGGAACCGAAGAGCCTACAAGAAGCCATCCTCTACTTCTCGAATCCCATTAACTGCCGAGAATACCTTGTGGCCCGTCGCTGGCCTGATGGAGTAGTTTGCCCGCGTTGCGGCAAGAGCAACGTTCTATTTCTGGAGAAATATAATCGCTGGCACTGCCGCGAGAAACACGATGCGCCGCAATTCACGCTTAAGACTGGCACGATCTTTGAGGATTCTGCGATCTCGCTAGATAAGTGGCTGCTCGCAATGTGGCAAATCGTAAACTGCAAAAACGGAATCAGTAGCTACGAAATCGCCAAAGCGGTCAGGGTGACGCAGAAATCTGGCTGGTTCATGTTGCAGCGCCTTAGACTCGCCTTGAAAGAAGATTTTGGATACGGCCCGTTAAACAAACTCGGTGGCCCTGATAGCGAAATCGAAGTCGATGAAACGTTCGTCGGCGGCCAAAAGAAGAACATGCACAAAGATAAAAAGGCTCGCTATGAGCTAAGGGCGGAGCTTCTGGCAAGGCTGTGGTGCAGGGCATCCTCGACCGCACGCGCGGCAGGTTCGTGCGAAGGTGATGCCGGACGTGAAGCGCGAGACTTTGCAAAACGAAATTCTCAAGCAGGTTAAATTCGGAACGAAGGTTTACACCGATGACGCTGTAGCTTACGAGAATGGGTTGCAACGTCGTTTCGTGCACGAGTTTGTCAACAAGACGGAGACGTATGTTAGAGGTCGTGTGCACGTCAACGGGATGGAAAATTTTTGGAGCTTGTTCAAGCGCGGATTGAAGGGGACGTATGTTGCTGTTGAACCGTTCCATTTGGATCGCTACATTGACGAGCAGGTTTTCAGATTCAACAATCGCGGAACCAGGGATAATCCGTTGAACGACGCGGATCGGTTCGACGCTGCCGTGCGTCAGATAGTCGGAAAGAGACTCACGTATGCGGAACTAACCGGGAAGGAGGGAGCCTGCTCAAGAGGGGCGTTCTAATCCATTCCGCAAAGCACGCGGCCCGAAAAGGAATCTGCATTAGGGACGGTCGGCCATGTATTCCGTGCCTTCGTGAATCAACCAAGTCACGTACATTTTTTTCGTACCATCCGCCATCGGTACGACCATCTTACGAGAATTTGACGGCGAGTCTTGCGGTCGATGAAGATTTCTCCCGTCTTTTCACAGTTGCGATACGGATGTTCTATCCTCTTTAATGTAGGTAACATTTCCTCTATATTACTTTCGTTATACTTGTCCATCATCGCTTCGCTTGATAGAATGAATGGTTTGGTCGATGAATTTGGTTGGGAGGTCATCTCTGTGCCACTCCTAGATGAGGTTCGTGATCTCGTTGGTGATTTTTACGACGGTGCACTGACAGCCCCTGAGTTTCGGGAAAGGTTTGCCTCGCACTTTTCCCAAAGTCACCGCTACGTTTCCGAAATTCAAGACAAGCTTCTCGACATTGATGGCATGTATGCGGATTACATTGCGGGTCAGGTCGGAGAAACCGAGTTGAAGAAGAGGCTCTTCGAGTCTCTGCCATCGACACGTATTCAGGTGCCGGAGGCCGCACAGCTTTCCGAGATATGGAAGACCCCTGCGGCTACGACGCAGAACACTTCCCCCCGGCTGCAATCGCGACCATCGCCGCGACCGTTGCAGATGATTGAGATATTCTCGCCGCATCGTTAACGCTGGAAACCGGGGATAGCTGCTTGTTGCATCTGCGGTGTCACCAATTGCACGTTGAACGTTGACACTATCGGATCGCGCTGCCCATCCATCTCTAAACTAAAGCTGTAGAGGCCCTGTGCGCTAAATGTCACCCCGACAAACTTGACAGCCGCAATTCCAGCTTGTTGCGGGTTCTGGATCGCCAGCATTCCCATTCCCTCAGTCTGAGGTAATACGTTCCCCGTATCTTGGTGCGTGATTCTCGTACTGAACCGGAAATTCCCGGGTCGGTCAGATTCCAAGCTTAAGAAGAAAGAAAGCGTGGGCATGACGAACGGGATTTGCGCGACAGCCATGTCCGGGGTGTACATCCCCAGGATGATTATTTTGCCGTTATCTTCTCGCCTAACATCGTCCGCCATCAGAATGTACCTAGCAGCAATTGCCATAATCCCCCTCTGGAGCCTATTTTGGAACAAGGTTCTCCCTTGGCTTTTCTTAGCTTTTTTCTGACTTGGGGATTGCTTCAGACTACTCTGAGGTTGGCGTTACATCCCTGCCGTCAAATTGTAATCTTCCAAGTTTCGTCGAAGCCAGCGTTCCTAGGCGCTGGCTGGGATTAGTTATTGGAAGCAAAAAAGCTGCACTATCCACACTCACATATTCTAAAAACAAAAGCAAGTGGTATCTCCTGCCTGTAGTGCGTTAGTCTGATTGTCTACAACATATTGGGGGATGTAATGCAAGTAACACATCTTATACGGATGGAAGAAATCTGAGGAAAAGCTGCGCAAATCTGGGTCAGTAATCCAACAATTGCGCGACGTCGCAAAAAGGATTATCGTGGCGCTATGAAACCACTGCCACCGCCCGAAGTTTCCGGCAAGACGGAGTTCGAAAAATTCGATAACGCTGTGCGCCAAGTGCTCACGGTATCGAAGACAGAACTCTTGAGACGGGAAGCAGAGGCGAAGCAAGAGACCGAAGGAAAAGGGCGACCTAAGAAGTAAATTGGCCGCCGATCCTGTCACGGCAGGAGCCTAGACTACTATCCGAAAGTCATTTTGCCAAATATATTATTGCCACCCTAACCCTATGATTGCAATAGAGGAGGGGGTGGGGGGCTCCCCCCCTACAGTACCAACTGGTAACTATAGTCCAAACGAGGGTTGGCGACAGTGACGGCCACCGGAATTTGCGGCCCTCCGCGACCCTGAGGAGTTTTCGATCTGAATTCAAGCATTCGCAACATCGCCATCATCGCCCACGTGGATCACGGCAAGACCACGCTGGTTGACGCCATGCTCCGACAGAGTGGCACTTTCCGCGAGAATGAGACCGTCGCCGAGCGCGTTATGGACTCCAACGACCTCGAAAAAGAACGCGGAATCACGATTCTCGCCAAAAACACGGCCGTCTTTTACGCCGGCACGAAGATCAATATCGTGGACACGCCCGGCCACTCCGATTTTGGCGGCGAAGTTGAACGCGCCCTCAAGATGGTCGACGGCGTCATGTTGCTCGTCGATGCCAGCGAAGGCCCGCTGCCCCAGACTCGCTACGTCCTGAGCAAAGCTCTCGAAGCGAATCTCAAGCCGATTTTGGTGATCAATAAGATCGATCGTCCCGACGCGCGTCCGCAGGAAGTTCTCAACGAAGTTTACGATCTCTTCATCGACCTCGACGCGAAGGAAGATCAACTCGACTTCCCTGTCCTTTACACGAACGCGAAAGCTGGGACTGCGGCGGTGCATCAAGGTGCAGCGGGAGAAGATTTGCGTCCGCTCTTTGAATCCATCGTCGACACCATCCCGCCGCCCCAGGGCGACAAAGATGGTCCACTCCAGATTCTCGTCGCCAATCTCGATTACAGCGAATACCTCGGCCGCCTCGCCATCGCCCGCGTTTTTTCCGGGACGATGAAAACTGGCGCGGATGTGGCCATCGCCAAGCGCGACGGATCGTTTCAGAAAACTAAAATTACGAAGCTCTTCAGTTTCTCCGGACTCAAACGCACCGACATCACCGAAACTTCTCTGGGTGACATCATCGCCGTAGCTGGCGTTGAAGGCATCACGATCGGCGAAACCATCACCAGCGCCGAGAATCCCACGCCGCTGCCGCCCATCGTGATCGACGAGCCTACGATCGCGATGTTGTTCACCATCAACACTTCTCCTTTTTGCGGACGCGAAGGCAGCTTCGTCACCTCGCGCAACCTGCGCGATCGCCTCGATAAAGAACTGCTAACCAACGTTTCGCTGCGCATGGAAGAAACCGGCAGCACAGATTCCTTCAAAGTCCTCGGACGCGGCGAGTTGCAGCTTTCGATCCTGATCGAAATGATGCGCCGCGAAGGCTACGAACTCATGGTCGGCAAGCCCGAGATTGTCACCAAGCGCATTGACGGTAAGCTGATGGAGCCGGTCGAGCACCTCACCGTCGATGTTCCCGAAGAATTTGTCGGCGTCGTGATGGAGCATGTCGGATCCCGCAAAGGTGAAGTCGCCAACATGCACAATCATGGCTACGGCCGCGTGCGCGTCGAATTTCGCGTCCCCAGCCGCGGATTGATTGGACTCCGCAGCACGCTCCTCACCGACACGCGCGGCACCATCGTCATGAACGCTTTGTTCGACGGATACATCGAGTGGCAGGGAGAAATTCCACATCGTCCAACCGGCGCGCTGATTGCCGATCGCGATGGAGTCACGACGTCCCACGCTCTCTACAACCTGCAAGAACGCGGCATTCTATTTGCCGGGCCTGGGATCGATGTTTACGAAGGCATGATCGTCGGTGAGAACGCTAAAGACACCGACCTCGACGTCAACATTGTCCGCGAGAAAAAGCTCACTAACATGCGCGCTTCGACATCGGACGTGGCCATTCGTCTGGTCCCGTACAAGAACCTCAATCTGGAACAAGCCATCGAATTTATTGCCGACGACGAATACGTTGAAGTGACTCCCAAGTCGCTGCGTTTGCGAAAGAAGATTCTGCAAGCCAACAAACGCAAACGTAGTCCGGTCGCAGTCGAGGGCTAGAGCTTCACAGAGTGTCAAAACGGGCGACCCGCCCGTTCAAGTCGAGAATGCACATTGCGGAGTTGATTTGAGGCGGGTCGCTCCCGCCATGTACACTTGCAATACCGCAGCGCGCCCGTAGCTCAGCTGGATAGAGCGGCAGCCTCCGGAGCTGTAGGTCGGGAGTTCGAATCTCTCCGGGCGCACCATCTTCTTCTTAGTTTTGTGTTGCCGAAATTATCCGAAATTAAAGGCGCGTGTGTTCGCCACGTTCTTCGGTAACGCTTCCGGTAACCGCTTAAAGTTTTTCTCCCGCTCCTCCGATAGAGTCCGCAGGGACTAAAGATCGCCCCCGTTGCGATTGAGGCGAAGAGCAACGTGCCCTCGGGAGAAAATTCATGTCAACATCTGCAGTTTCAAGCTCATCAATCTTTCAGGAGCTTCAAAGCTTCTACCAAACACGCCAGTCCGACTTGAAACAACTCGGCAGCGCATTGCAGAGTGGAGACCTCGCAGGCGCGCAACAAGCGTACAGCGCGTTGGCCGCGCTCGGGCAAGACGGACCATTCGCCAACTCAGAACCGTTCTCGAAGTCCGGCAAAGCGCAGGCGTTCGATGCAGTCGGTCAGGCGCTGCAAGCTGGCGATCTGGCAGGAGCGCAGACAGCATTCTCGTCGCTTACCAGTAGCAGCCAGAGCAACTCATCCAGCCCCACCGACGCGAGTTTCGTGACACTCAACAGCACGCAGACCAACAGTGCAAGCCCGACGGAGAGCGCTTCGTCCATCTACCAACAACTCCAGGCTTTCCGGGAGCAGCGCAAGACCGATCTCGCGCAACTGGGACAAGCACTGCAATCAGGCGATCTTGCCGGGGCACAGACAGCCTTCGACGCTCTCACCGCACTCGGCACGAGCGGCCCCAATAAAGATGGGCAACCGTATCAGCAAGCCGGCCGCGCTTCAGATTTCCAGGCAATTGGAGAAGCGTTGCAATCAGGCGATCTCGCGGGTGCTCAATCGGCTTTCACAACGCTGGCCGGGACGTTCGGCAAACAGGACCAGCAAACCCAGAGCGCGATCACCGCCTACAACGGAAACGCTCCGGAAATTGTTGTGAACTTTCTTTCGTCGCTGTCGTCGTCAGCAACTTCGCCCACTTCGTCCTCCACTCAAGCGACCGCCGCCTCGACCACAAGCGGCTCCCCGCAGCAGGCTGCTCCAGAGATCGTCATCAATCTCGGCCCGGGCGGAGCATCTTCTTCCAACCCGGAATCCGTAACGATTAACCTGAGCAACACAAATTCGGGAGAACAGGTCTCGGTCAGCGAATCGCAAGGGCAAAATGGGAGCGCTGCTGAGCAGGTCACCCTCAACCTAAGTCAGCAGAATAATTACGAACTTGTTCTCAATCTGTTCAACTCCGGCTCCGCCAGTCAGGCTCAAAGCAATTGGAACGGTGCCGTCAGCCTGCAGGCATAAAACTCTCTAAATCGCGAGGCTAGCGGCGCGACAAAAGACGAAAAAGGAAAGGCGCTTCGGAACTCAATCCGAAGCGCCTTCAAATCAAATTCGGACACGCACGCACGCGCGATAAATTACTCTGTGCCGGACGCTCCAAGTCGCTTCGCGGCGGCGCGCTCCCGCGTCGCTGATATTTTTTGACCCAGCTTGTCGTAGGCTTCTGACATAAAAGTATGTGGCTCGGGCTTTGTCGGATCGAGCGCAGCCGCCTTCTTCAAGCGCGACAACGCCGCACTAGGTTTGCCAGTTAGCGTAAGGACTCGCCCGAGCAGCAGATTGGTCCCATAGTTGTCAGGGTCGACTTCCAACACTTTTTCGCATTCTTTGATCGACTCGGCCATGCGACCCGTTTGAGCGTAGGCCATTTCGAGGAAGAGGTGCGGCTGCTCCCAGTGCGGAATCTTGGCGCTGACGATTTCAAGTTCCGGCACAGCCGCTGCGATGTCTCCAGTTTCGAGCAACGACACGCCGAGTTGGTAGTGCGGCGTCGTCATCTCGGGACGCATCGCCGCGGCCTTGCGCAACACGGGAATCGCCTTACCATACGCTTTTAATGCAAAAAAAGACTGTCCCAACTGCGCATATGCGAGGGGAGTTTCTGGCTCCTTCGCAATCAACTGTTCCAGCAGTGGGATCGCTTCCTGGTACCGTTGTGCATCCACTAACAAATAGGTGCGATGGACCATGTTGGCGATCTCGATTTTGTCTTTAGGATCGGCTCCAGCATCTTTAGAACTTGACCGCGCAGCACTATTGTCAGTCGCTACGTATCCGAGCGCCGCCAGTTTTGCTTGCGCCTCCGGATCAACCGTGGACTTCGGCGCATCCGTGCTGCTGCTGGTTAGCTTTCGGAATACGGTGAGTTGCGCCTCCAGCGTACCGGTCACCGCAGCAGCCGAAGTCGACAAATTATGCCACGCATTTGGATCGACTGACTGATCATAGAGTTCTTGCTTGGGGGCTTTGACGTAAAGATATTTCCCGGCGCGCAGCGCGCGAAGTGGACTCCATCCGTAGGTGACCTGCGGGTAGTCAGTTTCGGCGTACGCTGTGCGATCCGTAGATGGAGATTCGCTCGCCGCTCCGTCATCGGCGCTTACGGCATCGACGGCCTCTGGCTTCATCATTCGGAGCAGCGACTCGCCCTGAACTTCTTTTGGAATCGCGACTCCCACAGTTTGCAGAATCGTCGGCATCACATCGACAAGTCGCACCCGATTTTCGATTCTCTTCCCTGCTGCGCTGCCTCCCGGCAACTTTATGACGAGGGGGACATGGATGGTTTCGTCGTACAGAAAGAACCCGTGTGTATCTTCTCCATGCTCTCCCAACGCCTCGCCATGATCGGCCATCAAGGCTATCGTCGCGGCGTCATAGAGTTTGCGGTCGCGAAGCTGAGTCAGCAATTTTCCGACAACCGAGTCTGCATACGCGATCTCGCCGTCGTACAACGCAGATGCATACTTGGTCTTGTAAGGCTCGGGAGGATCGTATGGATCATGAGCGTCGTAGAGATGGACCCAAATAAAAAAAGGACCATCCGGATTCTTGTCCAACCAGGCCAACGCATGTGCGACTACATCGCCGCCGCGACGTTCGGTGGTTTGATAGCGATCTTCTCCGGGATTCGCCTGTCGAAATCCGGCGTCGTAGGTATCAAATCCACGATCAAATCCCCGCGCAAATCCGGCGTGAGGATCGAGCACCATCGATCCCACAAACGCAGCCGTGTGATATCCCTGCGCTCGCAGAATTGCAGGAGCGAATGGGATGTCGGCAGCCAGGGGCACCTGAAAATCATTCACGTGATGAAACTGAGGATAGGTTCCAGTGAGAATCGTCGCGTGCGATGGAGCCGTCAGCGGCACCTGAGAATAGGCGCGCGTGAACACCACCGAGTCCCGAGCCAAGCCGTCGAGATTCGGCGTCAGTCCTAGCTTTGACCCGAGAAACCCCATGCGGTCCGCCCGCGTGGTGTCAACCGTGATCAAGATGATATTTCGCTGCGACGGCGCAAGGGGAAGTGCAAACCCGCTCACTACCAGCAAAGTAGTGACCATCGAACTGAAAATCGCGGTCAAAAACTTGCAGAAGCGTTTCACTGTCCGTCGCCCGCTCCCAGACGCGTCGCTTCCGCCCGTTCGCGGTCGGCGTCTGTCTTCCGGCCCAACTTATCGTAGGCCTGGGTCAGGAGCATGTGGGGCTCCGGCGACTGAGGCTGAACTGCGGCAGCTCGATTTAAATTCGTCAGCGCTGCTTCCGGTTTGCCCGAAACCACCAGCACACGTCCCAGCAGGATATTCGTAGCGTAATGATTGGGATCGAACTCAAGAACCTTCTGGCATTGTTGGATCGCATCTGGCACACGATCCATTTCCAGGTAGGCATTTGCCAGCAAAAGGTGCGCGCGCTCCCAACGCGGAATCCTCGAAACCGCAATTTCCAATTCTGATGCTGCCGACGCCGCATCGCCGGTTGCAAGCAACGCCATCCCCAGCTGAAAATGCGAGACGGTCAAATCGGGATGCGCAGCAACAATTTTGCGCAGCTCCGTGACAGCACGAGCAAAATCTTTCGTGAAAATCAGGCAGCGCCCCAGTTGGATATAGGAAAGAGTTCCGTCTGGCTGCTTGGCGATTAGTTTCTCGAGGAGCGGAATCGCTTCCTGAAATCCGTTGTTCTCCATCAAAAAAGTAACGCGATTAGAAATGTTGCTGATCTCAATTTCATCCTTAGGATCGGCCCCCAATTCCTTCGAACCAGGCTTTGGAAGGTTGCCGCCGGATGCGACATAACCCAGCGCGGAAAGTTTCTGCTGCGCTTCCGGATCGGCTGCCACCGCCGGAGCCTCGGAATCGCCGCTCGCCTTTGTCTCGGTCCGAAACGCATCGAGCCGGTTCGCTAACGTTCCGGTAACCGCGGTCGATGTTGTCGCCAAGTTGTGCCTAGCCTGCGGATCGGTGGCTTGATCGTAAAGTTCGCGACGCGGCGCATCAATATATAAATACTTTCCGGTTCGGAGAGCACGCAACGAACTCCATCCATAAGCGCGATGCGGATAGTCTGTCTCGGCATACGCGGGACGGTCGCTCGCCTTGTCCGCAACCGTCGCCGATGCCGCAGGAGAAGTGGCAGCCGATTTCGACTTCATCAACTCCAGCAGAGACTGGCCTTGCACTTCTTTTGGAATTGGAATCTGCGCCGCATCTAAAATTGTGGGTAGCACATCTACCAGTTCCACGCGACTTTCATTGCGCCTTCCGGTTGCACTGGGGGCAGAGCTGGCGCCTGGCAACTTGATTACGAGTGGGACGTGAATCGTTTCGTCATAAAGAAAGATGCCGTGAGTATCTTCTCCATGGTCTCCGAGTGCTTCGCCGTGATCGGCCATCACAGCGATGATCGATTTGTCGTAGAGTCCTCGGGCGCGTAGTTGCGTAAGGAATTTTCCTACAGAGGAATCTACGTATGCGATTTCACCATCGTAGGGTGCCTTACTGTATTTTGTCTTGAAAGGCTCTGGCGGCTCGTAGGGATGGTGTGCGTCGTAGAGATGAACCCAGAGAAAAAATGGCCCCTTTGAATTTTCTTTCAGCCACGCCAGAGCACGTGCCACCACCTCGCCGCCTCGGCGCTCCGTCGTTTTATAACGATCTTCTCCTGAATGCCAAGCCGTAAAGCTAGCATCGTAGGTGTCGAATCCGCGGTCAAAGCCGGGAGCAAACTTCGCTTTCGGATCGAGAATGATGGCTCCAACAAACGCAGCGGTCGCATATCGATGGTCGTGCAAAATTGCGGGAGCGTACGGCAAATCGGCCGAGAGGGGAACCTGGAAATCGTCCACTAGATTAAATTGTGGATACGTGCCGGTCAGAATCGTGGCGTGTGATGGCGCGGTCAGTGGCACTTGCGAATAGGCGCGAGTGAAAACCATAGACTGGCGGGCAAGTGCGTCCAGGTTCGGCGTGAGACCGCGCTTCGATCCCAGGAACCCCATGCGATCGGCGCGAACCGTATCGAGGGTTATCAGGATAATGCTAGGCGGAGTCGCCGGAGTCGGGGCGGTTTTCGTCGGTGGAGCAACTGTCCCGGCAAATGCGCTTGACGCCAGCCAGAAAACGCATCCCCACCGCCAGATCAACGACATATCTTAAAGTTTATCATCTGCTAATTCCTCTGCTAATTGACCGCATGGAGCGCCGAGATCGTGTCTACCGCCCCAGAATTTCACCTAGCCGCAGCCAACCGATTCGCTTCGTCCTGTTCGCGAGCTGCTTCAGCGTCTCTCCCCAGCTTGAGATAGGCGTTGGCGAGCGCCATGTGGGGCTCGGGCGCTTTTGGTCGGAGCGTTGCGGCCTTCTTCAGTTTCAGCAACGCGTCTTCCGGCTTTCCTGAGAACATGAAGCTTCGACCCAGCAGCAAATTCGCTCCGTAGTGATCGGGAGAAATTTCCAAAACCTTGTTGCTCTCTCGAATCGCCTCAGGAAGCTGGTGGTCGTTGAAATAAGCTGTGGCGAGGAAAAAGTGTGCCTTCTCCCATTGCGGCGATTTGCTTACGACCAACTCGAACTCGGGCACAGCACCAGCAAAGTCTTTGCTGGCGAGCAGCGTTTCGCCCAACTGAAAATGGCCCTCGATCGATCCCGGATTTAATTCGACGAGTTTGCGCAGGACTGGGGCAGCCTGCCCGTAGTTCTTCATTACCATCAGACACTGCCCGAGCTTTGTATAAAGAAGGACCATGCTCGGCTCTTTGGCGATGAGTTCTCGCAAAATCGGAACGGCTTCGGCGAAGTTCCCTTCCTCCAACAAGAAATTGGCTCGGTGGATCATGTTTCCGATTTCAATTTTGTCTTTAGGATCGGCCTTCTGCTGCCGAATATCCCCAGCCATTGCTTTGGGATCGATGTTGCTGCTGGCTTCATATCCCAAAGCAGCTAATTTTTCTTGCGCCTGCGGATCAACTGTCAACTTGGGCAAATCCTGCGTGTTGCTCGTTTTTTCTAGAAACGCACTGAGTTGCGCTGATATCGTATCGGCGATCGCCCCTGAAGTCGAAGCCAAATTGTGCTCAGCCTTCGGATCCGCAGGCTGGTCGTATAACTCGCGGCGCGGAGCTTGAATGTATAAATACTTCCCCGTCCGCAGCGAGCGCAGAGCGCTCCATCCATAAGAGCGCTCGCCGTATTCACTTTCGGAATAGGCTGGCCGATTTTGGAATGCCGGAACCCTAGCCGCATCGTCGTGTGGAACAGACTTCGCAGGCGCGACCGACGCCGTCATCAATCCCAGCAGCGACTCCCCCTGTACTTCTTTAGGGACCGCAATTTTCGCGGCCTGCAAAATGGTGGGTAGCACATCCACCAGTTCGACTCGATTGTCGACGCGCTGACCAGTGAAATTCGCTCCCGGCAGTTTGATCACCAGTGGCACTTGAATGGTTTCGTCGTAGAGGAAAAATCCATGGAAGTCTTCGCCATGCGCTCCAAGTGACTCGCCATGGTCGGCCATGACGGCAATTACCGAATCGTCGTAGAGTCCACGCGACTTCAGTTCGCCGAGAAAGCGGCCCACCTCGGCGTCCACATAGGCGACTTCCCCGTCATACAACGACGAGGCGTACTTGGTCTTGTAAGGCTCCGGTGGATCGTAAGGATCATGCGCATCGTAGAGGTGCAGCCACAAGAAAAATGGCCCCTTTGGATGCTGGTTCAGCCATGCAACTGCATGCGCGGCGACATCGGCGCCGCGACGCTCGACCGTGTGATAACGATCTTCGGTCGAATTTGCTCCAGCGCCAGGGGTCGGTTGGTGGAATCCGGCGTCGTAAGTATCGAATCCGCGATCGAAGCCGCGCGCGAGTCCCATCGCTGGATCGAGCACCATCGCTCCCACAAATGCGGCCGTGCTGTATCCCGCTGTCCGCAGGATGTCAGGAGCAAATGGAACGTCTTTTGCCAGCGGCGTCTGAAAGTCCTGCACATGATGAAACTGAGGATAGGTTCCAGTTAGGATCGTTGCATGGGACGGCGCAGTCAGCGGGACTTGAGAATAAGCGTGGGTGAATGCCGTCGACTGACTGGCAAGCTGATCAAGATTAGGGGTCAGTCCGCGCTTCGACCCGAGAAATCCCATGCGATCGGCGCGAACCGTGTCTAGTGTAATGAGGATGACGTTGGGCGGCGCAGTCGCCGCCAGTGCGCCTGCGACGAGCCAGAAAACGCACGCCAACTGTCGCGTCAGAGACATTGCATCTTCCTGGATTCCACCACTATTGCGAAGGCGCAGTAGCAGAGCTCTTGGCTTTCGATCGAGCTTTATGCTTTGCCGCGCTTGGTCTCTGAGGGAGTGACTGGCAGGAATTCGGGTGGATAAAAAGAGTCGGATCCTGACGAGCAAGCACTACATTCTTGTACTGAATGATGGATTTGGTCTTGCCGGCGCGATCAACCTCGATTTTTACCGGAAAGCCTTTCAGATCCTCGGCCTCCCAAATTCTCATTTTTAGTGGAAGACTACCGGGTTTCGCAGACGTCACTGTTACGTCCTCGATCTGGCAGGAATGGCCGTTGACCATTTCTTTCCCTGCAGCGACTCGCTCAATTTTCGCGCCCGGCGTGGAAGCGGCGAAGGGAGATGCACGGTAATACGGATGGGGATCATGCATGCAAGGACCAGCAGAAATGCCGTAGGTTTCATGGCTGTTCAGATTTGTGAGGAAGTATCCGTGCTCTTCGGGACCTTCCATCCTCATCATATTGCCCGAACGGTAAATAAACCCCTCGGACTCGCCCTCGCCATGTTCCATGATGCTGCCCACCATAATGGCTGAGAATTCGGTAAATGCGTCGAGCGGAAAATCAGATTTTTCGAGCGATGAGGCGGCGGAATCAGAAGTCGAATCTGGAGTAGTAGAGGTCTTTTTCGAGGAATTCTTCGATGTATCTTTTGAGGAATCTTCAGGGGTGTCTTCTTTCGCCGAACCCTGTGCCGCCGCTTTCGTCTGATCCGGCGATGCCGGTTCCGATGCAGACTGTGCATGCATTTGAGGTATTAAGAAGACGACCAGCAAGATCACTCGTGTCCAACGAACCATTCCACATCCACCTTTGAGAAAAATCATACGGCCTTCTCCACAGTACAGAAAAAAAGCCACGTAGTAAATCTACGTGGCTTTCTCCAGAAACTAAGGAACTAGTTACCGTTTGTGCTTGGCGTTTGCGAATGCAGTGTGGACGGAGGTGTGCTTCGCGCCATTGTTCTTCGCTGCGGCGCCGAGGGTGGAGGAGAGATATCCGAAGTTTCCGAGATAATCTTCGCCGCCCGCGCAACCGAAGTAGAAGGACCAGCCGTATTTGAACAGCGTGGTGCTGGCCTTGTCCTTGGTTACCCACTTAATTTGGCAACCGCTGTATGCTGCGTACTGAGCATCGAACGTGTTGTCAGCGAGTTCGATGACCGCGCCGCTCAGCGGCTGGCCAGCGCTAGCTGGAATGCTTCCCGTGAAACCAACCTGGACGGCGTCATTTGCCAATCCGCAAACGGTCGTCAGGTTGTGCGTGCCGGCAGCAAACGGCTTCGCAACTGTGACTACTTCGTAGTCGCAGTACTGAATCGTGGGATCATAGCTCAAAAACCCGAGGCTAAAGCTCTGCCCGAAAGCAGCGCTACAACCCAGAACGAGGAGAGTGATTACCGCCAAGCTTTTCAATTTCAAGGGTATTCCTCCTGGAAGTTTTGTACAAAAGTTGAAGGGTTGAACATCTTAGATCTCGGCGAAGGCAAGTGTTCGAAAACCCAAGGCCCGTACCGATTCCGGAAGGATAGCGCATCCCGGTGACATGTCAAGTCTTAATCGAAGTTAACCAAAAAAAAGAATGGTCAAGAGCGAAAAACTTTGCGCACATTGAATCGATAGTTGATTTCAATGAGGACTTTCAGCAGTTCAACGAGCAGTTTTCCAATTCGAAGATAGCTCAGCGCGAGTGCTACTCGTCACACCGATGGCCCTTGATCAAAAATTTCATCAGCGCCGGTGAAATTTCATCAACCCAGAAAACTGATTATCCATTTTGCGCAGACCAATCCGCCTGATAGCAGCCTTGGGGCGTCTCCTGATCCACTGGTAGATTCAAGCTTTGGAAAATGAAATCTAGAAAATAATTCGAACTCCAAATTCCATCTGGCGTGGAGCGCCATTTGCGAACGTGCCGGATCCTGGCAGCACACGATCAAGCCGCTGCGTGCAAAACGCAGGGGAGTTCCCACAAGTTCCACCTGAACTGGAATTGTTCAAAGCAGTACCTGGGGCTCCGTTGAGAATGCCACTGAGCTGATCTCCTGGACCACCGAAATTGGCGAAGTTGAAGACATTAAATATGGCGAGTGTCGGCTCCAGCTTCACTCGCTCCCCTACCTGAAACGGCCAACTCAATCTCATATCAACGGTCTTCAGCCAGGTGGCTTCAGCGGAATGAGCGGGCAATCCCTGGATGGTCGGAGCGTAAGCGCCCAACGCCGCGAGTTGCGACGAACCAAAAAGCCCACTGTTGATAAGAGCGGCGCCTGCCGGCGTGAATTTGCCAGCAATGTTGTTGTCGTAATACGCGATCGCCTTGGTCAGGTTGCTGGTGGAATATTTTCCGGTGCTGCCAATCCCGGTTCCGGGTAAGAGATCGCCGACAGTGCCGTCTCCGCTGAAGTCGGTGCGGAAAATTTCTCCCGCCACACCTCCGCCGTCCTGTTGCGGCATAATCGCGCTGAGCGGAAGCGGTGACGCCAAATGCGCGATCATGGAAAGCTTGAGGCGGTGCGGCAACTGCATCGTCGGAGTAAATGTAAATTGATGCGTGCGATCAAGTCCTGAGGAACCAAAATGACCGAGGTGAGGACGGTTGTAATCCTCCGCGACGTTCAGAGTGGAGTAGTCTCCGCCACTGCCATCCGGCTCGGCGATGTTACTTCGATAGCGAGACAACGTGTAGGAGATCGCGACGTCCAGCTGCCGCACCGTGCGCTCTGTATTCACTGCGCTTGAGCCTTTGTATTGCAGATGAACGCCTTGATATTGCGACCGTCCGCTCGGGAAATACATGACGTTCGAGCCGACTGCGGGATTGATCCCACCAAACGAAGCCTGCTGTTTGCCCAGAACCGAGCACGGGAACGGTCCGCAAAACGCATTCGACGAGTCGAGTCCGTGGCGGGCAAAATCGGTAATTGTCGCTCCTGGAACCGACGCTAGATAACATCCAACCGCAGCTTGCGAACTACTCCCTGCAAATGCCGCCTGTGGACATCCAGCCGACGCCGGATTGGCAAGCAACGTCGAATTGATGGCTGACAACTCAGAAGCATAGGTATTAAGGAGCGGGTTTTGATTGCTCCCATCGGTCAAAAGTCCCGCGTCTCCAACGTGGTTGGTGTCGATCCCCAGAGGGAATTGAGTACCTATCTCGCGAATGTAGTCAGCAGAGAACACTCCGCGTTCACCGAGTTGATGCTGAAACCCAGCTTCCATGTGGACCACGCGCGGCGTCTTGAATCCTGGCGCGAGCAGGCCGCCGAAATTCGCTAAGCTGTTCGCGATCGAGTAGACGTTCGGTCCGCCGGTCACCGCCGATTGTGCAGCTTGAAACTGCGACTGCAAGTCCTGAATCGCTTGCGACACGACTACCGGTCCTTGCGTTCCCGTTACCGTTGCTCCGATCGGTTGTCCACAAATCTGGGTAGCGATATCGAGTCCATCTACGCCGCTTACCACACCATTCCCGGGATTCACCGCTGCGTTGGGAAACAATACCGACCCCGTCGGGCATAGAGTCAGACTGCGGTTGTATTGACCATTCGACAATCGGTTGACTCGATCCTGGTAAGTGTTTTGCAGCAGAAAATTGTCATAAAATAGGCCGCCACTTGCCCGAATCACGGTCTTACCGCTGTGTCCTGGGTCCCACGCCAATCCAAACTGAGGGGCGAAATTGAGATTCGGTTGGTGGACGCTTTCGCCAAGACTCTGATGGCCACCCTGCGCAGTGTTGATGATCAACCCATATTGATCGAGGATCAATCCCGACGTACACGGCGGAGCTGTCACGATGCTGGTGTTAATTGCCGAACAGGGCGTCGCACCTAGATCGCTGTCGGTGCGTCCGCTGTCGCGGACATAGTTCACACCAAAGCTGATGTTCAAGTTCGGAAGCAGGTTAAAAGTATCGCCAAGATAACCCTCGAGACGCGTGTCAAAGTGTGCGCCGCTGGAGTGGTTGAATCCCGAGTTTTCACTGAAATTTCCAAGACCGTTATAGATGGTGAATGTACCCACCGGATAGTTCAGCGGATTGTCGGGGCCTCCCGCCAAGGAATTCGGGTCGCCATTAATGGCGTTGATCACATCGATTCCGTTTGAACTCGTCACCGACGGACCAAAATCTCCCGGCGCGTAGTAGTCTCCCTGGCCGATGCGATGAATCGCTCCGCCAAAGCGGATGGTGTGATTCACGTGATAATTTGTGCTGCTATCGTAGCGTCCGAACAGATCGCGCTGAACCGTTTGTCGAGGACCAGCTGTACTTGGCCCGATCCCGAACGAGCCGATTTGAATGTGGAACGGAGCACCCGGATCAATGAAAGAGTCGTTGAGCGCGGGATTGGTAGCGTTCACCATCTTCTGATAGCCAAAGCGCGCGCTGTTCACGAATCGTCCGTGATTAAAATCGAGCCCGAATACGGCAGCAGGAACATTTGTCTGATTGCGGTAATTCGACAGACTCTGGGAAGGCCCAATTTCGTTCGCGTTGTCGTAGCTGAGTCGAACAAATCCCTTCATGTTTTCGGTGAAATTGTAGTCAAGGCGCGCCGAAAGCATGTTCTCGCGATAAAAAGCGCTCTGTCCGCTGGTCTCGCTGATCCCTGGGAATGCAAGCAGGATCGGCATCTGGCCATCCTGTTTGGTGCGTTCTCCACCGAAAAACAAAAACGCTTTATCTTTGATCAGCGTACCGCCCACACCAAATCCATATTGCTGCCGACTGTAGCCCGAACCTCCGGAAGGAAACCCTGCGATTCCGACCGCGCTGTCTCGAAAATTCCCGAACAGATTGCCATGCCAATCGTCCGCGCCCGACCGCGTTGCTACCCGTACCGCACCCGCAGCATTCAACGATTGAAATACTTCCGGAGTCGATCGCGAGACGGTAATTTCGCGAACTACTTCAGTCGGCAGGTTGATCGTCGTCACGCCTTTCGTCTCGTCCATCACCTCGACTTCATCCATGTCGTAGTGCGTGGTGCGTCCGCGTGTGCTGTTAATGGATAGCGATTGAAACCCGCTTTTTCCCGGATCGTAGATTCGACCATCCGTCGCTTGTACCCCCGGCTCGAGTTTTCCGGCGTTCAGGTAGTTCCTGCCGTCGATCGGCAGCGTGGTGGAGACATCGCCCGGGAATTTGCTTTCGAGATGAATCGGACCAGGATTGATCCACTCCAGTTTGTAGTCAGCCGTAGCGGCCGCTCCCGCTGCGACTGTGACGTTGACAGAGACAGGAGCAAAATCCTTGCCTTCAACGCGTACAACATAAACGCCCGGGGGCACTGGCTCAGAAACGTAAGTGCCATCTTTGCCGGTTCGGGTCACGGCGCGCGTGTCCGTTGCTTGCGAGCTGTAAAACACCCGCGCGCCTTCTACCGCGACGCCATCATCGTCCTTCACAGTGCCTTGAATCGTGCCGGTTGCCGGATTTTCGGACGTTTCGTCCTGCGCCCACAGAGAAATAGTCAGAGACATCACCAAGGCGGCACAAAGCGACAGACAGACGGGCAGAGAACGACGAACTTGCTTACCAGACCAATCGAACAAAGTGACTCTCCTGGGGGCAGGCCTCAAATGGAACCAGGGAGCGATTCCGAGTCCGAGGACCCTGCTGGCTACGGCAATGTTTCCGATGAAATCGAATAGAACAGTTTACTAGATGCGCCCACTTCCCCGGCGCGATGTATGCGTTTTTCAGGAGGCAGCATCGATGCAGGGAGGATTTGTAACCTCGCCGTGTGGAATATGAGTGTGCGATGCACCCTGGCCGCAGGGATAGTGCAAAGCTCCGCGTCTACGCGCAGAACTCAAAATGATCCCTTATGTGCGTAGTATCCGGCCCGGTAGTGGGATTGAAACGGGCCGCCTACTGGAGGATTCGCGAGATCCACACGCAGCTGACGAAAATCTGAATTCGAGTTTCGCTGTGACGGGTAATAGGCGAGCAAATACTGTGTTCGCAATTCGTCGCTGATCTTTTCGAAGGCGTCATCCAATTGCGCCGAGGATTTCGCGTAGTAATATTTCCCGCCAGTGTCAGTTGATATCTGCACCAGGGCATGCTCACCGCCGGTGTCGCGCCCAGCGCTGGCTTCGATCGGCACAATAATAATGCTGTAGATAATCGCTTCCGCTTCCTGAGCGGATCGCAGAGCGTCTTTGTAGCTCACCTGGCTCATGGTGTCTCCACCATCGGTGATGACGACCATCACTTTCCTGCCCTGGCGACGGCTCAACGCCTGAGATCCGAGATAGACCGCGTCGTAGAGAGCTGTGGCCGATCCGTTACGCACGCGTTCAATTCCGGCATCGATCTTTTTCAGATCGGAGGTGAACGGCACGATTTCGTTGACCTCTTCGCTGAACTTGTAGAGTGCCAGTCCATCTTCGGGACGAACGATCGCGTGCGCGAACTTCCGGGCGGAAATGAGTTCCAAGGGCAGATCTTTGCGGGTGCTTAGGCTGGTATCCACCGCCAATACGATCGAAAGAGGCAGCGCTGATTCGCGGCTGAAGATTGCGATCTTTTGATCGGCTCCATCTTCTTTCAGTTGGAAATTGTCTTTTTGAAGGTTGGAAACCGGAGCCCCATGCACGTCCGTCACCGTCACAAACACATTCACCAACTTGACGTCAACTTTGAGCGTGCCCCCTGGATCCTCTGCACGAGAAGGGACAGAGGCGCTGAGAATCGCGAGGCTTACGAGAAGGAGCAGTCGGTTACGCTTCATAGAATGGTGCGAAGGTGCCAGGTTTCAATGTTGCGAGGTTTCAGAATTCCAAAAGGTCGCTATTTCGCCGCTCGCGTCCGCTACGTTCAGTTTCCAGTGAAACTTTGCAACTCTGAAACTTTCAAACCTGGTTCTCCCCAATTGGATGCAGTCCTCTAACCTACTTAGCTCCCGGCAACCGAATTTCTTCGGGAAATGGTTCGCCATCCGCCCAAACCGCGCCATCTTCAAAATATTCCTTTTTCCAAATGGGCACAGTCTTCTTTAAGGTGTCGATAATCCACCGGCAAGCTTCAAATGCTGCTCCTCGATGAGCTGAGGCGACAACGATCAACACGCTGGTCTCGCCAATTTGTAAACGTCCCAGGCGGTGGACGACTGTCACCCCGCGGACCGCGAAGCGCTTGCGAGCTTCCTCAGCCAGCGACTGCATCTGTTTGAGAGCCATTGCCTCGTAGGATTCGTAATCGAGATAGAGCGTTCGTCGTCCCCGAGTGTTGTCGCGGACAAGGCCATCGAAAACGACAACCGCGCCATCCGATGATTTCTTCGCGCGCGCAACAGCGGCGTCGGCGTCGATCCTTTCGCGAATGATGCGAACTTCAGAAGGATCGCCGCCCCTGTTATCTGTTTCCACCGGATCGCTCAGTCCGCCGCTCACCGGTGGCAGGAGCCCGATCTCATCCCCATTCTGGAGCACGCGATCGAGCCCGGCATATTCCTGGTTCACGGATATGGCGATCGATTTCATCACTGGATCAAATTTTGGCCACTGCCCTGCATAGTGAAAAAGCAGGTCCCGCACGCTTGATCCCTCTGGAAGATTTAAGGTTTCGCCAGACTGGGCCGCCAAGTCTTTCAACACCCCAAAAAAAAGGACGGTAATCGTCATATCATGTGCGCGATCGAGTGCGGGAGCTACAGAATTTGCCGAGTGCGAATCGGCGGAAAAGTGCTACCTCGCGACCAGTGTAACGCGCCAGCACACAAAAGGATCAGCACCTTAGTCTGGTTTTTCCGCCGACCCGGCGCGTTCGATTCAATTACCTCCGTAATCGTGCATTAGGTCACTTTCCCGCTTAGTCTTAGTTGCGAACATCCCGAAGCTGGGAGGAGGCTGTCATCGTTAACGCCGGTCAAACCGAAGCTGTCCGCAGCGCGTCCGCGCGGTCATTCCTCCACAGCTTGAATATTCTCATTAAGTACACACGGCTCTATGGAGTAAACCACAAGCGCACTGAAGGCCAATTCCAAACGGCCTGGAGCGAACTCCAACAGGCGCTGCCTAAGGGCAGCGACGGCGGCTTTCTGCTCGGCGTTTCGGATAACAAACTTCTTCTGGACGGTATTCCCCTCGAAGCCGGACAAGCCGAACGCAGTTTCGCGCAGTTGCTAAACGCGGCTAGCCTTTCCAGCATTTTGTTTTCGAACAAAGTCACCCTCGATGACTTCACCCATTTGGTGAGCGCTTTCGCGATGGGCGGCTCCAAGGCGCAAGATTTCGCCAAGCATCTAAAAGAAAAACTAGGTGACAAAAAAGATTCTTCTATCCGAATCAACGAAGTGAAGTTTGTCGCTGCTGATCCTGCTACCGGCGAAATTTCCGTCGCAGCGCAACTCGCGGCTCAGGCCCTCGGACCCGAATTTAAACACTGGTTGAATGATCCCCAAAAACTCTTGCAGTTGATCGCCGCCGCTCAAGGAGCGAGCAACGGAGCTGCTGGCGTACCCGGTGGCGCGCCGCTTGGCAGCGTTCCCTCCGTTCCAATCCCTGGAGGCATCCCTGGCGGTCCAGTCGTCGCCGCTGGCGGAAATTGGACGGGTGGTGTGGTTGCATTGCAGGAGGAGGAAGTAATCCAAACGATTCGCCTGCTCACCCATTTCGGACAGGCCATGCAAGACCCGAACTCGGCCACGGAAAGCATCCAGGTCGAGCTGGGCAAGGCTCCCGAAGGCGCCAAAGTAAATCTTGCCCAGTTGCTTGAAAGTCTCGCGGGACAAGCCTCACAAAATCTGGGCGACGCAGCCAACGACACGCCACTCTTGATGAAGGCCGCGGAGAGCATGGCCATCAAGTTCGCTCTCGATCGCTATTCGCGCGGCGAAGTGAAGGTCAATGCGGTCCACGAGATGATGGAGCACATGTCCAGGCAGATGGACACACTCCGACAGATCTTGCGGGTGCAGGAAGACAAGTTATCCAAAGCAGGAGTCATCGTTGAATCGCACGCCGACATTCTCGACCGCATGTTCTGGGCTGAGATTCCCGAGGCTGGTAAGAAAAGTGTTCTGCTGTCGAGCGAAGCAGCGTGTGTTCCGCCGCGCAATATACGGCAGTTTGTCGAAATTCTTTTTGAGCGCGACGAGAACGAGATTGCCGGAAAAATTCTTTCCAATTACTGCACCGGTCTGGATTCCAAAGACGCTGAGCCCCGCCGCAAGACAGCTGGTGGCTTGTCGCAACTCGCGGACCTCTACGCCGACGCTCTGGATGAAATCATGCCCAATGCTCTCGCCATGATTGGCGAGCATCTGGCTAAAGAGACCGACCCGGAAATCCAAAGTCTGCTGAGCGCGGCATTTGCCCGCTTCGGACAGGAGGCCTGCAGCCGCAAGAAATATAAAGCGGTGGTCGAACTCTGTTATTCGCTGGATCGCGTCGCCCAGCAAAGGCCGGCGCTGGTGCAGGACCTCCGCTCCCGCGTGGGCATCGAGAATCGCCTGCCGGAGATGATCGAGGAAGCCATCAACTCCGATCAGGTGCCCGAAGATCTTGTCAATGTGTTGCAACAGCTCCCGAGGCATTCGGTGGAACATCTTGCGGATCGGTTTTTCCGCGCCCAGAAGCGTGTCGAGTGCGATCGCATTGTCGAACTTGTCGGAGAACTGGGACAACCGGCCATCGACGACCTGCGCGACATCCTGCGCACTGGGCAGCCTCGTCAAGCCGCGTCCACCGTCGGCCTATTGAGTCGTCTCGGCGTGAATACGCTGCTCGAATTGCTGCCCTCGCGCATGGCGGAGTTCAATCGCTTTTACCAGGACGTTATCGTTCGCCAGATCGCCTACGGAGCCGCCCCTGATCGCGGTCGTACGCTCCTCGAATTGCTTGAACTGCTGGACTCCCTGATCTTGCCGGAAGCGATCGACGAAATCGGCATGAGTCAGGACCGCAGCGCCAGCGCCAGCCTGATCGCGCTTGCCACGGCTGGCGAAGCTCACAACCGCCCTCCGTTTGTGCAGTTGAAAGCCATCGAATCTCTCGGACGTCTGCGCGAGGTCGAGGCTGTCGCCGTTCTCCGCACTGTCGTCGAAGACAAAAAGATGTTTGGCTACAGCCAGCACCGGGAACTGAGAATTGCCGCGATTCAGGCGCTTTCAAAAATTGATCCGCGCTACGGGACGCAAGCTCTTGCAGATAGCGGCCTGGAAGCAGGCGAACTTGCCATCACGCCTCTCGACTCCGGTCCGGGATGCCCTTGGGTCCGCCAGCGTCGCTACGAACGCATCATCCTGCCCCGTACTTTATCCGCCACACTCTCCAGTTCCTGGGGCAAGTCGAACATCGTCATGCGAGAAATGAGCCTCGGCGGTGGTATGGGAACGCGCAGTGACAATCTCCGCGTTGGATCCGAAGCCCACGTCGAAATTTCAGTGGGCGTAAAGAAAATTAAAGGAGAAGTCCTTCTCCGCCGCGCCCGTGTCAACGAAATCGGATTCGAGTTCGTCAGCATGGACCTCGATAGCCGCTATCGCCTCCGTCGTCTCCTGGTCGAAGCGCTGCAGCGCGTACCCGATAATCGCGCCGACAAGTGGGACGGGGAACGCAAGGGGTAAAGCAGGTCTCAAGTCTTAGGTCGCGGGTCTCAGGAAATGGCCTCACTGAAACACCGGGCATACATTTAGTTTGCTGCTTCTCCGCCTTATCTAAACCCCACATCTTCGGAAAAAGAAAAAGGCCTCCGCTCGCGCGGAGGCCTTTTTTCCGAACACAATAACATCACGAGTCGCGTTAGATGAACTTCGTGAAAACGATCGTGAACAGTACGAGCGACTCGATGAAAGCGAGACCGATGATCAGGAAAACCATGATGCCAGGCCGCGCTGCCGGATTACGTCCCAGCGCTTCGCATGCCGAAGCAGCCACTTTTGACTGACCAATAGCCGCGAGTCCAGCCGCGAAGGCAATGGCAACAGCAGCAGCAATCGTCACCCAATTGGTTCCAGCAACCGCACCCGCTGGAGTCTGAGCAAACGCCGGAACCGCCATCACCGACGCCGCAATCATCACAAACATCAACATTACAAACTTCCGCATTGTGTTTCTCCTTATTATGAATTACCGCCAGTGGGTGGTTGACGCCGTGCCTTAAGGCCGACGCCCTCACGCTGAACGGATCAGGTACCAGGTCTCGAGTCGTAGAAAAATCGACTGCAATTCGATGGCAGTTGGCTTTCCTGCGACTCGAGGCCGGGGACCTGAGGACCCAGCCTTCTAGTGTTCCTGCCCTGTAGCTTCGCCCAAATAGACGCAAGCCAGCAGCACGAAAATATATGTCTGTACGCCCGAAACGAAAATGTGCAGGCCTTCCAGCACCACGGGGATGCCCAGTGGTATCAGAGAAAAGCCGACCAGTGTGATCATCTCTCCGGCGAACATGTTGGCAAAAAGACGTACGGTCAACGATATAAGCCGGGCAAGGTGGCTGAAAACTTCAATTGGGAAGAGGAGGATTGGCAAGAACCAACGCATGTACCAGGGCATTTCTTTATCCTGCGGACCGATAAAGTGTTTCAAATATCCAATCGGTCCGTTCGTCCTTACGCCCTGAAAGTTGTAGAACACCCAGGTCAGCAGAGCACATCCCAGCGGTACCGTCGCAACCGCTGTCGGCGACTCGAGCCCCGGGACGAGACCAATTAAATTGCAGGTCAAGATGAACATGGCAAGAGAGACTAGATACGGCACATATTTGTTGCCATGATGCCCAATGACTTCATCAGCCATGTTGGCAACGAATCCGTGGATTGCTTCCATCGTGTGCTGCAATCCACCAGGGCGCTCAACCGAGAGACTGGCTCGCACGGCGACGAAGAACACAGTCAATAGAATCACGACGAGCAACTCCATCGCGAAACTGTTCGAGATGGGCGTGGCGGGATGTCTCGGATGGACATGCGCAGCGTTCAGCAGGGCCAGCACGGACGGGCCGAACCAGTGATTCAAGAAGGCGGTAAAAGTCAGTTGTTCCATTTTTGAAGTTCGCTAATTGCGGCAACTCGAAATCTCTTACGATGCTCGGCGGAGGACCAAAAATCCCTGCCAAAATGCCTCCAACATCAGGGCTGCTACAGGCACACACAGACCCCAGAGGAAGCCGCGAAAGGCCGCTGTAGAACTAACAAATATAGCATAGGCAACAATCGCCACCAAGACATAGCGCACCACGAAACGGAAGACGATTACCGCTCCTTTTTCCTCGCTATTTTGATCGACGATCCGATCGGCAAGCCCTTCGACGCCGCTCGCCAGCGACTTGAAGTTGAAGTAGGAAACTGCGGCGCCAAAGACAAATCCGGCCAAGCCTGCCCATCCGCAATACCAAAAGGCAGGCACAAGTGAGAGTCCACTGGCTACGAGGATATTGCGCAGCAATCGAGGAATGACGCGCTCAAAACGGGTCTCCACGGAAAGAGTATCGGATGAGGAAATTTCTGAGGAAAGAACGTAAGGCACTGGATCTGCTTCAGGGGACTCGTCGCGGCTTTCATCTTCCATCTTGATCGAGCTCAGTCATGACCGCTCAGTCGTTGTCTTTCGAGGCCCTCAACGCCATGCGGATCATCTGCCAAAATCCCACCACCGCGCCGAAGATCAGGCCGACTAGAAACAGCCACTTGGTATGGAGCCAGTAATCCGCGAGTTTGCCAAAGAAGAACCCCAGCAAAACCGCTGCCGGAATAATGAATCCCATCTCGGAATAGCGCGCTGCCGAAACCAGCGAACCTTTTTTCTCCGGAGGCGGTTCGAACTTGGGCATCTCAGGCATTCGCACGAATTCTAAACTAAAACGCGTTGGCGACAGGGAGTTTCAAAATCGCACACCTTTCACATCCTCATTCTTGGAGATAATGCGCGAGAAAGATGGTGCGTGAGAAAATGGAACTACATTTGCAACACTCGTGCTATCGGCGTTGTGCTTGGAGGTGTGCCCATGTGCCGCAATATCAAGAACCTGTTCAATTTTGATCCACCTGTCACTCCCGAAGAAGTTCGGGCGGCATCGCTGCAATTCGTGAGGAAAATCACAGGCTTCAACAAGCCATCGAAGGCCAATGAGGAGGCGTTCCTGGCAGCGGTCGACGAAGTCGCGGGCGTATCGACTCGACTCCTGCACTCTCTGGATACGACTGCCCCTGCGAAGAATCGAGTAGAAGAAGCGGCCAAGGCGAAAGCCCGGTCCGCGGAGAGATTTGGCGCAAAAGTATAGAGTATTCCGCGCGATCGTTGCGCGGCAGTTCCGTCGTTGATAGATACTTGGATAGATACTTGCCGAAATTCGCAACCCCATCTGCGTTCGCGGCATCTATACGGACACTTAGGGTTGAGTGTTCAGAGTTCGCACGTTGCGACGCATTTATTTCGAAGCACTCAAATATTAGGGGGCGTAAGACGATATGAGCGACGAGACCACCAACCAGTTGTGCTCAGATTGCGGTCAGGCATTCTCCGCTTTCCTGAATGAAATGGAAGCGCAAAACGCAAAAGTGGTCTGTCCGAATTGCCGGGCGGGACGCGATTGCAAGTCTCCTGAACACGACCACGCGACGGACGAGCACGCCCATTCCGTTGTAAAACCGAACTAATCACAGGCATTTTTACCTTGTCGGGCTTAGTAGATCCGTAGCGCATTTTTAATAGTCGTTATGACGACAATAATGGTCGTTATAACGACTATTTATTTCCGGCGCCGGAAGGCGCGAAATGAGGCCCCATGGTTGAACCACCTTCCCTCGAAAAGGAAGCTTCCACTTCGGCTGGCCGTCAATTGTGGAAGGTTACTCTCGGCGTTACGGGATTACTGCTGATCGTGGGCTTGATCTTCCTGCTCATCGGCAAACATATCGGACTGCCTCACTAGAGCTCGGTTGCGGCTGAAAACCTGCTTCATCCCCTGGTAAACGCTTTCTGTGGCATCCGGGGAACCACCGGCCGAAGAAACATTTCTTCGCTTCACTGTCTAGTTGAGAATATGTCTGCGTTATTCAACATCTTTCACCCTCGTCCCAGCAACGCTCCGGGGGAAACGCGTGTTAGCCTTCTATCATTCTTGGGTAAGACATTCCTCTGATAGAGACGCATTGAAGGCAAGAAAAAAGAAGAGACGCAAACATTGATTCGCCGAGTTTTTAAAGCATTTCAATATCGAGATTTTCGTCTGATGTGGATCGGCGCCTGCACGTCCAGCATTGGAACCTGGATGCAGATCGTGGCGCAAAGTTGGCTCGTCTACCGACTCAGCCACTCCGCAAGATTGTTGGCGCTGGATCAGTTTCTCGGCGGAATCCCCATCTTTCTTTTTTCGCTGATAGGCGGAGTAGTCGCCGATCGAGTAGAGCGCCGCAAGATTCTGCTCGCCTCGCAATATGTTGCAAATGGCAACCGCCGCGACCCTCACCATTCTGGTGGCCACCGGAACGGTGCATGTGTGGCACATCCTCTGCCTTTCGTTTGTTTCAGGATTCGCGCAAGCCTTCGGTGGTCCCGCCTATCAGGCGCTCATTCCCACGCTGGTTGAAAAAGAGGACATGCCGAATGCAATCGCGTTGAATTCGATCCAATTCAACATCGCGGTTATGGTGGGACCAGCTCTCGCCGGTCAAGCTCTCGCGAGATTGGGTGAGACATGGTGCTTTGGATTGAACGCCGTCTCATTTCTCGCCCCGATCATTTCACTGTCAATCCTTCGCGCGCGCTATCTGCCGGTAAAGGCGACCGTGTCGATGTTCACGAGTTTGAAGGAGGGCATCCAATTCGCGCGCAAGCAGAATTCGATGGAGGCACTGATCATCCTCGCGTTTTTCATGACCGGATTGAGCATGCCGATGCGGACTTACCTTCCCGTATTCGTGAAAGACATCTTCCATCGCGGACCGGAAACTTACGGCAATCTTCTAGCGCTCATGGGTCTCGGCTCAATCTTTGGATCACTGGGAATCGCGAACGCGGGCAACATGGCCAAAAAAGGACGCGTGGCCCTCTTCGCACTTATGACCCTCGGCGCAGGCATCTCCGGATTCGCGCTGTCTAGATCACTGCCTCTAAGCTACGCATTCCTCGTGCTGGTGGGCGCGTCGATGATGGCTGTATTTGCCACGGTGAGTTCGCTCGTCCAACTGATCACCACGAACGAAATGCGCGGTCGCGTCATGAGCGTTTACAACTTCGCATTCCGCGGCGGCATGCCGATGGGCAATCTGCTAACGGGATGGCTGGTGCCGATCTTCACTGCTCCGTTAGTACTTGGAGTCAATGGACTGCTACTAATTCTGATGGCGCTATATTTTCTGCTCGTTCACCGGAAACTGGCTCAGCTCTGACCTCGCGTTCCAAGCGCATTGCCCCTCGACTCAGAACGTCTCCTCCTTCAAGGACGATCCCGTCATCTATTTGCGCCAATCCGTTTTGCGATAAGCTTGAAGGACTGATTCAACATTCGCGTCGTTTGAAACACCGCGCTCTTCTAACACCATGGCCCCTGCTCAGGACGAAGAAATATTAGGCAAGGCGTACGACGGCCGACTGATGCGCCGCCTCCTTACCTACCTGCGTCCGTATCGATGGCAAGTGATGGTCGCGCTGGCGGCGATCATTCTGAAGTCCGGGTTGGATGTCTTGGGGCCGTTCCTAACCATGATCGCCATCGACAAATACTTGGCGAAGTCTCCCAACTCTCATTCCTGGATAGGCGACCGCCTGAGTTCCGCGCCCCTCACCGGCATCGCTCAAATTGGAGGGCTGTACGTCGGAATTCTCATCTCTACGTTCTTGCTTGAGTTCGTCCAGACCTACCTGATGCAGTGGACTGGGCAGAAAGTGATGTTCGACCTCCGCAGCCAGATTTTTCGCCATCTGCAGCAAATGCACGTCGCATTTTTCGACAGGAATCCCGTTGGCCGACTCGTGACTCGTGTGACCACCGATGTCGATGCGCTGAACGAAATGTTCACCTCCGGCGTGGTTTCGATTTTCGAAGACGTCTTTGTGCTGGCCGGGATTATCGCCATCATGACGAACACCAACTGGAAACTGGCACTGATCACGTTTGCCGTGCTTCCATTGATCATCTACGCAACGCTGATTTTTCGCGACGAGGTCAGAGATTCGTACCGGCGGATTCGCACCGCCATTGCGCGGATCAACTCCTACCTGCAAGAAGCAGTCTCCGGAATGTTGGTGCTGCAACTTTTCAATCGAGAGAAGCGCGCCTACAACAAATTTTCCGAGATCAACGCGTCACACATGGAAGCCTTCAAGGACGCCGTCCTCGCGTACTCGGTTTACTACCCCGTGGTCGAAGTGCTCTCGGCGATCGCCATCGCCAGCATTATTTGGTTCGGAGGAAACGACGTACTTCGCCACTTGACAGTGTCTAGCTTGGCCATAGGATTTTCGAAGAAGAGCGTCTTGACCGTTCACATCGTGCAGAACGCAATGACCATCGGAGTGCTGGTGGCCTTCATGCAATATGCGCAGCGATTCTTCCGTCCTATTCAGGATCTGAGTGAGAAGTTCAACATCCTGCAATCGGCCATGGCTGCGGGCGAACGCGTGTTCAAACTGCTGGATACCAAAGTAGAAATCATCTCGCCCGCGCTCGCGAAGCAGCCGCAAGGACCGGGGCGCATCGAGTTTGATCACGTGTGGTTCGCGTACAACTCTGGGAGCAAAGACGAAATTGCCGATGGAGCGACTGGTACGTCCGAGCCCGACTGGGTTCTGCGCGACGTCAGCTTTGTCCTCGAGCCCGGCGAAACGATCGCCGTCGTCGGCCACACTGGCGCGGGCAAAACGACTTTGATTTCTCTGCTGATGCGCTTCTACGACGTCCAGCACGGAGCAATTCGAATCGACGGCGTCGATATCAAAGAGATGAATCTGGACGATCTACGCGGCCGGTTCGGCGTCGTCCTACAGGATCCTTTTCTGTTCAGCGGCACAGTCGGTGGCAACATCCGCCTCGGAACGTCGCGTATTCAAGATGCCGACGTCGAACAGGCCGCGGAAGATGTGAACCTCGCCGACTTCATACGCACGCTGCCCGGAGGATTCAAGGAAGAAGTTCGTGAACGAGGTTCCACGCTTTCGACCGGACAAAAGCAGCTGATTTCTTTTGCGCGCGCGTTGGCGCATAATCCGAAAATTCTGATTCTTGACGAAGCAACTTCGAGTGTGGATACAGAGACCGAATTCCGCGTGCGCGATGCTCTGAATCGCATGGTGCAAGGGCGTACGGCGCTGATCATTGCGCATCGACTCTCGACCATTCAGCGTGCCGACAAAATCATCGTGATGCATAAAGGTAAAGTCCGCGAAATGGGAACACACCAACAATTGCTGGCCGCGCGCGGAATTTATTACAAGCTCTATCAGCTGCAATACAAAGATCAGGAATTGAATGTGGCGCGGGCACCCTCGCCTGCGAACGCCAACGATTAGTTCGTTCCGTCATAACCTGGCCCGACTCACCCCGCTACAATACCCTTCGTGCGAATACTTATCTCAGCCGGAGAAGCTTCAGGCGACATGTACGGCGCGCAGCTGATTTCATCGCTGCGCCAGAAAGCGGCGGAACTGCTCTCCGCTGGGCAGCCGGGGACGCCTGTCCTTACGCAAAATATCCAATTCTTTGGTGCGGGCGGCGATCGGATGCGCGCCGCTGGATGCGAGATTGTCGTCGACGCCAAGGACCTCGCTGTCGTCGGTATCACAGAAATTCTCACCCATCTTCCGAAGATTCTCGGCCTGTTTCGCAAATTGATTGGTGCCGCGGATGAGCATCGTCCAGAAATCGCGATCGTGATCGACGCTCCAGCATTCAATTGGCGCGTGGCACGCCAGATGCGGAAGCGTGGCATTCCCGTGGTGTATTACGTCTGTCCGCAGTTCTGGGCCTGGCGGCAGGGACGTGTGAAGTTGTTGCGCAAATACGTGGACAAGGCGCTTGTAATTTTTCAATTCGAAGAAAAGTTCTATCGTGATCGTGGAGTGGACGCCACATTCGTAGGACATCCACTGGCCGATCTACCGATGCCAGCGGTCACCCGCGAAGTCGTATGCAGCCGCGCACAAGGTCGACACCACGAGAGCAGTGGATCACGCTGATGCCGGGCAGTCGCGGAAAAGAAGTCCGCATGAACCTGCCGACGATTTTGGATGCGGCAGAACTTCTTCGGAAAAAATCAATCGGGCAACTATGAATTCTCTGTTGCCAGTCGCGCGCACCCTTGACTCCTCATTCTTAGAAAATCTTATCGAGTCGTGGCGCAGGCAGGCGGGGCAAGCCCCGTCTCTACTCAAGGTTCATCTTGTTCCCGAAACACTGCCCGCGCTCTACCATTCGCGCGCCGCGATTGTAGCCAGCGGTACGGCTACGGTGGAAGCGGCCATTATGGGCACTCCATTTGTGATGGTCTATCGCGTGTCTCCGCTCACTTATGCTCTAGGGAAGCCGCGCGTGAAGGTTCCCTATTTTGCGATGGTCAATTTGATCGCGGAGGAAGAAGTGGTGCCAGAATTGGTGCAACATAAGTTCACGGCAGAGAATGTCTTCGCCGAGATGAACAAAATTATTCCCGACGGCGAGCCGAGAACGCGCATGATCAAACGCCTGGCGGACGTGAAGGCTAAACTGAAACTCACCAGCGGCAGCGTACATCCCTCCGATGCTGCGGCTGAGATTATCTTGAGATTGATTTAGAGCGTCGCCTACTGGCCGCGGGGACGACCGGCTCTACTTCAACAAACCGCTCAGCCAATCGTCCGAGCCAGAGATCCCGCAACGATTCCCAGCACCACAACCGCTCCATAGGCCGACGCGGCCACTCTCCAGGAAATTGTCTTGCCGACCATCGTGAAGCTATACACGCTATAAATTCCCAGCGTACAGAGAAGAGTCACGACGTAAGGGACGGGGACCCCGTGCTTCATCGCGAGGTACGCGATCACGACATCGAACGCCATGGGAACTGGCAGGAACGCTCCGATCAGCGCCACCAGAGCGATTCCAGCGAACGTCACGTTCGTGGACCCGAGCAACGCATTCCCCGGAATGACTTCGATGACGAACGCTCCGAGCAACGCGGCGAGCACCATTAGCGGAGCGCCGATCTTGAACACATACCAAAAGTTCTTCGCGAAGGATATCGCAGTCGATGACGCGGCCTGTCCCCACGTCTCAGACGTCGGCAACGCAATTGGTGGCGCAACCGCTCCAGCAGCGGCCTGACGCGAGCCAATCATCGGCGCAACCAGCAAGATCAAAATTGCGACCGTTGCCATCTTCAACGCAAAGATGGGGAGAGGAAAAAGCGCGAACGCCATCGCCAGCACAATCACATTGAGAGCGGGAGAGCTGAACATGGCGGCCAGCACCGACTCTGTGCTCATCCCGGAGGCGTAGAGTCCGCGAGCTATCGGCACTACGCAATTTGCGCACACGCCTAACGGCGCACCGGTTGCGGCTCCGATCAGCGAATTTAGAAAACGATTTTGCGTTCGCCAACGCGGCAATGTCGAGAGAAATGTCAGCGCTGCGGCCCCGAAAAAAAAGCCGAACGTCATGCCAACTTCATTCGCCTGCAACCAATTAACGGTCGTCCGGCCGACGCGCTGCGCCAAGGGCATACTGCGATCAACCGCATATACGGTGCCGAATGTGATCGCTCCCGTCACCTTGATGCTCGTCCCCTGGCTGTATTTCTTGTAGAGCGCGGGGTAGCGGGAGTCGATCCAAAAGTACGCCGCAATGCCGAGGAGTATGAGGAGCGCAAGCGTGCGACCTTTCCGCGAACTCACGGTTGCAAACGGGATGGCTGACGAGAACGCCGCGGTCTGTGTGGCCACGTTTCCTCCAGAGGACGGCAGTGTTTCGTCTGCCGAAAACTCGATGGGGAACTTTAATTCGGCTCACCTTGCAGTGGAATACTGCAAAACAATTACTTGACCGTCCCCGCAAAAAACGCGGACCACTCCCGCCATCAACGCTTCGGAGACAATGTGATGACCAGAATTTGACCAAACAAATTACGCTAACCCTTGTCGGCACAGCATCTTTTGCGTGAAAATTAACATCTTAGAGAATGTTGCTCTCGCCAGGAGACTCTACTTGAAGCTTCGCCTCTCTCGACCAGCGCGTCGGGCGCTCCGCACAACTCTCGCCACTATCTTTCTTGGGATTGCCGCTAGTCAGTCAGCGATGGCAGCGGAAAAGACCCGTCTGCGCGTGGACGATTACCAGATCGACGTTGAACTCCTGCCCCAAACCCACAAGCTCACCGCCCGGGCCGTGGTTAAAGTGACCGCACTCGACGACCTCAATGTGGCTACGTTTCAATTGAACAATGCTTTGCGCATTACCAAGCTGACCGACGCAAATAACAAGCCGCTCGCTCCAGAACGAAATACGCAGGATTCGACCGTACGATTCTCCTTGAACAGCGGTGTTGCAAAGAACGCCACGACCACGTTCAATTTTGAGTACGAAGGCACGTTGGAAAGTGCGGATGACAGTCCGATTCCGGGATTGAAGCTGGCCTACATCGGTCCCGACACCACCTATTTGCTGTACTCAGGGCTCTGGTTCCCTGTCGCGGGTTACGGCATCAACCGCTTTAGTTCAACGATCAGCGTGACGGTCCCTGCGCACATGGTGGTGATTGGCAGCGGGAAGGAAACGGCTGGGCCTCCCCCAGTGGCTGGAAAGAAGCCCGCCGTAGCCGCCATTGCGAACTCCAAGACTTTTACCTTTGTGTCGGACAAACCAAGCTTCCCGGGCACGATCATTGCTGGGGCATTTCAGGAAGTAAAAAGCGATGACGCAGGTCTTGATCTGCATGTGTATTTCAAACCCAGCAAACAGAGCCTCGCGAACGCCTATGCGGAAACCGCGGTCAAAGAGTTTACCTATTTCGTGACGCAATATGGCAACGCTCCGTCAACGCGATTGAAGGTGGTGGAGCTTCCGGATGACACTGTGCCGACTGCTTACGCGCCCGAAATCGCAGCGCTTTCGAGCCGCGCTATTACAGAGAAAACGAATTATCGTTTACTCGCGAACACCATCGCCCATCAATGGTGGGGCGTTTCGGTGAGCCCTGCGTCGAAGGATGATTGGTGGATTAGCGACGGGTTCGCGCGTTACTCCGAAGCGCGTTACGTCGAGAGCGCGGCGGGCGAAGCGGGCCTTTTGGAAATGGTCAAAGATATGTCAGTCGGCGCTCTTGCCTATGACAGTGTTCCCCTTTCGAGTTCCGACAAGCTGGAATATTTTTCTCCGGAGTTTCAATCGCTGGTCACTGACAAAGGCGCGATGATCCTGCACATGCTGCGTTGGGTCGTTGGCGAAACTAAGTATCTGAAGATCATGCGAGAGTTCGCTACGCAATATGCGGGGAAATCGGCGACGACGGATGAATTTCGCGAATTGAGCGAGAAAGTCTACGGCGACAAGTTGCTCTGGTTCTATTCGCAGTGGATGGACTCCACGAGCGCTCCAGAATTTAAAGCCAAGTACACGGTCTATCGCCTGGGAAATAACAAAGGCTTCCGGATCGTTGGCGCCATCGCGCAGGATCTCGATCTGTTCCGCATGCCGGTAAATTTGAAAATCGATACTGACGGAAAAACTGAAGAAAAGCGCATCGAAGTCGTCGGAACTGACTCGCCATTTTCGGTCGAAACTTTCGGACGTCCTCGCCGAATCACTGTCGATCCCGAAAATCGCGTGCTCACCAATTCGAACGACATCAAGCTCCGGTCATCGATCTTGCGCGGACAGGGACTCACGCAGCAAGGGGATCTGACGGCCGCTTTGAGCGAATTCAACAAAGCGCTTGAAGTCAGCAAGAACAGTTCGCTCGCACATTACCGGATTGCCGAAGTATTTTTCCTGCAGAAGAATTATCAAGCGTCTGCCAACGCTTACCGCGAATCGCTGAACGGCGATGGCGAGCCGCGCTGGACCGAAGTGTGGAGTCATCTGCAACTGGGCAAAATTTTCGATGTCACTGGACAGCGCGAGCGTGCGGTGAACGAATATCGTCAGGCGATCCAGACGAACGACAATACGCAGGGTGCGTTAGAAGAAGCGCGGCGTTATATGCAGAAGCCCTACGAACGGGACAAGACGAGCTAGACGCGGACTGAACTTCACCCAAACTCTAACCGCAAAAAAAATATGGCCCGTACCACCAGGCGAATAGTGGTACAGGCTTAAGGAGGGAACGATTTCGATATTAGGGCTGTTCCCGAATAATGTCAAGTAAGTTTATAGACTTTATTTAACGCCTCGTACCCACCTGAATCTAAGCCACTTACAAGCTCCAGCGCGGCTTTCCACTAGTCGAATCCCTTGCGGCGCTGCTCGCTATAGCGGTGCAACGCATCCTCGATAATGGGATACGCCTTAGTCGCGGGCTCGATTTCGTCCACCTCGACCGACTTCCCTTCCAGCAATTTGTAATCCTGAAAGAAGCGTCGCAGCATCAGCAGTCGGTGCGGAGGCATCTCCGCGGCTTCGCGGTAAGGATTGAACTCCGGGTCTTCCGTTGCGATCGCGATAATCTTGTGATCTTTCTTACCGGAATCGATCATGGTCATCAATCCGATGGCGCGCGCGTGGATGATCGTCAGCGGCACCACCGTCTCCTGGCACAGTACTAGCACGTCGATCGGATCATCATCTTCCGCCAATGTTTGTGGGATGAAGCCATAATTCGCCGGATAATAAACGGCCGAATACAAAATGCGGTCGAGCTTGATCAGACCGCTGGTCTTGTCCAGTTCGTATTTCACGCTGGAGCCAAACGGAATCTCAATTACGGTGTTGAACTCCTGCGGCAACTTGCTGCCGGGAGTGACGTCATGCCAAGGGTGGATCATCGAATAAAGCCTGCCTTCATGAATATGACCTGCAAATATTCCGCTGCAACCATTGTAAATGGACTATGTTGCAAAGATGTGACGTGGGGCACTTTCGCCCGCGAAACGTTGGTACCCAAAGGAAATGGGCCGAAGCGAGTACTGGGCAGCCCACTGACAGGCTTTGAAATCGGTAGTCTTGACCCGCATAGATGCAGCGCGTAGAGTTTTCATGCAGGGGCAAACCCTTCTATGTCGAGCGAAGCCAGCAAATATCTGAAGTTCGGATCGGTTACCGTGCTGATCGTCCTGTCCCTAGGCTATCTGGCCTACACCGGAGTGCAGGATAGCAAGAGCTACTACGTCACCATCCAGGAATTGCAGAAGCAGGGAGATGAGGCGTACTCCAAGCATCTTCGCGTCGCTGGAAACGTCGTTCCGGGATCGATAAAACGCTCCGGGACCCGCGTCGATTTCGTCCTGAAAGAAAATGCTCTGACGTTACCCGTTTCGTATACGGGGACCGAAGCTCCACCCGACACGTTCAAAGACGACTCGCAAGCTTTAGCAGATGGCAGTTACGGACGCGACGGCGTTTTCCATGCCAAGCAGTTGCAGGCGAAGTGCGCGTCGAAGTATGCCGCACAACCGGGACAACCTGCTGCTACGCCGACGGTTGATCCGAGTAAAAGCATGTCGCAGAATCAGCATTCTGGATCAAGCGGAATGTCGAACTGAATCTGCGCAGGCACATCAGATAAAGTATCCAGCTACAAACTCCACTAAGTGATGACTGAAACCGCCCCCGCCAGCGTCGTCTCCATCACAGATCTCATCAAGCAGTTCGGCCGCTTTGCCGCGCTGCGCGGCGTGACCGCCGAGTTCTCGGCGGGCAAACTCTATGCAATCCTCGGCGACAACGGAGCCGGCAAGACTACCCTGCTGCGCACACTTGCCGGATTGAGTAAGCCATCGAGCGGCGCAATCTCCATCCTCGGCGCGCCTAATTTTCGCGAGATTTGCGAACAGGTTGGATACATGGCGCATCCTTCTCTTCTCTACGACGAGATGAGCGGCATCGAGAACCTGCAATACTTCGCGCGGCTTTATGGGATTGAGAGCAATAAGCGATGTGCCGATGTCATCCGAGCCGTGGGCCTCGATCCAGATCTTACCCGTCCAGTAGGCCAGTATTCACAGGGCATGAAGCAGCGGATGTCCCTGGCCCGCGCTCTATTCAACGATCCCAAGATTCTTCTCCTTGATGAGCCGTTCTCCAACGTGGATGCTCACTCTGCGACGGAGATGGTCGCTCTGCTGAAGCGCAAGCGCGATCAAACTACGACAATTTTCATCGTCACGCATCAGGCGTCATTACTGGAACATGCGGCTGACGAATTTATTTGGATGGAGTACGGGAAGATTGTCGATCGGACACCCGAACTGAAAACGCCGGAGTCTAGAAAATGACTCCGCCCACCGGCATCACCCGCGCCACACTTTTGAAAGACATGCGCCTCGAGTGGAGATCGAAAGACGCGATCAACTCCATGCTGTTCTTTTCCTTGCTGGTCGTGGTCGTATTTAGCTTCTCGTTCGATCCCACCGCAGAAGAATCGCGCCAGATTGCAGGTGGCCTAATCTGGGTAGGTTTTCTATTCGCGGCCGTCGTCGCGCTGAATCAAACCTGGTCGCGCGAGATTCGTAATCAGGTGCTCGACGCGTATCGGGTGTCGCCCGCGCCAGCTAATTCCCTGTTCCTCGCGAAAGTTCTCGGAAATTTTATTTTTGTGAGCGTACTGGAGGCGCTCATGACACCGCTATTCATCATGTTCTACCGGCTCCGCGCACTGGGGCCGACATGGCAACTAGCGCTGGTCGCGGTTCTTGGGACGTGGGCGCTAGTCGTCAATGGAACCTTCTTCGCCGCGATGTCCCTGCGCACGCGCAGTCGCGAAATCATGCTGCCGTTGCTCATGTTCCCAATCTCGATTCCTGCACTGCTAGCAATGGTGCAAGCGACGACCTCCATCATGAATGGAGATGGCGCGCGCTTCTGGATCGTCTTGCTGGTAACCTACGATGTGGTGTTTACTACGGTGTGCCTGCTGCTGTTCGAAACCGTGTTGAATGCGGAGTGAAAACGGCTTCGCTGGAGCGTTAGCTAATTCCTGCAACTAATTAATTAGTTGCTCAAATCTGACAAAAATGCTGGCTCCGTGCCGACCGGGCGAGACGATAGGCGCCCTACCTGCTAGCCTGTTCTATGTTCTCAGAAAGTGTGGACGAAATGTCATTTGCAAAGTTCACGCAAGCAACGCTTCTCCTGCTCACGGGAGCAGCCGCAATTCTCGCTTCTCGTCCAACCCAAGCCCAGACGGAGACGGTCCTCCATGACTTCGCCTACACCGACGGGCAATTCCTCATCGCTGGGCTGACTTCCGACGGTGCAGGCAATTTCTATGGCGCGGCGACCTTAGGCGGAACCGGCGGAGCCGGAACGGTGTTCGAGATTTCTCCCGATGGAAACGACTGGACGACGACTGTGCTTTACAACTTCACGGGTGAACCCGACGGCGCGGAGCCAATCGGCTCGCTGATATTTGACCACGCGGGAAATCTCTATGGAGCAACTCAGTACGGCGGTCTATACGGCAAAGGTGCGGTGTTCGAATTGACTCCCGGTAATAAGGGTTGGAAGGAAAGCGTTCTCTACAGTTTCACGAATGGGTCAGACGGGGAGTTTCCGGCGACCGCGCTGATCATCGACGCAGCGGGAAATCTATACGGCGCTATCGAAAACTGCGGAACGAGGCCACAATATCACGGAGCTGTGTTCGAACTCAGCCCTTCTCCCAACGGTTGGACGGAACGGGTGATCTACAGTGCCGGTAAAAAAGCAGTGGAGATTGAAGCTGGGCTGACGATGGACTCAGTAGGAAACATTTTCGGCGTTTCGGACACCACCCTCTTCAAGTTGTCACCCGATGGCAACGGCGGTTGGAATTCGACAGCTCTCTACGATTTTGTAAATGGCCCGAATAATGGCGAAGTACCTCAAGGCACACCGATAGTTGATCAAGTTGGGAATATTTTTGGCACCACGGCACTCGGTGGACTTGGCAGCCCCGGAAATGGGACCGTATATGAAGTTAGTCCCGGCGAAAATGGAACCTGGACTGAAAAGATCCTCTATTCTTTTAAGGGTGGCTCGAATGGCGGCGGCCCTTTCGCTGGCGTGATCCTCGACGCGAATGGCAATCTCTATGGCTCGACGCGCGATGGCGGCAAGCCCGGTAGTTATGGAACGGTTTTCGAACTCAAGGCTCCTGTCGGCAAAGGACGCTACCAACATAAAGTGCTTTGGAGGTTCAATGGCGCCGACGGAGAAGTTCCTTACGGTGGTTTAATTCTGGATGGCTCTGACAATCTTTACGGGACGACCTATCGAGGCGGCATGCTCACCGGCTATTGCGCCGGTTCCGATGGCTGCGGAGTAGCCTTCAAACTTACGCCCTAGATCGTCGTTTGTAGATCGGCTTCAGTAGATCGTTGTCGGTGACGCGGCACTCTATCAATAAATTTCATCATGAAAAAACTCTTCCCCATCCTTGGCGTGTTGACGGCGGCCCTGCTGGGATATGCAATGTATCAGGCGTTGGTCGTCGCTCCAACCGAGCAGACCATGGGAGACGTGCAGCGGATCTTCTATTACCACGTGCCATCCGCCTGGACCGCGTTCATCTTGTTCTTCGTCAACTTCGGAGCGTCGATCTACTACCTGATCAAGCGCTGCGACGTTGCCGACATGGTCGCGCTTGTGGCGGCGGAAGTTGGCGTGGTGTTTTTGACAGTGAACCTGGTGACGGGGCCGATCTGGGCGCGTCCGGTCTGGGGGATCTGGTGGACTTGGGATTGGCGTCTCACTTCGACCTTGGTGATGTGGCTCATCTACGTTAGCTATCTCATGCTGCGGCGATTTTCTTCCAGTGGAGAAACTCCCGTTCTCGCCGCTTCGCTTGCCGTCTTGGGAGCGCTTTGCATCCCATTTGTTTATTTTTCGATCTGGTTTTTTCGAACCCAGCACCCGCAGCCCGTCGTCGGAGGCGGTGGATCGATCGATCCTCGCATGATGCACGTACTGCTGATCAACTGGCTGGCATTTTCCTGCCTGGCGTTTATGGTCTCCTGGTCCCGCTTCCGGTTGGAAGTTCTGCGCCGTGAAGTGGATCGGGACCTGGCATTGAAGTCACTGCAAGGGAATTCTCAGGACGGCCATTCCCAATACAATCGAAGAGGTGCGCGATGAAGGGAAACGAATATCTTTTTGCCGCCTACGCAGCCACGTGGGTAATCCACCTCACATACATCGCGTCGATCATATCGCGGTACGCGAAATTGAAAAAAGAAAAAACAGGTCTCGGGTCTTAGGTCTCGGGTCTCAGGTCTCGGTCTCAGGGTGCAAGCAGTAAGCTTTTCTCAGACGTTTTTCCTGCGACCTGCGACCTAAGACCTGCGACCTGTTTTATTTTTTGCAACCCTTTCACCCTGTTTGTGCTTCTCACTAGCACGCACTTAGTGTCGTCCCGGCTTGACAGCGTATCTGTTGGATGTAAAAGTATTTGTTTGGTTTAACCCCAGTTTTTGTGACAGGTATGCATCTGCTCCCGAAGGGCGTCGAGCCCGAGCGGTGTTTGTGTGCCTTTCTTGCTCTCAACCCGCGAAATTGGGAAATCGGAGGAGTTGCGTGAATCGGAATTACCCTGCGTCAGTCGGAGGTTCGGTGAAGGTTTCGGATACGAGTTCTAATAAAGGCTCTGTGGTGGCGAGTTGGGTTAAGGCCGCTTTTCTACTAGCGGCCATGCTAGCAGCGGTTAGCGTTGCGTCCCATTTTTCCAAAGTTCACGCAGCCAAAACCAGTGCACTCCACACCGCGAGCCACAAAAAGCTGACCGCCTCAGCACTTTCCGTGCCGCTGTTTTTCGAACCGAACCAGGGACAAACCGATTCCCGCGTAAAATTTCTAGCGCGCGGTTCCGGATACGGATTATTTTTGACCAGCGACGAAGCCGTCCTCGAACTAAATTCTCCTGCGCCCAGCCCCAAAACGGCAGATGAGACAGCGATCAGTCTGAAACCGCGACCCACCTCCGTGATTCGTATGCACCTCGACGGAGCCAACGCATCGGCTCGCGTTTCCGGCGCTTCTCCAATGCCGGGCAAGAGCAGCTATTTCATCGGCAACGATCCTTCGAAGTGGCATCGTGACATCCCGCAATTTGCGCGCGTGCAATATCAGGCTGTCTATACTGGCGTCGATCTCGTGTACTACGGCAATCAGGGACAACTGGAATATGACTTCCGCGTCGCTCCGTCAGCCGATCCGAATCAGATTGCCTTGAGTTTCAATGGAGCAACCACTCGCATCGATTCCGGCGAACTGGTTCTTTCGACTCCAAACGGAGATGTCCGATTCCGCGCCCCGCACATTTATCAACCGGCGAGTCAGCCATCTGTCGCTCAGACCGCAACAGCAGAAAAAGCGGTCGCTGGAAGTTTCCGTCAACTCGCTGACAACAAAATTGGATTCGCCCTCGGCGACTACGACCACAGCCGCGAGCTGGTGATCGATCCGACGTTGACCTACTCGACCTACCTCGGTGGCGGCGGCACGGAAGGCTTGGCGAAAATCGCTGTCGACTCCGCACTCAATATCTACGTTGCTGGATCAACCAATTCTGCCGACTTTCCGCTGGCACCGGCTGGCAATTCTTCTTTGACCGGCGCGCAAAACATTTTCATTTCCAAAATCAACCCCTTCAATGCTGGGACAGGAAACTCGCAGTTAATCTACTCCATCTACCTCGGCGGATCGGGAGTGGACAGTTTAGCCGGAGTCGCGGTCGATCCGAATCAGGACATCTACGTTGCTGGTTCGACCACTTCGCCGAATTTTCCGACGACCAGCAACGCGTTTCAGCAGGGGCCGCAGAGCGGTTCCCACGGATTCGTCAGTCAGATCAGCCTGGGCCTGAACATTGCCTACAGCCTCACCTACTCCACCTATCTCGCCGGCAATGCGGTTGACACTGTTACCGGCATGGCAATCGACGGGAGCTGCGCCAGCCAAAACGGGCAGAATACCTGCAACGTTTACGCGACAGGCGTCACGACCTCGACGAATCTAGAGAGCGACGGATTCCCCGCGAACCCGAACGGGTTTCAGACCGTTTCGAACTCTCCAGGCAACCCGCAATTTTTTGCCAGCAAGATATTCACTGGCAATACCGGGTTCCAGAGCATGCTCTACTCGACCTATTTCGGCGGTAGCAATCCGGCAGCTGCGGTGGCAGTTGGCGGTGGCATCGCCGTGGATCCAACATCCTCGAACGTCAACATGTACTTCACCGGCACGACGAACATGTTGCCGACGGGCGTTAACCAAGGAAAAGGCTTTCCTCTGTTCAACGCTCAACAGTCATGCCTTGACGAAGCCAGCAAGACCTCGTGTCTCCTGACCAACCCGGTGAATACCGATGCATTCGTCGCCAAGATCAATCCCAATCCAACCGGATTTGGTGCAAACCCCGTTTACTCCACTTACGTCGGCGCCGAGGGATCCGATGCCGCACTTGCCATCGCTGTGGACAGTTCCAGTAGCGCTTACATCACCGGATCCACGAACTCCTTGAATTGGGTCTGCACGAGTTGTCCTTCGGGATTTCAGGGGAGTTTTGGAGGTGGAGTTGATGCTTTCATCGCCAAGATCGGAAACCAGCTCAACTCGGTTTATCCATTGACGTATTTCACCTATTTGGGCGGAAGCGGGGACGAAATTGGAAATGACATCAAGGTCGATTCCGTTCAAGCAGCACACGTAGTCGGTTCCACCACGTCATCGAATTTTCCCACTACCACACAAACCCTCCAACCCACTTATGGCGGTGGCGGCGACGCTTTCGTGGCCTCGATTCTCACAACATCGAGTGGAGCCGGATCGGGCAACCTATCCACCTATCTCGGCGGGAATCAGTTGGATCAAGGAACCGGCGTAGCCATCGACCTTTTTGGCGCAACCTACTCGACCGGGAATACGCTTTCTCCGAACTTCCCTGTGACGGCGGCAACCGCCTATCAACCAAACTTAAATGGCGGATCACAGGATGCCTTCGTCACAAAGATTGGCGCGGTAAGCCAGCTTGCGATGAGCCATCTTCAAACCAGCCCTTCACCGAACCCGGTTGCTGCAGGTACGCAGGCTGCCTTTACCTTTAACATCGTCAACAAAGGGCCGGACACGGCAAGCAACGTAACCTTTATCGCAACCGTGCCGACAACCCAGATCGCATCCAACGCCACGGCCAAAGTCACCAGCGGTTCAGGAAACTGCGGTGTAGTGACTGGCAATCAGATTCAGTGTTTTATTCCCACTCTCGCGGTCTGCACCGGAGTCTGCACGATTGGTGCTGCGGTTGAGGTTGACGTAACACCCTCGATTACAAACAGCCCCTCCCAACTAACAGTTTCAGCCACGGCCAGCGCAAATGGCGGCGGAGTTCAAGCCAACGACTCTCAGATCGACCCCGTTGTAGACTTCACCATCACCGCTTCCACCACGACACCGCAAATTAATGCTGGAGACACTGCCCTCATTCAGGTCGTATTCTCCCCGACCAGCAACAAGGGATACAACGCCACTATCACCCCGAGCCAAACCACTTCGCCGTCCATGGTGACCTCGACCACTCCGGTGTTCAGTCCGACTCCCGTCACCCTGTCTGGTTCGCCGGTTACCACGACCTTAAGCATCGCGACGGTCGTGCGTCCCATCACTACCGGAAGTCTGCTACACCGCGGCTCGTTCTACGCCGCATGGCTGCCGCTTGGAGGCCTGAGTCTGATCGGACTAGGCTTCGGCTCCAGCAGCCGCAGACGTCGCAAATGGCTCATCGGCACAGTTCTCGCCATCCTGGCAGGTGTGATCCTCCTGCAATCTGGTTGCGGATCTTCCGGCAGCAACATAACCACTGCGGGCGGAACAGCGGCGGGCACTTACATCATCACGATCACGGGATCCGCCGGAACCGGAGCATCCCACAACACGCAGGTACAGCTGGTTGTGCACTAAGAACAGTGCACTAGGAATGGTGCACTAGAATCGAGCGCGGTATTTGCGCGTCTGAGTCGCAAAAAAGCCTCCGCAGTAGCGGAGGCTTTTTCGTGCGCCTGTTAATGCTCAGGGCACGCCGCGATATTTCTTATCCAACGCGGCGCTAGGTTGTGCTGAACTTGGACGGATGACAAGCGCTGCATCTAGCAACGATCCACAGTCCCTATCCCCAAACGATCTACTTGCAGAGGAATCACACTCGGGAAGAATCTGGGTCGTTCCTATTCTGCTGGCGTTGATTTTGCCCATGGTGTCTCTAACGCTGTACCGTTCGCCCACCGTAGTGTGGTTCGCCATCCCGGTCGGGGTCTTAGCCGTCGGTTGCAGTGCCATGGCATGGAGCGGATTTCAATATCGTTTTCTCCGACACGGAGTAGAAATTCGTATGCTGGGATTTCATCTCCGCTCGATTCCAAAGTCGTCGATCCTCAGCTATTCGATCGAACCGTGGAGCATGGCGCGCGGCTATGGAATCCGCGGCATCGGCAAGAATCGGGCGTATGTGTGGTGTAATCAGGTCGTCCACATCACGACGACGAACGGCGAGATTTTTCTGGGACACAAAGACCCCGAGCGCATCATTCTCGATTTGGATCGGGTCATGGGAAAGTGAGCGCACAATTCTGTCGCGCTGATTACAATCGGTAATACATCCATGCAAAAAGTTTTCCATTTCGAGTCGCCTGCCGATCCTTACGTCGCCGACGCGGCCGTCTTATGCTGTTTCGACCATCGAATTAGCACTGCCGTGCGACAGTTTTTGAAAGACCAGGCGATCCAACGCGCCGATATGATCGTCGTAGCCGGAGGGGCAAAAACGCTCGCCTCTCCACGCAATGATTTTGAGCAGGACTTTATCCTCGAACAGGTCAGGATGTCGATCCGGCTGCATCAGACCAAGCGAGTTTTGGTGATGAGCCACTCCGACTGCGCGACTTATGGCGGACTGGCTCACTTCAAAGGCGACCGCGAGGCCGAAGCTGTCCATCACCGCAGCGAACTTCTTCGCGCCGGTGAGTTGCTCACTGCCAATTTTCCCGGAATTTCGGTGGAACCCTATTTCGTGAAATTCGATGGAGTTTGGGAAGTGAAGAACGCTGAAAATCTGAGGTCCGGAACCAAGCCAAACCCGGTCAAGTAATTCTTGCGAGGTCGCTTCATAGCTCGGAAAAGCCCCTGGAACATTCCTCAAATGTCTCCGAAATGCGTCTCGAAGCCTGATTTTCAGGGGCTCTAATTTCATCTTCCCTCGCCTCGCCATATGGCGTATAATTACTAGCCAAGAGGCCAATATGACTTCCGCTGTGATCGCCGAGGTCCTGGGAGGAAGGAAGGTACTGGGACGCTCCATTAAGAATTTCTCCGAACTCGCGGAGTTGATCCGTAAGGGATTGCCGTCAGGCTCTCTTCTGGTGCTCGGAGAAAAACTTGATTTGAAGAATGCAGCGCTCTCAGAAAAGCTCGGAATTCCCGCTCGAACCTTTACCCGCCGCCTTAGTCGCCACTCCCGCCTTACGGCCGCCGAATCCGATCGCACAGTGCGACTGGCGCGCGTCTATGCGACCGCCGTAGAGATGATCGGAAACGCCAACAAGGCCTCGCAATGGCTCCGCACACCGAACCGCGCACTCGGTGGCGAAGTCCCCATCGATCAACTGGACACCGATCTTGGCACCAAGGAAGTTGAAAATATTCTCGGCCGCATCGCCTACGGTGTTTATAGCTAATGCGTCTCTGGAGGCTTTGCCGCAGACTGCATGCGGCCAGTGCTTTCTCTGGCGAAGGCGCGCGCCTCTACGGTGGGCGTTGGAATAGCGAGGGCGTGAGGGTGGTTTACACGTCACCGTCGTTGGCGCTCGCCGCGGTCGAGACATTCGTTAACCTGGAACCGAATCTGATCCCGGACGACCTGGTCGCGATCGAGGCCGAAATCCCGGACGATATCCAGACTGAACGCATCGACCTAAATTCCCTCCCTCGCAAATGGCACGAACTGCGAGACGAGTCTCTGAAGGTATTCGGCGATCGCTGGATTCTTAGGGGTCAGACCCTCGCACTCCACGTCCCTTCCGCTGCAATTCGAGGAGAATGGAATGTGTTGCTGAATCCCGAGCATCCCGATTTTCGCAAGATCAAGATCGGAAAACCTCGAGCCTTCGCGTTTGATCTGCGGATGTTTCGCTGACCCACGCGCTAAGAACGTTTAATTCCTGCTACAAATAGTGTCGTATGAAAATCCTCTTCATCGGCGGTACCGGAATCATCAGCACGGCTAGCACCGCTCTCGCGGCAGCGCGCGGCATGGAGGTAACTCTGCTCAGTCGTGGTCAACAGGCAGCGGATATTCCGACTGGCGTTAAGACTCTTGTCGCGGATATTAACGACCCCGCTTTGTCAGCACGCATCGCGAACGAGTCGTTTGATGTGGTCGTCGACTGGATCGCCTTCACTCCTGCCGACATTGAACGCGATCTGAAACTCTTCCGAGGACGCACAAAGCAATTCATCTTCATCAGTTCAACCAGCGCGTACCAAAAACCGCAAACGCATTATTTGATGAAGGAGACGACGCCCCTCGCGAATCCTTACTGGGAGTACGCGCGACTGAAGATCGCTTGCGAAGAACGGCTGATGCAGGCCCACCGCGACGATGGATTTCCTGTAACCATCGTTCGTCCATCGCTGACGTACGGCGAGACGTTAGTTCCGTTGGTATTGAATAGCTGGAAAATGTCGTACACAGCGGTCGACCGCATGATCCGTGGGGCCAAACTGGTCGTGCCTGGAGATGGCACGTCACTGTGGGTGGTCACACACAACTCCGATTTCGCCAAAGGTTTGGTTGGCTTGTTCGGCCAAACGCAAGCGATTGGAGAAGCATTTCACATCACCTCCGACGAGGTGCTGACGTGGGACCAGTTGTTCCGGATCGTCGGTGCTGCCGCAGGCGCAGAGCCGAAATTAGTCCACATCCCGTCCGACTTTATCGCCGCCTGCATCCCGGAAAAAACAGGAACGCTGTTAGGAGACAAATCTGTAAGCGTGGTCTTTGACAACTCCAAGATCAAACGCGTCGTTCCGGATTATCGCGCGACAACAACCTATGCCGACGGAATTCGGAAATCGTTAGCATGGTTCAATGCCGATCCTGCGCGCAAACAGATCGATCATCAGGTCAACGCCTCGATGGACAAACTAATCGGCGCTTACGAAAAGGGGATGGCCGAAGCGGTACAGAGTTTCAAGTGAGAGCGCGGCTCAGACTTAACTTACTAAGATTTAACTCTTGGCCCAATCTTCCCAGTCGAGTCCTTTGACGCGTCCAAACTCCCGCACGTTAGCGGTAATGAGCGTCCACTGATGCCGCAGGGCCTGGGCAGCAATGAGCAGGTCGTACGCGCCGATCGGCTTTCCGATCGCTTCTAGCGCGGCTCGCACCCGGCCTGCAACTTTTGCGTCTTCGGAATCAAACGGCAGCATACCCACGGGACCAGCGAAGAAAGTCTCCACCAGCCGTGAGTTGGCCTCCATACGCGCACTCTTCGCGACTCCGTACCAGAGTTCAAAGGCCACGACAGAAGAGACCATCACTTCTTCATCAGCGGCGATGGCCTTTTGTAAGCGCGAGCGCACGGACGGACTCTTGTTGTTGATCAATGCGATGCAAGCGTTCGTATCGAGCAGATAACTCACTTGAAAATCTCGCGTCGTGGCGTTGGTGGCTGCTGGCGAGCTTTGCCTTGGCTCATGAACTGGCCTTCGCGTTGAGCATCGAGTTCCGCAAACCACTTTTCTGGATTGGCGATGACTGGCTCAAGAAGCACGCCCTCCGCAACACGGCGAACGCGCACTTCACTACCCTCAAACCGAAACTCACGCGGCAACCGGACAGCCTGGCTGCGTCCGTTGCGAAATAGTTTGGCGATTCCCGAGTCGGGCATAGGACGACCTCTTCGATAGTATATACCAGCAGTAGATACCATAATATACGCGGTCACGTATATACGATTGAGACGCTCTGGGCCTGCTCAACCGGCTACGCGCTGGCCTTGTCGATGCGGAACAGATCCTGAGAATCGTCGATCGGAGCGAGGGCCTTTTCGCTGGGCGCGGACGTTTCCAGTTCCAACTGCTCTTGTCCGCTGAGAGCGGACACTTTCCCTCTGTAGTTTTTAAGGTGCCTCTGAGCGGTCTCGAATGCTTCTTGCGCCTTGCCCAGATTCTTGCCTACGTTCTCGAACTGATTCTGGAAGAAGTCGAAAGACTTCTGAGCTTTGGCCAGTTCGATGCGGCTCTTCTCAAATCCCTTGGCAACTTCGTACCACTTGTGGACCAGCGAAATCGTATGCAGGGTCATCAGCAGAGTGTTCGGCGAGACCGGAAAAACATGCTGAGCATTCATCCAATCGCCCAATTCGCGATTACGGATCACTTCCATATAAAGCGTCTCACTCGGCAAATACATGAGTGCGATATCGGTAGTCCCGTTCTCGGGTTGGATGTATTGCTGGATACGTTTGGCCTCAGCCTTCATCACTCGAACCAGCGCCACGCGCGCCACTTCGATCTCGGCCTTGTCATTGCTTTCGAAAAGCGCGATCACCTGCTCGCGCGGGAATTTGGCATCAATCGGGAGCTTGCGGTCCGGAAAATAGATGATGGCATCGGCGCGTCCCCCACCCTCACCCGGAGAGGCTTGCAGCGCAAACATGTGGGCGGGCAAGAAATCGGCGAGCAGGCGTTCCAGACTGGCCTCGCCAAACTGACCGCGCAAATGCGGCAGTTTCAGCAAATTATTCAGGTCGTTAATGGAGTGGCCAAGAGCGCCGACTTCACGAAGCTGTTCTTCCGCGGCCTTGAGGTGCTGTTGGACTTTTTCAAACTGCGAAAATCCTTCTTTAATATTTTGGTCGAGTTTCAGTTGCACTTGTTCCGTCATCGCCATCAGCTTCGAATCCACGCGATCGCGAATCGCGTCGAGACTTTGTGCCGTCTGTTGATTCAGGCTCTGAAATTCGACTTTGAGTTGCTGCGTTGTGAGCAGCAGCGAAGTAGTCATCTCGCTTCGACCATCGCTCAAACTACGATTTTGTTCTTCCCTGCCCGACGTGAGTTGCTGCTCGACCGAACTACGAATCTCTGAAAAGCCTTGCTGGATGCGGTCTGTGACCTGCTGACGAAGGTCACCTTTGGTCTGTTCCAGACGACTGGCCATATCGGCAGTAGCGGCACTGAACTTCTGGCCAAGGGTGTCACTGAGCCTTTCGAGCTGGCCTGCAACTTCCGCTTTTACATCCACTTGCGAAGCCGCCGAAATCCGGCGTAGCAAAACGACCGAGAACCCAAGCAGGACAAGGGTTCCGGCGAGAACGGTAATCAGAAGTAAGGTCTCCATGGTAAGTGGCTGAATTCAATTCTAGAAGCTAGCGTGAGAGATGGAAAGCGGAACCTTGCGACGATCCCCTCGCCGCTGCGCTGCCTGCAATCATTATGCTTCGTAAAGTATCTATTTCGTCAGTTCTGGTTGCCTTGAGCCTCAGTGCCTTTGCAGCCGAGAAAGCTGCCCGACCTGTTGATAGTGGCGATACAGGTTCGAGCGTCCGCACCTCTGATCGTGCGATCGTGAAAAGCGTCACCAACACTCAGGTTCCGAACAGCGTAGCGTCGAATGTGGCTCCGGACAACTCTTCCGGCGAGGACTCCACCGCCGAGGATGAACTTCTCGCAACCGCGAACAAGAACCGGATTGCAGCGGGAGTCCCGGAGTTGCGAATGGACGCAAGTCTGCGCGCCGCAGCGCGAGCACACGCTCAACTCATGGTTGAGCGCGGAGAATTCGAGCATCAACTGTCTGGCGAAGCTTCACTGATGGTTCGTATCTCGCAGGCCGGCTCCCTCAAATTGGATCGCGCTGGGGAGAATATCGCGTATGCCGCTTCGGCTCCTCGCGCGAATGAAACTCTAATGCAGTCTCCGCCCCACCGCCAAAATCTGCTTGACCAGGGATTCAACGTCGCGGGCGTTGCGGCCATTTGGAGCGAGGGCAGGTTGTACGTCGTGCAGGACTTCGCACATGAACTCCCGTCGTATTCCGCACAGCAGACTGGAGAGTTAGTCTCGATGGCAATCGATGAGATGCGTCAACAGGCAGGCCTTCCAGTGCTCGCCAGGGTCGCTCCGACGCAACTTGACGACGCTGCGTGCTCGTTGGCACACGAGAGCCGTCCGAATGCGCGGTTGCTTCCTGCTGCGTATCAAAATCAGAGAGTGATCACTTACCGCCAGAGCCGCCCCGAGGTTCTGCCGCAAGGCGCCCTGCGGATGTTGGGCGACGCAAACACTCGTCAGTTCGCAGTAGGCTCTTGCTATGCGCGGACTGAAACGTATCCGGCGGGGATGTACTGGGTTGCGATTCTTCTGTACTAGAATTCTCGTTTCAGGTATTCAACTCTGCCATCGTCGCAGGAACACGATCGCGCCATCTCGCCCCATGCGGCAGTTCCGCCGCTGCAAATTCCAGGTGTAGCACTCGACGATTAGAAGGCACCGTCGCAGGACGGGATGAATGCAGGATAAGAGGCCGCATCAGTATGGCATCTCCGCGCTTTGCCAAGCAGTCGACGGCATTTTCCTTCGATCGATCCTGAATTTCCGCATCAGACAATATTCCATCGAGGTGGGAACCGGGAATGACGCGCAGCGGGCCGTTGTCTTCTAGACAATGATCAAGATGAATACGAATAGCAATCATCTGGGTCAGAACACCCACCGTGGGGCGCACGTGAACTACTCCGGCCTTATTCGACCATGGCCCCCAGCCTTCGATGTCTAGTTTTTCGCGAACCGCGATCACACAGTCCTGATGCCAGGTGACCTTCCAGTTGGCCTGTGGAGTCTTATTGAAGAAGATTCCTTTTACAGCGAAACATCCATCTCCGAGCACGGACGCGACATTTCTCCGCACCTCGTCTGAACCCACGATGTTGCCTACTACCTCGTTGGAGAGAAGGTTGCGAACTCCGGCTCGGTCACAATCGATAGCGCGTTCCAAAATCTGAATCGTGTCTTCGCTGATGCACTTGGGAACCAGCGCATACCCTTCTGCTTCGACTTCACGACCGATCGTGTCCATAAGAATCCCCGATCAATTTTAATGCAGCGACTGTGCCTCTCGCAGCACGCGGGCTATGGCGCCCGCGCCACATGAGCCGCCTATCCACGCGGCTGTGCTAACCTGCGAACATCTGGCCCGCCTGTATGGAAAACCCTCACGTTCCGCGAATTCGCATTGGGACGGCCGGATGGTCTTACAAAGACTGGGATGGAATCCTCTATCCACCCGAGGTGACGCGAAAGAAAATTCATCCGGTGGAATTTCTGGCGCGTTTCTTCGACGTCATCGAAATCAATACTTCATTCTACGGACACATACGTCCCGAGTTAGGACGCTTCTGGTCGCAGAAGGCAGTTGCAGTGAATCCCCATTTCCTCTTCACCGCCAAGCTGCATCGCTCGTTCACACACTCCCCACTGGCAGTGATGGAGCCGACTTCGGCGGCCAGCATTCGTCCAAATGACAAAGACGAGCGCCTGGCCCGTGAGGGACTCGATTCTCTGGCTTCTGAAGGCACGCTGGGCGCGTTGCTCATCCAGTTTCCAGTGTCGTTCAAGAACACCAGTCTCAATCGCGAATATCTCGAGATGTTATTGCGCCAGTTTATCGAGTATCCGAGGGTGGTCGAAGTTCGTCACGAGAGTTGGGACAATCCAGAGACGATCACCGAATTCACGCGTCAGAATATCGGCTTCTGCAACATCGATCAGCCTGTGCTGGGGCGTTCGCTCGCTCCGACCGAGCACGCCACCTCAGGAGTGGGCTACATTCGTTTGCACGGACGCAACTACGAGCAGTGGTTCGACGGAGACAACAGAGATGACCGTTACAACTATTTGTACAAACCCGCCGAACTAGAAAAATGGAAAGAGAAGATTCAAGTTGTCGCGCAAAAAGCGGAAACAACTTTTGTGATCGCCAACAATCACTTCCAAGCCAAGGCTGCGGTCAACGCGCTGGAGTTGCGGCATTTACTCGACCATAAAAAAGTAAGGGCCCCCGAAACACTCGTGCGGCACTATCCCGGACTCAGAGACATGGTGGAGATTGAGCATGCGGGCGGCGAGTACTCGCTCTTGCCGTGAAACGCCCTTTTTTGCCTGCGTTTTGCCCGGATTTCAAGAATTTTTCGACAGCCGGGGTGTGCGATATAATCGACCACGTCGATGAATTCTGGCCCCATCGGAAACGAAGTGGTTGTGATGGCGCTCTTCTGCGTGCTCGCCATTTTTCTTTTCCCTTCGATGCAAGGTCCATATTCGGCAGTGAACGGCCCCGTCACGGCACTTCAGGCAGTTCGGGTGGCGGCCCGTGTGCGCGCAACCATCCGGCAGGCAGCGTCCAGAGCGCTTATCGGTGGGATGGCTGCACCGCTCATTGTCCTTTCCTGGATGCCCCTTCCGGAAATCGATTTGCGTCCCCGAATTTTGCCGGAACTCGACTCCGTTCTTCGCTGCTGATCCTCCTCATCCGCTTCCCTCTTAGACTCTCTCGGCCTCGGACTTAACCAAGCTTTTCTCGCGAGGCGGGAAGCGTCTTCTAGTTTCTAGCCTACGACTCGCTGATCGACTGCGAGTTTAACAATATTCCTCATGAGGAGGACTCATCACATGACCTACAAGAAACTCAGGGCATTTGCTTCAATCGCCACGCTCGCTGTGACGCTGTCTTTGGCGGGATGCGCCAAGAGAGTGGCCAAAGTTACGCCACCACCGCCGCCCGCCGCCACTCCAGTTGCACCCAGCGCGGAGTTGGCAGCGAATCCGAGCGCCGTTTCGCCCGGACAGGCCTCAGTCCTGTCATGGCACACCAACAACGCAGATGACATTACGATTCAGGGAATCGGCAGCGTTCCGCCGTCTGGTTCACGATCCGTTCAACCCAGTTCATCTACCACCTACACCCTGGTTGCAAAAGGCGCAGGAGGAAAGAGCGAAACGTCCGCCCGGGTAACGGTGAATCCCGCGACTGCCGACGCGACACCCTCACCTACCGACGAAGAATTATTTGCAAGGAGTGTCAAAGATGTTTTCTTCGACTACGACAAATACGTGATCCGCCCTGACGAAGGATCTACCGTCCAAAATAACGAAGCCTTCCTCTCGCAGCACCCGACTGTCAAGGTAGTTGTGGAAGGACATTGTGACGATCGTGGATCGGAGGAATACAACATCGCATTGGGAGCCAGTCGCGCGGAGAACGTTAAGAAAATGCTGATTCAGGAAGGCATCCCTGCGGATCGTATTCGAACCGTCAGCTACGGTAAGGAAAAGCCCTTCTGCACGGAAGACAATGAACAATGCTGGCAACAAAACCGGGTTGACCACTTCGCGTTTGAACGTTAGGTCGTGGGGATGCGAAGGCGTCTCGATTCCAGAGACGCCTTCGTTCCACCGTTTTCGTCAACCTACGATGAATCGTTTTTCTCTGAAGACCTAGTTTCTGAAACTCTTTTCCATGTCGGCTGTGAGATATGCTGGGGGAAGTGATGCGACAAGATGACTGAAGGCGTTCTGGTAGCAAAGACATCATGGAAGGGTTCGCTGCGCCTTCGCGTTGCAGAACTTCGGCAGCGCGAAAGCCAAATATTTCTAGTCTTGGCTCTAGTCATCGGCGCTTTGACGGGATTGGCGGTAGTCGCGTTCATCCTCCTGACCGAGCGTCTAGGCATGCGGCTCTATCCCATGGGGGGCGCGCCGTGGCGGCGATTACTTTTCCCAGTCGTCGGATCGCTCAGCATCGGATACTTGCTCTATCGTTATTTTCCCGATGCACGCGGAAGCGGTGTTCCTCAAACCAAAGCCGCGCTGTTTGCGCGCAATGGCCGCATCACCCTGCGAACAGTGCTTGGCAAGTTCTTTTGTACCTCCGCGACTCTCGCCAGCGGTATTCCCCTTGGGCGCGAAGGGCCGTCGGTTCAAGTTGGAGCGGGCATCGGCTCCGTCCTTGGACGTCTTCTAGGGTTGAGTTCCGAGCAAGTCAAGAAACTAATCCCCGTAGGAGCGGCGGCCGCAATCGCAGCCGCGTTTAACACTCCTCTGGCAGCGGTTGTGTTTTCGCTCGAGGAAATTGTCGGCGATCTGCATGCGCCCGTCATGGGCGCCGTGGTGCTCGCGTCGGCAACCGCGTGGATGGTCCTTCACGTATTCTTAGGCAACAAACCTCTGTTCAACGTCCCTCAATACAAACTCGTGCATCCATCGGAGTTCGCGATCTACGCGCTTCTGGGTGTCGCGGGAGGGCTGGTCTCTGTAGCCTTCACGAAACTCTTGCTAGGGATGCGCGGACGCCTGTTGCGATTTCCACAAAAGACAATCTGGTTTCAACCGCTGGCCGGAGGCCTCCTCGTCGGCATCATGGGATGGTTCGTTCCGCAAGTCCTGGGAGTTGGCTACGGATACGTCGGCGACGCACTGAACGGAAACATGGCGTTCAAGATGATGCTGTTGCTCGTCGTGCTGAAGCTTTTTGCAGTAACGACGAGTTATGCGTCTGGCAACGCTGGCGGCATTTTTGGTCCATCGCTGTTTATCGGAGCGATGCTAGGCGGCTCCGTCGGCACCGTGGCGCACCATTTCTTTCCGGCGTACACGGCAACTCCGGGCGCGTATGCATTGGTCGGCATGGGTGCGGTCTTCGCCGGGATCGTGCGCGCTCCGATGACTTCAGTTTTGATGATTTTCGAAATGACTCAGGACTACGCGGTCATCGTTCCTTTAATGATCGCGAATTTGGTCAGTCTCTTCATCGCCTCGCGATTGCAACATGAGCCGATTTACGAAGCTCTCGCTGTGCAGGATGGCATTCATCTGCCAACTTCAGGTGGGCGTCAACGATCGGGACAGCGGCAGGTGATTCGAGTCATGCACCCCGCCGGCGATGCACTCGACTCGGAAACCACAGTTCGGGAGGCACTGGAGCGGGTTCGAGCAAGCGGACTGTTGACATCGCTAGTGACGGACCGACGCGGTGTAATCGGCGTAGTTAATTTAGCGACGCTGGAGCGCGAAGCCACCGAGGACACGAACGCGACTACGAATAAGAAGTTGAGCGATATTGTAGACGCCCTCGTTTTTCCGCACGTCCACCCAGATCAGGGATTGGATCTTGCGCTGGAGCGCATGGGTACAAACCAGATCGAAATCCTACCGGTGGTCAACCGCGCGAATATCCACAAACTCGAAGGCGTCGTGACGTTGAAAGACGTGCTGAATTCGTACGGCGTCAGCCGAGCCTGACTAACCAACGACGCACGCATACGGACAGCGGCCCTCGGATGCCCAAGGCGCGAGTTGGGTCGCAACTTCGAGAGAGTTTAAACTTGATAACCTAAGCGCTTAGGTTATCGAACGATTCGGGGAGTGCAGACTCTCACAGTTCTCTGGCCAGCTGGGGCTCGGTGGACAGCCGAGGACGGCTGTCGCTACGTAATCTCTGCGACGGCGAGCGGGCGAGTCCAATTCGCGTCTTCCTTCATCTATCTAGCATGAACGTCGATCGTGTTTTTGTAGAAACCATTTCTTCGCGACAAGTTTTAGATCCAGACTCGCCAGTAACTCCCGTTCGATCGGTAGCTACGCCTCCGGATGCAGACTTGCTCGATTCGTATTCGCGCGCGGTCATCTCTGCGGTCGAAACGGTCAGCCCATCGGTGGTGAACATTGAAGTTCATCATGCGGCGCAGCAAACGGGACGCGCTCGCCCCGGAGGGCCACGCGATGAGAAGCCGGGCGAACGCCGTGGTGGCGGATCCGGATTCGTGTTCACCCCCGACGGATTGATCCTCACCAACAGCCACGTAGTCCACGATGCGACGCGGATCGAAGTAACGCTCGCCGACGGCAGACGCACTCCCGCTCATACCGTAGGCGACGATCCTGCGACCGATCTGGCCGTGATTCGAATCGATGCCGGTGGATTGCAGGCAGTCTCGTTGGGAGATTCGCAACAACTTCGCCCGGGGCAAATGGCGATTGCGATCGGAAATCCCTATGGATTCCAATCCACTGTGACCGCTGGAGTGATCAGCGCGCTGGGACGATCATTGCGCTCGTACTCCGGGCGGCTCATCGAAGACGTGATTCAGACTGACGCGGCATTGAACCCCGGAAACTCTGGCGGGCCGCTGGTCGATTCGCGCGGTCAAGTCATCGGAGTGAATACGGCAACGATTCTTCCGGCGCAAGGCCTCTGTTTCGCGATCGGAATTAACACCGCGAAATTCGTTGCCAGCCGCCTGCTGCGCGATGGCAAAATCCGTCGAAGCTATATCGGAGTTTCGGCTCAAACCGTTCCTATCCATCGCCGCGTGGTCCGGTTTTATTCGCTACCGCGCGAATCTGGAATTGTCGTGGTGGGGATTGAAGATCGGAGTCCGGCGAAGACTGCCGGTCTGCGCGAAGGCGACGTGATTGTTGCACTCGATTCGAGTCCAGTGGCCGGCGTGGACGATCTCCATCGCCTGTTGACCGACGCGCAGGTCGGAGCCCGTTGCGTATTGACCGTCATTCGTTATACCGAGAAGTTAGCGCTCCCGATCTTTCCTGAAGAAGCAAAGTAAGAGACCTCTTTGAAGCACCGGGGTAGCTCGTAACACATTGCACGCACAGGAATTCGTGTGGTAGCTTCGGACTCGGAGAGCTCCGCTTGCGACACACGGTTCCGGCTGGGATGGACCGCAAGGAAAGCGACGTTTACCTGCGGCTTGATCCTGTGCGTCTTCCCCGGCATATCGCTATCATCATGGACGGGAACGGGCGTTGGGCCCGCCGCCGGCACATGCCGCGCGTCGCGGGACATCGCGCCGGGGTCGCATCCGTGCGTTCTACGGTCGAAACCGCAGCTCGCATCGGAATTCCATCGCTGACTCTTTATGCCTTCTCCGAAGAGAACTGGAAGAAGCGTCCCAAGACTGAAGTCGACTTCCTGATGCGATTGTTGTGCCGCTACCTCAAAGCTGAGATCAAGAATCTCAACGAAAATAACGTTCGCCTGAAATACATCGGGCGCCTGCACGAGTTACCCGAATCCGTACAGCAGGAAATGACGGAAGCCAGCGACGCAACGGCCTCGAATTCCGGGATGTTACTGACGCTGGCCCTCAACTACAGCGCGCGCAGCGAAATCGTGGACGCGTTTCGTTCTCTGGCAGAAGCCGCATCGCAGAACGGCGGACTCTCCCACATGAAAGTGGACGAGCAACTGATCAGCGAGCACCTCTACACTCGGGGCTTGCCCGATCCGGATCTGGTAATTCGAACCAGCGGCGAGATGCGCCTCAGTAATTTTCTGCTGTGGCAACTCGCGTATGCGGAGATTTATGTGACGCAGACTCTCTGGCCCGATTTCCGTGGAGTGCAGTTGCTCGAAGGCATCGAGGAATATCAAAAACGTGACCGCCGTTACGGGGGATTAGGACAGGATGGCCACGCTCCCCATTCGCCGCTGCGCAATCCGGTGGGAGCAAAGCGTTGAACCGCGACGGCACAAAACGAATTGTCATCCCGAGCGCAGCGAGGGATCTGCAGGTCGCCGCAAGATGCAGGCCCCTCGCTCCGCTCGGGATGACAAAGACTTTAAGATGACACTCTCACACGAAAACTCCCCATGCTAACGCGCATCGCAACCGCAGTCGTCCTAATCCCATTCGTATTATTCCTGGTTCTGAAGGCTCCGCTCTACGTGCTCGCCATCTTTGCCGGAGCAATTGCACTGCTCGCGATCGCCGAATTCCTGAAGCTAGTGACGCCCTACGGCGTCCAGCCTCTCAGCATTCGCGACCTACATTTTCGTTGCGCTATTTTTCGGATTCGTCATCTTCGCCTCCAGCAGTCCCACGCCTGAAATTGGGACGACGTCCATGCTCTACGGACTGGCTGTCGCCGCGTCGCTCGCTCCTTTCATCTTCCTGACAGTAGCGATGAGCCGCGCGAAATTGAGCACGGGCTACCCGGCAGCAGCAGCTTCGACGTTTGCATTTACCTACGTCGCGATTCCGATGGCACTCCTGGTGCAGATCCGCCAACAACCTGCAGGAGCAATCTGGGTAATCTACACCCTGCTAGCGGTATGGTCGGGAGACATCTTCGCCTACTTCGTCGGCAAAGCCATTGGACGGCATCGCATGTCGCCGGAGATCAGTCCGAAGAAAACATGGGAAGGTGCGGTCGCATCGATTGCGGCCAGCATGATCATTGGCACCCTCTGGATGCATTACGCGCCAGCAATCAGTTCGTGGCTCCTGCGCATCAGTTTGATCGGCCGCAGCGACGGCATGTTCGGCCTGGAGCAACCCCAGCTCTGGCCTATTCATCGTGCTATCAGCCGTCGTCAACATCGCAGCCCAACTCGGCGACCTGGTTGAGTCCCTGATCAAGCGCGGAGCTGGAGTAAAAGACTCCGGTACGATTCTCCCCGGACACGGCGGAATGCTCGACCGCATCGATGCCATGCTGTTCGCCGTGCCAGTGGTGTGGGCGTATGGCGCTTGGCGGCTGATGCAGTAATTTTGAGCGGAACTTTTAAATAATAGTCGTTATAACGACTATTACTGAGATTCCGAGTTAGGGGTCATCCTGAGCGCAGCAAGAACTTCACAACGTGAAGTTCTTGCGAAGTCGAAGGACCCCTACGCCCTCCCTTATCCTAGACAGCGAAGGAAGTTCCGCGGGCGACTCGGAAATCCATCCGACAGCGCAACGGCGAGGGATCGGATGACGGGCCCGCCCCTTCGCAAAAATCGCGAAAAGGACGGGGCGCCTGCGTTTGGAAATGCAGCCGGCGGGAATGTTGGTACCATTGCGTGACCGCTGATGCGAGAGCTGTCCTCCATTATGAAAAAACGTCACGGCAAGAGCGGTCGTCGTACAGAAAATCGGCGTCCGGGAAATCCGCGGCGAAATCCTCGTTCGGCTCGGGAACTCGTCGTCATCTATGAAGACGATGATGTCGTCGCGGTCAACAAACCCTCCGGACTTCCCTCCGTTCCGATCAAAGGTTTGGTAACTCCTTCAGCGTGGTCGTTGGTTGATGCGGAACTGAAAACGAAACGGCAGCGGGCTTTTGTCGTTCATCGCATCGACCGCTTCACCTCCGGAGTTCTGCTCTTCGCCAAGGGTGACAAGAATCGGGACATTCTGGTCAAGCAATTCCTCGCTCACACTCCCGTTCGGCAATATCTCGCAGTGGTTCGCGGAAATCTCAAAGTCCCAGGGCGGAACGCTCGTCCACTACTTTCGCAAGGAAGGGATGTTTCAGGAGTTGACCGAGGAAGGCGCGTTCGAAGCGACTCGCGCCGAACTCCGCTATTCGGTCGAACGCAATCTTCGCGGCGCTACTCTTGGTGAGAGCTTCGCTTGAGACCGGATTACAAAATCAGATCCGCGTTCAGTTTTCGGTAATCGGTCATCCTGTGATTGGCGACAGAAAGTACCATCCCGAAGAAGCTCAGGAGCGCCGTATCAATCGTGTCGCGCTTCATGCGGCACATCTCGAGTTCATCCATCCGCGATCGGGAGCCACGATCATGGTGGACGCCGAACTCCCTCCCGACTACGAAGCTCTGATTCAAGCGCTTGGCGCCGCCCGCGCGTCCACGAAAGTAGCGGCTTCCAGGTCGCGCCTCGCAAGAGCCCATCCCGTACAATAAAGTTTTAGACTTCTCATGAAACGCATCGCCATTTTGGGTTCCACCGGTTCGATTGGACGCAGCACTTTAAGCGTTGTCGAGAGCTATCCCGACCGATTTGAAGTCGCTAGCGCTGGCAGCGGGCACCAATATCGAACTTGCCTTGCAGCAGGCCATCCGATGGAAGCCTCGCGTTCTCTCCGTCGCCAACGAGCAGGATGCTGGCGCCCTTCGCATTAAACTTCGCGCGGCGGGCCTGTCGGAAAGTGAAGTGGTTCATGGCTCAGCCGGAACGGTGCGGGTTGCCACCCATCCTGACGTGGATTTCGTCGTCAGCGCGATCGTAGGGGTTTCGGGCCTGGAAGCAACCTACGAAGCCGTCCGGGCGGGCAAGACGGTCGGCCTGGCCAACAAGGAGTGCCTGGTGGTCGCAGGCGAGCTAATCACCGCCGAGGCGCGCAAGCAGGGTAAGCCGTTGCTCCCGATCGACAGTGAGCATAACGCGGTTCACCAATGCCTCCGAGGGGGCCGTATGGACGAAGTGGAGCGCATCTGGCTGACCGCTTCCGGCGGCCCGTTCCTGAAGACCCCGCAAATCTGAATTTGCCTCAATTACGGTGCAACAAGCCCTCAACCATCCCACCTGGAAAATGGGCAAAAGGATCACCATCGATTCGGCCACCTTGATGAATAAGGGGTTCGAGGTAATCGAGGCTTGTCGGCTTTTTGACGTTCCACCCGCGCAGGTGCAAGTCGTTGTCCATCCGCAATCGACGATTCATTCCCTGGTCGAATTCGTGGATGGCAGCATTCTTGCTCAAATTTCGGTTACGGATATGCGGCTGCCGATCCTTTACGCGCTGACGTATCCGGATCGCATTAAGTCGGATTTGCGCTTCAATATCAATGACTTACGACATCTGGACTTCTGCCCCCCAGATCTGACCAAATTCCCTTGTCTTCGTTTAGCTTATGAGGCGGCCGAGGTCGGAGGGGCGAAAACGATCGCCTTGAATGCGGCCGACGAAGTCGCCGTAGCGGCGTTTTTGGACGGACAGATCGGCTTTGAGGACATTCCCCGAATCATCGAAGAGACGATGGCTGCAACGCCAGCGGACCATTTGGAATCTATACATAAAGTGCTGATTTTGGATGCCGAGGCCCGACTTTTGGCAAGACAATTTGTGGAGCGGCGTACCCGAAAGGGATCGCCCATTAGGGCCATTTCCTAGCCGAAATTTTGGAGTAGTCTAATTATTATGGGCCAGCTTCTATCCATTCTTCATACCGTTTTTATCATGGGAATTGTGCTCGGATTCATGATCCTCATTCATGAATTCGGACACTACGCCGCCGCCAAATATTTCGGCGTCCGCGTGGAAGTGTTCTCCATCGGCTTCGGAAAACGCCTGTTTGGCTTCACCAAGGGCGAAACCGACTACCGCATCAGCGCCATCCCGCTGGGCGGCTACGTCAAAATGTCGGGCGAAAACCCGATGGACGAGCGTACCGGCGACTTGGGCGAATTTCTATCGCATCCCCGATGGCAGCGCTTCATCATCGCCATCGCTGGCCCCTTCATGAACGTGCTGCTCGCCTTTGGCCTTTGGACCGGCGTGTTCATGGTGCATTACGAATATCCTGCCGTGATTGACGGACCGGCATTCGTTGGATGGGTAATGCCCGGCACTCCCGCGGCAAATGCCGGCGTTCAACCCGGTGACCTGATTGTCCGAGTTGATGACATCGAGAATCCCAACTGGGAGCAGGTCGGTTTCAAAGAGGCGCTTAGCCCGAATCAGCCGCTGAAATTCGAAATGTTGCGCAAGGGTGTTATTTCCGACCTCACGCTCGTGCCTCAACCCAAAGGACGCAACGCATCAGGCGACGTTGGTATGGTACCCAAAGATCCCGCTTTCGTAGCGACCGTGATCGAGCCCGGGATGCCCGCAGAAAAGGCTGGCCTCAAAGTCGGGGACGAAATTCTCACCGTCAACGGCCAGCAGATTCCCGCGACCGAAGCAATGGTCGACATGTTGTCGCATACCAAAGACCAGCCCCTGGAAATCATTGCTCTCCGCAATGGGCAGAAACTCACCTTCAACGTTCAGCCCGTTCTTTCTGAAGGACGCCCTGCGGGAGAAATGCGCTACCGCATTGGACTCGGCAGCCTTCCGACGAAAGTGGTGAAACTACCTTTTGCGCAAGCGGTGCGGAAATCCGCGGGTGAATGCTGGAAGAATTCCTCCCTCATTCTCGAATTGCTGCGGAAAATGGTGCAGCATAAAGTTTCGATTCGACAGGTGGACGGCCCGATTGGCATCGGAAGCGCCGTCGGCAGCGCCGCGCGAGAAAAGGGATGGACTCCACTCTTGTTCGTGAGCGCCATCATCAGCCTTAACCTAGGCGTGATGAACTTGCTCCCTATCCCGATCTTGGATGGCGGGGTGATCCTGCTCCTGCTCATCGAAAGCCTGATGCAGCGTGAGATCAGCCTGCCTATCAAAGAACGCATCTACCAGGCCGCGTTCGTTTTCCTGGTGCTCTTTGCCGTGACGGTGATCTTCAACGATATCGTCAAGACACTGCCCGGGCTCACGAGGATGCCGTAGGGCAGCGGTCAGCATTCAGGCTCTCAGTCAAGTCCAACGCTCTAGCCCGCGTCGGCCCAGGCCGACCGCCTATGGTGACAATTAAATCGCCCTTCGCACTGACTCCCCTCGCCCAATAAAAGTGTTGGTAACTCGTGGTTTTTTATGTTGTAACAATCGAAGGAGCATTTCGATTGTCGTTTAATTCGCCGGTGATATCGCCCTATCCGATGCGTTCCGCTGTTTCGCAAGAAGGTGGCGGGTTGCGCATCTCGATACCGATGTCCATGAAACCCTTCGTGGCTTTGTTTATGGTGGTTTGGCTCGGCGCATGGACCGTGGGAGGTATATCGACGGCGCGCCATTTGCTCGCAAACTTTGATCCTTTTGAAGGTTTTTGGATGTGCGGCTGGGCTCTAGGAGAGTGCGCGGTTTCCTATAGCCTCGTTCGAATGCTTGTCGGACGCGACGTCGTGCAGGCGAAAAACGGGATCATCGAACTCCGGAAAGAGATATTTGGTCTGGGCCTGTCAAAGAAGTATTCAGTCCCGGAAATTCGTAACCTCCGATTCCAACCAGCTCTTCGTACCGGCAGGGGTGGCTCTGAGAGTCGAATAGCTTTCGACTACGGTGCCAAGACAGTAACCTTCGGAGATGGCACGGACGAAGCTGAGGCGATTCAACTCATCCGCATCATTTCGGATCAGTGCAACCTCGCCGCGAGTCAACCAGACGCATCCAGAACGCCCCAGTTTTGGCAGAGTCACTAGAGTCTGAAGCCGAATCAGCGTGATAAAATAGCTCTTAAGCATGGCTGAAATTAAGCGTAGAAAATCGTTCACCGCCACCATCGGCGGCGTCCGCGTGGGAAGTAATGCACCGGTCATGGTGCAATCCATGACCAATACCGATACGGCGGACATACCCGGCACCATCAAACAGGTTGCTGCGTTGGCACGTGCGGGAAGTGAAGTCGTCCGCGTGACCGTCAACAATGACGACGCGGCGAAGGCCATCCCTTATATTGTCGAGGGACTCGATAAGATGGGCGTGCGTGTCCCCATCGTCGGCGACTTTCATTACAACGGACACCTGCTGCTGACCAAATATCCGGGATGCGCCGAGGGCCTCGCTAAGTACCGCATCAATCCCGGTAACGCCAGCATCGGACGTAAGAACGACGACAATTTCCGCGCGATGATCGAGGTCGCTGTAAAAAATCAGAAGCCTGTCCGCATCGGCGTCAATTGGGGCTCGCTCGATCAATCACTGCTCACCAAGATGATGGACGAGAATTCTCTTCTGCCGGAACCGAGAGACGCGCGCGATGTGACCATGGAAGCAATCGTCGTCAGTGCGTTGAGTTCTGCGAAGTTGGCTGAGCAATATGGATTGCGCTCCGATCAAATCATCCTCAGCGCAAAAGTCAGTGGCGTACAGGATCTGATTGACGTGTATCGCATCCTCGCCTCGCGCTGCGAATATCCCCTGCATCTTGGACTCACAGAAGCTGGCATGGGAGCCAAAGGCATCGTCGCGTCGAGTGCCGCGATGGGCATTCTGTTGCAGGAAGGCATTGGCGATACGATTCGCGTTTCGCTGACTCCCGCTCCCGGCGGAGATCGCACCGAGGAAGTCCGCGTAGCGCAACAGATTCTGCAATCGCTCGGCATCCGCCACTTCACTCCGCAGGTCACCGCTTGTCCCGGATGCGGACGTACAACGAGTACGTTCTTCCAGGAAATGGCCGAGCAGATCCAGACCTATCTTCGCGAGCAGATGCCCGTTTGGAAAGAAAGTCACACGGGCGTCGAAGAAATGAAAGTTGCGGTCATGGGATGCGTCGTCAACGGCCCCGGCGAATCGAAACACGCGAGCCTCGGAATTTCCCTGCCCGGAACCTTCGAAGAACCGAAAGCTCCCGTATACGTCGATGGGCGCCTTTTCACGACCCTTAAAGGCGATAAAATTGTCGCCGAGTTCATCAAGATTCTCGACGACTACGTGGAATCGCATTACGCCGCAAGGGTGAAAGAAGAAGTCGGCGCGTAAGAACGTTTCCAACCAATTTCGTCATCGAACTGGGCACCTAGATATTTTTGTCATCCTGAGCGAAGCGAAGGACCTGCTGTTCGCCGCCTGAAACCCCGCCAGCGATCGCCTCGACAGAGGAATTCATCATGATCACGCGCATCTGGCATGGCACGACTCCGATCGAAAAGAGTGACGAATACCTTCGCTTGATGCGGACCATCGCGATCCCCGACTATCGCTCCACGCCCGGCAACTGCGGAGCTTACGCACTCGGGCGACTCGAGGGAGCGACGGCGCACTTCCTGATGGTCACCTTTTGGGAAAATGAGGAGTCGATCCGCGCCTTTGCGGGGAAGGATATTGGTGTCGCAAAATATTACGATTTCGATAAAGATTTCCTGCTGGAGATGGGGCCCGCCTCGACGCATTACGAAACTTACGAAAAATAAGCGGCGCGATCTTCTACCGATCAGCAACCTCACTTAAAATCATCCCAAATAAAATTCGTTAGCTATGCTAACGAATTTCGGGGAGCGCAGACCGTGCGGAGATTCTGATCCACGCTTTGGTTTCGACTCCTTTCGCTTCTTTAAAATATGTCTTGACAATTTCGTTAGCCATCGACGAGAGTGACTATTCGAAACAAATCGAAACCATGCCCTCCAACGGTCTGCTCAACGAAGAAAGACGACGCGAAATCCTCGTCCTGTTGCACCGGGATGGACGCGTTCTGGTCAAAGATCTCGCTCGGCATTTCCGAATTTCTCAGATCACAATCCGCAAAGATCTCGAATTTCTCGATGGTCAAGGGGTCGTCCAGCGCACACATGGTGGCGCATTGCCCGTACAAGAAGGCGCGCTGCTCGATCCGTCGCTGCGTGAAAAAGAGAAGCTTCATCGCAAGCAAAAACTGCAGATCGCGCTCGCAGCCGCGCGTTTGGTTGAGGAAGGTCAATCCGTACTACTCGACTCGGGAACGACGACGACCGCCGTGGCTCGGGCTCTCAAGGACCGGTCGCAGCTCACGGTAATTACGAACGCGATCAATATAGCCGCCGAATTAGCGGGCACTCACGTTGAAGTGATTCTGACCGGCGGCACGCTGCGCAAGAATTCATTTTCACTCGTCGGACCGTTGGCGCAGCGAACTCTGCAGCAACTCAGCGCAGATATTTTGTTTTTGGGCGTCGATGGTTTCGATACTAAAGCCGGCCTGTTCACTCCGAATTTACTGGAGTCAGAAGTGAACCGAGCCATGGTGGAAATCGCGCGCCGAACCATCACGGTTTGCGATTCCAGCAAGTTCGGTAGACGAAGCTTGTGCAACATCATGCCTGTGACCGCTGTGCATGAAGTGATCACCGACAAACAGATTCCGAAATCCGATTTGCACGCGTTGAAAGATGCAGGAGTAAAAGTCACGCTCGTCTAATCACGCTGGTATTAGTTGCCCATAACGTTTATGCCTAAACTCGACATCGCGATCGCTGGGGAGATCAACCTCGACCTCATTCTTTACGGATTGCCGGAACAGATGGCGACCGAGCGCGAACTCCTGGCCAGCGACTTCGCCGTTACGTTAGGCAGTTCTTCCGCGATTCTCGCGCACAATCTTGCGGCGCTTGGCACCAGCGTCGGTTTCGTCACCAAAGTTGGAGACGACTCATTCGGATCGCTAGCCATGGACCGTCTGCGAGAACGCGGAGTTGATCTTTCTCGCGTTGCGAATGGCGTGAAATCCGGCGTAACCCTCATTCTGCCTCACGGCATCCAGCGTCACATTCTCACTTATCCGGGAACGATCTCCGAGTTACGTTTCGAAGATCTCGATCTCGACTACCTCACATCCGCTCGCCACTTCCATATGTCGTCGCTGTTCCTGCAGCGCGAATTGTTGCCACACGTGCCAGATCTTTTTCGGCACATGAAGGCCGCTGGACTCACAACCTCTCTCGATACCAACGATGATCCGGACGACCAATGGGGCAGCATCATCGACGAGACTCTGCCGTACGTGGACATCTTGCTACCCAACGAACGCGAAGCGATGAAGATGGCGCGAACAGACGACGTGGAAACTGCGCTCTCACTACTGGCACAAAAAGTTGGAACGATCGTGATCAAGATTGGAGCCAGAGGAGCGATCGCCGTTCGGGATGGCCAGCGCTTCAGCGCTTCCGGCGTAGCAGTTGATGTCGTCGATCCGATCGGCGCGGGCGACAGCTTCGACGCAGGATTTCTCCATCAATTTCTGCGCGGCGCAGATCTGAATTCATGCCTTGACTACGGCAATCGATGCGGCGCATTCTCCACCACCGCTTGCGGCGGCACGGAGGCGTTCCGCAGCTCCGCGAGGATGCAGGAGTTTCTGCATCCGCATAATCCGCCGAAACCGGCTCAAACGAAATAACTTTAACGGGAAGTCAGGAAGGTTTTGGGGTGGGAGACGGGAATTGAACCCGCAGCCGTCGGAGCCACAGTCCGATGCTCTACCGATTGAGCTACTCCCACCGCAGACATGCTTGTGTCGCGCTATCGATTATAGCAAGTGCGGCGCGTTCGGTTGTGCCCCAAGGCGAATTCTGCGGCGCTCCGAGATGCGTAAAGCCACGTCTCTACTTTTGAATCGAGCTGATATCATCGCAGTTCTCCAAGTCATAAATTTCCAATTGATCGCTGGACGGAGTACCCATGCGCAAGCGAATTTTCTCCCTCACAATTCTTACATTTTTGACGTTTGTAACCTTAACGATCGCACTGTCTGCGACCTTCGCTGCCGCGCAACAATTTGATCTCGTGTTCGAAGGCGGACGCGTCATGGATCCCGAAACTGGGCTCGATGCCGTGCGCAATGTCGGCATCCGCGACGGGAAAATTGTTCGTATCTCCGCAGACACGCTTGCGGGCCGCCACGTCGTTCATGTCAGCGGACTCGTAGTCGCTCCCGGATTTATCGACCTGCATCAGCACGATCAAGACCTCGTGAGCCAGCGCGTTAAAGCGCTCGATGGCGTCACCACTGCGCTTGAAATGGAAATCGGATCGCCCGATGTCGCCCAATTTCTGAAAGAAAAAGAAGGACATTCGATCATCAACTACGGCACCTCGGCCAGTCACCTCGCGGCTCGCGCTCTGGTGTTCGGCGCTCCTCTCCCCACCGGCGAGATTCTTCCAAAGAGTGGTCCAGCAACCGATCGTCCTGCAACTCCGGAACAGATCGACGAGATACGCGCGCGCCTGCGTTCCGAACTCGACGCTGGGGCGCTGGCCGTTGGGATGGGGATTCAGTATGCGCCGGGAGCGACGCGGCTCGAAGTGATCGACGTGTTCCGTCTCGCGGCCGAGCGCGGAGTTCCCGTTTATACGCACATGCGCAGCACCGGTCGCGGCGAGCCTGGCTCCTCCATCGAATCGGTGAGCGAGGTGATTGGAGCCGCGGCTATCACCGGAGCTTCGCTGCACATCGTCCACATCAACAGCTCGTGTCTGCATGATGCGCTGGAATGTCTCTCCATGATCGAGGGAGCGCGTGCTCGTGGTTTGGACGTCACGACTGAGGCGTATCCATACATCGCGGGCATGACCGCGATCAACTCGGCGCTGTTCAATCCTGGATGGCAAGAGAAGCTCGGCATCAGCTACAACGATCTCGTGCTTCCCGACACTGGCGAGCACCTCACGAAGGCGCGCTTCGACGAGTTGCATGCCGCTGCAAAGACGCAATGGATCCTGATCTTCGCCAATACACAGGAAGTTGTGGACCAGGTGATTCCGCATCCGCTGGTGATGATCGCGAGCGATGGAGCCGAAGGACATCCTCGTAACGCGGGGACGTACGCGCGCGTGCTCGCACAATACGTGCGTGAGAAGAGAACGATCACATTGATGGATGCGATCCGCAAGATGAGTCTCATGCCCGCGCAAATGCTGGAGCGTTCGACTCCAGCGGCGCGCTCCAAAGGGCGATTGCAGGAAGGCGCTGACGCGGACATCGTTGTATTCGATCCGGCAACGATCAGCGATCGCTCCACTTTTCAGAAGCCGATGGAGCCGAGCGTCGGCGTGCGCTATGAGGTCGTCGGGGGAACGATTCTGATCGACGACGGAAAGATTGTGGAGAACGTATTCCCCGGCCGCGCGCTCGTTGGGCCGGGCAAGCACTAAACTTATTTATAAGGTGACAACTCGTTTACGGTCGTCCGACGCCCATGTATTGGAATCCCATGGCGCGCAGGCGCGAGGAGTCGAGCAGATTCTTCGTATCGATGATGATCGGGCGCTTCACCAGATGACGGATCTTCGCGAAATCCAGGGTGCGGAATTCTGGCCAGCCTGTCGCGACGATTAATGCGTCGACGCCTTCGGCAACTCCGTAGGCGGATTCGCAATATTTCACCATGCCGTTCAGCCGCAAGCGAGCATCGGGCATCGCCACTGGATCGTAAGTTCGAACGCGAGCGCCGCCTGCGAGCAGGTTCTGCGCGAGTTGCACGGATGCCGATCCAGCAACGGAGTTGGTGTTTGGCTTGAAAGCCAATCCCAGAATGCCTACGTCTTTGTTCTGCACCGAGTCGATCGCAGCGGATACTTTCTCCATCAGACGATCCGCTAAGCTTAGATTCACTTCGCGGGCGGCGTTCAGGACTTTCAAGTCCACACGATTCTCGCGCGCGAGTCCGGTCAGAGAATCCATGTCGGTTTCGGCGAAGATTCCACCCATTCCAGCGCCTGGTTGCAAGCAGCGTGGCGCGATCTTCTTGTCGAGTCCTAGCGCCAGCGACAGGCTCACCGCATCGGCGTTCACGTGTTCGCAGAGACTGGCAATTTCATTGATGAACGAAATCTTGGTCGCGACAAATGCGGTGGTGGCTTCGCGTGCTAATTCTGCTGTCTCGTAATTCGTGACCAGCACTGGAACTCCGCGCATCACCAGCGGATGGAAAATCTGTTTTAGCGATGACACGGCTTCGCTCGAAGGCGTTCCGAGAATGATTCGATCGGGCCAGTTGAAGTCTTCCACTGCGCAGCCGTTGGTGAAGAACATTGGCTGACAGACCAGCAGGCTTTTCAGCCCTTTATCTTTCAATAGCTTTTCAATTTTGGAAATCGATCCCACGCGCACTGGCGTGACGATCGAGAGGACCTGAAAGCGTCCGGCTGCGGACGACAATCTGACGATGATTTCTTCCAATCCTTCGGCGGAATCCTCGGCGAGAAATATCACCTGCGCCTTGCGCGCCAACTCTTCCGGATCCGACGAATACACCAAGCGTCCTGAACGCACGTTGCGCCGAATTACTTCCTGCAGATTTTTCTCGAAAAAAGGAATGTTGCCTTTCGCCACTTCCATGATGCTGGAGCTGTCGGCATGACAGCAGGAAACGGGTGTGCCGAAATCGGCGAGGCAGGCGGAAATCACCGTAGCGAGGTAGCCGGATCCATAAACCCCAATTTGCATATTCACTCTTCCGATTGAAACCGATTCAAACCCGCAGCCTGGGATCCGGCGCTAGGTATGCAGCCCGTAAATCCATGGTAATTCGCCCAATGGACTTAGCAACGGGTGGAAAGTACATGTACCGGCGGCACACGGATTTGGCCGCTGGTTGCGGGTTTTGAGGGGGTTTTGCGGATCGATTTAGCCACTGTGCGGGGGGGCAGCTACTTCGGACGCGCTAGTCCGCGTTCTGTCGGTCCGCGTTCTAACGATCGGCGTCCTAACGGAACCGGCGCGATGTCACACCACGATCCATCCTGTTCGCGGACGAACACGAGTTCTGCGACTTCCACTTTTCGCTGGCCCACAAATTTTGACCAGCGCGCTTGCGCGATCTCGTAGGCGGCGCGTGCTTGATCGTCGTTGTCGGCCTTCAAAATGGTGAGATGAGGAGTGTAGGGCCAGGGCTCCTCGCAATCGAGTCCGCCGCCGCACACTTGATTATGCAATTCCTTCATCAGCGACGCAGATTTCTTGACCTCGATAAATACCGTCGGAGTGCGCGGCAAAAATGTGGCGACGTCTCCAAGTTCTACGCTGAACGGATCGGCGTCGCGGCAGGCTTCTTTGAGGAACTCGGCGGCTGCTTGCTCCGATCCCTCGAGTTGCCGGGGCGGGAGGATGGTGAGATGGGCCGCCAGATGCGCCGTTGTGGGATGCAGTTCGCCGCGCAGCCGTTCCACAAACTCGCCAATCGGACTGCGGATGTACGTCACCAACGCGTAGCGTGAAATGGACATGACTTCGGAAACAAAATTATATCCCGATCATGATATCGCGATGGGGGATGACAGGTGCAGCGGGGATTTCCCGAGTGTCAGGAAGGTCATAGTCGATTAAGGTCATAGGCGATTAAGATCGTGGTCGATTAAGTTCATAGGCCGATTCGTGATATTCGCCTGAAGTTCGTTCGAGAGGTCGTGCGAGCGCATTCTCGATTCGTTCGCAGCGCGTTACCCGTGCTTTCGTAGTGCGTCATTTATAATCAAAGCAGTCGGGGCGTAGCGCAGCCTGGTAGCGCACCTGCCTTGGGCGCAGGGGGTCGGAGGTTCAAATCCTCTCGCCCCGACCAAATTCAAGAACGCGGTTCGCTGATCGTCGTTCGCTAATCGTCGTTCGCTGTTCGCTCGATCATTTTGGTTCTGCTTTCTGCTTCTAATCGGGATCACCCTCAAAGCCCGTTCCTTGGACGACAAGTGCATCAGGCGGGGCGGGAGATCTGTTAACCTCCCGGATAGTAACTGATCCGTACCCCTACCCCCCACCCCCCTCCTAATGGAATCATGGTGTTGGCGCATGTTTTCCCGCCAAAATATTCCGGACAAAGGACTTATATGCAAAATCTTACGGAATAAGGAGTTAGCGGAGAAACGGGCCTCAAACCTGGTGCCATATCGGGAATTGGATCCCGAAAATACTTTCTGTTTTCAAAGAAAAATCTCAGCGAACCGGAGGTAGTGATCGGTTCGGCGAAGAGCAGTTGCCCCGTTGCCATCATTCACTAAATGGATGGAGGTTGTCTGTGACGTGCGTCACTGGTCTTTGTGAGGTTTGATTTCCCGTCTCGGGAAAAAAAGGGCCAGGGGCAACGATGCACGATTCGAAAAAACCACGGGTCAGTCCCATCTTAATTTTCTCGTATTTTCCTAGTTGCAGGGCCGCGCCGCTGGTATGGAATGTCGGCTTCGGCTTGAATGGACCGCCCCATCCATTCAATAATTAGGATCCGATGGCAACTTCGAAACTCAAGCCCGAACAAATCGATCACATCTCTAGCCTCGTCGCCAAATACATCTCGACCCAGTGCAAAAGTTACGGACTCCGAGCCATTCCATTGTCGAAACAACAACGGGAAACGATGAGCGGATTTTTCTCACCCGATCTTCTAGACAACACGCGGGTGGTGGTTCTGAAGGGTGAGCGCGTCGAAGACCCAGATTTCTACCCGACACTGAGAGGGTTGGGATTCAACGATCTGCCTAACCAATCGACTATGGCGGCAATTACTTTCTCAGACGTTGTCGTGTCTCATGTACTTTTCAGCGACGGGTTGCTGTTTCACGAACTTGTTCACGTCGAACAATATCGGCAACTCGGCATTCCGCATTTCTCTGAACTGTACGTGCGTGGCTTCCTTAATGGCGGCAGCTACGAGGCGATTCCGCTCGAAATTAATGCGTACGCGCTCGAAGATCGGTTCGAAACAAATCCCGCAAGCAAGTTCTCTGTGTCTGATGAAGTGAGAAGTTGGCTAGCGGAGGGTAGGCTCTAGGATCGTGGACGAGGAGATGGGCAGTCCCGATTGCCATCTATTCTCTGAGTTGGAAAAAGACCAAACACATTGTCCGATCGAATGTAGCGCGGAGAACCGAAATCGCACCTTGCGATCGGAGTGGTTCCCACCCTTCGCGAAAAAGCCTGTTCGGTCTCATGACATCCTTTACAGAGTGTCCCGGTACATCCTTTACACTCCATCGCGCGTGTAGCAGGCGCGGGGGTGAGAAGCGATGGCCTGGAAAACGATGGATGTTCACGAGCAACGTGTCCGCTTTGTGGTGGAGGCAATGCAAAAGTCGTTGCCGCTGAGCGCGCTGTGCGTCGCCTACGAGATTTCGCGTCCCACGGGATACTTATGGTTGCGACGCTATCGCGAGCTGGGAGTTCAGGGGATTGCGGAACAAAGTCGCAAGCCGCATTCCAGCCCGCGCCGCACGGACGCTGGATTGGAGGACCGGGTGGTCGCGATGCGGATGCGCTATCCCGACTGGGGGGCACGCAAGTTACGCGTGTTGCTGGCACGGGAGGGCGTGGAGTTGCCTCGCAACACGATCCATCGCATTCTGCTGCGTCACGATCTGGTGCGCGAAGGAGAACGGCGCGCCCCAGCCACGCAGCGCTTCGAGCGCAGCCAGCCCAACGAACTATGGCAGATGGACTTCAAGGGGCCGAAGGGGTGGCCGCAATCAGTGGGACCGTTGTCCGTACTCGACGATCACAGCCGCTACCTAATTGCGCTGGCGGCCAACGGCACTACGCACGGCGAACTGGTGCGCGAGCAGTTGGAAGAGGCTTTCCAACGGTGCGGAGTGCCGGAAGGGATGTTGATGGATCACGGCACGCCGTGGTGGAGTCAGAAATCGCCTTCCGGACAGACGCATCTGTCGTTGTGGCTGATGCGGCAAGGGATACGGTTGCACTGGAGCGGCATTCGACATCCGCAAACGCAAGGGAAAGTGGAACGCTTTCACGGATCGCTGCAGCGGGCTCTGGAACGGCGCGGTACGCCACAGCAGAAAACGCAAGCCTGGCTGGACGCGTATCGCTGGGAACATAACCATGTGCGTCCGCATGAAGCGCTGGGGATGCAGACGCCGGCCACACTGTGGCGGCCAAGTTCACGACGCTACGATCCGCATCCACCACGCTGGGAGTATCCGGCGGGCGCGTGGGTGTTGAAACTGGACTGTCATGGTCTGCTCGATATCCAGGGCCGGAAGTGGAAGGTCAGCAAAGCGCTGTCCGGAGAGCGAGTACAAGTCGTTCGGGTGGAACAGCGAATGCTGGTGTTCTACTGCACGACCTTGATCCGCGAACTCGACTCAGGGAGCCAGCGCTCGACGATCATCGAGCGCTGGCTCCCTGAGTCGCACCTTCACCCAGAACTGTAAAGGATGTACCGGGACGAAATGTAAACGATGTCTAGGGACTAGACAGAAAAAGCCGCGAAGGATGGGGCACACGCTTCATCGTTACCGCCGGGGGAAAAGCTAGGCCGCCCGTCTCGAACCTGGGAAATAATAGTCGTTATAACGACTATTATTTGGGATACGCGGATTGGGTCCGGGTTAGTCCCGTCTGTCCCACTAAACTTGCACCTAACACGAAATCTTTCCCGACTTGGTGAACGAAACAGCCTTGGAACGATCGGAGGGGTTCCCGCCCCTTCGGGCAAAACACGACACCCGGCGCTCTGCTGACGGGCCCGAGGGAGAACGCCTTGCGATGCCGTTGCTGGTGTTTATCGGCATGGGGTCCCCTTCGGCAAGCTCAGGGCAGGCTTTCGACTCCGCAAAACCTTCACTTCGTGAAGGTTTTGCTGCGCTCAGGATGACAGGGGTATGGGTAGGCGAGGTCGAGGTTGACGTTGTAACGACTTACGCTGCTCCGCGCACTACGTGTAAGGACGACGCGGGCTCTTTCCGGATGAGTAATCGGAACACCAGAAAGTGAGTAACTAGAAGTAGCGGGGCTCCGAGGATTGGGATGTAATAATCGGCGCCGAGTAGACCCGGAGTTTCTGGAATCGAAATGCGAGCGCCTTGGTAAAACGCGTTCAGCAGGTCGGCGGTGCCGACGAGGTTGAAGATCCAGACGAGGGGTGTGGCGAGTCGGGTGCGGAGAGCGGAGAGCGCGATGAGAGCCAGGGTCGCGGTGGCGAAATCACCGTAGGCGAGTCCGTGCGCAAACGTGGTGGTAGCCAGTTGCGGAGAAACGACGCCGGGAATCACGGCTGCGAGACCGATGTACCTGAATCCGTGCAGCATGAGGATCGGCCTGAGTGCCTCGGTGCGATCTCGTTTGCTGATCGCTGGCCAAATGTATTGTGCGGCGAAAATGCTCCAGGCGAGAAAACCGAAGGCAACACTGATGCCCCAGATCAGAGGGATTGGCATGACGCGCTCCTTAATCCTTGCTCTTTGTTTTTTCTCGCCCCGCCTGTGAGAGTTTCACTGGTCATGGCAGAGGCGAGCCACTTGAATCCTCAGTAACTGATGATTCAAAGTGCCGCGGAGATTCGGAAGAAGGCTGCGCTGTGTGTATCGCGGTGTCGTGTTGCGAGGCGATGCAGAAAAGCCTGATGCGGTAGGACAGCTGCCCATCCTTTCGCGAGAACCGCAAAAAGATGGGCTACCCGGCTTGTGTTTGAAGATCACATCGTTGGAGCAATGTCAGTTTGCGACAGAACACTTTGCTCATGTTTCGTTTTTGGATTTTGGCCCTTCATAGTGCCCTGCGCCGTTTGCTGCGTGGCACACGCAATGTTTTTCTTCTTATCGCCATGACGCTTGGGAGTGGTTGCGCCCTGGTCCGATTGAACAGTAGCGAACGGATCGCTGACCTCGAGGGGAGCGTCGGTTACGCTGTCGGCAAATGACATAGAACTTATGAAGCAGAGAGCTAGAACGAATGCTGCCTTTCGATTTTTCATATTGAATTCCTTCCCATTCCTCAATTTGAAGTAGTGCTTACTCCTGCTTACGCGTCCTACTCGCGGAGGAGACGTGCACTCTGGTGATAAGAACAAGCAAGTCGGAGATTTATTCCCGCGGGAGGCAAATAAAGGTTGGGGACGGAGAGGGCGATGGGGCGGGATGGGTTTAGCGTGAGGTCGGGATTGTCCCGCCGATCAACATTCCCAGGACGGCTACGATAAAACCGATCAGGGCCACGCAAACGAAAATCGCGGAAGCCGTCCACAGAAATAACAGCGCGGGTTCCAAGAACGAAATCACCCACGAAGCCAATGGCAGCCACAGTGGACTAAGTTCGGTCCAGATGAACACGACCATGGCCACGACGAATAAGGCAGAGAAGTTGGGTCGAATGGACGCCCATAGCTCGAGCAACTTCCTGTCACTAACGCGATGGTGCGCAATGATATGGCTGCTCATGAATTTACGGACATACTAGGCGTAAGTTCGCCGTCGAGTCAATAACAACTCAGACCACCTAACTATCATTATCCTGGGTACGGTTTTCAGCGCTACATTTGGTTGTGAGTTGGCGATAAGTGAGGAGTTCGGGCGCAGTCAGTTATGCCAGGTCAGGGCGCAAGTATCATCCTTGCGGTCGTTCTTAAGAAGGAACGAGGCGCGAGGAACTGGCTCCAGGCCGCCTACCAGTCTGGAGCCGACTCCTTGTGCAGAAATCATTTCATTGGAGAGCTTTCGTGCAAATAGACCTGACGAGAAGAGTGATCGGAACGGTGACCATCAGTGTGGCATTGGCATTTCTCTTTGCCGCGTCCGCGCTGTCGCAGTCTAAGGACGCCAGAATTGGCGACGACTACGCGAAGGCGGCGCTGCGGGCGGTGATCTACACCAACGAGAGTGGCATCACTGCGGAGCGTCTCTCTTTCTTGGTGGATGAGGCTGACGTGGAGGCGACTACTCCGGCGGAAGAGGCGTCGTTCAAAGAACTCAACCGCATTGTGGGCATCTGGGTGAGACGACCGATTAACGAGAACAACCAAGCCTGCTACCAGGCGCTCAAAGCAAACTTGAAGGCGCGCAACGGCGCGACTCCTGAGGCGTGCCGGTAGATCGCGCGTCTCGACGCGGACCGTTTCTGCATAATGTGCGGTCGAAATCCCAGGATGCTGTCCCAGAGGTTCCGCCCCTTCGGCTCCGCTCAGGGCAGGCTCTTTCGCATAAACCGCGAAAAGGACGGGGCATCCACGGCTTTATGCCTCCAAAATAATAGTCGTTATAACGACTATTATTTTTTGACCCCGGCAATCGCTGACATCGTCGCTTTCTGTTAGATTGTGTCTCCTCGGGAGATGATCGGCAGGCATGCGACGTGTTGCGTTTTCTTTGACGTTTCGGGCGATGTTTCAAGTGATATTTGTTGGAGCGATCGTCGCGACGGTTGCGATTCTCCCCGCGATCGCCGCCGACGCGACTGTGCGTCCAGAAGCGAAGGCTAGAGTGGATCTCCGTCAGCATCCCAACGGTGGCAAGTATCCGATTGAGGTCGCGGTTGGCCTTTACATCACGAATCTTGTAGCCATCGATGAGACGAAAGAAAGTTTCGAAGTTGGCGGATATCTCACGGCGCAATGGACGGATCCACGTCTTGCGGTAAACGCCAGTCATTCTGGTGATTTGGTGATTGTGAACGCAGACTCGGGAAAAAAGACGCGTACTTTTCGTCCTGACGAGCTGTGGACTCCGCCTATCGAGGCCGCGAATTCAATTGCTCATCGATCAAACTCCTACACACTTGAGGCAGATCCAAATGGGGTCGTGACCTATGTGGAGCGGTTCGATTCGACGTACTCGAATAGCTATCCCATAAGGAAATTTCCATTTGACCGGCAGGTATTGCGTTTCGAGTTTCAGCCGTTTCTGGCTTCGGGGTCCGAGATTCGATTCGCTGCACAACCTCTGCCCACGGCCATCAGCGCCGAGCAGCATATCGACCTCGCGCAGTGGCGGATTCGGGATCTTCGCTATTCGAACGAAACTATGACAGGCGACGGAATTGTCCCTCCGATTCACGAAGCCTTATTTCAGATTTTCATCGAGCGGCGATCGGGATTTTATATCTGGAAGATTTTTCTGCCGCTGTTAATGATGACCATGGTCTCAGCGGTCATCTTCTGGGTGAACGCCAAAGAAATTGGCTGGCTGCTCAATGTGCCAATGACGATGTTGTTGTCCATGGTGGCGTTCGAGTTTGTTGTGCTGCGCGATCTTCCGCGAGTTGGATATGTAACTTTTCTGGACGCCGTTTTTCTCGCCAGCTTCGTATGGTGCTTTCTAGCAGTCGTGGAAGTCACGGCGGCGTCTGTGCTGCAGAAATCGCGGTGGCAAGTGCTGGCCACGAAAGCGCACGCCGCCGGACGATGGATTTATCCGGCGACGTATTTTGGGACCGTACTGTTGCTGGCGTTTTACTTCCTCACGTGATCTCATCGCTAATCTCAACGCTAAAGCGATGGTGCGACAAAGCTGCTTCTTACCGTTACTTAACTTCCGGAAAGTTGATGATGTTCAAGTCCAAGGGAAATTCATCTTTCCGAGGAAGGGGCTTCGCCAGAAGGCCTTTGCTGAAGTCTCCCTCTACTCCTACAGCTTTCGCGAACTCTGGTCCGGGAACCTGCCCTGCGAGCTCAAAGGAATCGAGCAAGTAAGGGATTCCGCTCGATCCAAGTACAGACGGACCGTCCATCAGATGGAAATGCAAATGTGGACCAGAACTATTTCCGGTATTTCCAAGGATAGCCATGACTTCCCCGCGCTTCACATGGCTGCCAACCTCGACGTGAACCGACCCCTTCTGCAAGTGCGCATAGAGTGCATAGACACCGTCGCCGAGATCGAGAACGATGTGATTACCGTCCACGTTACCGAGGTTGATCGTCTTCGGATCGGGCATGCTTGGCGGCGCTTGATCGTCCATCGTATTTAGAGTGCTGATCACGGTGCCATCCGCAACAGCCAATACGTTGGCCCCGTAACCTGGATAGTTATGCACGTTCTTTTCGTCATCGTGAACAAGGCGTCCGTCTTTGCTCAGGAGCATCCAGTCGATGGCGAAACGCTGCGCGTAGTGAATTTTTCCATTGACGGTGAGACTGCTGGAGCGGTGAACTCCGGCAGCGGCGCAACATCCGTTAAGGGCTACCCATCCCTTGCCCGACAGCGGCGGACTTAGAACGCGGAGTTTACGGACGATTTCGATGGGGGCAACTGTGTAGTTGAGCGCGACTGGCGTCGTGGGCCGACGGTCGGGTCCGGGAGCACCTAATACTTCGATGCGATGTGCTAACTGCGCTGGCGGCGTGGCGGATCCGTCCAGAGTAAAGTCGATCAGAAATAGCCGCGTGTTATTCAATTCGAAGATTGGATTATCAATCGCGCCACCACCGGATGTCCGCGAACGCGCAACCAGGTCATCGCCTTCGTAAGTGGCAAGAACTTTCGACGGGTCGGAGGCGTCAACGACTTCCAGTTTCTTCAAAGTCGCCGGAGTCGGATTCGTATTGGTAAGCATTAGTTCGTAAACGATGTGGAGTCGGCCATCGGTCCCAAGAACTGAGTACGCTTTGGATGCGACGGGTGCGGCGATCAACGGAGTGAACTGATCGGTGGCGGCATGCGCGTTCGCGGCGAACGCGGAAACCAGGACGAAGAGAACTGATAGAAATGTGGACTTTCGCATCGGCGAATTGTACTGGATCACGAGCCGAAGGCGGCAGAATACGTCGCTTCCAGATGCGGCGCAAAGGTCAAATATATAATCCGAAGGACTCGAAGGATGGAATTCGAAGGATACATGAGATGACGGACTGGAACGCCTCTGGCTATGCGCGAATTTCGGGCCTGCAAGCGGCTATGGCGGACGAAGTGCTTTCGCTGCTCGTCCTCACAGGAACCGAGCGCGTTCTGGACATCGGATGCGGTAACGGAAGGATCACCGCCGAAATTGCCGAACGCGTGCCCAAAGGATCTGTCGTTGGAGTGGACGCTTCTGCCGACATGATCGCGTTTGCGACAGCGCACAGCGACCCCTCGCTGAAGCCCCATCTCAAATTTGAAGTCGCGGATGCGAGGCATCTACGGTTCGACCACGAGTTTGATCTCGTCGTTTCTTTTAATGCGCTGCATTGGATTCGCGAACAAGAACTGGCGCTGCAATCTGTCCGGCGCGCGTTGAAGCCCGAAGGCACAGCACAGTTACGTTTGGTGCCAACGGGCGAACGTAAAAGTCTCGAAGATGTGATTGACGAGACGCGACTCTCTCTGCGGTGGTGTGAGTATTTCGCGGGGTTTCACGATCCGTACCTACACCTTACGCCAGAGCAATATGGAACTCTCGCAGAACAGAATGGATTGACGGTTCTCCGCACACGGACGGCTGCGAAGGTCTGGGATTTCCAAACGCGCGACGCATTCTTTGCATTCGGTTCGGTAACTTTTGTGGAGTGGGCGCAGCACATCCCCGAAGCCAAGCGTGCGGAGTTCGTGACGGATGTCCTGGATCGTTATCAGCATGTCGCTGCCGATTCTGCTGGAGAAGAGAACTTCTTCCGCTTTTACCAAATGGACATCGCACTGGCACCCGAGTAGCGCTGGGTCACACCCTGAAACCGGAGTATCATGGCTCGGAATTCTCGAACTCCTGTGTCGACCTTCATGAACAGACGAAACTTGCTCAAGCGTCTTGCGGCGATTCCGCTGCTCCCGATGATGTGGCCGCGACTGTTGGCGGAGGCACAAACGACATCGCCAGTCGCGAAATCTGCATCCAGCGCGCGACGAGTGCGGCCTTCAGATCCCGAATGGCCGAGTGCCGCAAGTTGGGAAAAACTGAATCAACAAGTTGGCGGACAGCTGATCAAAGTGCAATCGCCAATCGCCGAGTGCAAGGTGACCGCGGGCAGTCCTGCTTGTCAGGAGGTACTCAAGAATTTGCAAAACCCTTTCTTCATTGGTGATCAACCTGGCGCAACGCAGACAACGGGATGGGTCGACGCTTGGATGTCCGCGCCGAGTGTGTATGCGGTCCGCGCCAGAAATAGTGCGGATGTGGCCGCGGGCATCAACTTCGCACGACAAAATAGTCTGCGTTTGGTGGTGAAGGGCGGCGGCCATAGTTATCAAGGCACCTCGAATGCTGCGGATTCGTTGACCATTTGGATGCGCGCGATGGACCGTATCGTGATGCACGATGCGTTCGTCCCCGAAGGATGCGCGAGTGCTCAGCCTCCTCAACCTGCCGTGACCATCGAAGCGGGGGCCATGTGGATCGACGCTTACAACGCCGTGACTACCCTTGGTGGGCGCTACGTGCAGGGTGGAGGTTGCGCGACTGTCGGAGTCGCCGGATTGATCCAGAGTGGGGGCTTTGGAAGTTTCTCGAAGAATTACGGGATGGCTGCTGCTGGTTTGCTGCAAGCCGAAGTCGTAACCGCCGACGGGGAGGTGCGGATCGCCAACGCATGCACTAATCCTGAATTATTTTGGGCGCTAAAAGGCGGCGGAGGCGGGAGCTTTGGTGTGGTCACGAAGGTGACACTTCGGACTCGCGACCTCCCCGAATTCTTCGGACGCGTTCACATGACGATCAAGGCGAACTCGGACGCCGCCTTCCACCGCTTGATCGGTCTGTTCGTTAGCTTTTATCACGAGAAACTTTTTAATGCCCACTGGGGCGAAAGCATCGCTCTCACCCCGGAGAATACGCTTTCGACCGCATTGTCATTTCAAGGATTGGGTCAGTCGCGAGTTCATGAACTGTGGCAACCCATCCTGGATGCGATCGCGCAATCGCATGGAGACTTCACCCTCGCTTCCGCGCCTAGCTTTGATGCGATCCCCGCGCGCAACTACTGGGACGCAGTTTATCGCGAGAGAAATCTTCCTCACACGGTTTCGATTGACGGGCGAAAAGATTCTCCGTCAAGTCATGTATGGTGGACCGGCAATCAGAGCGAAGTGGGAATCTTCTTGCATGGCTACGAGTCGGCTTGGCTGCCCGCGTCATTGTTAAAGAATGATCATCAGGCGCGGTTGGTCGATGCGCTGTTTGCGAGCACGAGAAATTATGAATTGAGCCTGCATTTCAATAAGGGACTTGCTGGAGCGCCCTCCGAGGCAGTAGCTGCTGCTCGCGACACGGCGACGAATCCTGCGGTGCTGGATGCGTTCGCGCTGGCAATCATCGCAGGGGGAAGTCCTCCGGTATATCCAGAGTTCGCGACGGGGATCACTGGACACGAACTTGACCTGGATGCTGCGCGCAGAAACGCCCGCGCGATCAAACGCGCGATGGATGAACTGAGAAAGATCGTGCCCGACGCTGGTTCCTATGTTTCAGAAGGAAACTTCTTCGATAGCTCGTGGCAGAAATCTTTCTGGGGCGAAAATTATCCGAGATTGAAAGAGATAAAAGCAAAATACGATCCCGACGGCCTTTTCTTCGTCCATCACGGCGTGGGAAGCGAAGAGTGGAGCGACGATGGATTTGCGAGGCTGAGGTGACGGTAGTTCTGGACAGAAGCCTAAACTCACGGTTGAGAACCGTTTCTTGGCCGCTACAGTTCGTACTTCTTCATCAGGTGGCGGAACGAGCGGTAGGAAATTCCCAGCACATCGGCGGCTCTGACCTGGACATTATTTGTTTGTCCAAGAGCGGATTGCAGGAGCGTGCGCTCGATCTGCGCTACGTAGTTCTCCATATTTACGCCTTCGGGCAATACGGCTCCCGGCGGGACGCTCATGCCGAATGCTGCAGAGGTTTCTGCACCTGCTGCTGCAGCACGGGCTTTCGGACGCTCGGCTGGCAACTCGACATGTAGCTCACTGGTCGCTTCCAGGGCGACTGCGCGTTCGATTGTGTTTTCGAGTTGGCGAACGTTGCCGGGCCAGTCGTATCCGGTGAGGTGTTCGAGAGAAGCGGCTTCGACGGCGTGGATGCTCTTCCCTGCTCCGGGCGCGTATTTTTTCAGAAAGTGATTCGCGAGGAGTGGTACATCTTCGCGGCGCTCGCGCAGACCGGGAACTCGGATGGGGATTACGTTAAGACGATAGTAGAGATCTTCGCGGAAAGTTCCTTCCGTGACTTGGCGATCGAGGTCGCGGTTCGTGGCGGCGATGACGCGGACATCAACCGGAATTTCGCTCGTACCTCCGACGGGACGGACGGTGCGCTCCTGCAATACACGCAGAAGTTTGACCTGCATCGGCATGGTCATCTCGCCGATTTCGTCGAGGAAGATCGTGCCTTGGTCGGCGACTTCGAAGAGCCCTCGACGATTCTGATTCGCTCCGGTGAATGCGCCTTTGACGTAGCCAAAGAGTTCGCTTTCGAGAAGCGTTTCAGGAAACGCGCCACAGTTGACCGAGACAAACCCTTCTCCAGCGCGAGGCGAGCAGGTATGCACAGCGCGTGCGACGAGTTCTTTACCGGTCCCACTTTCCCCGAAGATAAGAATGGTGCTGCTCGTGGTGGCAACCGTGCGGATGGTTTGCTTGAGTTTCTCCAGCGCCGGACTGACACCGACAATATTGTCGAGTGAATTGCGCGTGCCCGCGTCTCTGCGGAGCGCAAAATTTTGGCGGCTTAGCGAAACTTTGGTTAGGGAACGAGCAATGGCGAGTTTGACTTCGTCCACCAAGCCAGGGCTCTTGCGAATGTAGTCGGTCGCACCGCCAGCTTTGACCGCCTGCACAGCCGCTTCGTAGTCATCGACCGCAGTCATCAGGATCACGGCCGACTCCGGCGAGATCTGATGGGCATGGCGCAGGACTTCGACGCCATCGACGCCGGGCATCTTGATGTCAGTGACGATCACATCGAATAGCGCGCTGTCGATTTTGCGCTTGGCTAGTTCTCCACCTGTGACGGTTTCGACTTTGTGGCCGTCGCGGCGCAGAGCAATATCCAGCAGTTCGCAAATGGAGCGTTCGTCGTCGCAGACGAGAATGTTACCCACGCGAACCTCCTGCGGCGGCCAACACTCCAGGAATCGCGGTAGGCACGGGCGATTTCGTCACCGAAGAATCTCCGCCAGCGAGCGCCTCTTCCATGCGCCGCAACCTTACGACGAAACTCGTGCCTCGACCAATTTCCGAACGCGCCCAAACTTTGCCTTCGTGCGCTTGAACGATCTGGTACACGATGGCCAGTCCCAGGCCTGTGCCACCTTCGAAGTTCGACTGAAATGGCTCAAAGATTTTTTCTGTCTGCTGCGGATTGATGCCTGGGCCGGTGTCGGCGAAACTCATTTCCCAATCGGATCCGCGTTCGGCCAGCGAGACGGTGAGGGATCCGCCTTTTTTTTTCATCGCACGAATGGCGTTTTCACAGAAATTCCAAAATACCTGTTTAAGCTTGTCGCCATCCGCAAGAACCCAGGCTTCAGCCTTCGGAAAACTGCGCTTGATCTCGATTCCCGCATTCTCCGACGTGAGGCGATGTTGCAGCAGGGTGAGCGTGTCTTCCATGAGAGGAACGAGATTCGCGCGCTCGAAACGGTACTGTTTGCCGCGCGAGTACGCCAGAAAATCAGTGATGATGTTGTTGAGCCGATCTGATTCGCGAATCACAATCTGCAGTAAGTGGTGCTCGTCGGGACTGAGAGCCGGAGAATCCGACAACATGCTGACAGAACCGGCAATCGAAGTCAGTGGGTTGCGAATTTCGTGCGCGATGGCGGCGGCCAAACGTCCCACGGCCGCTAGACGGTCTTGCATGCGGACTTCGCGCTCCAGACGGCGAATCTCGGTGAGATCGTCGAAGGAGTAAACAAATCCCAGATCGCCGAGCGCGCTGACGTTCAACGCGGACACCATCACGCGAAACGTTTTGCGGAATCCGTTGACGGCCATGTAACGAACTTCGGCGTCGGCCTTGGCCACTCCAAAATGAGGTAGCGGGTCCTGGAACAGATCGGCCACCGAGCGGCCGCGCAATTCTGCTTCTGAATTCTCTAGTAATTGCTGGGCTGCGCGATTGACAAGGGTGATGCGTCCATCGAGGCCAGTTGTGATGACGCCGCCGCTCATCGACTGCACGATATTTTCATGGAGCGCTTGTAAATTCTTCAGCGCTCCGCTCGCATCTTTGAGTTGAACGTCTACCTGACGCAACTTGCTCATCAGCAAACCAGCGAGGTAAGCGATGGCGAAATACGCGAACAGGTTGACGAACATCACAACCTGTAGCGCTTTTAACTTGGGATGCGAGGTGGAATACGACGGGATTACCAGGTAGTAGTCGAGTTCGAGGATTCCTCCAAAGAGGATGAAAGCCAGTGCCGCGCTAAGGTATCCCCAGATGCTGGGAAGCAACATGCACGCGACAACAATGACTAACGGGTAAAGAAAATTCAAAGAACTATCGATGCCGCCAGTGACGTGGACGATCAACGTCACCATCGCGAGATCGGCCAGCACTTGCAGGATCGCCTGGAGGCGATGCTCGCTCCAGATGGAGACTAGTAGAAGGAAGAAGAGCGAAAGCACGAACCAGAGCACCATGCCGGTAAGAAACGGCATGATGGGCAGCGGACTTGGGGTGAGGCGGATGACTGCCAATTCGATGGCGAGTAGCACCATCAGAATCAGTATCCGAACCTTCACCAGCCAGGTCAGCCAGTTCCGCTCATCTGAAATGGAATGCATGGAGTTAGCCGTCAGTCTTCAGCCTTCAGCCGTCAGTCTTCAGCCTTCAGCCGTCAGTCGTTAGCCTTCAGCCGTCAGCTTTCCGCGTCATTCGTCGCTCGCCCGATATTCGGGTTTCGCTGATGGCTGAAGGCTGACGGCTATGTTTACCTATCCCGCCAGCTTTCCGATCATGGCAAAGAGCGGCATGTACAGAGAAATTACGATGCCTCCGATGCTGACGCCCAGCATTCCGATGATGACGGGCTCCAACATGGCCAACATGTCTTTGGTGGCGGAGTCGACTTCATCTTCGTAAAAGTCGGCGATCTTTTGGAGCATGGAGTCCATGGCGCCTGTGGCTTCACCAACGCCGATCATCTGCGTCACCATGTTCGGAAACACTCCGCATTCGCGCAGCGGATCGACAATGGTGCGGCCTTCTTCGATCGCTTTCCGGACCTTCATCAGCGCTTCTTCAAGCACCTTGTTGCCGGAAGTGCGAGCGGTGATCGCCAAACCTTCAAGAATTGGAACGCCCGAAGTGATCAGTGTGCCTAGAGTCCGGGTAAAACGTGCGACCGCGATCTTCTTGAGCAAGACGCCGATAATAGGCAAACCGAGCAGCATCTTGTCGAAGTAATAAGCGCCCCGCGGATTCTTGCGAATCTGTTTCACTCCGTAGAACGCGCCGACTCCACCCACAATGAAGAACCACCAGAATTGGCCGACGAAACTGCTAAGACCGATGACGCAGCGGGTTGGCAGCGGCAGGGCCACTCCCAATCCGACAAAGAGGTTCGCGAAAATTGGAACTACCCACTTGAGCAGCGCGGCCACGATCAAGACGGCGAGTGAGACGACGGCCACTGGATAGATCAGCGCCGACTTCACGGCTGCGCGCAGTTTGACGGCTTTTTCCACGTAGATCGCAAGCCGCTGCAAAATAATGTCGAGAATACCGCCAGTCTCGCCCGCTTCGATCATGTTCGTAGTGAGGTCGTCGAAGATGACTGGAAACCCACGCATGGCATTCGCCAGCGTGGCGCCGCCTTCGACGGTTGTCCGAACACCGAGTAGAGTTTTCTGAAACGCGGGATTTTCCTGGTTGGCGCCCAGAATTTCCAGACACTGGACCAGAGGCAATCCGGCATCGATCATGACGGAGAACTGGCGGAAGAACACGGCCACTTCCTTGACCTTGACCTTGCCGCTGCCAAAGGTGGGCATGGCGAATTCTTTGCCCTTCTCCCGGATGGAGCCCGGCGTGATGCGCTCTTTGCGCAACTGCGAAGCTAGTCCGTCTTTGGTGGAGGCGACACGCTCTCCCTGAACCTTTTCGCCGTTAGCAGTCTTCCCTGAAAATGTAAAAACCGGCATGGTGAACTTCTCCTTGTACTCGTGCCTGTAACTATTGATGTCTCAATTCGTGTGTCAAATCGTCCGTCCGGTCCGGCTTACCACCGGACACAGTTCCTCTGTTAGCGCTTCGTCGGCGCTGCGCCTTTCGCTAACGGCGTGGAATTTCCACGATTCGTAAGCGTCGCTCCGCGCGCAATCATTTCTTGCAATTCGTCCTGATTGCTGGAACGAGTAAGCGCTGTCTCCAGGGTGATTTGTTTCTGGAAATATGCGGTCGCCAGTGACTGGTTGAACGTCTGCATACCGTATTTCTCCTGCCCGGATTGCATCGAGGAATAAATCTGGTGAATCTTGTCTTCGCGGATCAGGTTACGAACCGCAGCATTCGGCACCAGAATTTCCATGCACATCGCGCGACCCTTCCCGTCAACGCGCGGCAGCAAGCTTTGACACATGATGCCTTCCAGTACCAGCGACAACTGCGCGCGAATCTGCGATTGCTGGTGCGCTGGAAATACGTCGATGACACGGTTGATGGTGGAAGATGCAGAGTTGGTGTGCAACGTACCGAACGTTAAGTGACCGGTTTCTGCAATTCGCAGCGCGGACTCGATGGTTTCAAGGTCGCGCATTTCGCCGATTAGAACTACGTCTGGATCTTCACGAAGCGCAGCGCGCAAGGCGTCGGTGAAACTCTTGGTGTCCGCGTGTAACTCACGCTGGTTGACCAGGCAGTTCTTGTTCATGTGCACGAATTCGATCGGATCCTCGATGGTCAGGATGTGATCGTGACGTTCGGTATTGATCTTGTCGATCATGGCCGCTAGCGTCGTTGATTTTCCAGAACCAGTCGGTCCCGTGACCAATACCAGTCCGCGCGGCTTGTCGCACATCTTGCTCACGACTTCCGGCAGTCCTAGTTGGTGGAAGGACTTGATCTCAAACGGAATCAGACGGAACACGCAAGCCGACGCGCCGCGCTGGTTGAATACGTTGGCGCGGAAGCGGGCCAAGCCTTTCAAGCCGAACGAGAAGTCGAGCTCGAGGCTCTCTTCGAAGCGATGCTTCTGCGAATCGGTCATCACGCTATAAGCCAGTTGCTTAGTCTCGGCCGGCGTCAACTGCGGCAGGTCGAGCGGCACCAGGTGTCCGTGCACGCGAATCTGTGGCGGAGAGTTGGTGGTGATGTGAAGGTCGCTTCCGTTCATCTCCAACATGCGGCGGAGCAGATCGCTGAGTGAGAGTGCCATAGTTTTATTTCTTCCCTTGTTTCGGTTTTCGTCGTTCGTCGTTTGTCGTTTGTCGTTCGCGTTTCGGAATTCATTGTTTGCTTTTCACATTCGCTTTGCGAAAAGAGAAAAGAGAAACACGTTTCTTAGTGAATCGTTTCCCGTGCCACTTCTTCGAGCGTGGTCCAGCCCATTGCGACCTTGGTCAATCCGCTGCGTCGCAGAGTGATCATGCCGCGTTCAATCGCTTTCTTTTTCAGTTCGAGCGCCGACGCGCCCACCAGAACCAGTTCGCGGATCTCGTCGTCCACTTCCATCACTTCGTACAAACCTGTACGGCCCTTGTAGCCGGTCTTGTTGCAGGTGGCGCAACCCTTTCCCTTCATGATCTGAACTGTCTTCGCTTCTTCTGGTGTGAAACCTTCATCGATCAACGCTTGTTGTGGCACGTCGACGGGTTCGGCACAGTCCTTACAAATGCGGCGGATCAGACGCTGGGCACAAATCAAATGGACTGAGGTCGCAACCAGAAACGGTTCGATACCCATATTCATGAGTCGGGTAATTGTTTCGGGAGCGCCATTGGTGTGCAGCGTGGATAAAACAAGGTGGCCCGTGAGCGCGGCTTTGATCGCGATCTCAGCGGTTTCAAAGTCTCGAATTTCTCCGACGAGAATGATGTTGGGATCCTGCCGCAAGAAGGCGCGGAGAGCGGCCGCGAAGTTCAAGCCGATCTGCTCCTTCATCTGCACCTGGTTTACGCCACCCAACTGAAATTCGACGGGATCTTCGGCAGTCATGATGTTGGTGTCAGGCTGATTCAGCTGCGAGATCGAGGAATACAGCGTGTTCGTTTTGCCTGATCCGGTTGGCCCCGTGACCAGCACCATGCCGTAGGGCTTGAGGATGGCTTTCTGGAATTTATCCAGTGACTCTTGCTCGAATCCGAGTTTGGTCATGTCGAGCCGCAGATTTTCTTTGTCGAGCAACCGGAGCACGATCTTCTCGCCCCAAAGCGTCGGTAGAGTCGATACGCGGAAGTCGAGTTGTTTCTTCTTTCCACCAATCTGCATCTTCAGCATGATGCGACCGTCTTGTGGCAGGCGCTTTTCGCTGATGTCGAGCTTCGCCATGATCTTGAGGCGCGAGGTGATCGCGTCCTTCAATTTGAGCGGCGGATTCATAATCAGCTGCAGGACGCCGTCAATACGGAAGCGCACGCGGAATTCCTTTTCGTACGGTTCCATGTGAATGTCGCTGGCCCCGCGCTTCACGGCGTCGGTAAGCACCAGGTTCACGAGTTTGACGATCGGAGCTTCGTCTGCGGCCTTCTCGAGTTCTGCGAGTTCGAGTTCCTGCTCTTCGTTCTGAACTTCGATGTCGGTACTTTCCCCGGCATCGTTCATCGACTGCATGACCTGTTCAAGCTCTTCTTCTTTGGTCGTGCCGTAGGCTTTGTCGATGCCTTCGATGATGGAGCTTTCTGACGCTACGACCGGTTCGATGTTGAATCCGGTCATGAACTTGATATCGTCCATCGCGAAAACGTTGGTGGGATCCACCATGGCGATGGTGAGCGATGCTCCGACTCGGCTGAGCGGAAGAATCTGGTAGCGCTTTGCGGTCTCGTACGGAATCAGTTTGACGACAGCAGGATCGATTTCGAAATAAGAGAGATTGATGGCAGGCACGCCGTATTGGCGCGAGAGAAAGTTGGTGACATCCTCATCAGAAAGAAATCCCAGTTTCACCAGCGCAGACGCGAGGCGGGTGTGGGATTCCTTCTGGAGCTTGGTGGCCTGCTCCAACTGGTCTGTGGTGATGACCTTTTCTTTGACGAGCAGGTCACCCAGCCGCTGAGACATATCTCTCCTGTAATCCCGCGAAGTCCGGGGTCCGTGCGAAGCTGCTGATTTCCGGGGGGAATCAGCCAGGTAGCTGTCGCACTGACATAAATTGTCAACCCTTTGGGAATTCCGAAAAAGTAACTTAGGTGTGTGTACTTCGCGAGTAGTGCGGTTTGTGCCCTGTATTGACGGCACTTCAGCCAAAAACTCGCCGTTTTAGGACGATCTCCACGCAGCAGTTCATGTTCTTCGGTGTTTCGATCGATCGAATATAGATGAAATGTGGATCGGATATGAACGGATGCGGAACGCGTTGGCCGATCTTGCATTCCCCTGCGTGACTCCATGGCCACTGCGGCCAAGCTTTTGTTTGTTGTGGCCGCGATACGTCACAGACGCAGTGTGATTTCCGTACTTTCCGAAAATGCTCTGCTCATGCAAGGTGGGTAACGGGAGCCTATCGAAATGAAATTGCGAGCGCTGTTCTTGCTTGTGTCGGTCACACTCTTGCGAAGTCAATCAGCGCCGGGCACGCAAGAACAGTCTCTTCGTGAGGCTGCGGACCGCGTCGGAATGCTGGTTGGGACCGCAGTGAGACCCGCGCAGCTCTCAGAAAAAGCCTACGCATCCACCCTTGCGCGCGAATTCAACCTGCTGGAACCCGAAGACGCGCTCAAGTGGGAAGTGATCCATCCAACGCGGGATTCTTTTGATTTTTCACAAGCGGACCGGATTGTTGATTTCGCAACGCTCCACGGAATGAAGGTTCGCGGCCACACCCTGGTTTGGCATCGGCAGAATCCGCAATGGCTGATCGACGGTGGATTTAAGCCTGGAGAGTTGGCAGAGATTCTCGAACGCCACATCAAGACTGTCATCGGACACTATCGAGGCAAAGTTTTCGCGTGGGATGTCGTGAATGAAGCGTTTGACGAGTCGCATCCCGGCAAATTACGTAGCACGATTTGGCGCGATCAGCCTGGAATCGGACCGGGAAACGGCACCGGATACATCGAACATTGCTTTCGTTGGGCGCATGAGGCTGATCCGCTGGCACTGCTTTTTTACAACGATGCTGAGGCCGAAGAGATCAATCCCAAGTCGGACGCGATTTACGCTATGGTGCAGGATTTTCGCAAGCGGGGCGTCCCCATCGATGGCGTTGGGTTCCAAGTGCACATTGCGAACCTGCACGCCGACATCGCATCGATTTCTGCAAACATGAAAAGGTTCACGGCTCTCGGGATACAAGTCCAGATCACTGAAATGGACGTAGCGCTGCCCGTCGATTCGAATGGCAACGCACAGATTGCGGACCTGAAAACACAGGCGAACCTCTATCGCGAGATAACGGCCGCCTGTCTGTCTTATCGCTGGATGCACGGCCATCCAGACCTGGGGTTTCACTGACAAATATTCGTGGATCGGATCACACTCGAAGCACACGCAGGGCGCGGCACTTCTACTCGACCAGAATATCGAGCCGAAGCCAGCGTATGAGGCTCTGCGAAAAGTGCTGGAATCTGGTCGTCCGTAATTTTCAGCTTCTGAATAGCTCGACCTAAAGTGAACGTTTCCCCGAGGCCAGCGTAAACATATTCCTTGCCGAAGCGCTTTTGCAGCAGCGCGAATACGTGCTCTCCAGTGCAATGTCCTGGCGCAATTCTCTGCACGTGGAAGCGATCGACTCAGATCGGAAGAGAGTTTTGTCTACCTGTACGGGAGAACTTACCAACAGATGAAGACCACCGATCACTTCATAGACTGATGGCTTCATGAGTTTGCTGGACGAGATTTTGCAACATGTTTTCGATCCCCGGATGCGAGCACCCGACTATAACAATCGGTCCGCGCGGAGTGTCGAGCACGAGAGACACTTCGGGCATATCGCGAAAGCCGGGAGTTTCCGCGACCGTGCTGATCAGATGAATGTGGTTCGTGATATCCAGAAAATGGTCGACAGTTGTGGATGTGGGCTCCCGGCCAGGCGATACCATGCGACTGGCAGCGGGAGCTGGGAATATTGCCGCCAAAATATCTCATCTCCGGAGGGAGGCTTGCGTCCGGAGCCTGTGTAAAAAAGGCAGCCGGAGTTGAATCGCGGAACGGTTCGTCCGTGGGAGCATAGACTGCAATCTCTGGATTCACCGACAACAGATACTTGAGTCCGGAGGTGTGGTCTCCGTGGCGATGCGAGATCACGACGAAGTCAAGGCGCGTCAGATCAACTCCCAGGCTCTTCGCGTTCGCCTCAAAAATACGGGCGTTGTTGCCGGTGTCGAATAGAATGCGCTTACCTTCAAACTCCACCAGCGCGGAATATCCCCAATCTGGTTTGAGACTGGCATTCTTGCCGAATGCGTCGTAGAGGATCGTGATTCGGTTGCCAGTCGGTGCAGGCGCGGGACTTGAGGATTGCGCGAAAGCGTTTACACCGAAAAGCGTGAGGGCGAGAAGAAAACGAGCGCCTAACATCCCGCAATTATACGGCGGCGTTCGCAGCGTTTCGCAGAGTCAAAGTTCCTCCATCCAATTTCCCACCGCTGACCCGCGAGGGTTCTATAATGAGGCCTCAGTCACTGGTTGTTCGTCAATGCTGTTCGTCTTTCCGGTGTCCGTTCGGCCTTGCTCGAACCGAATCCAATTCGCGAAGAACCCAAGACATCCGGCCGCCGCAAGGCTGTGATTGGGCTTGCGATCAGTGCCTTTCTACTGCTCGCAGCTCTGGTGCTGCAAGCTTCCTTCAACCTGAAATTCATCAGCCCCGACAGCAATCAGGAACTGCTTTTCTTCGCCGGATTAAGCGGACTGATCTTCTTTGCTTTCGTCGCGCTCACCGTCGTCCTCGGTCGCAACCTCCTGAAGCTCTATGCTGAGCGACGGCAAGGAGTGGCTGGCTCCAAATTCCGCACACGATTAGTAGTTGTCAGCTTGTTGCTATCGTTCCTGCCCGTGATTGCGATGTTCTGGTTCTCATATGGATTGATGAACCGGTCCATCGACAAATGGTTTTCTCAGCCGGTGGAGGAAGTTCGTGCGGACACGGCGGCGATGTCCACCCTGCTCTATGACTATGCGGGCCTGAATGCGACTTCGGAAGCACAATCAATTTCTCAATCGGAGGAGTTCAGAAGAGCATTCGCCAGCGGGAATTTTTCGCAGGCGAACGAGGAGTTGCGCGAACATATACCGACATTGCAGGGGGGATTTGTTTTAGCTCTAGCGAATGGCGTCGCGTTCGCCAGCGTCAACAACCCCGCTCCATGGAACGATATGAAGGGCGGTTTCCCGCTGCAATCGGCGCTCCAGGGGGAGCATCCGCATTTTCAGTGGGGGCAGATCGATTACATCATAGCCGCGATGCCACTTGAGCATGGAAGCGTAATCGTCGCCATGCCTTTGCCGCCAAAATTCGCCGAAACGGTCACACAGATTCAGGAAAGCCAGAGACGCTACATCGAACTCGCGGCGAAAAGAAAATTATTTCGCCGCACGTACATCGGATATTTGTTGCTGCTGACAGTCGTCGTTTTGTTCGCTTCTACGTGGCTCGCGTTGCTGCTCTCGAAATTAGTAAACCGTCCCGTGGCGGCGTTGGCGGCCGGAACCGAAGCTATTTCGAAAGGCCAGCTGGACTATCGCGTCGATATCCGCGCCACCGACGAACTCGCGGAACTCGTGCATTCATTCAATAGCATGGCGGAGCAACTCGAATCCAGCCGCCATCAAATCGAAGCTTCTAGTCGCGATGTCGGTACGGCGAACGAGGCTCTTGAGAGAAGGCGCAGATACATCGAGACGGTTCTGGAAAGCATTCCAACCGGCGTGATTTCGATCGATGCATTTCGCCGCGTGACGCTCGCGAATGCCGCGTTCTCACGCATGTTTTATATCGATCGCAATGAATACCTGGGTCCCGCAGCGTTGGTTAATTTGCCGCTGCATGATGTGATCCCAGCGGACGTTCTCGCTGATCTCGAACCGCTCCTGCGACGAGCCGATCGCATGGGAATCACGGCAGCGAACATCGAACTCGATCTGCCGCGCGCACAGCTGAACGTCGCCGTCACTGTTTCAGCGTTGCGGCACGCTTCTGAAGGTCTGGGATACGTTTTGGTATTTGAAGATCTTTCGGATTTACTACGTGCACAAAAACAGGCGGCGTGGCGCGAGGTGGCGAGGCGTGTTGCACACGAAATCAAGAATCCGCTGACTCCGATCGCGCTTTCCGCTGAACGTATTCATCGCCATTTGACGCGCGGAACACCTCCGGATGCGGCATCGCTCGAAATCATCCGTACCTGCGCTGAGACGATAGGGCACGCTGTCGAAACTGTGCGGACATTAGTAGACGAGTTCTCGGTGCTGGCCCGCTTCCCTGCCTCGCGTCCGCAGCCTGCGAGGCTGAACGAATTGGTGTCGAGCGCGCTCGCGATGTTTGACGGCCGGCTCGACGGCATCCAGGTCCGCACGGAGTTGGCACACGATCTGCCCGCGGTGATGGCTGATCCAGAGGCGATTAAACGAGCGATCGCGAACCTGGTGGATAACGCCGCCGAGGCCATGCAGAATGCAACACTGAAAGAAGTTACGATTTCTACTGCACTGGTCGGCAGTCGCGATGCTGTTGAGCTTGCTGTGTCCGACACTGGACAGGGAGTTTCACGCGACGTAAAGGAACGATTATTTCTGCCGTATTTTTCCACGAAACAACGCGGCACTGGACTCGGCCTCGCCATCGTCAGCAGGATTGTGGAAGATCATCGCGGTTCCATTCGGGTGGAAGAAAATAAGCCGGTGGGCAGCCGCTTCGTGATTGAGTTGCCGGTCTCGCCTGAAATGATCGCCAACGCAACTAGTGTGGCAATCAGCAATACCGCGACAAGCTAAGTTATGGCACATATTCTCATCGTTGACGACGAGTCGGGTATCCGTGAATCCTTGCGCGGCATTCTTGAGGATGAAAAATATAAGGTCAGCACTAGCCCCAGCGGCGAAGACTGTCTCGAAATGCTGCGCAAGAGCAGTTTCGATCTGATCCTGCTTGATGTGTGGCTGACTGGCATCGACGGATTGGAAGTTCTGGAAAGAATCCGCGAGATGGACGACCCGCCCGAAGTCATCATGATTTCTGGACACGGGACGATTGAAACCGCGGTGCGCGCCACCAAACTCGGTGCCTACGATTTCGCGGAAAAGCCGTTATCGCTGGAAAAAACTCTCATTCTCGTGAAGAACGCGATCGAAGCCCGACGCCTGCGCCAGCAGAATCTCGATCTTCGCAAACAACTGCAATCGAAGAGCGTGATCGTCGGCGACAGCGTTCCGATGAAGGCCCTGCGCCAACAGATCGCGTTGATGGCTCCCACAAATGGGCGCGTGCTCATCTATGGGGAATCGGGGACTGGCAAAGAGCTGGTCGCGCACGCCATCCACACGCAGAGCCCGCGCAAAGATGAAATGTTTGTCGAGATGAATTGTGCGGCGATTCCTGAGGACTTGATCGACAGCGAACTTTTTGGACATCGCAAATCATCATTTCCCGGCGCCACGGCTGACAAGGAAGGTAAGTTTCAAAAGGCCGATCGCGGAACTTTATTTCTCGATGAAGTCGGCGATATGAGCCTGAAGACACAGTCGAAAGTTTTGCGGACTTTAGAACAGCAGCGGTTCATTCCCGTTGGCAGCGATGATCCAGTTACGGTGGACGTGCGCGTGATTGCCTCCACTAACAAAGATCTCGAAGAAGAAATCGCGAAAGGCAATTTCCGTGAAGATCTTTTTTACCGTCTAAATGTTGTGCCATTTGTTGTGCCTCCTCTGCGCGAGCGTAAGGAAGATATTCCTCTATTCGCCCGCCATTTCTTGAAGGAATTTGCTTCCGCGTATGGACGCCGCCCCAGGGAAATCACCGACGAAGCCATCGACGTTCTGATCCGTTACGCGTGGCCAGGAAACATTCGCGAACTGCGCAACGTGATTGAACGCATCGTGATTATGAATCCGACGACGTCGCGATTCGAACGGAAGCATCTTCCTCCACTGGTCCATCGTGAAGGCAGTCGACGCGTGGCGGGCAGCGAGGGATCGACGCTCCATCAGGCCCGCGCTGCTTACGAGCGTGACTACATTCTGAAGAAATTGGATGAGAACCATGGCAACGTCAGCCGGACGGCGGAAGTGCTCGGCCTTGAGCGCAGCCATCTCTATCGCAAGATGAAGAGTTTGGGGATTGCGGCAAAAGAGTAGAGGCAGGTCGCAGGTCTTAGGTCTCGGGTCTCAGGAAAAACCTTCGATACGCCGGGCTTTAGGAAATCGTTAGCAATGCTAACGATTTTTTCTGGTACGCCAATTCGCGAGCAGTTTGGGGAAACTAGATTTGGAAGGACAATCCGCCCGTCGCCGCGCGCATCTTCCTGAGACCTGAGACCCAGGACCTGCGACCTATCTACCTTTTCAGCATATGAATTTCCGTCCCGTTCTTATGGAACTGGACTTCATCCATTAGCTGATTGATCAGGTAGATGCCACGGCCGTGATTGGAATAAATATTCTCGCCCTGGCAGGGATCGGCGATTTTGTTGGGATCGAAACCGGGGCCGGGATCGCGCACGATAATCAGGATTCCATGCTTCATGTCGCAGGCCACGTCGCACTCAATAATCTTGGATGAATCGCTCTTCGCTCCATGCACGACGGCATTCGCCAGCGCTTCGGTCAGGGCGAGTTCGATATCGTCTTCCCGTCCGGGCGCGCACTTCATTTCGCGCACCACTTCCATCACGCTTCGTACCACGGGATCGACGGCATTGCGATCGGCAGCCAGCGTGATGCTGAGCTTGAGATCGAGTTTATCCGCATCGAAATCGCAGCTTTGCGGATGTTGCCCAGAGGATGAGGAAGAGTCTTCCATAGACGGCGGTAGGCTTGTTTTTCAGCCCTTCCCTAGCCTATTTCTATTACATAGGATGCAGGGAGTCGCTGTCAGATTCTAGGGATTTAAGGGCCAAGATGCAAACTCTATTTGGCCCCGGCCCAAGCGTAACTCGTTACTGTTCGTTACCTTTGGACGTATTTGTTATTGTTTCGTCCGTAAGAAGTTGAAATGGTGATGTCGGCCCGATTCACGCTTCCGGTTCCGCAATGCCGCCAATCTGTTGCAGTTGGCGTCGCCAGTCGAGTTCTTCGACGAAATTGCGAGAATCCCGCCATCCCGCTTTAACCTTCACGAAGAGTTCCAGAAATACCTTTGTGCCAACCATTTTTTCGATATCAAGGCGCGAGTCGGTGCCAATCTTCTTCAACATTTGTCCGCCCTTGCCGAGCAGAATTGCCTTTTGCCCGTCGCGCTCGCAAAAAATAGCGGCAGCAATTCGCGTGAGGCGAGGACTTTCCTCGAATTGTTCGATCATTACGGAAACCGCGTGCGGGACTTCTTCGTGCGTCTGCATCAAAACATGTTCACGAATTAATTCGGCCGCCATGAACCGCACCGGCTGATCTGTGATCTGATCTTCCGGAAAATATCGCGGACCATTCGGCAGCGCTTTCAGAACGCATGACAGCAATTCGTCGAGTCCCTTTCGCTTGAGCGCGGAAATTGGAACGATCTCTTTGAAATCGTGGAGCGTTTGGAATTTCGCAATCAGGGGCAGCAACTTGCTCTTGTCCGCGAGCAGATCGATTTTATTCAGCAATAAAAAAACAGGAGTGCCAGCCTTCTTCGCCAGATCAAGCACGTAATCGTCGTCACGATCCCATTTCTTTTTGGCATCCGCGATCAGCAGAATCAGTTCGCAGCCTTCGAGAGCCTCGCGGACTTCCGTCATCATCTTGCGTCCGAGCGACGATCCCGACTGATGGACGCCCGGAGTGTCGATGAGGACAATCTGGCCCGCTTCGCGCCCTTTTACTTTGGGAACGTTGATGATCCCAAGAATGCGGTTGCGCGTCGTCTGCGGCTTTGGCGAAATGATCGCAAGTTTTTCGCCGACCAGCGCATTGAGCAGCGTGCTCTTACCCGCGTTAGGACGACCGAGAATACAAACGAATCCGGAATGAAAAGACATGGGGCCAGCTCTCAGCCATCAGCCGTCAGCGCTCAGCTTGGCTCGTGCTCCAACTACGTTTCAATCTTATACTCTGCGCTCGTCTTCTCAGAATGTTCTAAGAGCCTAGCGCGCGGCGCGCTTTCGCAAAGTCTCCGGTGGCGCTTCTCCAATTGCTGGCGAGTGTTCCCAACGACCAGAATATTGAAAACAAGAGCAGCCATTTGCTTCCCGGAAGGTGTGCACGCCACGCCCACAACGCACCCAAGGTTGGAACCACTGCGGAAGACGTGACGCCCGCGCACCACATGATCGCCTTTGCCTTGGGACTCGCCGTCTGCATCGAGGCCTTCTGCGTTTGCACGCCGAAGAATGGAAGATGCTCGAAAATCCATCGCAATCCCGGAGGATAGCCCTGAGGATTGCCTGTTCCTCCGATGGTATAGAAAGCGAAATGAATGCCTACGATTCGCCCGACAGTCCAATGGGCGATTCCATGACAGAAGAAGTACAGGAGGGTCCAGGCCGCGATCATGGCGATAATCGCGGCTGGCTTGGATTCCGTGAATCTTGCCCAATCTATGACCACAGAAGCGAGTGCGAGGCCGGCAATCTGCAATGTGTTACCGCGCGCGATGGATAGCTTGGTGAAAGTCTTTCGTTGCAGCGCAGAAGGTGAGGAAAGCATATGTGCGAGGAACCGTGCCTCGGCTTCTTGCGGATTAGTGTCTCACGCTGCCCCAGGATTCTTCGTGGCCGAACGCAGCCCCGATTCGTTAGCGAGCGACAAAAAATCCCGCCCAAGACAAACTTGAGCGGGACATTCCCTCAGTCTTAATTTGAGCAACTGATTTATCGCAGTCCGCCCGACGCGAGGATGATCTCACCCGTCAGCCAACCGGAATCAGCCGAGGCGAGAAAAACTGCAACGGGAGCGATGTCACTCGCTTGACCGATGCGACCGAGCGGAGTTTGAGCGACGAGACCCTTCTCGAAGTCTGTGCCGATGAATCCAGCGCTGTGCGTTCCCTCGGTTTCAACCATTCCCGGATTGATGGAGTTCACGCGGATCTTCTTCGGTGCAAGTTCTTTAGCCAGAGTCTTCGTAATAACATCCACTGCGCCCTTGGTCGCCGTGTAAATCGCCGTGTGAGGAGGAGTTTGTGAAGTGATCGCGGAGCCGATGTTGATCACGCTACCGCCTTCGGCCGGAAAATGTTTCGCAGCTTCCTGGGTGGCGAGAACCAGACCCAGAACGTTGGTGTTGAACAGGCTATGAAAATCTTCTTCGTTGATCTGTTCCAGCGGAGCAAACTTGTAGATGCCTGCATTGTTCACCAGCACGTCGAGGCGTCCAAATGCTTTCTTCGTTTCGGAGAAAAGACGCTGCACGTCCTTTGCCTTTGCCACATCGCCCTGAATCGCGACCGCCTTACCACCTTTGCCTGTGATGTCTGCGACTACGCGATCTGCGCCGTCTTTGCTTGAGGAATAGTTGACGACAACGGAAGCTCCCTCCGCCGCCAAACTCTTCGCGATGCTTGCACCGATACCCTTGGACGCACCCGTCACTACTGCCACTTTATTGGATAGCTTACCCATGGAATCCTCCGTTTTGAAATTGCGGTTTATACTACGTTTCGACATTTCGATAACCATCTAATTGATGATGGGCCACGACTGGAGGATTCAGAAATCGTCCCAGCTACCGAGAACTAAATTGTGGCCAGGGAATCCTGATAGGCCTGCAGGACATCACGTTGCACAGTTAAATTGGCGAACTTGCCCTCACGGGCAACTTGGATGAGGCCTGCAGTTTCCAATTCTTTGATGTGGTGGGACAGCGTAGCCGCGCTGATAGGCTGCTTCGCGCGCACGTCGCGGCACTCCGTACATCTCTGCGCAGCGATTTGCTTGAATATTTTGTAGCGGCGCGGATCGGCCAGTGCGCGTGAAATCAGCGTGAATTGCCGATCGGTAAGCCGAATTCGTTTGGCGGTTTTCATGGAGTAAATGCGGCAGTCAAGCCTGCGTTCTTCGGTCAGCTCTGATTCATCTACGCTTGCTTGGGCGCAGCCATCGTGATCCGAACCCGCTCGACCCTGCGGTCCGTTGAATCGATGACTTCGAATTTCAGCCCTTCGTCTTCGATGATCTCGCCCTGCTTGGGGATTCTTCCTGCAATCTCGCTAACCAGTCCGGCAATCGTGGACGACTCGTGTCCCTCCGGACTCATCCCAAAAAGTTCATCGAGGCGATCGACGTCCATATTTCCCGGCACGACGTAGGTGTGATCATTTTCGCGGACGACCTGCGCCTTCTCATGCTCATCGCCAATTTCGCCGACGATTTCTTCGACCAGATCTTCAATGGTGACCAGACCAGCCACGCCACCATATTCATCCACGACAATCGCCATGCGGATATTACTGCGCTGCATCTCGCGCAGCAGGTCGCTGACGAGTTTACTTTCAGGAACGAAATATACATCCTTGCGCATCAGGCTTGCAGCGGTTCGGGTGCGCGCTTCTGTGTCGGGAACCTGTAGCACGTCCTGAATATGAAGGATGCCTTTGATGTTGTGAATGGAGCCGTCATATACAGGAATGCGCGACAGCGGCCTGCCCTTCAGCAACTCCACGATCTTCTCGACGGTGTAGTCGGTCGGAACGGCGATGATCTCCGGTCGCGGCTTCATCGCCTCGCGCACCGTCTTGCCGCTGAACTCGACGACCGATTGAATCAGGTCGCGATCGCCTTCCTGAATGATTCCTTCTTCTTGTCCGGCTTCAATCAGCGCGTCAACGGCCTCAGACGAAGTCTCCGGCGTAGCGTCGGCGTGTTCACGAGTAAGGGCCGCGACGGACTGGCAAAATCCGAGAACGATCGTCACCGGCAACACCAGATAGATGAGGACACGCAGAAGCAGCGTCCAGTGCGAAAGCCAGCGGCCTTGCGTGCGCGAAAAGAAGACAAATGGCAGCAAGCGGTTGAAGATGATGATAATCAGAACCAGGCTGAGCGTGGCTTCAAGGACTTCGTAGATGCTCCAGGCACGGTCTCGGAAAACGGTGAATCCAACGATCATTGCGATCGCAGCGGTCACCAGTTGTGTGAGGATCGCCATCGAGAGCGAAGCACGTTCCCGAGTCATTCCGAGACGCGGTTCGACGATCTGCTCGAAGGCATCGATGTTGTCCTGAAATTCGCGAGAAAGAAATTTGCCAATCTCCTGATAGAGGCGATCGACGTAGGAGACCAACATCAGCAGTCCGAACAGAAGCGCGAGAGCGAAGCTGACGCCGATCATCGAGATGAATTCCTGATATAGATTCCTCAGTGCTGTTTGTGCGTGGTGCGCCTCGTTGCAACTTTAGAGAATGCTCGTTCAATCAGTCCCAGCGGAAGACGCAATTCCGCGCGCAGTTTCTTCTCGCGCTTCGCCATCTGCCCGTTGTCCGATTCGTGATCATACCCGCGCAGATGCAGGATACCGTGCAACACGAGGATTTTAACTTCTTCCGCGGAAGAATGCCCGAGAACACGAGCGCTTTGCGATGCGATCTCAGCGGAGATGGCAATTTCTCCGGCGAATTCCTTTTGGATTTCTCGCTCGGCGGGAAATGAAAGTACGTCGGTTGGCTTGTCTTTCCCGCGAAACCGGCGGTTGAGAGACTTCATCTCAGCGCTGGAAGTCAGCAGCACATTTACTTTCGCCTTTAACCCGGCGGCGCGACGGGCGCGGGCAACGAAGCGGTCGAGCGCCAACTCGGACAGGCCTGCGACGCGCTTTTGAAAGATGACCAATCCTTACCCTGACTTGTCATCCTGAGCGAAGCGAAGGACCTGCTGCCGTGTGCGCCGCAACAAAAGCAGGTCCTTCGCTTCGCCCAGGATGACAAATTTTATTAAATCTCGTCCTACCGAAAAGTTCAGTTGCGCACGCGTGTCTCGTCGGCCGTGATGGGCAGAGGCGCTCCCGTTTTCGGTTCCAGCAAGGACATCTGCTGCGAGGCCAAGCGCGTTTTGTGCTCATCGTAGGCGTGGATGATCCGCTGCACCAGATGATGACGCACGACGTCACTTTCATCGAAGTGGACGAACGAAATTCCGTTCACGCCCGTCAGGATATCGACGGCTTCGATCAATCCGCTGCGCCGCGCGTTAGGAAGATCGATCTGCGTTACGTCGCCGGTGATCACCGCCTTGGAGCCAAATCCTAATCGGGTTACAAACATCTTCATCTGTTCGGACGTAGTGTTCTGCGCTTCGTCCAAGATGACGAATGAATCGTTGAGCGTGCGTCCGCGCATGAAAGCGATGGGCGCAATTTCGATGACATTCTTTTCGAGGTAGCGCTCGACGCGCTCGGGATCCATCATGTCAAACAGGGCGTCATATAGAGGACGCAGATAGGGATCGATTTTCTCCTGCAATGTACCCGGAAGAAATCCGAGACGCTCGCCCGCTTCGACCGCCGGACGGGCCAGAATGATTCGGTTGACCTGCTTGTTCAGCAGCGCGGAAATCGCCATCGCTACGGCTAAATATGTCTTGCCAGTGCCGGCAGGGCCGACGCCAAATACCATGTCGTGATTTTCGATGGCGTCGAGGTAGCGGCGCTGGTTAGGACTTTTTGGCTGGACGGTGCGGCGTCCAAATGATCGCTGTCGGCCCGCTTCGGCCAATCCACGAAGAGTTGCGTTCGGATCGCTGACCACGACACGCAACATGCTGCCGAGATCGCCATTCACAAATTGGTGGCCGGTCTTTCGCAGATGCTCGTAGTCGGCAAATAACTGTTCTGCACGGGCGACATCGCGCGGCGCGCCTTCCAGTTCAATGTGATCGGAACGCAGATCGATGTTGATGTTGAGGCCGTCTTCCAGCACATGCAGATTTTCATCGCGTGTGCCGAACAGTGTTTTGATATCCGGACTGAGTTCTATATTTTTTTTCATTCTCTTTAGGAGATCAAGATGAGATCGGGTCGCCGCCTCCAGCAGCTAAGACAGGGCTCACTCTTGGATGATGTTTACCGAAATGCGTTGCACCGGGAAATTTCTGATGGGACCTGCTGAAATCCCGGTAGATTTTTTTGGCACGCAAAAGGATAGAGCTTAGGAGTGGAACAACCGGATTGCGCACCCCAAAGGGGCGGTTCCCAACCATTTGATTTCAGCGTAGCGCGGGCGGGCGGGGGAGTCAAATGGAGAACGGCGAGTCAAAGGCGACCCAAAGACGATCCGAAGATCGCGATTTACTTCTGATACGGCGGCGGCGCTTCCGTCTTGACCGTTTCTTTCTCAGCGGTCTCTTTCAAGTAAGAAGATGACAACGTCCCCTTGCTCTTCGCAATCGGCAACAGCGTGGGATAAAACTGAACGAATGTCGTATCTACCGCCGCGTGTTGTGAGTGGCAGGTATAGCAACTGGCGGTCGTCGGAATCATCTTCTCGGTCTTGCCCGCGGTTTTTCCGGGAGCCAAATCGTCGTCGAAGCCGAAGAAAGCCCACTTGCCAGGAAATCGCGCCTCGTCTTTCACGTGAACTTCTACAGCCATGACGTCGCCGCCCTGAAAGTTTCCCGCCTGATTGATTGATCCCTTGCTCTCCGCGCCGCGCGCCTCGATCAGCAGCATGGTTTTGTCAGGCCACGTACCGGTGTCGAGAAAAACTTTATACGCCTCGGGATTTACAAACACGTTATCGAACATATGGTGACCCATCTGCATGGCGGGGTTGTAGCTCATGTCGAAACCCGTGGTCAGATAAACCCAATTCCGATAATTCTCTGGAAACTTCAATTGTCCGTCGCTGGTATATTGCGGACCGGAGGCCATCGGCGCTGCGCGCTGTCCTGTGGCAACCGTTAGCAGAAGACCAGTCCCAAACATCATCGCAATTAAGATTCTCGTCCCCGCTTTTGTCTTCTTCATCGTCATCTTCCTCATGCGGGACAGTATCCTGCATCGCCTACAAGAGAGCCAGACCGTTCCCTGCACCGCGCGGGTAATTGGCTGCATTTTAAGTGTCTGCGACTGATTCGTGGAGTACGATTCTTCTCATGCGCGCGACCGACAACCTCGCCACATCGCCGATATCGGGAACGTCGCACTTGCCGTCCGAAGAGTTGTCGCAGTCCTTGTGGGTCGCGGCCATCTGGTTTGGCGTCGGCTTGTTTGACGCGACCCAGACCGTGTTCGTCATGCGGTCGGAGGGCATGCATCACGCCTGGGGATTATTGTTCGCTACGCAGATTGTGGCGTGGGTGCCATGGGCGATCGCGACTCCGATGGTCTTGCGATTGGCGCGACGCTATCCGCCGGCACAGTGGCGGCGACTTTCGACGTGGAGTGCGCATCTCGCCGCTTGCCTTGCGATTGGTCTGATTTTCGCCGCATGGAACGCTGCGCTGGAGAAATTGCTGAATCCATATGCGAATGTGCCCGACGCGGGACGGTTCTCGACTCTTTTATTGAGCAAATTCGAGAATGGACTCCTCGCATTCGTGATTTTGTACTCCTTTATTCTCGCGGTTAGTTATGTCCTCGACACGCGCGACCGATTGGCCCGCCAGGAAACCGAAACCGCTCGCCTTAATGAACAGCTTTCGAAGGCGCAGTTGAACGCCCTGCGCAGACAGATCGAACCGCACTTCCTTTTTAATACGCTGAACGCCATCGCCGGCTTGGTTCGCGAGCAACGAAACGATGCAGCCGTCATCATGATTGCGGGGTTAAGCGATTGCCTGCGTCGCGTGATCGACAATTCCAACCGTCAGCAGATTCCACTCGGAGAAGAGTTGGAGTTCGTGGAGAAATATCTCAACATCCAGAAAGTGCGCTTTGAAGAACGGCTCCAACTAAACATTGATGTGCCGACGGAGCTTTATTCCGCGCAGGTTCCAAGCCTGATTCTGCAGCCGATGGTGGAGAACGCTATCAAACATGGGATTGCGAAACGCGTGCAGGGCGGCGCGATTCGAATTGCCGGAGTTCGTTCGAATGGCACGGTCACTTTGAGCGTTTATAACGACGGGCCCAGCCTGCCTTCCGATTGGGAGAAATCGGAATCGGGAATCGGCATCTCGAACATACGCAGTCGCCTGCGAGGGCTTTATGGGGATGACTTCGAATTCACGATGAAGAACCAGACACTCGGCGCGGAGGCTAACGGGAAGACTACCGGCGTGGAAGTGTCGGTGTCAGTTCCCTTCGCGTCTGTCCCCGGGGTTCCCATCGAGTGCTGAGGACTAATTCGTGAACGCGGAAGATATTCGCCAACAACCCCTCACACCTCGCCCGGAACAAAAATCCGTACTCTGATTGTGGACGATGAGCCTCTCGCCCGCAGCAATCTTTCTGTCTTGCTGAAACGCGATCCGGAGATTGAAATCATCGGCGAGTGTGGATCGGGCATGGAGGCGGTCGCAACGATTCGCAGCGCGAATCCAGATCTGGTTTTTCTCGATGTGCAGATGCCCGAATGCGACGGCTTCGATGTGCTCGAAATGCTCGGCGTTGGCACCACCAAAAGTAAGAACTTCTGCCGCGAGCCATCGTCTTCGTCACCGCATATGACCAATACGCTCTGCGCGCCTTCGAAGCCGGAGCGCTCGACTACTTGCTGAAGCCTTTCGACGACGCACGCTTTGATCGGGCACTTGATCGAGCAAAGATACAGATTAGACGGACTCAGAGCGAAGGCGCGGACAGACCTAGCCACACCGACAAAGATAAAGATAGAGTCGCTCCCGATCGACCCGATCGGATTGCGATCAAGAGTGCTGGCAGCGTCCTGTTCATAAAAGTTTCAGAAATTGATTGGATCGAAGCTGCCGACTACTACTCGTGTCTCCACGTAGGAACAAAATCCCACTTACTGCGTCGCAGTATGACGGAATTGGAGCAGGAGTTAGCGCCATCCGTTTTCTGTCGTATCCATCGTTCGACGATTGTGAATCTTGAACGGGTGAAGGGTCTCAAGCTCGGAGAAGATGGCGAGTATGAAGTATTGCTCGACAACGGAACCAAACTACCGTTGAGCCGCCGTCATCGGAAACAACTGCAGGAGCGGATGGGAATGCGAGATGCGCAGCAGCGGCAATGACCAACTATCACGTCCGCGATTGTCTTTCAGCTCCGGACCGAAATAATAGTCGTTATAACGACTATTATTTCGGCTTGTTCGTGTTGTTGAAATCGCAGCTTCGATACAGGTACAACGTCTTGATCATCTACAGCCACCCGCCTAACTGAAAATTTTGACTAGCCTTGCCCAGCCCTCTCAGACGCACGGCTCCGGGTCCGAGTCGTTAACGACAGTGCGCGGATAATCAGCGTAGGTGGCTGCTTTGAGGTACTCGATCAGATCGTAGCGCTCGTCATCCGTCAAACGCCGACCGATCCGCCCCAGACGGGTCTGGTCGTCCGTAAACCAATGTCCTGAATTGCTGTTGCCTGTAGTGGCTGTATCGAAGACGACCGTGTTGGGAGCAGCGGCTTGCGAGAGCCCGAGTTTCTCCGGATCGTATTCGGTGGTTCCGACCAAGAACTTCACCGGCCGCGATTCGCTCAGGAGGGCGAAAACGCTCGGCACCGACCCGTTGTGTAAGAACGGCGGAGTCGCCCAAACTCCAACCAGCGGTCGTGCCTTGTAGCCACAAGGCGACGTGACGACGTTTGGCCGTCCGTACCCGTCAAAGGTTCCCCACTGCGCGGGCGGAATCTGCGCGTCGCGGTAAGCCTGCGTGCGAACGGCATTAGTCACCAAACTCAGACCGGTAGCGGCGTCCGTGTGCAGCGAGAGGCCGAGCTTGGTTCCGTCGTAAGTGGTGCTCCGAAAGTTCGTCGCCTGGTTTGGATCGGTAGCGATCACCGTCAGTGGCAGAACCTTGACACTCCATTCATCGGACTTCGACCCCGCAATCGCCCGAATTCCATGGCATCCTGCGCAGTTCTGCGAGAAAAGCAGGGCGCCGCGCTTCGCTCTCACGCCGTCGATCTGGCCCAAAACCGCATCAGGCCAGTGCGGCGGCTGGAGCGATTCGAGCAACGACTCGAGTGCATTGAGATTGCGTACGGGGATCGACGTCCGCCACCGTTCCGGCTCGGCGGACAAGGCTCCGGTACTCGGGTCAATGAAATGTGTGATCGCTCCAACGCCGAGGGCCTCACCGATGTTGCGACTCATGGGCTGGCTCACTGAGCCGTTGTATTGCACCCAATTCAGGTTCCAGACGTTCCAGAGATAGGGGAAGTCAACCGGAGCTGTCGGCCGATTCGTGTTGGCCGGAACGCGCAGAGCATAATTGAACAGGACTCTCGCGATGACCGCCAGCGCATCGTTACGGCCGGGTCCGGCGATCGTCGTATCGGCGGCAACGCGTTCGCGCTCGGGGGTTCCATCGACAACGGCCCGGTAACGCGCATCGAACTCAGCCCCAATCCGGTCGGCAGGAGACCCGAACTGCACGGCGCGCTGTATGAAGGACTCCCGGCGTGAAGGCGTGCTCCCGGTCGCGAGTATCGCCTCGTTGATCGCCTTCTTGAAACCGTCGAGGTCGATGTTCGCCTGTCCGCCATCGACACGCAAGGTTTTCCCGCGGTAGCTGATTTCGGCAGTATGGCAGGCGGCGCACGTGAGACCAACTGTCTCGACGCCGCCGGTGTCCTTCGCCGGATTGATCGCGAAGCCGATCGGCCACCCGTACGGATTAGCTGTCGACCGATCATCGGCGATGAAACCCAGACGTCGCATGTGATCAGGATCCATGAACGGCTGCCCGTCCGGCGATTGCAGCGCCGCCAGCCAACTCGTCGGCAGGAGCACGGTTCCTTGCGGAGTGTGGTAGAAAATCTGCTCCTGCGCATCGTCCCAACCTTGATGGAGACGAATGCTCGAACTGGACGCCGCACCCGGTTCGGCGACGCGGAATAATATGGCGGGAAACAGCAAGAACGCGATCGCGAATGTGAAGACTGGTTTTACCATGTGGGGCTCCCTGGAAAATGCTCGTCACCGCTCGGTTCGCGGCGCGGGACGCCGTTCAAGCGGTGCCGCAGCGATGAGATGGCATCGTAGACAACGCGTCGTATGCGGTTGATAGTGCCGAGCGGCTCGTGTACAGGCAATGCGTGCCACGGTGTGTATGAAAGGTTCTCGCAGAAAGCCTGCTGCTCTGGACTGTCAAAGCTTTGCCGCGGAATCGTAATCGACGCGACCTCGACAAACGGTCCAAGCTTTTCGTCCCATAGAACCGTGGAGTCGTCGATCGGCATCGTAGTTGGATCAGTTTGGCGTTGCACCATGAACACAAAACAGCTTGAACCGCCGGCAAGAGTAGTTGTCATCGCCGCGCGCAGATAGTTCGGTCCGCTGGAGTGCTCCCCGCCACCTTCGTCGTGCAGAGTTTCACCGGTCGTACACGATACTGGCTTTGCCGAGTACTTCACATTGCTGCTACCGAGCGCATACGGGGTCATGCTGAAATATCGCTGCAGCAGCGGATTGCCGACAGGCTGCGCCGCGATTGCCGCAGTAATGCGTTCAGACTCAGGATGTGCGCGAAAGAAGATAGGAAGCTGACCAGCATTGCTTTTGGTAAGAAAGTCGACGTAGTCAGCCGCAGTCCGAACATTGAAGACCGGATAGTTGACCAGCAGAAAATCCTGAGTCGTCGCATCGGATTCATCGGGCAGGATTTTGCGGCCAGGCACTCCGAGCAGCTTGATCGCCATGCCGCGGGCTAACCCTGCTTGGTCGTCGGAGCCGACAGCGTTCGAGAATCGAATCCAGGCGTGGAAGGTGTGCGCTTCTGCCAACACGCCCTGCCGCATCGCGACTGGCAAAGATCCTCTGACCGTGAAGTTGGCCCGGACGCATCCGTGTTGCTTGGCGTGCGCGTCGCGATGTGCCGGACGCTGCCCACTCCGATACGCGTTCTGTACTTGCGCTTCCATCAGTTCCTTGATTTGGCGGATCGCCTCGTCTTCGGTTAGCTCGGGCGTTCCTTGGGCCCCGCCGGGGATGCTCGTCTCTTTCGGGACGTTGTCAGAGAGAGAGCGGGCGGGTACTGGTACGGTTTGACCGTTGCTTAGACTTACAGATCCGGTCAAGAGAAAAAGTAAGAGTGTGACTAAAGGCAGCATGACTGTTACGCGCATTTTTGGAGTTAAGACCGATTTGCGGTCGCAATTATAGTCCGCAAAAGGGTGAATTGGGAGGTGGCTGGGTCACCAACTAAAAACCTGCCTTGGAAAGCCCTCGGAGCAACCCAATCCGGCGGTCGTTGGTGTAATGGGGATTTCACTAACTGAGGATTTTGGCTAGCCCTACCAAGGCTCTCCCCTCTCGCGAGCGCGCTCTGGCCTCACCCCAACCCCCACCCCGGTCCTGAGGTGATGGAGTGAATGTGGGGGGTGTATCACTTTTCCCGTTCGTATAGCTAACCCCCGCCCTTCGTTGACTGCCCACTCCCTCCTCCGTAAGATAAAGCGTCTTGCGCTACGTCCTCTCCAACCATGATTGATCAAACTATTTCGCACTATCGCATCGTCGAGAAGTTGGGCGGCGGCGGGATGGGTGTGGTTTATAAGGCGGAGGACACGGAGCTGGGCCGGTTCGTCGCGCTTAAGTTTTTGCCGGATGAGTTGTCGCGCGATCCGCAGGCGCTGGAGCGGTTTCGGCGCGAGGCGCGGGCGGCGTCGGCGCTGAATCATCCGAATATTTGCACCATCTACGAAATTGGAAAGCATGGCGAGCAGTCTTTTATTGCCATGGAATTTCTGGATGGCGTGACGCTGAAGCACCTCATCACCGGGCGTCCGCTGGATAACGAAACTCTGCTTTCGCTGGCCATCGAAATCGCCGATGGATTGGACGCGGCGCATTCGCAAGGGATTGTCCATCGCGACATTAAGCCTGCCAACATTTTTGTTACCAAGCGCGGACACGCCAAGGTTTTGGATTTCGGATTGGCGAAAGTTGAATTATCCGCCGGTTCATCGAGTCAAGTTGCGTCCGCAAATACGATGACCGCGATGAACGCGGGAGCCAACGCGCAGCTGACGACGCCGGGATCCGCGATGGGCACCGTCGCGTACATGTCGCCGGAGCAGGCGCGCGCCAAAGAATTGGACGCGCGCACCGATCTGTTTTCATTCGGAGCGGTGCTCTACGAAATGGCCACCTCGCAACTGCCTTTCCGCGGAGACAGTACGGCCACGATTTTTGAAGCCATCCTGAATCGCGCTCCAGTGGCTCCGGTGCGGTTGAATCCCGATGTGCCGCCGGAGTTGGAACGGATCGTCAACAAGGCTTTGGAGAAAGATCGCGAGTTGCGCTATCAGCACGCCGCAGACATGCGCGCCGATCTGAAACGATTGAAACGCGAAACGGAATCGCGTCCTGCGGAAGCGGCGAGTTCAGGATCGGTGTCCTCGGCTGGTGCGCCCGAAGTCGCTGGTCCGCTCACGCAACGCGCCACACCTGTATCGGGATCACCTGCGGCGCAGTTCTCTTCCACACTCCCGGTGTCGTCTTCATCGTCGTCTGCGTCGTCGAAATCAAACCCCGCGGCCGTTGATCCGGCATCTTCTAATTCAAGCACTTCAAGCCCAAACATTCCCGGTTCCAACTTCAGCATCGCTAAGATTTTGGGTGCAATCGCTGCCATCGCAATCATCGCAGCTGCGATTTTCTGGTTCGCGAAACAACGTTCGACCCCAACGGTCGTGAGCGCTGGGCAAAAAACCATCGCGGTTCTGCCCTTGCAAAATCTCAACTCCGATAAAGATGTGGATTTCCTGCGTCTCGCCCTGGCCGATGAAATTGCAACTTCGCTGAGTTACGTGCGGTCGCTATCGATTCGTCCATTTGCGACGACTAGTAAATACGATTCTCCGAATCTTGATTTGCAGCAAGCGGGCCATGCTATGCATGTGACCGACGTCGTCACCGGGCACTACATGAAACAGGGCGACCAGATTCAGATCACGCTCGAAGCCGTGGACATCGCCGACAATCGCACGATTTGGCGCGACACCATGACAGTCGCCGCTCCCGACATGCTCGCGATGCGAAGCGAGATCACGGCGAAAGTTCGACAAGGACTGGTTCCCGCATTAGGCGTTGGATCGGGAACGGATGCTGGTGAAGCAGGCACGCATCCGAAGAATGAAGAAGCCTACGATCTTTATCTCCGCAGCATTGCGTTGCCGCACGATCCGCAGCCGAACAAAGATGCGATTGCGATGTTGGAGCGGGCCGTGGGCCTTGATCCCAACTACGCGCCCGCGTGGGGATATCTTGGAGTTCGCTACCACTACGATTCAGCCTACGCAAACGGCGGCGACGAGGCGCGCCAGCGCGGAGATGCGGCATTGGAGCGTGCGATCTCGCTTGACCCCAATTACACCTTCGCGATCGCATGGCTGATCACCAACCGGGTCGAACAAAGTAAGTTGGCACAGGCTTATCAGGACGCAAAGGCCCTGGTCGCGCGGCATCCTGAGAATTCGCAAGCGCACTTCGCCCTTTCGTATGTGCTTCGTTACGGCGGGGCGATCGAGGAATCCGCACGAGAGTGCGACGCTGCGATGGCCTTGGATTCTGGCGACTTCATGTTGCGGTCGTGCGCGTTTACCTTCGATCAACTTGGAAATTACGCACGCGCAAACGATTTTCTGCAAATTGATGCCGGATCGCTGTGGGCGTCCGACAACCTCATGCGGCAGTACATCCGTGACGGAAAAGTAGCCCAGGCCAGGGAGATCACCCAGAGATTTAAAGATATCCGGGACTTCCGGCTCATGACGGCGTGCTTGGAAAACGGCTCGCCTGGAGAAGTGGCATCCCGTGCGCAAACCGAGGCGACGAATATGCTCGCTGATCCTGACCCCGAACCGCGTTACGTGGTTGCTCCCGATTTTATTTTCTGCGGCCAGAAAGACACAGCCTTGCAGTTGCTGAAGAGTTCGGTCGCCGGACATTACTGCGCCTATTCCGGACTGCAAAACGACTCGTTTTGGGCGAAGCTACGTGGCACTCCGGAGTTCGATCAGTTGATCGCAGAAGCGAAGAAATGCCGCGATAATTTCATGGCTGAGCGGGACAAACCAATTCAGTAAAGATTGTCCCGGTAGAGTTTTTAATCTTAGCGGCGTTTGAGCGCTTCCAGTCCATCGAGTGTGCGCGGCCAGTCTGAACCTAGCAACCGAGACAAACTTCGATCCGCGAGAACTTTTCCGTTGGTCTGACAGCGTGCGCAGTAATTAGTTTCTTTATCGGCGTAGCGAATCCGCAAGACTTTCTCTCCGCATCTAGGACAAGGCTCGCCATATTTTCCATGGGCCGCCATGTCTTTACGAAATGCGGTTACCTTTTCTGGAAAACCGTTCTCGGCTTCGGTGCGGAGACGGTCGATCCAAAGTTGGAGCGTGGCACGGGTTGCGGTGTAGAGCCGCTCCCATTCTTCGGGCTTTAATTTCTGCGTGAGCAGGATCGGCGACAATTGCGCGGCGTGCAGAATTTCATCGGAGTAGGCGTTGCCAATTCCACTCAACACTCGCGGATCGGTGAGCACGCGCTTCAGCGTATGGTTTTCCGCCGACAATGTGGCCTGAAACGATTTGAGGTCGCTGGCGAAAACGTCGATCCCGCCAGGATCGATGGAATTCAGCGTCTCCTCATCGCTAAAAAGATGTAACGAGGCGCGGCGCTTGGAACCGGCCTCGGTGAGGATCAATGATCCGTTGGGAAAATCGAATGCCGCCAGGCTTTGACGTCCCGCTAATTTGGCGTCGATAGCACGCCAATGTAAGCGTCCGGCGATCATTAAGTGCAGCGCTAACCAGAGACCGTTGTCGAATCCGAAGACGATGCGTTTTCCTATCCGCCGAATCTCGCGGACGACGTGGCCATCCAGACTAGACAGCGGAGGTTGTGCGGTTCGAAGCAAGAAAGCACTCGCGAGTCGTATCCGCAGAAGTGGTTGACCGACGACGCGAAGTTCAAGCGCGCTGATGTAGGCGGAGATATCGGGGAGTTCGGGCATTGGTATGAGATTGCAACGAAGGGCGGGGATTTGGCAACCCTGACTGGAGGTTCCTAGACACTATTGCAATCGCTGTTGTACGTAGTTACAATGTAATTACTTATAAAACATGAGCATATGAAAACAGACTTGGTTCGCATCGGCAACTCGCGCGGTATTCGCATACCAAAACCTCTCATTGAGCAATGTGGTTTCGGCGACACGGTCGAAGTCCGGATTGAACGCGATCGTCTGGTGATCTCCCCAGAGCGCCGGCCACGTCAAGACTGGAACGAGGCATTCCGCGCGGCCGGCAGTGCGTCGGAAGACGAAATATTGTTGCAGTCTGGATCGAACGAATTCGATCGCGAAGAATGGCGATGGTAAACACGCCTCGAAAATTCGCACCACGCTCGGCGGAACTTCTACCACAACAGGATCAGGTGTGGCTCGTGACGCTCGACCCCGCGCAGGGAGTGGAGATCCAGAAAACGCGGCCGTGCCTGGTCATCTCTCCGGATGAAATGAACCGACATCTTCGGACAGTGATTATTGCGCCCATGACAACGGTCACGCGACCGTATCCAACGCGCGTGGGACTACGCTTCCAAGGAAAACAAGGGCAGGTGGCATTGGATCAACTTCGCGCCGTTGATCGGCAGCGATTGGTGAAGATGCTGGGAAGGGTCTCGCCTAAGACCGCGCGGGAAGTGTCTGGCACGATTCTAGAAATGTTTGCGCGGGCGTGAGTTTGGTTGTGCAATACGCGTGGTAATATCTGCCCGTGGCGATGACCGACACGAGTCCGGCGGCGCAAGCTCTCCAGCTTAAGATTCAGAGCGCCATGTCGGGAGAGCAACGCATGACTCTTGCTTATGAGATGAGCATGTTCGTGCGCGAAATAATGAGGGAAGGCATTCGGCACGATCATCCGGATTGGACAGAGGCGCAAGTCGCGCGGGAGATGTTGCGGCGGGCGTTCTTCCCGGAGCCATTGCCAGCCTGGCTTCGATGAGCATTGAGAAGGTATTGCACAGAATCACCTCGGCGCTTGAGCAAGCTGGAATTGCCTACATGCTTACGGGATCGTTTGCCAGCGCGTATTACGGCGCGGCGCGCTCTACCCAAGATATCGACTTCGTCATCCACGCGAGTTCGGACCGTTTGCGCGAATTCGTTGAGGCGCTGCCAGTGGGCGAGTACTACGCCGATCTCGATTCAGCCCTTGAAGCCCAGCAGCGGCAATCGTTGTTCAATGTCATTGACCTGGCCACAGGCTGGAAGATCGACTTGATCATCCGCAAGTCGCGCGCCTTCAGCCAAGAAGAATTTGGGCGACGCCGACGGGTCAGCCTGCATGATGTTCCCCTCTTTGTAGCCAGCGCCGAGGACGTAGTCATCTCGAAGCTCGAATGGGCGAAGCTCGCACAGTCGCGGCGGCAGATTGAGGATGCAGGGGCGATCTTGAAGGTGCGAAAGGACGCGCTAGATCACGCTTACTTGGAGAAATGGGTCGGCGACTTGGAGTTGAAAAAGGAGCGGGACGACGCGCGACATGCGGCCGGGATATAGGAAGGACAGTGAAGCCGTTAACCGGCGCTATTTTCGGCGGCCTATCGCGTGAAGAAAAAGGCGAACAACTCCTGTCAGGATGTAAACGCAGATCGTAAAGAACGGAACCGGATCGTAACCATATTCCGGCGCAATGAAACAGAACGCTGCAGAAGCTGCACCCGACCCAAGCAGCCAAGCTACTTCTCGCAGCGCTACCCTTCCACTATTACCCGCGAGTCTTAGCAAGCCTTCCGCCATAAACCTACGCTTAGGCCCGGGGACCAATTGTTCCGTCCGGCGCACTAGCCCAAACCGCCCGATCCTTGGCCCATCCCCGTAGTTCTCCGATTTCTTCAGCCCGCGTAATCGACAGCGGCACGGTGGACGAGAGCGCCGTAAGCAAATCTTCGGTGTGCAACTCTTGCTTGCGTGCGAACGCGGCGTACAAAGCGGTCTGCACCGCCGACTCAATCTCCGCTCCTGAGAATCCTTTGGCTGCTTCCGCAATTCGATCAAGATCGTAGTCGCCCGGATTGCGTTTGCGCTTTGCTAGCTGGATGGCAAATATCTGTTTGCGTTCGGCTGTGCTGGGCAGGTCCACGAAGAAAAGTTCGTCGAAGCGGCCTTTGCGGATCAGCTCTGGAGGCAGAACTGTGACGTTATTGCAGGTTGCGGCTACGAATACGGGGGATTTGCGCTCCTGCATCCAGGATAGGAATGATGCCAACAGGCGCGACGAGACTCCGGCGTCAGCGGATGCGGAATCGGGGCCGCTGCCGGCGAAAACTTTTTCTAACTCGTCGATCCACAGGACGCAGGGGGCGAGGCCTTCGGCGACTCGAAATACTTTTTGAATGCGCTTTTCTGTTTCGCCGATGAATTTATCGTAGACGGCGGCGGTATCGAATTTCACCAACGGGAGCTTCCACTCTCCGGCCACGGCGCGGGCGCAAAGACTTTTACCGCATCCCTGGACGCCAAGAATGATGACGCCTTTCGGAGGCTCAAGGCCGAACGCAGCGGCGTTTTCGTCCCACGCGCCTCGGCGTTGCTCCAGCCAATGTTTGAGATTGTCGAGGCCGCCGACGCTCGACATGTTGTCTGAGGTGTCCACGAACTCCAGCATCTCGGAGCGCTTCAGTAGAGCTTTCTTGGCATCGAGCACGTCGGAGACGCATTCCGGCGACAGAGCAAGGCGTCCCATGATCGCCTGCGAAACGGCGCGATCGGCGGCTTCTTCGGTGAGTCCACGAAGATTCCCTGCCATGGCATCGACTCCGTTGGAATCGAGTTGCAGTTTCAGAGAGTGAGTATCGGCGAGACGCGTGTAAGTTTCGCGAATGATCTCGCGTAGGCGGGCGTTGTCTGGCAGAGGAAGGTCGAGAAACTCGATCAGATTGGCCAACTCCGCCGGCATCTCGATTGCCGGAGCGGTGAGGATCAGAGTTCTCCGATTCGTGGAAAATTTCTGACCTACATCGCGCAGACGGCGAACAATGACGGGATTGTCCATGTGCCGATGGAAGTCCTTGAGCACGAAGACGGCTTCAATGGTCATGGTTTCCAGATTCGCCAGCGCCTGCACCGGGTCGGCGGTGTTGTAGATCGCATTTTTCGTAGCGTCGGAGTGCGAAGCCGTTGCATTTTGGTTCACCGACGGTACGGCGCCACTTCCCGATCGCACCAGTCCGTCGGCGATGGTCCATTCAAAGACCGGCAGATTCAGTTCGGAGCATGCCGTCTTCACCAGCGAAACCGCGCGCACTTCCTCGACTGTCTCCATGACGACGATCGGAGTGGACGAGTTGATGAGCACCTCTAGCCGGGCTTTGGACGGATCGGGCGATGCGCTGATCGGCTTTGCGGATGTGTCCATATCGACTCGACCCAAGTGTCGCTTACTACCCTAGAATACAGGCGAGGATCGGTCCGAATCCCGGCTAACCGTGATTCAATACAACGAAGGTAATCAGCAAAAAACTTTGGGAAAAGCCGTTTTTTCGCCTGTATTTACACCTCGACTGGCGGGCCTAGCCGATACTGGTAATTTGCGCAAAAGCGTGGAATGATGTGCTTGGGAGTTGTCCATGCCATCACAAGACAAGGCTACACAGGAAAAAATCGACTGGACAGAATGCGCCTTGGTAGAGATCAAGGCTGGAGTGCACAGTGGCGCTCCTGTCCTTCGGGGCACAAGAATGCCGGCCACAGCGATTGTAGATAACTTTGACTATGGTATGAGCGTTTCTGAAATCGCGGAACAATTTGAGTTGCCGCCCGGCCACGTCGAGGCGATTGTAGAGTACGCACAGAGCCATCGCGTTGCGCATCCTGTTTGACAAGAACGTTCCTGTCGGCGTGCGCCGCTTCTTGTCCGCGCATGATGTGCGCACCTTCATCGAAATGGAGTGGCATCCGCAACTTGAAAATGGAGAACTGTTGAAGGCGGCTGAAGCAGCGGGATTCGACGTAATGGTAACGTCCGATCAGAACATCGCGTATCAGCAAAATCTGTCAGGTCGCAAACTTGCGTTGGTGGTGCTCGGTTCGAACATCTGGCCAATCGTCCGAGAGTACGCGGCAGCGATAACGACCAAAGTGGACGCCGCAAGCCCTGGAGGCTATGACTTCATCGAAATGGCGCTACCTCCGAAGCCTCGAAAGTAAAGACCGCTAATACAGATGAAATCGGAGATTCAGATTCACAAGTCGATCGAATCGTTCGGGATTAACGCGGCAGAACCAATCCATATCTGACTCATCCATATCTATTTGACCCAACGCAACTTGCTCCCGTAGAATACAGGTTCGGTTCCCACCGGATATCCTCCTAGTTGCAATCTAGGACTACAAAGGTAATCAAAGCATCATGGCTAATCATTTTTCGGCGCTGAAACGCGCCCGTCAGACCACGAAGCGGACTGCCCGCAACCGTGCCAACACTTCGCAACTGCGCACTGCTCTGCGGACCCTGCGCGAGAGCCTGGAAAAAGGCGACAAAGCTGCCGCTGGCAAGACTTATAGCGAGACCGTTTCGGCGCTCGATAAGGCGATCCAGAAGGGCGTTTTGCATCACAACACTGCGGCACGTTACAAGTCCCGCCTGTCCGCACGCGTCAACAAACTGAAATAGCTTGAAATATGGATCTTAGGAAATTCGTTAGCTATGCTAACGAATTTCCTCGGTTGACCAGCAAGAAGCTTTACCGCCCAGGCCTCAAAATCCGTCAAAATGGGCGTTGCTGTGGGCTTTCCAGCACGTGCCAAGCCGGTAATTGGCATCCGTAAAATGTTCTTGACCTGTCCTAGCGGTTTGTTATACTTAGCCTGTTCTCGGGACATAAAAACTGCTTTCTGACTGTCCCGACTAGCCTCCGTCCGCTTTCTGGCACCTCCTTAAAGAATTGAGCAACTTTCGGGTAGGGCGAGGCATCTATTTTTAGTGATTCAGGCAAAATTCCTTAAGCTTCTGCACCTAGCCCGAATTGCAAGCTCGGCTAGCCCTAGGCCTCCATCGCCCGCCGGGAGATGGGACTCACGGTCTAAATTATTCATGTTGAAGGAGAAAGACATAACATGCGCTCTGATCGTGTATTCGACGCACTTCACACCTTGCGGAACCGATATATGCTTTGCCAACTTGCCTCTAAGGCGACGCGCAAGTTTCACAAGCCGAACACCCGCATTCAGGAAACCATGAACCAGGTATTCGACAAGATTGCCGATGCGGAACGTCATGACATCCTGAGCGAACCAGAAAACTTTGCCGAAGCACAACGGCGAGCTGCTTAAGCAGCTCCGCCGTGTGCCCGCACGGCGGCAAAGCAATTCCATCCTGCGAGAGAAAAAGACAATCCCTCCCGAAAGCACAATCCCAAAGATTGAGACAAATAGGTACCTATGACCATTGCTGAACTGAAAGAAAAGAATATTACCGAGCTGACCAAGATCGCCCGATCTTTGGAGCTGCCCGGCGCCAGCGGCCTCCGCAAACAGGATCTCATCTTCAAGATCCTCCAGGCGCAAAGTGAAAAAGAAGGACACATCTTCGCAGAAGGTGTTTTGGAGATCCTCCCTGACGGCTACGGCTTCCTCCGCTCGCCTGACTACAACTACCTACCCGGGCCGGACGACATTTACGTTTCGCCATCGCAAATCCGAAAATTTGACTTGAAAACCGGCGACACCATCAGCGGTCAGGTGCGCCCGCCCCATGAGGGCGAAAAGTATTTCGCGCTGGTCAAGATCGAGGCGGTGAACTTTGAATCGCCCGATGAAGCGCGCAACAAGATTCTGTTCGATAACCTGACGCCGCTGTATCCGCAGGAACGGTTAAAACTTGAAACCACCCGCGAGAACCTCAGCGCCCGCGTCATGGACCTGCTCACCCCGCTCGGTAAAGGACAACGTGGACTAATCGTTTCCCCGCCCCGGGCCGGTAAGACCATGCTGTTGCAGAACGTGGCGAACTCGATCACGACGAACCATCCTGAAGTTGTGCTGATGGTGCTGCTGATCGATGAACGTCCGGAAGAAGTCACCGACATGCAGCGTTCAGTCAAAGGCGAAGTAATCTCTTCCACCTTCGACGAACCCGCTGCCCGCCACGTACAAGTTGCGGAGATGGTGATTGAAAAAGCGAAGAGACTGGTCGAGCACAAGCGCGATGTAGTCATCCTGCTCGATTCGATTACGCGTCTCGCCCGCGCTTACAACACGATTGTTCCGCCCTCCGGCAAAGTGCTCTCGGGCGGCGTCGATTCGAATGCGTTGCAGCGTCCAAAGCGTTTCTTTGGATCGGCTCGTAACATCGAAGAAGGCGGATCGTTGACGATTATTGCCACCGCGTTGATCGACACCGGCTCGCGCATGGACGACGTGATCTTCGAAGAATTCAAAGGTACGGGTAACTCCGAAATCATCCTCGACCGCAAGCTCGTCGATAAGCGGACTTTCCCGGCGATTGACATTCAACGATCCGGAACGCGTAAAGAAGAATTGCTGATTCCGAAAGAAGATTTGCAGCGCATCTGGGTACTCCGCAAAGTACTGAATCCACTGTCTCCGGTGGAAGCCATGGAGTTGCTGATTGAGCGTCTTGCCAAGGCAAACACGAACAGCGAGTTCCTGGCCAAGATGAGCCAGCTGTAAATAATAGTGGGGACGGGCGACTCGCCCGTTCGAGCAATCTAGATCGAGCATTAAGGGCGAGGCCAAGTTGGAATACGGCCTTCGCCCTTTTTTCTTGCCTGCCGAACGATTCGTGTCCAGATTCAACGGAGCATCGAGCGTCCCATCCGGCGAGCGTCGGCCCGTGCTGGACGCGCGATGACGCCTGTTTCTCCATCGGCATAAGTCATCACACGCCGTCGTCGTTAGTGACCATCGTGAGTCGTCAATCTGCTCTAAGTACGAAAGTAATCTTTTCAAAGTTACCCCACTGGCTACACTACATAACGATGGTGCTAGTCCCGTAGGACATGCCCTCCCGGAGGATTTATGAAATTAGTAACTCTCACCAAGATCGCTTCCGCCTCGTTGGCCGCCATCTTTGCTGTGGCTTTGGTCGGATGCGGCTCTGATAGCAACCTCACCCTGACGCAAGGCAACTGGTCAATCGCCGCAACCTCGAATGGCGACGGCCCGACACACAATGGCAAAAAGCACGATGGCAAAATCAAGAGCAACGCAAGTCAGGCAGACTTCTACATCGGCGGGAATATTACGCAGACGGGAAGCAATGTGGCCGGAACGATGTATATCGTCGGATCCGACTGTCTTGATTCATCCAGCGGAATCGCCTTCACCGGAACAGTGAAAGGCACACAGGTCACGTTGACTTCACCGAGCCTCGAAGGGCAAGTGATTACGGTCACAGCTTCGGGAACCTCCACTTCGACGACCACCGCGCTTACCGGTACCTATGCTGTAGTTGGTGGGTGCGATGATGGCGATACGGGGACGTTGACGGCAAACTTGGTCACTCCCATCACCGGAACTTGGAATGGAAGTCTCTCGAATTGTGATGCGGGAGTAAATGGCTGCTCGAACGCTACCATTTCGTTCGACATGACGCAGGCGACGACCGTTTCAGACGACGGCACTTTCGCGCTGACGGGGAACATTTCTTACACAAACTCCGGATGTGGCACGGTGAGCGGAACAATCACCGGCGGCTTCATCGCCGGTCAGTTTGTCACCCTCAACGCAACCACCACTGATACGTCGGAAGGAACCGAGTCGTTCACGTACGATTTCGCTTTGCTGGACAACCCAACGACTCCGGCAAATATGACCGGTACCTACTCCGTGAGCGGCGGGAATTGTGACGGCGATCAGCAAGTCTTAACTCTGTCCCTGCAGTAACGTGCTCCAAATCAAAACGCCATCCAGCGTTGCTGGATGGCGTTTTTGTTTGCGTAGAACAGGAAGATCCTCACCAGCAACTACTTTCGATCAAATGATTTGTCATCCTGAGCGAAGCGAAGGACCTGCTGTCTTCTGCGCGTACGAAAAAGCAGGTCCTTCGCTTCGCTCGGGATGACAAGATGGTTGAAAAACGTAACTCGCGCTCCAGGCTTGATATCCACCGCTCTGTCGTCGCGACGGATGGCGTTTTCGCTTGCCTTGCGGAACTGCGCTTCGCGGGGACAGCCGGGGCGGCTGTCCCTACGCGAACAATCTATCGACTACTCGTTGCCGATTCGCATGCCGTAGAACGAACGGTACACGAAGAACACCGACACTGCGAAGAACGCCAGCGCCAATCCACGAGTTAGTCCAGTTCCCTGATCGCGAGTCAGCGAGACGGCGAGTTCGACGGCCAGCAATCCAAACAGCGTTGTGAATTTAATGACCGGATTCATGGCCACCGACGACGTGTCTTTGAACGGATCGCCAACTGTGTCGCCGATTACCGTGGCATCATGCAGCGGAGTTCCCTTCTGTTTCAACCGGACTTCAACAATCTTCTTGGCGTTATCCCAGGCAGCGCCTGCGTTCGCCATGAAGATTGCCTGATAGAGACCGAAGATCGCAATCGAGATGAGGTATCCGATAAAGAAGAACGGCTCGACGAAGGCGAAGGCCAGCGTGCCAAAGAAAATCGCGAGGAAGATATTGAACATACCTTTCTGCGCGTACTTGGTGCAGATCTCCACCACTTTTTTACTGTCGGCAACGGAAGCCTTCACCACGCCTTCAAGCTTGATATTGGCCTTAATGAATTCCACCGCGCGATAGGCCCCGGTAGTAACGGCCTGGGTAGAGGCGCCGGTAAACCAGTAAATCATCGCGCCGCCGGTGATCAATCCAAGGAAGAATGGAGCATGCAGCAATGAAAGCTTGTCCACATTCGTGGTCAGCCCGTTGGTCAGCGCCATGATGATGGAGAAGATCATCGTCGTCGCGCCGACTACTGCGGTTCCGATCAACACTGGTTTTGCGGTCGCCTTGAAAGTATTTCCAGCACCGTCGTTTTCTTCGAGCAAATCTTTGGCGCGCTCGAAATTCGCGTCAACGTTGAAATCTTTCTTCAGTTCAGCCTTGATATTCGGAACCTGCTCGATCAGCGAAAGTTCATAAACAGACTGAGCGTTATCCGTAACCGGACCGTAAGAATCGACCGCGATCGTGACCGGGCCCATCCCCAGAAATCCGAAGGCAACCAGTCCGAAAGCGAACACAGGAGCGGCAATCATGGTGGCCGCCATGCCCAAGCCTTGCAGACTGAACAGATAAGCCACCGACATCAAACCAACCATCGTCAGGCCGAGCCAATACGCCGAGAAGTTTCCGGCGACAAAGCCAGAGAGGATTCCCAGCGACGCCCCACCTTCTTTGGCAGACGTGACAACTTCGTTGACGTGGCGAGACTCCACCGAAGTGAAGGCCTTGACCAGTTCAGGAATGACAGCTCCAGCGAGTGTTCCGCAGGAGATGATCGAAGCAAGTTTCCACCACTGCGTCGTATCGCCGCCCAGATTCGGGATGATGAAGTACGAAACTATGTAGGTAGCGATAATCGAAACGATCGACGTGATCCAGACCAGCGAGGTCAGCGGAGTTTCGAAATTCATCTTGTCCGCGTTGCCGTATTTCCCTTTCGCGATGGCGCTGTTGATGAAGTAAGCCAATGCGCTGGCAATCAACATCATGATGCGCATGACAAAGATCCAAACCAGCAACTGGACTTGAATGCCCGGCTCTTTGACGCCGAGCAGAATAAACGTGATCAGCGCAACGCCGGTCACACCATAAGTTTCGAATCCATCAGCAGACGGGCCAACCGAGTCGCCAGCGTTGTCACCGGTACAGTCGGCGATCACGCCAGGATTACGTGCATCGTCTTCTTTAATTTTGAAAACAATCTTCATCAAATCGGCGCCGATATCCGCAATCTTGGTGAAGATTCCGCCAGCGATACGCAGCGCAGCAGCACCGAGCGATTCACCGATCGCAAATCCGATGAAGCAGGGGCCTGCATAGTCACCCTTAATAAAGAGGAGGATGAACAGCATGATCAGCAGTTCGACTGAGATCAACATCATGCCGATCGACATTCCGGCTTCCAGCGGAATTTGATATACGGGGAACGGTTTGCCAGGCAGCGATGCGAAGGCAGTGCGCGAATTCGCGAAGGTGTTCACGCGAATGCCGAACCACGCGACTCCGTAGCTACCCGCAATTCCGACCAGACTGAAAGCCAGAATGATGACGACGCGCGGCACTTCGAAATGCAGCAGCACGCCGAAGTAGAGGACGATGATGGCGGCGATGAAAGCCCACAACAGCATCAGGAACTTGCCTTGCGTGACCAGATAGGTCTTACAGGTTTCGTAAATGAGTTCCGAAATCTCGCGCATAGAGCGATGAACCGGCAGATTCTTCAGGCGCATGTAAATCGCCATGCCGAATCCGAGTCCGAGGAAACAGAACAGAATTCCGATCATCAGCAGGCGATGGCCATCCACACCGAGAAACGAAACCGAAGACAGGTCGGGTAGTTTCAAAGCCGCTTCACCACCTTCGGTTGAGGCGGGTTGCGCTAGAGCGGTGCCGACGGTAAGAAGCAGCAGAGTTGCAAGAGTTCCGAAAGTCGTTGCGATTCGCTTCTTCGCAGAGCGGCTTTTCGCGAACCAGCCTTTCGCAGGGCAGCGTCCGGCAGACGCAAGATTAGCGTTCCAAGTGCGCATTCAAATCCTCCTAGGATCCAATTCAGGGGTCACGACGTATGATGATTTTGTTTCGGCACGTTCCCAGACATGGCCGAAGTTCCGAACGCGCTTCCACCGAAAGGCCTAAACAGTTAAAGAAGAATGCCGATTTGGCCGCGTCGAAAGAGTTGTGCGGTTCGCTTGCTGCCTCACGATCAGACTACAAGTCCCCGAACAAAACACTCGTTTATAGCACCTCGCCGGAAGTCGGGTCAATGGTTTGTATTGAGGGTAGGTATGAGTCGCGACAAAAACGATTCGGTAGTTTCAATCGCGGGGAGTGGCCTGAAATTCAGCGCTTTCTGCATATTTTAGGGCCGCTTCCGTATAATTAACGTTCTGCCGAATTCTCGGTTCTGCAGAGTTCTCGATGCGCCATGCCAGCCTCCCTCGACTCCATCATCGCCGCCACGCGCCAGCGCTTATCTCATCTCAGCGCTGAGAGAGTTTCGGGCGACGGCCACAGCGCCGATCGAGAGGCGATCGAGCACGCAGCCGCCGATCACACTCCTCGCGGATTCCGCAATCACTTGCGCCGAGTCGCACATGGCGGAATCGCGGTAATTGCCGAACTAAAGAAGGCGTCTCCATCGAAAGGGTTGATTCGCGCGGATTTCCGTCCCGCAGAACTTGCTCATGAACTGGAGGCGGGGGGCGCGGCCGCGCTATCGGTATTGACCGACGAACCGTTTTTCCAAGGTTCTCTGAATTATCTGCGCGAAGCCTCATCGCACACATCTCTGCCCTGTTTGCGTAAGGATTTCATCATTGATGAATTCCAAATCGTGGAAGCGAGAGCGAATCGGGCCGACGCGATTTTGCTAATCGTAGCCGCACTAACCCAGAAAGAACTAGTGGAGCTGGCCGACGTGGCGCGAGGCCACGAACTCGACGTTTTGTGCGAAGCACATGACGACGAAGAACTGCAACGCGCGCTGGACGCGGGATGCGACTTGATCGGAATCAACAACCGAAACCTGAAGACGTTCCAAGTCGATCTGAACACCGCGCTCCGACTCGCGGAAAAGATGCCCGATTCCTGCGTAAGGGTGGCTGAAAGTGGAATCCATAACGGCCAAGACCTGGCGCGTCTGCGTGATGCCGGCTACGACGCGTTTCTGATCGGCGAATCGCTGATGAAAGAAAAGCGTCCCGGCGAAGCGTTGAAAGTTTTGCTGGAAGAGGCGAAAACAAAAGTAACTAGCAGATAGATTTTACTAAACGCTGACGGCTGCCCCTATGACCTGGATCAAGATTTGCGGAATCACGAATCTCGACGACGCGCTCTCTGCCATCGACGCAGGCGCGAACGCGCTGGGGTTCGTTTTTTATTCAAAGAGTCCGCGTTACATTACGGCAGAAGCTGCGCGTACGATCGTTGATCAACTTCCGAAGACGATCGAAAAGGTTGGCGTCTTCGTGAATGAGAATGTTGAGTCTGTTCGCGACATCGCAAAGCAGGTTGGACTGACCGCTGTTCAACTCCACGGCGACGAGAGCCTGGAATTCAGTCGGACTTTGTTTCAGGACTTGGCGAATCATGGAATTGCGAACGGATCTCGACGTCCGACCATCTTTCGCACCTGGCCCGCAAAAGTGTTCGAAATGCCAGTTGGCCAATCGGCGGGATGGGATCCCGTAAAGGTTGGGCTCGTCGAGCCCGACGAGGCTTACAAAGGCAAGCGCGTGCATAAAATCCACGTCGCAGAAAACGGCGATCTGTTTCTCGAAACTCACGGATTCCGCCCCGGCGTAGTCTCCGGCGTGTTGCTGGATTCTTCAAGCGAGACCAAACGCGGCGGCACGGGACAGACTTTTGACTGGGAACAGGTTCAACCCTGGGCCGGAATCATCAACAGCATCAGCAAGCTGATCGTGGCGGGTGGATTGCGTCCGAGCAACGTGCAGGAGGCGATCCATCTTCTGCATCCGTGGGGAGTGGATGTTTCCTCTGGAGTCGAACGCGAGCCCGGCAAGAAAGATCCTGCAAAAGTGCGCGCGTTCGTTCGGGCCGTGCGTGACATGGAAGAGGCAAGTTGAATATGGCACCCGCGACTGCTAGCAAGAAAGCGAAGAAGAAAGCCGTTGGCCGGGCTGCCGCTGAGCCCTCAAAAGCCGCGACCGCTGGGCGTTTCGGAGCTTATGGTGGTCGCTACGTTCCGGAAACGCTAATGGCTGCGCTCGATGAACTGGAGCGTGAATATGAAAAGGCGAAACGCGATCCAAAGTTTCAAAAGCGCCTCGACTTGTTGCTCAAGACTTATGCAGGACGCCCAACGCCGCTATTCTTCGCGCAACGCCTGACCAAAAAACTTGGTGGCGCGAAAATTTATCTCAAGCGCGAAGATTTGCTCCACACCGGCGCGCACAAAATCAATAACTGCCTCGGACAAGGTTTACTCGTCGAGCGCATGGGCAAGCATCGCGTCATCGCCGAAACAGGCGCCGGCCAACACGGAGTCGCGACGGCCACTGTGTGCGCCTTGCTTGGATTCGAGTGCGTCGTCTATATGGGTACCGAAGATATGCGCCGTCAGGAGCTGAATGTTTTCCGCATGCGCTTGCTCGGTGCGGAAGTTCGCGGCGTTTCTTCTGGATCGTGCACGCTGAAAGATGCGATCAACGAAGCGATGCGCGATTGGGTCACCAACGTCCGCACCACACATTATCTTCTAGGCAGCGTGCTCGGAGCGCATCCTTATCCAACGATGGTGCGCGACTTCCATCGCGTCATCGGACGCGAGGCCCGCGCGCAAATCCAGAAAGTGGAGGGCAAACTTCCCAATGCGATCATCGCGTGCGTCGGTGGAGGATCGAATTCCATCGGAATTTTCTACGATTTTCTGAAAGACAAAAAAGTTGAATTGATCGGGGTCGAAGCTGGAGGCCGTGGTGAAGCGCTGGGCGACCACGCAGCCCGTTTCCGCGGCGGTTCTCCGGGAGTGCTGCAAGGAACCTACTCGTACGTTCTGCAAGACAAAGCCGGACAGATCGCGCTGACGCATTCCGTGTCCGCCGGGTTGGATTACCCGTCCATCGGCCCCGAGCACGCGATGCTCAAGGATTCTGGACGAGCAGAATATATCCCCGCATCCGACACCGAAGCTCTGGAAGCAACGGTGCTGCTCGCGCGAACTGAAGGAATTATTCCGGCGCTTGAGTCCGCGCACGCCGTTGCCGAAGTGATTAAACGCGCGCCGAAAATGAAGAAGTCGGATATCGTGATCGTGAATATTTCCGGACGCGGCGACAAAGACGTAGGGATTATGCGGGAGAATTTGAAACTCGATTGACCGCTCGTACTAGAACCAAACTGCCGAATTACTGTTTGATCATTTCCCAATGCCCTTTCATTTCGAAAATAAACCTGCGCTCGTCGCCTACGTAACCTGCGGCGATCCCGACCTCGCGACCACACGGGACGTGATTCTGGCTGCGATCGACGCGGGTGCCAGCGTGATCGAACTAGGAGTTCCCTTCAGCGATCCGCTTGCGGATGGCCCGGTGATCCAACGAGCCAGCGAGCGTGCGCTCAAGAACGGTGTTTCACTTGAGAACGTGTTGACGCTGGCATCCGAGATTCGAGAGCATTCGCAATCGGTGGGACTCGTAATTTTCTCTTACCTCAATCCCATCTTGCGGATGGGTCTGGCAAAGTTCTGTCAGGTCGCGCGTCATGCTGGAGTTGACGGAACTTTGATCACGGATCTGCCGATCGAGGAGGCCTCCGAGTATTTACGCGAGGCGCGAAAGAATCACCTCGCCACCATTTTTCTCGCAGCACCTACCAGCACCGATCACCGTTTAGAGTTGATCGCCAATGTTTCCACCGGATTTATTTACGCAATCTCTCGCACCGGAGTCACCGGCGCACGCCAGCAAATGACTGGCGATGCACAAGGACTGGTCGAGCGTATACGTCGTTTTAGCAAACTTCCAATCGCCGTAGGATTCGGAATCTCCACCCCGCAGCAATTCGCGGACGTGGGAAAATTCGCCGAAGGTGCGGTGGTGGGCAGCGCTATCGTCCACGCCATCGAACAAAATCCCGGACGCGAAGCGGAGACTGTGGCAAACTTTGTAGGACAGCTTTTAGCCCTCAGCCGTCAGCCATCAGTTTGACCAGGCCCGATGGATGCGGAGACCTGCTAAATTGCTGGCACTTAAACTGGTGGCTGATCGCTAACGGCTAAAAGCTCTATGGACATTTCCGACTGGCGTAAGAAAATCGACGACCTGGACCGCAAACTAGCGGCGCTGCTGAACGAGCGCGCGTCCGCAGCTATCGAGATAGGGCGACTGAAACGCAACACCAGCCTGCCGATCTATGAGCCGGAACGTGAGCGCGCCGTGATCGCAAATGTCCAGCGCAACAGCGCGGGTCCGCTGGCGGAGCGTGATCTGGCGCAGATTTACGAGCGAATTATGGACGTGATGCGGAGCATTCAAAAAAACGCGACAGCCACAGATGCCGCGGCGCAAGCACAAGTGCCCCCGCCGGAGTCGAAGCTAAAAGTTCGCGAGGCTTCTTACGAACGCCGCAAACGTTGAGATATTAATTTGTGCTGTCAGCTTCGACGTGTCATCGTCGAGCCAATGAACATTTAGATTGAGACACCGATTCGCGCTTTGTTCTTTAGCACTATCGAGCTAACTCATGATTGTCGCAATGCAGGATTCCGCCGGTGAAGACCAGATTCAGCATGTCATCGATCAACTGGTCCAGTTCGGCTTTGAAGTTCACCGTTCCACCGGAGCGCGCCAGACTGTGCTCGGTGGCGTCGGAGTTCCGCCCGACTTCGATACGCGCAACATTGAAATGCTGCCGGGAGTGCAGGAAGTCCATCGCATCACTTCTCCCTACAAGCTTGCGGGGCGCAGCTTTCGCCCCGAAGGCACCGTTGTCAAATTTGCAAACGGGGTTGAAATCGGCGGCAACAAAATCGTGGTCATGGCGGGACCCTGCTCTGTCGAGACGCGCGAGCAACTATTTACGGTCAGCGAATTGATTGCGAAGGCGGGAGCGCGCGTCCTTCGGGGAGGCGCATTCAAACCTCGCTCGTCTCCGTATTCTTTTCAAGGACTCGGCCTCGACGGCCTCAAACTACTGCGCGAAGCGGGAGACCGTTTCAAATCTACTCGTCATCAGCGAAGTCATGGAAATCTCGCAGATCGAACTGATGCTTCCCTACATCGATATTTTTCAAGTGGGCGCGCGCAACATGCAGAATTTCAATCTACTGCGCGAGCTTGGAAAAGTACGCAAGCCAGTGCTGCTCAAGCGCGGGATCGCTGGCACATTCGAAGAGTTGCTCTGCTCGGCAGAATATCTGCTTGGCTGGCGGGAATCGCGATGTCATTCTTGTGTGAGCGCGGTATCCGCACGTTTCGAAACTTATACGCGCAACACGATGGACATTTCCGCCATCCCGATCATTCATAAACTCTCGCATCTTCCGATGACGGCCGATCCCTCGCACGGCACGGGACGCCGAGACAAGGTTGCTCCGATGGCGCTGGCTTCGGTCGCCGCAGGCGCGGACGCGCTGCTGATCGAGGTCCATCATCAGCCCGAGAAAGCGCTGTCGGACGGCGCGCAATCGCTTTATCCCGAACAGTTTGCGAAATTGATGGACGCGTTACGCATGATCGCACCCGCCGTTGGACGAGCGATCGCCTAGACTTTCAATGGTCAGCGTGTGGGCCGCGAGTTGGAACGAGAAAAACCGGTTATTGACGCAGGCGGGACGAGCAACTAATTAATTAGTAGCAGCGCTCCAGCGAAACGCGTTCGAATTGCAAACGGCTCATGCCCTTCAAACAGGTCACCATCATCGGGACCGGATTAATCGGAGGCTCCCTCGGCCTCGCGCTCAAGAAGCACCGTCTCGCCGGACGAGTCGTCGGCTGCGATCGTGCTCCGGTATTAGAGCGCGCGCAGGAATGTGGCGCGATCGATGATGGCGCTAGCAATCCAGCGGACGCTGATACGCGGAAGCGATCTCATCGTGCTGGCCACGCCCGTGATTCCGATCCTAGATCTGATCGAGCGACTCGGCCCAGCCCTTCCGCCCAAGACTCTAGTCACCGACGTTGGTAGCACCAAGGCTGAAGTTGTCGCACGCGCTGCGAAATCGTTTGGACGAAACGCGGCGAGCAAATTTCTGGCCGGGCATCCCATGGCGGGCAAAGAGCACGCTGGAGTCGAGTTCGCCGACGCCGATCTTTTCGAAGGCGCAGCGTGGCTTTTCACTCCTCTTCCCGGACAGAACGTTCACGCCGGACTCTGCGGAGAATTTATCCATTGCGTAGAAAAGATTGGAGCCAAGATAGCGGTAGTCGATCCCGCCGATCATGATCGCTTCTGCGCCTGGATCAGCCATCTTCCACAACTCATTTCAACCGCGCTGGCCGCAACTCTCGTCGATGAATTCGGACCGGACGCTCCCGTGCTCGACATCGGTGGACGAGCTCTACGCGAGATGACACGCATTTCCGGCAGTCCTTATTCGATGTGGCGCGACATAGCAATCACGAATCGCGCAAACATCAGCGACACGCTGCAAAAGTTGGAGCAACGACTTGCACACATTCGAGAGAATTTGGATTCGCGAGAATTGGGAGCGGAGTTCGAGCGGGCACATCAGTTGAGGAAGAGCCTGGCACGGAAAAAGCGGGGCTGAACCGCAGTCAGTTAGCGTCACGGCGATGTTACGCCGCCTTCGCACATCGGGGCTATAATCAACGTCGGATGTCTGCAAAATGCAAATGGCGGCTTGGCGTTGTGGTCTTAGCCCTAGTTTGTTTGACGTCGTCGCTGTCTGCGGTTGTCGTAGAAATACGTGAGTACCATGGGAAGCGGGTGTTCTGTGCTCGTAGCGGCCTGATGGGTCTCGCGAAAGCTTGCGGCACGGAAGGCTACGCACGCGTGTTTACTGGAGTTGTAAGGTCTTCCGTCGAAGCAGGGGATACTGACAAACTTCTTGAACTAGTCCCGGACGAAGTTTTCCTCGGCGATTCCAGTAACGCAACCGTCGTTACAAATCAAGCCTGCCTCTCCGCTGACATTGAAGTTGGGGACAAGTGGCTCTTCTATCTCTACCGCGACCCCAAAAGCGATGCGCTGGTGCTGTCGTTTGACAGTCCTAGCGGGCCAATCAGCGAGGCCGAAGAGACCCTATCTTCGCTCCGGGATTTGGGACATCTCAAGAGCACAGGCCTGCTGATCGGAACCATCCGGGACCTAGGTAGTGACTCCGAGGTCACGGAAGCGACTCCTTTTGCGAATCATGAAATGGTCGCCAGGAATGTCGCGAGTGGTGCTAAATACACATCGCATACGAACGAAACAGGACATTTCAAATTTGAGCTGCCTGTCGGCAAGTACGATGTGACGCCTGCACCCGAATACGGTCTTCGAGAGGTTGAGGATTTTGGCTCTATGTCGGGCAGTGTTTCCGTGGAAAAGGGCAAATGCTGGGAGCACAACATAGGTGTCCGGCCCGCTGCTGATCTTAAGTTGCACGAGGACGCAATTATCTCAGGGCACCTAGCATCACCCGACGGAAAGCCTTTCAAGGTGCACCCATGGGTGCAAATAGTATCCGAAGACAGCGAACTGTTCATGTCCGCTTATGTCGATGCCAAAGGTGATTTCGAGGCAAAAGGTGTCAAACCCGGACATTATGTGGTGGGTTTAGGTATTCGACCCGGGACGGGGTACTTCAGTGATGTGCCAATTCCTATTTACTATCCCGGTGTTCGCGCCAAGGACGAAGCCACCGTCATTGAACTTCGTCCCGGCGAGAAACGCACGGGCATTGATTTCCAACTACCGGTCGAGGATGTCCTCAAACCTCTGGCACCAGCGATATCGAGTCATTGACGCTAGCTGCAACTCTCGTCGATGAATTCGGACCGGACGCTCCCGTCCTCGACATCGGTGGACGAGCCCTCCGCGAGATGACACGCATTTCCGGCAGCCCTTATTCGATGTGGCGCGACATAGCAATCACCAATCGCGCAAACATCAGCGACACGCTACAGAAGTTGGAGCAACGGCTAGCGCACATTCGAGAGAATCTAGATTCGCGAGAATTGGGAGCGGAGTTCGAGCGCGCGCATCAGTTGAGGAAAAACCCACCACGGAGACACAGAGACACCGAGAAAACCAAGAACTGAATTCCTCCGTGCCTCTGTGTCTCTGTGGTGGGTCTAGGTTTTAAACACAGGATCAATTTTTATTCACTACTCCCGCGCAGCCGACAGCAAGATGTCCGCGACGGCGTCCGGACATTCGACATGGCAGTCGTGGCCCGTCTGCAGTTCTGCGACGTCCCAGCCCGACGCACGAGCTTTTACTGCGAACGGAGCGAAGAACGGTCTCGCCGGATATTCTTCCGCAACGCTGGCAACAAACGTAGCTGGGATGCTGGCTTTTCGATTTGACGGAAGATGGAGTGGCTCCTCAAAGCAACGCAGACTGAAATCGCACAACCGCGCACGCACAAAATCACGTGCCTCGCCCGGCTTAAGTCCCCAGAGGTCGAGTTGCCCCTCCCCGCCCGGCAACCGCCAGCCGTCCCCATGGTCGCGCGCAACACTGCGAAAGTAGCTGCCAATCTCAGGCGGAAGCAAGTCCAGAGCGCTTTGCCCATCTTCCGGAATGAACGCATCCAGAAAAACCAATCGCTGCACTTGCGTCGGATTTGCCTCGACCACACCGCTGATAATCATGCCAGCGTAACTGTGGCCCACCAGGATTACTCGCTCCGGGCACCTCGATAACTCGACCGAAACGTCTTCGATATGTTGCGTGAGCGTAATGTCGCGAGACAGACGACTCTGATCTGTCCCAAGGCCGCTGAGGACCGGCGTGATCACTCGATGGCCGCGCTTTTCCAGCAAGGGGACTAACAGATCCCACGTACCGTTCGACTGCCAAGCGCCGTGGACGAGAACAAACGTTGACATGGGAAGAGAGTTTAGCAGGTTGAGATCGGCTGGCTGGCTGTAGTGCTGTGCAGGCGATTTCCAAGAACGCGGTCGCTAGCGAAATCGGGATCGTACAACAACTACCTGATGCGTTCGGTGGCCTTTCGAATTCGGACGTATTCCGCCGGTCCAAAATGCTCTTGGACGTAGTGAAGGATCTCCGCTCCGGGAAACGTCCAAGTGTGCGAGAGATAGCCTTCTGAGCCGGGCACCGTAGTCGTCGGTTGACCGAATGTCGCTTCCAAGTGACGCTGAAATCCCTGATACGATTCGTCCAAGTTGGAGTAGGAATCGCTGTAAAACTCTAGCTCAACGAGCCTGCTGTTTTCCGCCAGACTAAAGTGAAAGCCCAGTTCATGAGACAAGCCTCGAAGAGAAATGCAATGTGTAGTGAAGTAACCGCGCTTGACGAGCCGCAAGTGGAGCCCCTCGAACCCGTCCTCGAACTGCATCTCGGAAGTGTCCCACGAAACAAATACATCTGGCTCTTCGATCTGAAAGCCTTCTGAAAGGTTCATTCGCCGGTGCATCATAGAGGATTGTAGCGGATTGGTGTTTCAAAGCAGGCGATTACACCAGCCCGTGTTGCGCGATGCTGCCGACACTGCGTGTTTGTCATTGCTGAGGACGAACGCATCGTTCTATCGGATGGAATGCGAAGATCAAAATCCCACCGCGCGATCTGATGGGTTCCCACCCTTCGCGAAAAGCGCGCGAAGGATGGGGCACCACCTTTGTTTTTGGCGCCAACGAGAAGCCGGGCCACCCGCGATTTATTCGGGCTCACGCCAACGCCTTACGCACCCATCCTAGCGTGTGATCGGCCATGTGCAAGTACGCTTTTGCACCTTTTGTGTCGCGGACGGACCGGGCTTGCTGAACGAATGAATCAATCGCACCGGCCTCGACAGGAACATAGAGCGAGACAAACTGAGGCTCACTAAGAACCTTGCCACTGTCGGTCTTAAGCTTCACAAATGCGATCGCGTGACCTACGGAGTCCACGCAGAAGAAGGAGATGGAAATCCCAGTACCGGACATCGCAGACAGAGACGCGCCAAGATTGACTTCACGCAGGTCTGTGGTCGAGGATGGGAAACCGCTCAAGGCGTTCGCAACGCTTTGCAGATCATCATGGTTCAAATAAATCTCGGCAGTGCCGGTGAAAGACCCGTTCGAGCACACGACCCGATACTCGACGACATCTTGATCAAACCACACAACTTCAAACTCAATGCCTCGCATGAGAAGTGATTGTAAGCGACGAACGGCAAAATCAGGCAATTGCAGGAGGAGCCGGTAATATAGAATTCTCCCACCATGCACAAAGTTGTCGCCAGCGCCGAAGATGCGATCAAGGACGTGTTTGACGGCGCCACCATTATGGTTGGCGGCTTCGGATTGTGCGGGATGCCGGAGAATCTAATCCGCGCGCTGGCCCAGAAGGGCGTCAAGAATCTCACGACCATCAGCAACAATGTCGGCGTCGACGGACTCGGCATGGGATTATTGCTGGCGAACGGTCAGATCCGCCGTCACATCGGAACCTACGTCGGCGAAAATAAGCTGCTGGAAAAAATGGTGCTGAATGGCACGGTCGAATTGGATCTCGTTCCACAGGGAACGTTCTCCGAGCGAATTCGCGCTGGCGGAGCGGGCATCCCCGCATTCTTTACTCCGACCGGAGTTGGAACGGTTGTCGCGGATGGAAAAGAAACGCGCGAGTTCGACGGCCGCACCTACATCATGGAGCGCGCTCTGAAGGCCGACTTCGCCTTCGTCAAAGCGTGGAAGGGCGACAAGTGGGGCAACCTTGTTTACCGTAAGACCGCGCGCAATTTTAATCCCATGATGGCGACCGCCGCGAAGATCACAATTGCCGAAGTTGAACACCTGGTTGAGCCGGGCGAGTTGGATGCCGACACCGTGCACACTCCAAGTGTGTTCGTGAAAAGAATCTTTGTGGGTCAGGTGTTTGAGAAGAGAATTGAAAGAAGGACGGTCACGAAGTCAGCAGCAGGTGTGTAGTAATCGGTCGATGGTCGATAGTCGCTGGTCGTTCGGAGATCAACGTAGGGATCTGGCCTTTGTTCGCTAACGACTAACGACCATCGACCAACGACTGTTATCCTCGCCTCAATATCACGATCTAAGAAAACCATGTCTCCCTCACTAAATCCCGCAAAAGACACCGACAAACGCGAACGCATCGTGAAGCGTATCGCCCGCGAACTGCGCGACGGATTCTACGTCAACCTCGGCATCGGCCTTCCTACGCTGATTGCGAATTACGTTCCGGCTGGGATGGATGTGATTCTGCAATCCGAAAATGGGATGCTCGGCATCGGGCCCGTATCCGACTCGAAGGTACCGAAGATGCCGACCTGATCAACGCTGGAAAAGAGACAGTGAGCGAACTGCCCGGCACTGCTTATTTCTCCAGCGCCGATTCCTTTGCGATGATCCGCGGCGGACACATCGACCTGAGCGTGCTCGGCGCGATGGAAGTCGATGAGCACGGAAATCTCGCGAACTGGATGATCCCCGGAAAAATGGTAAAAGGCATGGGCGGAGCGATGGACCTGGTCGCAGGAGCTCGCCGCGTGATCGTCGCCATGGAGCACGCCACCAAAGACGGGCAGCCGAAGATTCTGAAGCAATGCACTCTGCCGCTGACCGGCGTGAAAGTTGTGGATACGATCGTGACCGAGATGGCGTACATCCGCGTGACTCCGGAAGGTCTGCTACTCGAAGAAATCGCTCCTGGCCTAACCGTCGATGATGTTCAGCAAGCGACGGGAGCGAAGCTGCTGATGAGTTCCGCGATGAAGACGATGTAGGTGGGACAGCTGTCAGCACTCAGCCGTCAGCACTCAGCCATCAGCGTTCAGTAGGTGCGATTCAGTTGAGATGACCTGGCCGTTATTTTCGATCCTCTTCCGACCCTTCGAGAACTTTTTCTTTTTGATTACGTATCATATTCAGGAGGAGTGTCCCCATGATCGCTTTCCTGCTCTGGTGCCTTCTGTTTGTCGTGTGCTGGCCGTTGGCGCTGGTCGCACTGATTCTCTATCCGTTTGTTTGGCTGCTGCTACTTCCGTTCCGCCTTCTCGGGATTGCGGTCCACGGCGCGCTCGCCCTAGTTTGGGCCGTAGTGATGCTCCCGGCACGGCTGCTGAGCGCTCCGTTTCGGCTGTCGCGCGTCTAGGCGCTGAGATATTGTTGTAGAAATTCCAGGCTCCTCTGACCCGCGTCACGCCAGATTCCGGATTCGAAGCCGTGGCCTTCTCCGGGATAGATTTTTATCTCGCACGGAATCCCTTTTTTCTCCAACAACTTCTGCAGTTGATACGCTTCTTCGACAGGGACGGTCGCATCGGCTTCTCCGTGCAGAATCAGCACAGGGCAGAGGCGCATCATAAATAGCTTCATCTCTTTGGGGAGACCTCCAAAGAATTCGACGACCACTTTCACGCGCTTATCGATTGTTGAATTAGAAAGCGCGAGATACGCGCCGAGCGAGAATCCCAAGAGACCGATGCGCTCACGATCCACTTGTGGCTGCGTTTCGACAAAGCTGATCGCGTCCCAAAGAGTTTTCATCCACGAAGGAAAATTTCGCTTCATGGTTTGGAGATCGACGGAGTGCGTAGCTGCGCGATCGAAGCTGCGATCGAAATAATGGAGAACGTAAACCGCGAATCCGTGGGAAGCGAGCACGCTGGCATAACGCTCCATGCCCGCAACGTTGCCTCCCGCACCGTGCAGCGCGACCACGGCGGGAAGCGGGGCGCCGGGGGCATCCGGCAAATACGCGTCGAGGCGGATTGCCTTGCCGCCACTTTCGAAGGCGAGTTGGGATTGGGAGATGTCGGACATTTACCCCAAGGTCGGTGGAGATCGAGCCGGGCGCTGCTCGGGGCGGACGAATGCGTCCGCCCCTACGTGAGCAGGCTAGGTCGCGGTGATTTTTTCCGCCTCCGACAATTTTCGGAGAGATTCGGTATACGGGGCACGCGCGATGCCCCTTTCCGTGATGATGGCGGCGACATATCTTGCGGGAGTGACATCGAACGCTGGATTCTCGATGCCCACGCCGTCCGGCGTCATCTGCTTGCCTCCGATGTGCGTGACTTCTCTTGCGTTCCTCTGCTCGATAGGAATTTTGCTGCCATCGGGAGTTTCAAGATCGACCGTGGAAATCGGCGCGGCGACGTAAAACGGGACGCCGTGTTCTTTCGCAAGAATCGCGACGGTGTAGGTACCAATCTTGTTGGCGACGTCTCCGTTGGCGGCGATGCGATCGGCTCCGACAACGATCGCTCCAATTTTCCCCTGCTGCATCATCACTCCGGCCATGTTGTCGGAGATGACGGTGGTTGGAATGCCGTCTTTCATCAACTCCCATGCGGTCAGGCGCGATCCCTGCAGAAAGGGCCGCGTCTCGTCGGCATAGACGTGAATCTTTTTCCCCGCTTCGACGGCCGCGCGGATTACGCCAAGAGCAGTGCCGTATCCCGCGGTGGCAAGTGCTCCAGCATTGCAGTGAGTTAACACGCCGCCACTGGATGGCATCAAAGTCGCACCGTGACGTCCCATGGCTTGATTCGCAGCAATATCCTCGGCGTGCATGCGTTTTGACTCTTCGATCAGCGCTTTCTTGATTTCCGCGACGGGACGATCTTGCAAGCTCTCAAATTTCTCTGCCATACGACGGATCGCCCAAAATAAATTCACTGCCGTAGGACGGGTCTCGCCGATGGTCTTCGCAATCTCATGAAAATCTTTCTTGAGACCGGCAACATTTTCGGCTGTGGAATTATTGATGCCGAGCGCGATTCCCATCGCGGCGGAGACGCCGATGGCGGGTGCGCCGCGCACAACCATGTTGCGGATCACATCCGCGACCTGTTGATGCGTCGTGCAAGTTACGAAAACTTCTTCAGTGGGCAGCTTCGTCTGATCGATGAAGACTACGCCGTGGTCGGTCCATTCGAGGGTCTGAATCATAAGTTCGTCGTTGGTCGTTGGTCGTTCGCGATTCGTCGTTCGCTCTCTTAAGACTATCGGATAATTGGGACGTTGGGGGCGGTGTCCTCAGGCAGAATTCCACGGATTCGCGGATCGTCTGCTACTTCGATTGCTCGTTTGTACGGACGAAAACCGTTCTTCATATAGAAACTCAGCGCTGTTGGACCGTCCAAATTACAGGTGTGCAACCACACTCGGCTGGTGGATTTCGTCCACGCTTGATCAAGCACCTGAGTCATGAAAGCGCGCCCAAAGCCTTTTCCGATTGCTACCTGGAAAAGGCCGAAGCTTGTGATCTCGACGATGGGAGAATGTGAACGATCAAGTTCGGCGAGCCCGATTTCTTTCCCCTCGTGCTCCGCTAGAAACATTTCGATGTTTGGATTATTCAGTACGGCGGCCAGTTGTGTATCGCTCAGTTCCAACCGGCTAAACCACAACCACTGCGCGCCGGCGCGGCGGAACAAATCGCGATAGCGA
>CAWGOX010000002.1:0-298743 GCA_963824315.1 uncultured Acidobacteriaceae bacterium | reverse complement strand
ACGACGTCTGGCTCACATCGCATAAGGGTTTTTATCTCGGAGACGCCCCAAAAGACTATCACGGCACTTTCAAGGCTCCATATCGAAAAACTGACTGCAGTTATGAATCAGATGCCTAGTTCTAGCCCATACGAATGGAGCCTGTTGCCCGGATTCTCTTTTACCGTTGAAGAATTGTCACAGTTCGCGGGTCTCGACAAGCTAAAAGTTGAGAACATCCTCACGGCCTTTGCGCTCGCCGCTGGCGAGAAGAATCAGGCATTTCGCTTCCTTCACGATTTTAATGTCGCAAATGCAACTCCATTGTTACGCACCGATACTACGACTTATATTCTCTTCCAAGAGTACAGCCTTGCTGAGGCTCTGTACGAATCGCCGTTCTATTGGATGTGCGATGATGCCACATACTTCTCCACGGCCATGTCGCATCGCGGGCAGTTCACCGAAGAGTTCTCACGGGAACGCTTGGAGCATGTTTTTGGAGCGAGCAACGTCCACGTCAACGTTGAGATCTACGAGGTTAAGGGCAGGAGCTCGGAGAAATTGACGTATTGGTTCTTTTTGGCGACCGCGCTGTCATCATCCAAGCGAAGTCCAAGCGGTTGACATTGGAGGCGCGGAAAGGAAATGACAATCAACTCAAGGATGACTTTAAGAAAATTGTGCAGGAGTCCTATGATCAAGCCAGTGAGTGCGCGAGGTTTTTGGGCAACCCAATGCTTAAGTTCGTCGCAAACTCCAAGGAAATAAAAGTCCCTAAGAAATTTAGTAACATCTACATACTTTGTGTTGTTTCTGACAACTATCCCGCGCTAGCTTTTCAAGCACACCAATTTCTCACTGCTCCAAAAACCGATGCGATCCGCCCTCCGTTTGTGATGGACATCTTCACCCTCGACGTAATGACGGAAATGCTTGAGTCTCCCTTGTATCTCCTGAGTTATGTGGACAAGCGTACAAGAAATATAAATAGAATAATCGCTTCGCGTGAGCTCGTGCTCCTGTCGCAACATCTGAAAAGAAACCTTTGATTAGAGGACAAGTACGACATGATCCTTCTAGAGGACAGCATCGTGGCGGATCTAGATGTTGCGATGTATGTTCGACGAGACAATGTGCCTGGGAAGCGAACTCCGCGGGCATTTTGACCCGGATTGCTAATACGTAAGTCGGGAAGCTCTTAAAGGAAATCGAAATACGGGCTGACCCGCATACGCTAATCTTGGATTCGTGCTGCTCACGCTCGGAGAAGACGCCCTGCTTAAGACGAGTAAAGCCATCGATCTGATCGCGGAACGAGCGCGACGCGACGCGCAGAATCACGATGTATCACTTCCACTTGATGAAGGGGGCGTTGGCCTGACGATTCACTGTAATGACGAACCCTTGCTGGAAGCCGGGCCGAGGCTCTTGAATCACTGTACCGCCCGCAAATACGCACACAAAGTAGACTGGTGGCACGGGCTGTGCGTCTCACCCAAAGACTGCGCATTGAGATTCGGCGTTAGTCTGAACTACGAATGGAGACTAGACACGGAAATGGATCGGTTGACATTGGGTCTTCAAAAGCCCGTTCCCTTTGAAAATCTGTTTGCCGAGCGAAAAAGTAGGGTCGGACGAAATGACCCATGCCCTTGCGGCAGTGGCTTGAAGTACAAGAAGTGTCATGGAAAATAGGGTGCAAACTCGGCCGTGGCACTTTTGTGATAACGGCTAGCGGAAGATCGGCACCAAGTTCATTCTTGCGACCGCTAAGAAGAGGACATCATCCAAATGTCGAGAAACCCGAAGTCAACCCTCAAGAACAAACCTACCTTTGCTGTTCGCGCACACGCAACGATGCGCCTCCATGATCAGCGTATCGAGATCGGCTTTCGTATTCCCCCGGGCATGGAGGAGCACCTTCTCAAATTCCTCTTAGACAAGAAGGCGTCCAGAAAAAAGAAAACAGTTCGGTGACGGCTGTGCTAGGGTCCTAATAAATCGCTACGCCGAAGCGATTGACTCTCGGCGGATTCGCATACGGCTGTAAGGCTAGATTGCGGATGCTCACATCGTAACGCTGTACCCCGTTACCAGCTTTGCTCGTTGCGGTGTAGCCCGTAACCTCTCCTTCTGCCTGCAGTGACCGATCTCTGTCGAAAACGATCACTCGCATTCCAACACTGATCTGTCCCATCTGGTTTTTCGAGATGCCATAGTCGGGGCCGACCCCGCTAGCCAGGATCGTGTAAAAGTCCTTGCGATGAGTCCCCGGCTGTGTTTGGCTTCGAGGGGCGAGCAACAATAAAGTAGGCATTTCAAAACCCCATCATGCGATCAGGAAAATCGTTAGCATTGCTAACGAATTTTTCTGGAGGCCGATTTTCGCTAGTGACGGTGTCGGCCATCGCGAATCAGGAGATAGGAAATCGTTAGCATTGCTAACGAATTTTTCTGGAGGCCGATTTTCTCTAGTGACGGTGTCGGCCGTCGCGAATCAGGAGATATCCTACATGGTTGTGGTCGAGCGCCAGCAGGGGCTAAAGCCCTCGTTGATTCGGCTGGGTGGCACGGCTGAAGCCGTGCCCTTCCACGCTTGTTAGTGTAATGCCGATATCACATCAACAACCGCGCAGGTTCCTACTTGCCGAACAATCGTCCTCGGAGACGCCTACGGCTTCCGCGGAACCAATGATTTGATGTCGGGAATCGAGTAAGAGGTGGTCATGGAATGTTCTGCCGGCTGTTTTCCTTCTTGCACGGCTTTTGCAAGAATCTCGATCGCCTGTCCGGTAAGCAGTGGAATGTGAATCGTCGCGGCGAGCAATTTGTCGCGTACCCAGGCTTGGCCCGTTGTCGGCAGACCATCACATCCGGTAAAGGGTAGGCTCAGCCATCGCGAACGCTCGGCTTCGTTGGGGAGATCCTGAAAAGCTTTGCGAGCGCCCATCGCCATCGAGTCATCCTGCGCGCCGACCAGGTTCGTGGACGCGCTTTGCGAAGTGGCCAGTTTCAGCCACGACCGCACCGCCGCTTCGGCACTTTCTTCTGTCCACCGCGCCCTTATCGTCCGCACTTGAATGTTCGCCGGTTTGGTCTCCATCATGCCGGAAGTACGTTCCTTGGCGGAGGAGCTCTGCGTTGGTCCTTCGATGTAGAGAACCGAACCGCCCGCGGGCAGCAACGCGGCGAATTGTCTGCCTTGAATGCGCCCAATCTCGAGGTGATCGGAGCTGATGGCAAAGATGGGTGCGGAGGCGGCTGCGCGGAGATCCGATAAATAATCCGGCTTCCGGTTCAACAGCGCCCATCCGATTCCGGCGGCGCAAGCGGCCTTGGCCACCTGCGGCAGGGCCGTGGATCCGACCGGTTCCACCACGATCGCATCGGGCCGGGAGTCATCCCGTTGTTGGATTGCCTTTAGAAGTTGTGTGCTCTGATTCACCGCGTCGTTGTCGGCGAACACGATCTCCACATCGCTTCCCAGTTTGCGCGCAGTCTCTTCCGCGGATTGGGCCTGCGCCGCTTGGAAGTCGTTGTCGCGGGTATGAAGCGATACCAGGAATCGGAGTTTCTTCATCACTTTGCGAGTGTACTCTGACGAGCTTGGAGACTACGAGTAGTTTGCGGAAAGGGTTTTGTCGGAGGGACGTATACGGTCATGGTCGAGCGTCCGCAGGGGCTAAAGCCCTCGTGGAGTTGGCTTGATGGCACGGCTGAAGCCGTGCCCTTCCCTTTCGTGGCCTTACTACGGGCCGGTTCCGGCGAAGGCCCTACGAGCGGGAACGAAGGAGCAGCCGGGGATCGTGCGATCAGGAAATCGTTAGCATTGCTAACGAATTTTTGTGGACGACGGTGTTGGCGCCGATTGTGCCAGCAACTACAGGAATCTGAGCCTCGCCGACTGTAGCCATCGAGGTGAGTAGTAGGAGCGGTATAAGCGTTATCGACGCGAGTCGAAATATGTTCTTCATAATCCTCCCAGTAGTTGTCCGCGTTAGTGCGATGTGCAGTGTCGCCAGTGACCTACTCTGATCGACGATCGGATATCGAGCGTCAGCCTCCCAAAGTCTTCATCGTTCTACCCAAATTTTCTCCGGGTGTTACTCATGCAATGGGTTCATTCACGACAATCCGTAAGTAGCGCCTAGCATGGTTAGCGCCTACGGCTGATAAATCTGAACTTTGTTGACCGGAGTGCCTAGCCATGAGGTCCAGCCCCCCATGCAGTACAGTTTTCCTTTGTAAACAGCGGACGAGCCGAACATAGTTCCTTTCGGCATGGGGGCGAGCGTCGTCCATTTGCTATTCGACAACTGAAACGACTCATTCACAGTCGCTCCCGACCCCGCATTGTTCAGGTAGCCTCCTGCGTCGTAAAGTTTCGAGCCGATGCCTCCTGAGCAGGATTCGACTCGCGCTGTGGGGTCGGGCGCGAGTGCGGTCCAGGTATTCGTGGTGGCGTTATAACCTTGGGTATAACCGGTGATTTGGCCTCCGCCCTGCGAACCGTCGGCCACCACGACGGTCGTTCCTACCAGACCGGCCGCGGGACTGTCATCGGGCAACAACAAGGACGCTTCCTGCGTCCACGTATTGGTGGCGGGATTGTAGCTCTCAACGTTGTCGAGGTAGCCTCCGTTGCCGTCATAGCCGCCGATCACGTAAACGATGTTTGTTGTTCTCTCGACTACAGCTTCTGAACCCCACCTCGCCGTTGGCATCGCCGCTTTACCGGTCCACGTCTTCGTGTTGGGGCTGTAAGCCCATACCGCGTTAGTGGCTGTCGATCCGTTGGTTGTGCCGCCAAATACGTACAGGACGTTCTTGACCGCCGCAGAACTTGGCCATTCGATACCGGTTGGAAAGGAGGCACCCGCGCTCCAGGCGTTCGTAACGGGATTGTAGATTTGTACGTTGGCTACGATTCCACCACCGGTCCCTTTAGCGTGGTTTCCTCCGACCACGTAGATCTGGTTGCCAAGCACTGCTGCAGTTGAGGATGAAACGGCCTTCGACATCGCGGCGCCGGTTGTCCACGTGTTGTGGTTGATTTCTGGAGCCTGCTTTCTAGCGGGGCTGGTTTGGGCCGAAGCGGAGAGTATCCCGACGACAATGATCGCGACAACCATTTCTGAAATGAAGTTTCGGACAGACATGCTTTTCTCCTTGACGGTATCGGTTCAGCCACCTTCGCCGCAGGTTAGACCGGAATCGGGCTTTGGATTCCTTCCAGCCACCATGAACACGGCGGCCAATGTGCTCTGAAAAGCGGTCGGCGTCAATGCTCCGTCCGTGATGCGTTCGTGGAGTAAGTGTGACGCGTTAAGATCATTATTTGCAGCACGATCCGCGGAGTTGTTACATGGGAAATCGGGTGTCGTCGTTCGCGAAGCAGGAGGGAGCGCCGCGATTGGCTTGTTACCAGTGGTCCCGATAGGCAATAGGCTTCCCTTCGGCGAGCTCAGGGCAAGCTTTCGACTTCGCGAGCCAATCGCTTCGCGCTCATTCGCTGCGCTGAGGATGACAACGGGGGGGAAGTGGTAAACTGGCGGCCTCCCCTGAAGCGCCTCCTTATGTATGGCGACTAACTCCGTGAATCGCACGGCCAATTCGGTCGTACTCTTCGGCGTGTTCGAGGCTGACTTGCGCTCGGACGAATTACGCCGAAATGGGGTACGCGTCAGAATTCAGGACCTACCATTTCGTGCCCTCAAGCTTTTTCTGAGTCGTCCCAATGAAGTCATCACTCGCGAGGAATTTCGTCAGGCGTTATGGCCCGACGACGTATTCGTGGATTTCGATCTTGGAATCCGGAGCGCCATCAGCCGACTGCGAGACGCTTTAGGAGATTCGGCGGAGAATCCGATTTTTGTTGAGACCGTCGATCGCCGCGGCTACCGTTGGATCGCTCCTACGCACCGACAGACATTTCCACCCAGTGAAACGTTGCCGGAAGCGGCAACCTCCACTGAATCTGGAGAAGAAACAGTTGCCACTGAACCCGCCGCTAATTTGGCAGGTTCATGGAACTGGAAGATGGTCGGCTTAATCGGCGGGATTGCAGTTGCCATCGGCTTGGGTGCACTGGCGATCACTCTACTTAACCGGCGCCCCGATCCAGAGTCGGTCGCCGTTCTCCCGTTCACCAACGGAGGAGGCGATGCCAACACAGACTATCTCAGCGACGGGATGACCGAGTCGTTGATTGGGAATCTAGCGCATGTCCCGCTGCTCAAGGTGAAGTCTCGCAGCTCGGTGTTCCGCTACAAAGGGAAGGACGTGGACGCTCAAAAGGCGGGCCATGAGCTGGGCGTGTCGGCCCTGGTGAGCGGACGCGTGACCTCGCGCGGGGACCGTATCGAAGTGAGTGCCGAGTTGATCGACGCTCGAGACAATACTGAAATCTGGGAGCAGCACTATAGCGGGAGTAACGCGGATATCGTCGCATTGCAGATGCAAATCGCTGGCGATATTGCGGGGAGGTTGCGGTCCAAACTCAGTGGCCCTGAAAAAAGCCAGGTGGCGCGGCAAGGAACGCAAAATCCCGAGGCCTACGAACTCTATCTGAAGGGACGCTACGCCTGGAACAACCGCACTCGCTCAGATCTGGAGAACGCGATCTCCTACTTCGATCAGGCAATTGCCAAGGATCCGAGTTATGCCTTGGCTTACTCCGGCCTCGCGGACGTGTACTCCGTGTTGCCTAACTACAACGGCAATCAGAACGAAGATTTTCCCAAGTCGAACCAGGCTGCGCGTAAGGCGCTGGAGTTGGATCCGACGTTGGCGCATCCTCATGCCATTCTCGGCAGCAATGAGATGCAGTACGACTGGGATTTTGCCGGCGGAGAGGCCGAGTTCAAGAAGTCATTCGAACTCGATCCCAACGATGCCACTGCGAGGCAGTGGTACGCGGACGACATTGCCATGCTTGGAGGCCGTGAGCAGGAAGCGCTGGCGGAAATCAATCGCGCGCAGGAACTCGATCCGCAGTCCCCAGTAATTGCTAGAGTAGCCGCGGGAATCCGTGTGTGGGCGCGGCAATATGACGAAGCCATCGCGATTTGCACGAAGGTGGCGAACGACAACCCGGCTTTTGCAATTGCGCACGATTGCCTCGCTTATGCCTATTGGGGAAAGCGCATGTATCCGCAGGCGATTCAAGAATGGAAGTTATTCGCCCAACTCTCCGGCAACAAATTCGATGCGGAGATCGCTGCCGCCATGGAAGAAGGATATCGTTCGGGAGGATGGAAGGGCGCGGTGACCAAAGCGATTGCAATGCGACAAGCAGCGCGTAAAACTAATTATTTCGCCGCATCGTTCATCGCCCGCCTCTACGCCGACTTAGGCGACAAAGAGCAAGCGTTCCATTGGCTGAACATCGCATATCAGGAACACGATTGGTTGCTGATGGGATTGAACACATTTTTTTCATATGACCCAGTGCGTTCTGATCCGCGCTTCGGGGAGTTGGTGCGCAAGGTTGGACTGCCCTATCCTCAAGGAAGCCAAAGTGGATACGGAAAGCAATAGCGGGAAATCCTTCTTCGCCGTTTGGACGCGGCTTGTCGTGGAAGAGCCGGCCTTCAGGCCGGCGTCACGATGGATTTGGGATGGCTTTAGTTTCCGTGGAAGCAGCACACCGGGCCTGAAGGCAAGGCCTCTCATGATTCGACACAACGCGGCCCTGAAGGGCCGCTCTTCCACGGTCACCCACACTTTCGCGAACAATATCTATCGACGATACGAAAAGTTGTAGGCAATGGATGAAGATGCCGACCTCGGACAGATAACGCGGGGACAATATAGCGTGGACAGAGAAGACCGACCCCAGCCCTAAGATAATGCAACTAACCTGATGATTGCCTCGGGTTTTCTTCTGCCGTGTATACTCCGGCCATGCAGAAGAACCGCGAACTCTGGGAAGAACTCTGCCATCAGGCCGAGACGGAACAAGATCCGAAAAAGTTGGCAGAACTCGTAAAGGAAATTGACCGTCTCCTCTCCGAAAAGATGGATCGTCTCACTCGCCTACCATCCAACGCCCATCAGAGCGCCACGCCGGAATCGAAATAAATCCAAAGTGCACCACTGTTTTGAACTTACCCGGGCGAATTACCCACCCGCACAAGATCGAGTTTTGCGCCGGCACGCTCACACGCGCAAAAATAATAGTCGTTATAACGACTATTATTTTTAGAGCCCTTCCTGGAGTCGAATAAAAAGCCGCCGTCCTGCGAACAGACAGCCAAATTACTCGGTGATGATCCTGTCCGCCCACTCGACGAGCGACACGAAAATTGTGGGATTGCCAAACTTCGCTCCCCACTGGGTCAAGTCCGCTTCCGTCACGCCTCGGGCGCGGCAGCACGCTCCGCAGGCGTAAATCTGAATGTGTTTGGCGACCACTTTATCCAAAGTCTCCGCGAGCGGAGGCCAGCCGACGGGCACGATCGCAGTCGCCAGCGACTTCCGCATAACAGAAACGGCTTCGCCCAAAAGAAAGATTTGCACTTCGTGTCCAGCTTCGGCGAGCGCATGTCCGTGCAGAAAAGGAAAGGCCGCTTTCGTCGGATCGTCCGATCCCCACGCACTCTTCATCATGATCTTCAGAGGTTTGCGCGTCGTCGTTTCTTGAGCATTTACCGCGCTCAGCCCGAGCAGGCCCAAGCCAAACAACTGTGGAATCTTGGAAAGCAGCTGCCGTCGAATCATTTATTCCTCCCGGAGAAAACTCAATTGAACTTGCGGACGAATGTACATCGTGGAAGACGCTGGCGTCCACGGTTGCCGTCGTCATCAGGCGATTTCACCGAGAACCCGGTCGCCAAGGTTGATGTTCTTGGCTTTTGCATTGGTTCAATGAGCGCGCAGAATGTTGCTCTGGAGCGGCCAAATCTCGTTCGCAATCTGGTGATCGTCGGCAGTGGACCGCGCAATGGAGACGGCATTTCCGCTGACGCCGGAGTCGGAGGCGATTTTCGCGAACAAATACGGAAACCTCGACAACTTCTGGATCGACGGCTTCTTTACATCGTCGCTTTGCAGGGATAATCTTTTGTCGCGTCGCAGACAGTACAGACGGTTGAGAGAAAAAATGTTTGTTGTTACAGGAATTACGGGCAATGTGGGCGGAGAGGTGGCGCACAACCTCCTGGCGACTGGCCAGCGTGTCCGAGGTGTGGTTCGCGAGACCCGGAAAGGCGAGACCTGGGCGAAACGAGGCTGCGACGTCGTCGAAGCGGACATCAACGATGCGGCCGCGCTCACCGCGGCGTTTAAAGGAGCTGCTGGCGTCTTCGTGCTCGTTCCACCGAACTTCGATCCGTCGCCTGACTTTCGCGAAGCACGGGCCATAGCTACTGCTTTGCGCTCGGCGCTCGACGCCTCGCGTCCCGATAGGGTCGTATATTTATCGACCATCGGCGCACAGGCTACCCGATCCAACCTGCTCACACAGCACTCCATAATTGAGCAAGTGCTCGGAGAGTTGTCGATTCCCATTTGTTTTCTGCGGCCCGGATGGTTCATGGAGAACTCAAGATGGGACGTCGCTCCGGCGGCCAAGGACGGCATGTTTCTGAGCTTTCTGCAGCCCCTCGACAAGCCAGTACCGATGGTTGCCACGTCGGATATTGGACGTGTGGCAGCCGAGCTCATCCAGACAGTGTGGAGCGGACGGAACGTAGTCGAATTGGAAGGACCGCATCGCGTATCCCCTGAGGAGATCGCAGACACCTTCGCTGACCTTCTTAGTCGTCCGGTGCGAACAGAGGCCGTGCCACGCGAGACTTGGGAATCGCTGTTCCGGTCGCAGGGCATGAAGAACCCCACGCCCCGAATTCAAATGCTCGATGGCTTCAACGAAGGCTGGATTGAATTCGACGGTGGAGACTCTGGCTCCCGAAAAGGAAAAGTTGAACTGCGAATCGTGCTTCAACAGCTCATCGACCAATATTTGAAGTAGCCACCCTGGCGTCTCGGTGAGCCTTACCTTGTTGAAGGGCGACCCTCACGGTTCTTTCCGGGTCCCGGCCAAACCGAAAAGCTAAACCCTCAAGCGTTGCTAACAAGGCGATTACACCAACTGATAATCGGCGGCACCGGTGAGCCAGACCCCGGTTTCCAAATTGTTAGTGAGGCGGCCACTTTTCGGCCGCTAATCGATGTCGCTTTCAGCGGCGACTTAAAACTGGGGTTGAAGTCGTCCCTGACTGCGACGGCAAATCGCCTATCCCCATTCCGATCCCCTCAGCGTCGATCTCACACGACACAGCCGGGTTATACTTCCCCGGCGAAGAACTCTGCCATCCGCCATCGCGCGAGAATGAGAATAAGAATGATGATGACTATGAGAATTGGACGCGGTCTGCTCTCGGCTTTCCTGCTTTGCGCTTTGCTGGTTTGCGCTTCGCTGCTTTCTGTTTCAGTCTTCGCGCAACAGACTCCTACTCCTGGGTTCCGCAATCTGCATTTGGATGCGGGCAAGGTGATCGGGACGATCCGCAATTTCCAGGGATTGAATGGGACGCCAAGCCCAGTGATGGCTGGCCTTCCCAACCTCACGCAGCAATATAAAGACCTGCGCGTGAGCCAGGTTCGCACACACGATGTGATGGGGCCAACCGATGTCGATGCTCACTTCGACGTGGCGAACGCTGCACTGGCGTGGCTGATTCCCGATGATGCGCAGCGCGCGGGCGTCGTGAAGGCGGGGAACGCGAGCATCATCTTTTCCGACTGGAGCGCCGATCCGGAGAAGGCCAGCAGCTACAACTTTGGTCCGAGTGACAAAGTTATTTCTGCGATCCACGATAGCGGCGCGGAAGTTTATTATCGCGTTGGACGAAGCTGGGGTAGCACCAACCTCGATCCGCCGCCTGACTTCGACAAATATGCCAGCGTCGTAAAGCACATCGCGATGCACTACAACCAGGGTTGGGCGGATGGCTTTCACTACAACATTCGTTATTGGGAGTTCTGGAATGAGCCTGAGGCGCTTTTCTGGAGCGGCACTCCCGAGCAGTTTTATTCGCTATACGAAAAGACGGCGCGTGCTTTGAAGTCGGCTGATCCGGCGCTGAAAGTTGGTGGGGACGCGCTCGCTTTCGCATTCAACGCCGGCCCTTTCCGCGAGGGATTCCTGGATTATTGTGCTGCACATCACGTTCCACTCGATTTCTTTTCGTGGCACACCTATGCGGACAATTCCGGCGACCCGTACGATGGAGTTCGTCTCGCGAAAGACATCCGCACACTACTCGATACCCATGGATTTCCCAAAGCCGAGAACATTCTCTCCGAGTGGAACCTGACTCCGGACTTTACCGAAGTTGCGAAGGCGCGACTGCGGGGCGAAGAAAACGCAGCGTTCATCGGCGCAGCGCTCAGTTATTTTCAGGATGCTCCGCTCGATCACGCCGATTTCTATCGCGGCGATGCGGCATGGATGGGCCTGTTCGGCTTGGATGGGAAACCGTTCAAGATCGCGTACGCATTTCAGGCGATGGGCAAAATGCAGGACACTCCGCAGCGGCTTGCCATCGACGGCGCGGACACATTCGGCTTTGCTGCGCTCGCGGGGCGGTCAGAAGATGGCAACACGTTGCAGATACTCATCAGCAATTACGCTCTACCGGAGGGATTTCATCCAAATCCGATGACCGTGCCGGCGGAGGTGATGAAGACAGTTCCTTCTTCGGTAGATTTTACGAAGCTGAAGTTTCTTCCACTACGCAAAGACATCCAGTATCACGACAACTCAGGCTATGACCTGGCCATCGACAATTTGCCGTGGGGAAAAACCGCGTTTCAAATGAAGCGCTACCGGATCAGCAAAACAAAGAACTTGGAATTAATGGAAGAGACAAAAGGAGACGGCGGAAGTATAAAGCTATCCCGCGAACTCGCTCCGGACGCGATGGAGTTGATCGTACTTCAGAAAAAATAAGCCGGTCCGCAAAATTCGTTAGCAATGCTAACGAATTTCAAACGTTTTAGTCCTTGGCAGCCATTTTCACAATTGTTTTTCATCAGGGAGCATGAAATGACTCGCGACAAGGCCTGGTCTCTGGCTCACGATTGGATTGCAGCTTGGAACGCTCATGACCTGCATCAGATCCTCGCCCATTATGAAGACGCAATCGAGTTGACGTCTCCGGTCGCGGCGCAGTTGTTGGGGAAACCTGAGGGCAAGATCGTCGGCAAGGACAATTTAAGAGCATATTTCCAGCGAGGGTTGGAAGCTTATCCAGAACTGCACTTTCGGCTCGAAGATGTCCTCTGGGGTATCGACAGCGTGGTGCTCTATTACACCAACCAAAAAGGTACACGCACGGCGGAGTTCATGGAGTTGTCCGCGGCCGGAAAAGTGGCTCGCGTGGTGGCGAACTACAGTGGCTAGTGGTTCCTCGTTTTCTAACGTTTGTCTAGCGCTTTTGCCGGCGCTTTTGCCAGCGGGGCCGATCAAAATCCCACGGCTCAACTGATCCACAGGATGAATTCGCTCGCCATGAGCGCATTTTTCCGCGAATGTCCTGTTTTGTCCTCTCTTGTCCGTTGTGTTGTCCGGAACAACTGACATAGACTCCGCGCAGTTCAAAACCCATTGCTGCTTTTTTGGGCACGAGATCCAGGCCGTATCCTCCTTTTTGCGACCGATTCGTGTTCCGGCCCCACCCCCCTCGGGCCATCGACGGCAAACGGTTTAAGGAAACGCGAAAATGACAAACCTCTGGAAAGTTGCATTGTGCGCATTGTTGGGCCTTGGGATCGGCGGGACGACTTTGGCGTATGGCAGTTCGAACAAGATTTCGAACGGAATCACGAATGATGAGTCGGGGACGACACCTTCCAGGATTTTCGAGCCGGTAGACGAAACAAAACTAGTTCCGCTGACTGGCAACACACATCCGATGGCGCGGGCAAAGTTTGACCAGGGTCTGGTCTCGGCAACCTTGCCGATGAATCGTATGTTGCTGCTTTTAAAGCGCAGCCCCGAACAGGAAGCCGCTTTGCGTAAGTTTATGGCGGAGCAGCAGGATCCGAAGTCGGCGAATTTCCACCACTGGCTGCATGCGCAGGAGTTCGGCGCGAAGTACGGGCCCTCCGATGCCGATATTGCGACTGTAACCGCTTGGCTCCAACGATCCGGCTTTCAAGTGAACAACGTGACCAAGGGTCGGACGATGATTGAGTTTTCCGGCAACGCGGCCCAGGTTCAGCAAGCTTTCCACACCGAAATTCACAACTACCTGGTGAACGGAGTCGCGCACACTGCCAACGATCGCGATCCGCAGATTCCCGCTGCTTTGGCACCCGTGATCACCGGAATTGCTTCGCTGCACAATTTCTTCGCACAACCGCAGTCCCATCTGGGGCAGTTGATGAAGAAAGACAAGAAGACTGGAAAGATTACGCCGATGGACAACACGGCGAATCCGCAAACCACCTTTACCGATGGAAACGGCAATATCCACGAAGACATTTCTCCGTTTGATTTCGCGACGATCTACAACGAGCTACCGCTCTGGAATCAAGGGCTCGATGGAGCTGGTGTTCCGGTTGCAATTTCGGCAGTGAGCGACATCGTGTTGAGTGATGTGGCGACGTTTCGGTCGTCCTTTGGGCTGCCGAGCAATCAGCCGACGATCATCCACAATGGCTCTGATCCAGGATTGAACGGCGGCCAGGTAGAAAACACGTTAGACGTGGAGTGGTCGGGGGCGACGGCTCCGGGCGCGACGATCGTGATGGTAGTGTCGGCTTCTACGCAGACAACGGGCGGCGATCAGCTTTCCGATCTTTACATCATCGACAACGAAATCGCTCCCATCATGAGCGCGAGCTACGGCGAGTGCGAACTGAATCTGGGAACGTCAGGCAATGCGACCTATAACTCGATCTGGCAACAGGGAGCGGCGGAAGGCATCAGCTTGTTTGAATCCGCGGGAGATCAAGGATCGACGGGTTGCGAAAATTCGGACAAGCAGGGACCGAACGCTGGCCAAACCGGACTCCAGGTGAATGGTATTGCGTCGAGTCCTTATATAACGGCAGTCGGAGGAACGGATTTTGCCTGGCAGATTTTTCCGCTCGCGAACTACTGGAACGCCAACAACAATGCAAACGGAGCTACTGCCAAGGGTTACATTCCTGAAATTCCCTGGAACTCAACTTGTGCGAGTCTTTTTCTCGCCACCTATTTTGTTTCTTCTCCGATAACTCCTGAACAGTTGTGCAATGAGATTATCGGCACGCAGGATGACACTCTCATCGTAATCACGGGCGGAAGCGGCGGTGAAAGCGCATGTACGACTCCGACCGGAACGACTCCAAATACCTGCAAAGGCGGATACCCGAAGCCGTCATGGCAAACCGGTACTGGAGTGCCGAACGATGGCAAACGCGACCTTCCAGATGTCTCTCTGTTTGCATCGGCCGGATATCCCGATGGGATTGATGGGAGCGCGTATCTGATTTGTGTGTCCTCGAGTTCTCCTAACAAGACCTGTGACTACACCGATCCCAACTACATCATCTATCAGGAAGTTGGCGGTACATCGGTATCGTCCCCGGCATTGGCTGGCATCATGGCATTGGTGCTGCAAAAGACCAATACCGCGCAGGGATTGGCGAATCCAACTTTCTATTCACTCGCGTCCAAAGAGAATCTGACGAACTGCAATTCGAGTACGGTCACCGATGGGAACAGTTGCATTTTTTACGACACGACCTACGCGACAAATGCGCAGGTCTGTTTCACCGGCACTACGAACTGCGTCACAAACACCAATGGTGATCAGCTCGGAATCGTAAGTGGCTATAGCACGAACAAGGGTTACGACCTGGCCACAGGCTTGGGATCAGTGAACGTCACCAATCTCGTGAACGGCTGGCCGTCCTCGAACAACGGGACCATCACCGTTACTCCGACAAGTCTGACGTTTCCGGATACGCAGGTAGGTGTGACGAGCGCTGCGTTGACGGTGACGGTGAAGAACACGGGAAGCAGTGCGGTTGAAATCTCAACCATCTCGGTCTCCGGAACGAACGCGAGTTCGTATGCAGGAACAACGACGTGTCCCGTGGGCGGGTCGTTGGCTGCCGGAAAAACCTGCACCATCTCCACCACATTCACTCCAACCACAACTGGAACACTGACCGCCGAATTGGATATCGCGGACAACGCTGCCAATTCGCCACAAACGGTCAGCCTGAGTGGGACCGGTACAAATGCATCCGCGCCAGTGGTTTCGCTCACTCCATCGTCGTTGAAGTTCCCGAGCACCAAGGTGGGATCGAGTAGTGCTGCAAAAGTTGTGACGCTGAAAAACACGGGCAACGCGACGCTGAAAATCAACAATGGAGGAATCACGATCAGCGGAACGAATGCGTCGTCTTTCACGGACACCACTACTTGCGGAGCGACAGTGGCGGCGGGCGCAAGCTGCACCATCTCCGTCACCTTCACGCCAACTACCTCCGGCTCATTGACCGCGTCGTTAAATGTTGCTGACAATGCCGCAGGATCTCCGCAATCGGTTGCGCTGAGCGGAACTGGAACTGCGAGCGCTCCGACGGCGACGTTAACGCCGACGACACTGAAGTTTCCTAGCACAGTCGTTGGATCAAGCAGCGCGGCCAAAGTGGTCACGCTGAAAAATACTGGCACTGCGACGCTGGACATCAGTGGCATCACGATCAGTGGCGCTGATAAAACTTCATTCACTGATACCACCACTTGCGGATCAACACTCGCAGCCGGGAAATCCTGCACCATCTCGGTCACATTCAAACCCGCAGTGGCCGGAGCTTTGACAGCAACATTAAATGTCGCCGACAACGCTACTGGATCTCCTCAGACCGTGGCTCTTAGCGGAACCGGCAAAGGAGCGCCGGTAGTTATGTTGACGCCAACCACGCTGAAATTTGCAACAACGAAGGTTGGGACAACGACCGCAGCCAAAGTAGTGACGCTCAAGAACACGGGCAGCGCGACTTTGGACATCAAATCGGGAGGCATCAAGATCAGTGGGACGAATGCATCCTCTTTCTCAGATACGACAACCTGTGGCGCGACGGTGGCCGCAGGAGCAAGCTGCACCATCTCCGTAAAATTCAAGCCGACGAAGACCGGCGCACTGACTGCATCGTTGACCGTCACTGACAATGCCGCAGGATCACCACAGTCGGTGAGCCTCAGCGGGACGGGAAAATAATTTTGTAGCCCTGAGCCTGTAGCCCTGAGCAAAAGAGCGGGGACGGTTATTTTCGTCCCCGCTCTTTTTTTATTTGATAGCCGTCTGTTGAATTTGATCGCTGACTTCGAGAGTTAACGATTGCTACTCTCCGTTCTCACCGATCCGGGCTCGTACCAGCTTTTTTAAGAGACCGACGGGTATCGGTTGATCCATGGGAAATTGGATTGTTCCTTTGGAAATGTGGGAGTCCTTGAGTTCAGACTTGAACTTTTCGATCACCGATGATCCGGGGAACAAGCTCCAGTGTTTTTTAAACGCGGCGAACCAGATCAACCGATCTTTGTATTTGAACGCAGGAATTCTGTAGCTAATCGTCTCCGTCGCTTGTGATGGCACGGTGGACCGAATCACCGCTCGAACCTTATTCAGCGTGGTGCGGGCGGGCTCTGGAATGCCGGCAAGATATTCGTCCACACTCTTCGGTGCTGCCTTTCTCGTCGTGTTCGTTTTCGAGATTGTATTTTTAACCGCAGACACAGAGTTCGCTGACTTCACTTTCTTCATAACGGTCACCCACTCTATACGGCGCACAGTATAACGTCCGTCGCGACTTGATTCCGCGTGGCAACGAGCGTTTATAAACCATCGGGGCTGAAAAATCCTTCATCTTATTTTTAATCTCTAGTTTTCAATCCTCGCGCGAGGGTTACGACGCTTTCCAGCTTCGATACCCCATGCCCTAAGTATTGCTCCCAGACGTACCGCCAGATCGTTTTCTTCCTCATAATGTTTTCCAACCTGCAGATTGATTTTGCAACCAGTCCACTGGGCGTACTTGGGCGCGCCCTTTGAAGTTGGAGACCCCGATGATCATCAAACCAGCAATAAAAATGGGCGGCAGCGGCAACGTTAAATGGATATTCGTTTTTTTCTTTCTCGCGTCGCTGATCAGTACAACGAAGCTCTCCGCATCGGTTCCACAGACTGGCGAGAATGTCTATTGCGGAAGCAACGGAGTTTGGGTTGGTCCAGCCACCGATGCGGGCGCGGCTCTTCCGCAGACCTGCATTGACACGGATCTTTCACAGACTCCGAGTCCCGGAAAACTCACGGCTGTTCCCGCTGGCGCAAATATCGGACAGTATCTTGCGCAGGCGCAATGTGGCGACACGCTTCTTTTAGCGCCCGGGCAGTACAGTCCGTTTACCCTTCCGGCAAAAAATTGCAATGCGGGGCATTGGATATCCATTCAGAGCAATGCTGGCAACAGTCTTCCGCCCGCGGGTGAACGCATTACGCCATGCTACGCAGGTGTGGCGTCGCTGCCGGGTCGCCCCGCATATCCTTGCAGCAATCCTCAGGAGTTAATGGCGACGATTTCGAATTTGCCAGGCTCTGATATCGCGGCCGCTCCGGGCGCGAATTTTTACAGAATCGGTCCCGGAATTGAAATTACGAGGCCCGATACGAGTGCACTCTCTGGAGGATTGGTGACGCTCACCGGCGCTGATCATATTATTTTTGATCGCGTATGGGCCCACGGCACAGAAGTCGCTGCGGAAACCGGGAGCGGATTCAGTCTCACGGGATCCACGAATATCGCAGTGATCAACTCTTACCTCAACGACTTCAAATGCATCGCTGGCAAGGGCGGAGTCTGCACCGATGCGCATGCCTTCGGCGGTGGAGATGATCCGACCGGTGCACCCGAAGGAACATGGAAGATCTATAACAACTTTATTGAAGCCTCCGGGGAAAACATTATGTTTGGAGGAGCATTGAAGGGCAAGGCTACGCCTCCAGATATAGAAATCCGGCAAAATCATTTTTACAAAGTTCCTGCATGGAATCCACGCGACCCTGGCTTCACCAAGGCTTATCCTGGATTTAAGGGTTACATCGTAAAAAATATCTTCGAGTTAAAAAATGCGCAGCGCGTTCTGCTGGAAGGCAACCGGATGGAGTATTCCTGGGGCGGATATTCGCAGAACGGGTTTGCCGTCCTGATCACGCCGCGCGGTACGTGGGGAAAAGTCAACGACATCACGATTCGATACAACTACATCAGTCATATCGGAAGCGGCTTCCAGATTGAGGCTACGCGCAGTTGCACAGGACGTCCTCACAAACCGACGCGATGTCTGAACGGTTCCGGCAAAGTGAAAGACTCGAGTGGAACGGAACGGCTTAGCTTGCACGACAATCTTGCCGACGACGTGAATGAAACACTCTATCTCGGCGGCGGATCGATGGCCGATTTAGCCAGCCAGCTTCACACCGGCACTCCGCTGAATAATGTCGTGTTCGATCACAACACTTTCGTGACCGATGGAGTCGAAGGCGTAATTTTGAGCATCGGCACATGGACCGCGAATCGGCAGCCGAAGATGGGACCATTTACATTCACGAATAACGTCGTGCGCGCCGGAGCCTACAACGGAATTTGGAAAATCGGCCGACCTCTGAAATGCGTGGATGACATGAAACCGATTCCTAGTTTTTCAGAATGCTTCACGCAATCGGATGTAGCCAGTAATCTGGTGGTGGGATGGGGAGCGATGCGTCCCGCGCCAGCATGGCCGAGTAGTAATCAGGCGCCTCCGGACTATACGACTGTATTCGTGAATCCGCAGCTCTCAGGCGGCGATTATCACGTACTGCCGCCGTACCAAAATGCCGGGACGGACGGACTCGATCTCGGTGCAGACATCGACGGTGTCACGGAATTGATGCAAGCAGCGGACTAGCGCTAACGCAGAGATCTCAGGAACGCGAGAAGGTCTTCTTTTTCTGCAGCGGTCAGGTGCAGTTTGAACAGCAGGGTGGACTTCGGTCCTCGGCCTCCACCCTCATTATAAAAATCGATCACTTGTTCCAGCGTGGTCATGGCACCGTTGTGCATGAAGTAAGCTTGCCCAGTCGCGCTGCGGAGACTCGGCGTTTTGAACGCATATCGGTCCGCGACTTTCCTGGTCACCGCGAAACGTCCCAAATCAATTTCGTTAGCATTGCTAACTAATTTTGCGGATGCCCCGCCCAGAGAGCCTAGAGAGTGAAATTTGTTGTCTGTGAAATTTGGCCCGTTATGACACTGTGAGCACGACGCTTTCCCGATGAATAGGATCAGGCCGCGTTTTTCCTGGTCGGTCAGCGCTTGCCTGTCCCCGCGCGCGTAGCGATCGAAGGAGGAGTCTGATGAGACTAGCGTTCGTTCGAACGCGGCAATTGCGCGCTCCACGTCTTGCAAGTTTATGGGTCTCCCAAACGCTCGGCGAAACCTGCGCGGATATCTAGGAAGCGACTGAAGTCTGACGAGAAGTGCCTCCGGGCTTTGCATCCCCATTTCATTTCTGGAGAACACCGGCAGGAGCGCTTGATCCTCGAGAGCCTTCACGCGGCCATCCCAAAATTGCGTGGCATTGTAAGCGGAGTTCACCAGACTGGGCGAGCGCCGCTTCAGCGTTTTGTGAGTGATGCCAACTGCCCGAGCGCGGCCATCAGAATATGCCATCCCCGGATCATGGCAACTGGCGCAACTCAGGGAATTGTCGCGGGACAGAGCGGTGTCGAAAAATAGAATTTTACCGAGATCGATCTTGATTTGAGTTTGCGGATTTTGCCGTGGGATGGAAGGCGGCGGCAATGACGAAAGCCCGCCCGGAAGGCGAGCGAGGCTGTCGAGCACCGCAATGGTTAATCCGTCCGAGGGCGTGTTGTCGGCTGGCGATTGGATCGTTGGCGATTCGATCTGGTCTTCGTCTTTGGCTCGGATCTCTTCCTGGCACGCCCCGACCGCCGTCGTCCTGGGCGACGCTAATAAACTGAGGAACAAAGCGAACGCCACGCAGCGCGAAGGCAGAGTGGAAGCAGCCATTGATTCTACGAAGCTTTTCTTGGAGCGGAGGCAGGTGACAACTTCGGCAATGGCATCCTCACCCTGACCGGCTTTTGATCGGCGGGAACAGTCACCTCCTGACTGGAGGAACCCATTCCGTCGCCCCAGAACTTGAGCATAAATTTTCCCGGTGGCGCATTGCGTATACGGAAACTTCCGTCGGCCGCGATCGCAGAGTAGCTTGAACTCGGGAGGACCAAAATTCTTGCGCGCATAAAGCCGTGTAGAAGGCAAAGCACATCGACCACCCCGGGCCGATCGAATGTGACCGTTTTCAATTCGCCTTTCGCGTAGTACCCCAGGTCAAACTTTTTCGCGCTGGAGACTGAGTAAACGTTGTGCGCAACTTGATCGTCGTTCGGCATGTTCACTGTTTGCCCCGCGACGACGATCAAGAAATTCGGCACAAATTGTCCGCCGCGCTGCATCATTACAGCAGGAGCCTTGCCCGCGACCAGAGCAGGAGCGCCCTCCAACCACACAACCGCGTTGGGTTGCGATGCGAGCGGATCGATCGGCCACCCGACGATCTTTCCTTCGACGGTGCCCCCAGCCGCAAGTACCGCCAGACTGAAAACGCTCCCCAAAATCATTCCCGCTCGCCTCATGCCTGCTCGCCTCATGGAACCCTCACTCAAGCAATATCGGCGAACTGGGCCAAGGTCTTTAAGTGAGGAGTATCAGGCCCTAGGTCGCAGGTTTTGGGTCGCAGGTCTCGGGTATCAGTAATGAGTGGGCAGCTGCGCGTCCAAGCCCGAGACCAGAGACCTAAGACCTGCGACCTCGCCCTTGAGACCTGACACCCGATCGCAATTCAAGGTAATCTTGGGAGCACACACTTTCTTGGAGGATGCATGCCTGAGCCTACGAATTCCGCGCCCCAACCCGATCCCAACGAAAAGCTGGTCAAGGTTTTCGACACCGAGCAGGAAAGCGAAGCTCTGGTCGTACGGGGCTTGCTGGAGTCCGCGGGACTGGAGTCGGATTTGAAATCCCTCGACGCGGTTCAGGACGCTTTCCCGGGCGTGGGCGGAAACATTCTTCTGGTTCGCGAAGAAGATGCTGCCGAAGCGAAGCGAGTAATCGAAGCGTACCGCCAGCTGCCTCCGTTGGACGATGAAACCGCCAGCGCGTAATAACTCGTGTGAAATCTGGTAGAGACGGGCTTGCCGTCTCCCGCGCAGAGCATTCTCTGTCACTGCGGATGTAGCAGCGCCACATCCGGCGTCACTGATTTTCCGTCCAAATAAAAACTCACCGCCCCATCTTCATCGGTGCGAAACGTTTTGACTCCCGCGCGCTGGAGCCGGTCCAAGACTTCGCGTCGGGGGTGTCCATAGGTATTTCGCACTCCAACCGAAATAACCGCGTAGCGCGGATGAACAGTCGCCAGCAAGTCCGACGAAGTTCCGCTGGCACTTCCGTGATGCGCGACTTTTAGGAGCATCGCCTCGGGATGTTCTTCCACAATGCGCCGTTCCGCGGGTCGTTCAGCATCTCCTTCCAGGAGAGCCGTGGTCGACCCGAAGGTCGCAGTGAATACCAGACAATCATCATTGGGACGCATCGATCCAGTAATTTGGTCGCGGCCCGGCGCGAGCATGCGAAAGTGAGCGCCGCCGTGATCGAATTGATCGCCCTCTTTTTTCACGGATACCATCATCCCCGCTCGTTGCGCCTGCGCGACAATCGCAGCCAACTCGCCAACAGGCTTGTCGATGCTCATCCACAATTCGCGCGGATGAAAATTTGCAATCACTGCTGGCATCCCGCCGAGATGATCGGCGTGAGGATGCGTAATGACAACAGCATCGAGGCGATCGATCCCTCGATTCCATAAATAAGAAGAGACAACTTGCTCTCCGAGATCGAAATCCGAATGCATCCACTGCGGCAGCCCTCCCGCATCGATGAGCAAGGTGCGGCCTTCGGGCGTAACTAACAAAATTGAGTCGCCTTGGCCGACATCGATGGTCGTCATCTCCATTACGCCTTTCTGAATTCGAGGACGAGACGGAACGAAGGCAATCCAAACTGCAACACCAAACTGCAAGACTACAGAAGCGAATGCGGCCCATCGAGCTCGTCGGGCGACCAACATCGCTAAAGTCAACGTAGCGACCGAAGCAACGATCATTAGAGCTGTCGGCATGGCCACGCGAAGATCGGCGATCGACCCTCCGATAACCTTTGGACCGCCCAGCCAGTGCACTGTTCCCGCGATTCCGTCGATCGCCCAGCCCGAGATCCAAACCGCAGGTTTCGCCAGCGTATGCGAGATGAACCCCAGGCCGACAGCGGCTGCAGCAGTGGGCATCAGAATTTGAGTGAGCGGAATGACTGCGAGATTGGCTGGCATCCCCATCGTAGTTGCGCGATGAAAGTGGTAGGCCATTAACAACGCGAGCCCCCCCTGCATGAGTGCGGAGATGAAAATCAGTTCGCCCGCGACGATCGCAAAACGCATGGAGAACGACGGCAACGCAAAACTGAGTCGGACACCAACGAATTTCTTCAGCCGTCCAGCGATGAGTCGCAAATCGTTGCGAAATTGCGCGACGTTTGGAGAAACATGCAAGTCATAACTCGCAGTTTGCAATTGGTGCAGACCGCGCGCGTAGGGCAGCGTGCCTCGTTCCAGAATCGGCGACCCGATGCCAGCGATGATGAAGACGGCAAGAAATGTGAGTTGGAAACTCGCGCCAAACAGGGCGTCCGGATTCGCAATCAAAACTATCAGCGCGGCCGCGCCGATCGCGTTCATCATGTTGCGTTCGCGATAGAGCAAGCGCGCTCCGAGATATGTTGCGAGCATAAGTGCGGCGCGCCATACAGGAGGCCCGACTCCGACGACGAAAGCGTATGCGAACGAGACCACGACGGTCGCAATCGCCGCCAGTGCGGGATCGATTCGAAATTGACGGAGCGTCCAAAAAATGGCGACCGCCAGAATGCTTAGGTTCATCCCAGAAACAACCAGGACGTGATAGGTGCCCGAGCGCTGATACTCGGTGCGCGTTGCATTTTGCAAGAATGATTCTTCACCGAGAACCATTGCGTCCATGAGCGAAGCTTGCGGTGCAGGCCACAGTTCGTGAATCTTATTTACGATGCTGGCGTGGATTCGCATACGCCAAGATTCGATGCGGCTGCCGGAGAATCCCGGGAGCCGAATGATCTCTTTCGCGTCCGCCGAGCCGAGCACGTTGATGCCGTTGTCGAGGAGATATCCTTCGTAGTCGAATGCTCCGGGATTGCGAAAGTTTCGGGCGGGATGCAGCTTGGCAGGAATCTGAATGCGCGAACCGTAGGTCAGATCGAGTGTAGAAACGGGCGGCGACACACGGCCCTCCGTCGGCGCTGTTTCCTTTTCATAAATAGTCAGCCGCACGCCAGCGCGCAACGGCCAGGTTTGTCCGGCACTCGCGATCTCTTCCGTTTCGATATCGACGGATTCGCGCACGGACTGAGGTCCAGCGGCGCGTATATAGCCTTCGCGAATCACATGCCCCGTTAGCACGACTGGCGAACCATCCGCCAAAGCGAGGACTTGGGGAGCCTGGGATTGGGGGATGGACGGAGGCTTTCCGCGAATCTGAATCAGAAATGCGCCAAGAAAGAACCAGCACGCGAGCGCTAGCGACTTGCTGATCCAAGCTCGCTGCGCAAGAAAGTACGAGGCAGCAAGGATGAAAACAGCGAGCGCAATCATCCACCAGGAGGGTGGACGCCACGCGCGAACCCCGATCCATAGACCCAGCGCGAAGACGATTGCCGCCCAGAACAACGGCTGCCGCGGAGGCTTGCGATTCTGCGTCATCGGCCTTAACTCGGGAAGGAGATTGAGGAGATTAACGATAGACCGGCGCCGCGGTTCCTCTTTCTCAACCGCGGCTCCGGATTATGGCAACGTAGAAAGCGATCAGCGCGCCAGCAGCATCACTGATTCGACATGAAACGTCTCAGGAAAGAGATCGAATAAGTGCGCTTCCTCGATGTGGTATCCGGACGCCAGGAGTGGAGCCATATCCCGCGCCAGTGTCGACGGATCACACGAAACATATCGGACACGGGGCGCCCCGAGTTCCACCAAAGATTGGATCACCGCTTTGCCAGCACCGGCGCGGGGAGGGTCCAGGACGACCAAGTCAGGACTTTTTCGCGCCGATCGGCTCTTCGAGTGACCGCCTCTCTGGTAAACGTTCTGCATGTAATCCTCGGTTCGCGCGCCAATCGCTTTCACGTTCGCAGGAACATTGTGCGTGAGATCGCCGTACGATGTCTGTGACGCCTCTACAGCAAAAATGTGATGAAAGTTTTTCGCCAACGGCAAAGAAAATAGCCCGACGCCGGCATACAGGTCGAGCGCTAGCTCGCCGCTGGCGTTCCCCGTCACCACCGATACCAGTTCGTCGATGAGGTGACGATTCACCTGGAAGAACGCACCAGCACTGACCTGATATTCATGACTATTTGTGCGATAGCTGACTGTCTTCGCGCCAGACTGTGCGAGCACTTTTGGATCCGCTGGCCCATCGTCTTCTTCGTTTCGCCGTCGCGAAGAAAAGCATGTGACACCGCAGATTTCGGGAACGTCGCGCTGCAGGGCCTCCGCCCAACGCAACATGTCTTTCTGATCGGCATCGCGTGCGCAAAATGCCGAGAGCAGCAATCGCTCGTCGTCCGCGTCTGCAAAGAGTTCGATCTCCTCGATTGTTCGAGGACAGTCCAATCCGCGAAGCACTAGTAGTTGGCCGATCACGCGATTTAGCAGCGGAGAACTGATTGGGCATTCACTTACGGGAAGAAATTGGTGCGAGCCAAATCGAAAGTATCCCAGCGCAAATTCCGGAACGGTCTGCACTTGCAAACGTGTCCGATTACGATAATTCCACGGCGGGGAAGCGTGCACATGAATTTCAGACTTCAGTTCTATCTTTGCAACCCGCTGCAGAGTCTCACGCAGAATTCCTGCTTTTAATTCAAGTTGCCGCTCGTAAGGAATGTGCTGGTAGTGGCATCCACCGCATCGCTGAAAATAAGGACACCGCGCAGGGATACGATCCGGCGATGATTCAATCCACTGCGTAACCGTGCCGCGTGCGAAACCCGGCTTCTGCTGCCGGATCTCCGCTTCTACTTTTTCGCCGGGCAGTACAAACGGGACAAACACCGCCATACTGCGCCCATCCGCGCCGGTCGAAGTGCGTGCCAGTCCGTCCCCGCCGTAGATCAGTTTTTCGATCGAAAGAAGCATGAGCGTCACTCAGACTGGTGGAGGGATTCGCTGGGACGAGAAAGTTTCGCAACGAGCAACTGATGGAAACGAACAACTAATTAATTAGTAGCGAGATTGAGTAACGCGAACTATCGAACACAAACATTACGCCGCCGAAGCCGAGAGCTGCGCCAACGTCTTCTGCAGCGACGCCTCGTCTCCAACTGTTAAACAAGTCGTGGAGCGATCGATCTGCCGCATCAATCCCCATAAAACTTTCCCCGGGCCGACCTCCACGAATAAACTCGCGCCTTTCTCGATCAGCAGCCGCACCGACGGCTCCCACTTCACTGATCCTGTTACTTGTCGGATCAAGGCATCGCGCGCCGCGTCCGCCGAAGTAATAGCAACCGCATCGACATTACACACCACTGGAAATGAAGGACTCTGGAAACTCAGCGCCGCCAAATCCACCGCTAGTCGATCCTGCGCCGGTTGCATCAGAGAACAATGGAAAGGAGCGCTCACCGGAAGACTGACTGCTTTCTTCGCGCCACGTTCGGTCGCCAGTTGAATCGCACGAGCCACCGCTCCAGCGTGTCCTGAAATCACGATTTGCTCGGGAGAATTAATATTAGCCGCCTGACAAACTTCTCCCTGCGCCGATTCGTTGGCAATTTCGATCACCTTATCAAGTGGCATCCCCAGAATTGCCGCCATGGCGCCGACTCCGAAGGGAACGGCCTCCTGCATGTATTTGCCACGGTTGCGCACCGTCCGCACTGCATCAGCAAAATTCAAAGTGCCCGCCGCCACGTGCGCCGAATATTCGCCGAGGCTGTGTCCTGCCACGAAATCCGGCTTCACACCCTTTTCCAGCAACACGCGCCACGCCGCAACCGATGCCGTCAAGATCGCTGGCTGCGTGATCTCCGTCATCTTCAATTGTTCTTCGGGACCCTCAAAGCAAAGCGCAGACAACTTGTAACCAAGCGCCTCATCCGCTTCTTCGAAAGTGCGCCGTGCGGCTGGATGGTTATCAGCCAACTCTTTCCCCATGCCGACGGATTGCGACCCTTGGCCGGGAAAGAGAAAAACGAGAGGAGAATTAGGATTTGTCATTGGGAATGGGACACCAATCAGCACTTAGCATTCAGCACTTAGCAAAAACCCACCGACGCGAAACATGGGGCAAAAGCGAAAGTATCGAGCACCAGCGAATTTCTGAGTGCTGACTGCTGAATGCTTCGCTAATTGCTTACTGCTAACTGCTGCAGTTGCGCCAGCTCGCGCTCAATCGTCTCGTTCACTTTACCTTCGGCAAACTCTGCCGCGACTCGAACCGCGTTCTTGATCGCGTTTGTATTCGATGATCCGTGCGTGATGATGCAGACGCCTTTTATTCCGAGCAGCGGAGCACCACCATATTCCGTATGATCCAGCCGCTTCTTGAAATCCGAAAACGCATTCCGCGAAAGATACGCGCCCACCTGCCGCGTGATCGTAGATTTCAAAGTTTCTTTCAAAACCGAACTCACTAACCGCGCCACGCCTTCTGAAGTCTTCAACGCCACGTTGCCAACAAATCCATCGGCGACGATGACATCCACGTGACCGTTATATAAATCGCGGCCTTCGACGTTACCGACAAAGTTGATAGGAAGTTTTTTCAGGAGCTGAAACGCTTCCCGCGTCAGTTCGTTGCCTTTGCCTTCCTCTTCGCCAATCGAAAGCAGCCCCACCCGAGGATGCTTCATGCCAAAAATCGACCGGCAGTAAATATCACCCATCACTGCAAACTGCTCAAGATTCACCGCAGTGCAATCCACGTTTGCGCCGACGTCGAGCAATATCGCCGCCGTGCTATTCACCGTCGGAAATGCCGCCGCTAGCGCTGGACGATCCACTCCAGGCAGCGCGCCCAGCACGACTTTTGCGGTGGCCATCGCTGCGCCGGTATTGCCGGCGGTCACGAATCCATCGGCTCGACCTTCGCGGACCAAGCGCAATCCCACGCGGATCGACGAATCGCGCTTACCGCGAATCGCGTCCACTTTGTCTTCCATGGTAATGACTTCGGTGGCGTTGACCACATCCACCGGCAGCCGCCGCGCCCCGGGATAGCGCGTCAACTCTGCCCGCAGCTTTGCCTCGGGCCCAATCAATAGCACGCTGACGCCGTGATGACGCGCCGCCTGCAGCGCGCCTTCAATCTCCGGCTTCGGCGCCTTGTCGGACCCCATCGCATCGAGTGCGATTACGCTTGGCATGAAGGAAGAAGAAAGCTAGGACTTCTCTGCAACCTCTAAAACTTCGCGGCCCTTGTAGGTTCCGCACTTCGGGCAAGCGCGGTGTGGCATCTTCTGCTCGTGGCAGTTCGGACACTCGGACAACGAGTGCTTCGACAGCGAATCATGCGCCCGCCGTGTTGCGGTGCGCTTTTGTGAATGTCTTCGTTTCGGATTAGGCATGATGTCCTCTTTTAGCCGTCAGCTATCAGCCGTCAGCCCTCAGTCAAACCGCTTTTTCTAAGAACTGAGAACTTAAAACCAAAGAACTGAGAACTCGTTTCATATTTACTACTGAAGCTTTTCGCGAATCTCTTTCAGCGCCGACCAACGCGGATCCTCAACGTGATCGACACACGAACACTCAACTTCATTCAGATTCTTGCCGCAGTGCGGACACAATCCCTTGCAGTCTTCGCGGCAAATTGACTTCAATGGGAGCGCCAGCAATACCTGCTCGCGCAACGTATCTTCCAGCAACAACCCGTCGCCCTGGTAATACCCGATCTCGGCTTCCGCGTCGGTGACCGAAAGCTCTGCGTGTCCCGAATCAACCCCTAGCGGACGATACAGGAGATCGAAACTCCGCTCTACAGGATGCACCACGGGATCAAGGCACCGCGCACAAGCCACTTCCAGACTGGTATCCAGCCGGCCTTTAATCCTTATATCCTTCACAACCTCGTGCTTGCTGTGGATCTCCTCGACCAGATCAGCGCGGCCTTCGCTGCGTAATATGGACTTTTGCAGGACATCCGGCCCAAGATCAATCGCGCCGGGAGCAAACTCCTCCCGAAAATCGACAGGATTAATCTCTAAATCTTCAAGTTCGATCAGCATTGGAACCGGAACCTCCGCCGCCCCCACTCAAATTACCGCAAAGGCCCGCGGAAGTGCACGCAGAGACGAAAGTCTCTCAGGGAGCTATAGCAATGACTAGCCTTAAGAATAAAGGCCTGAAAACAGGGTGTCAAGGAAGGGAGGACGGGTCGCGCCCAATCGGCAGCATCTCGACGGCGCATTTGAGATGAATCACTCCCTATGGATATGCTAGACTTATCCTATGCCCACCCTATACGTGGAAAACGTGCCCAAAGACCTCTACGAGGCCCTCCGTGCCCGCGCCCGTAAGAAGCGCAGTTCCATCGCCGCCGAGGTCATTACGTTGTTGGAGGAGTCCGTCCCCACATCCGAAGAGTTGCGGCGCCGCAAACGTGCGTTTGACGAATTGATGCAGATCCAGGCCTCACGTGCTCCCGGCGCCGGCCCATTTCAGAGCACCGAGGAGATGATCCGCGAGGACCGCGAACGTTGAGAGTGGGGACGACGTTTGTGGTCGATGCCTGTGTTGCTGCAAAGTGGCTGCTGCCCGCAGCTGGCGAAGACCTAATCGATCCGGCGAACCGTTTGCTCGCTCTGCATGTGAAGCGCGAAATAGAACTCACAGCTCCAGAGCTGATCGAGGCTGAAATCGGAAACGTTCTTTGGAAGGCGGTCCGACGCGACCGAGTCAGTCGATCGGCCGCCGAACATTCCCTGCGCCACTTTCGAGCGCTTGGAGTAGAGGTCGTCCCAAGCAGCGCGTTCCTCGGCGAAGCATTGCAAATCGCACTGGCCTGCGACCACAGTTTCTACGACTGCCTTTATGTCGCCTTGGCCGTGACCACAAAGACTGAACTGATCACCGCCGACGAGCGCCTGGTGAATTCCCTCGGAAGCCGTTTCCCCGTCCGCTGGCTGGGAGCTATTAACTCGCTCTGAATCTCGGACGCCGTGGGATATCGTGTGCGCTATACTGAGCCATTGGCGATGGGGTTCGCCATTAACCGCCCTCGGGGCCAGAAACTCTGGGGCTGATAACTCCTACACTCTTTTGTAGGAGGTCCCGCGTCTTGAACTACTTCTGGATCGCACTTGGCGCCATCGTTGGAGCCTGCGCCCGCTACTTCCTCGGCATTCTCATCGGCCGTAATTTCGCACCCGCCTTCCCATACGCAACGCTTCTGATCAATGTAACCGGCAGCCTCATCCTGGGATTCTTCCTCATGTACTCGACCGAACGACTGTTGCTGGATCCGCGTTGGCGATTGCTGATCGCTGTGGGTTTTTGCGGGTCCTATACGACGTTCTCCGGATACGCCTTCGAAAGCTTCGTGATGATGGAGCGCGGGCAATGGCTGATGAGCGGCTTGAATATCATCGCAAGTAATGTGCTGTGTCTGGGCGCGGTGCTTGCGGGAGCGGCGTTGGCACGGGCGCTGTAGAAAGCCGCAATTTGAAGCAACACGCACCAGATTGGTGTATAGTGGTGCTATGGCTGCTCCCAAACAAGTACGCCGCAGCGTAACTCTTCCCGCTCAAGTCGCTCAACAGGTTGAACGCCTGGCAAAGCGCCGCCGCCTCAGCGACAACCGCGTTCTGGTAGAACTCATTGAGCAAGGGATCGAGGCTTCTAAGCAGAAAGAGCAGGCTTTTTTCGAACTAGCCGAACGCTTCCGGTCGTCAAAAGATCCGAATGAAGTCAAAAATCTCGGGGACGAACTGGGCCGTTTCGTTTTCGGCGAATAGATGCAGCAAATAGAAACCTGGTCGCGCCTTCCGCCTCCGATTCGAGATCATCTCGTCGAACGTATGCGTGATCGCAAAGTTGGCCTCGATGACCTTAACCGCCTGCGCCTGTGGATCGAGTCAAGGCCAAGAAGTACCAGCAGGTCGGTGGTACAAAGACTTTGGCTCTTTCAAACTCTGCGGAGAAGGCAAGTATCCCAAGACTTTTCTAACAGCGGGACAAGCGGCGTCTGGGCAACGGCTTTAGGCTTGGGAAGAGGTTGGATACGTGCGGGCCGGGCGGGAGACGCCCGGCTCTCCACTAATCTGTCGGAAAGACTACTGTTTCAACGCGGCAGCCTTGCGCTGCGCGAGCGATGCGGCTTCCTTCGAAGGATTATCTTTCTCGATTTCCTGATACAGCTTCTTCGCCTCATCTGGCTTCTGCTGCGACTCGTAGAACCCCGCGAGTTCCATTTGTGCGGTCGCTTTGCTGACGACGAGTGTCGGATTGTCGATCAACTTCTTGTAAAGATCGACCGCCTTGTCGTTCTTATTCTCCGTGCGGTACACCGAAGCCAGCGCCAACTTGCCGAGCGCTGAAAGATCGGAACTCGAAGCGTCCGCCGCCGCTTGCAGATTCGTTTCCGCCGCCGCATTGTCGCCCAACTGGGCTGCAGTCAATCCCACAAAATAGCGGGCCATGTCGGCCGTGTGTGTATGGGGATACTTATCCACGATCGCCTGGAATTGTTTGCGTGCTGCCGTCGCCCGCTCTTGCGAGGACGCAAAACTTTCCGATCCGGGCTGCGCGGGCATACCCGCTGGACGCACCGGCGTCTCAAACGTCCGGACCGCCGTCGATAGCTCGGCGCTGGCCTTTTCATCCTGCTGATTGAGGTAGTACCATCCGCCAATCGCAATCGCCGCAATAATCGCAACCGCAGCCACAATAATCGCGAGCGTTGACTTGTGTTCTCCGCTCCAGTCAACGGTCTTTCCCGCCGCCTCCAACGTTGCCTTGCTGAAGCGGTCTTCCTTCATCGAATGTCTAGTCTCTGCGCGCACGGGATTCCTTCTAGGCCTAGGAATAGGCTGACAATTCTTCAGTTTAGCAGGGCGCTTTCGAGATGGTCAAAGCGCTGCCCGTGTGGAGCGGACACTCTTGTCCGCTGCTCTTGGTGTTGCTCTTGATTTTGAACTCTTCCTACCCAAGTAGTTCGCTCGGCAGAAAAATGGGGAACAAGAGCCAAAACAACGGCAGCGGACAGGAGTGTCCGCTCCACACGAGCCGGCTCGATGGCGCGAGAACAATTCGTTAGCAATGCTAACGATTTTTGTGGAGACGTAGAGTGCAGCGGTCACGAACTCACGAACGCTCTATCGATCGCCCATTCGCAGACGCCTGAGCATTGCCCGCGCCTCATCCCGGCTGAGTTCGCTCACATCTCGCGGATTGCCCTTGAACACCGCTTTTAGATGCTTGACCGCCTTCGCTTTGTCCTTGCGGTCGTATAGCCAAATCTTCGCTAGAGGAAGGTTAGCTTCGTTGTCGCCAGACTTTACACCAAGATCGAACCAGCGGTATGCCTTATCTGACTCGCCGTGCTTGCGGTAAGTCATTGCCAAATTCGAAGCGGCAGCACTGCTCCCTTGCTTGTACGCCTGCTCATACCAGTAAACAGCGCGTTGGCGATCTATCGGTATGCCCTTGCGCCCATCTGAAAGATAGTTTCCGAGAAGTAATTGGCAACTCGAATGGCCCGCCTTTGCTCCCTTCAATAGCAGCGGGAGAGCCTCGGCACATCGCCCGGCTTCGTCTAACAAATCTGCTTTCATATAAAGGAGATCGCCAGTGGACAAGGCCTTTTGCTCTTTGACCAAACGCTCAGCCTCTACACGTGCGGGCGCCGTGAGCCTACCTTTCGCGGCGACCGCAAGCTTTAAATAACGGAGGCCAGCACCTCGATCGCCCGCATAGCGAAGATGGATCTTAGCAATCTCGATCAGTCCGTCTTCGTCTCCAGCTTTTACGGCGCGCTCAAACCACCGCACAGCTTTCGACCACTGTCTGGCGTCGCGAAAAAACATCCCGAGATTGAATGCAGCCGCCCATGATCCCTGCCTGTAGGCGCGTCTCCACCAGCGAAGTGCCTCGTCCACATTCGCTTTGTTGCTGATGCCGTAAGCGTAGTAATAACCGACGGCCACCTGTGCCTCTTCGTCGCCGAGCTTAGCGGCGGAAAGAAACATCCGCAATGTCTTGGAACCTCCGATGACTGAAAGGCCTTGGGCTTTTCGAAGGAGGCGAGAAGCTTTATCCGTGGATGGGTTCGAATTTCTCATGGCTCACTACTTCGGGTCCGTCCTGTAACTCCAGAACCCATCCATCTTTTCTTGCAGCACGTGAAACGATCCCTCTTGCGCGACAGCTATAGAATCAGCAACCGCATCTTCGCGCACCGCTTCTTCAATCAAGTGATGCATCGGAGCCAGCGAGCACACCGGATCGGTCGCGCTGGCGTCGCCTGTCAGTAGAAATGCCTGGCAGCGGCATCCGCCGAAATCTTCTTTGCGGCGATCGCAGGATCGGCAGGGCTCGGGCATCCAATCTTCGCCGCGAAATTTTTGGAACGCCGCCGAGTTTTGCCAGATCCAACCGAGCGCATGATCGCGCACGTTGTCGAAACTCATGCCCGGAATCACTCCCGCGGCATGACACGGCAACACCTTGCCTGCGGGATCAATCAACAGCAACTGCCGTCCCCATCCCCCCATGCAAGCCTTAGGAAAGCGCGCGTGATAGTCGGGGACAACCATATCGATGCGAATTTTTCCCCGCAGCCGTTCATCAGCTGCCGCAACCGTTGCAACCGCGCGATCCAGTTGCGCGCGCGTCGGCAATAGCGCAGATCGGTTCTGCAGCGCCCATCCGTAATATTGCGCGTGCGCAATCTCCATGCGATCGGGACGGAGCGCTTCAAGCCCAGCGATCATCGCCTCGAGATGATCGATATTCTGCCGATGGACAACCAGATTCGTAGTGAACGCCAGCCGATGCTCGCGAATCCATTTCGCAACTTCGATCTTGTGCGCGTGTGCGCGCGTACCGGCAATCCAATTTGCAGAACTTTCTGTTGCATCCTGAAAACTAAGTTGGATGTGATCGAGTCCCGCCTCGACTAGTTGCGCAAGACGCTCGCGCGTCAGGCCGATCCCAGAAGTAATCAGATTGGTATAAAGACGCGACTTCCGAGCGCCCGCGATCAGTTCCGTAAGATCAGGACGTGCCAATGGCTCACCACCGGTGAGGTGAAGATGCAGAACTCCCAGCGCCGCCGCCTCGTTGAAAACCCGCAGCCAGTCGGCGGTTTCGAGTTCTTCCTTGCGAGATGTCAGCTCCAGCGGATTCGAACAATACACGCAATGCAGCGGACAACGATGCGTAATCTCGGCAATCAGGGCCAGCGGATTGGAAGCCATTGGAAAATTCAACTTCAGAAAACGAATTGTTCATCTTCACAAGACAACTTGCCGTCTTCACAAAATAAGAATTGTCATCCTGAGCGAAGCGAAGGACCTGCTGTTTCGCGGCCGCTACAAAGAAGCAGACCCTTCGCTTCGCTCAGGATGACAATTCTATTTCTGAGACGACATCAGAACTAAATCGGCTGCGTTTTAGTAGTCGATAATCCGCTTGTCGTGCAGTTGCTCAAGAAACACCCGCACTTCGGCGCGAATCTTCCCCGCCGGCACGAGCATGAACTGTGTTTCGAGTTTCTGCACAATTTCAGCGAACGTGAAATGGTCGTCGCAAAGTTCGAGGATGATGCGCCCCGTACCTTGCACGCGAATCACTCCTTCGGGAAAAAGAACGTCGGGAGCTTCGGTCGTCCCACCCCAGCGACATCCTGCAGCAAATTTCGGAATGCTAGCGTCAGTCAGCTCAGCCACGAGTTACCTCGTCCGGTGCATCAATCTGAAATGCCCCCGGCGGCGGCCATCCTGGCTCAACGTAGGCGAAGTACAGTGCATCGAGCTGCGCCCAAAGGATGTCGCACTTATCGCGCAGAGCGGCGATAACGCGGTCTTGATCTGCTCGCGTCGCCGCGTGATCGAACGAATATTGAATTGCAAACGCCGCGTCTTCCGGAGCCTCGGTCAGCCGCGCTTCAAAGTAATCCAGCCCCGACGCGAGCCACGGATAATGCTCGCGCAATTTTTCCATGCGCAGCGTGATCAAGTCGCGCGAAAATAAGTTCGGTCAACGAAGAAGCGACGCACTCAAGAAATGGACGCGTTCGCACCAGATTCAAATATTCATTTCCAATAAATCGCGTTGCCGGCAAAACTCCTTCGTGACGCATCACGCGATCGCGATCCAATCCCGTCGCTTCCGCCAATTTGATCCAACGCAGGATCCCGCCATTTCTCTGCTCGTCTCCATCATGATCGACGATGCGCTTGCGCCACACGCGTCGAAACGACGGATCAGTCGCGCGCGAAAGTATGATCGCGTCCTTCATCGGAATAATCGACTGATAGTAATAACGATTGAGCGCCCAGGCCTGCAGCTGTCCGCGGCTGAGTTTGCCTTCGTGCATCAGCAAATGAAAAGGATGTTTGTGGTGGTAACGCTCTTCGCCGACCTTGCGCAATGCCGCGCGCAATTCGTCGAACGTGAGCTTCACTGAAGTCGGAATAATTCTCGGCGTCGCGACCTAGAGTTCCAGTTGCCAATTGTCCTCCGCCACTTCCCAGCCGGCATCGCGCACGGCCTGATGTTCAGCACTCGCTTCGTTCAAGATCGGATTCGTGTTGTTCAGATGAATGTACATCTTTCGTCCCAATTTGATGTTTTTCAGGAGCCGCAAGCTTTCCTGGATCGGCATGTGCCCCATCTGCTGCGCCGTTTCTCCGCTGCCCTGCACACGGATCAACTCGTCATCACTCCAAAAGGTTCCGTCGAGCAGAAGCAGATCGACGCCCTGAATTTTTCCCAGCAACGCATCGTCAAGACGATCAACCGCGGGGATGTACGCCACTCGTTTGCCCGCCGACTCAAAAAACAACGCCGCCGACGCTTCTTTATCGCCGAGATCTTTCTTACTACTCTTAACATATTTCGGATAGCGTCCCGAAAGATAGACAGCTTCACAGCGCAGGCCAGAGTCTTTACCATCGGCCGTCAACAAAGAAAATGCCGCGCCCGAATTCGACGCAGAATTCATGGCCGTCCACTCCACCTGCTTCTCGACGCGATTCAGCATCCCGAACATGCTGTTCTCATCCCGAAGAATTCGGAGGATAGATGGCGCAGCGTAGACACGCAGCGGCTGAAGTTCGCGCAGCAGCAGCAATCCCAAAACGTGATCGAGATCGCAACTTCCTAGAACAACTCCCGCGACCGGAGAATCGCGCAGCGATCGTGGATGAAGTTCCGGAGCACTTTCAATCTGGAAAGCGAGGTCAGGAGACGCTCCCGCCAGGAACCACGAGGCACCATCGGCACTCAGCGCCAGTTGGGCCTGGGTGCGGGGCTTGCCGATAAATTGTTTAGGAGTGGATTTTTTAGGAAGATTTCCGCACGAGTCCTCGCTGGAATTACCACGCACGGCGAGGCAGTTTCCGCAGCCGCAGTTCCACTGCGGAAACCTACCCCCGGCCGCAGAACCGAGGATTCTGATGCGCATCTTTAAGCGTCAAGTTAAGAATCAAGTTTTGATCTTCTGCGAGAAACCCGCAGAATTACAGTTTCGCGCTGACGTAAGAATTGATTTCGCAGCAGAGAACGACTTCTTCGAATACCGGACTGGTCCAAGCCATGAGGGTCACCCTTTTTATTCAGAGATTTTCGCTCGCTAAGCCTTTCGGCCTCGCGTGAGGATTAGAAGAATCATACCACCAGGAAGTTGCTTTGACTCAGAAAAATCCGCTCGGAATATGGCCCGAACGGGCCATCCCACGAGCTGATGGCCAGACCAAAAGCATCGGAAGTAGTATTTAGAATCAGTCATATAGCTACATCAAACGAAAAAGCCACCCTCCGAAACCAATCAGAGGGCGGCACAATTTACTGCTCGTTTGCGACGCGTTTTTACTGGGCGTTGATCACTCCAAACACCCCGTTGAGGTTGTTCTTCGGACCAGCCGTATAGAACAGCTGATTGGTATTGCCGTTCGCCGCCGATCCGCCGCCGAACTCGATCCCCCAAATCTGATTGATCACGATCGGCTTGCCTGCGTTCTTACCAGCCGCCTGGTCCACTGTCCCAACGAAGGCCCCCGTGGTTGGATTGAAGCCGTTAATTGTTCCCGCGTTGGTGTTGTTGCTGATCAACAAAGTTTTACTCAAGTTGCCAAAGTTCGACGGAGCCATAGCGAATCCCCAGGGCTGGTTCAGCGGTTTGCCTTGAATGAGCGTTTTCACAAACGCGCCTTTCTCCGTGAAGATGTCGATGTATCCGCCGGCCTTGCCCGTAGTGGATGCAAACGCGACGTACACTTTTCCGCCGATGTCTTGAATACCGAACGGCGCGAATCCCGTCGGAAGATTCTTGTCGGTGAAAGAAGTGACGAACTGAAATGTTCCGTTGTAAACGTCCACTTTGTTGTTGGCAAAGTCCGCAGCAAAAATCAGATTTCCGGAAGACTTCTTGGTAATCGCCAGTCCCGTATAGACAGCACCCGATCCCGAATTGTTCACTGCGATCAGCGCGTTGTTTGGTTCGAAGTGCGACCATCCGCTGATCGTTCCATCGAGAGTGACGAACAGGAAAGCCGACGTCCAGGTATCAATCTGAAATTCGCTTGAGGCGTTATAGACAATGCCCGTGGGCGAACCGACGCCTGTGCCGGAAGCCGTCGGAATCGTGACGATCAAACTCTGTTTTACTCCCGCTCCGGTATAGAGCGTTGAAAGCCCGGATCCCGCATCGCTCAACCAGAACGGCGCGCCCGGACCATATGCTAATCCCCACGGATTGATGAGCTGCGTGTCGCCGCCTTTGCCGGTGTTTTTCACCAGCGTTGTCGCGGTGTATTGTGCGAACGCAGAACTGGAAACGAAAGACATCGCGAGCCCAAGCAACGCGATAACAAAGAGGTTGTGACGTAGTTTTGGATTCATAGTGTAACTCTCCTTCGAATTAAGAACGGAACTTGATGGCGGCTTGGACGGGGCGCCACGCTAACGCGCAGGTGGGAAGGCTAGAAAATCCAAACCTTACAACGAACGCAATACTACCCGCGAACGTAGTTAGGACTTGTCAGGCTAAGGTCAGTGATTTGTAAATTTCTTGTCGTTCACGGAGGGTGGCTAGTCGGGGAGGTGGCTAAAGCGGAGTTTGGGCCCGCGTGACGGGGCAGAGCCCCGTCGCCACACGAGGAATTTACTGCGCGGTTTCCAGCAGGCCTTGCTCGGCTTTTTCCTGACACTCGATGCAATGCCGCGTCCATGGAACGGCGTCCAGGCGTTTAGCATTGATCTCTTTGCCGCAAGAAACACATTCTCCAAAGCTGCCCTCGCGCATGCGAGCGAGCGCGCCATCGACCATGTTCAGCAGTTGCCGGTCGTTGTTGCTCTGGCTGAAAAGAAATTCTTTGTTGTAGGAACTGGCAGCACGGTCGGCTGGATCCTGCGTAGCTTCCTCATCCGCAGTGCGTCCGTCCTGCTGGTTGCGGACCACCATGTGCCGCAATTCCTGTTGCCGCGTTTCCAGTTTCTTCTTGAATGCTTCTAACTTCTTTTTGTCCATAATCGGTACCCAAGTCCACGCTGAATATAGATGCCTGCTTGCTTACGTTTACCTTTGATGCCAATTTCGGGGAAAAGTCGCGCGTGACCACTCTTTTCCCCGTAAGTCGAACGAACATCGTATGCGCGGAGAAGACGGTCGTCAAATGGATGATGTGGCTCGTCGCGCACGGCCGGTGTGTGTACAAAGGAACGTTATCGCGGCAACGCCTCGGGCATATCAGCAATCGCGTATCCCATCACCGCCATCGCCGCCGCATTTTCGCGCAGCTCTCGCGGATCGACTTTGTCGAGCGTGTCCGCCGCCGTGTGATGATAATCAAAATATTTGCGGCCATCCTGAATGATTGCGATGCCGGGAACTCCACTTTGCACTAGCGGCTCGATGTCGGAGCCCGGACTCTGATCAGTCGAGCGCAAAGCAGTTGCGCCTATGGGACGCAGAATTTCGCGGAGCGGTTGCAACACACTGATACCGGCCGCCGGCATTTTCAGGTAGAAGCCCAGGGGATGCCCAGCCCCTGCATCACTTTCGATCGCAGCGATGTGATTCGCAATTTCCGCGGCGTGACCTTTGCCGTACGCTTGACTTCCACCGCCGCCATTTTCTTCATCCATCCAGGCAATCACACGCAACGTTCTTCGCGGACGAAGATGCAGTCGCTGGAGAATCTCCGCCGTCGCCATCGAGATCACGACACCCGCACCGTCATCGATCGCGCCGCGCCCAAGGTCCCATGAATCAAGATGTCCAGAGACAACAACGATCTGTTCGGGATGCTCGGTACCCTTCAGATCGGCGATCACGTTATATCCGGTGACCGCAGGAAGACTTTGTGGAGTGAGCGTCAGATGCATGCGCACTCGTCCCTGCGCCGTGAGATGGTCAAGCAGATCCGCATCCTCAGCAACAAGCGCGCCCGCGGGAATTCCTGCAGGGGTGCTGTAGCCGGTGTGCGGCAAACGATAGTCGGCGCCTCCAACGGAGCGCACGAGAGATGCGACGGCGCCCAACTTTGCGGCAGCAGTTGCACCGGCTCCGCGATACACAACGGCTTCACCATACGCTTCGAAAGCCATGCCGCCGAGCGCTTTGCGTTCGTCATAGACAACATTGAATACGACGATCTTGCCTGCGACTTTGTCGGGTCCGAGCAAATTGAGTTCGTTGAAACTGTGGACGACAACGACGTCCGCCGTAATTCCTTCTGCTGGAGTTGCCGAGCTTCCGCTGATCGCTGTGAGCACAATGCGCTGTGTTGTATTGACAGCCTGGCCCGGATATTCAACGAGTTCAGCTTTTTCTTCTCCGCGAACGAAATGCGTGACTTGCGCCGGCTCGAGATGAACTTCGAGTCCCAGCTTGCGCATTTCAGCAGCTACGTATTCGGCGGCAGCTTGCGCTTGCGGAGATCCCGCCGGACGCGGACCAATATTCTCCGTCAAATGCTCCAGCTGATGCCACGCGTAATCGCTGGAGAGTGCCGCGTCGCGGACCGCGATGAGGTGATCCGTTAGCTCCTTCGAAAAAGGTTCGATGGACGGCGGCGTCATCGGGCGACGTGGCTGTGTCGGTGCCGGTGTTTGTGACCACGCCGATATGGCGCACAGGACTAAAAAAGCACTGATGAAATTAGCGGTTCGCATATCGAGCGTTCATTCTACTGATTTCCAGATGGCGTGGCTTGCAGGGAGGGAATGCTATGCGATTGTGCCGGAGGGTTTTCTTGCGTTCACGAGATGTTCGCTCGCGCCAGTCAACAGGACGAGCAATCGAGAAAGTGTCCGGCAAAGCAATTAGCTTCGCCGGACAGATCTCTAAAGATACTAAATTCCTTTGTAAGTGCTCACGACACTGGCAGTTCCCTTCTTCGCAATCGTAAAGCTCCAGGTCGACAGAATCGAGCCGTCTCCGACGAAGGGCAAGTTAGCAGGCAGAAACTTGAACGGGTTGCATGGATCCGGTAAACCGGCGATGTCCAGCACTCCGGCGAAATATCCGTAGTTGTTGTTGAAGGTGTTGTTGGTAATGATGAGCCCATGTTGGAAGTCCCCATCCAGTCCGATTGCCGTTGTCGAGGTGGCATCGAAGTGGTTGGTGAAATCGCTGTTGGCATCCACGTCGGCATAGCGGAGTAACTGAGCGCTGCGGCTGTTATTACTCAGGTTCTGGAGCTTCATCCCAACTTTGGCCGAACCAAATCCAGAGGAAGATGCCGGAACATTGGTGATCGTCTGCGTCAACAGCCAGATGCCATCACTGGTCATCCGCTTGATCGTCACGACGTTTCCGCTGTGCGTGAACGTCGGCGAGTTCCAGTTTCCGCTATCCGATTGCGCGTAGTCGAAGTAGGAATTGCCGGTGGAGTTGTCGCAAATTCCGTAACCTTCCCCAATCCCCATCATCTCTTCCGTGGCCACGCTGAATTGAGGAATGTTTCCGTTCACTGTGACGCAAAACTTTGTGGTGGTGGTGCTGATCCCGCCTGTATATGAGACATCGCAGGTCGAGGTCGCATTCCCGCGCATTGCTCCTGCGGGCAGAACCGGTTGTTGCTTAACTTTCGCCTGAGCCAATGACAGCGTGGAGAGCCCCAGAACCATCCCGAATAGCATCGTTTTCTTAAGCATTTGATCGTTTCCCCTTTTATTTTGAAAATCTGTGTAACTCCCGCCCTCATCCTTGAGGCAGCTGCTGAAAATCCACTACGCAACTCGCGTTGCCTCGTTGCTTGAATGCTCCCTCGTCACAATCATTGTTGCAATCACTGCTTGGATCATGCGCCGGACGCGTGAGAACGTCCATGCAGGCGGCCTGAACTGAAGTGAACTGATCTGAACAGCTGTGCAGTAATTTGCCGCAGAGACGCGGCCCGGCTACGACCGTAAATTTCGAGAAGTACTTCGAGAGGGGCACCGGAGTGAGACGCGGCAAGCCCGTCTCCGCTCCAGATTTACTTCGAACGACAGATATGTCGCCGCCTTAGTTTGCGGCTTGCCCTAACGCGGGTGCCGGATACTCTGGCAGCTTCTGTTTCGCCACCTGCGTCCGCTTCACCTGCAACTCATCGAACAACAAAGCGGGACTGGCCACACTGAACCACACCGGCTCCGAACGATCTTCCACGGCAGGCGCCGTACCGGTGGACATCAGATCGCTGCGCAGAGAGCGGACATCGAGATCTCCGAACACTCCTCCGCGCACAAGCTCTTCGCGCCCATCTTTTGTATAAATGCGATACATCAATCGCGGCTGCAAGCCTGGACCCATGGTTTCAACATACAGTCCGTAGGGCAGATCGCGCTTCTTGCACATCTCAATCAACTGCGCCTTGAGCCCGGCATCCGGTTGTGGATCCGTCGATTGCAAAATCATATTTCCCGGACTCGGCACTGGCGAAGCCGTCGGCGCAGCGCGGCCGTGACCGTTCGAGGTTGGGAAATCGCGAATCGGCTGACGGCCGATGAGATAGGAAACAAGCTGCCCTTTTTCGACTAGCGACACGCGCTGCGCTTTCACACCTTCATCATCGAACGCGTAATTTCCAAAGAGTGGCTGGCCAGAAATACTGGCGATCGTCGGATCGTCGTACACGTTAATGAAATCCGGCAGCACGCGGCTCTTGTAACTGGTGGACCACTTTCCCGTCGTGCGAGCATTTTCTCCAAGCTGAGGTTTTTTGCCGAGCAGGTTCGGCTCAACCAACTCGGAGATCACAGTCGCTGCGGCGTCGTTCGAAAGCAGAACCGGTCCGCGATATTCTTCATCGACCACCGGAGCATCGCGCAACAACTTCAAAGTTTCGAGAATCCGCGCGGTCGTCTTCAGAAACGCTTCGTGTGTTGGCAACTCTTTAAGATCGATTGCTTGATCGGCGTGTGATCTCTGCAACAACATGCCGTCCGCCGCCTGGGTTGATCCTGAAACCGACAGAATGTAATGCGAGCGGCCCGAACGCGTCACTGTGCCTTCGGAATTCAAGTAGTAGCGGTTCTCCACGGTAAAACGCAGACCGGATTCGAAGCTTTCCAAATCTTTGTCGCTGCGATATAAGCCTGAAGATTCTTCGAGCAGATGGATCCACGAACTGAAATCCGTGGACGAAAACCGCGCCAGCGGTTCGATCGATTCCACCGGAGAAGCTTTTGCAAAATCGTCCACCGGTTCATCGACTTTTAATTGCTTCAACGCAGCTTGCTTGGCGGAATAGGCTTCGCTCGCGGCTTTGTAGGCACGATCGGTAGCCAGCCAGATGCGATGGCGAATCGCATAAACGTCGTCATCCGACGGGACAAGATCAATCGTCCCTTCGCCGATCCCAACAAAACTATCCTGCTTGTAATCGCCGACGCGAACGACGACGCGCAACAGGCGTCCTTGATCGTGTTGCTGATTGCGCAGCGCTCCGAAAACTGCGCTGGCATCAATCTGGTCAATTTCAGTGACGCGATATTCGATGTAGTACGGCGCGAGGAACATTATCCAACTTCAGTTTCGCTTTCGAGCGATCGAGTTCCTCGCGAAGCGCACGGAACACCACGTCGTTCGAAGTCGAATCAGCGGCGCGCGCTGCGCGCGACAAGTCCGCAAAGTAATAACGCACAAGAGATCATCAAAGTCAAAGGAAGGCCGCGGAGAAAAGCGGAAGCTTTTCATTTCGCACCGCCCTTCTCATCTGCGCCGGTTGCTCCGGGCGGAGGGGGAAGAATCGGAGGACGCGTGTCGCCGTATTTTCTCTTCTGCACTTCCATTTCAGAAAACAGCATCGCCGGAGCCGCAGCCGATACCGGAACGCTCCCCGACTCCGCTCCGCAAATTCCGTTGAACACACTCGTCGTATCGCCCGTAGCAGCGATCTGAGTCAGCACCGTCAGCGGAGTTCCAACAATATCCACGCCACGCACGAGTTCATCAGGACGCCCGTCTGCAAACACGCGATATACCATCACCGGCAGCACCTGAAACGCCTGCGGGAGATCGCGCGTTGTCAGGGTGAATCCGCCTTGGATATCTTCGAAATAAAGTCCGTATGGCTTCCCTTGCTTCTTGATTTCTTCGATGAACCGAGCGCGCAGTTGAGCATCAGGAATCGTCTTCGACGAAGTAACAATCAGGTTGCCCTGCCGTCCCACAGGCATCAGTCCGGATTGCGCTCTCCCATGCCCGTTCGAACTGCCAAAGTTTTTCACCGGCAATCGTCCCATCAGAAAATTCTTCAGGATGCCGTCTTTCACAACTTCAACGCGCGTTGCAGGCATCCCTTCATCATCGAAGCGATAGAAGCCAGAAAGCTCGGTACCTCCCATCGTCCGAATCGTAGGATCGTCAGTCACGCTGAGAAACTCCGGCATGATCTTTTCGTTCACTTTCTTAGTGAACGTCTGACCTTCATCACGTCCGCGTTGCCGCTGTCCTTCGACGCGATGCCCGAGCACTTCGTGAAAGAAGACCGCAGCCGCGCGTCCCGAAAGCATCGCTGGCCCGTTATATGGTTCTGCTAAAGGAGCCGCACGCAGCGCGCTCAAATCCGTCGCCATCTTTTTCGCGGTCGCCGCCACCTCCGCTTCCGATGGGAATTTTGTCGGATCGGAGAATTGGAAAGTTTCCACGCGCATTAACTGCATGCCATCATCGGCGCGCGTCTGGGCCTGAATCATGATCCGAAAAATCGCGTCGGTCGTGACGATTTTCGTGCCTTCCGTCGATACCAGGTAGCTGTGACTTCTCACCGCTGAGAAAAACACCAGCGACTCTTCTACCTGCGGATACTGCCGAAACGTCGCCGAATATTTCCGCGATAAATCTTCCCAGGCCTTCTGATCGGGAAACGCAGCGGGCGCGGCTTTCTCAATGTAGGTCGAAGGCTTCTCCTGCGAAAAGTCGGGAGATTCGTCTTCGTCCTTCGCGCGGACCGCCGTCTTCGTCTTGACGTTCGAAAATGCCTGCCGCGCTTTGCGATATTGCTCGTAGGTCAGCTTCCACAAAACGCGCGCGATCGCATCGGGATCGTCGCGCTCTGGCAAACTGCCGGACGTCAATCCCGAGAAACGTTCCTGATCATGCGTGTTATCCAAAGCGGGACCGCCGATCCGCATACTGACATCGGCCGCCCGATGTCGTGATCGCGTCGACGACAGAATCGCTCCCTGCGCGCTCAGGATTACCATCGACTCACCATCCGTCACGTTGTAACTCGTGAAGTACGGCGCGGGATCCTGCTTGGCCAACTCTGCCTGCCCGCGATGCAGTTCCTTTTCCATCGTAGCCAGCAAAAGTTCGTCGGGGCCGCTCGAAGAAGTAGACGACTGGGCATCCGAGGCATTCGCCACTGCGGCTTTCGCAGTTGCAGTTTTCTTGGAAGTCTTCTGCCCCATCGCCGGACCAGCCAGCCCGGCTATGAATACAAAAGACAGAAGGAAAGGTAGAAGGACGGTCTTTGCGGACAACACTTTTATGGACATCATTTTTTGAGATGCGGAAACCGCGAGTGTATCAGGAGCATCCTCACAAACAAAAAAGCGGCCCCTTTCGGAGCCGCAATTTCAAAGAGGTTTTAAGTGGCGGGAATCTGAGGATACCTAAAGTTGACGCCGCTCCAACCGGAACGGACAGAGTGAGTTGTCGAGAGTGAAGTTATCCAACGGGTACGACCTCTTCAGTGTTCTTAACGGAGCACTTGCGGAACCAAAATGGTAACTATCCCTTCGAAATACTGCCCGATTTCGGGAAACTTGTTCAGAATGAGGATGTTAGGGTGAATCGCTTAGGTCTCCGCCCCGCGCCGGACCATCGATTCCGCGGCAATCGTCTGCACAAACCTGCACTAAGGCAGACTTTCCCGTCAGATCACCGTTTGAAATCCGGCAAAACGAACAAAGCCTCCTATAAGTAAGGAGGCCTTGTCCAAATCAATGTTCAAATAATGTCCAAATCGGGTTTCGAATTACGCGGAATCGTGTGCTAGCAGCAGTCTAGCTGTCGCCAGCCACAGTGCGGACCTTCCCAGGCAAGAAGTGATACGGCGGCCAGGGACCAGTCACCACCAACTCGCAATTTTTGAGCTGCTTGGCGGCTGTGCTATAGCGATTCTGATATTTTTCGATGGATTTGGTGTCAATCAGGTGGGCAATATCGAGGAGCATTCCGTCAGCATTTACCTTTTTACAACTGACTTCTTCCTCTAATGGATTGAACAACTTATGCACCTGTACCGAGATCGCACGCGCCTTTGTCTGACGCTCCCGCTCGCGCGACGCCTTCTCGCGCAGCTTGCTCAGATACTCGCGTCCAACCGTGTCTGGCAGGACGATTTCTTCCATATTGGCGCGATTCGATCCATCGCGGACAACCAGCTTGATCCGCATCTCCGACTTGCCGCGAAGGCGTGCTACGCTCTCGCAAAAAGTGCGTCGATTGGATCGAACAGCCTGACGGATGGCATCTTCGGTATCGAAAATGGTTCCAAATCGGAAAGGTAGGACAGTCGCAGTGCGGAAACTCTGACTTACAACTCGTGCATGCTCAAGAACGGATCTTTCATCGAGTTTGGAGGTTGCGCGGTCATATTCACTGACAATCACCGCGAATTCTCCACTCGGGTAGCTCATGACGGGAGCGGAGTTGACACCTTGAATTCCATCTAGAAGAAAGGGACGACGGGCTCGAACACCATTTGCGAGGGTTGGATGTTCCGTAAGGCAGTACGCGTACCACGACATGCATTCTCTCCGAATAGCACCGGGGCCTGGGGCTCCCCTTTAGATTTCGTATACCGCTAGGGCTGCGCTTCTACCGGAAGTTTTAAGTTTTTAGGGACAAGGTGGACGTGAAGTACTACATCCAAAGTCATATTACTTCCGGTCGGTCTTATTTGCAACCATTCTCGCTATCACTGCATCCTCGAATGCGAAATTTTGTGAAAAAACCGTTTCAGGCAGGCTAGCAAAGGGTTTGCGGAGGTGCTGGACCGCCAAGAAATCGACTTTTGGAGTGTGGAAAAGAGGGGATTTTATGGGTCCACGGGTCATGGTCTTGCCGCAAAGAACTCCAGATTTCAGTCACACGCTTTGAGTTCAGGTTTGGCATCAATTACGAATGGCGCTGGTTCGGAGGATAGGAACACTGTTGATGGACCATGAAGGTCGTTAGAGATCTCGGCCTCCCCCGCAACTTTTAGAAAATGCTTCCCCGGGGAGGCACCAAAGTCCACTTCCTGACCGTGGCCAGCTAGATCGACCCAGACATTCGCATTCTTAATTTCGAGAACTTCACCCGGGGCAACGATCCTTCCGTCCGCAGCCCACCGCTTCGAAGACGAAAGGCCAAGGGTCTCGGGCACTCTACTCCCACGCTCAAATTTTCCTACCTGGATTTCTTTGAGACTCTTTCCAATATAAATGGTGTCGTCCGCATTTACGTGGTTAAAAGTGACCGGTGTATCAGAAATGTTCTCGAACCGGAATGACAAAATAAATCGAAGCGTTGGAGAGCGCTCAGTCCCGAACATGCAATACTTCTGGCTCAATATCTGAACCTTTAAATGGAGTGTGCCACCGGGGAACGGCTTCCCGTGGGGCGCGGACGCCACGGTTCGACTATCGCAAAACGAAAGAAGCGTTAATAGACACCCCAAAATACGACCGTTCGTCATAGGTTCCTCATTGGCTTGGACACGCATTCATGACTCGAAGTGAGTTGTAATAATTAAACCCCAAGGCCGCCAGGGAAGGGCCGCCGTCGGAAGAAACTGCACCCGTTATCTGATCGAGTTCATGACTCAATTCGTGAAGGACTCCATAGATTCCGGCTTCCGTAGCTGTGACTCCACCAATCCGAAGCTCTCCGAAAAATCTGGCACCTGGTAATGGCGGGTGGGCCACTTCTCCGTCGCCGGGGATTATAACTGGATTTTGCCCTTACGATCCCGAAACGAAACAAAGGGTGCGCCCCTTCTCGGTCTTTTCGAGAAGGGGCCCGTCTAAGCTGCCGACAGCGCCGCCTCTTCGCGGCCAGAGGCCGTATCTTCATCTTCGGCGTGCTCTAGAATAATAGTCGTTATAACGACTATTATCATGGGCTGCTGCCAAATGAAATCTGTCATCCCCAGCGAAACGAGTCTTGCGCAAGGCGCGAGATTCGTGGAATCGAAAGCCTGCCCTGAGCCCGCCGAAGGGGACCCCATGCCCTGAGCAGCAGCAACGCGAGGCAAGGCATTCCCACCAACGGCCACAGGGAGAACGCCTTGCAGCGCCTTTGCTCGGATTCTTGGGCATGGGGTCCTCTTCACTTCGTAAGACTTCACTTCGTGAGGTCTTACTGCGCTCAGGATGACACCGGGATTGATTCATCGATGATGTCGAAAAGGTAAATATTTCGGGCGCGGGCGAGCCTCGCAAATAATAGTCGTTACAACGACTATTATCATGGACTGTCGCCAAATAAAATCTGCTTAAGAGTAGAGTTTGGATGGGTGAGGTTGGAGGTAAACGATGGAAGCCGACCACAAGTATTTCGCATACATCGTTAGCAGCCGTTCTGGGACACTTTATATCGGAATTACGAACAACATTTATCGACGCGCTTTGGAACATAAGAGTGGAGCGATTGAAGGTTTCTCCAGTAAGTATCACTGCGACCGTATGGTGCATTATGAAAGCTTCGACGACGTTCAAAAGGCGATTGCCCGGGAGAAACAACTGAAGGGTTGGAGACGGTCGAAGAAGATTGTCTTGATTGAATCGAGCAATCCGCGGTGGACAGATCTAGCAGAAAAATGGGGAGCACAAATGCTGTTTGCTGGGGAATCGATGAAGGGGCGTTGACAAAACTTTCCAATGCCAAACTTTCCAATGCCAAACAAAAATGTCATCCTGAGCGGAATGAATCTCGCGCGAAGCGCGGGATTCGTGAAGTCGAAGGACCCCTTGCACCACAGCAGCGGCAACGGCGATGCAAGGCATTCTAACCATCGGCCACGAGTAAGAATGCCTTGCAGCGCTGTTGCTAGTGTTCAGCGGGCATGGGGTCCTTCGACTTCGTAAGTGCTCCGCTTCGCGGAGCATTTACTACGCTCAGGATGACATGAGTTAATTTATGCCGCGACGCAGGAACTTCGCTCTCGGAAATTGAATATCTCAGATGCACAGTGACGGATATGCAAAAACAAAATCGTTAGCATTGCTAACGATTTTTTCGTTGCAGCTGCCGGGATCGACACCCCTAAGCCCGTCCCGAAAACTCTCCGTTTTCCGTTGAGACTTTTACTTTCTCTCCCTCTTTGATGAAGAGGGGGACGCGGATTTCTAATCCGGTCTCGAGTTTGGCAGACTTGGTTACGCTGCCACCGGACGAATCGCCACGGACTCCGGGTTCGGCGTAGGCGACTTGCAACTCGACGAAAATTGGCAGCTCCAGGCCGATGGGATTGCCGTTGTACTTGCGCAACTGGATCAACGCTCCTTCGACGAGATAGTCCAACGCATTTCCGACCATCTCGGCGGTGAGCGTGAGAGTCTCGAAACTTTCCTGGTCGAGAAAATGAGATCCGTCGCCATCGCTGTAAAGATAGGAAGCGTCAACGTAGGCCAGATCGGGCTCTTTGAATTTGTCGCTGGCCTTGAACGACTTTTCAAAAACGGCGTTCGTCAGCAGGTTGCGCATCTTCAGGCGGACCAGAGTTTGTCCGCCGCGAGCGGTGGGAGTGTTGACCTCCGCGTCCAGACAATAAAACGGAGCGTTTTCAAACTCAAATAACGTCTTGCGCTTCACGCTAATCGCATCAATCAGAGCGGCCATGAATCCTCGAAAGAAATCGGAAAGCAGCGCACGATGAAGGCGAATGCCGATCCGATATGAAATCTTTCTTCAGTATAAAGGGAAGGAATAAAAAGCAAGAGCGAGGACTAAGAAAGGCGAATAGAGCAACGAAGGAAGAGAGAGGACAAGGCCTAACGACGAACGACCAGCGACTATCGACCAACGACTTAAGCACCAACTCGCCGCTACGCGACTTCAGTCCGAATCGTTGTAACCCTTAGTGAGTGATAGGAGTGGCTGAGGCGGCGACGCAAACCCATGATCCGCCGCTGTTGACCCAGGTATCGACAAAGCGATTGCGCCGGGCGTAAGGCTTGCCGTTTTCAACACCCTTTTCGCGGAAGACGCCGGTTGCGATCGCAACGTCTCCGTGCACATGTACGGAGATCGATTCAGGATCGGCTTGCTGCTGGTCGGAAGGCTTCGCTGCATCCACGTCGGAGAGAAATTTTCCTTTGGATTGAAGGCTTCCGTCATCATTGACGAGAACGATCGAGTCGTTCAGGATTCCACTGAGCGCTTTTCTATCGCGCAACTTGTAGGCCTGATTCCAGGCCTTCTCCATCGCAATGATCTTTGATTCGACCTGGCTATTGTCCTGAGCTTGGGCGGGGGCGGCCAGAGCAGCCGCGAGAGAAATTGTTAAGACCGTTAAGAAAAAGTGCTTCATCGGAACCGCCTATTTTCCAGCTAATTTTTTGGCAATTTCTTCCACGATCTTGGGACGAAGATCGGCCATCACGCTGTCCACGATGCTGGCGATCGCATTGGAGTCCGTAGCCGCTGCAAATGAGTTTGAGGAAGAGCCTTCCGCCGATGCCGCGGCCGCCATCGCCTTGGGAGCATCTTCCGAGCTTTGGTTGGCGGAGCCGTGGTTCGTGGCTGCCTGATTGGCGGCCTCTTGCTTTGCCGTTTCTACAAGATTGGTGTTCGCCGCAGCGCCGGTCGGCGTCTTGCGGATCTGATGCCAGGTCGATTTGCCCATGGATTCGTCACCTCCAGAATCTGCACTCGAATTCTGATTTTCTTCTGCTTCTGCGTTCACGCTTGTCGCGAACGCTGGGTCCGATTCGGAAGCAGCATTGCCGCCGTCGTCCTTAGGGACTGCTGCGTGGTCGGCAAGATGATCACCACTGTCCTGACCAATCGCGTCTGCAAAGGTCGCCGACAAAGACTCGTTGGACTCGGCTTTGCTCGATTCGATTTCTTTAATTCTTTCTTTTTCCGTGTCTTTAACTTCTACGGATTCTTCTGGAGCGCGGGATGAAGAAGGCGATCCAACATCTGCTTTCGGAGCTTCTGTACTTTGCTCCGCAACAGGTTCGGAAGTGAGTCGCGAGTTCGCTGCCATCGCTGCTTCCGCCAGCCGGTTCTCGACAGCGGCCGCAATTGCAGAGACGCCGGTGATTCGTCCCGCTTCGATTTCACTGCTCACCAGAGATGCCGCTGCGGCCGCGATAACAGACGCTGACGCCGAGTCGGTAGCAAAGGTTGTGGATGATGTCGCGGCTGGAGTCGTCGCAAAAGTCTGGAACATTTCGTCTTCCAGAGAAATCGCCGCCTCTTCTGGGCTGATGGCGACCGCTTCTGCAATCCATCCGCGAGGACCTGAAGCATTGCGAGCCGCTTCTTCGGCTAACAATTGACCGGCGGCAACCAAAGTTCCATGCGACGGAATGATCGTGCTGTCCACGACGCCGGTTTCAGGCGTCAACATACGCAAAGCTTCTGCGAGTTCCGCGTCGCTCGGAGCCGGTTCTTCAGTCGTTGAAACGGAGAGCGTTGCAGCTGCAAGGACGGACGAGGCCTCGGTTTGATTCGAGGCCGAGTCTCCTGACGCGGCGTGAGGTGTCGCTTCTGATTTTATTTCCGGGAAGCTTTCCGAAGCATTTTCGGAGACTTTGGAGTCTTTCGCTTCCGGCACAACGGTTTCGCTGGATGCTACGGCGTCGACGGACTTGACGTCTTCTGCTTTCTCTACTGTCTTCTCTCCCGCCTTCGCTTCCGCCGGGGCATCTACTTTCGACGCCACGGCAAAATTGGGCTCATCATCCCGTTCGATAGGTGCGGCTTGCTCCGCCAAGAGTGCCGTGTTCACCGTCGGCAGAGAAAGAGTTGACTGCTCCCCGATCGCCGCGGTTGCCGCTTCGGCGGACTTTGCGACATCGGAATTGTCGACTTCGGAATTTCGCACGTCTGAATCTTGATTCGCAGCTAGAGTTGCAGGTGCGGACTCGCCACGCTCAATCGGAATCTCGATTTCGCTCTTGCCTTCCACGGCGAAAACCTGGGTGTTTGCAGCAGCCGCAACAGCAGGTGTGGTCTCGGCTGCTTTCTCTTTCTCCAACTCTGTCGGCTTCTGCGCGGCTGAGTCTTCTGCCTTGGACTCGTCGAGCTGCCGTGCGGCCAGGGCCACTTCGGCGGTATGCTTCGACGCCTCTATCGCGGAAACGGCGGCGGCAACTGCCTCAACGGGCTCGTCGAGTTTCGCGACCAGCGCGCTCAGGGCATCCAACTCTTCCGGAGTGATGTCGCGAGGAATGTTTGGAACGAGTCCTGGTTCCTGCCCAGCAGGTGCGGGTGGCTTGACGGTAAAAGCCCCGGCTTTACCTTTGCCCTTCCGGGTATCTCCGAAGTTCGTATCCGCCGCAACTTCCTCAGGTTCCGTTTCTTCTTTCTTCTTCTTGGACGGGAAGCGGAGACGGCTCTTCCATCCACTATCGGTTTCGCCACCAGCATCCGACTTCTTGCTACCACCATCGCCGCCAAAACGCTCAACTCCAGAAGCGGACGAACTAAAGCGGCTGCCGTCGGATTGTTGCGGCACCATGCGATCTTCCAGCTTCGTAATCGCGGTCAGCAATTCGCTGGCTTCGAAAGGCTTCACGATGTGCGCGTCGGCCTTGACACGGCGCGCTTCTTCCGGCTTGAACGGCTCGAGTTTGCCAACCGTCAGCAGCACGGGAATGTGGGCGGTGTCGGCAGAATCTTTGAGGCGCTGACAGACTTCCAGCCCACTATAGCCGGGCATGTAGACGTCCAGCACAATGAGATCTGGTTTGATTTCGGAGATCCGCTTGAGGGCCGCGGACCCGTTATTAACCGTGACAACGTCGTACCCGGCATCGGCCAGGATCTTTCGCCCCATGTTCTGGGCTGTCACACTGTCATCAGCGAGCAGTATTTTCCGCGCCAAGCGTCATTCCTTCGCACAAAAGGAGAGATAACGCGAAACTATCGTGTCCGCTATCCTAAGTCAACGATTCCGCACGGGTAACAGGTTACGACCGTTCCGAGACCGTTGGGAATGAGGTCACACTCAACAAAACGACGCGGGCAATGGACCCGCGTCGTTTCCTTGGCTGCGTTCTTTTGTTTACGTATTTACGCTGACTCGCGCATCGGCTCGGCTTTGACCAGCGGAGCATCCACGAGGTGCTCGCTCAGGAACCAGACCTGCAGTTCTCCCGGACGAAGGACGTTGCTGACTACGAGATCGTTCGTGCCCGCGTCGCCCAATTGTGTGGCGCGCTCGGCGAGTATGCGGCAGTGGCTGATGATGACCTGATGCGCGTCCAACAATCGGGACAATTGCACGGGAACTTCTTCGCGTCCCTTGGGAGGCCGCGGAATCTGGGTCGTTTCGGCAACATCTGCGGCCATCGCGATCGTCACTCCGCCTAAGAGCTGGATGCGTTCGGCGATCGCGTCGACAATGGCGCTCTGCTCCTCATAATGCTTGTCATAAAGAAGATGGAGCTGGTAGAAAGTCGCTCCTGACACCTGCCAATGCGACTTTTTGTAGAGGTCGCGGAGAGTCATGGTATCGGCCAGTAGCTGGTTGAGTTGCTCGGTCATCTCCAAGCGAACAGGCTGTTCGAGTTGCAGCGGGATTGCGACGGTCACGGTGCCATAAGCCTGGAGTTCGCCTGCAGACTGATGGTAACGAGGTTGCGCGGATGCTTTGCGCGACGTAGTGGGAATTGATTTCTTTGCCATGTGGTTCTCCTCAGGAACAAATTGACTACGAATTTTTGGGTGAGCCGGGGTAAATGCCGTAAGAACTTGGGTTTTTCGTTTCCGGGGCCGGTTCAGCAGGTTCAGATGCAAAGCGGCAAGAATCGACTCCCGACTCCTGAGCGAAAATTCTACTCCAGAGCGGGCGTTAGGTATCGCACGCCTCCGCACTATCGCCGGCGTCGGCCAATTGTGCGAGAGCGAAGGAGCAGGTTTCTGAACACATTGACTTGATGCATCTCCGCCCCTAATATGGTCGCGCACAGAGCACGCCCTATTTCGGCTTTTTCGGCGGCCGGGATTACTCGTTCATGGGCGTTGACCACGGGCACCGATTGATCGGCCAAACCATATCGCACTACCGCGTGCTTGAAAAAGTTGGCGGTGGCGGCATGGGCGTTGTTTATAAGGCCGAGGACATCCGGCTGCACCGTTTCGTCGCGCTCAAATTCCTGCCTGATGACGTAGCCAAAGATCCGCAAGCGCTGAGCCGGTTTCAGCGGGAAGCGCAGGCCGCGTCGGCTCTGAATCATCCCAACATCTGCACGATATACGACATCGGCCAGGAAAATGGGCAGGCTTTCATCGCCATGGAGTATCTCGACGGCGCGACGCTGAAGCACATGATTGAGGGCCGTCCGCTGAAGACGGCGCAGTTGCTCGACTTGGGAATCCAGATTTCGGACGCGCTGGAGGCAGCCCACTCGGGCGGCATTGTGCATCGCGACATCAAGCCCGCAAACATCTTTGTTACACAGCGCGGCCAGGCCAAGGTGCTCGATTTCGGGCTGGCGAAACTTACGCCGCAGGGAAACCATCCGGTGGATGCATCGGCTGCTACCGTGGGGAATCCTCCCGTCAGCGCCGAACAACTCACGACTCCTGGGACCGCGATGGGCACCATCGGCTACATGTCCCCCGAACAGGCGCGTGGAGAGACGCTGGATAATCGCACCGATCTGTTTTCGTTCGGCGTCGTGCTTTACGAAATGGCGACCGGCAGACAGCCATTCTCGGGCGCAACGTCGGCGGTGGTGTTCGAGGCGATTCTGAATCGGATTCCTGCGCCAGCGGGCCAGCTCAATCCCGGATTGCCGTCGCAGATGGAATTGATCCTCAACAAGGCATTGGAAAAAGATCGCGAGCTGCGATCGCAAAGCGCGGCTGAGATTCGGGCCGATCTCAAGCGCCTGAAGCGTGACACGGATTCCTCCCGATCTGCCTCTTCTTCCCGCAGCGTCGTCGCGGAGAGCGGTCCCGTGAGCACGACTGGCGGCGCGCATGAACCTGTAAGCGCGGCAACTGCCGGCGCTGCTTCTGGTTCGCCGTCCCGGAAAAGTCGCCTGATACCCGCGCTGATCTTCTGCGGATTTTTGCTTACTCTGGCTGCAGGGTTCATCGCGGGCAAACATTATTGGGGATTGGCGGGGCCGCCCGCTCCCACCTATCACGAGATAACTTTCCGACGCGGTGAAATTCGTTCGGCCCGGTTCGCTCCCGATGGGCAGACGATTTTATATAGCGCTGCATGGCAGGGGAATCCGAGCGAGATCTTCGCCGCACGGCAAGGCACGGTCGAATCGCGTTCTCTAGGACTTGGCCATGCCGAACTGCTCGCAGTTTCGTCAACTGGCGAGATGGCGCTTTCTTTAGGCAGCCGCCCCGTCGGAACCTGGGTCAATGTTGGAACGCTGGCCCGTGCGCCGTTGGCCGGTGGCGCGCCCCGCCCTGTTCTCGAGGACGTCGAATGGGCGGACTGGTCTCCCGACGGAAATAGTCTCGCTGTGGTGCACAGTGTCGGCGGCCGTGACCGGCTGGAGTTTCCCATCGGAAAAGTGCTTTACGAAACCAGTGGCGGATGGATTAGCTATCCGCGTGTTTCTCCTAAGGGTGATTACGTTGCGTTCATTGATCATGCCAATCAGGGGGACGATGGCGGGTCAATCGCCGTGGTCGATCTGGCGGGGAACAAGAAGAAATTGACGCGCGATTGGTATGGCACTGGTGGTCTCGCATGGTCGCCCGATGGCCAGGAAGTTTGGTTTACGGCGAGCGAGTTGTCGGTCGATCATTATCTCTCCGCCGTGAGCCTGACTGGCAAAGAGCGTCTGGTCATAAGAATTCCGGGCACGCTGGTTGTGTTTGACATCTGGCGCGATGGACGCGTGCTGCTGGCACGCGCTGGACGGCGGCGCGAGGTGATGACGCGCTACGACGCCGAGGGCAAAGAACGCGATCTTTCGTGGCTCGACTATTCCTATCCCGCGGATATTTCCGCGGACGGCAAGACTGTTCTGTTCGACGAAGAGGGAGTTGGCGGCGGCGTCCAGTACGGCAATTCGCAAGAGCTGACATACGCTGTATACATTCGCGGCACGGATGGCACTCCCGCCGTACGACTCGGCGAAGGGGGAGCGACGGCGCTCTCGCCCGACCAGAAATCGGTGATTGTTGCGACTCCGGGTTCGCCCGCGCAATTTCGGCTACTGCCCACCGGAGCAGGCGAAGCTCAAACGCTCAGCAACGATTCGATCAATCATCAGTGGGCACGCTGGTTCGCCGACGGCAAACGCATCGTCTTCTCTGGAAACGAGCCCGGTCGCGGAGTGCGGCTTTATGAGCAGAACATTTCTGGCGGCAAGCCAAAGCCTATTTCGCCGGAAGGCGCGGACGCCTTAGCTTTTGTGATTTCTCCCGACGGCCAACAAGTCTTGGGAGTTGGTCCCGACCAAAAAGGCTATTTGTATCCGGTAGCTGGCGGCGATCCTAAACTCGTGAACGGTATGGAAGCGGGAGACATTCCCATGGTCTGGAGTCAGGACGGCAAGTCCGTTTTTCTCTATCGCACGGGCGAAGTTCCCGCCAAAGTTTATCGCCTGGAAATCGCCACCGGCAAGAAAACCGTTTGGAAAGAAATTGTTCCTATCGATACCGCCGGAGTCTCCACCATCGGGCCCATCCTGATGACACCGGACGGCAAGACGTATGCCTACGGCCTGCATCGCACGCTCGGAGATCTGTATCTGGTCGAGGGATTGAAGTAGGACGTCGGTTTCGCGAAAATTCGTTAGCAATGCTAACGAATTTCTCCAGCGCACATTGATTGGCGGCCGGTTCGAACGTTGATTGGGAATCGGCTGTAAATAATAGTCGTTATAACGACTATTATTTTGGGACGTCCTCAGAAACCTTGATATCAGAGAGTGGAGCTGCGATGAAATCGAATTTGCTGCGCTTTAACGGCGCGGTCGAACGCGATCCCGCCGTCGACTCGTGGATAAAGATGAAAGACGATGCAAGTCTCTTGGGAGCGATCGCGCACCAGTGGTTTGAAGTGATGCGTCAATGCGGTGACGAAGTTCGGGAGCTGTTGCATGACGGCTGTCCGGTCGCCTGTTTAGGAGATGCGCCCTTTGGATACGTCAACGTATTCACTTCGCACGTCAACGTGGGGTTTTTTCAGGGCGCAGCGCTGCCAGATCCAGCGCGCCTGTTGCAAGGCACCGGCAAATTCATGCGCCACGTAAAGCTGAAACCTGGTGTGTCCACAAACGACGCAGCCATAAGCAGGCTCATCGAGGAGGCGTACTCTGACATAAAGGCGCGTGTCGAAAACGGCTAGCTCGATGAAACGAGATGAGAGATATTGATCGGAATGAGTATCACACCCACCACCAACGGAGAACATCTTGGCCGCAAAACTTCTCATGGTTCTTAGCGCCAGCATCATGTTGATTCTCGGAGTCACCCACCTTATCTATACGTTCTGGGGACCGATGCTTACACCGCGCGACTCCACGCTACAAATCAGCATGAGCCAGATTTCCCCTGTCATTACAAAAGAGACGACCATGTGGAAGTGTTGGATAGGCTTTAACGCCAGCCACAGCATGGGACTTATCTTGTTCGGTCTGATTTTCGGATATCTCGCATTGGCACAGAGCCGAACTCTCTTTGAGTCGCCGTTCTTACTTGGAGTCGGACTGGCCATGCTTGGCGGTTTCGTTGTGCTCAGCAAATTCTATTTTTTCCGCGTGCCTCTCGCGGGCGTCAGTATTGCTTTGGGCTGCTATGTCGCCAGCACCGTTCTATCGCGAACATGACTATGTGCCTGCGCAAGCTCTTTTATACGGCCCTGTCAGGTAGGTGTATCTCCTCACTCCGCCGATTCTTGACGAGATCGAGATTTCTCACTACTCATTAGGACCAGACTCTTCCTTTGAGCAAGACAAGAAACGGTTCGCTGGGTAGGATGTCTCCTCAATAGGAGCCTTTTCGCATGGGAAGGTTATCGGCTCATGCACTCGCCCATCCTGGCGCACGTACCCGCCCCATCCACCTGCGAGTTGATCTGTTTCGACCTCATATACCGCGCCTTCCGAGTTCGAGGCCAGCCCGATAGTTCCGCGGCAAGTCCTTCCTCCCCTGGATCCGTCCTATTCCAGCCGCCGCCGACAACCACGTTCCAGTCGGACGGAATCGGTCTGAGGCGTATTAGCGTTCCGCCGGAGTTTCGAGCACATGTTCAGACGGGGAACGCCACGGGGGTTACTCTGAAAACTAGCCTGTGGCCGCCGTGCTCCTGACGTAAACAGCGATTACACGAACGACGGGGTTGTCGGTGTAGGGGCGAGTTAGCGACGGTTAGCGGGACAGCGTTCGAGGTCTGCATTTAATCGGGACGGATTGAACGTCGGAGACTGACTGGATCACGAGTTCTACGCCCATTTCATCCGGAGGAATTGTCCCGGTCGCAGGAACGCGAATCACAGTTCCTTGGAACATCGCCTTGACGGCTCTGACATTGCTTCCGCATCGGGTGATGCTCAGGGCTTGCTCCATCCTTTTCCACTGGGCATTTTTTGTGGCCGGATATTGTTTGCCAAACTGTTGGTAATCATCCCCGGTCGCTATTCGGAATTGACAATGCTCGCCATGGATGAATGCAAAATGGCCAGATCCCGCGATGATCATGGAACGCACATCGACTCGTGCGTTCAGGTAGTTGCTGGCGTTCTCCTGTAATTCACAAGTAGTCACGGACGTCTGCCCGCTCGCGTAGCCAATCGCAAGACTGAAAATGAATGCAGACCAACATAGCGGCAAGATTCGGATTTTCTTCATCACAATAATCCTTCTTCTCCAGTCTATTTCACACTTCCAGTACACGTTCAAGAGGGGAATCAATCACGTCGAAACAGACGGGTCCGATGGTTAACTGTTGTTCCACTAGATCATTCTTGGTAAGATTGTCTTACCATGCAAACCAAGGTTTCCACCAAAGGACAGGTCGTGCTTCCCGGACCCCTCCGCCGCCGGCTTGGTATTCGCGAGGGCGATCCTCTGGATGTGAACGTTGAATCCGGGCGTATCGTATTGACGCCCCGCAAAAAACGTCGTCATCCGGCAAAAATTACGACTGATCCGATGACGGGTCTTCCAGTCCTCAGCGTGGGTACTGATGTTCCTAAACTGAGCAGCAAAGAAGTTGAAGAAATCCTGGCAAACTTTCCATGACGTATCTGCTGGATGTGAACGCACTCGTGGCGCTTGGATTCGCCAACCACGAATTCCACGATCGCGTGGCCCGCTGGGTGCGGTCGCCTCCTGCGCCGACATTCGCGACGTGCTCGATCACGGAACTGGGATTCCTTCGAGTTCTGGCACAAGCACCCGCGTATGGATTGACGGTTGCGCAAGCACGCACACTCTTGCTAAAGATGAAAGCAGCTGGTGGATCACGGTTCACATTTATGGCGGACGATCACGATATTGCTCATCTTCCAACTTGGGTCAAAGCGCCAAAGCAAATCACGGATGGACACTTACTCGAGTTTGCGGTTTCGAACGGCTGCGAGTTGGCCACGCTGGACGAGAGAATTCCTCGCGCCTTTCTGATACCTGAGCAATAAACGCCAGTACCCACTCTGACGCCCAAAATAATAGTCGTTATAACGACTATTATTTTTGAACATCGCTTCCGCGCGCGCCCTAGATCGTCATCCCAGTATGAAATTAAAAAGTTGGTGTAGCCTTTATCACGTGCTGGGCAATCGCTGCCCGGCCACTATACGGAGCCGACCCCTGATGCGTATGCGCATAGGACAAATCATTTCAACATCAACGGTTTCTATCCTTTTACTAGCGTCCTTCGCTTGGCCGCAGGCCACCAAAACGCCGATCAGCCACCGAGGACCGAGCGTCGCGACCGGCAGCCAGGGTGTCGTTGTTTCCGGTCGGCCTGCCGCCACTGCGGCCGGCATCAAGATTCTCGAGCACGGCGGAAACGCTGCCGATGCGGGTGCCGCTACTCTCCTGGCATTGTCCGTCACTTATGTAGGCGCGTTTTGCGTGGGAGGAGAGATTCCAATTCTGGTTTACAGCGCTGACCAGAAGAACGGTCAGAAGGGCAAGCAAATAAAAGATGGCCCGAAAAATGTGAAGTTGCTGGAGGGGCAAGGAGAAGCTCCTCGCGATCCCAAAGCCATCGCCTGGTACATGGAACACGGCATCCCGGACGGTGACGTCAAAGCGGCGGCCGTGCCTGGCACCATCGATGCGATCGTCACCCTGCTGAAACTTTACGGAACCAAAAGCTTCGAAGAGGTTGTGCAGCCGACGCTCGCCATTCTCGACGCTGGCGGTCCCACTTGGTACATCGACACGGGCAGCGATGAGAAGATCGAAACCGGCGTGCACTGGCAGGCGGATATGGCGGTGACCTTCCGCAAACTGGTTGAGTCCGAGAAGGCCGCGAAAGGTACGCGAGAGCAGAAACTGCAAGCTGTCTCCGACCGTTTTTATCGCGGAGACATCGCCGACGCCCTCGAAGCCTGGTATATCGAAAAAGGCGGTTTCCTTCGCAAGGCGGATTTGGCCGCGCACAAAACTCCTGTTGTCGATCCGCTGGCAACTACCTACCGTGGCTACACCGTTTACAAGGCTGGGCCGTTAACGCAGGGTCCTTATCTTTCACAGACGCTGCGCCTTCTGGAAGCCTTCGACCTAAAGAAGATGGGTTTCAATTCGGCTGACTACATCCATACTGTGATCGAAGCCGAGAAACTTGCGCTGGCGGATCGCGACGAGTATTACGGCGATCCGAACTTTACGAAGGTGCCGATGCAGCAGTTGCTTTCCGATCAGTACACCGAGATGCGGCGCAAGCTGATCGATCGGAAAAGAGCATCTCTCGAATTGCGGCCAGGCGATCCTTACAATATGAAACCGACCAAGCCGCCCACCATCACTGGACCGTGGCAAGGCGGCACGACCGTCATGTGTGTGACGGATAAATTTGGCAACGTCATCGCCGCTACTCCAAGCGGCCTTTCAAGCACAGCCGGAGTGGCTGGGCGCACAGGCATTATTCATGGCGCGCGGCTCAGTAGTCTGAACACTTTTGCGGGGACTCCGAATGTTATCGAGGCGGGCAAGCGGCCGCGAATTACGCTAAGCCCGACTTTACTTTTTCGTAACGGTGACGACGGCCATAACAACGACCATAAAAACGACAGCCAGCCTGTAATGGCGATCTCAGTTGCCGGGGGCGATCAGCAGGATCAGGCCGCTATCCAGATCATCCTCAACTACGTCGATTTCGGTATGAGTCCCGAGGATGCGTTTGAGGCGCCGCGCTTTTCCACCACGCATTTCATCAGCTCCTTTGGTCAGGACAAAGCGAGCCTGGGCAGCCTCTCGGTGCCCGATACTCTATCCAGAGCTGTGCAGGCCGACTTGAGGGCTCGCGGCCACGTGGTCACCGTCAGCAGCGAAGGAGTTGGTGGAGCGGCACTCATCGGCATCGATCCCAAGACGAAGCAGGCCACCGCCGTGGGTCCAGCCGCTGGGAGAGCGGAATAGGATCACCGTTTTTATGGGCGCCGTTTTCATTGACATTGACCACGAACTCAAACCCACGGGAGGACACGTCGATGCGCATCGCAAGTGTGGGGCACGCAGTTTTTGCGGCGTCCTTTATAGGGCTCGGGATATTGGGCCTAGTCAAAGGAGATTTCACCCCAGTGTGGCAGCCGGTGCCCAAAGGCGTGCCCGCGCGCGAGGTATTGATCTATCTCTGCGCGGTCATCTCGCTTGCATCTGGAGTCGCCCTGCTCTGGCGGCGAACGGCCGGTCCCGCTGCACGTATTCTGCTCGCTTATCTTTCACTCTGGTTCCTGCTGTGGAGAGTGCGAGACATTATTCACGCGCCCAGCACGCAAGACGCCTGGTCAGGCTGCGGTGAGACTGCGGTCATGATCGCCGGAGCCTGGGTGTTGTACGCCTGGTCCGCCACGGACTGGGATAAGGAGCGTTTCGGTTTCGCCGTCGGCGAGAAGGGTCTGCGCATAGCGAGACTGGTTTACGGACTGGCGATGATCCCGTTCGGCGTAGCCCATTTCACCTATGCCAAAGAGACAGCCGCGCTGGTTCCGGGCTGGTTACCATGGCATTTGGGATGGGCGTATTTCTTCGGCTGTACATTTCTGGTCGCGGGCATCGCGATACTCATCGGTGCCTATGCACGATTGGCAGCCGCACTCTCGGCGTTGCAGATAGGAATATTCACGATATTAGTGTGGATACCGATCGTTGCGGCGGGATCCAAGAACGCTTTCGTGTGGAGCGAGACCATCCTCTCGGCCGCACTCACGGCAGGAGCCTGGGTAGTGGCGGATTCCTACCGCGAAAAACCCTGGGTAGCCGTGAAATGGCTGAATGCTTAACTGCGAATACGAATGTTACGTTGAGTTAGGTTTAAGTAATAGTCGTTATAACGACTATTACTGTGATTCGAATTGGTCACCCGAACCTCTTTCTTTTCGCTCTCCACTGGCGTACAAAATACCTTCTATCTTTTCGCCCGAGGTTTTGAAACCGTGCAATCGTCGCCGCGTTTGCTCCAGTTATTCCTGATTTCTGTGGTCTGTCTAACCGCGCAGCTGCATGCGACCGACATTTGGGACGTGCCAGCTTTCAGCGCCACACCGGAAGCACTGCGACAGGCATGTGACGCCGTTAGACCGGGAAAGGACAGTGAAGCGACCGTTCTGCTCAATGAAATGCATTTCACCTTCGACTCCGCGGGACGTGCTATCGAAGTACGACACAGAATCTATCGGGTAGATACGCAGGAGGGCGTGAATGGTTGGTCGGAAGTCAGCGCTCAATGGGCACCGTGGCATCAGTCCAAACCCGAAATCAGAGCGCGCACCATCACCGTCGATGGAGCGGTCCACGCACTTGATCCTAAAACTCTGGAGGACCTTCCCATTCACGAGAGCGCGCCTGCGGTTTACAGCGATACACGCAAATTTGGAGGGCCGTTGCCTGCGGTTGGCCCGGGGGCGATCATCGAAGAAGAAGTGACTCTTACCGACACCGCGCCATTTTTTTCTTCAGGTACCGCGACCGTGCGCAGTTTAGCCTGGTATGTCCCAGTCAATAAAACACGGGTTGTTCTTGCCTATCCGGAATCTTCTGCGGTTCGTTACAAGGTCCAGCAACTTCCTCAGATCTCGATAAGCAAGTCCCTCGCCGGTAATGTCGAGTCCGTGACACTCGAACAAGGTCCTCTCCCGGCATACACGCAAGACGTGGACCACTTACCACCCGACGTTGTCCTATACCCGGCTCTCGAATTTACAACCGGCACAACATGGCAAAGGATAGCCGCCGACTATGCGAGCCTCACCGAGGAAAAACTAAGGCTCACCGACGTAGAACCCCTAATGGTAAAGATCAACGTGAAGGAGGGTTCGCGCGAGCAGGTGATTCGTCGGATCGTCGCGTCGCTTCATGCCAACATTCGTTACACGGGGGTCGAGTTTGGCGAATCGAACTTGATCCCGCAGTTTCCGTCAGAGACACTCAAGCGCAAGTACGGCGATTGCAAAGATAAAGCCGCATTATTGGTCACGATGCTTCGAAGTGCCGGCATCGCGGCAAATCTTGCCTTGCTCGACGCTGGCCCAGGAGTTGACATTGACCCGGACTTGCCCGGTATGGGGGTGTTCGACCACGCAATTGTTTACGTCCCCGCAGCGGGAACCGATCCGGAGACTTGGATCGACGCGACCGCGCAATACTCTCAAGTGGGAACGCTGCCTTGGGGCGACTACGGCCGACGCGCTCTCGTGATTGGTTCTAACACGAAATCGTTGACGCGGACCCCAGAGTTGAGTGCGGCGAACGTTATCCACCGCGAACTACGGGAATTCACAATGGCCGAGTACGGGCCGTCCAAAATTGTTGAAACAAACGAAGACATCGGCCCGGGTGATGCCGATTCCCGCGACTACTACAGCGGTGATAGCAAGGAACTCCGGAAGCAGGCGGAGAAGTATGTGAAGGATATGTATCTTGCCGACTCCCTGATCTCGTTGGAACATGGCGACCTTTCGAATCTGGAGAAGCCAGCCCTAGTGAAATATGTGACCACGGGGCGGCGGGGTGGCACATATATGGACAGTGCCACCGTGGCGATCCGAACCGAAGCGTTATTCAACAGCCTCCCGAAATACTTCAAGACTGCGGAAGAAAAGCAAACTACCGATGGGGAAGAGGCCGACAAACCACGCACGGCAGACTGGTGGATCAATCCATTCACCACGGAGTGGAACTACAAGATTACTGCACCGCTCGGCTTCAAAGTGCGCGGATTGCCTCCTGAAAACAACGAACAGATCGGAACACTCAAGTTCACTCGGAAGTATTCCAGCAACCCCGAAGGCACGGTGGTTGAAGCTACTCTGCGCGTGGAGAACGCGCAGCAACGATTGACGGTTGAAGAAGCCAAGCAGCTCCGCGACGCGGTCGTGAAAACAATGAACCGTGACGCGATTTTTATAAATTTCGATCATGTCGGCCATGCCCTACTGGCCGCTGGCAATGTGAAGGGGGGGCTCGCAGCGTATGACGCAATCGCGGCTCAACATCCCAAAGAAGCATTGCACAAGGCGCAGCTCGCGCGGGCTCTGCTGACAGCCGGACTCGGTGAAAGCGCGCGGGCGGCGGCCCTCGAAGGAACTAAGCTCGAGCCTAATTCCTTTATCGCCTTCAACACTTTGGCCGAGGTGCTCAAGAACGACTTGGTGGGACGGCCCCTCAAGAAAGGGATGGACTACTCTGGTTCTGTCGCGGCTTATAAGAAAGCAGTCGCGCTCGACCCTAAAGACAAAGACGCTCGCGCTAGTCTTGCTCTCCTTCTGGAATACGATGCAAACGGTCTGCGCTATCGGGACCCCATTGCTCTCAAGGAGTCCGTCGAGGTGCTACGCGAGCTTAAGAAACTCGACGAAGACTATGAACGCGCGTACGAAGACAACGTTCTATACGACCTTTGGTATTGCAATGACTACAAAGGTGTTCTTGACTATGCAGCGCCATTGTCCTCGAGCGACGTGCGCAAAGGGCTGGTCGTAGCGGCAACGGCCATAGAAATAGGCGTTGACGCCGCGCTAAAGAAATCGCTGGAAATTACAACCGACGAACAATCGAGAAATAAAGTTCTCACCAACGCCTCTGCCGTTCTGGTCCGGGCCCGGAAATATTCCGAGGCTGCCGCCATGCTCGCGCAAGCCGCGCGTGGGCAAAGCAATGACAACCAAAATCGAAGCTTCGCAATTTTGAGCAAGACGCGGCCCTACACCGATGTGAAGATCGATCCCGCGGATCCGAAGAGTGTTGCCTACCGACTGTTCGGGGAATTGCTGAGTGGCAATATGAAGCTGGAGGATATGCAATCGCTACTGTATCTAGACCCGGAGAACAAAGAGGGAGGTGTTGACGCGAAAGAGTTTGACAAAATGAAGTCAAAATTGAGGGTTCAGCTCGGCAGTTCGGCGCCACTGATTAACATAGCAGATACAGTTGTTTCCAATATGCACTGCGCGGTTGAGGGAGACGACTCCACGGGCTATAAGATTACGATCGAGAGCCCAGGTGCAGCGGCCCAGGAAATTTTCGTCGTCCGCGATAACGGTGTCTACAAGATCGCGGCGTTCTCCTCTAATAGCACGGGAACAAATACTGAGGATCTGGCTTGGGTCGTCCTTCGAGAACTCAGGCGCGACAATCTCGCGGCGGCCCGTGTTTGGTTGGATCGTGCCCGCGAGCGAATCCATAACTCCAGCGGCGATGACCCACTTTCCGGGGCCCTGTTCCCGCAATTCTGGAGCAAAGGTCAGGAAGCTGACGCGACCGTCATGCGGACGGCCGCGCTAGTGTTGATGCCCTCAAAACCGGCTGCGGCCTATCTCGAAGATCTCAAACATGCGAGGGACACCGCTAAGACCGATACTGACCGCAAGCGGTTGACTCTTGTTATCGCGTATGTATATTCGGCTTCCAAGAACTGGCAAGAGTTGTTGTCAACGGGACAGGAATTGCTAAAGACGAACCCCACTTCAGTTCGAGCGTTCAATCTGTTAGTAGCTGCTTATCGGCAACTCAAGCTCTACGACGATTGGGACAAGCTAACGCAGGAAAAGATGCACCAATATCCTGATGAACTCGCGTACACCCGCTCAGCGGCAGTACTCGAGGCCGATCGAGGGCAGTTCGAGAAGTCCCGCTTAATTTTGAAAGGAATTATCGATAAAGGCGATGCCACAGAAGACGACCTGAACCTATATGCCTGGTACGCCCTTCTGCTTCCGAAGCCGATTACCGATGAAACCTTGGACGTGGCGCACCGTGCGAACGATCTCGGCAAGAGTAGCAATTTTAATGTTCTACACACATTGGCTTGCGTTTATGCCCAAGCTGGCAAAACTGGCCAAGGACGCGAGTATTTGCTTAAGGCCATGGACGCCGCGCAACTCGAAGAGCCGAATTCGGAAGTATGGTTCGGTTTCGGGCTAATCGCCGAACAGTACGGCATAGTAGATGCGGCTGAGAGCATGTATCGCCGCGTGGAAAAGCCCGACTTCGAGTACCCCGGATCGTCTTACGTAATCGCGCAAAAGCATATCGCCGCTCTGGCCGGCACGAACGGAATTAGCAGTTCCGGCAGACGCTGAAAAAGACAGGCAGCATAGCCCGGTTGAGAGGTGAGCCCTCTCAGCGAAGACAACTTTCGATGCTCCATCCCTATGAACAACTTCGTAAAATAATAGTCGTTATAACGACTATTATTTTCGATCCAAATTTGCCGATACCCGTTCTCATTAGTGATGAATCGAACGGCCCGCGTGCAGCGGACACTCCTGTCCGTTGCAGTTGAAGTTGATTCGGAAAAAATCACGATCAACTCCAACTGCGAGAACAACGGACGAGGGCGGCCGCTCTACATTTTTTCTTTGATAGCGTTTACGGAGTGATCTCGTACACCACGCCCTGGTTCTGGGTTCCGCCGATAACGGCTGTGCCGAAGACGTTTCCTTTGCTGTCGACGGCGACGCTGCCGTAGGGTAGTCCGCCGTCGTTGCCACCGACGAAGTCGTATAGGTCGGTGAAGGTCCATCCGCCGTTGGACGGGGTCAGCTTGAATACCGAACCCAGACCATTCGCTCCGTCGCTATTGGTGAATCCATAGATGCTTCCGTTGGCGAGAGTTAGTTTGTTATATGGACCGCCATAACTGCCGGTGAAACTGTAGAGCGTAGTGAAGATCCAGCCATTGCCGGACGGAGAAAATTCGTACACCGTGCCGCCGCCGTTGATCCCGCCATCGAACGTGGTGCCGTAGAAATTCCCAGCTTCGTCAACGACCAGTCCGCCAACCGGATTCTGTCCATCGTTCAATCCTTGGAAATCGTAAAGGACGGTTTCTGTCCAACCGGATCCCGAGCGCGATACTTTGTAGATCGCGCCGACACCGTTTGCGCCGCCGAAAGAAGAAGTGCCGTAGAGATTACCGTGAGCGTCGAGGGTCACGCCGGCTGGCGGACTCGCTGCATCGGTCCCGCCTGCGAAGCTGTAGATCACGCTCGACGTCCAATTGCCGCCGATGCGTCTTGCTTGAAAAACGGTACCGTTTCCGGTGGCGCCGCCCAGGCTCGTAGTTCCATAGAAGTTGCCTAGTGAATCGGTGACCGCTCCCCCGATCGGTTGAGCGCCATCGTCTCCGACGCCAAACCTGTGGACTACCATTTCTTTTCCGCCGCAGGTGCAGACTGTAAAAGTGGTGCCGAAATATCCGCCGCCCTCAGTGGTTCCGAAAAGAAGGCCGCCAGCGCCCATGGCCAGCGAACCGAAGGCTGGGCCTGCGCCGTCTCGTCCGCCCTTGAGGCTGTACAGCGACGTGTATGTCCACGAGGAGCCGCTGGGCGAAAGCTTGTAAACGCTTCCGTCGCCGTTGGTCCCGCCGAGATTCGTCGTGCCATAAAGATTTCCCGACTGATCGAGGATGGGCCCTCCGTACGGAGTCGCGCCGTCGCTGCCGATGCCGGTGAAGTTGTAAATGACCTTATAGGTTTGGGACTGCGCGAGTTGGGATGCACTGGCAAGAAACAAGAGCGCGGCCATGAGCGCGACCGGGAATGCGAAGACGGGCCGAGCAAGAGCAGTGCGGGCGGGGCGAGGTTGCAGCATGAGATCTCCTTTGTGGTAACAGCGGCAGGCAGTGCCGCAAATTATACACATTGGCGGCGACGATGGTTGGGATTATCTCTTGGAAGGGCGCGCGGGACGGGCCTTTTCCGTGTTTGGATCGTTGTGCACGACGCGAGTGATCGCGATCATTGAACCCTTCCACCTTCGTGGCCTCGTTCTGATTTGCCTCATCTCTTATGTCTCACCTCTCTTGCGTTGCGTTGCCATACCAACGCAAAACTCGGAGCGCGCGCAAAGTATTCCAGCGGCTGGCGCTGCCGATGGCGGTCTCCATCTGCAACGGAATGTGGTCAGGATGAACCAGGTTGAGCGGCCAGCGTCCGTTTTGATGACGGCGCTTGATGACGATATCGATGGCGTCTTTTATCGCATCACGAACACGGCTGTCCGGTTCGATTCCGGCGTTCCGCAGATAGTCGAGTCCGCGCAAGACGTCGTAATGCCAAAACGTAGGAAACGAAAAACGAAGCCAGCGTTGGTCAATGACTTTGCCGGTCCGAAGCGAGCGGAACATGTGGCGCTGGAGCAAATAATTTTCGCCACGCTTGCGGGCCTTCGCAACGGCGTTAGCAAGAGCAGACGATTTCGGCTTGGCTCGTTCGTATTCCAGTAGTCCTTCGAGGACGCAGATCGTGGTGTGAAACGAAGAGCGCTCGCTCGGCGGACGTTTCGACGGCACGAAGGGCCACGCTTCGCAGTTCCAGCCGCCGTCTTCGAGTTGCTCGTCCAGAAGTTGTCTGGCCAATGCGTCGTTCGGCTTATTGAAGTACGCACCGATACCGAGAATTCTGCCATTGATGCAAGGCTCCGTTTCGCCGCGAAAGTAAGGACGATTCTTGAGCGGCTTGAACACGAGCCGCTCGTCAACGCGTTCGATCATTTTGCGAGCCTCCTTGCTGGCGGGGTCGAGACCGAAGTCTTTCGAAAGAACCAGACAGTAAAGGGTGACGAGGTCCCACTGCCGCCCGGGCCATTTTCCATTGGAAGATTGAAGAGCGAGAAGTTTGGCTCCCCATCCTTCGGTAGCGACATGTGCTCGCTCAGCGGCAATCGTGTCGGGTGCCGCGTCGGTGAGATCCTGCATAACCTGCCAGCGGATGGCCGGATCGGAATCGAGCAGCCACTTGAGGAGCGCTGGCTTGGGTGCGTAAGTGAGTGGAGGCATGCGAGTGTTATAGCAAGAGGAAGATCAATTCTAAAAATCGTTAGCAATGCTAACTATTATTTTTGGTAACGACATTTGAGGATAGTTTGGTCGGGACGGCGAGATTTGAACTCGCGACCCCTTGCACCCCAAGCAAGTGCGCTACCAGGCTGCGCTACGTCCCGATGAAACACGCTGTCAGAGGATGACGGCGCGGGGTTCGACCTTCAAATTCTAACATCAGTCGGAGGGCAGGAGCGAGAACTGCCTTTTCTGATTTCTGACTGCTATCTGTGTCTATTTTCTCTCTCGATTTCCCTCACAAACGGACTGTGATGGTCGTCACTGACTCGGCCGCGATCCCTGCGAGAACATGGTCGAAGAATGACAGTCTTGGTGTTGGGCGGAGCAGGCTATATCGGCAGTCACACGGCGCGCGCGTTGCGGCGCTCAGGGTATGAAGTCATTCTTTACGACAATTTCTCGACTGGTTCGCGACGATTGACTCAAGGTTTGGAGTTGATCGAGGGTGACATCGGCGACGAGGAGAAGCTGCGGCCGGTGCTCGCGCGCGTGGACGCCGTAATGCATTTTGCCGCTCACGCTCATGTGGGAGAGTCGGTTGAGAATCCACGAAAGTATTTTCAGAACAACGTCGTTGCAGGAATAAGTCTGCTGAACTCCGTGCTGGAGGCAGGGATCGACCAATTCATTTTTTCTTCGAGTTGCGCAGCGTATGGCGTCGCGCAGCGGGTTCGGATTACGGAAGATATGGCGCGCGAGCCGGTGAATCCATATGGCGCGTCGAAAGTATTTTTTGAAAACGCGCTGGAGGCTTATGGTCGCGCCTACGGATTGCGCTCGGTACGATTGCGCTTCTTCAACGCGGCAGGAGCTGACGACTTCCGCACAGCTGATTTTCGGGATAATGATTTTCGGGATGACGGTTTCGAGCCTATCGGGGAGATTCACGACCCGGAAACGCATTTGATTCCGCTAGCATTGGCGGCTTGCGCAGAGGACGGTCCTGAGTTGCAAATCTTCGGTTCTGATTATGCCACTCCGGATGGAACGTGCATTCGCGATTACATCCATGTCAATGATCTGGCGGACGCACACGTGCGGGCGCTGCAATATCTGGAGCGGAGCGCGACCACGAATGCGGGTACGAACGCGAACGACCAGGCCGCCGCCGGCGCGATCTTCCAATCAAACTCCGGAAATATCGCACTCAACCTGGGAACGGGCCACGGATACTCCGTCCTCGAAGTGATTCAAGCGGTGGAGAGCGCTACGGGACGCCCTGTCCGGCGAAGTTTCGGGCAGCGACGCGTGGGGGATCCTCCGATATTGGTGGCCGACCCTGCGAAAGCCCGACGGATGTTGGGATGGATTGCGCGACGCGATTTGACCGACATGGTTTCCAGCGCGTGGGGATGGATGCAGAAGAAACCGCGTGCCTTTGGCAGCGCGGCGTGATTCGCTCTAGTTGGATTTCTCATCACGAATTGACCTCCTAAGCGCAGCGGAGGCCCCCTACTCCCTAGGCAGATCCGTGGGAGGGTAGGGGTCCTTCGCTGCGCTCAGGAGGACAGAGCTTTTATAGCGATACATTGTGAGGAGGACTGCGAAGGAGAGCTGACAGAGATAACCGGCCTGAATTGTGCTAGCATTCGGGAGTTTCGCAGGCGATGTTGGGTTGGCCTGAACTTTACTAGTACTTTGCAGGTACTCTGCTTACTGTTTGCAGTCTCTCTGCAGTCACAATAAGTCCGGGCCGAATTGCCCTTCCTGAAAGCCTGTGGAAGGAGACAACCCGTGAAAGTGTACGAAGGAGCCCATCTCCGCAACCTTGCCCTGATTGGACACGGGCATGCCGGCAAAACCACACTTGTATCCGCGATGTTGTACACGGCCGGCGCCACGCCGCGCTTTGGACGCGTCGATGACGGATCCTCCGCCACCGATTACGACGAAGAAGAAATCGCGCGCAAAATGTCGATTGCGACGGGGCTCGCTTGCGTCGAGTGGGGCAAGAACGGCGCGAACGGCGATGCGGACAAAGTCAAAATTAATTTGCTCGATACTCCAGGATTCAACATGTTCGTCCACGAGGCGAAGATGGTGCTGCCTGTGGTCGATGCCGCGCTCGTCGTCGTGGACGGCGTCGCGGGCGTTGAAGTCGTCACGCAGCGCGTTTGGGGATACTGCAGCGAAATCGATTTGCCGCGCATGATCGTGGTCAGCCGCATGGATCGCGATCGCGCCGACGCCCATCGCGTGCTCGAATCGCTGACCAATGCTTTCGGTCGCGCGGTGACTCCTTTGCAACTTCCCATTGGCAGCGAAAAACATCTGACGGGAATTATCGATCTCGTCCGCATGAAGGCATATACGTACGAGTTGGGAGGGAACGGAAAAGGCAAAGAAGGGCCAATCCCCGCGAATATGGCGGACGAAGCCAAAGAACATCACGAGCGATTGGTGGAGCTGGTGGCAGAAGGCAAAGACGAGTTGATGGAAGAATTCTTCGAGAAGGGGACGATCCCTGAAGAAGATTTGGTTCCGGCTTTGCATGAAGCGATTCGCGAAGACAAATTATTTCCTGTGCTGTTTACGTCAGGACTCGGCAACGTTGGCGTCGATGAGCTGATGGACTTCATCGTCGATTACACTCCTGCGGCGAGCGAACATCATGCGATTGTTGGGGAACCGGCGGGGAAAGAGGGCGATCCTCTGACGCGTAAAGGGACAGACAATGAACCAGCGTCCGTATATGTGTTCAAGACGATGTCCGACAATTTTGCTGGGCGTATTTCTTACTTCAAAGTTTTTTCTGGTGTTCTGAAGAACGACGCGTCGCTGCAAAACTACAATCGCAACACGCAGGAAAAGTTCGCGCATATTTCGCTGATCCAGGGGAAACAGGCGATCCCGATCGCAGAGCTTCATGCTGGAGACATTGGCGCGGTGGCGAAGCTCCGCGAAACTCTGACTGGCGATACGCTGGGAGACAAAGCGTCGCCGATCCGGTATCCGCATGTGCAGTTGCCGGAGCCGGCGATTACGTTTGCCATTGAGCCCAAGAGTCGCGCTGACGAAGATAAGCTTGGTGTCGGTCTCCACAAGCTGATGGAAGAAGATGCGATGCTGCGGTTCTTTCGCGATCCGCAGACCAAGGAATTCTTGATTGCGGGCACTGGCCAGCAACACATCGAAGTCGTGGTGTCGAAGATGAAGAAGCGCTACCACGCGGAAGTTGTGTTGAAGGCTCCAAAAGTTCCGTATCGCGAGACGATACGCGGAAAGGCTGATGTCCAGGGACGTCACAAGAAACAGACTGGCGGGCACGGCCAATACGGCGACTGCAAGATCAAGATGGAGCCGCTGCCGAAGAACTCCGAAGTTGAATTCGAATTCGTCAACGACATTTTCGGTGGAGCGATTCCGCGCAATTTCATTCCGGCGGTAGAAAAAGGAATCAAAGACGCCGCCGCGCGTGGCTATCTTGCGGGATTTCCGGTGGTGAACTTCCGCGCGATCCTCTATGACGGCTCGTATCACGACGTGGATTCGAACGACCTCTCGTTCCAGATGGCCGGTCGAATCGCCTTCCGCAAAGCGATGGAAGCCGCAAGACCAACTTTGCTGGAGCCGGTGATGCATTCCGAAATTTCTATCCCTGACGAATTCGCCGGCACGATTATGGGCGACCTCAATAGTCGTCGCGGACGCATTCAGGGGATGGATAACAAATCCGGCAACACGATTGTGAAGGCTGAAGTTCCCATGGCCGAGATGCTGACCTATGGCGCCGATCTAACGTCGATGACCCAGGGCCGCGGCAGCTTCACCATGGAGATGCATCATTACGATACCGTTCCGCAACAATTGCAGGACAAGATTGTGGAGAAGGCCAAGGCGGAGCGCGGAGTGGTTAAGGAGGAGGAAGAGTAGGGCTTCGTGTAACTGCTTGAGCGGTGATGAGGCTCCGCTCGACCGGAAATTTACAGATTGCGCTCTCGTTCAAAATGCTCGCTGCTGTACAGGAAAAAGCCGGAGATTGGGCTCTGCCCTGAAACGACGACTTTATTAATCGTCCTGTCGCTGGGCTTTTTCCGTCTGTCATCGTTCTTGATAACCCGTAGCCGCTTGCGCCCGCCGTACATCTTGCAAAAAGCGCTCACGCCCTGCCTCGTCGAGTCGGCGTTGAGATACAGAAGGTGGGCTCCGTGCTTCGCCCACAGCCATGGCGTCTGATTGTGCCTGGCATTTCCATTGCAAATTATCTCTTCGTCCGTGTTTTTGAGCCATGCTCTTAGTCTGCGCATTAGCTCGTCAAAAGAGATAGCGTTCCGCTTAGGCACTTTGGCAAGACTATAAAACGACTCATCTGTGGATGGGGCATTCGCGAGGTCACCTTTTTCCTTCACACGATCTGGGATGAGGAATCTCTTGGGTCTGGTCGGATCTTCTTCAATATCTATCTCGACATCGCTCGGACTAGTGGAAGGAATCGACCCTCCCGCCACTTGGACAAACTCCCGGAATTCCTGGCGACGAGCTCTGCTGCCCAGCTCTCGCGCCAACATGTAGGTAACCAGATCTAGCACGCCTTGGTTCTCCTCCCAAGCCTTTTGCATACAGAAATGCCGGGAACTGGGGAACGGGAAGTGGTTTAGCGGACTCAACAACCTGAGCATCTTGGTCTTAAGAGCCAATGGCTGCGAACCCCCCGATTCCCTCACTCCACAGGGCAGGACGTGTGCGTGCTTCCACTTTCCCTTGGAAAATTGACTATGCACCCGGCCAGTATTTCGCCAAAACGCTAATTCCTTCTCCGCCGCCTTATAGCAAAACGCGATCGGGAATGCCTGCTCTTCTATCAATCCGCCGAAGTCGCCGGCGGACGCTCCCGCGTAACATTCCATATAAGTCCAAAGAGCCGCTTCATTGTCAGAACAAACGAAACGACACCCATTGACGTAATAGCGAAAACCCCGAAGTTTGTATGGAGCGACCTTTCGAACAACAAACAGCCCTGGTGAGTCGTTGAGGTAGGTGAGTATGGAACGGTGCCAGTTAAATACCGCTTCATCAGCGGGCAAGATCGGGAAAACATACTCACGGAAAAACTTCCGGAAAGAGCCGCGGTAAGATTGGAACGGGACTGCAGGATAGCCTACTTGACGTGAATTCATCTGCAAGCGGTTTGACACCAAGAAAAAGTGATCCTACTCGTCAGTTCCTGTTCGCGTCAATGCTGGCCGCTCAATTGGACGGAAAACATCGCCATCAATCTTGGAACCTCCTCTAACACCGCGGTGGAACTCACGTCTCGAAAAACGCGCGACATAGGGCACCCCCCTGAAAGCCTAATTGACGGTCCCGTTATCGTCATACCCCAAAATTTCGTTTTCGGAACGCGCGTCGAGATTCGGGAGGGCGTCCACCCGCCGTAGCAAGTCAGCAATCTCATCGATTTGCAACGTGTCATCTTCTTTGCGATCAGATCGTCCAGTCCCGTAGTTCTTGGGAGTTTGGGACATAAATATCCTATCGGCATTCTTCATTAACATTTTAGCCACTGGTCACGAAGTGGTCACGAATTCCTCACCCTGAAGGAAATCGTTCCCTGATCGCCCGTTCTGGCGTAGTATTCTTTTTTCTTGTTTAGCCTTTTTCTTCTTTCACTTAAGGAGGCACGGATGCCCAAGCGGACTTCCCCTATTTTTCGCCGCTTGTCTTTCGCGACGCTCGTTGTGCTCGTGGTGTCTCAAACTGTTATGTCCCAAGAAAGCAAGAGCTCGATGCTGGAGCTGGATCACGCGATTATCTGCGGATCGAATCTCGATGCGCTACGCCAGATGTTTACGGATGCGGGCCTGACTCCGGATGTTGGCGGGCCGCACGGCAACGGTCTGACGCAGATGGCGATACTTGGATTCGATGATGGCACCTACATTGAATTGCTGGCGCCGGCGAAACCGGATTCGGCGGCTGGTTCTGAGTGGGCGAAGTTTTTGTCGCAGGAAGCAGCGACTTGTGGATGGGCCGTGGGCACGAACGTTTTGCTGCAGGAAGTCGATCGGTTGAAGAAGGCAGGGATCGCGGTGAAGGCTCCCGAAAAAGGCAGCCGCAAGCGTCCCGACGGAATGTCGATCGAATGGACGGCGGCCGACGTTGGCAACAGCACTCCTGGCGCGACGTTGCCATTCGTGATCGAAGATCAGACCCCGCGGGCGTGGCGTGTGCAGACCTCGCCGAGTGTTGCGGGCGCTCCGGTGAGCGGAGTGGAAAGCGTAGTGATCGGCGTATCCAATCTGGACGCGGCGATTGCGCTGTTTCGCAAAGCGTATGGATGGTCGGATCCGATTGTCGAAACGCAAAAAGATTTTGGCAAGCTCGCATATTTTCCGGGCGAGCCGGTGATTCTGGCTGCTCCTACGGGCGGCGGATGGCTTTCGGAACGGATTGCGAAGTTTGGCGAGTCTCCCGTGGCTTATCTGCTGGCGGGACGCGATTTTGCTGCGGCTACGAAGAAATACAAGCTGTCTGGACCGAAGGTTTGGTTTGGACAGAAGGTCGCATGGTTCGACGCCGGGAAATTGAAGGGCGTGCGGCTGGGTGTGATTGGGCAGTGACGCGTCGTGTAGGATAAACCGTCCGTGTGGGGCGGACACTCCTGTCCGCCAAAATGTTGCGGTCTACAATCCCCCTGTTCATCGAACTTCTGTAGAGCCTTACAGGTTCGCGGACATGAGTGTCCGCGCCACACGAATCTAGAACTGAGCACGCAGAACTGCTAACATCGCCTTCTGTGTCCGCTGCCAAAGACAATCTCGCGCCTCTTAAAGACCGTCTCGTTTCTGCTGCTCCGGTCGAAGACGATTCTTCTTTTGAGCTGAAGCTGCGTCCGCAGCGATTGCAGGAATTCATCGGGCAAAACAAAGTAAAAGAAAATTTGGATGTGGCGATCCAGGCGGCTAAGTCGCGCGGCGAAGCTCTGGATCATGTGCTGCTCTACGGGCCACCCGGCCTCGGCAAGACGACGCTGGCGAATATTATTGCGAACGAACTGGGCGCGGCGTTTCAGCAGACGTCTGGTCCGACGTTACAAATCAAAGGGGATCTGACGGCGATTCTGACGAACATGCGCGACAGGCAGGTGCTGTTCATCGATGAAGTGCACCGCTTGCAGCCGGCCCTTGAAGAAATTCTTTATTCCGCGCTCGAGGATTACAAACTCGACATCATGATCGGTCAAGGTCCGTCCGCACGAACGCATACGATGGATGTGAAGCCATTCACTTTCATCGGAGCGACAACGCGAGCTGGACTCCTTTCCGCGCCGCTACGGTCGCGGTTTGGACTGCTGCTGCGTTTGGAGTTTTATACTCACGAAGACTTGCGCGTCATCGTCGAGCGGTCCGCGGAAATTCTCGGTGTGAAAATTGATCGTCCAGGCGCGATTGAGATTGCGAGCCGATCACGTGGCACTCCACGCATCGCGAACCGTCTGCTACGGCGTGTGCGGGATTATGCCCAGGTACGGGCTGCGGGATTGATTGATTTGCAGACAGCGCGGTCCGCGCTCAGCATGTTGGAAGTCGATCGGCACGGGTTCGACGAAGTCGATCGCAAGCTGCTGCTGACCATTATTGAGAAGTATCAGGGCGGCCCGGTCGGGCTCAGTACCCTGGGCGCGGCACTCGCTGAGGAACCGGACGCGATCGAGGAAATCTACGAACCGTTTCTAATTCAGATTGGGTTTCTGAATCGCACGCCGCGTGGGCGCGTGGCGACGCAGCTTGCGTACGAGCATTTTGGGATTACTCCGAATCGGCGGCAGAGTTCGCTGTTTTGAGTTTTCGACCGTTCTGAGTTTTGACTTTCCTGAATCCAGTATGAGGTAGGAGAGACTATGCGTGATGTGATTGCTACCGACCAGGCTCCCCAAGCTATCGGGCCGTACTCCCAGGCTATTCGGGCCCAGGGATTAATTTTTACTTCGGGCCAAGTGGCCATTGATCCGGCAACACAGCAGGTGATCACGGGTGACGTGAGCGCCCAGACTGATCGTGTCCTCAAGAATCTCGCCGCGATTTTGCAGGCGTCCGGCAGCAGCCTTGAGAAAGTTCTGCGCTGTACCGTCTTCCTCAAGAACATGGGAGACTTCGCGGCTATGAATGAAGTGTATGGGCGCTACTTTCAACAGGCTCCGCCTGCGCGATCTACAGTTGAGGTCGCGCGGCTTCCGAAAGATGTGCTGGTTGAGATCGATGTGATTGCCTTAGCGTGATCCGGAAAATTCTTGAAAAGAGGAATTATGAAAATTGCCGCCATCGTGATTGCGATATTTCTCTCGGCTGGTTTGGTTGTCGCGCAAACCACTCCAACTCACAAGCCTGTGGCTAGACCGGCGGCAACTGGTCCAACGAAAGTCACAGGCGAGCCCGCCAAGACACCCGGCGGTGTCGAATACTGGGACATTAAGGTTGGTACCGGCGCGGTCGCGCAGACGGGCCAGCATGTGAAAGTGGATTACACGGGATGGCTCGCCAATGGCAAGAAGTTCGATAGCTCGGTTGGCACCGGCAAGCCTTACGATTTTGTGCTGGGCGAAGGAAAGGTCATCAAGGGATGGGACGAGGGCGTAGTCGGCATGAAGGTTGGAGGGAAACGCCAGCTCAAAATTCCCTCGGATCTGGCTTACGGAGCGAAGGGCTTTAGCACAATCATCCCACCATATTCAGTGTTGATTTTTGACGTGAGATTAGTGGACGCGAAGTAGGAAGCCGAGTGTGTGGCGCGGGCGCCCTCGCCCGCGAAACTCTTGGCCGGCTAGTCCGGTAAACGAAGAAAAGCCCGCAGGTTTGGAACTCCACTGCGGGCTTGATCTTTGTTGTTACGCCTTAACGACTTTGCCGCTGCGCAGGCAGGACGTGCATGCGCGAATGTGCTTGGTGGCGGCGCCAATCTTGGCGTGCACCGGGCGCAAATTGACGTTCCAGCGCCTTTTGCTCACGTTGTGAGCGTGACTGATGGTGTTTCCGAACTGCGGCCCCTTGCCGCAAACATCACAAACTCGTGCCATAAATCTGAAGTCCTTCCAAGGCTGTTGCCAAAGCTCGATTTTACAGGAATTTGGCCATTTTAGCCAAGTCTGGAACCTAAGCCCAACAACCGTTGCGGAACTACGCTGCCTTACCCATGACCGGTTGGGCGCAATGGCTGCAGCGGCGGGCGTCGATGGGAATCTCGCTGAGACATTCTGGGCATTTCTTCGTAGTCGGATCGGCGGGAGCGGGATCCTTGCGGGTGCGGGCAATCAGGGCATTGATCGGAGTGACAACAAAAAAATACACGGCCCCGGCTACCAACACAAAACTGACAACAGCGGTGATGAAATCGCCGATCGGAAACGGTGTGCCGCGGACAGCAAAGGAGATGCCCGTGAAGTCAGGCTTGCCCACCAGCACCGCGATGATGGGATTGATGATGTCTTTCACCAGGGCGGTAACAATTGTTCCGAATGCTCCGCCGATCACCACGCCGACTGCGAGGTCAACCACGTTGCCGCGCAGAATGAACTGTTTGAATCCAGATAACATAACGCTCTCCGTATTGTTGAGGCACTTTACGCTGGAAACAAGCACTTAGTCAAGAGACTTGGACTACGCCGCCGGGTCATCTTCTCCTGAGTGCCTTGTTGCAAGACCTCGATCACAGAGTGCGTTCCACTCCAGGCTGAAGCTTTTTTGTTTACTGACATCCTGAACCATTCGATCGATTCTATCCGCGATGCCATCCACGGTATTACGCGGCGACGACTTGGCGCTGCTGCGTAGGGCTCGGATCTCGCTCTGTTGCTCAAGCATAGTCTCCAGTATGAGCTGTAGGGCGCGCTTCGTTTCCTTTTCCACTTGCAACTCCTTCTTGAGGCCGGGTACACGTTCTCAAACCAAGTCTCAGCCGCCCAAGGACATAAAGCAACCAACTGCCTTACTATTTTCTTAGGCAGCGCCGCTATCCGACCCATTTCGGGAACGTTTCAGAAATTCGATTTGAGCCATTGCTTTTTCCCGCAGCTCACGCACCTCGTCTGCGGAGCGTTCGGTCGGACTCTTCCGGGGAGCACGCGCCTCCGCTTTCAACTCCTCCGGGACGGTGCCCTCCATTCTCATTTTCGCCAACACCCCGGTCAGCCCCGGTAGATTTGGCAATTTTTCGACTTTCCCGGTTAACAGCCCGATCGACTCCGCAGTCGGCAGCATTTGTGCAAAATCGTTCAAGCGCTCGCCCGGTACAAAATTAAGGGCACCCTCCAGACTCATTCGCTTCTCTTGAACTGCCGCTGCTAGCGTCGTGAGCCGATGTTCGACGTCATAGCCCAGGCTCACGGTCCATAGGATCGGCCTTCTTTGGGATTGCGCTTCGTTGACCTCTTTCTGGTAGCGCTCTTTAAAGGCCATCCGTGCACCGATTAGATCGCCATCGGAGAGCAGACTTCGGCAGGCTCCGTAGGCCGCACGTTCTTCTTCGCACCACACGACGCTGTCTTCCTCCTTGCGCTCTCCTTTTGGCATCCTGGCCCATGCTTCCTCGGGCCCGGGGCGACCATCCTGCGATGCGCCCGGTAAAGAACCGGTGAGATCTCGAAGTTCGGCTAGTTTCGGGAACCATTTCAACTCATAACGCGCCCTGCGGAAGGCGGTCTGCAATTGAGCCTTATCGAACTCTGCGAGACCGGCACAGTAAATCTCTTGGCGCTGTTCCGTCAGTTGTTCGCCAAAGGCTTCTGCTAAGACCGTTAACTCGTCGTTGATCCAATCAAGGAGTTCCAAGCCTATCCCTGAGCCGCTGTTTGACCCTGGCGTTGACCTCAAGATTATCAAGTTTTCGACGTTCGGCTTTGCTGACTCCGGCATTTGACCTCCACTTACAATTTTCAAAATAGAACCTGTTGATCTCGATTCCTCGGCGTCGATCCTCTATTGCGGAGGTTGTGATAAGAGCGGCTGTTTCCTCCAACCCCAATTCCCGGTCCTTTGCTTCAACTTTCAGCGCTGCGGTAACGATCCCTATGAGGTTATTTGTAGGGGGAAGATTAATCTCGGCCAGTACTTGCTCCGCTAGAATCTCGGCCAGACAGTCCTCAAGATAGCTTTCACGAGATCTCCCCCTCCGCGTGGCCTTAACCCAAATGTTCTGCACTATTTCGTCGATCGACAACTTCGTCCCCCTAGCCTGCAACTCCACTGCGGCTCGAGCGGCATCAAAAAACCTATTTGGAAGACCAAGGGTATTTATGATTCGGTGGGCGGCTTCGTCGATCGCAGGATCGTAATTTTCAAAACTCTTGTTGAATAAGTCTTGTTCTTGAGTTTTGTTCAGTAAGTCTTGTTCTTCCTTATGTGCGGTGCCGTGGATGTCGCTGCGTTGCGACACCCGCGACGCGGGTTGAGACACGGATGTCGAAGTGTACGACATCCGTGTCGATGTATCGGACTGTGGTGTCGCAAACAGCGACATCGGTGTCGGCTGCGCGTCATCATCATCATCATCTCCGTTTGAGGACGGCAGATCAATGATGTGATCGAAGAGCGGAGTGGTAGCCCTCTTGCTGCGAGGAGGAACGGGATCGACAACGTAGGTGATCCTATCTTCCGTCTCAAGAATGCGGATAAGCCTGAAATCTTGAAGCGTCTTTAGAGTTCTCTGAATCTGCCGTTGGGAATATCCCAAGAGCTCAGCCATCTTCTTGGTGCTAATCCAAGTGGAGCGCGTGTCGTAGTTCGCATGTCGCTCAAGTACATGATAAACCGCTATCCCTAACGGCTTAACATCCCGAGCGTAGTGATCGATAAAACTATTTTCTGTAATGAAGAAGTTGGCTCTTCTTCCGCTGCGAACTGCTTCCTTCATCCCCTACCCTCCTGCGGGTCGATAGCGTCACTTCACTGAGGTTGCCGTAACAACAGGAGGCGCGCAATAGCAAAATCTCCCCACGCTGTGGGGATACTGTGCAGATGTGGTCCAACTTGTGGATGTACGAGGAAAGAAGGATTTTAATGCCAACGGAGTCTCATATCCGCATGGGCATGACGATGTAGCGGTACTTGTAGTCGTCGCCTTCGGAGGGACGCAGCTGGCCGGCGGACTGGGCATCTTTGAGTTCCAGTTTCACTTCGCAGGATCCGGTGGCTTTGATGAAGTCGATCAGATATTGCGCATTGAAGCCGATCGCCACGGCATCACCGTCATAGGCAACTTCGATGGTGTCTTCGGATTCGCCGGTTTCGGTCGAAGATGCGGAAAGTTTCAACTCGCCTTTTTCCAAACGTAGTCGCACGGCACGCGATCGTTCATCGGCAAACTGCGCGACGCGCGCGATGGCGGATCCCAATTCGTCGCCCTGAAGCGTGATCGACTTGGTGATATCTTTCGGCAGGACGGCTTCGTAGTTTGGAAACTGGCCCGTGAGTTGACGCGAGGTCAATAGACGCGGTCCAACACGGAAGAATAATGTGGACTCGTCTTTCGCGAAGTCGATTGTTTCAACATCGGAATCCAAGAGCGATTTCAGTTCGTCCATCGCCTTCTTTGGAATGAGCGTTTTCAGTTCACCGGAAACACCTTCGAACTTCTCTCCAGAACGCTCGACATGGGCCAAGCGGTGGCCGTCAGTCGCGACCATAGTGATGGACTCGGGTTTGAGTACCATCAACGCTCCATTGAGCGTGTAACGCGATTCTTCGCTCGCGATGGCGAATCCGGTTTTTGAAATCATCGACCGCAAAACTGCGGCGGGAATTTTAATTACTCCGACTGACGGAAAGACTGGCAGTCCTGGGAAATTCGACTTCGCCATGCCAACCATTTTCGTGTTCGACCGACCGCAGCGGATGCTGACCCAGTGGTTCTCCAACAACTTGATAGTGATGTCAGCGTCGGGCAGCAGGCGAACGTAGTCGTAAAGCTTGCGCGCCGGGATGGTGCAGGAGCCTTCCTTTTTGACTTTCGCGTTACACGATGTGCGGAGGCTCAGATCGAGGTCGGTCGCGGTGAGCGACAGTTTGTCACCGGAGGCCTCGAATAAATAGTTAGAGAGAATGGGAATCGTCGTCTTGCGCTCGACCACACCCTGCGTGGCTGTCAGTTCGCGAAGAAGCTCAACTTTACTGACTGTAATTTCCATAGTCGTGGCAGCAATGGCAGGAGCAACTTCCACCGGCATATTGGATCTCCCAACTACTCTCTAAACGACAGAGCTTGGTCGAGGGTTCAAGCCCTAAAACCAGCTCTACTTCTGTTCTCTTCTTATATCAAATACAAAAGCAAATAAACCAGCAGTAACAGTAGGCGCTTCGGAGAAGTGGAAAACCAGTCCAGGTGCCTGCGTTTCAGTAGTTTCCACATCGACCCCTCGTGTGAAGAATCGTCCCAAACTTCTGCGGATAATGAAGCAATCCAAGCACCGAATTCAAATCCCTGTCGCGTCTTACACAGTTTCCACAACCACTCCACAGTCGGAAGAGCGGAAGACTAGGTCGAACCGTGGAAAATGCGGCGGAAACCGACTTTTATCCGCCTAATTGTTCAGTCAACTTATTAAGCAACCTGTTCAAATCTTTATCGTCTTTGCGGGCCCGTTCGATTTTATCGACCGAATGCAGGACCGTCGTGTGGTGCTTACCCCCGAATTGGCGTCCTATTTCGGGAAGCGACGCTTCAGTCAGATGCTTCGCCAGGTACATCGCAATCTGCCGCGGATAGACGATGGAGCGCGAATTATTTTTAGCCTTGATCTCCACCAGGCGCAGGCCGAACTGTTCTGCTACGGCCTTCTGGATGGACTCAATCGTTACCTTGCGCGCCTGTGAATCGATGAAATTCTTCAACACTTGCTGCGTGTAGGAGAGCGTGATCTCCGCACCAATCAGCGACGAATGTGCCACCAGGCGGATCAACGCGCCTTCAAGTTCGCGCACATTTGACCGAATATTCTGCGCGATGTACAGCGCCACATCGGTCGGAAGCGTGACGCGCTCCTGCTCCGCTTTCTTTTGCAGGATGGCAACTTTTGTTTCCAGATCGGGTGGCTGGATGTCGGCAATCAGTCCCCACTCGAAGCGGCTGCGCAGACGATCTTCAAACTCCGCCAACTCTTTCGGAGGACGATCACTGGCGATCACAATCTGCTTCATCGATTCATGCAGAGCGTTGAAGGTATGGAAAAATTCTTCCTGGGTACGCTCTTTTTGCGCGAGGAACTGGATGTCGTCAATCAGCAGGACGTCCATAGTGCGGAACTTATCGCGGAAGCTGATCATCTTGTCGTAGCGCAGCGAGTTGATCATCTCGTTGGTGAACTTTTCGCTGGAGACGTAGCAGATAGCGGCTTGCGGCGTCCGGCGCTTGATTTCGTGGCCGATCGCCTGCATCAGGTGGGTCTTGCCCATACCAACTCCGCCGTAGAGGAACAGTGGGTTGTAGGCTTTCGACGGACGCTCTGCCACGGCCTGACAGGCCGCGTGTGCGAACTGGTTTCCACTGCCGATGACGAACGCATCGAACGTGTAACGCGGATTGAGTTGGGCGGCGCTGTCCCAATCGAAACGTCCCTGCGCCGGGTGGAGCGACGGAGCGGGCTGCGGGCCGGAGCCGTCGCGCAAACTCGACCCTGAGATCGAGCCATCTCTTGAAATCTCTCGCGAACCGTCTCTCGAGCTAGTCGCCGAGAGTCCGCCGTTGTGGCGAATCGGCGTGTTCGAAGGATCGTCTTCAGCGGTTACGAACTTTACGTCTTCGTATCCGAGACCGAGAACGTCGACGGCCTCCTGAATCAAGTCGGCGTACTTGTCGCCAACGTGGCGGAACTCGGCGGTCGGGACCCGAACGAACAAGATTCCATTGCTGGCGTGACTGTAACGAGTCGGCTTCAGCCAAGTGTCGTAGGAGTGGCGGTTAACTTTCTTTTCGAGGGCATCGAGGATGCGCACCCATGGGTTCGGGATAATGGCGGAACTGGAAAGGGACATTGTTTACCAGAATATCTTCGTTCAAAAAATCGATGGTTCCAAAAACGGTGATCAGAAAATCGACACTCGAAAAAATCGATCCATGCTGCCGATCAAATATCGAAACGCCGGAGCAAATTTTCCGGGAAAACCCAAACCGTAAATTATGAGTGCTTCGTTTTCCTGCAGACCAGTTTCTGTTTTGCAGTACGAGTTATTGGTGAAATTAATTAGGAGACGAACGGCATACTAGCATAAAAAAAATCGCCGTGTCGGTGGCGTTTTACAAAAATATTTTCTGCAAGCGCACGATACAACCGCGATTTTATTGCGCTGTCAAGTGTCGAGAAACTAACTGTCGCGCAAAGTGTGCAATGTGTTTTTTACGCGTAGCGACAGCCGCACTCGGCTGTCAACCGAGCAAAGCTCGGAGAAAGTTAATCGCGTTACGAAACGGGACGCCGCTCGCGCCGCGCTGGAGCTGACGATGTTGATTTGTAATTCGCCGGATAGACCACCACCGAGCGCCGTCCACCCTCGCCGTCGCTCTCTGTGCGCAAATCTTTTTCCTCTCGTAGCGCGAGATGGACGATTCGGCGTTCGCGCGATGACATTGGTCCGAAGCGATAGGGCTCGCCGGTCCGGCGCACTTGCTCCGCGGCTGTTCGCCCCGCCAACTGCAACTCATCGATCCGCAGAGCGCGGAAGTTCTGGCAGTCAAACCAAATCTTCTCGTGCTCGTTGCCTTGCAGATGCAGCACCTCGGACGCCAGCAGCTCGAACGAACGCAGCAACTCGCCGCCGCGATCGAGTAATAGCGTCGAGTCCGGCCCGGCAAACTCCACCAGAATTTCAGGATGCTCCCACTCGCGATTCTCTGCGATGGGAGGATCGACGGTGATGCGGTATTTCAATTTGAAGCCGCCATTGGAAATGACGGCCTGCAGGAATTCCCCAATCTGTTTTGCAGCAACGACTTTGTCAGTGATCGGCATAGGTTAGCTCTCAGCCATCAGCTCTCAGCCGTCAGTTACGGCCAAGAGCAACACCAGATTTTATTCGAACAATTTGTGTCAAATTCGTACCGAAGAATTTCTTGCGTCAGGCTATTCAGAGCCAGGGTTTCACTGACGGCTGACGGCTGAAAGCTGACCGCTACTTCTCTTTCTTCCGCGCCCTCTTCAGCATCATCTCGCGCATTTCGCGGCCCAGGGACGTGCGATTCATGACCGACTGCTGCACGATTCCAATCATTTGGCCCGCGCCCCAATATAAGCCCAATCCGGCGGGTAGGTTCCAGCTCATAATGCCCAACATGCCTGGCATCATGATGTTCATCATCTTCTGCTGCGCGGGATCCATGCCAGCCTGCGGCGTCATGCGCTGCATCAGGAACATAGTAATGATGATCACGACGGGCAGAATGTGATAGGGATCGGGCGCGGACAAATCATGCACCCACATCCAGGGAGCATGCCGTAGATCCATCGCGACGTTGAGCATGCGGTAGTATGCAAACAAGAACGGCATCTGGATCAGCAGCGGCAAACATCCTCCTGCCGGATTGACGCCTTCTTTTTTGTACAGCACCTGAATTTCTTCGTTCATCTTCGCTTTTTCAGGATCGCGAAGGCTGTACTTCTTATATTTTTCCTGGATAGCTTTGATCTGCGGAGCGACGCGCTGCATCTTCAGCATCGACTTCATCTGAGAAACGCGCAGTGGCAGCAAAGCTAGATTGATGATCAGGGTTTGCAGCAGGATCGCCCATCCCCAGTTGGCGACGATGTGGTTGTAGATCCACTTCAACCACAAGAACAGCGGACGCGCAATGATTCCCAGCCATCCGAAATCGATAATCGCGCGGAGGTCCGGTTCCGCGCCGGTGATTCCCGGCACGGACACTGATTCCAAATCCGCCAGCGCTTTCGGTCCGACATAAATGCGCGTGTCGGTTGCGCCTCTGAGGCTTCCAACAGCCACTCCTAACACATCGACTTTATCCAACTGCTTGTTGGTCGCGTCAGACGGATTATGTGGAATTTCAATGGCGTTGCGCAGCGTGACCATCGCGGTGCTCTGCGGATCCTGCGGCAAGAATACGGCGGCAAAATACTGGTCGGATAATCCCGCCCAGTTGAATGGCCCCTGGAGGGTCCCGTTGCCACTGATCTTCTTGATTGCCAGGCGTTCGACTCTGTTGTCGTACTGATAGTCGATCTGTCCAGCGGCGTATTGCGCGGCAATGCTCTCGCCTCCAAAGCCGGCAGGCCACATCGGAAACGCGGAAACTACCGCGCCTTTTACTGCGACAGAAGTCTGGACTCCAACGACGTAGCTGTCGCGATCGAACTTGTAGGTTTTTTGGACGGAAAGATCGCCATCGTCGTACGCGAATTTAAGCTCTGCTGGACCAGTCGCTCCCGTGCCGGTGACCACATATAAGGATGAGTTCAGTTTGCTCCGCAGAGCATCGTCGTAGGACCACAAAGACAGCGGGAATCCATACTGTTGGGCGGCGAGGTTGTTCACCAGTTCGAGCGGTCCGCCTTTGTCGTCGGTGTACTTCTTCAGCACCCACGACTTAACCCGGCCGCCGCGATTGGTGAAGATGATCTTGTAAACATCGTTCTCGATGATCGTTTCCGACTCAGCTGCCGCCTGTAGAGGCGCAGGGGCAGCTGCTTCATTCTTGTTCTTGCCGCTGGACTTGCCACTCGACTGAGCGGGCGCGAGCACCGTTTGGATAACTGGTGCCGCCGAGTTCTGTAATGTTGAAGCGGTCGGCGGCTGCGTTCCCGTCTGTGCTGCGGCGGTTTCGGTTTTCGCGGGAGGCTGCGGGCCGTACTTCTTCAGTAGCGGCTGGGAAATCATGATGACCGCGAAGGTCAGCGCAAACACGATCAAGAGCTTGCGTTCAATCCCGGGCTCTTGTTGAGGATTATTAAATTCAGCCAATCAGTAGCTCATCTCTTTATGACAAGAATGGTTATGACTAGAATGATGACCCGACATGTATGAAGTTTCGTCGCACGCCTTGCTGACTGCGTTATTGTTGGTCTCGACCGCCGTCTTGAACACCGGATCCAATCCACCCTCAGCAAACGGGTGACATCGCAACAAACGTCCCGCAGCCATCGCGCCGCCGCGGATCGCGCCAAACCGTTCCACTGCCTCCATCGCATATTCCGAACAAGTCGGAACGTAGCGGCAGGATGCGGGCAGAGATGGCGATATCCATCGCTTATAAAGTCGCAGCAGCGCTAGCGCGAGAGGCTTCATTGCTATCTGCTATTCCCCACTATTATCGCTCTTGCAGCTTTTTCGCGACGGTTTCCAGGGCGCGACCTACTTCGTCGAGCACCACTGAGAATTCTAAAGTCAGCACAGACTTTTTCGGATTGATGACCACATCCACCGCAGGCACGCCTAGCAACACCGAGCGCCGTTGCCGCACGGCATCGCGCATGCGCCGCTTGATTCGGTTGCGGTCAACCGCTCCGCCAAGAACCTTGCCAACGGTAAATCCGACGCGGGCCATGTTCTCCGCCGAAGGCTTACTCTGGCCCAGCACAACATTCTCCGCCTGCCGCAAATAAAACACGGTCATGTGCGAAGAAAAGTGGCGCCGTCCTTGTTTGTACACGCGTTCGAAGTCGGAGTGCTTGAGCAAGCGAGCCGCGCGCGGAAACTTCGCTCCCGCGTTCGCCGCACACTGCTCCACACTCCGGCCTGGAGCGTCGGCGCTCACCAGTTCAAAATCCTGCACAATTAGACGGCCTTTGCTGCCCGTGGGGAGAAAACCTAGTCGCGGAAACCTGGCTTCACTGCTACACGCTTGCGTCCCTTGGCCCGGCGGCGCGACAGCACTGCGGCCCCGCTCTTGGTCTTCATGCGGGTGCGGAACCCGTGCTTCTTCGAGCGCTTGCGCTTGTTGGGCTGAAATGTACGTTTCGGCATTCGAAAATCCTTGCTCCTGATCGGATCAGACTACTTGAGGCAAACCGTTAGTATAAATGACGACCGCCAAAAGCGGCAAACGGAGGTTGAGCGGGATGTGGCGACGGTAGAAACGGTCGATCCCCCTGTCGGCATAGTCCCGTACGCCGTGCCCGCGCCGAGCGCGGGCTGAGAAGTCGTCGGCTTCCATAAGTTTCGGGAGCGCGATGCGTCGCGGGATTATGGGTAGTGTGATCGTTGGTTACAACAAATTACTTCCCGCGTACGAGGGAACGGGTTGGTGGGCGAAGGTGTCTAACGGAGTATGAACTGTGCATTAGCAATCCCGGCGGCGATTCTGTCCAGACTTTTGGCGATGCGTAGACGCCTAGTTGTTGCTCTAGTCCTTCTTCATCTTACCCATCTAAGTCACGCTCAGAAAGACCCGGTGCAAGTCTTGTCGTCCCCTTTCACGCAGGAGCAGATTGCCGTATATCGCGCCTTTTTGACTGATTATCGTCGCGGTGACGATGCGAGAACGATCAATATCGCCGAGCAGACGGATATTCTTGAACCGGACGACGGTGATTACAGCGGCTGCATGAAGAAGTTCCCGAGGTCGGCTCGAGGAAAGATCGTTCACAATGTGACTGAGGAGTTCGCCCGCGAGAATCGGCTCCGCCTTGTTGATCCAAAATTGCACAAGGTGAACGACCCAGAAGAAGGGTGGATGTTAAAAGGCCAGTCGGTTGAGAGCGCCGTTAAAGCAGGCTTTGAGAGTGGCCTATTGACGTTGTCGGACATCATTTTCGACGGGAAGCATAGGAACGCCGCGCTGCACTATTCCTTCATTTGCGGCAAGCTCTGCGCTCATTTCGAGACTGTCGTTTATGAAAAGCGACATGGAGTCTGGAAACCGTCACAGCTCTCTTGCGGATACGGAATCAGTTAAACGAAGGCTCCGGCGAATTTTCATCGTGAATCGGCTTGTTGCTGAAACATCGGCCGGCAGGCCACTTTCGTGCTTCGGAAGTACAACTCAATTTAGCCTTGGAATATCAACACTAAAACAAAACCCCTTCTCGGGTTTCGAGAAGGGCCGTCCACGGTGGTTGCGAGACGGGTCTTTCATCATCGTTGCCCTGTCAGCGCGATCGTCGCGGGTGGGGTTGATCAGGCAAGGATAGATGGGGCTGATCACCATCTCAAGGATTCGATAAATCGTTAGCAATGCTAACGATTTTCTAAAGTCGCCGCCGGATCGTTCGAGAAAATAGTCGTTATAGCGACTATTTTAGCTCCACCCGCCAGTGCCACACCGGCGCATGTACCGTCGTTAATGTGATCCGATTTCGTCAGTTATCTCGTAATCTCGCATTGCCGCAGGTAAACTCTGTCCATGGCCGATTCGGCTTATGCTCCCATTTCGCTCGGAAGGTGGGACCCGTATCGGCGAACTCCGTCGGTTTCGGTTCAGAATGGAAAGATCAAGTTCATTCCAGGTCCAGGAACCCAAGGTGAGTTCGACGTCAAGGAGGCATCGTTCGCAGCAGGGGCCACGCTGGAATACCGCGTTGAAAAAGGAGATATGTATTTCGATGGCGACCACAGCCAGTCGCTTGGTAGAACCCTCTGGGTGATCGAACCAGACGGAAGTAGAACCTTGCTCGCAACTGGTTTCGTTCTCTACATGAATTTGGCAGTCGCAGTGCGAAACCTAAAGAAGAACGGAATTCCTTTCCGGGCGGTGAGTTTCTACAAGGGAAAAGACGGACAAATCGTTGAGAACGCGATTTCGATTTCCAATTCGGGAGCACCGTTCACGTCGGTACTCTTTCTCGGACTCTCTAACCTCTGGCTAGGCATAATTGCTGGATTGTTCGTGCACAGAGTGGCCTACCTTATCGCTATCGGAGCGGTCGCTTTTATGGTCCTTGCCGCGGCAAGGTTACATTCTGCTGCGTCACGTCGGACGGCGTTCTTAAACATAGTCTCCACTCTTCCAATTTACGCCGGTGGATACGCAGTCACGGTTGTATTTGTTCGTTTCGTTGCTCGAAGATAATTGTCGTAACAACGCCAGTACACTGACCGCCAGCCAGTCGCCGCATCCTATCCCGCAAACCTCGGCCTCGCTACAATGATCTTGATCTCGACCCGCGAAGCTCAAATTGTTAGTTTAGTTCCGCTGTCCGATCACCATTCCCGATGAACCTCGACGACACAATCGTTGCGATTGCCACCCCGCCCGGTCGCGGCGGCATTGGGGTTGTGCGTCTGGCTGGCCCCGAGGCCCGAGCGATTGCCGAGCCCATGCTGCGCTTAAAGCACAAACTCGAAGCGGGCCGAGCGACCCACTGCGATCTGAAGTTGAACCAAGTAACGCTGAACCGTGTGGCGCGGACACTCCTGTCCGCGAAACGCTTGGCGGCTCCACGCGCATCGACGAGGTAGTCGTCACCTACTTCGCGAAGCCGCATTCCTACACCACCGACGACATCGTAGAAATCTCCGCCCACGGATCGCCCGTCGTCCTGCGCCATATCGTCGAACTTTCTCTCGCTCGCGGCGCTCGCCTCGCCGAGCCGGGAGAATTCACCATGCGCGCCTTTCTCAATGGACGCCTCGATCTGACGCAGGCTGAAGCTGTCCGCGACCTGATCGACTCGCAGACTTTGTTTCAGGCCAAAGTCGCAGCGCAGCAATTGGAGGGCGCGCTCTCTAATCGCATCAAGCCAATCAAGAAAGAATTGATCGACCTGATCGCGGTGCTCGAGGCAGGCATCGATTTCGCCGAAGACGATATTTCGGTTGCTCCGGACGCGGCCATTCTCGATCGCATTGCGAAAGTCCGAAAACCGCTGGAGCAGCTCGCGGCCACCTTCACCTACGGCAAGCTCGTCCATCAGGGATTGACGCTGGCGATCGTTGGACGGCCGAACGTGGGCAAGTCGAGTCTCTTTAATCGCCTCGTCGAACGCGAGCGCGCGATCGTCACCGCGCAGCCGGGTACGACGCGCGACCTCGTCAGTGAAACGGTTGCGATCGGTGGAATTCCTGTGGAACTGGTGGATACCGCCGGGATACGCCACGCACTCGATGAAGCTGAGAGCATTGGGATTAAAAAATCGATGGAAGCGCTCGCTGACGCTGATTTGGTTTTGGTCGTAGTCGATAAAACCCAAGCGCTTAGGTTTGAGGACGAAGAGTTGCTGCGACTGGTAGAAGGCCGTCCCGCAATCATCGTCGAGAATAAGTCGGACTTGGACAGGGATCTAGGCCCAGCTTCGCTCGGATTGGACGGGCGAGACGCCCCTCCTCCACGGATCCGAACCTCCGCGCTGACAGGCGCCGGAATTCTCGGAGTTGCGAGCCGCAATCCTCGAACAAGTCGGTGGAGAATCCGCCACGCAACAAGAGGCAGGCTTTCTGACCAGCGTCCGCCATCAGAAATTAGTAAACGATGCGCTGCTACAACTCGACGCCGCAAAGGTTGCAGTCGCGGGAAAAGTTCCGCATGAGATGCTGCTGCTCGATCTCTATGGATCACTGCGTCCGCTCGATGAAATTACGGGTGCGACCACGACGGACGATATCCTGAACTTAATCTTCAGTACTTTTTGTATTGGAAAGTAATCGGGAAAAATAACCGGGGAAAGTAATCCGAGAGCCGAAGAGCTTTTACCCGCGGCTTCCGCGACCAGCCTGAATGCGCCGCAAGGCATCGACGAGAGCATCAACGTCTTCGCAGGTGTTGTAAAGCGCGAGTGATGGACGGACCGTGCTCTCCACGCCCATGCGTCGCAGAATCGGCTGCGCGCAGTGATGGCCGGAGCGGACGGCGATTCCCTCCTGATTGAGCGCGGCACCTACATCTTCTGTGCGCAACTCGTCGAGGACGAATGAAAGCACGCCTGCTTTTTCGCGGGCGGTTCCAATCAGCCTTAATCCAGGGATGGTGAGCAGGCCAGCAGTGGCATAGTTCAGAAGTTCGTGTTCGTAGGCGGCGATACTTTCCATGCCGACTTGTTCGACGTAATCAAGCGCTGCGCCGAGGCCGACCGCGTCCGCAATGTTGCCGGTGCCCGCTTCAAAGCGCGCGGGGGCGGGATGATAGACCGTCTTCTCGAACGTCACGTCCACAATCATGTTGCCGCCGCCTTGCCACGGTGGCATGTTGTCGAGCACGTCTAGCTTTCCGTAAACCGCGCCGATTCCGGTGGGCCCGAAAACCTTGTGTCCAGAGAAAACGTAGAAGTCGCAATCGAGCGCTTGCACGTCGGTCCGCATGTGCGAGACGGATTGCGCGCCATCGACGAGTACACGTGCTCCGTGGCGATGAGCCATCGCAACCATTTCGCGCGCGGGCGTGATGGTGCCGAGGGCATTCGAAACCTGGCTAAATGACACGATGCGCGTACGAGGGCTGAGCAGTTTCTCGTATTCCTCAAGAATCACTTCGCCACGATCGTTTACCGGAGCGACGCGCAGGCGAGCACCCTTTTCCGAACATAGTTGCTGCCACGGAACAATGTTCGCGTGGTGCTCGAGCCAGGTGATGACGATCTCGTCATCTTTTTGCACGTTGCGATGTCCCCAACTCTTGGCGACGAGATTAATGCCTTCGGTAGTGCCGCGGACGAAGATGACTTCGCGCGTGGAAGAGGCGTTCAGGAAGCGGCGCGTTTTTTCGCGCGCACTCTCATAGGCGTCGGTGGCTCGCGCCGCGAGCGTGTGTGCCGCACGATGGACATTGGAATTTTCGTGTCGATAAAAATAAGACAGACGATCGATGACCGCATTCGGTTTCTGCGTGGTGGCGGCGTTGTCGAGCCAGATCAGCGGGCGTCCATTGACACGCTCTTGCAGGATGGGGAAATCCTGACGTATCAATCGCGGATCGAGTGGACGTTTCGAGACCCCGAGATCTGCAGGTTGAAGGTCGGGACGAAATTCGACTGACTCGATGCCTTGCGGAAGAGAGTTGTTTGGCGCAGCGGTCCGATTCGATGCTGGAGCGGCCGGAACTTTGCCGGGGAAACCGGGAATCGAGGGCGCGAGAATTCCAGAAGCTGGCAACGCACTGGGCAGAGAGGCAAGATCGGGGTTCGCCGGGATTTCGGTTGGGATCGACGTCGGAACAACCGGGACGCCGGGCGCGGATTGTGCTCCCGGAACGCCAGGGAATGAAAACAGTTCGCTTCCGGTTGGAAATTTTGTTGCGAGGCCGGGATACACAACGCTGTCTGCGTCGGAGAAATCGGCCATACCCTCTGGAATCGCTAATGAGGGACTTACTTCAGGCGATGCGGGAAGCGTCTGCGGCGCGTTGTTTATCTGCGTTGGATTCGGCACGGCACTCGGGACAGCATTCGGCACTGTGTTCGGAACGCTTGGCAGGGTTCCGAGAACCGGTTGCGACGCGGGCACGCTGGGCTGAGAAGTTTGCACTTCCGGAATGCCGGGAACTGATGCTCCGGGAACGCGCGGAAAAGAGAAGACATCGTTCAGTCCAGAAAAGTGCGGAGGCGCGGCCCACGGATCGGTTCTTCCCGAATCGATCGGTGGAGCAATTGACGTAGGGGAAGCAGGAACCGCAGCCAGATCGGCGCCACTCGGTGGAGCGGTTGGCGGCGATGAAGGAATCGCAGGGACATTCGGAAAAGAATAGAGACCGGCTGTCGATGGAAGTTGTGGGGCAGCCGCCCACGGACTGGATCCAGATCCCGCCTGCCCTTCTCCAGCGGGCGCCGATGAACTAGACGAGGGAGTCGCCGGTGCGACAACTGGAAGACCGACACTCGAAACTTGAGGCGCGAACGGCGTCGCGCCCGCGAGTGAAGATGCAATCGCGCGGAAGTCGGCCTCGGTTAGCGTCGATGCGCCAGTCGGGAACGAAGAAGCAAGTTGTGGTCCGCCGGGAACGGAGCGGTCATTCGTAATTGACGTGACGGGCACCGACGGCGCCGAACCTGCTTCGCGAGGATAGTCCGGCAAAGATGCCGTGCCTGTTGACTGCTCCGAATTCGGCAGCGCCGCGAAAAACTCGTTGGCGAGCTTCGCGATCACTGCCGGATCCGGCACTCCTGCCATCAACGCCGAAACGCCTTCGAGCCTTCGTCCAACTTCCTGCGGCTTTAGTTGCGCGTCTTGGATAGAGGACGATGTCGGCGAGTCGGTCGCGAGCTGATCACTTGTACTCGTGGTATTGATCGACATTCACGCCCTCCAACACACCGATCGCGTCTTCCGTCAGAACCGCAATCGAGCAATAGAGCGAAATCAGATACGAAGCGATCGCCTTGTGATTGATGCCCATGAAGCGAACGGACAAGCTCGGCGTTACTTCTCCCGGAAGGCCCGGCTGGAACAGTCCGATGACGCCCTGCTTTTTCTCGCCCGTGCGAATCAAGAGGATGTTGCTCTTCTCTCCTTTGATCGCCATCTTGTCGGAAGGGACTAGAGGGATGCCGCGCCAGGTCAGGAATTGCGAACCAAATAAATTGACGGTGGGTGGTGGAACTCCTCGGCGCGTACACTCACGACCGAAAGCCGCAATCGCGCGTGGATGCGCCAGGAAAAAGCCGGGCTCTTTCCAGACCCGAGAAATGAGTTCATCGAGATCGTCGGGTGTTGGCGCGCCTTTTCTGGTCTTCACACGGAAGTCGGACGCCACGTTGTTCAGCAATCCGTATTCGGTGTTGTTGACCAGTTCGTTTTCCTGGCGCTCTTTCACTTTCTCGATCATCAAGCGCAGCTGTTCGCGAATCTGGTCATGAGGACTGCGGTATAAATCCGAAATACGTGTCTGCACGTCGAGCACGGTTGTAACCGCATTGAGCGTGTATTCGCGCGGCTTTTCTTCGTAGTCCACGTAAATTTCAGGCAAATCGATTTCTTCATCGGGACTGCACTCGATCGTGCGCGTGCCGGGGTGGGTGTTCTTCACTTTAATTGACGCGGTAAGTGCCGGCTTCAACAGGCACCCATGAAAGGAACGAGACAAGCCACCGTGGCGTGATCGTCTCCATCATGGGGACGGTCTTGGTGACATTCGCGAGCTGGCGCGCCTGCTGCTCGCTCAGCGTATGACGTACTTCAGCTTTCTCAGGCATGCAATTGTTCCTCAGTCGATTTGTAAGAATTTGCGAAACGGAATAAGCGCGGTCGTAGCGGCAAGGCTTGCAAGAGTTCCGACTTTCCTTCTTTTACCAAATGGCTTTTAACAAATAGAAATCGCGTTGGATGGCCCAGTGCGAGTTTGCAGACTTCGAGATCAATACATGGATCCCGCCGCGACGGACTTGCCGCGATGTTTCCATGCATGCTCTCGCGCGAGACTCCACACATAGTCTGCACAAACGCTGCACAATTTTGATAAGGAGTTACGCAAGAGATTTAACTTGCGTAGATGGCCTGTGTCAAGTGAGATTTCACCCGGCCCATACCTCGACCTATAGTTTGTCGATGGACATACTCGAAAACGACTAGAAACAGGCTTTTACGACCCGGCTGACGCGGCGTGCGCCTTGTAAAAGTTTCTCTTCGCCCTAGCGCGGATTTCTTCCAGTTCCGCGTGCAACCGCCGGATTTCGGCGTCCAGTTCGTTAAAGCTCAGGCATGGAGCGCTGATCATCCTGCTGGCGTTGACTCCCGCATAATCCTCGCGGCCGGCACCCTTTAGGTATACGCAGGCAGAGGGTTGCGAGGTGCGTGGATCGCTCTCCAGATAGACAAAATCAAGGCTTGAGGTTTCCATAGCGCAGATTATGCCATAGAAATTAGGAGATGTGACCCATCTCAATTGGTTTTGATAACACTTTGGGAACCTGGTCGGTCGTCCCACCGGTCACCGTGCCCCTCGCCGAGTGGCCGAGCCCTTTCGTTCGCTATTCGCCGACAAAAGTATTGAACAGGTTATTCAGAGACTCCGCCAGAGTGGGGTGAGCAAATACGGCGTCGCGCAGCACCGGGTATTTCAAGTTCCCTATCATTGCGATCTCGATCATTGACATGATTTCGCCGCCGCCTTCGCCGAGGATTGCAGCGCCCAGGATCTGGTCCGTCTCGGGATCGACCAGGGCTTTCATGAAGCCCCGACTCTTTGCAGTTTCGACAGCGCGGGCCACCGAGGTCATCGGCAATTTTGCGACTCGCACTTTCTTTCCTAGCTTCTTCGCCTCTCCTTCGCTCAGGCCAATGCGTCCGAGTTGCGGATCGATAAAAACAACGCTGGGGACGAATCGTCCGACGGTGCTTCGATTGCCACCGTCCAGTAGATTCGCTTTCAAGATGCGGTAGTCATCGTAGGAAACGTGGGTGAAGGAAGGGCCGCCATTTACATCCCCGACGGCGTAAACGCCCGGGACTGAGGTTTCCAACTTGTGGTTTACGCGAATGAAGCCGCGATCGTCGGTGATAACGCCATCAGCTCCACCCGCCACTTTCAGAGTTAACTGCTCGGTCGTCGGGCGGCGCCCTGTTGCGATCAGGAGATGTGTCCCTTCGAGGCTTTTAGTTTCGCGCTCCAAACTTACGGTCAAAATAATATTGGAACGAACGTTCGTTCCACTCGATTTTGCCGACTTGGTGTCGGCGTCGAATAATATGTCGATCCCATCTTCTTGCAGAATCTTTGCGACCTCGTCGGCAACATCGGAGTCTTCCATTTCCACCAGCCGTGGACCCTTGTGAATGACAGTAACTTTGCTGCCGAAGCGCCGGAACATCTGCGCGAACTCAAGCCCAACATAACCGCCGCCAAGCACGAGGAGATGCTCGGGCACTTCGCCCAATTCCATGATGCTCGTGCTGTCGAGATAAGGCACGGTTGCGAGTCCATCGATCTTTGGGATGCTCGGCTTGAGTCCCGTGTCGATGACGATGAGATCGGAGGTCAGCGTGCGCTCACCTCCTCCATTCAGACGGACACGAATCTGTTTTGGTCCTGCGAACGTCGCATCACCGCGGATCAGATCTACCAGCGCCGCTTTCTGGAGGCGCTTCTCGCTGCCTTCGTTCCACGTTTTCACGATGCCACGCTTACGTTCCCGAACCGCCGCCATATCGACGGAAATATTTCCCGTGTCGACGCCGTACTCTTTCGCGCGGCGTGCAAGAGAGGCGAGCTCGGCGCTGGCTACCATCGTTTTCGTCGGAGTGCATCCGTAATTGACGCAAGTGCCGCCGACGGCTGCGCGCTCAATCATCGCGGTGCGCTTGCCTTTTGCGGACAACGCGACGGCGAGTGGATTGCCGGCCTGGCCGGAGCCGATGATGATTGCGTCGTACTTGATCGGTTCTGATTCGATGGTCACGGAAGATTCCTTTGATGGCCGATCACAGGCGAGAAACGATGAGCAAGCCGCCGCCGATTGCGATGATGTCTTCCACAATTGCCACTGCGAAATCGGGAATATGGACGCGCGTTACCAGTGCCTTCCGAATGTTGTAACCCCCGAATGTTCCAATCAGCGCACCGATGATTCCGACGTTTGCAGCTACCGAAGGATTGCCCGCAGTACTGGTCGCGAGAGCCCATCCGCAGAGTCCTCCCATGGCGATGCGCGCGATTAAGCCCAGAGGCGCGGTGCGAGCTGGAGTCCTCGGAAGTTTGTCTGCGATCAACTCACCGATTGCTAGCACAGTGAAGATAATTAATGTTGCGCGGTGGTCGAGGAATGCAAGCTTTGTTCCCGCGAAATGCAGCCATCCGAAGTACGCTCCCCAGCAGACGACGGCCGGGGCTGTTAGCGAACGGAGCCCGGTGACGCAACCGAGCAGCAGGCAAGCGATAAGTAGTGTCATGACCATGTTCGTGAACCTCGATGACGAATCAGAAATGTCTCAAAGGCATGGTATAGCAGAGATGTGTATGTCGTATTTAGCGGCGGGTTGGAATTTTAAGAGCTATGGGGCCGCTTAGTCGGACACCGCCGCCGTTCCGCGTAATTGGCCGAGGCGAGTGGTGAGAAATTCCAGATATTCTTCCATCCCTTCACCGTTCTTGGCGGAGACCTTCAAGACCTGCATTCCGGGGCGAACTGCCTGGATGTTGCCATAGGCGGCACTCCAATCGAATTCAACCGCATCGGCGAGATCCATCTTGGTGACGATCGCGACATCGGCGCTGTTGAAAATTGTCGGATACTTCAGCGGCTTGTCTTCGCCCTCCGTCACGGAGATCAGTACGAGTCGCAAATTCTCACCGAGATCGTAAGAAGAAGGACAGACGAGATTGCCGACATTTTCGATGAAGAGAAAATCGAGGTCGTTCAAGTCCCATTCTTGAAGCGATTCCTGAACCATGGCGGCTTCGAGGTGACACAGCGTGCCTGTGGTGATTTGCTTAACAGGAGCCTGACTGCGCGCCAATCGGATTGCGTCGTTCTCGGTGGCGAGATCTCCGACGAGGGCGGCGACGCGATAGTGCTGGCGAAGCATCGTAAGAGTTTTTTCGAGGAACATCGTCTTTCCCGTACCCGGACTGGACACGAGGCTGACGACAAACGTTCCCGCGGCGCGGAATTGTTCACGGAGCGCGCGGGCGATCACGTCATTCTGCTTTAGAACATTTTTTCGGACTTCGATTAAACGGGGTTGTGAGCCCATTTGTCTTTCTCCAATTCTTCTTTCTCCAACTCCTGTATCTCCAATGCGACGACCTCGAGTTCTTTACCGTGCACGATTTCCGAAGACGGTGTGCCGCACTCGGCACAACAAAATAACTGCACGGAACTCACGGGACGTTCCGCTTTGCAAGTTGGACAGAACAGCACGACCGGTACGGCTTCGATGATCAAACGAGAACCTTGCAGGGAAGTTCCTTCACGCGCCATTTCGAACGAAGATTGCAGCGCATCCGCCACTACGCCGGACAAGGCTCCCAGCTTCAGGTGGACGGCGATGATTTGAACGTCGCCGCGTCGTGCGATCTCTTCTTCGGCCATTTCTACGATGCTCATTGCGATGGAAAGTTCATGCATAGTTGTTTCGTAGCACTGTTTTCGAAAACTCTAGTTGTGCGTTGACGCCGCAAAAGCCGCGATGGCAGACTGTCCCAGGCTGATGCCGCCATCGTTCGACGGGACAGTGTGATTCGTCCATATTTGCAAGTGATCGTTTTCGAGTAGCTGTTTTAGATCCTGGAGCAACAACTCGTTTTGGAAAACTCCGCCGGAGAGAACAACGGTGTTGAGCTTGTGCGCGTCGCATGTTGCGACAAGAGCATCGCGCAGGCCATGAGCAATCCCCTGTTGGAAAGCACGAGCGATTTCGGCGACGGGGCGTCCGCCAAGTCGATCAGCAATTATCGATTGCAAGAGCGGACGAAAATCGAGTTCGTTGTCCACAAATGGAAAAGGATAGGGCTGCGTGGGAGACGACCTGCGGGCGAGTTGTTCCAACCACATCGCAGCTTGTGCTTCAAAAGTTATTTCGCGCGTGAACCCGATCAACGCGGCAGCGGTGTCAAAGAGTCTTCCGGCAGAAGTCGTGGCGAACGTTCGTAAATCTTTCTGGATCAGCGCCGCTGCGTTGGTGTAACGCTCAGAGAAATTGAACGGAGATTGGGTGAGATGGGGGAGATTTTCTAACTGCGCGAGGAAGCCACTTGCGGCCTGAACAGGGCATTGGGCGGCTGCATCTCCACCGGGCAGAGCCGCGCTTCGTAGATGAGCCACGCGAGCGAAGCCAGTTATTACGCTGCCGACAAAAATCTCTCCACCCCAAATGCTGCCATCATCGCCGTATCCAGTGCCGTCGAAGCTGACGCCGACGATACGAGTGTCCCATTCGCCACGCTCGGCAAGCACCGATGCAATGTGAGCGCGATGATGCTGCACTGAGATGATACTTGAGGGCGGAACTCCGAGGGCTAGCGCGTGCGTGGTGGAAACATATTCCGGATGCGCATCGTGAACGACGAGCATTTCATCCAGGCGAACTTCATACATCGAAAGCAGATCTTGAATCGTTTCCTTGAATGCTCTCAACGATTCATAGTCGCCCAGGTCGCCGATGTGCTGACTGACGAAGGCCTGACCGTTCACGACGAGCGTGATTGCATTCTTTAGGTCCGCACCCAACGCTAGAATCGGGCGCACACTCGGAATCGATGCGACCGCTCCCGGAGCATATCCGCGAGCGCGACGAAGGATGACGGGGCCGAAGGCTCCAACACGCGTGACGGAATCATCCACGCGTCTTGCGATGGGGCGCTCGCCGATCAAAAAGGCGTCGGCAATTCCCGAAAGGCGATCCAGGGCTTCTTCGTCTTCGTATGCAATGGGTTCACTCGACCGATTTGCGCTCGTCATCACCAATACTGATGGAGCGCCCGCTGCAAAAAGAAGATGATGCAGCGGAGTGTAAGGGAGCATCACTCCAAGCTCGTTGTTGTCGGGCGCGATGCCGGGAGCAAGTGCCTTGTGGGGCTGGCTGAGTTTGGTTTTGACTGGAGCGAGCACAATTGGGCGCGCGCTCGACGTCAACAGCGCTTCAGCTTCGGAAGAAAGTTCAATCAGATTTCGCGCAACTTCTAGATTTCTTGCCATGAGCGCGAATGGCTTCTCTTTGCGAAACTTGCGTTCGCGCAGAGCCGTGACAGCCACGGCTTTCGAGGCATCGCACACCAGGTGATATCCGCCGAGGCCTTTGATCGCGATGATATTGCCTTCGTTCAAGAGTCGAGCGGTGCTGCGAATGCTCGCTTCACTACACGAAGCGAATTCGCGCACGAAAAGCGGATCCGGATCGAGCGAGTAGCGCAAAGAATATCCCGGCCCGCAGGCATCGCAGGCGACCGGCTGCGCATGGAAACGGCGATTGGCGGGATTGCGATACTCCGCGTCGCAGTATTCATCCAGAGGCCAGTGCTCCATCGTCGTGTTGGGACGATCGTAAGGCAGGCTGAGGATGACGGTGTAGCGCGGTCCGCAATTTGTGCAATTGATGTAGGGATACCAATAGCGCCGGTCTGTTGGATTGAAAAGTTCTTGTAAGCATTCGTCACAGACGGGAAGGTCGGGCGAGATGCGAACGGTGGGACGCTCCCGACGCTGGCTTTCTTTGATGGTAAAGTCGCGTAGCCCGAGCGGCGCCGCGCGATGTACTTCGATTTCTGCGATGCTTGCTGCGGGTGGCGGCAGAGTTTTCAGATCGCGAACGAAGTTCAGGAGACTTCTTTCAGCGCCTTCCAAATGAATCTCAACGCCTTCTTCGCCGTTCAATACCCAGCCGGCGAGAGTGTTGGCTCGCGCGAGACGATACACGAATGGACGAAAACCTACCCCCTGCACTACTCCGCGGACTCGAATTGAACACGCGCTGGACATGATTATCGTCGCGATCGTTTTCGGACGCTACTCCGCTTCGACCATGCAACTGTGACCCTGCCATCCGATTTGGACCACTTTTCCATCTTCGACCAGGATCGGGACGCTGCGATGTCCAGGGGCTAAGCCACTCATACGGCGGCGAGCTTCGGGATCAGCCTCGACGTCGTACTCCACGAAATCGGAGCGCTTCCATTCAAGCCAATCTCGCATTTCTTGCGTGTGCGGACAACGCGCCGCTCCGAAGAGTTCAAGCTTCGCCACGGCTGAGAACCTCCAACATTTCGCGAATGGTGTGATAAATCGATGCCTGCACTTCTTGAATGCGTGGAATGTAATCGCATTGCACGACAATGGGGAAGTCGGCGATTCCGCGACGCTTAATTTCTCCTCCGTCGTACCCGAGCAAAGCGACCGTCAGCATTTTTCGTTTGCGTGCTTCTTCGAGGGCCATGATGATGTTGCGCGATCCACCGCTCGTGGAAATTCCGATGGCGATATCTTCCGGACGTGATTGCGCGATGAGCTGACGCAGAAATACTACTTCGGTGCCAACATCGTTCGCGATCGCGCTGATGTTGGCGGGCTCCATCGAGAGCGACACGGCGGGGACGGGGCGATAGCTGCTCGGAGGAAGCACGCAGTCGATCATCCAATCGTTTGCGTCGGTGGCCGAACCCCCGTTGCCGAATAAGATAAGCTTGCCGCCCCCAGACACGCGCTCATGAATTGCGATTGCTGCGTTGCTGATCTGCTCCGCTTGTTCATCCGCCACCTGGGCGCGGAGTCTTGAGTCATCTTTTACTTTCATTTCAATGGAAGCTGCAACTTGCGATACCAGATCGCCGGTGTCCTGCTTTGCCTGACCGAGAAATGGATAGAGGAATCCGGAGGCTCCGACATCGTGGCCCATCTCGCGATGCTCGAGAAAAACGTGCACGCTTTCCCAGAGCACGTGATAGAGAATCTCGATCATCTCCTGATGGATGAAAGGGTCTTTCGTAAAGGCTTCGACAGCGTAAGAAGCGCTGGCGGCCGAGTCGATCGGAGCGCCGGGAAGTGTGAAGGTTAGTGCCTTCTGCGAGTTCGCGAACTCAAGAGCGCCGCGAATATTTTCATCTCCGTCAACAGGACCAAATCCCATGACGATGTCTTCGGGGCGGAGAATAGATTCCAGCCACGGGCGGAACAGCATCGAGATATCGAGCGCTGGCAAAGCACGCTTTCCCACAATGACGGGATGAACAAATTCAACCGAGACATGCTGCGCGTCGGTGGCGTAAGGACCTTTTCCGAAAGCGAGTAGGCGTCCACCTTGCGTGAAACGTTCGGACATCGAGCGGCAGGCTTCGGCTAGGCGGAACGCTTCCCGAGAGAAAAAATCTTCGACGATCTGGTTGCGCTGGAGCAGCCGCTCTCTTACGCGCAGCGCTACTCGAGAGGCCACTGGCCCGGTCGCTTCGCGTATTCGGTCTGCTGCGGGTTCTGAAACTGTCGTCATTGGTTCGTTGCCGATACCGTAATGTGCTCAAAAATAATAGTCGTTATAACGACTATTATTTTGACGCCTCGAATTCCAATCGCATTCCTAACAAATTCGCGGAAGTGGATCGCCGACTAACATGTCGATGATTCTCGTGCCGCCGTAACGTGTTGTGATCAACACCGCGCCGGACGGCTCTTCTCGCACCTCTCCGATGATGTGCGCGTCTTGCCCTCCGGACGTGAGTTTTAATGCCGCGAGAGCTGCGTCCGCATATTCCGGCGCGACTACTGCTAAAAATTGTCCTTCGTTGGCGATATGCAGGGGATCAAGTCCAAGTAGTTCGCAAGCGCCGCGAACCGCGTCGTGCATGGGAATCGATTCTTCCTGCAAGACGATTCCAGATCCGCAATCGCGAGCTAGTTCGTTGAGTGAAGTTGCAACTCCACCGCGAGTGGGATCGCGCATCCACCGAATGCCGGGAGCAGCGGCCTTTGCCAGCGCTTCCACCAACGGGAGAACAGAGCGAGTGTCGGAACGAAGGTCGGCCTCAAGATCGAGCTCGCCGCGCGCCAGAAGAATGGTGATGCCGTGATCGCCGATCGGGCCGGAGAGAATAATCTTGTCGCCGGGACGCACAGACCGTGCATCGAGGCTCAAACCCGGCAGTGGGCGCCCGATTCCCGTGGTCGTGATGTACATGGAATCGGCTTTGCCGTGCTCGACAACTTTTGTGTCGCCGCCAGCGATTCTCACTCCAGCTTTTCGCGCTGCGTTTCCCATGGCGCGAACTTCAGCTTCGAGGACGGGCGTGGGCAATCCGGCTTCCAGCACGTAGGTGACGACCATCGCTTCCGCTCGCGCACCAGATACAGCGAGATCATTGACGGTGCCGTTCACGGCAAGTTCTCCGATAGAGCCTCCGGGAAATGTTAGGGGCTTTACGACGAAGCTGTCGGTGGTGATGGCAATGGTTACTCCGCCGAAATCAAGATGGGCTGCGTCTCCCAAAGGATCGTGTACGGACGAAGAGGAATAGAGAAGCGGAGCGAAGAGTCCTTCGACGAGTCGACGACTGGCTTTGCCTCCGGCTCCGTGGGCCATCTCAATTTGCGGCTCACGAAAACGAATCTTGGGTGATTCGGAAATCGAGGGCGAGGTGGAGGGTGAAGAAGAATTCGAAGATGTATCCGAAGGCGAACCGGACGACGGGATGTCGGTATCCGCCTTCACGCCACCGACGCTATGCTGGTCACGATTGCCGTTTTGCGGTATTCGTAATTGAAGTACGCTGCGCATGATCCCTCGGATGACACCATGAGTGCGCCAATTGGATGCTCTGGCGTGCACTCCTTCGCGAACAGTTTGCATTGAGGCGGCTTCAGCACGCCCTTTAACACTTCGCCGCACTGAGCGGCCTTGGGATCGGTCACGCGCACGCCAGGAACTTCGAAGCGCTGTTCGGAATCCCATTCGGCGTAGCGATCTTTTATGCGCAAGGCGGATTGCGAAATGAAACCAAGGCCTCTCCACTCAAAATAAGGACGCAATTCAAAAACATCGGCCATGGCGCGAAGCGCTGCGCGATTGCCTTCCCAGGGAACGACGCGTTTATATTGGTTTTCGATCTTCGCGTCGCCGTCGCGAAGTTGGCGCAGCACCATCACGATCCCTTGCAAAATGTCGAGCGGCTCAAAGCCCGAGACAGCGACTGGTTTCTTCTCATCGGTGGCCATCCATTCATAAGGACGGCAACCGATCACCGTGGAGACGTGTCCAGGACCGATGAAGGCATCAATTCGCATGTCGGGGGAATCGAGAATCGCGCGGATCGCTGGAATGATGGTGACGTGATTGCAAAACACAGAAAAATTGTGGAGGCCGAGGATCTTCGCTCGCGCGATCGTCAAAGCTGTCGACGGAGCGGTAGTCTCGAATCCGATGGCAAAAAACATGACGTGCTTGTCGGGATTCATCTGCGCTAACTTGAGCGCATCGGATGGCGAATAAACGATGCGTACGTCCATGCCGCGGGCTTTGTGTTCGAGGGGACTTCCCTTCGTTCCAGGCACGCGCATCATATCGCCGAAGGCTGCGAAAATCACGTTGCGATCTTCGGCGATGGAAAGGCCATCGTCGATTCTCCCCATGGGAAGAACGCACACAGGACATCCAGGACCGTGAATCAGTTCAATGTTTTCGGGGAGAAGATCTTTGAGACCGAAACGATAGATGGCATGAGTGTGCCCACCGCATACTTCCATAATGCGGTAATGTCGTTTCGGATCCGCGAGGCGGCGAATTTCTTCCGCTGTCCTGGTGATCACTTCAGGGTCGCGAAATTCATCGACAAACTTCATAGCGCTCAAACCCCTGTTCGGCTCACTAATTCGCTCGAATCAACCCTGTTTCGCTCGAACTCGGCGTTCGAACTTCAGATGCATCATGAAGCCTTGGCGTTTGGAGGATACTCATCGTTTTCCAAGCCGTATCCCCCAACTTCTTCGAGAGCCGAATCGATTTCGCCGAGCATGCGCAATGTCGTCATCTGATCCAGGGCGTCGGCCTCGCTGATTTTGCTCATGGCGAACCCAACGTGAATCAGCACCCAGTCGCCCAGCACTGGCAAGTCGTCTGCCAGTAATCCCAAATCAACTTTGCGCCGCACTCCGACTACGTCGATCAGAGCGGTCGTGGGTTGATCGGGAAAAAGTTCAACGACTTGTCCGGGGATTGCTAAACACATGACTGGAACCTTTTCCGCAATTGCGGGGTACTTCTAATTTCGCAATGCAACATCACGCCTGTTTCTTAGCCACAATCTCAAACGAAGCTTTTACTTCGTCTTTCACTTTCAACGTTCCGCCGGCGACAGAGATCGAATCGATCTGATAATCGCTTTGCAGGATCGAAAAATATCCAGAGGCTTTCAAACTATCGCCATTCGCCGTCACACGCGCGGAAACGGTCATATTCTTCGTCACCCCGTGCAAGGTCAGTTGTCCATTCAGGGCCGCCCAGTATTGACCATCGCCTGCGCTGCTGGCTGTAACTCGAGAACAGGTGTAGACGATCTGAGGATACCGGTCGCTCTGCAAAACCTGCTCATGCATCATGCGCTCAATTTCGATGCGGTCTTTTTCGCTGACGTCGCTTTGCACTTTGAGAGACGCTGATTGGATCGCCATGGTCAGTGACGACTCTTCCATCTTCTCGCTGAGTTCCACGACTCCGGAAAAGTCTGAAACCGCGATGATCGGATTGTGGCCAAATGAAGAAAGGAGTCCAGCGGCAAAAGCTTGAACCGTGAATTTACTCGCAGCACTACTGATGATGTAACGGCTAGCGACATCTTGTGAAGATGGCCCGGATATATTTGTCATGTAATGCAAGCACGGTCCCCTGTAGGAATAATGAATCTCGTTCTGGTCTTAAGAAGTTGCCCTAACGTATCGTTATTCTTTCTTACGAGCCACGATATAAAACGAACACTTCAACTCGTCCTGTAATTTAAGCGTGCCGCCTGCTATGGATGCGATTTCGATCCCATAGTCAGTCTGCAGGATCGTGAACTCCCCATAAGCCCGCAGGGTATCAACTCCCATGGCAACCTGAGCAAAAAGAGACTGGCTGTTTGTCGCCCCGTGAAGCGTCAATCTGCCGACGATATTGACGCGATAGAGATCCTGCCGTTGCTTTTCAGCGCGGATGGTGGAGCTTTCAAATACAAATTCCGGATATCTCGCCACCTCCAGGACTTCCTGCGTCATCACTTGCTGTAGCCTGCGGCGGTCGTCGTCTCGCAACTCGTCTAAGGCCTCCAGCGATGCCGTGTTGCCTTTAATGACGAGAGACGCGTCAGTGAGCGATTCGGGATTGAATTTCGCGTCGCCTGTCCACTCACGAACTGCAATTTTCGGGCTGTGAGCTACAACCGCGATCATTCCGGCAGCGAAGGCTTGCACTGTGAACTGGCTGGCCTTCGTATCCGCTGAATAGTGAACGGAGTTACTCATCGTCGCTGTCGCCATAATGCTCCAGTCGAGTTACATATTCCGGAGTTTTAGATACCGATCGACGTCGGGTAAAGCCGAAGTAACTAGGTTGCCGACTCCGAGTTGTCCAAGATACCGCCGGACGACCGGATTGGAAAGGACTAATCCTGTACCGAACAATATTAGAGCCGCTCCACCAAGCATATAGAGCGTGTCTTTGTCGTTTCCGAAATCTTGCGGTTTTTCATCGAGTTCCATCGCCACGGTGATCTCCTCTCACGTCGCATCGTTTGTAAGTAGCCCGGTCTCGTCCCCACTGATTATCTTGTTAACGATTGATTCCACTAACCTCACTGCATCGTCGATTACAGCCCCTACTGATTCGCTCAGGCCCATCTGACCTTCCTCTGGACCTAGAGTGCCGGGCTCACATCCCACCAGGAGCACACGTTTCAGCGGTCCGCCCATCGAAGTCGCCAGCCTCAATACATTGAGCGGATTCATGCTGTGGGCCTCGACGGCAATCTGCTGGTCTCCGGGAGTTGCTATTTCGGTCAGATCAGGCTCGATGACGTAGAGGGTTCCGGCGGGCTCGCCACGAGGACATGCGTCAATCAAGATGGTCGTGTCGTATCCGTCGAGTAGCGCGTACGCCAGATCGTAGCCTCGTATACCGAAGTCGGTGACTCGAACATTCGCTGGCCACTCACGGGACAGCAGGCGACGCGTTACTTCGACTCCGAAGGCGTCATCGCCGAGGAAGATGTTTCCGATTCCGGCGACGAGAATGCGAGGCAGCTTTGGTTGAATCGCTTTCTCGTCGCCAGTCGGAGGGAGAGGCTCTATTTCTTCGGAGGTGAAAAAGAAACGATGACCCGGTTGACGCATGAGTCCTATGTCGCGCCCGGGATCGTCGTCCACCACGACACCGACGTGAAACTTGCCTTCGTAGTCCTGCTCAATCGATTCGATGACCGCGAGCTTATCGGCAAGTGCAATGTCCATAATGTCACCGCCTGCCCGGGGATGCAGGCGCACTCGGCTGCCAACGCGGACATTGATCCCGGAGACGTTCAAATCCTCGACAGGCTTCTTGGCTTCGAGGAGATCGAATTCCCATTCGTTCATGGTTTCTCCTCGTTCAGGGAACGCGAATCTGTGGTGCGCAAATCCAAGTCCGGCAAGTCCAAGTCCCGCATATCCAAGTCTCGCAAATCCAGGGAGCGCAAGTCGCGTAGCGTGCCGTGGAGTTTCTGCAGCTGCTCCATTGGCAGGGCTTCGGTCCGGTCAAGCATGAGGCGAGCGCGCTCGTCGGTGCCGCGCATTTCGCTCTTTTCGGCGTCGGTCATGGTCAGAATGCGCAGCGCGAGAATCTCGTCAATCTCGGTTCCGTCGAATAAGTCGCCAGGACTTTCTGGTGCAATTTGCGGATAGTCGTAAAGAATGATGGGCGACGCCAACATCGTGTCTCGCACTCCTTCGGCCCCGACGAGAACGGGCCACGCGCCGACGTTCTGGCAGGCCGCAGCAATTTCTCGCAGATCGTCCGGTGGCTCGAGTAACGATACGAACTGACCACGGACCGCGCCGAGAACGATGTGAGCCGAGACCAGCGAGCGCAGCAATCCAAGGTCTCTGTCTTCCTGGCGGCTTTCTTTCTTCAAGCTGGGTATTGATTCCAGTTCCAACGGGGTCAGGTTCTTGACCCTGACTTGGACTTTGAACACCTCTTCGGTGAGCCGCTCCGCGCGGATTTCCGCCGTGCCTCGTAGAGCCTGTTGCTTTCGCGCAATCATTCCGAGAACTTCACCGTCTGCGTTGTGGAGAAGTTCGAGTTCCTCACGAGATGCGAATGCAAACGGAAACTCGACCGGTGCAGCGGTGAGCAGGTCCAAATTGCTGATCGGAACTTTTACGTCGCACTCGACAGCTTCCTGCCAAGGGGTGTGCAGTCGGCCGTTGACCTCAAGACTCGAAACATTTTCAAAGATGGGCGTCGTATTTGAGTTAGGAGTGGGATCGATAAGTTTGCGAACCGAGCGAGCCACCAATTTTAGAAAGCGAACTCGCACTTCAATTTCGCTAGACGAGTCTCCCTGAACCAGGAACTCGGTTTGCATCTGCCAGGCATCCGAACCGGTTTGCGCGTCGCTGTAGGATCTCGGATAAAGTACACCGAAATTAAAACGCTGGCGGTTTTTTACAGAGGAAGGGCGATAGGGATACAGCATGTATCCCTCATACAGAATGGCTTTCGCGATCGCGTCAATGGGACTGATATTCATTACTTCACTGCCTGACTACTTCTGGTGTTGCGGGTTTTTCAAGCTCTGGGAGAAGTTGCTCCAAAGCCTGCTCCCAGCTGGGAATTCCGTGAGCAACCTTGTATTGATACAGGCGCTCGAAAACATCGCGGCGCAAACAGAGCCACGCGCTGTTCGGGTAATAAATTTCCATCATGTCGTGCCACGACTTCACCGGAAGTTTGAAGCGCGCCTCTTTGTCCCAAGGAATCGGCGCCACTTGCATCGCTCCGTTGCCATCGGCATAAAACACGGTCCCGCTGAATAGAAAATTGAGGGGAACGTCGCCATCGCCGAGTCCGTGGAAATATTTTGTTGCGGCCACGTTGAAATCAAATGTGCATGGCACCGGAACATCGACGACGGCCGTCCCTTCGAACGACGGTGCAACGACGCTGGCGTGAGTCCAGAGCATCGTTTTGAGAGTTTGGCCCCAGCGTTCGGTTTCGCCGAAAAGATCGCGGAGCTTGTCCTGATCTTCAGCTGTGTATTGCCGGCGTGCGACCTCAAGTTGGATCTGGCAGCGGAGTGCAACCGAGTGAATGACTTCATTCGGTATGGAATTGCTCATGCGGAGTTTGAACAGGAGCGTTGGCGCGACCGTGAAGCGCTGCGGCTCGGCTTTCTCGATTTGAAAGCTCAGCTCAGGCACTCGCTTCCTCTTCCGCAGCTACTTCGACCGGAGCTGTAATCACGGTGGCGCGCTGTTTCAGGATGTCGAAGAATTTGCCAATCTCCTGCCAAACTTCCGTGCCGCCAGAAAGTCCGTGCCAGTGGGCTCGAATCAGACCGACGAGTTTGTAGCATTCGTCGATCGGCAGAACGTAATACTCGGGGGCGGCGTATCCGCGGACGTGACCGATCCGATTGACGAGCAGAGCTTCGACGTCGGACTCCATCTCCTTAAGGACGGGATTAGCGTCTTCGAGATCTTGCCAGGTATCGAGTGGAAGTTGCGACTCCGTTGCGCCTGCGGGGCTGGGATAAAAGGCTACGACCCGCGCATCCGGAGTGCTGCGAAAAAAGAAGGCCATGCTGATGGGAACCATCAGCCCTTCCCACTGAGCGTCGCTGAGATGGAAATCGACTAAAGCCAGCACGCGTCGAGGTACTCTCCGATATTTTGTGCCCATCGCGCTGAATAGAATTGCGCAGGCGCTGCAGGTGCAGAGAAGTTTTCGCGTTCCAGGTTCAATCAGGTGGGGATGTTCCGAGGCGACCTCGGCGCTGCACAATTCGCAGCGCTCTACATTCTTCTTTCGCCGCACGAACTGGCGGAGTGTTCCGAACGCGTCTTCGAATGCTGGTTGACCTGCACTCATGTGTCACTCACGATCCAGTCTTGTAACCGATCATCACTCAACAACGCTTGCTGATTCGACCCGTTTGGATATTCACTGGAACGAGCTACTAATTAATTAGTAGCAAGATTTTGTCCGTAATTCTTAGCCATGGGGCACGCTCACGCGACCAACTTCGCCGAGTGGCACAAAGCCAGACGAACCCGAAGGTTCATCGACACCCTCGATCATCAGTTGACTGATGTCGGGTGCAGCTTCATACATGGCGTCTTCCACCAAAGCCTTCAAAGTGTTTCCCGTCGATCCACATCCGTGCCCGGTAACTTCGATTCGTAGTCGGACGACGCCATCTTCATTTCGGAGCAGCTCCAGTTCGCCTCCGCCTTTGCGGACTTTCGGCTGCACCTTCTCAACCGCTTGCGCGACGCGGCTTTCAAGGTCCAGTGGGTGCAGTCCATACAGGACTAGCAAACTGCTGACCAGCGGATCTCGGCCCAAGTCGTCGATGGTGTGCTGTCCAGCGTTGCCATCTTTCGCCACGATGTCCATCACTCGTTCTAAGCCAACCGAATGCAAATCCAATAACAATTGCACAAGAGCTTTCGCGCTCGCGCGGGACTCAGGATCAGTGATGTTGTCCAACTCACGGACTAACTCGCCGATGCGCTGAACCTTTACCTGAAAATCTTTCTCATCCGACATAGTGTCCGACATAATAGTTTCGGGCCCAATCTCTCCACAGAAAACTAAGGAGTGAAGGCCATTACTATAACCCCCACTCCCTAAAATGTCAGGTCAGATTACGGTTGCATGCCGAACATTGGGGAATGGTGGGTTTTCAACACTTTGCCATTTCCCAGATACATGTGAACGCCGCACGGCAAGCAGGGATCGAAGCTGCGCACCGCGCGCATGATGTCGATGCCCTTGAATTTGCCCGGCCCGTTTTCCTCAAAGATTGGCGTATTCTGCACCGCATCTTCGTACGGTCCCGGCGTGCCATAGATATCGCGGGGATTGGCATTCCAAGGCGTTGGCGGATACGGATGATAGTTAGCGATCTTCCCTTTGCGAATCACGACGTGATGGGAGAGCACTCCGCGAACCGCCTCGTGGAAACCGCATCCGATGGCTTCTTCTGGCACCTTGAATTCGTTCCACGTTTTTGTTTTGCCCGCATGGAGTTCTTCGAGCGCCTTCTCCGCGAAGTGCAACGCGCAGGCGGCTGCGTAGGCTTGGAAGTAAGTGCGAGCGCGATCCCGCTCGATGGCATTGCTCCACTGTGGAATCTTCCATTCGAACTCAACTTCGGGTTTTGAAGCGGTCTTTGGCAAATAAATCTTCACGCTCTTGCCAGTGGATTTGATGTAGCCGATATCGACGAGCCCCGCGAGTGCCGTCGCCCAGAGACGAGCGATCGGACCGCCGCCTGTGTCGAGCGCGAGATGATCGCCGGTTCGCTTATCAAACCATCGCGGCGACATGACCCAGGTGTACTTTCCGCCGAAGTCGCGCTTTTGTGGCCGCGGAATAGTTGTCTGATTCCAAGGGTGATTCTTGTCCACCGGATTGCCCAGCGGATCAGTCTTCACAAATGTCTCAGCATTCTTCCAGTCGTCGTAGTAAGAACTACCAAGCAGGATGCGGATATTCAGATTGATATCGACGAGGTCGGTAGTGACTAGCTTCCCATCGACGACCACGCCCGGAGTGACAAACATCTTGCGGCCCCACTCCGTCATGTTCTTGTAGGTGTAGTCGCAGTAGTCGGGATCATTGAACGATCCCCAACACGCAAGCAAGACGCGTCGTCTTCCAACCTCTTCGTATCCAGGAAGCGCGTCGTAAAAGAAGTCGAACAGATCGTCATGCAGCGGCACGACCTTCTTCATGAACTCGACATACTTCATGAGGCGGACAATATAGTCGGTGAAGAGTTGCACGGTCGGCACAGTGCCGACGCCACCGGGATAAAGAGTGGAGGGATGCACATGGCGTCCCTCCATCAAGCAGAACATCTCCCGGGTCATGCGACTCATCTGCAAAGCTTCAAGATAGAAAGCGCCCGTGAACGGATTGAGGGCGCGCATGATATCGGCGATAGTCCGGAAACCGTGCTCATTGGCGTGGGGGCACGGAGTTGACTCGGCTTTCGCCAAGACCTTGGGATTCGTTTCCTTCACCATCTGTTCGCAGAAATCAACGCCGACCAGGTTGTCCTGGAAGATGTTGTGATCGAACATATATTCTGCGGCTTCACCGAGATTGACGATCCACTCGGCGATCGGTGGAGGCTTCACTCCAAACGCCATATTCTGCGCATAGGTGGCGCAGGTGGCATGGTTGTCGCCACAGATTCCGCAGATGCGACTGGTGATGAAGTGAGCGTCGCGCGGGTCTTTACCCTTCATGAAAATGCTGTATCCGCGAAAGATGGAGGAAGTGCTGTGGCACTCGGCAACTTTTTTGGCGTCGAAATCGATCTTGGTGAAGATGCCAAGGCTGCCCACGATGCGAGTAATGGGATCCCAATTCATCTCCACAAGCTTGTTCGATTTACTGGGAACGTCTTTCGTCGGTGCAGTGGTCGTACTCATTCTCGTCGCTCCTTATGATTTCGTAGAGTGCTCGCTTGGTCTTGGTAGCACTGCGGGTCCCGTGATATTTGTAGGAGAAGCTGCGGCAAGCCGCGTCTCTGCCAGAGGTCACCTAAAACTTTCCTAGTAACTGCGTGGATGATATCCAGTGGTAAGCTCCGCTCGCGGATGCCGCCACTTTGGTTCCTTGTTGACCGTCGCTTGCGTAATCGAGCGCAAGGTTCGAATCGCTCGGCCGTAAACGCCGATTGCCGCACTCGACACTCTCGCTCCTGGCGGCTCATCCATGAACGGCATGAACTTGTCCGGGAAGCCGGGCATGGTGCAGCCGATGCAGATGCCGCCGACATTCGGGCAACCACCGATGCCAGCCATCCATCCACGCTTCGGAACGTTGCAGTTGACGACGGGACCCCAGCACCCAAGTTTGACGATGCATTTCGGAGAGCCATAAACTTCCGCGAAATCGCCCTGCTCGTAGTAGCCAGCGCGATCGCATCCATCGTGTACGGTCTTGCCGAACAGCCAGGTCGGGCGGAGTTGGTCGTCCAGCGGAATCATGGGAGCCAATCCTGCGACCTGATACAGAAGATAGAGGACGGTTTCCATGAAGTTGTCGGGCTGCACGGGGCATCCCGGAACGTTGACGATCGGCAAGCCAGCCTTCGAGCGCCAATCCCATCCGAGGTAATCGGCGAGGCCCATCGCCCCTGTGGGATTGCCTTCCATGGCATGGATTCCGCCGTACGTCGCGCAGGTTCCGATAGCGATCACGGCTAATGCGTTCGGAGTTAGCCGATCGATCCATTCATTGGTGGTGATTGGCTGTTTGGTCTTAGGATCCGTACCAAGCGCTGCCCAATAGCCTTCCTTCTTAATTTTTTCGTTTGGAATCGAACCTTCGACCACGAGGACGAATGGTTCCAGCTTGCCTTGTTCGGCAAGATAGAAAAAATTCATGAACTCGTCGCCGTTTTCATATGCGAGCACTGGATTATGAAGATGAACTTTGGGCAAGCCAGGGATAGCGCCCAGGATTACGTCCTCGATGCTGGGCTGGGTGGCGGCTGTGATCGAAACCGAATCTCCATCACAGCCGAGGCCGGCTGTAATCCAGAGAATGTGAACTTCCTTGACTGCAGGGGCCTTTTGCGTTGACCGGCCGTAGGGAACTGTCTCGGTTGCCATCGCTGAATTGCTCCTTCCTAATTCAAATCTTCTTCAATGTTTCCGGTGTATCTCAAGACTCGCTCCCGGTGCGGTCGAATAAAAAAGGTGTGTCGCTACGCGTGGACTTAAGCGCACACCTGATCCTCTAATCCTCGCAACCGGGGAAATTGATTGCTGGAATTCATATTTCAGATCGTTGATTAGAATCGGCTTATTACGATACGGCTACAAGGGCGGTGAGCCTGTTTTATTTGTCCAAGTAAGTCCTACGGTGGGCATAGGGGATTCCCTGATAAGAAGGAATAGCGACATTTCAGGCCCTTTAATGGATATTACTGCGCGATTTGGACTGGAATTCGGGATGATCGCGAACACTTTGTAACAACAGTGTGTCTATGCCGTTTTTTCCCGTACATTCCACTGCACCGCATGTTGCACCAACTCGCGCGCGCTCCGCAGGGATAGCTTCTCCTTGATATGCGCTTGGTACGATTCGACGGTTTTTACGCTGAGATGTAAGGCCTCCGCGATTTGGCGGGTCCCTTGGCCCTCACCGATTAAGCGGAACACTTCCAATTCGCGGTCGGTAAGATCTGAGACGGAGGAGTGCTCCAGGGGATTTGGTGATCGGACGTAGTGCCGTAGCATGCTATTGGCGATCCGGTCGCTGACATAGATTTCACCACTCAGAATTCGGCGGAGAGCGACCAATACTTTTTCCGTGGCTTCCTGTTTCATAATGTAGCCATTTGCCCCGGCCCGCAGAGCGCGCTCGGCATAGATCGATTCGTCATGCATGGAGAGCACCAAGACCGGCAAACGCGGTGAGGTGATCCGGATATTCTTCAGTAATTCCAATCCGTCGGGACCATTGAGCGAAATATCAACGATCAGGATGTCCGGCTTGGTGAGCTGGATCGCGGACAAGGCCGCGTGCATTTCTTCGGCTTCGCCGCAGACCGTCAGATCGGCTTCCTGATTGATCAGCAATGCCAGCCCGCGACGAACGATGGGATGGTCGTCGACGACGAAAACTGCTTTCTTGCTGTTTGCGAAATTTCCGCTTACTGGTCTTGTGATCATCGTATCTACCCCGTTGTCTGCTCTAGCGGCTGATCCGAATAGATTCTTTAAGTTTGTGCGAGTGGGACGATAGAACGTGGGAATCGGCAAGTGATTGTAACCCCGTATTCCTCGTCACTGGATATCTTCAGCGATCCGCCAATCATGCGCGCCCGGTAACTCATGATCTGCAACCCCATTCCCGGATCATTGATGGAGGGGGCTGAGAGGCGCGCGCCATCGTTTTCGATTTGCAAAGTATCGTATTCCTCTCCGTGGAAAAGACTGATCACGATATTTTTCGCCTGCCCGTGCTTGATTGCATTGTTCACGGCTTCTTGCGCGATGCGGTAGAGATGCGTGGACATATTGTTGTCGTGGATGAGTACCGGCTCCTCGATTCGGAGAGTGCACGAAATGTGAAACAGGTCCTCCACCTCAACCGACCATCGTTTTAACGCCGACATCAAACCTTGCGAATCAGAAATGACCGGGAGCAGCCCGTGCGCCAGTTCTCGCGTCTTGCGTATCGCTTCGTTCACCAGACTCACGATCCGGCCGGCCTCGACTGCTTCATCCAGACCTTTTTCCGCGAGTTTCTGTTCCTGGACTTTGCTCATGAACGCGATTCCAGTCAGGTGCTGACCCAATCCGTCATGAAGATCTTGCCCGATGCGACGCTGTTCCTCGGCGCTAATTTCCAGAATCGCTTTCTCCAAACGCTTGCGCTCTGTGATGTCGATGCCGGTCGCGATGATGTATGCAGGCGCACCTTTTTCGCCGGGTAAAACGGTGCTCGACCAGGCGATTAAGCGTCGTGAGCCGTTTCGAACCTCCCATGGAGTCTCGTAGTCCCGGGTCGAGTGCTCCCGCCGCAGTTGCTCGACGAGGGTCTTGAAGCGATCGACTTCTTCCGGGACAACACAAAGGTCCCAAAAATGTTTATCGCCTACTTCCGCGAAGGAATATCCCGACACTTCTTCGCAGGCGCGATTGAAGCGAACGATCCTTCCCTCGGGATCAAGCACGACAACCAAAGCTCCCACCGTGTGCAGGATTGCCGAAACGACGTTCCGTTCTTCCTGCAGAGCAGTTTCTGTCCGCTTAAGTTCGGTGATATCGAAGCCGATTCCGTGGATGAACCAGGGCCGCCCGTCCTTACGGCGAATCATTTTCGCTTCGCAATGAAACCAAACCACGCGGCCGTCCCTCGAGAGCACACGATAAGCCGACCGCAAAGCAGTGCCGGACAAGAACATTTGCGCTGCTTCGATGCTCCAACGCGCTTTATCCTCAGGATGAATCTGCTGGTACCAACGAATCGGATCCTCCAGCCACTCCTCCTGAGAAAAGCCAAGGGTGGCCTCAATCTGAGGACTCACGTATGCCTCACCGATCCCGCGATCCAGATTCGCCATGAAGATGACTGCCGGAATTTGTTCGACTAAGGCGCGGTAGATCTCGTTCGCGTTCGGGAGTTGTTCGGTGGGTTCTTCGGCGTCGAGTAAGGTCGCAGGGTCTGAGGATGGATTTCCGCTGAGAAATACCGCGGCGAGTTCAACCAGAAGATTTTCTGCAGCCTCGGGGCTGACGATTGAGGAGAGCGGGTCGGCGTGAGGATCGTGCGCGATCGATTCGGAGCTCCACGCGGAGATCATGATCACCCCTGAAAAGCCTGTTGCTAAAGATGCTACGCCCCTTTCGGGGACAACCTGGTATTTTTCCTGCGCCAACTCGGTTCTTTGTTCAGCGAAGCCTGGGTGAACCGGCGCAACGCGTGGATCGCTCTGCCATATGTCATGACCGCGTTCGACGATAGCAACGATCCCGGCGGTTGGTCCATGAAGGGCATGAATTTATCGGGGAACCCCGGCATCGTACACCCGATGCAAATGCCACCGACATTCGGACAGCCACCAATTCCGCCCATCCACCCGCGCTTGCCGACATTGCATTGCACTACTGGACCCCAGCATCCCAGCTTTACGATGCAAAGAGGCGATCCGTATTCTTCGGCGAATTCTCCTTGCTCGTAATAACCACCCCGATCGCAGCCTTCGTGAACCGTAGCGCTGAACAGCCACTTCGGCCGCAGCACTTCGTCGAGCGGGATCATGGGTGCGCGTCCGGCGGCCATATAAAGAAGATAGAGGAGCGTCTCCATGAAGTTATCTGGCTGAATCGGACATCCGGGTACGCACACAATCGGGATGTCAGCGTTCGACTTCCATTTCCATCCCAGATAGTCGGGGAGCCCCATGCATCCGGTGGGATTCCCTTCCATGGCGTGAATGCCACCATACGTCGCGCATGTGCCCGCTGCGAGCACGGCCCAGGCTTTCGGTGCGAGGCGATCAATCCATGTACAAGTCGTGATTGGTTGACCAGTTACCGGATCAGTTCCCATCGAAGCCCAGTAGCCTTCTTCTTTGTTGTTCTCGTTGGGAATGGATCCTTCTACGACGAGGATAAAAGGAGCAAGCATGCCTTCAGCAGCTTCGTGGAACGGCCTGAGAAAATCGTCGCCGTTTTCGTAAGCGAGAAAGGGATTGTGAAAATGTACCTTGGGAATCCAGGGCATCGATCCGAGAACGATGTCTTCAATACTGGGCTGAGTTGCAGCAGTCATGGCGATGGTGTCGCCATCACAGCCGAGGCCAGCTGTGATCCATAGAACATCGATTTCAGGGATAGATTTCCCCGAGCGCGCGGCATCGTCTCGAATCATCGCAGTGTCTTCCACTCGATTCAACTCCGAGAGATCTGAAAGGAGGGCAGCCGGGGAAGGGGCTGCTTACCTAGTATGTTTGCTAACTGCGTATTCTACATATTTCTTGCGGCTTGGGCGTTTGTAGGAGTGAAGCATGAATAGTTACGCGGCTATCGCTCGATGTGAACGAAGCGCGAGTGTGCAATTAGGCGAGGCTTAACCTTGATAATTCGGCAATAATTCAGCGCTCGCGGGGTCGGAACCTACATTCTGCTTATTCTGACGTATCGCACCGAGTCTCTGAGAGATGCGACGAAGACATATCCGGCAAATAACAGGCCTGCGGTCCCGAGTACGTTGCGAACTAATTTAAGTGCGGTCATCAGATTCTCCATAGCCCCCGTTTTCTTTGAAAGCAGCCAATTGTAGAGATGGCGCTCCTGTGATGCGATTCGAGTCGATGCCGTTGTTCCCGCAAAGGCCTTTGTTTGACAGCATACGCTCTCGCTGGATCGGGCCCTTTCGTTAGAGTTGGAAGTGCCAAAAAACATACCTGAAATAGTTGAGGGACTCGGGTGGTTCTCCTGATATGCAAAACGGGCTTCCGAGTGGCATAGTTGTTCGTGTCTGCAAGGCTGGGGTGGGAACGGCGGCGGACTGTGACGGACTTGGACCAGTATGAACCGTCTATACGAATCGTAAAAGGATTAAGAATACGAATCACCACACGAAGCGCGAAAAACGAACTACCAAAGTTCGAACTTTCTAATTTCAAGGAGAACAAACATGAAAACATTGATTGCGATTTTCTTCTCAGTGGCCCTGCTCACCGTAGGAGTGGCGTCCGCGCAGGATTCCATGGGTCAGGACTCGATGAAGAGCGACAACATGAAGGCCGATCCTGCTAAGGGAGCGGTTGACGTCAAGGGAAAGATCAGCGCTGACGGCAAGATGTTCGTGAGCGACAGTGATGGCAAGAGCTGGACCATTGTCAATCCGGAAGCGGTGAAGGGACATGAAGGACATCACGTTGTGCTGAATGCACATGTATATCCGGACAAGAGCCAGGTACATGTGATGTCGCTGAAGATGGCCAAGTAGTTTTTTTAACGGATGATCTGACTGAAGGGACGCGAAGTAAGCGTCCCTTTTCTTGTGGGCGGCTATATGGCCTCAACTCCGTCAACGAAATCGAAACATGCGATGATGTTTCGACCTCTGAAGGAGCCGCTCCGCAATGGCCAATGACACACCGCAAAGTTTTGCTAATCATGGTCGCATCGATCCCCTGTTCCATTTTTTCGTCCTGCCGGTATTTGCGATCACGCTGACTACCACTGTCATTTACTTAGTGAGGCGCCCCGGATGGCATTTGGCATGGCTGCTCGTTTTTTTGTGCGCGTTGCTCGTGGCAGTGTTCAAGATCCGCCTCTATTCACTGAAGGTGCAGGACCGCGTCATACGGCTTGAAGAAAGATTGCGACTTGCGACGTTGATCGATCCCTCGCTTCGCGCTCGCATTGGAGAATTCACGGAATCCCAATTGGTCGCATTGCGCTTCGCGTCCGATGCGGAGTTACCAGCCTTGGCAGCGAGAGCGCTCAACGAAAAGCTGCCTGCCAAGGAAATTAAGAAGGCGATTCAACAATGGCGCCCTGATAATTGGAGAGTGTGAGCAAACTCGTGATTCTCGACGGATCTCGCGTGGAGATGGTCGCTGCCCAATCTCCACCAATGGCACCTACGCCTTCAAATACCAAGGCACATTAATAATGTTGATGCGTTCATCTCCGCCGAGCAGAAGTAGTGCGGTTAACATTTGTCCGCGCTGATTGTGTAGGAAATAGTGGTACCAATGCCGCTCAACGATCGACGCGATTACTACGGCGACGGTGCGATCTGGATTCTCCTTCTCGATTTTCACTACGTAATCCACGATCGGATGCACCACCAATCGATATGGGGATGGCAGCGTCACCATCTTCGGGGCTTGAATTCCGGTCGGCAACTCTGACAACCACGGCGGTTTGTTTTCGTCGGACTCGCAGGCGACGTGGACAGCCTGCACATCCGGGGACAGCGTCATGGCAAAGCGTAGAGCTTTCTCGGATGCGGCGGTCCATCGCTCCATGGGAACGATGACGATCGGCGGCTTCAAGTCCTGCGAAGTCACGGTCATTCCTTTTGCAACCACCGTCTCCGCATTTACCAGCTCGTAATGATGGTGTACTCGCCGCATAAACAAGACTGCTGCTGGCAGCAGCAGCACGACGACCCATGCGCCCTCTGTAAATTTCGCGGTCACTACTACGAGCACTGTGATTCCGGTTGCGACTGCACCGAGGCCGTTGATAAAAATTCCACGTACCGCCGCCGCGCCTCTCTCAGTTTTCAACCAGTGTCCGACCATTCCCGCCTGCGACAAAGTAAAAGCGAGGAACGCACCCACAGCGAATAGCGGAATCAAGCGGTCGGTCACGCCGTCGAACAAGATCAGCAGGACGGCTGCAAAAATTGCCAATGCCCAAATTCCCTGGGAGTACACCAAGCGCCGTCCCTTGGTTGTAAGGGAATGGGGAAGATAGTCATCGCGCGCAATCACACGGCAAAGGCGAGGGAAATCCGCAAATGAAGTGTTGGCGGAAAGACAGAGCACGACCAAGACCGAGAACATCGTGACGTTGTAGAAAATCCCTTTACCTGCGACGGCTGCGGTTAACATCGATAGCACGCTGTCGTATCCGGGTTTCCCAGGATCTGTTGCCGCGATTCCGTAATACTTAATCAGGACCGCGATTCCACCAAGCAACACAACCAGAATCGCGATGATCGCCGTCAACGTAGCGCGAGCTGCGGGGACTACAGGCTTCTTAAATGCCTGTACTCCGTTGCTCACAGCTTCGACGCCGGTGAGCGCAGTGCATCCCGAGGCGAAAGCTTTCAGCAGCAACCAGATTCCCATCATCTGCAAAGCTGCCGGCGCATGCGGCGGAGCGGTTACAGCGATCGGATGTCCTCCCGACGCGATGATTTTGTAGAGGCCGATCACGATCACGACGGAAAGCGTTCCCACGAATAGATAGGTGGGGATGACAAAGGCCGATCCCGCTTCTTTTACTCCTCTCAGATTGACGATCGTCAATATAACTAGAACGATCAGACACATCGCCAAGGTGTGCGGCTGCAATCGAGGGACGGCGGAGACCAGGGCTCCAATGCCAGCGGAGATTCCGACCGCAACATTTAATAGGTAATCGATCATCAGCGCCGCTCCTGCTAGCACTCCGGCGCTACTTCCCAAATTTTCTCGCGCGACCGTGTAGGATCCTCCGCCCATGGGATAGGCGGCGATGGTCTGGCGGTAACTGAAGTAGACGATGATCAAGAGGCCGATCACTGCGAAGGTGAGCGGTACGATGTAGCGGACGCCAAGCAATCCCAAAGGCAGCAGGATTGTCAGAGCTGCTTCCGGCCCATATGCGGCCGAACTCAGGGCGTCTAGTCCAAACGTGGGAATTCCCTGGGTAGGAGTGATGCGCTGGCCTTCATCTTCTGAAGACGCGAGCGGCCGGCCGAACAAAACGTTAAGAAATCCCATTTCGCCTCACACTGCACAATATCAAAAAGCGTTGAGGGCGTGCGAACGGGAAGATATTCATCTTGTTTTTGAGATCGAATGTGTGCGGATTTATTAAGAGATTGTGACAATTGCTGGATGGAAATTGCTGCTGATAGGGGCCGCCTCCCACTTTTTACTTGTCGGGTTCGGACGATGTTCGCGGGAGGGAGAAGAAGACGGATTCCCACTTATTACCTTTGAGGTTCTGGCGCGACAGCTTTTCCGCGAATTGTCGCAGGTTCCCACTGATTACTAATATTGTTCGGCGCGATTAGCGTGACTTTTGCCGGGCCCGCTTCCCACTTCTTCTACGCTGGATTCATGCTCGCGCCATTTCAAATGCGTGCACATCAAGCCCGCGAGAAGTTTCCTCCACTTATAACTGTTCGGATTCCCGCAAAACGAAGAAGGCGGCCAGCAGGCCGCCTCATGCTCAGCTACCGGTTGGTCGCCTATTTCCCCTTCAACATATCCACTACGCGATCAAAGTCTTCCAGCGTCCCGTACTCGATCGTGATCTTTCCTTTTCCCTTTCGGTCGCGAATGCGCACTCGCATGCCGAGCGCTGCTTCCAAAGTTCGTTGTGCCGCTCTTACATTTGGATCTACCCAGCGCGCTCCACCTTCTTGTTGGGACTTGTCGGTTTCAGGAAGGCCTCCTGGCATCGTCAGGCGAACCACTTCGTCCTCTAGCTGCGCCACCGACATCTTCTTCTCGACGGCAACTGCGGCCATCTTCGAGATCTGCTCGTCATTCTGTAGGCGGAGGAGGAGACGTGCGTGGCTGTATCCCAGGGTCTTTTCGCGGATGGCATTGAGCACATCGTTTGGCAGCTTCAGCAGACGCAGATAATTCGAGACCTGCTCGCGCGATACGCCGACGCGCTTCCCAATCTCTTCCTGCGTCAGATGAAACCGCAGGCTCATGAATGAGAAAGCAGTTGCCTGCTCGAGGCAATCCAGATCCTGACGCTGGAGATTTTCGGTCAGCGTCATCTCGGCGGCTTGTTGCTCGGAAACGCGCTTTACGAGCGCAGGAATCGTAGTCTTCCCCGCGATCTGCGACGCCCGCATGCGACGCTCGCCCAGTATGAGGATGAACGATCCGGCTTCTGCCGCCGGACGGACCACTATGGGCTGCATCAGTCCCTGCACCGAGATTGACTGCGCCAGCTCCTCCAGATAGTGCTTGTCGAAGTTCACGCGGGTCTGATGAGGATTGTTGCGAATCGCATCCAAAGCGATCTCGTAAACCGGCTCCCCGTCCGCAGTCTGGCCAGTTGTCACGGGATCCGACGGAGTGAGGGGCATTCCTTCACGCCCTGCAGCATCGGTGGTAGGAGGAGCGGAGTGCGCCAAAGACGATTCGGGCGCCGCATCCCTGCGGGGACTTTGCGGAATTGCGGGAGCCGTCGGAACAGCTCGTGGACCAGGCAGCAGAGAATCAAGCCCACGTCCCAACGCGCGTCGCTTTTCTGCTACTTTTTCATGGAGCTTGTCTGGCCCAAGTTTCGCCGCGACCTTGTCGGCCTCAATCGCCGCATTCGAGGTGGTCATTCGCTTCTTCTCCATATTCCGCATTGTGATATCGATAAATGTAAATATTTATATCTATCGATATAAGTTAATTCCGATTCAATCTAACGATGCAACGAGACGACGCTCTAGGCCGCTTCTCCCGATCCGCTGGCAAGTGCTGCTTGGCGATCTAAAATCTCTTTCGCTAGTTTGATATAACTCTCAGCGCCCCGAGATCGCACGTCATAGACGAGCGCTGGCTGTCCGTGACTGGGAGCCTCCGCCAGACGTATGTTTCGCGGGATCGTTGTGTTGCAAAGCTTGTCGCCGAAGTGCTTCCTAAGTTCGTCGGATACCTGTTGCGCCAGGTTGGTTCGATCATCGAACATCGTGAGCACCACGCCCTCCACCACCAATCGCGGATTGAGTTCGACTCGGATCCGTTCGATGGTGTCGAGCAGCTCTGATACCCCCTCCAGCGCGAAGTATTCTGCCTGCATTGGAATCAAGACGCCGTCGGCCGCAACAAGCGCGTTCAATGTGAGCAGATCGAGAGCGGGAGGACAATCGAGTACGATGAATTGGAAACGATCCAGCAAACTGGCGAGGGCCTCACGCAATCGATATTCACGCCGCTCCATCGGCACAAGTTCGATATTCGCTCCGATTAGATTCTTGCTGGATGGAATGATCCAAAGTTGTTCCAGCTCGGTCAACTGTAGCGCTTCTTCGGCCGAAGCAGATCCCATGATCACGTCGTAGAGGCTGATGCGGTCCGGATCTTTTCTTAGCCCCAATCCGCTGCTCGAGTTGGACTGCGGATCGCAATCGATAAGCAAAGTGTTCACCTCAGCGGCGGCGAGCGAGGCTGCGAGGTTGATGGCGGTGGTCGTCTTGCCGACGCCACCCTTCTGATTGGCAACCGCGATAATGCGTCCCATAATTTTGCTGTGTCTGTTGCGCGCAAGAATATGCGAAGGCGTTTGTGAAATCAATGCCAGTTAATAGTGCAAAGTGCAGGTATGAAAAATGGTGGAAACGGAGGAATGTTTCACGTGAAACATTCCCGACTCGCACATCCCGTCGCTCCTGAAATTCCAATCCGAGCCTCGAGGAAGTGTTTCACGTGAAACACTCCCAAGAATCTAAGAAGAAGGGTAGTTCTGTACTTCATTCGAAAGCCCTTTATGTCTCATGATGAGACGGTGATTTGTACATTTCCCACTACGCCCTACACAATAGCGATATTTTGCTGTTTATATATCGACATCTCCCTTATTTGTCGATTTTATTTACCACTTTTTACGTCTTTGCCGACCACAAGTACCCTGTTATTGGATCCGGGGATCGGAATTGGTGTGTTCCACTGAAGCGTCGAGATCTTATCTAGGGCCGGAGTCTGGGCTGATCCGATCAGCAGGGCGAGCGAGCCGCCAGGCGCGACGAAACTTGCCGCCACCGGAAGGATCGTGTCAAAACGCTCGACCGCTCTCAGGGTTACTACTTCGGCTCTCCTGTTCGAATTTGCGTTTGAACTTGCGAGTAGCATCTCGGCGCGCTCGCTGATCACATCGACGTTGGTCAATGTAAGTGCGCGGGCTACTTCGCGGAGAAATGCGGCCTTCTTGTGATTCGACTCGATCAACGTAAGCTGGATCTGCGGTGCCCAGATTTTTATCGGGAGGGCGGGGAATCCGGCTCCGGAACCGATGTCCAGGACTCGCGAGCCATTTATGCCCCCGGGCGGGAACATGTGGCGGGCTAGGAATAATGACTCGCCGAAATGTCTGGTTACGATTTCTTCTTCGTTTCGAATTGCGGTCAGGTTGATGCGGGCGTTCCATCGCTGCAATAGATCGATGTACATCGATATTTGTTCTAGCTGAGATTCGAGGAGTGGTTGCTCCAGAAACGGTTCGAGCAAAGCGGCAGTGCGAGCAGTGTTCAAGGCGGTGTCTAAGGAATAAGAAAACGTAAGCCTCGATTCTAGCAACAGCGATTCTAGCAACAGCGCGGTTTACCGATAGGATGCGGGCACGAGTGAGTTTATCGGGCAATTCATCTTCGGAGTAGACTATGGGCGAGCTGTTGTGTCTCTGATTCAATCGACCGCAGTTTCACAGGAGAGTGCAAATGTTTCGAATTCGTTACGCGTTCTTTTTGATGTTGGCATTATCATTTTTGCCGGCCACGCTTAAGGCGGACACCGGCGACTACCTGATTCTCAGCGCGCAATATGGCACCGAGCGCAATCACGTTGACGTGACGGGGCGGTTGAAGGAACTCGCTCGACGCGATATCAGCTTTCGAGTTCGCAACGATGTCTGGGGCGTAGACCCTGATCGTGGCGTGGTTAAAGTTCTGCGCATTTACGCGCGTGGCCCGGATGGCCGCGAGCGCATGTTTGAATACGTCGAAGGCAGCGTGGTTGACGGATCGCAGTTCCGCGGTTGGGGCGGTGGTGGTTGGGGTGGCGGCGGTTGGAGCGGAAACTGGAATGGCGGGGGTGGTCCTCCTCCCCCTCCGATGGGAGGTGGCGGAGATTCCGGTCAGTTCCTGATTCTTAGCGCTCAATACGGCACGCGGCGTCATCACGTTGACGTGACGCAACGGCTGAAAGAATTGGCTCGTGCGGATGTCAACTTCCGAGTGCGCAACGATGTCTGGGGCGTTGATCCCGATCGCGGTGTGGTGAAGGTTCTCCGCATTTATGCTCGTGGGCCGGGTGGACGCGAACGCATGTTCGAATACGTCGAAGGCAGCGTGGTCGACGGATCGCAGTTCCGCGGCTGGGGTCGCGGCGAATGGGGCGGTCCGAACGATCGCTGGAGCGGACGCTGGGACGTTCGATAGTCTCCGCGGAAGTCTCTTCGACCGTGGTTTTGAGCTAGGTTGTAATTCGATGTCCCCGTTCAGGCACGCCTGGGCGGGGACGTTTTCGTTCCGGACTGGCGGGGCCAGCATCTCAACAAATGGCAACAGAATATGTTTCCGCAAACGCGTAACATTCCCTGTTTTCGAGCGTCCAACCTGTAGGTAGCGGTGACGGTCGTGAAAGGGTGACATTCTCATGAAGAAAATCAGCCTCTTGCAAAATGCCCCAAATTTCCTTGGTCTTCTGTGGGATGTGTCTACTAGCCCTCACGATCACTCTGTCGACGAGCAAGTTCGCTGTGGCTGCGGAACCTCCGGCCACGAGTGCTGCCTCGCCGGTCCTTGTGGAGCTGTTTACTTCGGAGGGATGTTCCAGTTGTCCTCCGGCGGATGAAATCCTGAAGAAGCTGGATTCGATGCAGCCCATAGCGGGCGCGCAGGCAATCGTGCTCAGTGAACACGTCGATTACTGGGACCACGATGGATGGAGGGATGTCTACTCCCAAAGTCTCTTCACTGCTCGCCAGACGTTCTACGAATCGCGGCTCAACGTTTCGCAAGGTCCGTACACTCCGCAGATGATTGTCGATGGAGCGTTCCAGCTGAACGGCAGCAATACGCATGACGTGCGTGAAGCGATCGAAAAGGCGCGAACCCGGACCAAGATTCCAGTCAAGATTTCGGCGGTGTCGATGTTGAATCCGAAAGAGCTGAATGTTCACTTGGAAATCGATGGTCTGCCCGCGGATTCAAAGGCGAAGAAAGCCGATGTCTTTGTTGCGGTCGCTCTCGACCACGCGCAGTCGCATGTGTTGCAGGGAGAAAACAAAGGACGCGACATCAGTCATGTCGCCGTGGTGGAAAGCCTCAACAAAGTCGGTACCGTAGAAAAGGGTAAGGCATTTACCAAAGATGTCGTCGTGAAGATCAAACCGAACACCGATCTAACTAATTTGCGCCTGGTTGCTTTTGCTCAGGCTCCCGATGAAGGGGAAGTGGTCGGCGCATCGCTCTTGAACTCTCCGATTAAGACGAGCGCACCTGCTGGGACGGCCACATCTGCGCCTACCGGCGCTAGTCGATAGCGCTGCAATTCGAGCTTGGAAAAAATCGTTAGCATTGCTAACGATTTTTTCTAAGTGCATCGCTGATCCCCAAAACTGTTCCCTCGCATGCTTCCGACGACGCTCCGTTCGTGACTTCTTCCGTTTTCACACTCTCTTAACAAACTCTCCGTATAGTTTCGCCTTTGGCGGGAGGTGGCGCTCTCCGCGCAGAGAAATTCAGTAAGCCTTCGCCAAGATTCGCGAACAATTCGCCAACCACAGAGGAGAAGCTAGCAATGGCCACGGCCACACCAGCCCTTGATGCAAAGCTCAGTCGAAGTCCCGGAAAATTGGGGATGCTCGGCTTCGGAATCGTGCTTGTCGTTGGCATTGTGTACTCGGGGTATCACCTGCTCTCCGATCTCTCCATCGCGCACAATTCGGCCACAGCCTATGTTTTGCTGGGTATTGCTCTACTCGTGGCGTTGGGATTTGAATTCGTAAACGGATTCCACGACACCGCGAATGCCGTCGCGACCGTCATCTATACCCATTCGCTCGAACCGCATATCGCGGTCGTCTGGTCCGGCTTCTGGAATTTCCTGGGAGTTTTGACCTCCAGCGGACTCGTTGCCTTCGGAATTATTTCTCTGCTGCCCGTCGAATTAATTTTGCAGGTTGGTAGCAAGGCCGGGTTTGCGATGGTCTTCGCGCTACTCGTTGCTGCGATCATTTGGAATCTTGGAACGTGGTATTTCGGTCTCCCCGCATCGAGTTCGCATACTTTAATCGGATCGATCATCGGCGTCGGCATCGCGAACCAGTTAATGTCCGGCAGAACGGGTACGAGTGGCGTGGATTGGACACAAGCCGGAAATATCGGAAAGTCACTCCTCTTATCTCCGATTGTTGGTTTCGTCTTCGCGTTTCTCCTGTTGTATGTGATGAAGCTGGTCGTCAAGAATCGCAAGCTGTATGAGGCTCCTGAAGGCAACGAGCCGCCTCCGTTCTGGATCCGTTCGTTGCTACTGTTGACCTGCACCGGCGTCAGCTTTGCCCACGGATCGAACGACGGACAAAAAGGCATGGGCCTGATCATGTTGATCCTCGTCGGAACCGTGCCGACGGCTTACGCTTTGAATCATGCGATCACGCACAAAGAGTCCGACGACTTCATCGCCGTTTCGCAGCAGACCGCTGGAATATTGTCCAAGTACGTGACGCCCGATGCTGTGATCAGCGACGATCGCGAAGAAGTTACGGATTACGTCCGCACGCGACAATTCACTCCGAACACGATGCTGGCTTTGCGCCAATTGGTGAGCGATATCGGGAATGAAACCGTATTGTTTGGCGAGTTGGCCCGCGTTCCCAACGATAAGGTGCGTAACTTCCGCAACGATATGTATCTGGTCAGCGAAGCGCTGCGCTTGATGAAGAAGACGAACCCGATAGCGATCAGCGCGTCCGATTGGGAAGGCCTCGACAATTATAAAAAACATGTGGACAAGGCGACACGCTTCATCCCGGGATGGGTCAAGGTTGCCGTCGCGATGGCTCTTGGATTAGGCACGATGGTCGGGTGGAAACGGATCGTAGTTACAGTAGGAGAAAAAATCGGCAAAGAGCATCTCACCTACGGGCAGGGAGCAGCCGCCGAAATCACTGCCATGCTGACGATCGGAGCGGCCGACTGGTTCGGATTACCAGTGAGTACCACGCACGTGCTGTCATCCGGAATCGCAGGAACCATGGCGGCGAATCATTCCGGATTGCAGTGGTCCACCATGCGCAATCTGGCGATGGCGTGGGTGCTTACGCTGCCGGTGTCGATGTTGCTCGCTGGGTCGCTGTTCTGGACATTCCGGAAGATTTTCTAAACTGGGCAATCCGGTCGCGTAGAGTCGCCGTGCGATACTGAAATCGATGGCGTTACCCGATCTAACTCCGCGCGTTGCCAATGATCCCAAGTCGGTGATGATCCACCTCACCACCGGCAAGGGAGTGGAAATTGAATGGAAAGATGGACATCAATCCGTCTATTCATTTGCATTCCTGCGCGAAGCTTGTCCCTGCGCTCTCTGCGAGGACGACCGCGGCAAATCGGGACGCAAGCCGGGCGAGGTTGCAAAATTGGCGCCTGGAGCGTTGCCGATGTTCAAGCCGGTGGTGAAGGCGCTAGCGGCCGAAGCGGTCGGCAAATACGCGCTGAAATTTTCATTTAGCGATAAGCACGACCTAGGAATCTTTTCCTGGTTCTACCTACGCGAGGTTTGTCCCTGCGCGGAATGCGCAGCGGTGCGGTAAGGGTTTCCCTCTCGATATTTCTCGCATATCCTTTTCATCTCGCTCGTTTTTGTTTTATGAAGATACGGATTCGTTTAGCGGAGACTCGCGACATTCCATCGCTCAGTGAGTTGATCGACGCGTCAGTCCGAGGATTGCAGGCGGCCGATTATTCCGCTGAGCAACTAGATGCCGCTCTGCGCAAGGTTTACGGCGTGGACACTCAATTAATTTCCGACGGCACTTATATTGTTGCCGAAGAAGTGGAGTCGATGCCATCTCCCGTGCTCGTCGGTTGCGGAGGCTGGAGCAAGCGCAAAACTCTATACGGTGGTGACAAATTTGCCGGTCGAGAAGATGCGTTACTCGATCCCGCAACAGATGCGGCTAAGATCCGCGCATTCTTTATTCATCCTGCGTCGGCGCGACTAGGGATTGGCGGAATGATTCTTGAAGCGTGTGAAACTGCGGCCGTGCGGGCAGGGTTTCGCCGGCTGGAGATGGGCGCAACGCTGACTGGAGTTCCTTTTTATCGCGCGAAGGGGTACGAAGAGTTCGAGGTTTCGGAAGTTCCTATGGGCGATGGATTGACGCTGCGGATTGTGCGGATGGGAAAGAGCATATCGGGGTTGTAGAGCGGTGGAGAGGGTAGGGCCCTTCGACTTCGCCAAACCATGCGCTGCGCTTATGGTTCGGCTACGCTCGGGATGACAACTCATCTATGAAGTCGAGTATGATGTCGAGGCACCTGCACCCTAGCCGTTGATCTCGTCCAGGTATCGCGCCAGAACCTGTTCGGCTTGCCCTTCAAAATTCAGGAACATGATGCCGTTGCCGAATAGAGGATGGCGTGTCGCCACGCGTCCGCGAACTACAATCGGATATCCATCCAACCAAAGAGTGGCTTGCAGACGGGCGCCGATTTCAAGAGTCATCATCATCTGGACATAGCAGCCGCCTCTACTGAGGTCGGTGGTTTCAAGGCGCAGGGGAACGGTGGTTCCCTCGGGACGGATTTCAATTTGCACCTGAACTGTGTGGCGAGGATGGAGACGGCGGTCATGTCTAAGCGCGAGACTGGTGGGTTGGGTGTGGGGTGAGTCCATATAAAGACCGCCGGACCTCCACTCGATCTGAAGGTTGCAGGGCTCCTGGAGTGATCATCGGCGAGGAACTGAGATGGGTTTACGCTGCGAGGCGTGGAAGTGGACACAACGGGGAGTGCCCGCGCGTCGTGGCGCGGGCCGAGCTGGCGCTCGGCTTGGACAGCCGGGGGCGGCTGTCCCTACGCGTTCTTCCTTGGTTCGGATCGGTTACGGTGTTACGCCCAGCTCCGTGTACAACTCGGCGGATTTGTAGAGCACGCCATCTTTTACTACTAAGACAGTCTTTCTGACGTCGCTGATGTTTTCGGCAGGATTTCCGTCCACCAAGACCATATCTGCTAATTTCCCGGGAGCGATCGAGCCGAGGTCCTTGTCGAGGCTCATGATGCGAGCGGCATTGAGTGTTGCGTTCTGCAGGACCTGTGCCGGGGGAATTCCGGCCTCTGCATCGAGTTCTAATTCGTGATGGAGAGCGAATCCGGCCAAAGAGTCGGTGCCAGCCTCGATGGGAATGCCGGCTTTATAGAGCAAGCCTGTTAGCTCCATCATCTTCGCGAACGACTTGCGATAGGTCGCGTCCATGCCGTCGGGCGGGGTTAGTCCAGCCGAGAGTAATCCACGACGCACTTGCGCAGGTAAGCGGCTGGCAACAGGTTGAAAGCCGCGAGGAATTTGTCCGGCGCGGCTGAGGAACTGATCCTCGAAAACGCTAAGAGTGAGATCGAGTTTGGTGTGGTGGTCTTGCAGCAACTTAATGAACGCTTGAACTTGCGGTGAAGTGAGATCGAGGCCAGCGGCAAGCTTTCCAGGTTCGATAAGGCGCGCGATGGTGTTGGTGTTCTTGACCTCAGGAAAGAAATTCAGAATCAGGAAATTAACATGCTGAATTTCGTCATAGCCGAGATTGACACATTGTGCGGCTGTCATTTCGGCGGGGATGTGTCCGCTTACGCGCATGCCGTTCTTGTGCGCTTCGTCAATGATGAAGGGCACCAGCTCGGGTTTTACTGAGCTGTAAATCTTGATTTGGACGTATCCCAGACGCTTGTAATTATCAACGGCCGCCCGGGCTTCCGCTTCCGTGGAGACTAGAACTTTCGTTGGACCTTGGAACGGGCCGGGCCCATCAATGATTCCGGCGAGCACGATTCGAGTACCAATTTCTTTTCCGTCAGCAATGCGTTGGCGGCGCGCGAGCAAGGAATCAGTGTCGTTGGCCAGGTCGCGGACCGTGGTCACGCCCGCGGCGAGATTGAGCAGTCCATCGTTGTCGGAGACGTGAGCGTGCATGTCCCAAAGGCCGGGGATGAGAGTCTTGCCGGTGGCGTCGATGACTTCTGCGTCTGCCACCCTATGCGCGACATTTGGCACGACGCTGGAAATGCGCTTGCCGCTGATCAGCACGTCTTGATTCGGGACGATCTTGCCAGTTTCGGAGTCGAACACGTTCGCGTGACTAAACAGCATTCCGTTCGCGGCATGATGCGCAAGTTTGCTTGCGAGTTCGGCGGAACGGGCTTGCTTGATCTTGCTCTGGGCCGCGAGCATTGGAGCTAGCGACGATTCCCATCCTTCCGAAATTACCGATCCCCATTCGTCGACCGAGGCAAAGAATTTCTCCGAGTCATCGAGCCAGAAATAATTGGGAGCGAAGTCGAGTCCGGTGGCTGAATAGAGGGCCACTCTCTTTTTCTTTCCAGCGGATTCGATTTCAAGATCCGTCAACCGTTGGACCCGTGACTCGCCTTCTGGAAGTAGGGCAATTTTTCCACCGTTGCGGAGCGCTGCACGGGCCAAGAGTCCTATTTCCGCAGGTGTTGAATTGAGGGCCAGATAAAAAGCTGGTCCTGAGACTTTCTTTTCTCCCTGCTCGTCGTCATTCTTCCACCGGGCGGATCCAGATTCGTTCGAAAAACTTTCGCTCACCGGTGTTTTCATGTAGTCGTTGCCGGTGAGTGACTCCGAAACCGGGATACCATCGGGCCCGAGTTTGAGAATGCTAGTGACCTTGTTGCCGCGTCCACGATCATTGAACTGGAAGAAAATGTGGAGCGTCGCGTCAGAGGTGGTCCACACCGCTTGCTGTCCCGCGAGATTCCCCATCAAGAGGAACGAGTAGCGCTCGGCGGAGGAAGGGACGTCCGCGGGCAGGGGTGGAACCGCAGAAGCCGCGGCCGGTGCCGCGTTCACCGACTCTTGCTGAGCCAATGAAATCGAAGCGAGCAGAATCTGCAGCAGGGAGATTGAAAGGACGAACACGATGGCACGGTGCAAGGTAAGCTTAGTTTTCATGTGGCCCTTCTAGTTTTGATTTGATGTCAGCCTCGCGGGCTCACAGCAAACTGCGCTACAGTATAATCTTCGCCATAAAAGAAACTGCGTAAACAAAACTGCTTAGCCAAAACTGATGACAGACACAACACAAACCCACACAGAAGTTGAGCCGGTGAAGACAGGAATGGATATCGGCGATATTTTTAAGATCCTGCCGCATCGTTATCCCTTTCTTTTGATCGACCGTGTCATCGAATTGGAGCGCATGAAAAGTATTGTCGCGTTGAAAAACGTGACGATCACCGAACCTTTCTTTCAGGGACATTTTCCCGGCAAACCCATCATGCCCGGCGTGTTAATTGTGGAAGCGATCGCGCAGGCGGGAGGATTGCTGCTGCTGACTGAGATCCCGAATCGTGACGAAATGTTGATGGTGTTCACTGGCATCGAAAAAGCCAGGTTCCGTCGTCCCGTGGTTCCGGGAGATCAATTGCGGATCGAAGTTGCGGTGAAAGCGTGGCGCGTGACGGCGGCGCGACTCGAAGGCAAGGCGTACGTCGACGGCAAGGTTGCATGCGAGGCTACAGTGACTTGTCGGCTGGTGCCCCGGAATTTGGTTTCCGGCGGGGCAGAAGCAGCCGATGAAGCATAAAGAATTTGTAATTTCCAATTTGTAATTTGTGATTGAAGTTTGTAGTCGAAACTCAATCACAAGTTACAGCTCACAAAATTATCAAATTACAAATTTCCCGATGTCTATTCACTCGACGGCGATCATCGATTCCAAGAGCGAGATCCATCCCTCCTGCAAAATCGGTCCTTATTGTGTGATCGGCGCTGAGGTTGAAATAGGCGAAGGGTGCGAGTTGGCCTCGCATGTCGCGATCGACGGTCCCACGAAAATCGGATCGCACAATCGATTCTTTCCCTTTACTTCAATCGGCATGGCTCCGCAGGACATCACCTACGCGGGCGAGTCGACACGGCTTGACATTGGCGACCACAATGAAATCCGCGAATTTGTCACCATCAATCGCGGAACCGTGAAGGGCGGCGCGTGCACTCGGATTGGCGATCACAATCTGATCATGGCCTACACGCACATCGCACACGACTGCCGGATTGGCAGCCACATCATCATGGCGAATGCGGCGACTCTCGGCGGACACGTCACCGTTGAAGACTGGGCAAACGTCGGTGCGCTTTGTCCGGTGCATCACTTCGTGCGCATCGGAACGCACTCCATCATTGGCGGCGGCAGCACGATTACGCGTGATGTCCTGCCGTTTTCAAAAACTTCTGCCGAACGTGGAACTCAAGCTTACGGACTCAATGCGATCGGACTGGAGCGCCGCGGTTTTTCCAAAGAACGAATCAAGAAACTGCATCACGCGTATCGCGTGTTGCTGGCCTCCAAACTAAACACATCGCAGGCTTTGGAAAAACTCAAGTCCGAAACAGACATTGGAGAAGACGTCGAGATGCTGATTCGATTCATCGAATCGTCCGAGCGCGGAGTGATCAAGTAATGCGTGCGCTGCTATGTGAGTCGCTTTCATGACAAGGCTGGGGCTGATCGCGGGCAACGGGAAGTTTCCGCTTCTCGTTTTAGACGCGGCACGCGCGCAAGGATACGAAGTCGTCGTTGTAGCTATTAAGGAAGAAGCATCCCCTGAACTCGCGTCGCACGGCGCAATCTCAATTCACTGGCTTTCTTTGGGCGAGTTGTCAAAACTCATCGACACCTTTAAAGCTGAAGGCGTGACGCGTGCAGTGATGGCGGGACAGGTGAAGCACAAGCAGATTTTTTCCGCGATCAAACCCGACTGGCGCCTGGCGAAGATGCTGCTTTCACTCGGCACGCGAAATACCGATTCACTTCTCGGTGCGGTCGCGAAAGTTCTGGGGGATGAAGGTATCGCGCTAGAAAATTCGACCGCACTGCTGGAACCGTTGCTGGCGAAATCGGGAGTGCTAACAAAACGCTCTCCGAACGAAAAGGAGCGAAAGAATATTGAATACGGACGCTCGGTCGGGCGCGGTCTCGCCAGCTACGACATTGGACAAACCGTCGTGATCGCGGAATCGGCGTGCGTCGCGGTTGAAGCGATGGAAGGCACGGACGCCACGATCGAGCGTGCTGGATTGCTCATGAAATCCCTAGAGTCAGATTCGGAGCTGGTAGCCGAATCGTCAACGCTAAGCCGTGCGCTGACCGTCGTGAAAATTGCGAAGCCCAAACAGGATATGCGTTTCGATGTCCCGGTGATTGGATTAAAGACAATCGAAACCATGGTGCGTGCTGGAGCAAGTTGCCTGGCACTAGACGCGGGACGATGTCTCTTGCTCGACGGTGAAGCGATCACTCGAGCGGCCGATGATGCCGGAATCGCCATGTGCGCTGATTGAACAGAGATGTAATATTGGTTTGAACTTAATTCCGCAGTTGCGGTTTTGGAGCCGGTACTCTGAGCGAAAATCCTATCAACGTTGCCGTGATTGGCGCGGGCGCTTTTGGGCGTAATCACGCGCGCGTGTATCAGCAACTGCAGCAGGTGGGCAAGGTGCGCCTGGTTGGAGTGGTCGATCCTGATACGGGTCGGGCCGACGCGGTGGCGCGGGAATTCAGCTGCAAGGCATTTGGATCGGTCGACCAAATGCTGATGACGTATAGCGAAGTGCAGGCGGTATCCGTCGCTGTTCCGACGGTTCAACATCTCGCGGTTGCGCGCAACCTGATGGAAGCTGGGGTCGATGTGCTGATCGAAAAGCCACTGGCCACTACGCTTGCGGAAGCTGATGAATTAATCCGCGTCGCTGCTGAGCATAAGCGCGTGGCGCAGGTCGGACATCTAGAACGCTTCAATCCAGCAGTGCGGGCGACCCTTCCACTGATCAACCATCCGATGTTCTTTGAAGTTCATCGCCTGAGTGTGTTCTCTCCGCGTGCGCTCGATGTTGATGTCGTGCTCGACCTAATGATCCACGATCTCGATGTCGTGCTGACGTTTGTGAAATCCGAAGTAAAAGAAATTCGCGCCGTCGGACTGCCCATTCTTTCAGGCAAAGTGGACATCGCGAATGTGCGCATCGAGTTTGAGTCGGGATGCGTCGCGAACTTTACGGCGAGCCGCGTGTCCACCGAACGCGTGCGCAAACTGCGATTTTTTCAAGCCGGCCAATATATTTCGCTCGATTATGGACGCCAGGATGTCCTCGTGTTTTCGGTCGGCGGTGCGGTGAAAAATACTGCCGGGATGGCGGTCGAGCCGAGCGTGAATCCGCAGATTCAGATGGCGAAGCCGACAATTGTGGAAGAAGAGCCTTTGCTGGCCGAGATCAAAGCATTCCTGCATGCCGTGCGGGATCGTTCGCGTCCCGTAGTTTCGCTGGAGGATGGTCGCAAAGCGTTGGAGTTAGGGCTTGCGATTCTCGCGGAGATTGGCCGGCACGCAGGACGGATCGGTGTGGGAAAAAGTTAAACCTTAACCTCGTATGGGGACGGGGGATAGCCCCGTCCCCATACGACCTTCGCTCGAATTAGTTATTGACCTCTACTGTTGCGGTGGTGGACCCTGCTGATCGCCACCTTCTGGCGGACCGCCGCGACGTCCACCCATGCGTTCTCCGCGCCGCGCCTGCATTTCGTCCCACTTCTTTTGTTGAGTCGAATCCAGGATCGTGCGTATCTGGGCGTCGCTGTTCTTGTGAATGTCCATCATCTTGCTGCGACGATCGTCTTGCGAACCCGCAGAATCTTTTCGAAGACTATCCATTTGCGTGCGCTCGGATTGCAGAATGTCCTGAACCTTTGTCTGCTGGTCTGCAGTGAGGTTAAGTTTCTTTGTCAATTCTTGAGTGCGCTGCGCGGGATCAGGTGGTCCGTGATGCCAGGCACCGTTATCTTGCTGATGTCCAGACTGCTGAGTGCTGGGCGCACTGTCTTGATCCTGATTATTCTGAGCTGCTGCAAAAGGCGCGGCAGTGGAAATGATTCCAGCTGCGAGAACCAAGATTAGGGACTGTTTAAGCATAGGGATCTCCTTAGAGAACGAGTTGTCTCCTGTTGGAACGGAATTATGGACTGGAAGTTGCGCGAGAAACAGAATTCGGACAAATCTTTGCAGAACTTTACGAAAGCAGGTTTCGCATCGTTCTCGCGTTAAAAGAAATTCATTGCCTGCATTCGCCGCTTGGGTCGACCAACTCTTGGTTGGATCGCCGAGGGCGGGCGTCCCTTCGCGAGCATCTGCGTGATTTTATTTTGCCGTTGGTATTTGGGCCGACTGGCGTTGCTTTAGCTGTGCCGCGAATTCCTTTGTTTGGTCGTCGGAAAGCTGGAGCTGACCGTCCATCACAAGACTCAATCCACTGGCGCCGGCATCTTGAAATGCGATTTTCTGAACGGTTGCCGATTGCTGGCCAGCAGCGGGAATCGAACTTGTCAAATCTGTAGCGCGCTGCATTACAGGGAGAAGAGCAGTGCCGATTTGCTCCCGCAGCGTGGCGCCCAAATCGCCCGAACGCAGCATGCTTCGCAAAACGCCGTCCGCATCTACGCGGCCGATTTCAGAAACCAGGCGTGCACCTGTGCCCTGATCGCCAGCGCTTCGTTCAAGTGTTGGAGTGAGTTTGATTTCCATCGTCGCGTCGCCATCCGACACCTCTATGGGACCATCGCGGGCCGGGGCAGGTGGGCAAATCCAGCGTTCGTAATGCAGATGAAGAACCAACAGGCTTGCGGGTGCTTGAGGAGTGAGCATCGCGTCACGAACCTGAACGTGCTCACCGCAGAGTGGGGCGCGATCGATTTCAGATCGCAAAATCCCGGTGATGCTCTGCTGAACTCCAGAAAAATCAGTGATAATGCGGAGACTGAAAACATTGTGTACGTTGACCGCGGAGGTGCTCTCGGTAGATGTGAGGGACACAATTCCTGAAGTCGACACTACGACCGGCTGACCGGAGACGGTGATCGAACTTGTCGTGAGAGGAAGATTGAAAGCAAGTTCATCGGACGAGGTGACAAGGATGCTCATCTCTCGTCCGAGAGCAAGTTGTTCGGTCTGAAAAGTGGCGAGCACTTTCTCGAGGCCGCTGGCGGAGCTGCTGATTTGTACGTTGTCCGTTGGCGATACCTGAACCGTTTGATCAAGAGACTTTACTTGTTTAGTCAGATCGAAATCAGTTTTCACTAATTGCTTACTGATTTCCTTCAAGCCAGAATCCTGAGCGCGGGAAAAAGATGCGAGAAACCGCTGATTGCCCGTACGCGCTTTTTCAATAGTCTGATCGATGACGGTCGTGTGTTCGGCCAGTAAGGCGATACTTGGCGCTTTCTGCAACTTTTCTCGAAACACCTGGAGCTGGTCAATCGCGCTCTGCAGATCGTGCGCGACAATGTTGAATGCGCTCTTCTGGTCTGGTGTAGCCATCACGGCCATCACGCGATGGAAGTCCTTCAGTTCGTCTTTTTCGCTGACACCACCGGGACGTCCTGCGCCTCCTGATGAGGGGGCGCCACCGCCGAAGCCGCCGCCTCCTCCACCGTGTTGGGCAAACAACGGGCGAGAGATAAATAGAACCAGCACAGCCAACGTCAATCTCAGCATTACTAGCCGAACCAAGGTGGGGCGAATTCGCCGGCACGTTAAACGGTGGAACATTGTCCAGATCTCCAAAGGCAATTTGAAGTTGAAACGAGACGATTGAAATGAGACTACAGGGTTCAACCAGAAACACAAAATTTGTGATGCGATTGTTCGAAGTTTGGTGATCCGTATGATAACCGCGAGAAAGGCGGCGATTACTCTGGTACTCACTCCGGCGTGGCAAAAAATGCGACAATAGATTCAACGGTCGCAACTCCAAGGTTTACGTAACTTTACGTAGGAATTTTGCTCGCAAGTTTTACTCGTAAGCGTACGCAACCAACGGGACTGGCCGCAGCTCTAAGCTTAATAGTCTCTGCCTGATGCCGGTTACCCAAATTCCGTCGCGCGATCCATTGAGTTCGCCGCCTCCGTCTCCCGATCAGCAGGAACAGCGCGACCTGTTCGAAGCGCAGCATTGGGAAACGGCCTACCGCGATTTTAATCCTGATGACGTTCCGCATCTTCTGATTCAATTGCAGGACGATCTCTCTCGCGCGCGCAAGAAAGAAGCGCTGTGGCTTTCTGTAATTTTGCATTTGTTTGTCATTATTTTGTTATGGAACACCGAGAAGTTGATGGCGCTGTGGCCGCACAAGACGCTGGATCTGGCGATTAAAACCAATGCCGACCAGTCGAAAGATGCGACCTATTTAGAGTTGCCGCCCGACGAGCAGAAACTGACGAAGCGTCCTGACGCGAAAGTGATTTCGGATAAAGACCGCATCGCGAGCAGCAAAGCTCCTCAGATCAATCGTGAAGACTTAAAGAAACTGTTGCAGAGCGCGCATCCGGGACGTCCTGGGTCGAACATGCAGGCTCCGCCAGCGACCGGCCAGCCGCAGCAGAATCAGAGTGCGCAGAATCAACCGCAGCCAACGCCTCCAACGCCGCAGCAAAATCAAATTACGCAACCGCCCAGTGATCAGACTGCGCAGTTGCAGACTCCTCCAAAAGAGAATCGTCCGCCACCAAATTTTAATAACCAGGCGACTGCCGGATCAATGATCGCGCAAGCAGCCCAGGCTGCTGCCGAAAGCCGCGGACAAAACGGCTCCGGACAGATGGGCGACTCTGGTTTGAGCCAGGGACGAAACGGGGCGAAGGCTCTGCAACAAGCCGAGATTCTTACCGACACGATGGGCGTCGATTTCGGTCCCTATCTGACGCGTATCTTACAAATCGTGCGCCAGAACTGGTACAACATCATGCCGGATTCGGTGAAACCTCCGATTTCAAAGCAGGGCAAGCTGTCGATTGAGTTCGTGATTTTGAAAGACGGGAAAACGGCTAGCATGGTCGTCCACACCTCGTCGGGCGATGTGGCACTGGATCGTGCGGCATGGGGAAGCATTACCGCGTCGAATCCATTTCCGCCGCTGCCGAAGGAATTTCCCGGTCAGGTTCTAGGCCTGCGCTTTTATTACTTCTACAATCTGGATCCGACACACGACCTGAAATAATTCCCTCTTTACTTCACGTACTCCGGCTGTCCACCCTTCGACCACGGATCATACGTCGCCACAAAATGCACACGCTCCGGCCGCGTTGGATGATCGTAGAACCATGCCTTCACGAATGCGTTCGGGTCTGGATCGGAGAGATTCATCTCTCCGCTTTTTTCGAAGTAGTGCGCGGCCACCTGATTCGGATCGGGCACAATTCCGTGGATCACTTCGAGCCCGTAGCGGTCGGCCTCGTGTTCAAAATGCCGGCTCACGCCATTGAGCACCGGTGTGATCAGAAACGACAGCACACCGATCAGCAGAAACAGCGCGGGGTACGACGCCCAATCCTGCAGGTCGCGAATGCCCCACTGCGTGCCCCATCGCGCGAGCATCCCATTCGCCAGACGATAGCCGAGATACAAAAGGAACAGGATGATGGCGGCTGCGATCGACGTCTCTTTCGGGATGTGGTGCAAAACGTAGTGACCCATTTCGTGTCCGAAAACAAAGAGCGTTTCGGGCACCGTGGCCTTGGCGATCGTGTTGTCCCAAACCACGACTCGCTTGGACGCTCCAAAGCCGGTGACATATGCGTTCAGTCCGGTTTGTTTGGAGCTGGCATTCATCACAAACATGCGATCCGCAGGAATCTCCATCCCGCCCCGTTGCACCACTTTCTGCATTTCCGTAAGCAGAACGGGTTGCGCGGTCTGGAGTGGCTTAAACGTATAAAACAAGGGATCCACAACCAGGGGCTGCAAGAAGAAAATTGCCAGAATGACGGGAATCGAAGCGAGCCAAAAGTAAAACCACCATCTTCGTGGACTTCGGCGGATCACGAAATAAAGGATTCCGATCAGTATGGTTCCGACGATCAGCCCGAAGAATTGACCGAGAATCCAATCTCGCAGCCACGCCGACCAGGTTTGGACGGACAGCCCGTACGCATGCGCCAACGACTCGTCCCAGATGTCCGAAGGAATGCCGAGCACTGCAATCGTTAACAGGATGAGCGGAGCGAAGATAATCAGCTGCACACCGCGTCGCGACGAAACACTCTCTGCCCAGTCGCGAAATTTCGGAGCGAGGCGCCATCGCAAAATCACCAACAGTAAAAGGAATCCATAGAGAGTGTTGATGAAGAAGTGCATGTACTTCGTGTTGGAATACGCCTTGGCGCGAGCGTACTGCGCCGGCGGCGGCGCGTACTCGACGATGGGCGCGGGTTGGGTTGCCGTGACAACCGCATCGCTCGGAGTCGAAGGAGCTACCGTAGCAGGCGATGTGGACGCGGGCGCGGTTTGCGCAAGCGATGTGCGCGCAAACAAGCTGGCAATGAAAATGAAAATGACAACGAGCAAGGGGAGAAGGCTAAGACGATTTGTCATGGCAGAATCCGGATACTCACTCCGGCGCATGATTATTGCAGAACGGCGCACCAAAATGGATATAAAAATAGAGACAGAAACAACCGCTGATTGTTGAAGTCCGGTAGAAAAAGCACGAAGCGTAGTTCAAGTCCAAGTACTATCTGATGATTGCAACGAGCAATCGATGGTGGAGGCCAAGTGAAAAGCAAATTGCACTTTCTGCTGACCGTATCTTTCTCTCTGTGCTTCTGCACGCAGCCGCTAATGGCACAGACGCGGCCGCAGCTTAAGACGCGGAACGTCGTTCTCATAGTCAGCGATGGCCTGCGATGGCAGGACGTATTCACCGGCGCCGATCCAACATTGCTGGGTGAACACGGCGGCATTTGGGCAGACAAGGATAAATTGCATCGCGAGTTCTGGAACGACGACGTAAATGAACGCCGCAAGATGATGCTGCCATTTCTCTGGACCGTAGTCGCCAAGCAGGGCCAGATTTTCGGCAATCAGAACAAGGGAAGCATTGCGCACGTCACCAACGGGATGGCGTTTTCCTATCCTGGATATAACGAAATGCTGACTGGCAGTCCCGACAAACGCATCGACAGCAATCAGTTTGGACCGAATCCGAATACGACCGTATTCGAGTGGATGAACCAACTTCCAGAGTTCCACGGAAAAGTTGCCGCTTACGCTACGTGGGATGTCTTCAAGAATATTTTCAATGAACCGCGCAGCCTCCTCGTGATGCAGGTGGGGTGGGACCTTCCGGAAAAAGGGAAGCTCACTCCGCGGCAGGAACTCCTCAACGATCTTTATCAAACAACCACGCGACTGGATGATGAAGACGTATGGGATTCGTTCCTGCAGGTGCCGCTGCTGGATTATGTGAAGGCAGAGCATCCGCGATTGCTCTTCGTCGGTTATGGAGAGACAGACAACTGGGCGCACTCCGGCCGCTACGATTTGGTCTTGGAGAGCGCGTTGCAGTTCGACAAATTTGTGCGACAGCTCTGGGAAACGATGCAGGCGATGCCGGAATATCGCGACCAGACCACGTTCATTGTCACGACCGATCACGGACGCGGCAGCGGTCTCGAAGAATGGAAGGAACATGGCGTCGATGAAAAGGGTTCGGAGAATATCTGGATCGCCATCATGGGTCCTGATACCGAGCCTCTCGGAGAACGTTCGAATGTTCCGACGGTAACGCAGTCGCAGATCGCCGCCACGGTTGCTGCCTTTCTCGGCAAAGAAAAGGAATTCCATCAAAGTGCGCCGAACGCTGCGGCTGCGCTTCCGGTCGTCGTGGCTGTGCCCACGACTGGCGTGAAGTAGAACCAAAGTGCTGGGCCACGCGGGCGATACGAGAATCAGATTCGGGTGCGTGAATCGCCCGAATTCGCTACCATAGAGGAGTGCGGTCTTAATTCGTATACAAGCTTCGTATCTCAAAAACCGCATCCAAAAACTATGAAGATCCAACGCCGATTGACCTCATTGTCATTAGCCCTTCTAGCCCTTTTTCTGCTTGGCCTGCCGGTTTTCGCGGATGATGTCCCAGAAGCTCTTCGTCCGCCGAAAGGATCGCAGGTTGCGATCGTAGTGTTTGAGGACTTGCAGTGTCCGATGTGCGGACGGGTTGCGCCGCTGCTGGCGCAGGCGTCTAAGACCTACAAAATTCCCCTGGTGCAGCACGATTTCCCTCTACCAATGCACAACTGGTCGTTCGATGCGGCCGTCATGGCGCGCTATTTCGACACGCATTCCAAAGAGATCGGCAACGAGTTCCGCGAGACGGTATTCGCTCATCAGATCGAGATCAATCCCCAGAATTTGCGAGGATTCGCCGAGAAATTCGCGTCCGATCACAAGATTGGATTGCCCTTTGTGATCGATCCGGATGGAAAATTGGCGGGCTTGGTGCGAGCGGATAAAGAACTGGGGCTGACACTGAAAATCGATCACACGCCGACGTTTTGGGTGGTCAGCAACAAGCGCACGGGCACGCCTTACGTTGAGGTGAAAGATAGCAAGGACCTGTACGTGACGATCGATGCGATGAAGAAAGAGTAGGAAACTCGAGAAACGCGTACACGGATTTGACCGTGCGGGGACGCCCGGCACCCCACTGGCCTCTTATTCCGTCCATCTCCGGAACAAGAGCGCGCCGTTTGTTCCGCCGAAGCCAAACGAATTCGACATCGCGTAATCAAACTTAGCTTCACGCGCTTGATTGGGAACGAAATCCATGCCTTCGGTTTCGGGATCCTGACTTTCGAGGTTAATGGTCGGAGGCAGAATCTGATCGCGCAACGCGAGTACCGTAACGCCCGCCTCTAAACCTCCCGCGCCGCCCAGCAGATGCCCTGTCATAGATTTGGTCGAACTCACGGGCACTTTCTTTCCAAACAAATTTCGAATCGCGTGCGCTTCGAGCGTGTCGCCGATCGGAGTCGAAGTGCCGTGGGCGTTGAGGTATCCAACGACGTCGACGTCGAGCTTCGCATCGCGCAACGCATTTCTCATAACGCGAAAACCGCCCTCGTGCTCCGGCGCCGGCTGCGTCATGTGATAAGCGTCCGCGGACATGCCGTAGCCGACGACCTCCGCCAGAATTGGAGCGCCGCGACGGCGTGCGTGTTCGAGTTCTTCGAGCACTAGAATGCCAGCTCCTTCGCCCATTACAAACCCGTCGCGATCCTTGTCCCAGGGACGGCTCGCCCGCGCGGGATCATCATTGCGCGTGGAGAGAGCGCGCATGGCGGCGAATCCGCCGACACCCATGGGAGTGATGGCAGCTTCCGCGCCTCCGGCAATCATCACGTCGGCATCGCCATGTTGAATGATGCGAAACGAATCGCCGATAGAATGCGCGCTCGTCGTGCAGGCAGTAGCTGTCGCTTCGTTCGGGCCCTTAGCGCCAAAACGCATCGAGACGTGTCCGGCGGCAAGGTTGACGATGGCTGCGGGAATAAAAAACGGGGAGATCTTGCGCGGACCACCCTCAAGAAGCGCGGTGTGTTCGCGTTCGATTACATCGAATCCGCCAATGCCCGAGCCGATGTGCACGCCGACGTTCTCAGCATTTTCCGGCGTCACCTCGAGCTTCGACATCTTCATCGCTTCGTCCGCCGCAGCGATGGCGAAGTGAATGAAGCGTCCCATCTTCTTTACTTCTTTCTTGTCGATGAACGCGAAGGGATCGAAATCACGGACCTCGGCTGCGATCTGGCAGGCAAAGGCCGACGCGTCAAATCGCGTGATGCGATCGACACCGCTCTTGCCCGCGAGCAAGGCCTTCCAAACGACGTCGGTCGTATTGCCTACGGAGCAGATCAGGCCGATGCCGGTGATGACGACCCGTCTTGTCGAATTACTTGGCAAATTACTTGCCCGCCTTGGCGTGCTTGCCGATGTAGTCCACGGCGTCGTTCACGGTGCGAATCTTCTCCGCGTCTTCATCGGGAATTTCGATGTCGAAAGCCTCTTCGAAGGCCATCACGAGCTCGACCGTGTCGAGCGAATCGGCGCCCAGGTCGTCCACAAATGAAGCGCTCGGCGTGACTTCGCCTTCATCTACACCCAACTGCTCCACAATGATCTGTTTCACTTTCTCATCAACAGCTGCCATTTTTTCCTCGTTTCTAAATCTGGGAATTACGGGTCCGGATCACGGACCGGCGTTTACGATCATTTACCAAACTAAGACTGCCGACCGACCAATGAATGCAATGAAGTCGAAACCAGTAGTCTAAAAGGGATTGGGAAAGTATGCAAAGGAAGGAATGCACTAAAACAAATATGTGTGGGGATCACTCAAGAATCCTAACTGGGTTTGGGGAGTGGGGTCAAACCGTCGACGACGGAAAACTGATTGCCAAAAATAAAGGGCCGGTTCAATTTCCCCGGCCCTGATTTATCTCACTGCGTCGCGGGAAGGAGTGTCCGCGCCACCCATGCAAATTACACCCTGACAACTATGCGGCTGGCTTCAGTCCGATCGTAGTTGCCAACTCGGTGAGCTTGGCTTTGGCTGCGGTCGCTTTCGCCAGCGCATCGGGAATCTGGCCTGAGCTGAATGCGGTCGAGGCGTCGGTCCAGGTCTGCTTCACGGACGCAAAGGTGTCGGCTGCTCCGGCGGGAAGCTTGTGGCTCTTGGTGAGTGCATCGACACGAGTCTGCACCGCGGACACCAATCCCGGCACCGATCCGCTCAGCTCATTCCACTTGGCAGTCAGTTCCGTTTTCTTCGCATCAGCGGCCTTAGCAAGATCCTGCACTTTGCCGGGAAGAGCCTTGGCGGAATCGAACGCGGCCGCGTAATCGCCCTTGTCAAACGAATCCTTGGCGGCCTGGATGGAAGCCTGAACGTCTTTGGCCTGCTCCGGCACGTATTGGTTGGCCTGATCGGCTACAGCGGAGTAGGCAGTCTGGGCAGTCTTAATGGCGGCATCTGCGCCCGTCTTCTTGGCGTCGTCGCAAGCAGTAAACATCATCGTCGCGGCGAGAATCGCTGCGAATACAAGTTTGGTTCTCATATATAGCTCCTGATTAATTTCGAGTAAGTTGATATCGCGAACGCTGAACCCGAGTTGCTGCAACCAAGTTATGGAATGACTTTCAGGTGCACGGAATTCGCGTCGCCAATTGTAGTAGAAGTCAGACAAACGCGCAGTATCTCCGGCAAGAGTTTGCCGTTAAAGACGGTACTTGCTCCGTCTCCACGCCGCCGCGCGATTGCTGAAATTCGATCCCTACTTCGAATACTCGTCCCGCAGCACGACTTGTCGATCGGTCATCGGGATCGCCCGTCCCTGTATGAACACATGCTTTACATCCGTCTTAACATCCAACGGATCGCCGTTCGCCACGACAACGTTCGCGGTCTTGCCGACATCGAGTGATCCCAGTTGATCGGCAACGCCCCATACTTCGGCAGCATTGATTGTGATCGCCTTCACGGCTTCGTCATAAGGGAGGCCGAACGCCGTGGCGAATCCCGCGGCATCAGGAAGGTTGCGGACGTTGTGCGCTGAGTAGGACGCGAACACGATTTTCACTCCGCGCTTGTAGAGCTGCCCGGGCAAACTGTAAACCGTGTCGTACCGTTCGTCGTCTTTGGGAGCCTCATAAATCGGCCCAACTATGACCGGTACTTTAAGGCTGGCGACGTAATCGAGGACGGGTTGCGAATGGCTGATGTGATTCAACACAAATTTCAGCTTGAACTCGTTCGCCAATGCCACAGCGGTTTGAAGATCGCTGGAAGTTTCGGCAGCGAGCACAATCGTTTTCTTTCCGTCGAGATATGGGATCAGCGCTTCTAACTTCAAATCACGCTTGGGAGCGAGTGGTTCCGACTTCTTATCTCGGACGGCGTCACTTTTCTTGCGATCGTAGTCGGCTAATTTCGCTTTGTAGTCCTGTGCGTCCAGAAACGCCTGGCGCAACTGCGCCGCCATCCCCATGCGCGTCGACGGATACTTCCACTTTTCAAAATTCGATTTATTGCGGCGCTGGTCTCCAGTGAAGTTCAGAGGCATCGCGTTGTCGCGGATCAAGAGCATTTCGCTCGCATTTGCACCTGCGAGTTGAATGAAGGAGTCCTGGCCAGGCAGCGTGTCGGAACCTTCGGGAGCGACGACGGCGTTGGTGATTCCGTTCAGACGCGCCACTGGGATGAGTGCAGACTCGGCGTGAAACGCTTCCCAAGTATGCATGTGCGGCATGATCTCGTCGCTCGGTTCGACCAGATCGTTCGTCATGTTCTCCGCAGAAATCTCTGTGAGACCCAGATTTGTTTCCGAGTCGATGAGGCCGGGATAGACAGTCATGCCGGTGACGTCGATCACCTGCGCATCGCCCGGGATGTTTACTGCACCTGCAGCGCCGACTGCAGTGATCTTTCCACCTTGCATGACGACCACGCCGTTTTCGATCACGCCGTGTGTGATCGTTAGGACCTTTCCACCCTTAAGAGCGACGGCCTTGTCTTGGGAGAATGCCAGAGGGGACGCCACTGAGATCGAAATCAAGATTAAGGCCAACATCAAATTCAAAGGCAGCGGACAAGAGTGTCCGCTCCACACGGCCGGTTTTGCTGAACGCTGACGGCTGATGGCTGACGGCTGGGTATTCATTACTCTCCCTCCTTATAGTGCGTCGTACCCAGTCCCGGCAGGGAGCGGTCGAAGTAAACATCGCCATCGATAAAAACTTTCTCGGGCACTCCAGAAGTCGATAACGGATAGCCGTCCCAAATCACGAGGTCGGCATCTTTTCCGACATCGATCGAACCGACGCGATCGTCAACGCCAATGATCCACGCCGGATTAATCGTGATCATCTTCAACGCTTCATCTTCGGTCGCTCCGCCGTAGCGGATCGTTTTGGCCGCTTCCTGATTCAATCGGCGGGTGTAGTCTTCGGAGTCGCTCTTGATGGCTACGCGTACCCCTTTGCGCATGGAGAGCACCGCGTTCCACGGAATCGCGTCCCACGCCTCCTGTTTGTATCCCCACCAATCGGCGAAGGTGGCGATGCCGATGCCATTGGCTGCGATCTCGTCGGCAACTTTGTAGGCCTCGAGTGCGTGATGGAAGGCGCGAATCTTGTAGCCGAACTCTTTCGCCATCGCGATTTCTGTCAGCATTTCATCGGCGCGATAAATATGCATTTGCACCATGATCTTGCCGCGCAGAACATCGGCGAGGGCATCGAGCTTGAGATCACGCTTGGGAGCGGACGCATCTTTGTCCCCGCGCTTTACTTTGTCGTTGTAGGAATCCCACTCGCGCATGTAATCCTGCGCCTGGACGAGGGCTTCGCGTTGGACGGCGAAGTTTCCCATGCGAGTGGATGGCAACTGATCGCGGCTGCCGTAAACACGTTTGGGATTCTCTCCGCTGGCGAATTTGATCGAGCGCGGCGCGTTCGGGAACAACATGCCATCGCGCGTCGCGCCGTACTTATGCTTGATGACGACGGCCTGTCCGCCAATCATGTTCGCCGACCCGTGCAGCAGCAGCGAAGTGGTGACACCACCAGCCAGCGCGCGATAGATCGCCTTGTCCTGATAGTCAAAGGCATCCTTCATCATCATGTGCGGAGTGATGGGACTGGTCGCTTCGTTCACATCGTCATTCAACGCGATGTGCGAGTGTGAATCGATGATGCCGGGAGTGACGTACTTCCCGCCCGCATCGATCACCGTGGCGCTAGCAGGCGCGTTCACGGTATCGCCGACAGCGACGATCTTGCCGTCTTTGACGTACACCGACCCGTTCTTGATGACGCCATGTGTGACGGTCATCACTGTGGCGTTCTTAATGACGACATCGTTGTGGGGAGGGGGCGTGGATTGGCCGAACGCCGACGACGAAAGCGTCAACGGCACCATCGCGGCAACTACGAGAACGTGAAAAACAGATACTCTTCGCAACATCCATTGCATGTGTGAAACCTCTAGAAAAAATCGCTTGCGGGAGGAACTTTGGATTGTAGGAGTCGCCGCAAATAGGGTCAATGTCAAAACAAGGTCTGGTATACAAAGGACAAAATGGATAGTCACCCGTTCAATTTTTCAAGGAGTGTGATTGTTATGTCCATCCTTCCTCGTTCGTGAGGAAGCCGGTGACTGTCGTCACCAGTTCAGCATCAAGTCGCCATCTTTCTAATGGCTTGCATGAGTCCAACGAACATAAAATAGAAGGCATTGTGTTCGAAGAAAAGATCAACGCGTTTTTCGGCGATGCTGAGTCCACCGGCTTTGGAACTGGTTGGTGGAGCGGCATATTGTCCGCATTTTTTGGATTCCTCTCGTTTGGAGGAGTCGTGTGCCTGCACTTTCCGCAACTACTAAGCTCTCCTGAATTACGCCCCCATTATCCAATGCACATCATGCGCGTCTTGATCCAATGTCTCATCGTGGCGGCTATCTTGTTCGGAATCATTGCTTCGATTGAGCGGAAGAAAAAGACCTTGGCTTTGACCGGAATGCTGCTTGCCATCGCGGCAACTGCGTTGGGTGGATCAAGCGTTCAGATCAACGATAATTTTCACAACGGGCCGGCGATCGGCCTGGACTGGTTTTTGCTTGATCTGTTCTTGATGGCAGTCATCTACGTACCTCTCGAAAGGCTCTGGCCGCAGTATCCAACGCAGGGAACATTCAGGAAGGAGTGGACTTTGGATGTGGTTTATTTCATGTCCACTCATCTCCCAATTCAAGTCTTATCGTTTCTTGTTTTATTGCCCGCGATTCAGGCCACCAAATATCTCGGAGTGCCGGCCCTTCAAGAGCTCATCGCTCGACTGCCCTGGCTTTTGCAATTTTTCCTGGCCGTTGTGGTCGCGGATTTAGCTGAATATTTCATTCACTTGGCTTTGCATAAAGTGCCGTTCTTGTGGCGTTTTCATTCCATTCACCACTCTTCGAAGGCACTCGATTGGATCGCAGGCTCACGTTCCCATTTTGTGGACGACACACTGGTGCGCGGATTTATTCTGGTTCCTCTTATGCTTGGATTTTCACAAACGATCATCCTGGCCTATTTGATTTTCGTCACCCTGCACGCCACTTGGACCCATTGCAATTTCGGTCCCAGCGCAAAATGGCTCGAGAAGTACCTGGTTATGCCCCGATATCATCACTGGCACCATACTTCTCAAAAAGAGGGCATCGACAAGAACTTTGCGATTCATTTTCCGTGGATTGATAAGATTTTTGGGACTTACTACTATCCCGACGAGTGGCCGGAACGTTACGGCTTGGACGGCGAAGAAATCGCACCCGGTTTTTTCAGGCAGACCGTTGATCCATTTACGATAAGAAAAAGAACACCTTAAAAATCTAATGTGCCCAGTGGAACATCCTTGGGTAATTCTTCACCCGTTCTCGTTGCCTTCACCAAGCCAAGAACCTTCATGGCTTTGACAGTGATGAAGCCAAAGTCATACTCGGATTGTTCGTGACTCAGTCGCAGAAGACCCGGATAGTGGTGATGATTGTTTTGTAAACAAGCGCTAAAGGTTGCAGTTACCGGTAACCACTCGCCGATGTTCATCGCGTTGTCGTTGTCATCGTGATACCGCCGGTATCCAAAATCCCGGGTGTGGGTCCAATAGTTTTGAATCATATTTACCCACCATGCAAACAGTCGCATCCCAACCCACATCACCAGAACGAACTTCAGATCCCCAACCAATTTCCACAAAAGATAGAAACTAGCGGCTTGGGCAACGACGGCGAAGATCGGATTCGCGACCAACCGAAAAGTCCCAGACTTTAAAATCTCGTCGCTCGCCAAATTAGCATTGCATTGGTAAGGCATGGCGCAGAGATAAGCGGTTCGCCAAAAACCATCTCCCGAAAGTTTGTTGGGATCGCCATCATGGTCCGCATGTTTGTGATGCAGTCGATGACGATTCACCCAGGTGATGGGGTTTACATAAAGCAGGAAAGAGTTATTCAAGATGGCAACAGTCTTCATGAACCACTCTTTATAGTCGAGTGAGCGATGAGCGATTCCCAAGTGAAGAATATCGGCCAGATACAAGCCGCCGAAAAACCAGCACAAGATGAAATAGGCTCCGCCTATCAATAGTCCAGTCCACGGGCCGAACCGAGCTGGAGCGAAATACATACAACCCAGCATGTAGCACAAAATTATCGAGTAGCCCGCGAGATTGTATATTTTCATGTCGGATCCCCCCCCGTCGCGTCATTCAACCAGAAATCGAAGCCGCTTTCAAATACGGCATCTAGACTTGATCGTTGCTCCCACTCATGTCACGATTTGGACGTGAAAATCCTAAAAGCACTTTTCGTTGTACTCACTCTCGCGATTTCTGCACTTGCCGCCGAGTGCCCAAAGAATCAGCCAAAGACTCCTGAAGCTCTCGTTCAACTTGAAACGAACTGGGCCGACGCGCTGAGTCGCAAGGATGCGGACGCCGTTGGCTGCCTGCTCGCCACCGAGTTCGAAGACGGTGATGTTGACGGATCGCTCCATACGCGCGCCGAAACTCTCGATCACATTCCCAACCGCAAGCCAGGGGTGAATCATCTCTCTGAACTGCGCGGCTTCGTTCAAGGCGACATGGGATTCACCCGCGGCCTCGCCACTCTGGTGGATGGATCGGGCAAAGTCATCGCCCGTGTCCGTTTCACCGACGTCTTCATCTACCGCGACGGACGCTGGCAAGCCCTCGTCGGGCAAGAATCGCTGTTGAGCACAGCCGCGCGTTAGATCGCGCCAAACGTAGATGAGAGCTGTTGTCCAACGCGTAAGCCGAGCCAGCGTGAAGGTCGGCGGCGAGATAACCGGCGACATCGGGCTCGGATTGCTCGTGCTGCTCGGCGTCGGGGCGGGGGACACCCAGAGCGAAGCGGATTATCTGGTTGAGAAAATTATCGGCCTGCGCATTTTTGAAGATACGGCGGGCAAAATGAATTTGTCTGTCGCCGAAGTTGGCGGCGCACTGCTGGTCGTCTCGCAATTCACTTTGTACGGAGACGCGCGTCGCGGCAGGCGCCCATCGTTCGATGCGGCCGCCCCTCCACAACAAGCTCGCGAGCTGTATGAATATTTCGTCGAGAAAGTCCGCGCCGCCAGCCTGCGCTGCGAGACCGGACGCTTTCAGGAAACCATGAAAGTGGAATTAGCGAACGAAGGCCCAGTCACGATCTTGTTGGACTCTGCCAAACTCTTCTAGCTTGTTAGTAGAGCGACGGACGTCCTCGCTCTCCAAACTTCAAAGTTTTCATCTCAAAAAACCAACGTGTCACCGCCGATTTAGCTATTGACAGCAAGATACTATGTATTACATAGTATCTTGCATGAAAGAGCATGAGCCGCGTCTGCAGTCCGCCGAAAGCTCGGACAAAGACTCTACCGACAAGTGGGAAGCCCAGCTCCGCAAGGGATGTCTTGAACTGGCCATCCTCTCTGCGTTGTGGGACGAAGACTGCTATGGCCTCGAAATTCTGCGCCAAGTCGAAAGCGATTCTGCGCTCATCGTCTCCGAGGGAACGGTCTATCCACTGCTCAGTCGCCTGAAAGCGATGGGGATGTTGAGTAGCGAGTGGGTCGAGTCCGAGAGTGCGCATCCCCGCAAGTATTACGCGCTCACGGCCAAAGGCAGGCTGCGCGCTCGCGAGATGGCGGGCATGTGGTTGCGTTTTTCGTCCAGCATGAGCAAACTGCTCGCCCCTCTGGCGAAGGAGTTGAAGGAGAAAAAATGACAACTGCCTCCTACTCACGAGACGTGCAAGACAAGATTGACCGCTACCTGAACCAATTGCGGGAGCGGTTGCAAGGCGTCGGTGACGAAGAAGCCACCGAGATCGTCAAAGAATTGCGCAGCCACATCACGGAGAAGATCTCCGGCGACGAAGAGAATGCCCACACAAGACTAAACGCGACACTGGCCGCGCTCGGAAGTCCCGACCAGCTAGCCCGCGAGTATACGACCGATAATCTGCTGGCACGGGCCGAAACCTCGCGCTCCCCGATCTGGATCATCAAGAGCTTATTCCACTGGGCAACGCTCAGCATTGGCGGGCTGTTCTCGCTGATCGGCGCAAGCCTCGGATATTTCTTTGGAATAATTTTCGTCCTCGTCGCCCTCGCGAAATTGATTCATCCGCATACCGCGGGTTTGTGGAGCTTTCCCGACGCCAACGGCGATCCAGAAATCTCCTTCCGATTGGGATTCGGAGCCGTCCCCGAAGCGGGGCGGGATTTATTGGGCTGGTGGATCGTCCCCATCGGCCTGCTTGTGGGATGTGGACTTGTGCTGCTGACCACACGTATCGCCGTCTGGTTAGTGCGTCAGTATCGTAAATCGCGCGCCCTTCGCGGCTAGCGCAATCCGAGATCAAGGTCGACCAGATCCAGGTCGGGAGATTTCGCAAAATGGATGATCCGTCTCAGCAAGCCGCAACGCGGTCGAGCATACTCAATCCGATGTTTCGCTCGATCTCGCTGATCGAGTTTCTGGTCGGTGCGGGAATCGTGATCGGCCACAACGTCTATCACGTGGTTCCCAACGAGGTGCCGATTCTTTTCGTTCTAGGGCTGATCTCGCTGCGAATACGCGACGGCGGATGGAGAGTGATTGGTCTCAACTGGCCAGCCTCCTGGAAGAAGACAGTCCTATTCGCGATCGCAGCGGCTGCCGTAAGACTTCTGCTCGGTCAATTTGTGACCGATCCCATCACCGCACACTTTTGGCCTCCCGCAGTCGGCCCCAGTGGCTTCAATGAAATCGCAGGCCACGGTTGGGTTGCGCTGAAATGGCTCCTGATCATTTGGACATTCGCTGCCTTCGGAGAAGAAATCAGCTATCGAGGCTATCTTGTGACGCGAGCGGCCGACGTTGGAGGACGATCGAAAGTCGCGTATTGGATCGCCGTCGTCGTGGTCTCCGTCCTATTCGGATACGGACACTTCTACAAAGGCCCTTCAGGGATCATCGACTCCGGCATTGCTGGCTTGGTGCTCGGAACAGCCTACCTACTATCTGGAAGAAATCTTTGGGTGTGCATTCTGGCGCACGGATTGATCGACACGGTTGGAGTAGTTGGTTTGTTCTTTGGATGGAGTAACTAAGGTACGCTTGTATGGCGAGCCTAATTAATCTCCCGCCAGGAACAAGGCATTCATGTTTCGACCGATAGGGTTTTCTTTAACTGCTGCTCTTCTTGGTATCGTCTTTCTCTACGGCAGGGTCGTCTCTGCGCAACAACCCTCTCCCCAAGCGTCCTCGGCGTCGTCCTCGAACGATCACATTATTAAATCCGCAGATCTTCTGTTTGACGCGGCGATTCTCCGCAACGCCTACGAAGCCCTGCACCCTGGGCTTTATCGCTATAACACCAAGTCCGAGATGGACGCGAAATTCGATGCGCTTCAGAAACAGTTCGGCCACGATCGTTCTTTGCAAGACGCTTATCTGGCGTTTTCCGTTTTCGCGGCACAAGTGAATTGCGGACATACCTATCCCAATTTCTTTAACCAAAAGAAAGCGATTACAAGCGCTCTCTTCGAAGGCCACGATCGCGTCCCTTTTTATTTTCGATGGCTTGATCGACGCATGGTGGTTACGGACGACTTCACTCCGGACCATTCTCTGCCGCGTGGCACGCAGGTCATTTCGATCAATGGGACGAGCGCCGATTCGATTCTCGACCGTCTAATAACGATCGCTCGCGCTGACGGCTCGAATGATGCCAAACGAATCGCCTACCTGGAAGTCACCGGAGACAGCGTCTATGAGGCTTTCGACGTTTACTTCCCGATGTTTTTTCCGCTGAAGACCACAGCGCTGAAACTAGAGTGCAGCGACCGGGACAGACGAAACCGATGTCGCTCACAGTGGAAGCTCTCACCTATCAGCAACGCATTGAGCCCATCCGGGCGCGAGAAACAGAGCGGAAAGGTGGAGATGCCGTCCTATTCGATTGGAAATATCTGGCCAACGGCGCGGCATACCTATCGATGCCGACGTGGGCTCTCTACGATAGCAAGTGGGATTGGAAGTCTTGGCTCAACGCTCGCCTCGATGAACTCGCAGATGAGAAATCGCCCGCGCTGATTATCGACCTGCGCAAGAACGAAGGTGGGAACGATATTGGCGACGAAATCCTAAAGCGTCTGGTGAGTGCCGATCTGAAGATTCCAACTATGCGTCGGCTTGTCCGCTATCGACAAACTCCCGCCGAGTTGGACAGCTATCTCGATACCTGGGATCCAAGCTTTAAGAATTGGGGAGCCGCTGCCGTCGAACTGGCGCAGCCTTGGCCGACAGCGCCGTCGGTGCACTACTTCGCGCTGAACAAGTACGACGATGATGCCAGTGGTGGTGACATCATCCGAGCGAGCGGCAAGGCATTTCACGGCAAAGTATTCGTTCTAATCGACGCCAACAACAGTTCGGCCACATTTCAGTTTGCACGAGTTGTCCAGCAAAACAAGCTCGGGATATTGGTTGGTCAGCCGACAGGCGGCAATCAGCGCGGCATCAACGGCGGGGCGTTTTTCTTTCTCCGTCTGCCGAAATCACAGATCGAGATGGATCTGCCTCTGATCGGGACTTTCCCAACTTCGCCTCAACCGGATGCTGGTCTCACTCCGGACGTTGCCGTGACCCCGACTCTGCAGGACATCGTTGACGTTAAAGATGCGGAAATGGCGATAGTTGAGGGGCTTTTCAAGAAGTAACCTCGGATAAGGCGCTTTTTATCCCGCGCTTATGGCAAACTGAAAACTTCCCGTTTGACCGATTTCCACAGCGCACGATAGACTAGTTGAGTTTGTCTGTACTTTGCAGACCCGTTCTGGGTCCGCGCCGTTTCCGGTCACAAGCCGTTGCGGGGAAACAGCAAGCATACGATTGGAATCTGCCGAGCTGCGCTTGGCTGGACAGCCGAGGGCGGCTGTCCCTACGCGGACGGTTGAGATTGCCCGTCCTACAAGAATTTTAAGGAGAGTCTATGTACGCGGTGATCCGCGCAGGTGGAAAGCAGTATCGCGTTGCCCCGGGCGACGTGATCCGTGTGGAAACACAGGAAGATAATGACGGCAAGGTCGAGTTCGGCGACGTGCTGGCAGTTTCGGCCGAGGCGGGCAGTGTATTGCCTGGCGGGTCGGACGCGCTCGTCACTGGCGAAGTTGTTGAGCAGGGTCGCGGCGCAAAAATCCTGGTATTCCATTACAAACGCAAGAAGCAGTACCGAAAACTGCGTGGACATCGACAGAATTATTCAGCGGTCCGCATCACCGAGATTGCTTTCGGCGGCCAGTCGTTCAAGGCTCCGGAGCTGGTGAAAAAAGAGAAGAAAGTTAAAAAGGCTCCCGAAGGACACGATCACGACGCGCACGAGACGCATGGACATGGCTCGGTGAAGAAATCGAAGCGTCCGGGAAAGAGCACGAAGAAGAACGCGACGAAGCCGCATCCGAAGAAGGTCGTTGCTAAGAAGAAGGCTGCGCCTAAGAAGAAAAAGAAGTAACGCGGCGAGAATAAACAGCAGGTCCTTCGCTTCGCTCAGGATGACAATTCTGGGAGGATGCGGAGCGCAATACTTAAAGTCGAACTTGGCAACTGGCCACTGAGAACCGGAATTTATGGCACATAAAAAAGGACAGGGTACTTCACGAAACGGGCGCGACTCCAACGCGCAGCGGCTTGGCTTTAAGGCATTCGGTGGACAGTTAGTCCCCGGAGGAACCATCATCGTTCGTCAGCGCGGCACGCGGGTGAAGCCCGGACTGAACGTGGGACGCGGCAAAGACGACACGCTTTTTGCCAAGATCACGGGACGCATCAAGTTCCTCGATAAGGGATCGATGGGCAAGTTTGTCATGGTCGAGCCCGAAGCGATCGAAGCGAATTAATTTCTCATGTAGAGACGGGGCTTGCCCCGTCTCCGCTGCGTGAAGAGATGCGGCAGGTTGCGTCTCCACGGAAAATTCCAGCCTCGGCTTCGAGTCGAGGCTGTTTTCGTTGCGTTGAAATTGAGTTCACCACACCCCATGTTTATCGATGAGGCACGAATTCGGGTTAAGGCTGGGGACGGTGGCAACGGCTGCATGGCGTTCCGGCGGGAGAAGTATGTTCCGCGCGGTGGTCCGTCCGGCGGCGACGGGGGCCATGGTGGCGACATCTGGATGGAGTCCAGCGAACGCCACAACACGCTGATCCATTTCCGCTTCAATCCCGAATACAAAGGCGAGCGCGGACGCCACGGTGAAGGCTCCAAAAAAACTGGTAAAGACGGCGAAGGGATCACGCTGAAAGTACCGGTCGGCACAATCGTCTATGACGAAGATACCGGCGAGGTGGTCCACGATTTTTCGCGCTCCGATGAACGCGTCGTCATTGCGCGCGGTGGACGCGGTGGTCGCGGCAACGCGCAGTTCGCAACTTCCACGCATCAAGCGCCGCGCGAGCATGAAGATGGACGTCCCGGCGAAGAGCGCAATTTTCGGCTGGAGTTGAAGCTCCTCGCCGATGTCGGCCTGGTGGGATATCCGAATGCTGGCAAGTCGACGCTGATCTCGCGTATTTCGGCAGCGCGACCCAAGATTGCCGACTATCCGTTCACGACTCTCGAACCGAATCTCGGCGTTGTGCTGGTGGGCGACAAAGGTAAAGAAGAAAGCTTTGTGGTCGCCGACATTCCGGGATTGATTGAAGGCGCACACACCGGATCAGGCCTGGGGACGCAGTTTCTCCGACACATTGAACGCACGCGTTTGCTGGTTCACCTGGTCGATGTTTCAGATGGTAGCGGACGTCCCGACGTAGTCAAAGATGTGGATGTCATCATCGGCGAACTCGCGAGTTTTGGTGCCGATCTGGAGAAGAAGCCCACGCTGATGGTCGCGTCGAAGATGGATGTCGCAAATCCCGATAAACTCAAGAAGTTAAAGCAGTGGGCCACGCGCAAAAAGCTGAAGCTATATCCAATTTCTGCGGTCACAGGCGAAGGGCTCGAAGAATTGAAGTTCGCCATGGCCAAGGAAGTGGATAAAGTTCGCACCAAGCTAGCGGCGGAGGAAGAGGCGCGGCTCCTGAAGCTGAACGCCTAAACGCTCGGGCTACGCGAACCTAGCCAGTCTGCTAAAATTTCCACAGATTCGACCCTAGAACGATCCTGGACCCTGTTTTGATCGAATTAGCACCCTCGATACTCGCGGCGGATTTCGCCAACCTGGCGGACCAGATAGAGCAGGCAACTGCCGGCGGCGGTAGTGTCGTCCACGTCGATATCATGGATGGGCATTTTGTTCCCAATCTGACATTAGGACCTCCGGTGGTGAAATCTCTTCGGCAGGCAACCCGGCTTCCGCTGGATTGTCATCTGATGATTGAGAATCCCGATCAATTTATCGCCGAATTTGCGGAGGCTGGTGCCGATTGGATTTCCGTCCATCAGGAGGCTTGTCGGCACCTAAATCGGACGCTGAATCTGATCAAGCAACACAAGTGCCGGGCGGGCGTCGTGATCAACCCGGCGACTCCAGTGGAGACGCTGAGCGAAGTGCTTGATCTGGTGGACTATGTGTTGGTGATGAGCGTGAATCCGGGCTTTGGTGGACAGAAGTTTATCCCCGGAACGGTTCACAAAATGAGGCGCCTGGCCGAAATTCGTGCCGAGAGAGGCTACCAATACCGCATCGAAGTAGATGGCGGCATCGGCATGGACACAATTGCCGAAGTCGTACAGGCCGGTGCGGAGATTCTGGTGGCGGGCAACGCGGTATTCGGAAAAGGCGATCCGAAGTTGAATGCGAAAGCCTTGTTGGAAACCGCACGCAGCGCAAGTTTGCAGCGGGCATAAAGAGGCTCTTAGCCGTTAGCCTTTGGCTTTTAGCCAAGAGCCAATAGCTAATAGCCAATAGTGATCTTGAGGTCTTAAATGCGTCGAAATTCTGTAGTGCTGTTTCTCGGGATGCTGCTGCTCTTAACGGTGGCATGCACCAACAAGAAGTCCGTCAATCCACTGGCAAACGTCGGATCCAAACAGCCTGACAAGGTGCTGTTCGACCGCGCTATGGATGCGATGAAGCACAACCGCTTTGATGTTTCGCGCATGACTTTGCAAACGCTGATCAACACCTATCCTGACTCGGAATTCATCGCGCGCGCCAAGCTGGCTGTTGCGGATTCCTGGTACGCCGAAGGTGGCTCGACCGCGATGCAGCAGGCCGAAATCGAATACAAAGATTTCCGCACATTTTTTCCGAACATGCCCGAAGCGGCCGAGGCGCAGTTGAAGGTCGCCGACATCCACTATCAGGAAATGGAAAAAGCCGATCGTGATTACACCCACGCCATGCGCGCGGAAGAAGAATACCGTTCGATGATTCAGGAGTATCCCGATAGCAAGCTGGTTCCGAAGGCGAAGCAACGCTTGCGCGAAGTGCAGGAGGTGCTGGCAGAACGTGAGTTTGGGATCGGCAAATTTTATTACGGACGCCTGGCCTATCCTGCAGCCATCGCGCGTCTGAAAACGCTGGTCGATCGTTATCCGCTCTACAGCGGAGCGGACCAGGCGCTGTACCTGCTCGGTCAATCCTACGAAGGCGAGATTGAACTCGTCCGCAAGAATGGGCGGATGAATGAAGTGGGAAAGGGCAAGATGATTGAGGCGCTGACGAAAGAAGCGGCGGACTCGTATGCACGAATCATCAAGCGCTACCCCGCAATGGACCGTGCACTCGATGCGAAAACTCGATTGGAAGCACTGCATCAACCCGTACCGCGCCCGACCCGAGCGGCTCTTGAATTAAACAAGAAAGAAGTCGCGAGCCGGCACGAGACTGGTGCGGTGGCCAGCCTGATGGGCAACTTCGAGAAGCATCCTGACGTGGCGAAGGCCTCGCACCTTGGCGATCCAACGATGGTCGATCCGCCGCCGACCAATCCGGGCGGAGTGATCCGCGATGTCATGCGGTCCGGTGGACTCGGAGGCGGCGAAGAAAAGGTCGGCGTCGAAACGATCAATAGCAAAGTGGTGCCGAATGCGGACGCGCCGCGATCGGACGCTCCACCAGCAGCGGCCGACACGGCGATTGCAACGGTACCGGGAGAGCCGGGGTCAGCGCCTGATCCAGCGGCAGCTGCGGCTGAGTTGAAGCCGAATGTGGCGGATCCGAATGAATTGAAGCCGAACGTCGAGCAGGATCCCAATGCTCTGCCGCCCCTGCAACAGAGCAACCAATTGGATAGCAGCGCGACTGCAACGTCATCGACGTCGGCTTCTGCTGCCGCAGCTGCTCCAGCGAAAGACGAAGAGATGGCGGATATTTCTTCCAGCAAGAAAAAGAAGAAAAAAGGCGTAGCAAAACTGAACCCGTTCTAAATCAGGCCCGCGTTTTTCGAACTGAGCACCGATACCCAACACATCGACGCGCAACGTCGGGACAGCCGCCCCCGGCTGTCCAAGCGAGCGCAGCTCGCCCTTTCTTAGCCAGTTCGCCTATGAAGTTTCCGTTCCTGTGACGCAAACAGTGAAACGCCGGTTTCCGACAGCCCGCCCTATATCCTAAGCGCTTAGGTTATCAGACGCGTGGGCTTGCGGATGCTTAGTGACGTGCGGACAGAATGTGCAGGATTTGCTGGAGTTCGTGTCGCATGTGCGCCACATTCACCGATGGACTCATCGGGAAGGGCAAGGCGCTTTGTGTTCTGTCGGGCTTGGTTTCTTCGCGCAGCTGAACGCGGGCGCCAGCGATGGTGAATCCGTCTTCGTAGAGTAGTTTCTTGATTCGCACCACGGACTCCACATCGCGCTTGCGATACATGCGTTGTCCCGTGCTGCTTTTCACTGGCTTGAGCTGAGGAAATTCCGTTTCCCAAAAACGTAAGACGTAGGCAGGCAGGCGGCACAAGCTGGCGACTTCGCCGATCCGGAAATAGAGTTTGTCCGGAATTATGATGTCGGCGTTGCGGGCCGTCTTCTTCGATGCTTTCTTGCGGACGCTCATGAAGGCCGCTTCGTACTCCTGTATGTGCGTTTTAGCACGAGACGCGTCGCGGAACAACCCCCAAAAGTACAGACGGGCCGCCGCAAGCGCATTTTGAAGGATTGCCTCTCAACAATAGAGCACCTGTTCGATGATCGCATCCTCATAAGAAAGATCATTGCGAAAAGGGAAAAGCCTCTCAAGAGGTGCTTCTCCTGAGAGGCTTTGGGGAATTTCTTGAACGAGAATCCGTCCGCTTAGTGTTTCTTTTTCTTGGCGGCTTTCTTCTTGGTTGCCATGAAGTATTTCCTCCGTTGAACGATTTGTTCTCCCAAGGTCTTGCAAGAAGGCACCTTGATGCCCGGGCTACTCAACCACTTGTATGAGCAGCGGCCCTACCACAAGATATTGCCATTCGTACGTAATTTGTCAATAAGAATCGTAACGCTAGCGAAAGATTTCGCAGATCGTCGCTCGAAGTACTTAAAGTAAACTCGTGTGCACCTAAACATTGCGATCCCGTTTCACCGAGCAAAAGCGATGCTGGCGCAATCGCTGTGCGATAATTTCTTCACAAATTTATGTCAGATCATAAAGTCTTCTGCGCAAAACTAAAACAGGAATTGCCCGGCCTTCCCGAGCCTCCGTTCGACAGCGAACTCGGAAACAAGATTTACAACAATGTCTCGCAACAGGCATGGGGCCAGTGGATGGAGCACTGCAAGATGTTGCTGAACGAATATCGCTTGAATCCTGCCCGCAAGCAGGACCAGGAAGTTATCGTGAAACAGATGGAGCAGTTTTTCTTTGGCGAAGGGTCCGCGCGTCCCGCCGAGTACGTTCCTCCCACCCAATAGTTGGCCTCTCTTGCCTAGCGTTCGTGAAGCGCTCGAGGCCGCGCACTTCTCAGTGTTACGCGCAGGTTACTGATGGGTTACCTCTGTCCGTCGATTTGATTGCCAATTCATTACCCCGTAACACTCGGCGCCGACAATTAAAGACGTGGCGCCGCAGCTCTACGACACGCTGATCCTTTCCGATCTGCACCTCGGCGCGGACATGAGCCGCGCTCGCGAGGCGTTGCGCGTCCTCGAAGAAATCCGGTATCGCCGCCTCATCCTGCTCGGCGATATTTTTGCGGACCTCAACTTCGGCCGCCTGAAAAAAGAGCACTGGAAATTCCTCGGCTTCATTCGCAAACTTTCCAATCCCAAACGAAACGTTGAAGTGGTATGGGTCGAAGGCAATCATGATTGCGGCCTGACCGACATCATGTCTCATCTGGTCGGGGTCCGCGTCTATCAGGAATATCAATGGGAATATCGCGGCCTGCGGCATGTCGCGGTGCACGGACATCAATTCGACGGCTTCGTAGTGAACAACGTCCGCGTGAATTATTTGATTGGGACGCTACTTTACCTGCAACTCCAGAAATGGGATTCGAAAAACAAAACTCTGACCCGCTTTCTTGATCGGCTCAATACGCGCTGGCTGCGCTTGTCGGCGAAGGTAGCCGACGGAGCACTGGCTCACGCCCGATACCATGGGGCGGAGCGTATCTTCTGCGGACATACCCACGCTGCCATGCACAAGAACGATCCCGCTCACGGAATCGACTACTTCAATTCCGGCAGTTGGATTGACGCACATCCCACCTACATCACCATCGGCGAAGAAGGAGTTCAAATCCATGAATACGTTGAACGAAACAACGATCGAGATGCTGAACGGGATACCAACGGAGAGAAAGAGCGAGCTGACGATCGTGATTCCGGCGAAGAACGAATCGAAGCTGATTCCGAATTTGTTGAATTCGCTGGCGAGGCAGGACTACTCGAAGATGGCGAGTACGAGGGTGTTGGTCGCTGACGCGAACTCAACCGATGGCACTCCAGAAATCGTAATGAGTTTCTGCGATCGTCTGCGCGCTGAAGTCATTCCGGGAGGCATGCCTTCCGTGGGACGCAACAGCGGTGCGCGCCTCGCTGACACCAAGTATGTTCTTTTTCTCGACGCCGACATCGAACTCGCTTCAGATTCGCTGATCCGCCGCGCAGTCGAAGCCGCTGAACGGCGAGACCTGGAATGCGTGACCACGAGCGTTTTGTGTCGCGACGGCAGCTACACCGACAAAATCTTCTACGCCTTCAATGATTTTGTGCAGTATCTTTCATGCCTGCATCGTCCCTTCAGCACAGGAATGTTCATGATGTTTCAGCTGGAGAAATTCCGCGAACTTGGCGGTTTTGACGAGCGCGTCCACTTCGCCGAAGACTATCGCCTGAGCAGTCAAGTCAAACGAAGTAAGTTCAAGATCGTCCGCGGAGGTGTCTATACCACCAACCGCCGCTTCCAGCGCATGGGACATTTGCGCGTAGGCTGGCTCTTCCTCCGCACCGCATTTAATTTTTGGAATGAAGACTTTTTCTTGCGCGATCATCATTATTGGGCCGAAGGCAGGAAGCCGTAATGGATTGCCGCAGGTCTCGAAGTCACACTGGTGGCCCGCAGCGGCTAAAGCCATGCCCTTCCACAAGCCCGGCGATCATTCACGACGAGCGTCAAAAATGCACTGCGACGCCAGTCGTGAACCGCACCCCGTTCTGTCCTTCGCCGTAAAAGCGGGTGTTGACCCAATCAAGCTGTCCGCGAACCGTGACTGGACCGAACACTCGATAGTCCAACCCTCCGCCAACCGCGTTTACGAATGATGTGTCCGAATCGGAGATACCATTGCTCCGGCTGACGTGTCCCACCCCTACAAGAAATTCTGCAAAGGGACGAAAACGGTGGACCTCGACCGAGACTCTTGGTCCGAACAAGACATTGTGCGCCGTGATGTCTGCGTTGCCGCCGGCGAAATTGTGACTGCCGTAGTGTCCATCAACGTCCGCGACCAGGCCAATCCAAGGCAGAAATTTGCCCTCGAGCGAGGCGTCCCATCCGTTCAAACTTGTTGTGTCGTTGGAGACGATCGACGTGCGATCGTAGGAGTACCCGAAAAATACGTTCCCCTTCGTCGGAATTTGCGCCCAAGCTGAACTGCCCAACGTCGTCATTGTCATCGTTAACACAAAAATAAAAGTGCGTAGTTTTCCCATTTGTTTTCTCCTCATACTGATTCGAACCCATCAAAATTGTGCACAAATTCGATACTAGATAGATGCAAACGCCCAAGCGAGATTTGCCTGTGCGCTACACCACGAAACCAACGCGGCCACATCAAATTATTTTGTTGAGGATGATTGGAGAATCAGCGAAACAGCGAAGCAAAGAATCCGCCGATCTTTCGGAAAAATCCGCGCGGAGGCGATTGCTTCTGCTCTGACGCGTCGCTCGCGACCTTCGGCTTGTCCTTCGCTGCTGGCGGAAGTGGAGTCGCCAGCGCCGGCGCTGCAGCGGCCTGCCCCCGCGAATCCGACGGAAGAGCGCGCACAGCCTCATCCGGCGCCGGAGGAGGATCGCTCGCTCGATATACGAACGGCGCTTCCACCTGCACGTGCAGTTCACCTTTAGGAGCAGCGTCGCTCGATGGAGAAGGCGTCTCGGTGGCAGGCACTCCAGTCACGGCAGCGCTATCCGGAGGCGCGGATTCATTTTTTGAAGCAGTGACGGGAGCCGTACTCGACTTTACTGCTGGCGCCGCTTGAGCCTGTTCCTGAATCGGTAAATTGTTGGTCGCACGCAGAGGAGCGTCACGCTGCACTGGACATCCACATTCCAGCGGGACTGCCATGTCCACCCGATCCAATTGTCCAGCGCGAAACACAAGCTGGTCGGTCGCTTTGACCTGATACGTGCGGTCGCCCATCAGCTCACTGACAATCGCCGATGCCGTGTTCCCCGGCAAAGCGCGCACACAAGTGTTGCCGTGCGTGTCGGCGCTGATCGCGTAGTGAAATTCCCCCGGCCCCATGAGCAGAATTCGGAAGTCAGGCGTCATGACAGAATCCGAAGAAGCGTCGAGGCCGAAATGCGCCTCCATCGCTCCCGTATTCATGCTGAGCAGCAGGTTGTGTTGGTTCTGCGACGGAGTGATCGACACCGTCGTGCCGGGGCAAACATCCACTTCGCCACCGCTCGATAGATTCAGGATCGTAGTTTCGGCACCAGCAGTGACGGTCGAGCCCACTCCCCCTTCCTTTTGCGCCAAGGTCAGCGGCCCGGCTGCACGTACCGATGCGATCACTGGCTTCGGTCCGGGAGTCAGGCTGGGTGAGCCTTGCTGAAACGGCAACTTCGCTTTCACTGGATTGCTTCCCAGATGAACGACCAGACGATTCCCAGCGGCGTCCCACGTATAGGCGCGAATAACCAGCAGATCCAAAACCACGCGCGCGATGGGAGGGTTTTCCTGAAACTGGTCCGCGCGCACGGTTTTAATTTGGTCTGCATCCACATTTATTTTCTTCTGCTGCGTATCGAGACGCGCGTTAGGAAGATCAATCACCAATCTTGCTGGATCGTTGATGGCCTGAATCGATGGGACCAGCGGCTTTGTCGAAAGAATTTCAAGAGCGGGGCCATCTTGTTCCTGCACGATGCGGAAACTCTTGATGAGAGCGATCTTGCTGGGCGTTTTCTTGCTGGCGACGGAAGAGAGCAGTTTTCGAAGATGGGGTGGGGTTGGTTTTAGTTTGATCCTGTGCCGCGGCCGAGGATGTCGCGAGCATAACCATGCCAGCTGCCAGAGCTGATGATGGCAAAAGGCCGCCATCGGCAACAATATAGGGCGTGCCGAAGCGAAAAATCTGTCTGAAATATTTCACCAACACCCTCGTCGCTGTTAGCAAACATACCACTCACCTCATGGACAGAGAAAGACGAGGGCAAAGCGGAAGAATGAGGTCCAGGAAACTGCTGGATCGTAGAAGGATGAAAATTAAGAATTGAAGAAACGAAGGGCCTACGATTCGGCGAGAAACTCGTATTCGTCGATGACCGCAGCTACGGCCATTTTCTGTGAGGGAACTCCTCCCTCGACCCGCACCACGCGACCCTTGCAACGGACGCGAATGCTCTCGGTCAGGGTAATCTCAGGTGGAAGCGTCAAAGTGAAATCGATCGCCGAACCCGCCTTGATGGCGGAATCCACATAAAAGCAAATGCCCCGCGCGCTCACGTCACGAGTCTGTGCCGAATGCTCATCCTCTTTTTCTCCGTAACGGACGCTTACTGGTAAACGGAGCGCGAACCTTCGCGTGGATCGTTTGTCGTTTTCTGCTTCGGATTTGTTGTCCCGCTGCGTCTCGGCCATTGGAATCGACAGTAAGCATGGCAATTGGCGGCGAGCATGTCAAGTAAGAGCAAGGGCCAGGTTTCAGGGTTGCAAGGTCTGAAGGTTTCAACGACGACCGAATTCCCTCGCAATTCCGGAGCGGAAATGGTTCTTGAAACCTTCAAGCCTTGAAACCTGGATTTCTCCCTCCAAGCTAGAATGAATCGTGGTCTTCGTCCTCGACAACTACGACTCGTTCACTTACAACCTCGTCCAGTACCTCGGGGAACTGGGCGCCCAGGTCGAAGTTCGTCGAAATAATGAAGTCGCGATTGAAGAGATCGAAGCCATGCATCCCGAACGCATTCTGGTTTCGCCGGGACCCTGCACTCCGCAGGAAGCTGGCATCAGCATTGACCTGATCCGCCACTTTGCGGGGAAAGTTCCTCTCCTCGGCGTTTGTCTGGGACATCAGGCAATCGGCGCCGCGTTTGGAGGAGAAGTGGTCCGCGCAAAAAATCTGATGCACGGTAAAACGAGTCAGGTGGAGCACGACGGGAAGACCATCTTCCGCGGATTGACTTCTCCCATGACCGCGACCCGCTACCACTCCCTGATCGTCGCAGAAGATAGCCTTCCCAACGATCTGGAAGTCAGTGCCTGGACTCGCGATAAAGACGGAACCCGCGTCATCATGGGATTGCGGCATAAGAAATTCGCCGTCGAAGGGGTGCAGTTTCATCCGGAGAGCGTGCTGACGGATGAAGGGAAAAAGCTCGTGGCGAACTTCCTCCAGAGCCACTAAACCAAGCAGTTCTAGTCGTTGCTACTCGTTCCCCCTGGCCATCTCCACCGCTCTGAGCACCGCGCGCGCTTTGTTCTCCGTCTCCTGAAACTCACGTTCCGGATCGGAATCCGCGACAATACCCGCGCCCGCTTGCAGGTAAGCCTTCTTGCCCTTCATCAGGACGGTGCGAATCGTGATGCAGGAATCCAAATTTCCAGCGAAGTCGGCATAGAGGACTGCTCCGCCATAAACGCCGCGGTGGGATGGCTCCAACTCTTCGATGATCTGCATGGCGCGCACTTTCGGTGCGCCACTTAATGTTCCGGCGGGGAAGCACGCGGCGAGCGCATCCACGGCGTCGAGTTCCGGACGCAACTTGCCTTCGAGCGACGACACCAGATGCATCACGTGCGAGTAGCGCTCCACATACATCAGATCGCGGACTTTTACTGATCCGTATTCGCTGACGCGGCCAAGATCGTTGCGACCCAGGTCAACCAGCATCACATGCTCGGCGCGTTCCTTTTCGTCGGAGAGCATCCTGTTCGCCAGCGCCGTGTCCTCCGCCTCGTCGCGTCCTCGCGGATGCGTTCCCGCGATCGGACGATACTCAAGCTTCCGTCCACCGACTCGCACCAACATTTCGGGCGAAGATCCAATCACATGCATTTCATCAGAGTGTAGTCCGTCCGCGCCGCGCTTCGTTTTACCTCGAAGCTTGTTGCCGCCAAAGCGCAGGAAATACATGTACGGCGAAGGATTCACTGTTCGTAGCGAGCGATAGAGATCGAGCGGAGCGACACCAGGCTCGAAATCCCAACGCTGGGACAACACGACTTGGAAAATGTCTCCAGCAGCGATGTATTCCTTCGCGCGATCCACACTTTCCAAGAATTTCTTCTTCGGAGTGCGCGACTTCGCCGCCAGTTTCGACTTGGTAGCAGCCTTGCGCCAGTGAGCCGGCTTCCACCCACCTGAAAGTTTCTTCTCGATGCGGGCTATGTCTTTCACGGCCCGCTCATACGCTCGCTTCGGAGATTCGCGCGTGACATCCGCAGACGCCACAATGTGGATTTGGTGCCGCAGGTGATCGAAAGCCAGCACGCGATCGAAAAACATCAACACGCAATCGGGGACGTCGAGATCGTCGAGAGAATGGTCGCCGATGTTTTCCAACCGCCGAACGATGTCATACGCGCAATATCCGACCGCGCCAGCAGTAAACGGCGGCAATCCCTCCATCGCCGCTGGGCGATGTTGCTGCAATAGTTCTTTAATTACTTCGAAGACATTTCCCGTGCGGTGCTCGACTTGGCGTCCCCGCTTGATAGTGATTTCTTCGCCGCGCGATTCCAACCGTAGAAACGGACGCACGCCCAGAAACGTATATCGCCCAATCTTCTCGCCATTTTCGACAGACTCCAGCAGGAAGGCATCTGGCTCCCCGTCCGCCACAGCGAGAAAGGCGGAAACCGGCGTCAGCAAGTCGGCAGAGATCGACTTCGCCACCGGAACCAGCGTCGCTCCGCGCGATAAGCGTAAGAATTCTTTGTAGTCAGGCCGGATCATGCGTCTTCCAAGACGCCATTATATGGAACCCGAGTGTTCTACCGGGTTTCCGATCGGTTACCTCCCGTGCTTGCCTACCCTCCGGCCCAGCAATATACTTTGCGAGGCCTATCCGCTGGTTGGGGTAAGGCAGGAATCGCAATTATTCGGAGATATTAATGACTTTGAAGACTGTTGACCTCGCAGAGGAAACTAATCCCTGGCAGGCGCAAGCCGCGCGCTTCGATCTCGCTGCCCAAAAGCTCAATCTCGATGAAGGTATTCGCAAAGTACTAAGTAGTCCGAGCCGCGAAATTATTGTTCACATCCCGGTGATGATGGACAACGGACGCCTCGAGGTTTTCACCGGATTCCGCGTTCAACATTCCATCGCGCGCGGCCCTGCCAAAGGCGGATTCCGTTATGCGCCAGACGTCAATCTCGATGAAGTTCGCGCTCTCGCCAGTTGGATGACCTGGAAATGCGCGGTCGTAAATATTCCGTTCGGCGGCGCCAAGGGCGGCATCATTTGCGATCCGCACAAAATGTCGCAGGGTGAGTTGGAGCGCATGACCCGCCGCTACACTGCCGAACTCTTCGATTTCATCGGACCCGAAAAAGATGTTCCCGCCCCAGACGTAAATACCAATGAACAAACTATGGCGTGGATGATGGATACATATTCCATGCATGCCCGCCAGACCGTGACCGCCGTCGTTACCGGCAAGCCAATTAACATTGGCGGATCGCGCGGACGTCGCGAAGCAACCGGTCGTGGTGTTCTGATGGTCTGCGAAAAGGCCATCGCAAAATTGAAGTTAGATCGCAAAACAACCCGTGTCATCGTGCAGGGTTTCGGCAACGTCGGATCCAACGCCGCGCGCCTCATGGCAGAAGCTGGTTATAAAGTTATCGGCATCGTCGAAGTTGGCGGAGGACTGTTCAACAAGAACGGCATCGACGCCGAAGCGCTTTGGGAATACCGCCAGCGCAATGGCAAAATTCATGGCTTTCCCGGTGCCGAAGCACACGATCCTGCGGAACTCATGCTGACCGATTGTGACATCCTGATTCCGGCCGCCACCGAAAACCAGATCACCAGCCAAAACGCCGATCGCGTGAAATGCAAGATCCTCGCGGAAGGCGCGAATGGTCCAACGACCGCAGTCGCGGACGACATTCTGTCCGCCAAGGGCGTCTTTGTAATCCCCGACATTCTGGCCAACGCGGGCGGCGTGACTACCTCTTATTTCGAATGGGTGCAGGATCGCCAGGGCTATTTCTGGAAAGAAGCGGTCGTTAACGAACACCTTGGCGACATTATGGATACGGCTTTCGACGACGTCGTTCGCTATGCGGAAACGCATGGTGTGAACAACCGCATCGCTGCCTACATGCTAGCCATCGACCGCGTGGCCTACACGATCCGCCAACGCGGAATCTACGCCTAGTCCCCTCGTTTAGCCATCCAATTAGTCGGATTCAAGGGCCTCCACCCGGAGGCCCTTGGCACTTTTACCCCCATGCTCCGTGATCTTCTGGTTGACCCCCAGTCCCATACGGTGTAATCATGCTGGGGTTCTAAAATCTCTAGTGTTTTCGCACCTAACTCCAAGGCTATAAATCCGTAAAAAACGGGGCTCCTATGCCTCTTAAATCTCGCGAGGAAAAATGAAACACTCCCAAAACAAACCGATTCTCTGGATGCTCGCTTTCTTCCTAGTGCTCACGGTTGTCATTTCGCCGGCATTGGCTAAAGCGCAAGCGAGTTCGACGGACACGAGCACCGATACGACCACCACCACCAAGAAATCCCGGAAGAAGAAAGCTGCCGCCGATAAGGCTGCCGCAGCCGATACTTCCGCTGCTGCCGACAAGACTGCCGCCAGCGATTCGACCACCACCAAGAAGTCGCGTCGGAGCAAGAAAGCTGCCGCAGCCGCTGATGACAGCGCTCCGAAGGCCGCAACGGCTGATGCGGCAACTCCCGCCGCAGACACAACCAGCAAGCGCAGCCGCCGGAAATCGAAGGCAGCAGCCGCTGATGCAGCACCCGCAGCCACAGCTCCTGCCAGCGCGCCCACCGCTTCAGCTCCGGCGCCTAAAGCCGCACCTGCCCCCGCAGCGGCAGCTCCGGCGCCAAAGGCAGCACCTGCCGCCGCTCCTGCTTCCAACAGCATGGCGGCGCCCGCTAAGTCCACGTCCAAGGCTGCGACACCGGCTGCTTCCACTCCAGAAATCGCAGCAGCACAATCCAGCGGCAAGGTTTGGGTCAACACGGAGAGCGGCGTCTATCACAAGAGCGGTCGCTGGTATGGCAAGACCAAGCAGGGCAAGTTCATGACGGAATCCGAAGCCCAGGCTGCCGGTTACAAAGCCGCGCAAAAAGAATAGTCAGTTCGACATCAGAATTTTAAGGAGAAATCATCATGACGAAAAAATTCATCAGCAGAATTCTTGTCGCGTTGTTCGCTCTCAGCATGATCAGTGGAGTGGCTGTTGCCCAGACCGCCAAGAAGCCTGCTACGACCACGACTGCGGCCGCGGCTGATGCGGATTTGCTGGACATCAACACCGCGACCAAGGACCAACTCGATGCCCTGCCGGGAATCGGAGCGGCCTACTCACAGAAAATCATCGATGGTCGTCCCTATGCAAAGAAGACGGACCTGACGCGCAAGAAAATTATTCCAGCGGCAACCTACGCGAAGATCAAAGACAAGATCATCGCAAAGCAGAAGTAAGCAACTCTCGTCGCGGAGGACGCGGGGGAAAGGTAATCCTGAACTCAACCCCCTGCCTTCTTCGCGGCAATCAACTTTTAATTCGATCCTCATCCGATCCACAGCGCAATTTTTAGGAGGCAGTTATGGGTTTACTCGATAATTTAGGAAATCAGGCGGCAGGTACCGAAGCAGGCGGCACCGGCGGTTTGGCAGGAAGCCTTTTGCAGATGATTCAGAATCAGCCCGGCGGTTTGTCGGGATTGGTGCAATCGTTTCATGACAAGGGGCTTGGCGGATTGGTTTCATCCTGGGTTAGCTCCGGGCCGAATCCCGCGATTACCGCGGACCAGGTTACTCACGTTCTCGGCAGCGATCAGGTAAAGGCGCTGGCCGCCAAGGCCGGAATCAATCCTGAGGTGGCGGGCACCGCGATTGCCGCATTGCTACCCTCGTTGGTGGACAAACTAACCCCAAACGGCGCCGTTCCCGATCACAGCAACGTGCTCGAGATGGCGACCAATATGCTCAAGAATCTTGGGACGAAAGCGTCCTAAAGGATTTCGTGGCGCGCGGCTTCAAAACGCGCGCCACGCAGTTTTTCGTTCTCCACCACCCTTGCATCCGAATTCGGGTTCTTCTCACTGTGCCATCCAAGCCCGAGTTTCCGACTCGATTGTTCCCTCTCCGTTGCCTTGCCCTCTGTTGTAGAGGATAATCACTGAGTCCGCCGCCGCGGCTTTGGTTGATTGATCGCGTGAACCTCCCTAACTCCATCACGCTCACCCGCATCGCTGCGGTGCCCTTGCTCATCTGGATCCTGTGTACTCCGCGATTCGCCAATGAGCAGACCGGCCAGCGGGAGATTCTCGCTTCTACGATCTTCATCCTGGCATCGATAACCGATGGAATCGACGGCTACCTCGCCCGGAAGCGCGGCCAGATCACGACCATGGGGATGTTGCTCGATCCTCTTGCCGACAAGTTGCTGATCGCCGCCGCCTTTATCACGCTCGTGCAATTTAATCCTGCGCTGGTGCCCGCCTGGATGGCGGTTGTCATCATTGGACGCGAGTTTCTGGTGAGCGGCTTGCGATCCATTGCCGCGTCAGAGGGATTTACGATTCAGGCCAGCGAGCTTGGCAAGTTCAAGATGCTCGTCCAGATTATTTCTGTCGTAGCGGTAATTCTCGCCAGACGCTGGCACGAATGGCCTCTTTTCAAAACCTACTTCTTCCCGGTGTATTGGATCGCCTGGGTCGCGGTCTGGTTCATGGTGGTGCTGTCGCTGGTTTCCGCCGTCGATTACTTCATCGCATTCTGGTCGCGCATCGATCGCAAATCGGAAAAGCGCCGCCGCCGCGCCTTCGTCCTCAGCCGACGGAGAAAAAGCGATGTCCAAGCCGTCTGAAACGCCGGAAATAAAGCGTTCTGAAAATTCGACCGCGCCTCATTCGATTCGTCCTGAACCTCCAATCGAATTTTCTCAAGAAGAACGTCGCCAGCTGCTCACCATCGCCCACCAGTCAATTCTCGCCGCGGTGGAACGGCGTCCCTTTGCTGATACGCCACCTGCCTCCGCTGGTTTAGCGGAACCGCGAGGCGTCTTCACGACTCTCTATCTGGACGGCCAACTACGCGGATGCGTCGGCTATGCCTCTCCCGTCGCGCCCCTCTACCGCGCCGTAGCCGAGACTGCTCGCGCCGCTGCCTTTGACGACTCGCGTTTTACTCCCGTCACCGCGGAAGAAGCAGACCGGATCAAGATTTCGTTGAGCGTGCTCTCGCCGTTATTTCCCATCCATCCCGACGCTGTCGTCCCCGGATACCACGGCCTTGTAATCTCTCAAGGAAATCGACGCGGCCTGCTCTTGCCGCAGGTTCCCATCGAATATGCGTGGGATCGAGAAACTTTTCTAAATCAAACCTGTCGCAAAGCCGGACTGCCCCTCGATGCCTGGCGAAAAGGTGCAACCATCGAAGCATTCACCGCTGAAGTTTTTGCGGACGACGGCGTTCCTCACTGAACTTCCCTCGGTCGAACTCATGGAGTGACACCACCGTAACTTTGCAGCCTCCGCTTGACCACTTAATCTAGGGCTCAGGTCGTCGATTTTCGTCGAGGACGTAGTGATCGAGATGTTGATCAAGATTGTGAGGACAAGATGGAATTAGCAGTTGTGATTGTGGCAGTGGTTGTTGCAGGCGCGATGATTCCCGGCAATTCAAAAGTTCGTTTCTTCCGCTAACTCTGCTTGCGCAGTGATAGGTTGCGTAGGGACGGCCGCCCCCGGCTTGTCCAAGCGAGCGCCAGCTCGCGCGGCCTTAGCGACTCCCATCTATCTAGTTCCAATTTCCAACGCAAACGGTTCGATATCCTAAGCGCTTAGGTTTTCAGTCCCAAAACTCTCTCTAAGTGCAACCTGTAACTCTTAGTCCTTGGACAGGGAGGCGGCCTTGCGACTGTGGAAGAGCGGCGCTTCAGAGCCGCGTTGTGTCGATGGTGATGAGGCCTTTAGGCCCGGTGCGGTGCTCCACGGGGGCTAAAGCCATCCTTCGATCTATCGAACGCCGGCCTGAAGGCCGGCTCTTCCACCAGAAGCGTTCGAGCTAAGATGAGCCACCGGCAACGACTAGCTGTACGGACTAACCTCCAGGCAAAGAAAAAGGGGAGATTTCTCTCCCCCTCGTCTCAGTCAAATTTATTGCAGGGCTTAGTTGTTCTGGTCGTCCAACTCCACCGTGTCGCCGGCGTAAACATCTTCCAGCGCGAATACAACCATCGCAGAAGATGATGTTGGAGTGACGTTCAGCACAACGACTTCTCCAACGGCACGTCGTGGCAGATCGGCTACGTGAATATTCGGACCCTTGGTCTTAGTGAAGCGATTCGCTTCAAACGCTGGCGGACGGACTTGCGTGTCTTCCGAAGTCTGCGCCTTGAAGCTCAGCGAATCGACAGGATCTTTCAAGGTTGCCGTGTACGAACGAACCACACGGAAGTAGTCTCCCACTTTCACGCCCTGGTTCGATCCCATATTCATATAAAGCTTCATGCCCGTTCCAAGGACGCCGTCAAATTCTTTGCCCAGAACGATGCGTCCGCTCAGCTTTCCGTTCGCAGGTGCGAAGCGATCGAAATGGCCAGGCACATGGAATGCTACTGCCGGTCGTTCGACAAACGGCATGACAACGTCCCCAGGATTAATGGGATCGCAGCTAAACTCGACTTGAGCAATCGCGCTATGGCTGCGCGTATCGACGACGCGTACGCGGCCGATCTCGCCATAAGGGCGTCCCGTGGCTGCCAGAACTTTTCTCTGGCCGGGATAAATTTCGTATTCGTTCACGTCCCGCATTTCGCGGACGACGGAGTACAGCTGCCCCACTTGGTAGCCGCCTCCGGCCAAATAAACCAATTCCCCAATCTCAAACTTGGTGGAAGTCGGCGTTTCCAACCCGCCATTGACATAATTGGCATCGGGAACCCGGTCTTTGGAAATAAATCCGGCACAGTAGAGATCAGACACGGTAGGGGTCTGGAAGCGCACGAACGGGACGTTCACCGACGTGGCGATGATCCCGGAAGCGTCCGGCGTTGACGGCGTGGTCGCCGTGTTCGACTGCTGGGAGAAAGCCAAAGTGGCCATCACCATCAGTACCAATAACAATCCTGTTTTCTTCATGTTATCTCCGACTCCATCCCGCCCCAAGGCTGTTCCAGCTATCTCTCTCGGAAGACAAGGGTTACAGCCAAAAAGTATCAACCGCTAGGGGTAGGGTCAAGGTTACGAGGGTGTTTAGACCCCTTGCTCCCAAAGTGCTTTCCCGAGCCGTTCGGCAATCCTTATGTTGCATCTCGGCGCGCACCCCTGTAATATCGCGCCGACGTTCAAATAGACGTTGAAAACAAATGGCCTTGGCTCTTTCTCCTACTCTCGCGCCTCGTTTTTTGCCCACACGCCTGCCCAAGGTCTGTCTGGCGCTTAGCGGAGACTCCATCGAAGACATGATCGCGACTGCAGAGTCGATGGCTCGGGATAATCCCTTTGTTGAATTTCGTCTGGATTACCTCAAACAGCCAGCTGCCGCTCTGCCCAAGATCCATCGTTTTCTCGACACGCATTCCTACATCACTGCGATCGCTACCTGCCGACGTGCGGAAAATGGCGGCAAGTTTAAAGGATCGCTCGCTGCCCAACTCGAAGTGCTGACTAAAGCCCACGCCGCGGGCTGCCAACTCGTCGATCTGGAAATTCAGAGCGCGCTTAAAGCTAAGCCGGACGTGATTGCCCGTCTGCGGAATCGTGCGGGACTGATTCTGTCGTTCCATGATTTCAAGGCAACCCGCAATCTCGACGACACGCTCGAGAAAATGCTGAAAGTTCCGGCGGACTACTACAAAGTCGTCTCTACTGCGACCACGCTCTCCGACAACGTCACCATGATGAAGTTCCTGCAAACGCGTGGTGACAAGGACGCGTTAGTCGGACTATGCATGGGAGAGCAAGGCATCATTAGCCGTGTGCTCAGCGTCCGCGCAGGAAGCGTTTTCACGTTCGCCGCTATCAATGCTGATCTCAAGACCGCTCCGGGACAGGTCAGCGCTCGCGATCTGCGAAATATCTATCGCATCGAGCAAGTAGACGCAGCCTCTCGTGTCTATGGAGTCGCGGGCGATCCCGTGGAGCATTCGCTTTCGCCCGTGATCATGAACACGGCACTGCGTCGCGAGAATGTGAACGGCGTCTATCTTCCGCTTCACGCGAAAACATTGAAAGACTTGCTGCACTGCGTCCGCGAGATTCCCATCCACGGACTCAGCATCACGATGCCATATAAGCAGGCCATCGTCCCGCATCTTGATAACACGGACGCGCACACCGCAAAAATTGGCGCCTGCAACACCGTCGTCCGCGGGCAGGATGGCAAACTCTACGGATTTAACACTGATATCGCCGGAGTGATACGTCCTCTCGAACAACGCATGACCATCGAGAACGCAAAAGTTCTCGTGCTCGGCGCAGGAGGAGCGGCCCGTGCCGCCGTCTTCGGACTCAAAGAGCGTGGAGCAGAAGTCTGGATCCTGAATCGCACTTCCCTGAAAGCGCAGAAACTCGCGCGTCAAGCGAAAGCCCGCACCATCAAACGCGCTGATCTAAAGAAAGTCGCGTTCGACGTCATTATTAATGCGACTCCCGTTGGAATGGGCAACAACCGCGACTGCCCACTCAAAGATCAGGAGATCCAGGCGAAGATTGTTTTTGATATGGTGTATGACCCAGTCGAAACCCACTTACTGCAAGTCGCGCGCGCCAAGGGAATCGCCGTTATCCCCGGAGTAGAAATGTTCGTGCAACAAGCCGCGCGGCAATTCGAAATTTGGACAGGCAAACCCGCTCCCGCGGGTGACATGCTGCGTGCCGTAACGATTGCCCTGCAAGAGCGGGTGGCAGCACAGAAGCAAGCGAAATCATAAACTCCCAAATTCCTAGGCAGATCTATTCCTTTTCCGAGAATGGCTTTCGGAAAAGGGACTTCAGACTCGCCCCACGTAGTCTCACGGCACTCCTCTTGTAAAATGCTTTTCTTTTCGCAGCCTTCTTTTTAGCGATTTGGCGGGATGCAGATTGATTGAATCGATCCTCTTTTCACAGCGGTGCCGTCGCGCGCGTACGTCCCCAAGTAACTTCCTTTCGGTTTCGTAAGTGCAATTCCACATTCGCGATTGTTAGTTCGCCATAACAAAGCGGGGGCATTGTGTCCGCGGAGTTGAGGCAACGAGATCGCCCGCAGCGTTTGGAGTTTAGGAACTGCTACACCAATCGAAAGGCAGGATCAATATTTTTATGAACAAGACAGCACAGCGTCGGTTGTCGAGAGCATGTACCTCGCTCCTCTCGAATTTCTTTGTTCTCACCCTCGGTCTCGGTAGTCTCATGGGGCAGCCGGTTCCGCCAAGCGTTACGCCAAAGGTCACACTTTTTAGCACGCCTTTCATCACCAGTCTGGCCGGTGCCGGATGGGACGATTCCGGTTATTCAGGCGACGGTGGCCCGTCCCAGGCGGCGTTACTCCACTATCCTACCGCCGATACGGTCGACGCCGCCGGGAACGTTTATATCGTGGACAGCGAGTAACTATGTTGTCCGAGTGGTGAACACCCAAACATTTGCCATTACCGTCGCGGGAATCACGATCCAGCCAGGAAATATCGCGACCATCGCCGGCTCGGGCGTGTCTGGCAACTCAGGCGACAACGGCCCGGCAACCAGCGCTGCCTTCGGCTATATGACGGGCATCGCGGTCGATGGATCCGGCAATATTTATGTCGTAGATAACGGCAACGACTATGTTCGAAAGATCGACAGTAACGGCACGATCACGGCTTTTGCAGGATCTCCTACAAACGGTTGTGACAGTGAAAACATCCGAAATGTCTCGCGTCGCAGTCACCATCCAGCGGACAGCATCTCGTTTGAGTGCGTGTACGGAGTTGGGACGGATTTGGCGGGCAACGTTTACATCTCCGACGACTATTCCGGCCTCATCAGCAAAGTGGATACAGGCGGCACAATCACCACCGTTGCCGGCAATAGCGACTTCGATCCGGTTTGCGGCGATAACGATCCAGCCAGCGGTGATGGCGGCTCGGCGACGAATGCAGTTTTTGCGTGTGCTGTCTCTGTAAAAGCCGACGCCAGGGGCAACCTGTATATCACGGATTACTACGGGGACAATGTTCGCGTCGTGAATATGCAAAACTCCTCCATCGTAGTTACCGGAATCACCATCCTGCCGGGAGATGTGAATACCATCGCCGGTAATAGCAATAGTTACGGCTATAGCGGAGACGGTGGATCAGCGACCAGTGCGTTGCTCGGCGAACCTCTCGATGCCACCGTGGATGTGGACGGGAACGTCTATATTGCGGATTCCGAAAACGATGTGATTCGCAAGGTCGATGCGAACGGAATCATCACTACTATTGCAGGCTCATTCGCTAATTGGAATTATTACGGCGATGGCGGTCCAGCCACTGACGCTGCACTCTACTATCCCCGCGGAGTTGCCGTGGACCATGCAGGCAATCTTTACCTCGCGGATTCTGACAACAATGCTATCCGCAAACTCACCGGCCTTTTCGGCGGCTCCTCAGTCGACTTGGGCGCCATTGGGTTGGGCAGCAACTACACGCAGCAAGTGCAGCTCTATATGAATCAGAATGTGACCCTCAACAACGTGCAAGCCAACGGGGATTTCTCTCTGATTCCAGATGATGCGGTGCGTGCCAGAAAAACTCACTCGCCACAACCAGCTCCTTCAGTCTCCAAGAACATGCCTAAGGCGATGGCGAAGCGTCTGCAGGAGGCCTTGGCTCATCCCGGTCCTCACTCCGCAGCGGTTCACAGCAACGGTGGCGAAGACACCTGCCTTGGCACCTTCAACGCGGGCGATGTTTGCAACTTGCTGGTTCGGTTTACTCCGACACAGCCCGGACCGCGCTGGTTCCAGCTGACCGCAACTGACAGCACCCAGGTGAATTACAGCTTTGGTCTGACCGGAACGGGAATCGGCTCGGTAGCGTCCATCACACCCGGAATCATCAACACACCTCCCGGCGGAGCCGCGATTGGCGAACTTACTGGAATGGCGCGCGATGATTTCGGCAATACCTACGTTTCAGACTTCAGCGCAAACGTCGTCTGGAAAATCACTCCGCAAGGAACGATTACCAATTTCGCTGGAGTTCCGGGCGAAGGCGGTTACGACGGCGATGGTGGACTCGCCACCAGCGCTCACTTCGCTGAACCGCTAGGCCTGGCACTCGATAGCCCCGGGAATCTCTACATTGCCGACGTATTCAACAACGTGATCCGCAAAGTGGATACTCGCGGCATCATCACGACTGTGGTCGGTAACGGGACGGTTGGTTATACCGGTGACAATGGACTTGCCACTAACGCGCAACTCGACAACCCTCTTGGGGTGCTCGCCGACAAGTCGGGCAACCTCTATATCGCAGATACCTACAACAACGTGGTCCGCAGAGTCGACCTGAACGGCTACATCGAAACGATTGCTGGCAACGGCTGGGGAGCCGGCACCGGTTCTTGGGATGGCGGAGTTCCAAACGGCCAATGGGGTGGGGATAACGCACCAGCTACGCAGGCTCAGCTGAACGGACCTTCGTCGCTGGCGCTCGATTCGGTTGGGAATCTCTATATCTCCGATTCGTTTAACGCTGCCATCCGTAAGGTAGATACCCAAGGCACCATGCATACCATAGCCGGTCTGTGCGGAGAAGGTTGTGCGTTCGGTTATACCGGAGACGGTGGCCCGGCGACATCCGCCGAACTGAGTGAGCCCTTCGGAGTCGCAGTGGACGCTGCTGGAGATGTTTACATTGCGGACACGGATAACAGCGCCATCCGCAAAGTTGACGTCAACGGCGTCATTACAACGGTAGCCTTCGGAGGATTTAACTGTTGCGATGATGCCCCGACGCCAGGGGGAAAGGCGAGCTGGGAAGCCCGCTCCAAAGCCCTACGTCAGGCGCAGATGAAAGCTCAAGCTAAGACTCACGGTAAAGCCGGAAAACTACGCTCGAACGCCGTCATCGACCCGATTGGAGATGGAGGTCTGGCTACTCTCGGTACCTTCTTCATCCCCGTTTCTGTCGCAGTGGACGATAGCGGAAACTTTTATCTCACGGACGTTGCCATGGGCTATGTGCGTATGGTGGATGTTTCGACGAGCGACATGAATTTCGGTCTTACGACTCCGGGGACAACGAGCGCTCCGGAAAAGGCGACCGTTTCTGATACAGGCAATGTGGACCTGGACTTCAGCCAGATTAGCCTGTCGGCGAACTTTGGTTGGGATAGCGAAGGCCCATGCAACACGAACTTCCCCGTCTTTCCGGGGAACACATGTTCGCTGTTCGTGGACTTCATTCCGCCCACCGGTGGCAATTACTCCGGCGCGATCGTGCTCACTGACGACGCGTTCAACAGTCCGCACACGATCACGCTGGAAGGTGTGGCCACGCAACCGGACTACACCATCACCTCGAATCCGTCGGCTTTGACCATTCATCAAGGGCAGACGGGCACGGCCGCTCTCACGGTGACTCCGCAGTACGGATACGCTGGCACCGTGACCTTCGCATGCGCTGGCTTGCCCGCGCATTCGGCTTGCACTTTCGCTCCGACCTCCGCTGTTTTCACAGGCGGAACGGATCCCATCGCAGTGACTCTTACCGTCACGACGACTGGGACGACAACTCAGGCCATGCTGTCGCCTGATAACCGCCAAGATCGCACTCCGAGTGCATCGCCGCACCTCTGGTTCCTGACCACGGGACTTGCAGGAGTGGTGCTGTTCGGAGCCAACGGCTTACGTGGCAAGCGAGGACGCCAGATGGCAATGCGCATGTTGTTCTCATGCGCACTTCTGACGGGCATCCTCTTCATCAACGGTTGCGGATCAGACTCTCATCCGTCGAACATGACTCCACTGGGGAACTTCTCCACGACAGTCACAACGACGGCGACTGCAACCAGCGGTACTGGCCAACATACCGCCTTGATCGCGATCACCATCGTGCAATAAATAGCGCGATAAAAAGTGCGATCGACGTGAAATGAAGGTGGCAATGATCGCGCACCGAGCGATTCGTGGAGTGAAACGATTCGCAAACTAACAAGCGTCGGCCTTCTTCAGCAACAGCTGAGAGGGCCGATGTTTTATTTTGGACTGAACACGTCCGTATCGGGAGAAATCGCGAACTAGAAGCGATCAGCTTTCCGCTTTCCCATCTCTTGCGAAACAGAGGCGGAAGAACTTCAACTGACAGCATACGCATGAAGAAGCTGCGTGCTTCGATGTTAGGCTGCGCGCAATTACCTATTCCCGTGGCTTCCCAAACAATCGTTAGCTATGCTAACGATTGTTTTTGGCCTTATCCGGCGACTACACTCACACGACCCGTTGGGATCACTCGCAAAGTTTTCGAGGGAATCTCAGACTTGAATCGCCTATCCGCTGATTCGATCAAGATATCCTGCCGCTTCGCTCCATCGGTCATCTTTCGTTGCGAGCGCGACATATCCATCCGGGCGAACCAACCACAGTCCGCCTGCCTGATAAGGGCGCCGAACAGCCGGCTCCAGTAGACCAGGATATTTCTCGATCAATTGCAAGACTTGGTCACTCGGATCGCAACAGACCGCGAAGAGAGGCTTGTCTCCAGCCCCAATCGGCGGTTCTTGGTCGCGGATAGGAGCACGCTGGCCAGCGTCTGGTCCCCCAACATGCGAGCCGCTCACAGTTAGCGGACTCCTCGGATAGCCAATGGAAAGCTCAGTCAGCGTGTCAGCAGCCTTGTGCTCCACGGCCGCCAGTCCGAAAACGAGTGCTGTCAAATGATTCCGAATCGACTGCTTGATTCCGCCCCGGAGCGTAGCGACTTCAGTCATTCTGCCTGCAGCTCGGAGCACTTCATCGCCGATCGCGCTGCGCTCGATGCTGTAGCTGTCGAGGAGGGCTTCGCCAGCGCAAGTGCCATGACAGACAAGAGCCAGCTTCCACGCAAGATTGCACGCATCCTGGATGCCTGTATTCATTCCCTGACCGCCAGCCGGACTGTGAATGTGCGCGGCATCGCCAGCGAGAAACACGCGCCCCGCTCTGTAGTTGGAAACCTTGCGCTCGTTGATCTGGAATCCTGCCAGCCAGATAGGCTCGGTTGCTCTGACTCCACGAAACCCGCGTGCGGCGATCACCGCCTGTACCTGCTCAAGCGTCGGATCGGGTGGCTTCGGCGTTCCGGTATCGCCGCTTATATCCGCAATGACTCGATAGCGCGTTTTCGTGATTGGAAAAAACGCGAGTACACCGTCGGAATGCCACGAGACCGTAATCTCTCCCGGATTGGAGACGCCATCCAAATGAAGGTCGGCGAGCAGCCAGTTGCTCGGCAAAGTATGACCGGTAAACTCCATTCCGAGTTGGTGGCGAACGGTGCTGTGTGCTCCATCGCATCCCAGGAGCCAGGAGCTGGCAAGTGTTTCCTCGCGCCCATCGGCATGACGCAAAGTCGATAGGACGCCGTCAGAAGAAGACTCGAACTCCGTCAACTCGACAGCGCGTTCCAACGCCACTCCGCGTGCGTTGAGTTGTTGCTCCAGCAGTCGCTCGGTATCGCTTTGCGGCAGCATCAACGCAAACCTGTAAGGACTTGATACGCCGTCGAGTGTGATGCGCGCAATTTTCTCAGTGCCTGCAACGATATTCGCGACGGTGGCTTTGAGACCGGCGTCGATAAAAGTTTGCGTGCAACCCATGCGGTCTATCAACTCGAGAGTCCGGCTCCAGAGCACGAGTGCTTTCGATTTGTCGGTGCGCTGCGGAGCCTTATCGATAATTCTGACCGAAACGCCATATCGCGCGAGCTCTACGGCCATCGCTAACCCAACTGGTCCGGCGCCCACTACGAGAACGTCGATTTTCATAAGGCCCACCTTCATTTGTTTGACGGAGTGTAACAGCGTCGCTTTTGGTTGTTCCAGTGACGCATCCCGAAATAATCGTTAGCATAGCTAACGATTTTATTTTCTCACTCGGACCCGCTAAATCTGAGCTGGTTCATGCCTTCTTCAAAGCCCCGTTGCGATCGCGGTTCCGGTCGTTGCATACTAAAAGTCTCCAGGAGTTCGCCATGAAAACGGTTATCGCACGCTGCGCCGTTCTGTCGCTCGCTCTCGTCCTGATTTTTTCTCTCCCGCCTGTCGTAGCGCAAATCGCAACTTCGCAGTATGACAATTCGCGAACGGGAGCGACCACGACCGAGACGATCCTGACTCCCCAAAACGTGAACGCGAAACAGTTTGGCAAACTCGGCGCGTTCAGAGTGGACGGGGCGGTGTTCGCCCAACCGTTATTTGTTCCCGCGGTTGAGATCCCCGGCAAGGGAAAACACGATGTGATATTTGTCGCAACCGAGCATGACAGCGTGTATGCATTCGATGCGGGGCGTCCGAATGATCCTCCGTTGTGGCGAACGAGTTTTCTGGATGACAAAAACGGCGTGACGACGGTTTCGGCGCACGATGTACGCTGTCCCTTTATCAAGCCGGAGGTTGGGATTACCTCTACGCCGGTGATCGATCTGAAGACTGGGACGATCTATGTGCTGGCACGCACGATGATTGGCCACACGCTGGGCAGCAATGAATATTTTCAAAATCTGCATGCGCTGGCCATCACGACTGGCGCGGAGAAATTCAGCGGGCCGAAGCTAATCTCCGCGACCGCGACGGGCAAAGGCGACGGCAGCGAAAATGGCCACATCAAATTTAATGCGCTGCGGCAGAATCCGCGGGCCGCTCTGTTGTTGGTCAACAACTCCCTTTACCTGACGTTCGCTTCGTCTTGCGACGTGAATCCCTATCACGGATGGGTGATGGCTTACGATTCGCAGTCGCTGGAGCAGAAGGCGACGCTCAATGTCACTCCGGATGGGAATGAAGGCGGCATCTGGGGCAGCGATACGGGGCCAGCGGCAGATACCAGCGGGAATGTTTACATCCCGACAGGCAATGGGACTTTTAACGCCGCGTCCGGTGGAAAAGATTATGGCGATACCGAACTAAAACTTGCGCCCGGTAATTCGCTCACCATCCTCGATTACTTCACTCCTCATGATCAGGCGAAATTAAGTGATGATGATTTGGATTTAGGATCGGCGGGTCCCATATTGTTGCCGGACCAGACGGGACCGCATCCGCATTTGCTGGTACAGCCAGCGAAGGGATCGAAGATTTACGTGATCGATCGCGATCATATGGGCAAGTTTCAGTCTGGCAGCGACGCCGTAGTGCAGAGTCTTTCCATGCCCGATGGTGGATTTGGAGCGATGGCATACTGGAATCAGCATCTTTTCTTTGCTGCCAGTGGAGACTCGCTACGTGATTACTCGATTGAGAATGGTCAGCTAAAGCTAAGTGCGGCGTCCAACATAAAGATCGACAGTCCGGGCGCGACGCCGTCGATCTCTTCGAATGGGGGGAAAGATGCGATCGTCTGGGCCGTCGCAAACCCCGGCGGACGACACGCGAACAATTCGGCCGTCCTCTACGCGTTCGATGCGACAAATATTAAGCAACCGATCTATACCTCCGAACAAAATAGCCAGCGTGATCGGGCCGCGACAGGGACGCGCTTTGTGATCCCGATTGTAGCCAGCGGACATGTGTATTTTGGCGGGGTCGGAGAGGTCGAAGTGTACGGACTGCTGCCGTAGCGGGTTCCGAGGCTCCTGCTGGTAAAATAGAGGCACGTCATGTCTGCGTCTTCCCAGCTGATCCAAATCGAACTCGGGCCCAAGATTCCCACTCCAAAGCCGTCGTGGCTTAAGGCACGTGCTCCGGTAGGCGACAATTTTCACAATCTTAAGAAGTTGGCCCGTGGACTGGGCCTGCATACGGTCTGCGAATCCGCTCAGTGCCCCAATATCGGCGAATGCTGGGACCATCACACGGCAACGTTCATGCTGCTGGGCGATATCTGTACGCGTCGCTGCGGATTCTGCGCGGTGCCGAAGGGGCGGCCTGAGGCGATTGATTGGGATGAACCCCGGCGAGTTGCGGAAGCGGTGGCTACCCTTGGCCTGCGCCATGCGGTCGTGACCAGCGTGAATCGCGATGACGACAATGTTGGTGGAGCAAAGATTTTCGCCGAAACCATCCGTCAGATTCGTGAAGCGGTGCCGGAATGCCGCGTGGAAGTTCTGATTCCAGACTTTCAAGGACTCGAAGAACCGCTGCGTATCGTGCTCGACGCGAAGCCGAATGTGCTCAATCACAATACTGAAACCGTTCCGCGACTCTATCGCGCAGTTCGATCTGGTGCGCGCTATCAGAGAACGCTCGATCTGCTATCAAACTCGAAGAAGTGGGATCCTGAAACGGTTACGAAGAGTGGCGTGATGGTTGGGATAGGCGAAGAGACCGGCGAACTGATCGAGGTCTTCCGTGATTTAGGCGCGTGTGGCGTGGATATTCTGACGATTGGACAGTATCTGCGTCCGTCGAAAGATCATTTGCCGATGACGCGGTATTACAAGCCTGAGGAATTCGTGTCGCTGAAAGAAGAGGCGTTGAAGTTTGGATTTAAGCATGTGGAGTCGGGTCCGCTGGTGCGGTCGAGCTATCATGCGCATGAGCAGGCGGATGTGGTAGCAGGGTAGGGCATCGTTAGTCGATGGTCGTTCGTCGTTCGCAAGTGCGAAACCCTCCCGCGCACGAAAGTTGCAATCCTACAATTTTGATAAGCCTGCTATAGGGCCGAGCTGCGCTCGTCTGGACAGCCGGGGGCGGCTGTCCCTACGCGAACTCCCCGTTCTGCCATGGACTAACGACCAGCGACCATCGACCGCCCTACCAAACTCTGCAAGCGTTCTGATTCACCATCGGAGCTGTTGCTGCACAGTGATAGGCCTCGCGGAATTCGGGCATGTTCGATACCGTGCCATTCACGCGATACCTCGACGGTGAATGCGGATCGATCGTGACCAGCATCCGCGAAATTGCATCGGTACGATTGTTGCACCAGACGTTCGCCCATCCCAGGAAGAAGCGCTGCTTGGCGGACAAGCCATCGATCGGCGCGGGATCTTTCCCCGCAAAGGTGTCGAGCATCGCCATGTATGCGATGCGGAGTCCACCGTTGTCGGCAGCGTTTTCGCCCAAGGTTAATTTGCCATTCAGCTTTAGATCATCGACGGCCACAAAGCTGCCGTATTGATCTTTGATACATCCGGTGCGTTCTTCGAATTGCTTCTTGTCGCTTGCGGTCCACCAGTCGCGGAGATTTCCTTCGGCGTCGAACTGACTGCCTTGATCGTCGAAGCCGTGGGTAAGTTCGTGTCCGATGACAGCGCCGATGCCACCAAAATTCATCGCGTCATCGGCTTTATTGTCGTAAAACGGCGGCTGCAGAATTCCGGCGGGGAACGTGATGTTGTTTTGCTGAGGATTGTAGCTCGCGTTGATGGTCATTGGCGGATACGGCCAATCCCTCTTGTCGAGCGGCTTGCCAATCTTGTTCAGCCTGCGCTGAATTTCAGCCTGATTGGCGCGCTGCGAGTTGCCGAGAGCGTCTCCGCGGACGATCTTTACGGTCGAGTAGTCGCGCCACTTATCCGGATAACCGATGCGGTTGCTGATCGCTTTCAACTTCACGATGGCTTGCGCCTTCGTGTCTGCGCCCATCCAAGGCAGGCTGTCGATGTCTTCGCCTAAAGCTTTTTCCAACGCCCCGACCATCGCGAGCGTGCGGTCTTTTCCTTCTGCGCCGAATGTCTGTTGCACATAGATCTGACCGACGGCTTCGCCGAGGTCGCCGTTCACGAATCCGACGCAGCGCTTCCAGCGCGGACGCTGTTCTTTTGCTCCAGTCAGTGTTTTGCCGAAGAAATCGAAATTCTCGCTGACGAATGCTGCTGGTAACGCATCCACATTGCTGTGCAATGTGTGCCAGCGCAGATAAGTTTTCCAATCATCGAGGGAGTGGGTGCTAATGACTTCCTGCATGTTCTTTACGAAGTCCGGTTCAATGACATTGAGAGATTCGAACTTCGGTGCTCCGGTGCCTTCGATATAGACATTCCAGTTGAATGCCGGGCTGAGCGCAGCCAATTCCTGATTGGTCAATCTGTGATAAATCTTCTGCGGATCGCGACGGCTCGTCTGGTCGAGAGCACCTTTTGCCAAAGCCGTTTCGATATCCATCACGACCTTTGCTTCTGCAGCGGCTTTAGCTTCGTCGTCTCCTACCAATACGAACATCTTCGCGACATGCTCCGCATATTTCTTGCGTAGCTCGGCAGACTTGGCGTCATCTTTGAAATAGTAGTCGCGGTCGGGCATGCCGAGTCCACCCTGATCCAACTGGGCAATGATCTCGTTGGCATTCTTGAAATCGGAGCCGGAGTCGAACCCGAATAGTGCGTCGTTCCCTTCACGATGCAAACGGACAAGTTCTTTCGGAAGATCGTCTTTCGAATTGAGGGCGGCAATGCTGGCCAAATCATTCTGCAGGGGCTTGGTTCCAGCCTTTTCAATCGCAGCTTCGTCCATGCAAGTGGCGTAATAGTCGCCGATCTTCTGTTCATTGGCGCTGCGGCCCGCTTTTTCAACGGCCGCCTTTTCCAGAATGTCGCGCACGATATATTCTCCGCGCTGCGCCAATTCGTTAAAGCGACCCCACGAGGAACGGTCCGCCGGAATCGGATTCTGTTTCGACCATTTGCTGCATGCGTAGGCATAAAAATCGTTGCACGGATCGATGGTCTTATCGAGCATGTCGGCAGAAAAACTCACGTTAGCGGTTGGTTTCGCGGCGTCGGCCGGAGCGGAAGTCTTGTCTTCCGCTAAGAGGGCAGTCGCCAGCAGGGCGGGCACGCACAAGACGAACATGGTCACAGTCTTCAATAAATTGCGCATGAAATCCTCTTATTACTCAAGAATCGAAATCGAGATACAGAATCGAAATTCAAACCGAAAATATGGAGCCCGCGCGGGTGGGCGATACACGCAACAGGTGAACGCACTCTCAACCTAGACAAATCGCCTAGACACTAGTCAATTGTATTGGACGAAGCGAGTTGGAAATGGTCAACCGGGTGGAAACCAACGCTGGTCGTTTGTCGTTGGTTGTTCGCAAAACCCAAAAGGCTCGCCAACGACCAACGACTATCGACTATCCACCAACGACCGCTTCCTAAAATACTTTTACGTGGAACGTCAAATATTTCTTGGGGTCTTCGCGGATTGCCTTAACCAACTGGCGAGTCTCCATCAGCATTTGATTGCTGTTGTTGTAGAGCGCAGGATCCTTGAACAACATTCCGGCGGTGCCTTCACCCTTTTGTAAGCTTTCGGAGAGTGCAGCCAGATTGCTCATGAGAGTTTGCAGCTTCGCGGCGAATTCCGGATCGTGCGCCATCTTACCCAGCGCGCCTTTGCCAGCGTTGATATCGTCAGTCAATTGGCGGATATTCGCGATGCTCTTGTTCGCGTTGTCATACAGTTCGGGATCTTTGAGCAGCTTGCCAGCTGAACCCTTGCCCGCCTGCAGATCGTCCACCATGGCATTCACTTTGTCGACGGCGGCCATTACTTTCTTATAGGCCTCATCGCTGGTGAGCAGAGGGCCGATTGATCCTTTTCCGCTCTGGATCTGATCCACCAAGCCCTTGAACTCCGTCACGGTTGCATTGAGCTGGTCATACAACGCAGGACTGTAAATCACTTTGCCGATTGAGCCCTGGCCACTTTCGATGAAAGCGATGATGCGGTCCACGCGCTTCAGCAGCGCGTCCATATTTTCGAGCGTGCCCTGGCTGGCGCGGACGACATCCTGAATGTCGGGTTGATTGCGAGCCGCGAGGGTGTCCCCGTCGCCTGCTTCGGGCCCTTTCGCGCTGGCGCTGTCGATGTCAACGAAAGTCTCGCCCAGAATTCCAGCCGTGCTGAGCAGCGTGATGGAATCTTTGCGCAGGCTGGAGGCGTAGTTGGTGTTGACCTTCATCGTCACCTTAACCGGGGTCAACGGTTTATCGGTTACGATTCCGACCTTAGTTACGTTGCCGATATCGACGCCCGACAAGCGCACGGGCGCGCCTTCGCGCAAGCCGCCGGCATTATCAAAGTAGGATGTAAGCGTGATTTTGTGAGTAAACCAGCCGCCGGTGGAGTTCATCACGAAAATGAGGACCATGAGCGTGATACTGGCGAACAGGACGGTGAGTCCGACTCGGAGCTGCGACCATTTGAGCTGCTTCTGGCTAGGCAAGGTGGCGGTCTGTAAACGACAGAAGCATCATATCAAAGGAAGCGCGATTTCAAGCTTTATTCCGGCGGTTGTTTACGGGTGAAGGTATAACCGTCCCGGAACTGGAATTCCTGGCCTGGAAGCTTCGTTTCCTTCCGGTAGCTATAAAGGTTGCGGCGTAGTGTGATGGTGATCCGGACATCGACCTTCTTGTCATTCTCGGTACCAGTGCCGGTGAGTGTTAGAGTCCCCCTCTTTTTTGCTGCAAAGTCCAACAAACCTGAAACTTTGTAGGTGTCGCTGCTGTGATCGCGGTCGGAAGTAAACGTCGCCGAGGCAGCTGCCACATCCATCGAGATCAGCGACCGTTCTTTGACCGTCTTGGTCGGGCCGTCGTCATAGACGTAGGCAAACTCCAACGATCGCCCATCCGCCGCTCGACTCACGTTCAGCCAGGTTGGGAGAAACACGTGGGAATCGTCGCCGAAATCGCGATATTCGAGCTGTCCCACCCAGTCGCCGACGAAGCCAGGATAGATTTGATCCAAGGTGATCGGGGATGGGATGGGGACGGGCACCTGCTGGGCGACGCAAGGCATTACGCTTAGCGAAAGAAGAAAGACGCAGAGGGCGAAAGCGATTCTAGTTCGGACTGGAATATTTTCTTCGTACACGGCGGAATCCTCAAAGATAGCAAGCTGATCGTATAGCTATCAGACGGGACGACGAGCAAAAAGAAAGCTCCCACTTTCTCGCCTTCCAGGGTGCGAGGAGCGGGAGCTGTCTTGCTACAAACGTTGCTGCTGATAAAACCTTTAGGTGGACTTCAACCCGTCTCGGGTTAGCGGTGTCCACCACCACCACCGCCACGTTTCTGGTCCGCTTTGGCTTGTTTCTGCTGCACTTTCGCCTGCTTCTGCGCTTGCTTCTCCTGTTTACTTGGTTTCTGGTTATGGGACTGGTTTTCTCGTGACGACACCCTGTCTCGATTCTGGTTCTCATGAGCCTGGCGATTTTCTTGGTTGTTATTTCTCACCTGGTTCTTCATCTGACGGTTCTCGGAACGATCTGTATCGCGGTTATTCTCTCGTTCGTTCTCGCGAACGTTCTCTCGTTCGTTGCGGGCGGACTCGCTTCTGTTCGCTTCGTTTCGGTTGCCGTCGAATCCACGGCGGCCCTCCCGATTGCCTTCAGAAGAAGCTCGCGCCTCTTTCGGCGACATCTTAGGAGCGTTATAGCGTTCACCAGCGGCGCTCGCGCGCTGTACATCGCGGCCCTTGAATTCTCCGGGACGCGCTGTCGCTGCAATCGCGGGACGCCCGTGATTTTCGGACGCGAACATCGCCCGATTCTGGCTGGCTGCACGTTCATGTTCCACCTGCGATGACAGAGCTGCCATGTGCTGCTCGCGTCCAAACGCTTCTTCTTGAGGAGTGGGGCGCGTTGGAATTCCACCCGGACCATTGAAACTCGTGTGGTTGTTATTCACGATCACGGTACGGTTGTAGACGTTCGTGACATTTCTGACGTTCACGTTCGTCACAGAGCGGTTATAGAAGAACGATCCACCTCTCCACTCGCCGCCACCGAAGCCGACGCCGCCGTATCCGAAGCCATAGTTAATTCCGCCGTAGAAGCCAACGTGCAGCCCCCAATAACCGGGATGCCATCCGTAGAGGCCGCCGGCAAATCCCCAGTAGCCGGGCGTCCAGAGCCTTCCCACCGGCGCGATCACCCAAGTGCCCGGGATCCAGTAGTAGCCGCCGACGTCATTCCATCCCCAATAGCCGGGCGTCCACAAATAGCCGGGGCCGGGACAAATCGGCTGCGCATAAACTGGCAGCGCCGGAGGACCGATGCGCACCGAAATACCAATGCCGAATCCAATTTCCGCCGACGAGTTGGTCGAGAGCGCCGCGACGGAAATTGTCGCCATTAAAATTCCTAGAAAAAGTCCGCGAAGAGAGCGTTTCATTTTCGTTACCTTTCTTTCATCCCAGTTCTTTTGATTTCAGTGTCTTCGATTTCAGTGTCCTGACCTCAAAGCGCGCGCCGGGCCTGGTTCCGTTACGTCTCATGTAAACCCTGAGTTTTGGCGGATGTTGCGGTGTTAATAGAAGGTTGTTTTGGATGAACCGCTTGCAGGCTCGTCACGCCTCACGTAGCGGCGGACGCATTCGTCCGCCCGAGTGGTCCAGTCTTACTTTGGACTAGGTCGAGGAACTGCAAAACCAACTGCCTCGCTTCGCGCGGCTGGCGGACGAATGCGTCCGCCGCTACGTGGGGCGTGACGATCTGCGCTTCGCAGCTTCGAACTAATTCTCGATGATGACGTGGGCTAGAGCTTGCTCAGAGGTGTGTGTAATGGAGAGAGAGATATTCTTGGCGCCAAGTTTCTCCGCGATTGCCGCGGCTTCGCCGTGAAATTGGATGGTGGGACGCTGTCCTTTGGGACGCACCACTTCAATGTCGCGCCAACGGACACCGCGACTCCATCCGGTGCCGAGAGCTTTCATCCCTGCTTCTTTGGCGGCGAAGCGCGCGGCGTAGCTTTCGAAGCGCGCGGCTTTTTTCTCGCAATACTGAATTTCGCCTTCCGTAAAAATACGACGCAGGAAACGGTCGCCAAAACGCGTGATGCTTTCGCGGATCCGACCTACTTCGGCGATGTCGACTCCAGTGCCTACGATCATAGAAGCATTGCTAATTGACGATTTGTAATTTGCAATTTTGCACTTGGCGAAGCACTAACTGAGAAGGCTTAGGGTCCGCGAAATGGCTTCGTCTTGCTCCGGAAATACCGTACGGAGATCGAGCAATACCCGTCCATCTTCAACACGCGCGACCACTGGCGGATTGGATCGTCGCAGTCGAGTATTGAGATCGTCGGCACTATGATCAGCATGGGTCAGCGCGATCAAGCGCGTGGGGAGAACCGCCGATGGGGCGGACCCTCCACCAATCAGCGATTCTCCATCGACTAGTTCGACTCTTAGTTCAACTCTGAGTTTGGACTTCGCTTTCGCCACCTCTGCGGCAACAGCCTCCGCGCGTCGCGTGATCTCGTCTTTCGACAGACGCATCATGCGCAGCACGGGGATTGCATCGTGATCGCGCTTCACATAAGCGAGCAGGGTCGCTTCGAGAGCCGCGTAGGTGAGCTTGTCCACGCGCAATGCGCGGAATAGAGAATTCGAGCGCATTCTCGCAATTAGATCAGCGCGGCCACTGATCAATCCTGATTGCGGACCGCCCAGAAGTTTATCGCCGCTGTAGGCCACGACATCGACGCCTGAACGCAGACTGTCGAGAACTCCAGGCTCGCCATTCACTCCCACTGACCGAAGATCGAAGAGCGCGCCGCTGCCGAGATCCTCCATCAGTGGAATATTTCGACGACGAGCCAGCGCTACAAGATCAGCGAGCGCTGGCTGCTCGGTGAATCCGGTAATTTCGAAGTTTGATCGATGCACGCGCAGTAGAAGCTTCGTGTGATCGTTGATTGCTTGTTCATAGTCGGCGACGCGCGTGCGATTCGTTGTACCGACTTCGCGCAGTGTGGCATTCGATTTCGACATCACGTCGGGGATGCGGAATGATCCTCCGATTTCGACGAGTTCACCGCGGGAGACGACGACTTCTCCGCCTTCGGCGAGCGAATTTAGCGCAAGCAAGACCGCGGCGGCGTTGTTGTTGACGACGATCGTTTGAATGCCCACCGAGCTGCGCTCGGTTGGATAGCCGGGGGCGGCTGTCCCTACGTGAGCAGCGTTTATACGAGCATCTTGGTCGCTAACGGTTTCGAGAAGCTTGCGGAATAGGCGGTCCACGTGGATGTCACGATGGCCGCGTCCGCCTATTTCCATGTCGAATTCGAGATTGGAGTAGGAATTCGAAGTGTCACGAATGTGATCGAGCGCGGACTCCGCAAGAGGTGCGCGCCCTAGATTGGTGTGGAGAATTACTCCGGTGGCATTGATCAGCGGGAGCAGCGAATAACTTAGTGATTGGCGGAGTTGGCGCTCGATCGCTGCAGACAGGCCGCCGAGTGCGAGGTCCAGCGATTTGTCTTCCAACTGACCCGCGTTGATTTCCTCACGAAGCTGCGCTAGAACAGCACGGATACTTTCGCTGGCTGCAGTATGTCCCTCGCGCTCGATCAACAAACGCATCTCAGGCTGGCGGAGAAGTTCGTCCGTGGATGGCAGCTTCTGAAATTGCGCAGATTTGTTCGCGGCGGACATTGGGCGATTATCCCATAGGTAGCAGTTCTCAGTTCTCAGTTCCCGGTTCTCAGTTCTCAGTAAAACCACAGACTCAGTATGCACACTATTGTCATCCCGAGCGCAGCGAGGGATCTGCAGTTGGCAGCGAGTTGCAGATCCCTCGTTCCACTCGGGATGACAACCCCTAATGAGGATGGTTACGGCTCTGAAGGTGGATTCACAAATCGAGCAACTAATTAATTAGTTGCTGAAAACTGAGAACCGGGGAACCCGGAACTTTCTAAAGAGTATGCAAATACGCGACCAAGTCTTTAATTTGCTGATCCGTCATGACCTGGCCGAAGCCTTGCATTTTGGCGCGCCCTATCTTCACGATTTCGGCGACGTGATCGTCGGTTGTGGGTAATCCGCTAACGGACAGGTATTGGTGTTTGAATACGCCTTGCAAACTCGGTCCTTTTTTGTCGCGTGACGAGTAGGCTTCGTGGCAGCGATCGCAGTAGTTGTCGTAGAGCTTTCTGCCTCCGATCTGTTGCGGATTCAATCCGAGCTCAGCATCAGATTTTCGTCGCTGGGCGTCGCATCCCGTAAGCGACAGGAGCGCGAGGATCAGGGCCGAAACAGATAGGCTACTGAAAACACACTTCATGAAGTTCATAACGTTCGCGGCAGAAGTAGAATAATACGGAAGTCATGGCTGTCGTCGTCAAACGCGTTTACGAGGCTGCTTCCCGCGGGGACGGTGTGCGCGTGCTGGTGGATCGTTTGTGGCCGCGCGGATTGACCAAAGAAAAAGCCGCGATCAAATTCTGGCTGCGGGATCTCGCGCCTTCAGATGAATTGCGAAAGTGGTTCCACGCGACGCCAGACGCGTGGCGTATGTTCCGCAAGCGCTATCTGAAAGAGTTGGTGAGTCCCGAGGCGTCAGCGGCGGTCGATCAATTACATCAACTAGCCGAGGGTAAGCGCACCGTCACCCTGTTGTACGGGTCGAAGAACGAAGTACACAACAATGCAATCGTCCTGAAGGAATTGCTGGACGGAATGCCGAAGCCTCCATCGAGCGTGGGACGTGCCGCGCTGGGCCGAGGACGAATTCGGATCGCGAAGAGAATGTAAGGCAGGTCTCAGGTGCCAGGTCGCGGGTCTCAGTAGCAACCCAACGGCAATGGACTACACGACGCCAACGGCGTATTCACTGTCCTTACTGAGAACCGGGAACTGAGAACTTTTCCAACCACTATAATTTCCCAGTCATGTCCGCCTCCGACCGCGCCCCTAAAGAAGACAAGAAACTCGACAAGAAGATCGAGGCCCTCCGCGAGAAAATCCGTCATCACGAATACCTCTACTACGTGCAGGACGATCCTGAACTCTCGGACGCCGAATTCGACAAGTTGATGAACGAGTTGAAGCGGATCGAGGCAGAACACCCCGAACTGATCAACCCCGATTCTCCGACGCAGCGTGTTGGCGGAAAGCCGCGCGAGGGGTTCGTCAAGGCGAAGCATTCTTCGCCGATGCTGTCGCTCGACAATGCTTACTCCGAAGAAGAATTGCGCGATTGGGAGCGGCGCGTGCAGGAACTCAGTGGGCGCACGGACCTGGAATACATGTGCGAACTGAAATTAGACGGCATGTCGTTAGCGCTGCACTATACCGACGGGCGCTCGAACGCGGCATCACGCGCGGCGATGGCAGCGTGGGTGAAGATGTGACGTCGAATGTGCGGACGGTGCGTTCGATTCCCCTGGTGATATCGAAGGAAAAATTGAAGAAGGCCGGCATCCCCGCGGAGTTTGAAACGCGCGGCGAGATGCTGATGCCGACGGCGGCGTTTCGTAAATTGAACGAAGAGCGCGCAAAACAGGGGCTGGCAACGTTTGCGAATCCGCGAAATTTTACAGCAGGAACGGTACGGCAACTCGAACCTTCTATTACCGCTCAGCGTCGCATGGATTACTTCGCCTACATGCTGCTGATTGATGGGCGAACTTATTTTGATCGGCAATCCAAAACGATGGATGCACTCGATGCCGCCGGGTTTAAGGTGAACCCGAATCGCAAGCTGGCGAAGAATCTGGATCAGGTTCTGAAATTTATTGAGACATGGGAGGCGAAGCGCGAGTCGCTCCCTTACGAGATCGACGGGATCGTCATCAAGGTCGATAGCACGGCGTGGCAGCGCGAGTTGGGATTCACCGGCAAGGCTCCGCGCTGGGCGATTGCTTACAAATACGCGGCCCGCGGTGGTGTTACGCAGATTGAAGACATCGTTCCACAAGTTGGCAGGACTGGCAAACTCACGCCCGTGGCCTGGTTGAAGCCCATTCCGATTGGAGGTACGACCGTTTCGCGAGCGACTCTCCACAATATGGATGAGATTGATCGCCTCGGCGTGAAAATTGGCGACTGGGTTGAGGTCGAGCGCGGCGGCGATGTGATTCCGAAAGTTGTTAAGGTCGTCGAAGATAAGGAGCATCCGCGCGGGAAAAAAGAATTTGTGATGCCGGAGCATTGTCCAGTGTGCGGCGGCAATGTAGTGCGCACTCCTGGCGAGGCCGACCATCGCTGCGTGAATGCGAATTGTCCCGCGAAACTGCAAGGGACGATTCTGCATTTTGCATCGCGTCACGTCATGAACATTGACGGACTCGGCGAAGCGCTCGTGAATCAACTCAACGAGCGCGGATTCGTGAAGAACGTCGCCGATCTCTACAAATTGACGAAAGACGATCTGCTAAAGCTCGATCGCATGGGCGAGAAGTCTGCCGATAACGTGCTGGGAGAGATCGAGGCTTCCAAGAAAGCGCCTCTCGAGCGAGTGATCTACGGACTTGGGATCCGGATGGTGGGTGAGCGTACAGCCCAGTTTCTGGCGGAGCACTTTGGGTCACTGGACGCGATCATGAACGCCAGCGCCGAGGAACTCGAAGAAGTGAATGAAGTTGGTCCGCGGATCGCGGAAAGTATCGTTGAGTTTTTTGCGGATGAACACAATCGTAAGCTGGTAGACGATCTACGCAAAGCCGGCCTGTCATTCACCGGACAGAAAAAAGAAAAAGGGACAAAACTCGCAGGGAAGACTTTTGTGCTCACTGGGACGCTGGAGCGCCACACTCGCGATGAGGCCAAAGCAATGATCGAAGACGCGGGCGGACGCGTCTCGGGGTCGGTGAGCAAGAAAACAGACTACGTTGTTGCGGGCAGCGACGCGGGATCGAAGCTGGATAAGGCGAAGGAACTTGGGGTCAACGTGATCGACGAAGAAGAGTTAGAGCGTCTAGTCGGCTGATCGCGTAGATGCCGAAGATTGACCGATGCTTCGCCTCTCGGGTGCATTCCCGAGACCCGCTAGACCTCCGCCGACCAGATCGCTAAAGATTGCTTGCAAGCTCTGGGGCGATTCAGACGCGCCGGATTCGATAAAACACTCGATTACCGCAAACAGCGACGCGGCCACGAATCTCGTCGTAATCGGCGCGTGCGAGATCGTTGTGCGCAAATCGAGGCCGCTGCTGTCCTGCAAATTTGTGGCTTTACGCAATGCGAGCGACTGCCCAATCCGTTGCTCGAAACACTCTCGAATAATTCTTGGCCCGTTACCTCCCGCCGTCCCCATCAGAGCTTTGTAAATCCGAAGCGATGACTGAACATGTTCCAAAAGAGCGGAGGCATCCAGCGGACATGGATCCTGCGGCGTGAGTGCAAGCATGGGCGCTACGATCCGCTCAAACTGCGATCGCAACAACTCATCCTTCGAAGAATAGTGCGCATAGAATGTGGCGCGTCCGACGCCCGCTTTCTTTGTGAGATCGCCCACTCTAATGTCGCCGTAAGGTCTTCGGTGGAGGAGTTCGACGAATGCGGCGTCGATTCGCTGGCGCGTGCGAATTACGCGCTGGTCTTTTTTGAGCTTGATGCTAGCCCGACTTTCAGCGCCATTCGAGACACTTTGAGATTTGTGTTTGATAAGTGCCATTCGTCCACTTTTTCGATTGTTCTGCAGTGTCAACCTTTATAGCATCGGCCCTATGACGACCGCCTCCGCCGACCAAGCGATTCGCAAAATTCTTGCCGCAGCGCTGATCATGTTTCCAGGTGCATTCATTTTGGTTTTCATTCTGCACTTTCACCACGTGGCAAGATTTTTCGAATTTCATCTCACTTACGTGCCGAGGGACCCAGAGCATGTGGTCGCCGCTTTCATCGCTGGGCACAACCGGTGGCCGTTGCTTCACGATCCTCACATGATCGCGTATCTGTCGCTACCGATCATTCCGCTGTGCGCATTTGCTCTTTATCTCCTGGGACGAAATTCGCGACCTCTCACCAGCGCTGCCACACTGATGATCACGATCGCGGGCGTGATCTATATGGGAGGCCTGTTCGGCATGTGGACTGCCTTCTATCGAGGGCTGGGTCTGGTCGATCCTTCAAACCTGGCGGGAGCTACCGCTACATTCGCAGCCATGACCGCTCCACAGGGAGCTTTTCTCGTGACCACATGGCTCGCCAAGTTGGTCATGGTCGGCCTTTCCGCGCAAGCACTCACACTTCTCGGAACCCGAGTCACGCCAGTCTGGTCGATCGTGTGTGTCGTCTTAGGATGCTCGATGATCCTGGTATTTTGGGATCTCGATAACTGGATGTTGATCGGAACTGTGCTGATGCTAATTGGCTTTCTTCCTATGCGAAGAGCGCTGCTGGAGGGCGTCGAACGCTCAAAACTGAGTTCGTCCGAGTAGCCGATTTGAAACGTCGTATGGCGAGCAGTCTATTTTTCGTGCTCCAACTCCACCACCATTACTTCGATCGGGTTGTCGCCAGCATTAACGTCGACATGCATCGTGTTGGGCGGATTCGCTGGGAGCCAATACGCCTTCCCCGTTTCCCAAACGTGTTCTTCGCTGGAACCGCTCTGCTCGACGATCTTCATCGTGCCGCCGCTCAACGCAATGATCACACGCGGATGATCGTGTCGATGCATACTCAGCGGAGCATTGGGCATGACAACCGACTTCCACACTTTGACGTTTTCATTTTCGAACTGCGGATACCGTTGCGTTTGATTTGGGGGCTGTTGTGAACGCATCACGCCTAGAACAATGAAGAGCACTAGAAAAGCCACTGCGGAATGGGACAAAACGGATTTCATAGTTATCATCCACAATAATTGTCATCCTGAGCTGGCTCTTGAGCTACTTCTTTGCGGTCGGCGGTAATATGCCATTCGCGCGCAGATACATCGCGGCTTCCGCGTAGTGATCGGCCCAGTTACTAGCGATTCCGAGGGCGAAGCGTGCGCGGGAAAGTTGTTGTCCGTGCCCCTCGATGGTTTCTCCTAATTTCGAGTCGTCCATTTTTGAAAGCGCGTCGCCACAGAAATCAAACGACGCTCTCAGCGCGGGCACGAGTTTATCCTTCGGGTCGGTGTCTTTCGCTTCTTCGACTTTGGGAGCAGGAACGTCAGCAGCGCCGCTGCACAATCCATAATTGGCTTCGATCATGTGCGCGACAAGGTGCGCAAACGTCATCTGGTCTGGGGATGGCTTGAAACTGAATTTGTCCGCGGGCATAGCATCGACAGCGGCAATCGTATTTTTCGAGCGGTTGGGATAGGTATCGCGCAGTGCGCTACTGACCGGATTCTTGATCACGGCGGGTGCAGTTGCAGCGGGCGCGGGCGCGGGAGTCGTTTGTCCGATTGCTGATAAGGCTAGAGACAACAAGGCTGGGAGCAGGAATATCTTCTTCATTTTGTCCTCTTCACTAAATCTTTGGAAGGTGCGCTGACAAGAATAGCGCGGGATGAGGGCCCGCGCCAGCGACGCGGGGGTAGGCGGTATTGCGCTGCCCGCTGAGGCAGGCTTGCGCTATCCTAGAGACATGCATTCGCATGGCGGACACGGGCATTCGCATGGCACGGGGCGCGTGCTGCGCATTTCGCTATGCGTGACCATGCTTTATGTACTGCTGTTGGTGATTGCTGGTATTCGCGCGCATTCCCTTGCGCTGCTTTCCGAGGCAGGGCATAACCTCTCCGATTTCCTTGCGCTACTTTTGTCGTTAGTTGCTGTATATCTCGAAGGGCGTCCGCCCAGTGCGACTAAGACGTATGGATATCGTCGCGCCGGAGTCCTGGTCGCGCTGGTAAACGCGCTGTCACTGGTCGCCGTTTCGTTTTTTATTTTTTACGAAGCGTTTCACCGGATCCAACATCCTGAGCAAGTGCGCGCCGGAATCATGATCTGGGTCGCAGGCGCCGGCGTGGTCATGAACGGCGTGATCGCGCTGATGCTTTGGCGCTCCGCGCAGGACGTAAACATTCGCAGCGCGTTGCTGCATCAGGTTGGAGACACGCTCTCTACTGCGGCCGTGATCGTTGGGGGTCTGGCGATTTTATGGACGGGGCAATATTGGATCGACTCGGCGCTCTCGTGCGCCATCGGCGTGCTGATCCTCTGGTCGAGTTTTGGAATCGTTCGCGAGACGCTGAACATTTTGCTCGAAGGAACTCCGCGTGGGATGAGCCTGGAAGAGGTGGAATCGGCGGTGCGCGGCATCCGCGGCGTGAACGATGTCCACGATCTGCATCTTTGGAGTATCGGATCGGAGAATCATGCGCTCTCCGCGCATGTGAAGATTGAAGACATGGCTACCTCGGAGAGCGACACGATCCTCCGTGAGATCAACGAAAAACTCGGCCAGGGCTTTGGAATTCGCCACACGACGATCCAGTTGGAGCATGTGGTTTGCGAAACGGCTCATGGATGCGTAATCGCCGTACAGGACGAAGAGCGAACGGACACTCGCGCTGGTCACGATCATTCAAGTCATGATCATGCAAGTCATGACCACGCCGGGCACAGCCATAAGTAGCCCGAAATAATAGTCGTTATAACGACTATTATTTCCAAATCCTCGCCGAAGTTACTTTCACGACTGCTGTCCTTCGAAAATTTCCCGCGCCGTTTCGATTGTGTCCGCGTCTTCCGCCCGCTTGTCGGGACGCAGGCGGACAATCCTGGGAAAGCGCAGCGCGTAGCCGCTCTGGTGACGCGTGGACCGCATCATGTTATTGAAGGCCACTTCGAGAACAATCTTCGGCTCGACTTCCAGCCGCAGTCCTTCTTCACTCACTTTGTGCGCGAGGAACCACTGCGTCATCTCCGCGATTTCGACGTCGGTAAGCCCGGAGTAAGCTTTGCCGATATCGACGAGATGGTCGCCGTCCCACACTGCGAACGTGTAATCGCTGAGAACGCGGATGCGTTTGCCGTGTCCGTATTCGACTGCGGTCACGACCACATCCAAAGTCGCCAACTCCCGTTTCATCTTCAGCCAGGATTTGCCGCGTCGTCCGGGAGTGTAAAGAGAATCGAGATCTTTGATCATCAGTCCCTCATTGCCGCGTTCGCGGGCGGCTATGAAGAGGGATTCGATGTCCTCTGGTGATGCGGCGGTGGCTACCGGAGCGCGCAGGATGGGAGCCATCGGGAGTTCGGGGGCCGCAAAACCAAAACGGCCTTGTGACAGTGTGGTGGGGCGGGCCGAGCTTTGCTCGGCTGGACTGCCGAGTGCTGTCGCTACGTGAGCCGTGGTGGCTTCTGACAGAGTTCTCTTCAGCATTAGAGCGTCGAGAATCTTTGACCTTTCTCGGAGCGGACGGTCGAGTAGGAGTTCGTCATTCGCGAAGATGATGTCGAAGACCAGATATGCAACCGGGACATCCTGCATCATTTTCGCGCTCACTTTTTTGCGGCCCAGGCGCTGTTGCAGGGTGCTGAAGGGAAGAGCGCGGCCCGAGTTGTCCGGATTTCCTCCCGACGTCCAGGCAACGATCTCGCCGTCGAGAATTGCGGTTTTATTTTGCAGCAGATCAGTGAGAGCGGGCGGAAGTTCCGGAAACGACGCAGTGATTTCATCACGCGTGCGCGAAAAAAATCGGACTTCGCCGTGTCTGATGTGGGCCTGGGCTCGAATGCCGTCGTACTTATCTTCTACCGAAGCATTCTCAAAATAGACGAGAGCTTCTTCCGCGGACTCGACCGGACTTGCGAGCATGAAGTCAATTGGGTGAAAGATGCGAAGCTTTGCGTCTTCTAGTTTGCCCTCTGAGGCGTGCCGTAGAGTTTCTCCGATGTCGCCGAGCAACATGTTCGCGCGCTTGACCTGATCGAGCGGGACGTCGAAAGCTCGAGCGACCGCATCTTCGACGAGACTTTCTTTTAGGCCGATACGAAGATCGCCGCTAATGATTTTCACGATGTATTTCGCTTCGATTCTTGCGGCGCGTTGGAGGAGTTGGCGCAGGAGATCGGCTTTCGCTGCCGGGCCGCGAGCGGCCGCAATTTCGATAAATACTTTTCGAACTTCTTCGAGCGACAAGCTGTGCGCCGGTCGATCTGGTAGCGCTTCGGCTGCCACTGATCCGGCGTCGCCGTATTTCCGATAGATCTCGGTGAGTTCGTGTTCGGACTTGCCTGACAATTCCGCGATCGCTTTCCATAGGAGCGATCCTCCGACTTGGAGAGTCGCTTCTTGGTATGCGGGAAAGGTGCGTCCGGAAAAAAAGAGCGCGGCGATCGCGGCATCGTCTGTCGGAAGCGATTGCAAGTAGGTCGCGACGAGGGCGATCTTTTCCAGTTTCTTAGTGGTTCCTGCGATCGCGTCGCAGGTCTCGGCGAACTTCTGCATGGTCATTGGATTCCGTTCTTGCGGCCCACGATCTAGGAGTGGAAGAGCGATTCCAAAAGCTCCTACGCCCACCGATTAATGTCTAGTTATTTTATTGATATTAAAGGAGATACGCTGCCGCCGGCCGGTCTCAGAAGGTCCTGAAATTGACGCTCGCTGTGGTATTCTAGGGCTTGGAGTCTTCCCTCCTCGAGCGACATCAAATGACTATGCAATCGATTTTGCAGCGTTGGCGGCAACACTTGCGTTTTCTGGCGGCGGTACAGCTGCTCCCAGCTTTGGAGAGCGGCGAAGAGACCACGCTGGTCGGCGGACAGGCCGTGCTCGAAGGCGTGATGATGCGCTCGCCGCACGCGTGGGGAATTGCCGTACGCAAGCCGTCGGGGGAGATCGTGACGCACAGCGCGCCGCTGGAGCGGCCGTCCGAGCAACATAAATGGATGGGTTGGCCGATTGTGCGCGGAGTGATGACGCTGGGCAACGCGATGTCGCTGGGATTCAAGGCCCTGAAATTTTCCGCCAATGCCGCCCTCGATGAAATGCCCGCCGACGATGCTGGCAAGAAGATGGAAATTAGTGGCTGGATGGCCGGATTGAATATGGCCTTCTCCGTCCTATTTTTCATTTTCATGTACAAGTATTTGCCGCTGGTAGCGGCGACCGAGTTGAAGAAGATTAATCCAGTATTCGGACAGCAATTTTTATTTAATTTTGTCGATGGCGTGATCCGGATCGGAATGTTCCTCCTGTTTGTTTGGGGAGTTTCGCTCTGGAAAGATATTCGCCGAGTATACGAATATCACGGTGCGGAACATAAAACGGTATTCGCGTTCGAAAATGGAGATCCGCTGAACACGTCGGAAGTCCAAAAATATTCGACCTATCATCCGCGCTGCGGAACGAGTTTTTTGATGACAGTCATGATCATCTCGATGCTCGTGTACATGGCGATCCCGGTACAGACTTTCTGGGGACGGTTTGGAATCCGCATCGCGCTCTTGCCGGTGATTGCTGGAGTGTCGTACGAGATCATCCGCTTCGCCGCCAAGCATCGCGGATCGCTGTTCGCGCTGATGACCGCTCCAGGCTTGTGGCTGCAGCGAATCACCACACAATCTCCCGACGACCGCGAAGTGGAATGCGCGATCGTGGCCCTCGATGCTGCGATGGCGCTAGAGAAGCAGCGTGGTGGAGAAATGGTGATTGCGTAGATAGTCTTTGGTCGATAGTCGCTGGTCGTTCGCTGGCGCGTCTTAGGGAGTGGCCGTTCTTGTTTACGCTGACTCGTTTCGAACATCACAACTCTTAGGGTCAGCCGTCACAGCTTTCTGCGCAGCCTATAGCTTACGTTGTTGGTGGGGTGGCGCGATGACTACGACTTCTTCGTTTCGAGACTTGCGGATTTGGCAGGAATCGATGGATCTTACGGTCGAGATCTATCGGGTTACTGGTACTTTTCCGAAAAGTGAAATCTACGGGCTAGCATCACAGATGAGACGCGCTGCGGCTTCAGTGCCGAGTAATATAGCTGAAGGAAAAGGGCACAGGTCAGACCTTGAGTTTGTGCGGTTCCTCCTTCACGCTCGCGGCTCATTGTTGGAGCTTCAAACCCAAATTCTGATATCGCGACGTTTACAATACTTGTCAGAGGTGGTCTCTGACCAACTCTGTAATCAGAGTGATGTCGTCGCCCGAGGCCTAAACGCGCTCATAAACAAATTTCGCGAGCACGCCGCCTAACGACTAGCGACTAGCGACAAACGACTATGTTTGAACGTCTTAACCAAATTGAAATCCGCTACGAAGAACTGACGCGGGCGCTGGCGTCGCCGGACATCACCAACGATTCGGCGAAATACCAGAAGACTGCCAAGGCGCATAGCGAAGTTTCGGCGATCGTCGAAAAATATCGCGAGTTCAAAGACCTGCAGAGTGGAATTGCCGAGAGCAAGGCGATGCTCGTGAACGAGACCGACCCAGAGATGCGGGCTTATGCCGAGGAAGAGTTGGCAAAGCTCGAAGCACGGGTTGGCGGCGTCGAAGATGAACTCAAATTCTTGTTGCTGCCGAAGGATCCGAACGACGAGAAAAACGTCGTCCTCGAAATCCGTGCGGGGACCGGTGGAGACGAAGCAACATTGTTCGTCGCGGAAGTTTTCCGCATGTACAACCGCTACGCTGAGACGCAAAAGTGGAAAGTAGAGGTGCTCTCGACTTCTGAATCGGGAGTAGGCGGGATGAAAGAAGTGATAGCTCTGATCGAAGGCAATCGAGTCTTTTCGCGCCTGAAATACGAAAGCGGTGTCCATCGCGTCCAGCGCGTGCCCGCAACTGAGCAGCAGGGACGCGTGCATACATCTGCGATTACGGTTGCGGTACTGCCCGAAGCTGAAGAAGTGGACGTCAAAGTCGAAGCCAAAGATCTGCGCATCGATACTTTCTGTTCGTCGGGACCCGGCGGTCAATCGGTGAACACAACTTACTCCGCAGTGCGAATCACTCATATCCCGACAGGTACGGTCGTCAGTTGTCAGGACGAAAAGTCGCAGATCAAGAATCGCGAAAAAGGAATGCGCGTACTGCGATCACGGCTGTACGAAATGGAAATGCAGAAGCAGCAGGACGCGCTCGCCAAAGAACGCAAGCAGATGGTGGGATCGGGCGACCGCTCAGAGAAAATTCGTACTTATAACTTTCCTCAGAACCGCCTCACCGATCATCGCATCGGATTCACCGTCCACCAGCTTGAACAGGTGATGGACGGGAAACTGCAACCTACGATCGACGCGCTCGTCACACACTTTCAGGCGGAGAAGATGAAAGGCGACAACGCGGCGGGCGTCGCGAGTATGGCGTAAGACCGTCGCTGGTCGTTCGTCGTTCGCGGGGCGAGGATCTGAAGATGACAAGGTACAGGTTGTCACTTGCGATGCTGTGCGGCATTGGACTCGCCGTACTCGCCACGGTTTCGCTGCGCGCCCCTCTCCTCTGGGTTGCTGCCGCAGCTTGGTACTTCGTCTATCCTGGCATCCGATTTGCAGATTTTCTTGCGTGGCCTGATTCTGTGGTATTGATAATGGCTGGGAACGCGGCGCTTTATTCCATACTGGGCTTCCTCATCGTGTGGGGTCTCACGCGCGCAAAGCCCGCACCTTCTCTGCGACACGCACCCGTCTGGTTCGCGTTTCCCTTCGCAGGACTTGTTGTTCTCGCCTTTTATCCGTCGCACAACCCAATGTTGCCCGGAGGAATGCTCAAGTTAGAACGGCAGGCAACCGAATTGCGAAATGAGTTCCCTGATGCCATGAGGGTGGAGCAAGCGCGTACGGTATTGCGCTCTAAGAATATTTATTTCGACGAGGCCGAAGCATCGACGGGGCCGATTCTGCTAGGCGATGGCAAGTCGACTATGGTTGCGTCGTCCGGCGATCGGCTTCTTAAGGGAGACTTGGAAACAAAATCCAGTGCATTTCCGTGCAACTACACTATCTCCGTTGATCTTTTATTTGACGCGTCTGGCAAATTGAAACAACGCAATATCCGCCCGGCTGAGGGAGCCTGTCTTTGATTTATCTTCTCGAATCCCCATTTGCGACCTGTTTCTCCTTGGTGAGATAGGGCCGTGCAACTTCGCCAAGCCCTGAATGCAGCAGTCGGACAATTGACTTCTGCGAACGTTCCTTCTCCGCGGCTGAATGCAGAGCTTCTGCTCATGTTCGTCCTCGATTGCGATCGGGCACACTTCTACGCGCATCCGGAGCGCGAACTGACTCGCCTCGAAACGCAACGCTACGATGAAGCATTGGAGCGGCGGGCTTCTGGAGTTCCGGCGCAGTACATCACCGGACATCAGGAGTTTTGGGGATTGGATTTTCTCGTGTCGCCAGCGGTGCTGATTCCTCGTCCGGAGACGGAGCATTTAGTGGAAGCGGCTGTGGGGATCATTGCGGGGTTGGGGCGGGGTCAAGACCAACTTCAAAATCGGGAGCAACGGCAAGATCAACGACAAGAACAAGAGCAGCGGACAGGAGTGTCCGCTCCACACGATTTGAGCATTGTGGATGTGGGGACGGGGTCGGGGGCGATTGCTTTGGCGTTGGCTTCGGAACTGCCGCAGGCTGCGATCCTCGCTACTGATATTTCTGCCGAGGCGCTCGACGTTGCGCGGAGTAATGCAGCCCGACTCGGGTTATCGTCGCGCATCGCTTTTCATCAAGCAGACTTGCTCACCGGATCGCCTCCGGCTTCTTTTGATTTTGTGGTTTCTAATCCTCCCTATGTGGGCGAGTCGGAGGAAGAATCCGTGCAGTTGGAAGTTCGGAAGTTCGAGCCGCGCAACGCTGTGTTCGCGGGACCGACTGGTCTCGAAGTGATCGAGCGGCTGATTCCGCAAGCGCTCGTGGCGCTGCGTCCAAGGGGATGGTTCGTGTTTGAGATTAGCGGGACGATTGCGGATCGGGTTCGCGGGCTGCTGTCCGGACGCGAATGGGATGAGGTTGAAATTAGAAATGATTTGCAGGGGATTGCGCGCGTCGCGATCGCGCGGAAATCCGAACGAGACTGAAGCGTTCTTACATTTTTGCGTCCCGGCACATCGATTTATATCCGCCTTAAAACTCGAGGCATTTCGATCTACTTACGCAGTGAGACGGGGCGAGCCCCGTCTCTACCTGTGATTTTGTTTAGGCGGTTAGAACGTTACGCGCACTCCTAGCTGCGCGGCGAAGGGAATTCCGACGGTAGTTCCGGGACCGAAGAAATCTCCAAGCCCGCCCGATGGGATTTCAAGTTGCTTCAGACTGGTGACCGGGATATATCGACTCGGATCGCAGACAGGGAAGTCACCGCAAATGGTTGTGGCGTTGCCCGTCGCAATGTCGTTGGGGATAAGTGGCAGCGCGGCGATGTTCGCGATGTAGTTGGCGCCAGGATTGTTGCGGTTGAACAGATTAAAAAATTCCGCGAACGGATCCACCTGCCAGCGCTCGCCGATCTTGATGGGGCGACTCACGCGCATGTCCACCTGGATGTAAGGTGTTCCGCGAAATTCGTCAAGGCTGGTCGGTACACCATTCACCGAAATGCGAGCACTATTGTCCGCCGTGGTGATCGTGATCGGACGCGCGCTTTCAGCCTGAGTGATCGTGCTTAATTCAAAACCGCCGGGAATATGAACGATTCCGGCGAGCACGAATCGGTGACGAACATCTTCGCCAGACGGACCATAATCTCCGCGGGCGAACGCATTTGCGGGATCGCAGACTCCGTTTACATAATCGAAGAGTTCACCGAGAACGCATCCCCATGTCTGCGCTTTCGACAATGTGTAATTTGCCGTTAGGTTTAGACGGTGAGAAAGGTTGCCTTGCAGATGCAGCATTAGAGCGTTGTAGCTGGAGCGGTTGTCGGAGCGAAAAACCGTGGCGGTGTCATATGGATAGGCGCGGTAGCCGTGATTGCCCTGCTCATGTGTATAGTCAGCGCTCGCGACCCAATTCTGGTTGAAGGCGTGTTGAACGCCGCCAGTGATGTGGATGGCGTACGGCGTTTTGTAGTTGGGATCGATGAGCGATGGCGGAGCGACAGAATTGGGATTGACTGATTGAAACGCTGCAGCCCATCCGCCCTGTGCCAGATCGTTATAGAACATGCCGAACCCGGCACGAATCACTGTCTTTTCGCTGCTACCGGGTGAGTATGCGATTCCAAGGCGAGGAGCGAATTGCTTGCGATCATCATGCGGAACCGCTTCCGGATAGCCGAGCGACGCTAGCAAAGGGAAGGAAGGATTCGCGGTTTGACTTAGTCCGGAGGAAGTAAAAAGACCAAACGTCGTTTGATAGCGGAGACCGTAGTTGACGGTTAGATGATGCGACACCCGCCAGGAATCCTCACCGTAAAACGCGAGGCGCTGCACATTTTGCGCAAACGCACCGTTGCCCGCAGGAGTGAAGGAACACTGTGTTCCCGGGGTTGGGGATATTCCGCCCACGTCGGAACACGTCAGATCGGCACTGAACTGCGCGAGGCCATTCGGATTGATGGTTTGATCGAAATAATCTGCCGGGTTCAAAACAAATTGGGAGAGGCTCTCAGCCGTGCCCGCAAACGCGCCACTCAATACCGGTTCGTGGATGAAATTGATTCCAAACTTCAAAGCATGGTTTCCAGCCATGTGGCTTAGATCATAGCGAAACTGATATTTGTCCTGGTTGCGAAGCGTCGGGAAGAAAGTGATCGGAGTAGCAAACTGGTTGTCGCCGAAAGTCTCGAAACCAGAGACCGTCAGCGTCGTCGAACTAAACGGGAAAGCCAGCGCAAATCCTAAATCGGAATTTCGAGTCTGCGTCAGGTGCAACAGGCTGGCATCGAAAACGAACGTGCCGAGCCATGTTGGACTGAACGTGTAGGTATTGCTTAGAACCGTGTTGGAGTAGTTGTTGTGCGTCGTTAATCCGGTCGAAGGCAGTGTCCCCTGCTGCACCAAAGCGTTGCGCGTGAGGTAGCTGTCTTGTGATGTGCGCAGGAACCACTGCGACTTGGACGACTGCGCGTAGTCAAGACGCAGAGAGCTGATGTAATCGCGAAATGGAATGGGAACATTTTGCGGGACCGCGATGGATGGAACGGCCGGGTATCAATCCGTCTGCCGCCAACTGAGCGAGAGCATTGAATTGAGTCGTGCTTGCAGGACTGTAGGCGATGCTCGCGTTTTCATGGACATGCTCGAAAGACGCGAACATGAAGAATTTATTTTTTACCAACGGTCCACCGATCGTGCCGACGTAGTTCTGGCGCGAAAATGGTTGTTTGGGATTATGAACGCAGGTTCCGTCGGTGCAGGTCTCCGCAGGATTTTCAATAGGAAAGCGCGCATTAAGCGAAGCTGCGCGCTCATAGAAGGCAGCATCGCCGTGCCAGAGGTTCGTACCGCTCTTGGTAATGATTACGACGGACCCAGCGGTTGTACCTCCTGTATCCGCATCTTCATTGGCGGTTCGCACGGCAAATTCTTGGATGCCATCCGGCGAGAAGTTTTGCAGGAAGCCACCAATCCAGTCATCGGAATTATCGCCACCGTCAACCGAGAGTTCGTTATTCAGTCCAGAACTGCCGCCCGTCGAGACCGCGGTAATGCGCGCCTTCGTCGGATCGGATGGCTCGACTGGTTCTGTCCCCGGTACTAGATAGGCGATGTTCGCAAAGCTACGTGCGGCCAGAGGGAGGCTTTCCAGGTCGCGTGTTCCGACCACTCCGCCACGCACGGCGCTGGCTGTATCGATCGACTCGGTTGTGATCGAAGAGCCGTTGCCCTGTACATTCACTGCCTCGTGTCCGCTTTCTGGCTTAAGAACGACGGTGACATCGCGCACCAAACTGACTGCCACGTTGACATCCGCCGTGGCTGGAGAAAATCCTTTGGCCGTCACCGTTACGTGATAGGAACCGGGCAGCAGCCCTTCAATGCGGAATTCTCCTGTCCCATTGGCGGTCGCATCGCGTGTGACGGACGACCCATTCGACTCCACAACAACATGAGCGTCGGCGACGCGCGCAGAGCTCGTATCCTGGATCTCGCCTCGGAGCGTTCCGTAAGGATTCTGTGCATGAAGCAGCACGGGCGCTGAAACTAACAGCAGCAACGCCAGCGTCAAGTTGAAAGCGAGAGCGGCGGCACGGGTTGCGGAACCTGTGGAGCGTAGCGTGGGCAGTGAAAAGCTGTCCAACATGAAACCTTCCGGCGAACGAGGGGATTGCCGCAATTCACATTTGCAACGGGGAAATTAGGTCCGTGCGGCTAACGGACTGGTTCACCGAGATTAGCGGGGGCAGAGTGCTACTACCAGCGATAGTGGGATACAAACAGCGAGAAGGTAATCCTGTCGAGCCCGCAGTGAGGCCAACTGAAACTCCAAGCTGGCGCTTGTGGGCTAGCGAACCAGCCATTCTGTGGCTTCGTGGGTCAAAGCCAATACCGGACCGTAGGTAGAGAAAATACATACCAGAATTGCTACGGCTGGCGGAACCGCGTACCAAGCAGAAAGCTTGCCCTGAGACCCTCTGCCAGCTTGATCCCACGCCAGCAAACGCGCTACCCGCGTGCGGATAGATCCAGAAACGAAACCCACGGTGCACACCGGAGCCGTTTCCACTGATAGCAGGCGCGAGAGCTTTACGAGAGCAGCGGCTAGGTCAACTGCATCGTCAACGGTCGAGACCGCGGCATCATCAGCTGCAAGTTCAGCGGTTTGGGACCAGGCGGTCTCCAATTTTGACATGCCGGGAAAAGGGCAGAATCGGAATACAAGTTTTTTCAGGTTGTCGCGGGATTGCATGTGCGCGAGTTCGTGCTTGAGTGCGATGCGCAATTCTTCGTCACTCAGAAGACCGACCGTAGTTTCAGAAACCAGAACTTTCGGTTTTCGCACTCCGATCAGAGTCAGTGGCGGAGCTTCGCGACGAGAGCGGAACGTAACGACTTTGGCGTTCGAGGCCTCGTTTGCATCCAGAGGCATTGCACCTTCTAGCCAGCGCGCGACGACGCTGGAAGTCTTATGCAGTGCGGCAATCACACGGTAGCATCCACAGGCAAGCAGGGCCAGAGCGCAAAGTCCGAGGGCAAACGGAGTCGAGCCCAATCCTTCGTCCACCGAGCGGGGCTCAAGCATCTGGAATGATGGCACGACAAAGGTGAAAGTCACCAGAACCGAGACGACCAAGGGAAGCACTCGTAACGCGAATAGCAGCGCTGCCAGCGTTTGTTGTGACACGCGGAGCCAGCGCAGGGAGCGCCATGCCACAGCCACAACTGCAGACAACAGGCAATACAGAAGAACGAAGAATGTAAGCGAGACCGCTATTCCGCGCAGGGCGAACATCAATGTCGCTCCTAGTTCTTCACTTTCGTATTACGGAGTTCCTGGCGCTTGCGTTCGACGAGAAGTTGCAACTCGTCGAGCAATTGAGCGTCGTGCGTACTGAGTGCCTCCACGAGATAGGAAAGAGGCAATGCGGAAGCTTCACCCGAGCCCAACAACTGGCGGATATTCTGCATCGCTGTGTCCCGCTGCAATTCTTCCGCGGTATGTCGTGGGGTATAGCGGAACGCTCGACCCTCAGCGACGCGATCGAGTAATCCCTTTTTGTAGAGGCGGTCCACCGTGGTCATGACCGTGGTGTAGGCCTGGTGAATTTTTCCGTCCGCCAGCAATTCGCGAACGGTAGCATTCCCGTGAGTCCAGAGTTCTTGCAGCAACTGCTGCTCGAACGGACCCAGCTGAGGACGTGAGCTTGATCCGAAAATTGAAAAGGCTTTTGTCATTTGAGGCTCCAGCAGTCCAGTCGCCGGATGGGCCAAGGATATCACTGGGAAGGCTGTGCCGCACGCTCGAAAATCGTAGAACGAATGGAAAAATGGCGCGGAAGTGACAAAGTTTGCACAGTTTTTCCGCTTGATAGCATGCGGAGGGCTAACGCGATGCGGCGGCGGGAAGGATCTCTTCGACATCGATCTTCGTCGGATAATTTCCCGTGTAGCAGGCGGAGCAATAGGTGGTCTGGTCTCCGTCGCCGCAGGCTTTTTTGAGACCTTCGAGCGAGAGATAAGCCAGCGTATCCGCGACGATGTATTCACGAATCTCTTCAATCGTCTTATTTGCGCCGATCAGTTCTTTTTTAGAAGGCGTGTCCACCCCGTAAAAACACGGGGAGATCGTGGGCGGGCAGGAAATCCGCATATGGACTTCTTTCGCGCCGGCGTTTCTGATCATTCGTACGATCTTCTTGCTGGTGGTGCCTCGGACGATTGAATCATCGAGCAAAATCACGCGCTTGCCTTCGATGAGGCTGCGAACCGCGTTGAGTTTTAATTTCACTCCAAAGTCGCGTACCGACTGCTGCGGCTCAATGAAAGTGCGCCCAATGTAATGATTGCGGATCAGCGCCAAACGAAATGGAATGCCACTCTCGGCCGCATATCCGATGGCCGCGGTGTTGCCGGAATCAGGCACTGGAACGACGATGTCGGCATCCACCGGAGCTTCCCGCGCGAGTTGGCGACCCATGGCATCGCGGCTTTGATCGACGGAGCGTCCAAAAACCAAACTGTCGGGACGCGAAAAATAAACGTGTTCGAAGATGCAGCTCGATTGCGCCGGGGACGGCGAATAGAAGCGCGAGCTGACACCCTCAGGTCCAACGATCACAAGTTCGCCGGGCTTAACGTCGCGTTCGTAGGTCGCACCAAGCAAATCGAACGCGCAAGTTTCAGACGCGAAAACAATCGTATCTTTCTTCTCACTAGTCGCGGCTGGAATGCGACCCATCGCCAGCGGACGAAATCCTCGGGGATCGCGCGCGGCGAAAATACGATCGCGGCTGATCATCACCAGCGAAAATGCGCCTTCCACACGCCGCAGCGAATCCGCGATGGCGTCCGGCAAGGTCTGCTCGCGCGAAAGAGCGATCAGGTGAACTAAGACTTCCGTGTCGCTGTTGGTTTGAAAAATCGAACCTTGGCCTTCCAACTTCGCGCGAATCGCGGTGGCGTTAATCAGGTTTCCATTGTGTGCAATCGCGATCGTGCCCTTGTTGGATTGCACCATGATGGGCTGCGCATTGAGCAATGCCGAATCACCGGCAGTGGAATAACGCGTGTGGCCAATTGCAAGAATGCCGCGCAGGGACGCCAGCACCGGATTAGTAAAAATGTCGGCGACTAGGCCCATCGACTTGTGCTGCCGCAGTCGCTCCCCATCGGACGTGACAATGCCCGCCGATTCCTGTCCGCGATGTTGCAGCGCGTGTAAGCCGAGGTAGGCGAGCTTCTCCGCCTCAGGGTTCGCGTGAATCGCTACGACCCCACACTCATCTCGAAATTTGTCGGAAGGCAGCATGTTAGTTTTAGCGCTTAGCCTTTAGCTGTTAGCCAAATCAACTCTGCTTGGCGACGGAAGTCTTGCCCGTCCGCTGTCTGTCGCGATCTAAGTATTCAGTATTCAGAGTTCTAGTCTGCAGCAACTGCGGTAACTTCTGTGCGTAAAGCTTTTTCTAGCGAGCCTTCGTACGAATCTCGCAATTCTTGAACACCCGCTGAGATTACTTTCTGATCGCCGACTGAAATCTCGACCCTGTCTGATCCCGTTTCGCCGATCGCGTCGGCAAACACTTCGAACTCTTCTGCTAACTGTTTGATTCGCGCCAAGTGCTTGGGGTCGCAGGTTAAAACGACGCGACTGGCATCTTCTCCGAACAGCCGAAATTCGATAGGCAAAGGCTTCTTGGACAGGCGCACTTCGCAGCCCACGCCAGCGGGCAGGGCGCACTCGACCAAGGCCACCGCTAGCCCTCCATCCGCGCAATCGTGGACTGACTCGATCAGCCCCGCCTGGATAACTGCAACCAGAGCGCGTTGCAGCGTCGTCTCTTTTTCCAGGTCAAGTCCCGGTGGATATCCCCACACCGCTCCGAGGACTTCTTTCGCATACTCGGACGAACCGAACTCGACCTCGGCGTCAATCGCGTCACCGGCCACATTGGCGCGAAGCAAAACAATTTTTCTTGGCGCTTCTTTTCCCTCCGCCGCGAAGTGCATCTTGGGAGCTTTGCGCACGTCGTCGAGAGTTCCAACAACTCCAATCACAGGAGTCGGGTAAATTCCTTCGCCCAATGTCTCGTTGTAGAAGCTGACATTACCACCGGTAATCGGAGTATCGAGTTCTTCGCACGCCTTGGTGATCCCATCGATCACCTGCGAAAACTGCCACATGATGTGCGGCTTTTCCGGGTTGCCAAAATTGAGGCAATTCGTCGCGCCGATCGGAGTCGCTCCCGCACACGCTACTTTGCGAGAGGCCTCGGCAACAGCATGCATCGCTCCGAGACGCGGATCGAGATAGCACCAACGACTGTTCCCATCGAGCGCCATGGCGAGTCCTCGATTCGAGCCCTTGATGCGGATGACGCCAGCATCGCCTGCTCCGGGAGCATCGACGGTGTTGGTCTGCACCATGTGGTCATACTGCTGCCACACCCAACGCTTCGAACAAATATTCGGACTCGCGAGGAGCGTCTTCAGCTGGATGGTGAAATCCGAGGTGTTCGCGAGTTGCACGTGCGCGGGCATTTCGCGATCAACCGGAGGCTCCCAGCGTGCCAGCGGACGTTTATAAACCGGAGCATCATCGGTGAGCGCAGCGTTCGGAATTTCCGCGACGATTTTGCCGTGTTCGAGCACACGCATCTTCGCGTCGTTGGTGACGCGTCCAACTTCGACCGCGTCGAGTCCCCACTTCTTAAAGACGCGGAAAATCTCTTCTTCGCGGCCCTTTTGCGCCACGAGCAGCATCCGCTCCTGCGATTCGCTGAGCATGATCTCGTAAGGAGTCATACCAGTTTCGCGTTGCGGGACGAGATCGAGTTCGATTTCCACTCCAGTGCCGCCTCGTCCGCCCATTTCGCAGGTCGAGCAGGTAAGGCCCGCAGCGCCCATATCCTGAATTCCGACAATCGCGCCGGTTTGCATGGCTTCGAGGCAGGCTTCGAGGAGTAGCTTCTCCATGAAGGGATCGCCGACCTGAACATTCGGGCGCTTCGCTTCGGAGCCTTCGCTGAATTCTTCGCTGGCCATGGTCGCGCCGTGAATGCCGTCGCGTCCGGTCTTCGATCCCACGTAAATTACGGGATTACCTTCACCCGATGCGCGTCCATAGAAAATCTGATCGCGACGAACCAGTCCGAGGGCGAACGCATTTACCAAGGGATTGCCGGAGTAGCAGGACTCAAACTTAACTTCGCCACCAAGATTGGGAACGCCGAAACAGTTTCCGTATGAAGCGACGCCAGAGACCACGCCTTCCATTACAGAATGGTTCTTGTGAATCTCCGCCTGGGTAGCAACAGCTTGCGTAGGGACGGCCATGCCCGGCTGTCCAGTCCGCTCAACGGATTTGTTCTCTTTGTTTTCTAAGGGTGAGGATTGCTGGATCGGCCCAAACCGCAGCGAATCCATGATCGCAACCGGACGCGCTCCCATGGTGAAGATGTCGCGCAGAATTCCACCGACGCCCGTAGCCGCACCCTGAAAAGGCTCTATGAACGATGGATGATTGTGCGATTCGATTTTGAAGGCGCAGGCCCACCCTTCGCCAATATCTACGATGCCAGCGTTCTCTCCAGGGCCTTGCAACACCAACTTGCTGCGCGTCGGGAGTCGCTTGAGGTGAACGCGTGATGATTTATAGGAGCAGTGCTCGCTCCACATGACGCTAAAGATACCGAGTTCGGTGCGCGAAGGTTCGCGTCCGCCAAGCAGTTCTTTAATTTTCAGGAATTCGTCCGGAGTGAGCCCGTGCTCCCGTATCATCTCCGGCGTAATGGCAATGGCACTATCAGTATTGCTGGTCGCAGAGGTGATCATTGGGGAACTATTATTGTCGCATCCCAAGCACTTTTTCGCATGTGGATTCGCCCCGCTCTAGTGCGGAAATTTGAATGGACAGCAGAAATACCGCAGAAACCGACGAAGAAAATGACAACTTAACCTAAGTTCGCTATGCTTCGGGCCACCATGGAGAACAATCCAATCAAATCGCCGCTGGATAGCGCCGCGGTCCGTAATCCAACCGAGAGTTGGGCGAAACGCTCGACGAAGAACGGAATGCTCGCCGCCGTAACCATTGCAGCCCTCAGCTTTCTGCTGCACATGTTCTTCAACAATCGCTACGGATACTTTCGCGACGAATTCGACTACATCATTTGCGGACGACACCTGGCGTGGGGATATGTGGATCAGCCGCCCCTGGTCCCTTTTCTGAGCCGCATCTGTCTGGCGATCTTCGGCGAATCCCTTCGCAGCGTCCGCCTCATTCCGGCGCTCGCCATCTCGGCCACCATTTTGCTCACTGGCGTAATTGCCCGCGAACTTGGAGGCAAGTCGCTTCGCTGTCGCGCTCTCTGCGCTCACGGTTTTCATCGCGCCCATCTATCTCTCCGACGGCTCCCTGCTGACGACCAACTGCCTCGAACCGCTGCTCTGGATGGGCTGTGTTTACTTCGCCATTCTCGCCGTGAAGCGTGGCCCGCACTACTGGTTGTGGTTTGGCGTTGTTGCTGGGATCGGAATGCAGGAGAAATATTCGATCGCAGTGCTCGGCTTCGGAATTGTAATCGGCCTGCTGTCTGACCGCGCAGCGTCGTTTTCTCTTTAACAAATGGATTTGGCTCGGCGGTGCAGCCGCGGTTTGCTGATCTTCCTTCCTAACCTGCTATGGAACGTCGTCCATCATTGGCCTTTTGTCGAACTGATGCATAACATTAAGGCCAATGGGCGGGATGTCGTACTTTCTCCGTGGGAATATTTCTCGCAGCAATTGTTGCTTGTGCTACCCAGCTCCGCGCTGTTCTGGATCACTGGTGTCGTTGCATTGCTGGTGGCAAAACGTTTCCAGCCATATCGCTTTCTCGGAATCGCTTACCTCGTCGCCTTTACCGTCTTTGTGGTTTTGAAAGGCAAGAATTATTACCTCGCTCCGATTTATCCGGTTTATCTTGCGGCCGGATGCATCGTCATCGACAGCGCCATCGACCGCATCCGCCAGCGCTGGCTCAAGCCTCTCGTCTTCACTCTTTCGCTCGCCGGAGGCGCGATTTTCGCGCCGCTCACGGTACCGATTTTGCCCATCGATCAATTTCTCCCTTACATGAGCCACCTTCCCATCAAAGTTCCACGAAGCGAACACAGTCACGAATCCATAGCTCTGCCGCAGCATTACGCTGATCAGTTTGGCTGGAACGAAATTGTGGATGAAGTGAACGTTGCCTGGACTAAGATCCCTGCTGACGAAAAGAAAGACTGCGCCATCTTCGCGCAAGACTATGGGCAGGCGGGAGCGATCGATTTCCTCGGTCCGAAATATGGACTGCCCCAGTCGTTGAGCGGACATCAATCGTGGTGGTTGTGGGGTCCACGCGGATACTCCGGCAATTGTCTGATCGTCCTCGACGACAACCGTGAACGACTGGAAGAACTGTTCGAGCACGTTGAATTTGTCGGCACTTCGCGCGACAATCCGTATGCGCTGGAGCGCGAGCTCCCTGTATTCATCTGCCGAGGCGCGAAGTTTGGGACGCTAGTCGCAGCTTTGGCCCCAGCTCAAAAAGATGGCGCTAACGGTTCGTGTGGAGCGGACACTCCTGTCCGCTCATCTTGACGTTGATTTTCGGATGTAGAAATCAGGAGCAAAGTTAACACCAACAGCTCCGGACAAGAGTCGCTCCACACGAGCCGTCTATACTGTCGCAAATGAAGTCAGTCATCGTCGGCACCGCCGGGCACATCGATCACGGCAAGACTTCTCTGGTCAAAGCTCTCACCGGGATTGACGCCGACCGCCTTGAAGAAGAAAAGCGCCGCGGCATCACCATCGATATCGGATTCGCCCACCTCGATCTGTCCGCGCAGGGCGGAAACGCAATCCGCATTGGATTCGTTGACGTCCCAGGCCACGAACGTTTCGTCCGCAACATGCTGGCGGGAATCGGTGGCATCGATTTGGTGCTTCTTGTAATCGCTGCCGACGAAGGGATCAAGCCGCAGACTCGCGAACACTTCGACATCTGTCGCCTGCTCGGAATTGGCCGTGGCATTACCGTGCTGACAAAATCAGATGCCGTCGATGAAGAGACGCTCGATGTCGTGCGACTCGAGATCGAAGATTACGTTCGTGGGTCTTTTCTGGACTCCTCGAAATCGCCAATCATCGCAGTCAGTTCGCTGACCGGATCGGGATTGGAAGATCTGAAGTCGGCAATCGCAAAAACTGCCGCCGATTTGACCGCGAAAAATTCGCGGTCTCTGACTCGCCTCCCCATCGACCGCGTTTTCACGATGAAAGGGTTTGGCGCGGTGATCACGGGAACACTCGTCGCCGGAACGATCCATGTAGAAGAAGAACTTGAAGTATTACCCAGCGGCGACCGAGTTCGTGTGCGCGGAGTTCAGGTGCACGGGTCGTCCGCAGAGACGGCTGTTGCTGGCCAACGAACTGCTTTAAATCTGGCGGGTGTTTCCAAGGAAGATTTATCCCGCGGGATGACTTTAGTCGCCCCGGACACATTTCGGTCCACCACGCGGGTCGATGCGTCGCTCTCTCTTCTTTCGTCCGCGAAGCCGCTGAAGGATGGCGCGCGCGTCCATTTCCATGCCTACACCGCGGAAGCGATTGCGGAAGTGCGTATTTACAAATCAAAGCTGCTGAAACCCGGCGAAGAAACCTATACGCAATTTCGATTTGCGGAACCAATGTTGCTTCTGCCTGGAGATCGATTCATCGTGCGACAGTTTTCCCCAGTCGTGACGATCGGAGGCGGCAGTGTACTGGACGCCGCGCCACCGACGCGCAAGCGACGGCCCGATGATGCGATCTCTTTCTTAGATATTTTGCGCGATGGTTCTCAAGATCAAGCGCTAGCGGCACGCGTTGCGCGGACAGGCATTCAGGGGCTTCGTCTCGACCATGTCCCTGGCGAAATGAACATTCGACGCGAAGATTCAGCTGCACTCGCAGCCAAAGCCGGATTGGTATGGTGTGACCCGGTTCTGATCGCGCCCGCTGTTTTCGAAAAATCAAAAGTAGACGCACTGTCCGCTCTCAAGAAATTTCACGATGCGAATCCGCTGGTTGCCGGGATGAGCAAAGAAGAACTGCGCGATCGACTGGGCCTCAGCGCCGAAGTATTTCGGAACTTGTTGGTCGCATTGGCAAACGAAAAGAAATTGGAGATCTCGGGCGAAACAGTCCACTTGGCCGGGCGCAGCGTGGTCATGAAGGACGATGAAGCGGAGTCCAAGAAAGTCATCGAACTCGCGTTCGCGTCCGCTGGATTGCAAGTGCCGTCACTGAAGGAAGTGCTGGCATCTCTGAAGGTCGATAAAATCCGGGCTCAGAAAATTGTCACTCTTCTTCTGCGCGACAAGCTTCTAGTTAAGGTGTCAGAAGAATTGGTCTTCCACCAGAACGCGCTAGTCGAACTCCGTCGCAAGCTGGCCGTGCTAAAGGCTACATCGCCGAAGATTGACGTTGCTCGCTTCAAAGAACTCACGGGAGTCAGTCGAAAGTATGCGATTCCACTACTCGAATACTTCGATCGCGAGCGCGTGACGCGGCGCGTGGGCAATGAGCGCGTGATTCTGTAACTCACGCCGCATTGGACCGGTATCCGAGCTAAATTGTTTCTTCTGGGAATTCGACTTCTAACGCGAGTGGTCCGGTGACCCGGTTCGTCAGATTTACCAACCCAATGAGCATGTGGAGATCGAGAATCTGCTCGTCGGATAAGTGTTTCTTGAGACCCACGAAATCGGCGTCAGTAGCGCCGTCTGGCGTACGCGTTAGCTTTTCCGCATAACACAGCGCGGATTGTTCCTGTGCGCTAAACCCCGAGTAGTCCCCGTTTTTCAATGCTTTCATTTGCTCGGGAGTCAGGCCGACGCGCTTCGCTCCCTGAATGTGATGCTGCGTGCAGTAACGACATCCGTTGACCAGCGAAATTCGCAGATAGATTGCTTCATACAACTTGCGGTCAAGGGAGCGGCCGACGCTGGCGTAAAATCCGAGGAAATTCTCGAGCATCGCTGGACGATGCGCGAGCGCCTTCTGAATATTGCCGGGCTTGCCTTTCAACTTGCCCTCGTAAAGTGCTTTCACTTCCGCGCTCGCTTGCGCGGATTCAATCAGACTGATTCGAGACATGCGATTTTCTCCTGAGTATCGAGCCCTATAATAAATAGATTCGGCGCGGGACGCTTGATCCTCGATCCTCGTTTGTGCGAATTGGAGGGGAATGAAAAAAGTTCGAATCATCGGAGCGGGGCTCGCAGGATCGGAAGCCGCGTGGCAGTGTGCACGACGCGGCGTGCCAGTCGAGTTGTTTGAAATGCGTCCCGTCCGCGCGACCCCGGCTCATCAGACAGAAGGTTTCGCGGAACTGGTCTGCTCCAATTCGCTGAAGTCGGATAGCGAGAACACCGCGCCGTGGCTGCTGAAGGAAGAAATGCGGCGTGCCGGTTCTCGACTGTTGGAGATCGCACGCGAAACCGCTGTCCCGGCTGGACACGCACTCGCTGTGGATCGCACTGAGTTTTCGCGCAAGGTGACCGAGGCAATTTCCCGCGAGCCGCTGATCACGATTCGACGCGAAGAGGTAGCTCGGGTCGAGGAAGACACGCTCAACATTATTGCGACCGGACCGCTCACCTCCGACGCGCTCGCAACGGAAATCGTGCGCTTGAGTGCTACGTCGTCTGTGGGTTCTTCGGACGCATCGGCCGAGTCCGATCCTTCGGGGGCGGGGGCGCCCGCGCCCCAGAATCTATTCTTCTACGATTCCATTAGTCCCATCGTGGAGGCTGACTCGATCGACATGAGCAAGGTGTATCTCGCGGCCCGCTATGACAAGGGCTCTGCGGACTACATCAACTGTCCGATGTCGAAGGAAGAATACGACGCCTTTTACGATGCTTTGCTGGCAGCGCATGCAGTCGATCAAAAAGACTGGGAGAAGCTGAACTACTTTGAGAGCTGCCTGCCCATCGAAGAAATCGCTCGACGCGGGCGCGATACGCTGCGCTTTGGGCCGATGAAGCCCGTTGGATTGAAAGATCCGCGGACCGGAAGAATTCCATACGCTGCAGTTCAGTTGCGGCAGGAGAACCTGCGTGCCGATTCTTACAATCTCGTCGGATTTCAGAATCACCTCAAGTACGGCGAACAGGCGCGTGTATTGAGTTTGATCCCGGGTTTGGAGAACGCGAAGTTCCTGCGCTACGGACAGATTCATCGCAACACCTACATCAATTCGCCGACGCTACTCAACGCGACACTGCAGATGAAACACCATCCGCACGTCATGTTTGCCGGACAAATTTGCGGCGTTGAAGGCTATGTGGAATCGATTGCCACCGGGCTGATCGCGGGCGTGAATGCAGCGGCCCTTGCGATCTCGGACGAACCAGTTCCTCCTCCTCGTGCGTCGGCCTTTGGATCACTCGTGCACTACATCACTCGGGCGGAGAGTAAGAACTTTCAGCCGGCGAATATTACGTTCGATCTTTTGCCGGCGCTTGATATTAAAATTCGCGACCGCAAGGAGCGCCATCGCGTGCAGTGTGAAGCCGCCCTGCGAGCGTTTGATGAGTGGTATGGGCGGTGTTGCGGATTAGTTGCAGATACCTCGTTGCGCTCAGGCTGACAAAGTTTAATTTGGATGTCAGCTTGTTTTCGGTGACCAACAACTTCTTATTGTGTTTTCCTCCGATTCGCTTTAGGGTGCTGATGTCCACGAGAGGTCTGTCCCGTGCCGCTTTCAGCCGTTGATTCCGTCCAACCCGCGATCCAACATACACGCGAGCAACTCTTCGCACGCTTTCGCTGGAGTCAATGGACGCGTCTCGCGTTAGTCGGAATTCTGGCTTCGGAACTGCACGTTGGCGGATGCAATTTCGGAAACCTGGGCAGCAGTCTGCCGAATTTCCCTACCAAGAAGAGCGGAAACGAATTCTCAACATCCACGCTAACATCCGTCCCATTCCCGTTTGACTCCACGCATATTTCGCAGCACGTCGGGCAGTTCGTAGGACTGATCATCGTTCTGATGCTGGCGGCATTCGTCCTGCTCGTAGTGTTCATGTACATCAACAGCATGTTCCGCTTCATCCTGTTTGATTCGGTCCTGCAGAAACGTTGCTCGATCAGCGAAGGGTGGTCGAAATATCGGCGGCCGGGCCGTCGCTTCTTTCTTTGGCAGATTGTGTTCTTCATCGCGACGTATCTTTTTATTGGCATATTCGTCGGCCTGCCGGTGGGATTGGCCATAGCCGCGGGATGGGCCACCGATATTCAACAACACATCGGTCGCATGGTCCTCGGAGTATTGCTGTTGTTGGGACTGTTCGCGATGGTCGCCTTGGTTGCAGCCGTCGTTCAGGTGTTGGCGAAAGATTTTCTGGTGCCGCTCATGGCCCTTGAGGATCTCGATTTTGCCGACGGCTGGCATCATTTGCTGGCGATGATCCGCCTGGAGAAGTCAAGATTCGCAATCTATGTGCTTCTGAAGATCGCGTTGTCGATCGCCGCGGCAATCATTTTCGGATTGCTCGCGATCATCCCAATGATTTTCGTCGTCGTGCCCGGAATAGTTGCGGTGCTGGCGGGTAGAGCTGCCGGTATGGGCTGGAGCCCGACTACCATTAGCCTCGCAATTATTCTTGGAAGCGTTCTGCTGGCACTGATGATTTTTTTGATGGCGCTGGTGAGCGTTCCGGCGACAGTATTCTTTCCAGCCTACTCTTTGCATTTCTTCGCCGCACGGTATCCGAAACTGGACGCGCTGCTGAATCCCGCACCTCCGATTGTGGAGCCGCCGGTGTCGACGCCGCCTCCAATCATCAATTCTGATCAACAACCTCCGCCGCCCTTTGAACCACCGCCACTGCCGCCAACGCCAGAACCGATCGGCTAATACTTCGGGTTGCCAGCATCTCGCCACCATCCACTCCAATCAAGGCTGGAAATCCTTACCGTGGAACTCCGCCACCCGCGCGGGTGTCCAATGGTTTAGACACGCGCGTGCCTAAACCAAATCAGAGAGGCGGATCGGATGGCTTTCTCAATGGCAGGCGGTGGCTCGTCTTCTCCACGTCCAACTATGAACGTCACTCCACTGATTGACGTTCTGCTGGTGCTCATCATTGTTTTCATGATCGTGGTAATCGAACAGCGGCCCACTGGGTTGGAAGCGCAAATTCCACAGCAAGCGCAGTCTAAATCGAAAGACCCATCGATTCCGCCACCCGACGCGACGATCGTGATTCGAATCCATCACGCGCAGCCGCGAGCAAATCTTTCACCCGCGGAACAAGCGCTGGGTGATCATCCCCAGGTGATGGTGAACAAAGAAGCGGTCGACTGGAGTCGTTTGCCCGATCGTCTGCGGGACATTTTCGCAATCCGCATCACGAGAATTGCTTACCTCGAAGCGGACGATGATGTTGATTTTCAGGACGTCGCGGAAGTGATTGCGATTGCGAAATTCGCGGGCGTGGATCGTGTGGGACTGCTTACGGAGGATGGGAAGCACTTGCCGGTGTAGGAAGTCCTTAGCCTCGCGCCCGATTCTTAATCCAGATCGGGGAGCCGATAAATCCAAACGCTTCGCGGATTTGATTCTCCAAAAATCGCTGGTAGGAAAAGTGCAGCTTCACGGGGCGATCGGTGAAGAGCACGAACATGGGCGGCGCAACTCCGGCCTGCGTCATGTAGTAAATTTTCACGCGCTTGCTCACAGGAACAGATGCACGATCGAAATCGACGGTTCGTAGAAAGCGATTCATCTCGCCCGTGGTAACGCGTTTGCGTCGCTCGACCGCAACCTTCTCGATGAGCGGGATAATTTTCTCTACTCCCTTACCGGTGTGTGCCGAGAGAAATAGCACGGGAGCATAGGATAGAAATTTCAATCCGTAACGCAGGCGTTCTTCGTAGAGAGCGCGATCCTGTGGACGCTTTGCATCCTGGATGCGCGCAGTTTTCGATTGGCTGATGGCGCGCTTCTCACCGCTTGCGACCAGGTCCCATTTGTTGACCAGGATAATCACGGAGCGTCCGCTCTCATGCGCGTAGCCCGCGATGTTAGCGTCGAGTCCACTCGCGCCTTCAGTAGCGTCCACCATGAAGAGGACGATGTCGGCATCTTCGATATTCTTGCGCGCCATGACGACCGAGAGTTTTTCGGCCATCAAATGCGTCTTGCCTTTGCGTCGGATGCCAGCGGTATCGATGAAACGAATCTTGCGTCCGTGGACCTGTATGACCTCGTCAATCGAATCGCGTGTGGTTCCCGCAATCGGCGAAACGATGGCGCGATCTTTTCCGACGAGCTGATTCAACAAAGTTGATTTGCCGACGTTGGGATGTCCGATGATCGCCACTTTTATCTCGTGCGGCTCTTCTTCTTTTTCTTTAGCTTTTTCGTCGGAAGCAGAGCCGTCCCCGGTGCCTTCCCCCGTGAACTCTGTGTCCTCTGTGGTTGGAGTTGGGGTTGCTCGCTTCGATCCCGGCAGAACTCTTACGAGAGCGTCGAGCAGATCGTCCACGCCGCGTCCATGTTCCGCAGAGATTGGGAACATATTCCGCATTCCGAGGACGTGAAACTCGTCGATCAATCCATCCTGCTTATCGCTGTCCATTTTGTTGACGGCGAGAAACAGAGGCTTGCCAGTGCGAGCCAGAAGGCGCGCCAGTTCACGATCGGGCCCGGCAATTTCGGTACGAGCATCGACCACCATGACGATGGCTGACGCTTCCGCCAACGCGACTTTTGCCTGACGAAAAATCTCTGACGGCATGAATGCTTTGTCGTCGGGAATAATTCCGCCCGTATCGACGAGACGGAACTCATGTCCAAGCCATTCGACCTCGCCGTAGAGGCGGTCGCGCGTGATGCCGGGCTCATCGCCGACGATGGCGCGCCGCGAACCGGTCAGATGATTGAAGAGCGTCGATTTACCAACGTTGGGGCGTCCGACAATGGCGACCAGCGGCAGAATGTGCTTTTTTTTGCTCAAAATATTATTTGCTCAAATTTCTCGCGATCGGATTCTTGGTCTTCACAGGCCGGGATGAGTTACGCTGCCTATCCCGCTATTATAGAGACTTCGTGCCTTCCTCATCCCATCCCGCGTCAACCGCTCGACTCTCATCGCAAAGCTGGGGCCACGGGATTTTCGCTTTATCAATTCTTCGCGCCAGGGGGAGTGCTATCGAAGACGCATCCCGCCTACGAATTTCGCCGCGGACAATTGCAGATGGCGCAGTCGGTGGAAGAGGCGCTCGAAGAGAAGCGCCACTTGATCGTTGAAGCTGGCACCGGAACCGGGAAGACCTTGGCTTACTTGCTGCCGGTGATCCGCTCGGGCAAGCGCGTGATCATCTCCACCGGAACGAAGAATCTGCAGGAGCAGCTTTTCTTCAAAGACGTTCCGGCACTGGAACGTGCGCTCTTTCCCGATGGAGATCGCAAGCTCAGCGTCTGCTACATGAAGGGCCGCAACAATTATCTCTGCCGCAAGAAGCTTTTTGATCTCACCGACCAGCCCGTGCTCAGCGGACTGGAGGAGATTGAACAGTACCGTGCGATTGCCGCCTGGGAGAAGACCACACATACCGGCGATCGCGCCGAACTCGCGGAACTGCCCGAGGCGAGCGCTCTTTGGCACAAACTCGACGCTCGGGCAGATACCTGTCTCGGACAGAAATGCAAAGAGTACGAAACCTGCTTCATCACCGAGATGCGCCGTAAGGCGGCCGAGAGCGACATCATCATCGTTAATCATCATTTGTTTTTCGCGGACCTCTCCATCAAACTCGAAGCCGACGGCGCGCCCGACGCCGGAGTGCTTCCCGATTGTGGAGCAGTGATTTTCGACGAAGCGCACGAACTGGAAGAAGTCGCCGGAAATTACTTCGGGATCTCCGTCAGCAACTTGCGCATGGACGAACTGACTCGCGACGTCGAGCATTTATTGCAGCGCGAGAAGATCTATACCCCGCAAATCTCGGGCGCGATCCAGTCGGTGCGAGAGCGTTCGCAACTTTTCTTTTCGCTGCTGCCCGCGAATGAAGGACGTTTCGCCTTCGACTCGCGGCGTGAGTTCCTGGAAGAAAATGGCGAAGAATTTCTGGCGCTGAATCAGTCACTTACTCGACTGGGAGCGGAATTGGAGCAGCTCCCGCAAAAACCGGAAGAAGTCTTCACGATCACGCGTCGAGCGCTGGCGCTACAGGTGCAGCTTCGATTTGTGATGGAGAACGAAGATCCGAACACTGTTTTTTGGATCGAGCGACGCGGATTTCGCGGGACGGGAGGAAATCGCCGCAAGTCATCTTCTGGTTCGGTATCAACTTTTTCTACGACGTCAGAAGACAAGGGCTCTGGTGGACGCGTCAATGTTTTCCTGCAAGCTACTCCCATTGAAGTGGGACAGATCCTGCGCGAATGTTTGTGGTCGAAGCTGGAGACGGCGGTGCTGACTTCCGCGACTCTCGCGGTTGGCGGAGGGTTTGAGTACATACGCGGGCGCCTTGGCTTGGATCATGCGCGCGAGTTGGTTGTGCCTTCTCATTTCGATTATGAGAGTCAGGCGATTTTTTATGTTCCGCCGAATTTGCCCGATCCGCGCACACCACATTTTGGCCCCGAGGCCGCGGACCTCGTAGAGAAGTTGCTGACCATTACTCGCGGGCGTGCATTCGTCCTCTTCACCAGCTACGCGCAGATGAACGATATCTACGAGCGACTTCTCGGGTTGCTGGATTACCCGATCTTGAAGCAGGGAGACGCTCCAAAGTCCGCGCTGCTCGAGCGGTTCCGGCTGACGCCGAATGCAGTTTTGTTTGGGACTTCGTCGTTCTGGCAGGGAGTCGATGTGCAGGGCGAGCAACTGAGCTGCGTGATTATCGATCGCTTACCGTTTGCCGTCCCGAGTGATCCGGTAGTGGCGGCGCGGGTGAAGGCGATCGACGCGGGCGGCGGTAACGCATTCTTCGACTATCAGGTGCCGAGCGCGGTCATCACCTTGAAGCAGGGATTCGGAAGATTGATTCGGTCGCTGCACGATCGTGGACTACTCGTCCTACTCGATAACAGAATTCTGAAGAAGCAGTACGGGCGTGTGTTTATCGAAAGCCTGCCAAAGTATGCGCGGACAACGGACCTGAAAAAAGTTGAGGAGTTTTTCGGAGCGGACGTGAAGTGAAGGAAGGGAAATAGTGGAGAGCCGGACGTCTCCGCCCGGCCCCCACCCGAATACAAAAACTACTCTGCTACCGCTTCCTTATCGACGACGACCTTGAGGTGCGTGGTCACGTCTTTGTGCAGTTTCACGGGGATCGAGAACTCGCCAATCGTTTTCAGCGGCTCATGCAATTGGATCTTTCGACGATCGATGTGGAAGCTCTTTTTCTCGAGAGCGTCCGCAATATCGCCAGCAGTAACGGATCCAAATAGCTGATCGCCGTCGCCAGACTTGCGAAGGAATTTTACTTCGAGTCCGTCGAACTGTTTCGCCAGCGCTTCGGCTTCGGATTTTTCCTTCGCCGAACGGCGCACCGAGGCCGCCTTCATCTGCTCCACAACGCTCTTGTTGGCGGAGGTGGCCTGGATCGCCAGCTTCTTGGGCAGCAGATAGTTGCGCCCGTATCCCTCGGCGACTTTTACGACTTCGCCGCGGTTGCCCAGCTTGGGCACGTCTTCTTTCAGAATGACTTCCATGAATGACTCCCTAGTCGTTGGTCGCTAGTCGTTGGTCGTTGGTCGTTGGCACGGACCGCGAACGACCAACGACTAGCGACCAACGACGATTTTATGTACTTACTGAGCGCGGCCTGCGAACGGCAACAAGGCGATGTTTCGTGCCTGCTTAATTGCCCTCGACAGACGGCGCTGATGCGGAGTACAAACTCCAGTCAATCGACGCGGAGTGATCTTGCCGCTCTCCGCAACGAACTGCGCGAGCAGACGAACGTCTTTGTAATTGACGGCTTCGATTTTCTCGACGCAGAACTTGCAAACTTTCTTGCGGCGGAAAAATTTACGGCCGCCTTCACGGGGACCTCCGGGTCCTCCGCCGGGACGCGGGCTGCGTGGTCCGCTGGATGCGCTACGCTCGGGGCGATCGCCGCCGCCGGATGATGATCTTGTTTCTTCTGCCATGATGCTCCTGCTTTCTAAGAATTCGTTCGCGGACGCCCTCAGGGGCTAAAGTCCGCTTTGTTATCGGCTCAATGGCACGGCTAAATCCGCGCCCTTCCCAAACCGTTCCAATCGAAACGGTTCGGATTCAAAACTATGCTGGCGTTGAAGCTGGCGCTTCCGTTGCCGCTTCCGCGACTGGCGGAGCCGGTGCGACGGGAGCGGGAACAGCCACTGCCACGGGTTGCGCGCTGACTTTCTTTTTCGCGTCGCGGAGTTTCTTGATCTTGTCGATGCGCTTGAGTTCCTCGTCTGTACGCACGGTGAGAAACTTGATCACTGGCTCCGTCACACGCAGGCGACGTTCGACTTCGTGGACCGCAGCTCCGGTTGCTTCAATCATCATGAGATTAAAGATGCCGTCGTTGAACCTTCCAACCTTGTAGGCGAGTCGGCGTTTGCCCCAAACTTCTGTCTTGGCATTTCCGCCTGCCGCGGTGATGGAAGACTCCAAACCGGAAGTCAACTTCGTCAGATCCTCGTCCAACATATCGGGCCGGACAATGAACATCAATTCATATTTACGATTCATTCGTTATCTCCAAACTTTCTTCAACTTTGCGCGTCGCAGCCCCTAAAGAGGCATTCGTTTTGCGCTCTTGCGGCATCGCTAAAGCGATGCCCTGATACGAATCTTTTTTCTTGTCCTGTATCTCTTGCCAACTTATCTTGCTGGCGGATCTTTACGTCGGTTCGTTCTTACGATTGAACCGGTTCATCGCGACTGCGGGTCCTTCTTTCACGATCACTTCGACCGCTTGTGCTGCCGTATCGAGAAACTCATCGACCACTTTTTCCTGCGCTTTGCGGAACGGCGCAAGTACATATTTCACGCTGTCCGCAAGTTTGTGGTCGGGGCCGATTCCCAAACGAATTCGCAAAAATTCATCTGTGCCCAGCGCCCCGAGGATCGACTCCACCCCGTTGTGCCCCGCCGAACTTCCGCGCTGCCGTATGCGCATCGTGCCGAACGGCAAGTCGAGTTCGTCGTAAATCACAATCAGGTCTTGCTTCACATCGACCTGATGTTCCGCCACCAATTCCCGCACCGAAAGCCCACTTAGGTTCATGTAGGTTTCCGGTTTAGCCAGCACCACCGGCTCCCCGGCTATGGTTGCCCGCGCCGTTAAGGCCCGGCACTGGCGATTCCTAACTTCAATCTTCAGTCCGCTGGCGATTCGATCAATCGTCAGAAATCCGAGATTGTGCGGCGTGAACTTGTACTCGTCTCCTGGATTGCCTAGACCAACGATCAGTTTCACGCGAATCCGCTCTTGGCTCTTAGCTGTTGGCTCTTAGCGAAAAGCCAAGAGCCAACAGTCCACAAGCTATTTCTTATCTTTCTTCTCGGCCTTCTTAGGCTTCAGCCTTACCCTTGGCATCGCCTTCGGCCTCGGCACCCTCGGCATCCTGCTTACCCTTCTTGATAACTTCGGGTTCCGCAGGTGTCGCCGTGGCATCCGCAACCGCATCCGGAGCCGCGACCACTTCTTCTTTCACCGTAGTGATGTGCGCGATCATCTGGTTCTCGTCAGTGAGGAACTTCAACTTCTCGTTGTGCGGAAGGTCCTTGACGCGAACTTCGATCCCGAACACAAGATGGCTGATATCGACTTCGATATTTTTCGGGATGTCTGCCGGGAGACATTCAATCTCGATTTCACGCAATAGGTGCTCGAGAATTCCGCCTTCCGTCTTAACTCCAATCGCCTCGCCTTTGAGCACGACAGGGACGGTGACGGTCAACTTCTTGTCCATGGCGATGCGTTGCAGGTCGATGTGCAGGAGCGTTCCCTTGATGGGCTCAAATTGCCAATCGACGATCATCGCTTTCACGCGATCGCTATCGATTGCCAAATCGAAAATCGTATTGTGACCGCTATCGGACCGCAGAATGCGCAGAACCTGTCGCGGATCGACCGCGATCGAAGCTGAGTCTTTGCCCGCGCCGTAAACCACGGCTGGAATTTTTCCGCCAACGCGTACACGCCGCGCGGCGCCCTTGGTGCCTGGTTCGCGCTTCTGCGCTTCCAGAATGCTGACGTCCGTTGCTGTTGCCATAATTCCGTTTCCGTCCTTCTTCAAAATGGTCGTTGGTCGATTGTCGTTTGTCGTTGGCAACAAATCCCGCAGTGCCTAGCAAACCGCGAACGACTATCGACCAGCGACGATCGACCGTTTCTAAATAAATAATCTGCTGACCGAAGTCTCTTCGTGGATGGATTGAATCGCTCGTCCGATTAATCCTGCAATCGAAAGTACCTTGATCTTCGAAACTTGTTTCGCCGCTTCACTCAGCGGGATGGTGTTGGTCACAACCACTTCCGTGATTGGAGAGTTCACCAAATTTTCTACTGCTGGCCCCGAAAGCACCGGATGCGAGCAGCATGCATATACAGTCGTTGCGCCATTCTCAACCAGCGCCTGCGCGACTTTTACCAACGTGCCAGCCGTGTCGATCAGATCGTCGATGATCAGACAAGTGCGGCCCTTAACGTCTCCGATGACGTGCATGACTTCGGCAACGTTCATCTCGACGCGACGCTTATCAACGATCGCCAGCGCTGCATCCACTTTTTTCGCGAAGAAGCGGGCGCGTTCTACGCCGCCTGCATCCGGCGAAACTACCGTTAAGTCCGGCAGGTTCAACTTCCGGAAATAATCCACCAGCACCGGTGACGCGAACAGATGGTCCACCGGGATATTAAAAAATCCCTGCAACTGCGGCGCGTGCAAATCGACAACCAGCGCGCGATCTGCACCTGCGGTGGTCAGCAGGTCCGCAACCAACTTCGATGAAATCGGAACACGCGGCTTGTCTTTACGATCCTGCCGCGCATAACCAAAATAAGGAATCACCGCCGTGATGCGTCGTGCGGATGCACGCTTCAGCGCATCCATCATCAACAACAGTTCCATCAGATGCATGTCCACCGGTTGACAGGTGGGCTGCATCACGAACACATCCGCGCCGCGCACGTTCTCCTGAATCTGGACGTACGCCTCGCCATCTTTGAAGCGCGTGACCAGGGCCTGCCCGCGAGTCAATCCGAGGAAGCTACAGACTTCATCGCACAGTGCTTCGTTGGCGGTTCCGCAGAAAACTTTAAAGCGATCGTCGACCCGGGCACGTTGCGGTTTGCGTTCCGTTTTATCGTCCGTGATCGGCTTTTTTTCCGCGGTCGTTTTTTCGGCTGTCGTCTTTTCGACAGTAGTCGTCGCAACTGTGGCCATAGTTCGGGTCTCAGGTCTTAGTTCTCAGGTCTCAGCCTAAAGGCGGCAAGTCTTGCTGAGACCTGACACCCGACAACTGAGACCTGGTTCTTGGCTGGGCCGCTAGGATTCGAACCTAGACAAAGTGCTCCAAAGGCACTTGACCTACCATTAGTCGACGGCCCAATGAAACAATCTGACTGGCTGATTGCCTTCCAATTGTCGTCCAACCCGCTCGTTTCGACAATCGCAAATCAGCAGTCTAAACTTTTGCCCAATACTTCTGGCGCGTCAACGTACTTGTCGCCACGGCCTTCAAACCCTGCTTGCGAAGACGACTCGCAGCTTTGGCAGCATCGGCTGACGACCGGAACAATCCAAACAAGGTCGACCCTGAACCAGAGAGCGAGGCGAATTTCGCACCCGCACGATCCAGCGCACCTTTGATGTCACGCAATTCGGGATATTTAGGAAAGACGACTTTCTCGAAGTCGTTTTCAATCCCGGTACGGACAAGGTCGAGAAGCAAGTTCTCGGCCCGGCTCCCACTTTTAGCAGAAGCACCGGTGTTGGGGTAACCACTCAGCCACGCCGAAAGCGCGCAGCCAACCTCAGACAGTCTATCGGACGGTGCGAGCCGCGTCAATGTTCCCTCAACGAGAGCATCCCAATCAGCAAACGCCTGCGGCGTCGAGACACCAACTGCAGGCGTCACAATCACGATTGGAATCGATGGCAAGTCAGGCGCAGGATAAACCTCTTCGCCCCGGCCCACTCCGAGAACCGTTCCTCCAACCAGAAACAGCGGCAGGTCGGAGCCGACTTCAGCGGCAATTCGCAGGCGCGCCGCACCAGATAATTTCTTTCGCAGCGCCCGCTCCAGCCCGATCAGAGTAGCGACCGCATTGGACGATCCCGCGCCCAGCCCTCCTTGGATGGGCAGCCGTTTGTCGATTTCAATCTTGACTCGACCCTTCGCGCTAAGTTCTTTCATCACGCGTCCGGCCATGCGATAGCAGGTGTTGGTGGAATCCAGAGGAACGCGCGGATCGTCGCACAGAATTTCGATCCCGGTGCCGCGACCGACACTTACGTGGATCACGTCGTGCAGGGCAATCGTCTGATAGACGGTGCGCAGACCGTGGAATCCATCGGCGCGCGCGGCTCCGATGTAAAGTCCGAGATTAATCTTCGCAAAGGATCGAACCGCGACCGTCATGAGAGGGGAATTGTAAGCGATTTCATGATGATGTCGGAGCAAGAACGTCAACCGTTGCGCGCATCAGTCTCCGATATATGCGGAGCGCATGGTGCACTATGCCGACGACGCCTCACTCCGAGGCGGAGAACTCGAGGCCGCCCGAAGAGCGAGATACTTGTGGTACGCAAAGGCACCCCGCACAGCGTTGACGTAAGTCATCGCGAATATAACGGGAACTATGCTGGCGGCCAAAGATCCCAAGACAGACCCACGACCGACTATTCCGAGCAACCACCCTATAACGTAAATGAAGAGACCACAGACAGCCCATGCACGTGACAAGCGGCCGATTTGCATACCAATGACTAAAAAGAGACCTGCCTGGAGAAGAAAGCGCACGCCAATTACTGCATCGTGGTGAAAGGTGCCCAAGACGCTCAGCATCACACTTCCAGCCGCGAGGAGGTAACTCACCCACACTGCCGTGGAAGCGGCATATCTAGCTGAAATCTCGTCGCCGATTTCGTTCCAGTACCAAGACATGGAGACGGCACCTCCCTGGCGCCCTACTTTGCGGCGTCTGAGATATTACATTGGGGATCTGGTACACAAGACACAAGGGTTTCCTCGACGACGATGCTATTTTCTCTCCAGCGTAGAATCCAGCGTCAGCTCCGACCCCACCGTAATCGTCATCTCTTTTGTCCAGGCTTTGTACCCTGGTTTCTCGACGCGAAACGTATGTTTGCCGGGCGCAAGCGCGATCTTCGCTGGCGTGTATCCCATGGAGTCGCCGTCCACGAACACTTCCGACAAAAACGGAGTGGAGCGTACCGTGACTGAACCCGTCGCGGGAGGAGGTGGTGCGGGCTGAGGGGCTGGCTCGGGCTCCGTCGCCTTACCCTCTCCTGATTTTGAAAAGCCGACCATCGATTCCGGCGCCGCTTCGAGTTCTGCCAGCTTTTTCTTTTCTTCGATCGTCAAAGGCTGCATTGGAGCAGCCGCCTTACGCTGCGTGATATGCAGCCGCAAGCTGCCGGTAGGCGAACGCAAGAACAGGGAATCGTCAATGATTTCCAGCTTTACAGGAATGCCAGCCACCCATTCCGGTGGAGGATCCAACTGAGTGGTCGAGACGTCGTAGCTACCAACAATCAGTTTGTCTTGCACCTGAACCGAAATGATGTAATGCGTCTGCTCTTCGCTCAGAGGAGTGTTCACGACCCAAGCCTTCGTCGTTGTGGTCACGGATTTCTTGACGTCACCAATCCTCCCGTACTGCCAGGCAGATTCAGCCGAGCCAAAAACGCTGCCGAGAATCACGATAGAAACGAGGAGCGCGATGCGTTTCATTGTTTGAACAGTTTACTAGGTCTGGGAGAGCAGGTCTCGGGTTTCGATCTCCGTAGGCACGCCTTACCTGGGGGCTGAACGCTGACGGCTGATGGCTAAATGCTGACCGCTGAATGCTAAACTCTCCCCGTGCCCGTCGTTACCTACCTCGAAGCCATCCGCCAGGGAATCTGGGAAGAGATGGAGCGCGATCCCAGCGTGTTTTGCATCGGCGAGGACATCGGCATTTACGGCGGCGCATTCAAAGTCACCGACGGATTCATCGATCGGTTCGGTCCCGAGCGCGTCATCGACACTCCAATCGCGGAGACAGCAATTGTCGGCGCTGCGTTCGGAGCCGCGCTTACAGGATTGCGTCCCATCGCCGAATTTCAGTTCATGGACTTCATCGGCTGCGCCTTCAATCAAATCGTCAACATGGCAGCGAAGGCGCACTATCGCTGGGGAGCGCCTGCTCCAATGGTGATCCGCGGGCCCAGCGGCGGCAACGTACACGGTGGTCCGTTTCATTCGCAGAATCCGGAGATGTGGTTTGTTCACGCTCCCGGATTGAAAGTCGTTTGCCCGGCGACCGCCTATGACGCCAAGGGATTAATGAAAGCGGCGATTCGCGATAACAATCCCGTGATCTTCTTCGAACACAAATACCTCTACCGTCGAATTAAAGAAGACATCCCGGCGGACGACTATGTAGTTGAGTTAGGGAAAGCACGTGTAGCACGCGAAGGGCGTCATCTTAGTGTGATTACTTACGCTGCGATGTTATATACCGCGCTCGAAGCCGCAGAGATTCTCAGCAAAGAAGGAATCGAAATCGAAATTGTCGACCTGCGAACCGTTTCCCCTTTGGATCGTGTGGCATTGCGGAAACGGTAAAAAAGACCAACAAAGTCATCATTCTCCACGAGCACTCGCGCACCGGCGGACTGGCCGGAGAAATTTCCTCGATCATCAACGAAGAAGCATTCGACTCGCTCGATGGGCCAATCGTTCGCCTGACGTCGCTCGACACGCCAGTTCCTTTTTCTCCCCCACAGGAAGAATTCTTCCTGCCTAAAGTCTCTGATCTTGTTCGCGAAGCCCGACGCTTACACTCTTACTAAAGGTAGAATGAGGAAGAGTAGCGGTGCGTCGGCGAAGCGCCCGTGACTCCTGTTGAACGGGGCATCGAAAATGCGCAACTTTGTTCTGGGGATACTCTTCACCGTCGTAGCTTTTCTGATTGTTGGGATTGGCTTAGCGTTGCTAGGTTTCCTGCCGACCCGCGCGAACCTTCCTCCGCCGAAAACGGAAGCCCACATTGCGATGAGTGCGCTCGATAATTCCGTGGAGCGCCATGCTCCGCGAGTCAACAATCCTGTGCCCCCAACGGACGACAATCTGATTGAGGGCCTGAAAATCTACACCATGAATTGCGCGCTTTGCCATGGTGGAATTGATATGCAGCCGTCCGCGTTGGCGAAGTCGTTCTATCCTCCGGCTCCAAATCTCATTCATCATCCACCTGATGACGCGGAGTGGCATGTCTACTACGTGATTCGAACCGGCGTCCGCTACAGCGGCATGCCTGCGTGGGACAAGACGCTCTCCGAGTCGGATACTTGGAAGGTCACGGCGTTCCTGACGCGCATTGAAAAGTTGCCGCCAGCTGTGCAGGACTACTGGAAGAAATCAAGTGGAGCAAATCCTCCAACCGGCGAAGCTGAAGGTCACGAAGATCACAAATAGCAGAACGATATGGCTATCCGGGCGGATAGCTGAAGTTGATCGTGATCACGGTCTGCGTCGATGCGGCATGGCCGTTGAGGCTGTACGGCTGAAACTTCCACTGCTTGACCGCCGCAATCGCAGCCTTGCCGAGAACGAAATATCCACGAACGATTTTCAAGTCTTCGACGGACCCATCGCGCCCAACCAAAGCTTGCAACACAACAGGCCCTTGGAGTTTTTGTGCCACCGCTTCGGCGGGATACACCGGGTCAACCGTGTGCAATAGCATCGCCCTCGCTGCCGCTTCGCTGACCGCAACCGGTTCACTACTTTGCTGCATCATCGGCTGAGACTGCGAGGCGGAAACCGGCATCATCTGCGCGGGACTCACTGTGACCACGAGAGGCCGCTCCACGGGTGGAGAATTTCTCATGCTCTCAGGAATCGCAGCTCGTTCCACGTGAACAGGTGGCACCACTGGGCGTTCGAAGACCGGAACGGGTAGAGGAAAGTCTGAGGGCTTCGGTAATGGGAAGTGCATATCCGCGAGGTCGGACTCGCTTGCGGCCACTCCCAATGCCAGCGTCTGCGTGTTGGAACTAGCGGGCCCACGGCTGAAATAGGCGTCTTGCTGCGCATCGTTCCCGGCGGAGCCGACTGGCAGCGCGCTTGACTGATTCATGTAGAAGAGTGACGCCATCGATTCCTTCATCACATGGAGTCCCCCTTCGGGAGTGTGCGCCAGATACGCGATAGCGCCGCGAGCATTCCAAATGAAAAACGCGGCAGCGAGCGCCAGAACTGCAGCACTCACCTCGCGCATTCCTACGGCATGGCCCTGCCTGCTCGGCTGGTCGTCGTAGACTCCGTCGTCGTTTTCGGAGGAATCGTTATTGCCTGAATCGTCTCCTGACCCCGCGGATAGATTCTGTGAGTCGTGCTGCTCCTTCTGTGAAGCGGGCTCTTGGGCGTGCGAAGCGTCCTTGGCAGTCGTATCGGTCGCAGCACGATCGGTTGCGTCCGCTTCAGCTAGATCCGCCGCGCTGGAGGGCTGCATCGTCTCGGCGGCTTTCGCCAAAACCTCATTCGCTTCCTCTACAGAGATGGGACGATAGATCAACGAGGCGAGCCGGTTTTCGCTCATTTCGGCCGCAGTCGGCTCGTTGTCCACAATCGCTATGGCGAATGTATTTCGATTGGGAGTGGACTCTCGCGCTCGCTTCAGAAGAAAACTGGCTTCCGGTTGGTCGGCCCAATCCACAATCACGCATGAGAAGGCGCGCGTCTTTCCTTTTTCGATGGCGGAAAAAATATCGGAGCAGACTTCGGCGCGAATGCCCGTAGACTCGCAAGCCGCGGTCATCGCGGAGTTGGTGTCCGGACTTTTTGAGAATAAAAGGGCGCGGAAGGCCATCGCATCAATAGCTTAACGAGGCCTTGGGCGATTCGACAGGTAACGAGGGGGTAATGACCGGATGGGAATCCGGCCATGCCTTACATCTGGCCGTGGTTTAGCAAATACAGCATCGATCAGAGCGATCTGAGCGTGGTGACTTTCGTAATCGCTGCTACTGGGTTGAGAAACTTCGCCGAGAGGGACTAAATGTCGGCCCACTTTCCGGACAACTCGCGGGTCAGTCTTCGATTCTGATCCTCGATCTCCCGCTGTCGCTCGGCGAGCCGGCGTTGCGATTCGCGCAGTCGCTGCTCCACTTCTCGCATCCGCTGATCCTGCTCTCGCCGCACTTTCTCGGAAATAGCGGGACTCAAGCGCGCGACTTCCGCTCCAGCGCGGTTGATGGCCTGTTGCGTTTGGGCCGTGAAATCGGAATCCTCGATGCTTTCTTCAATCAAGTTGCCAGAGTCTTTTTTAGCGGGAAGGGTCAGGGTGAGGTTTTGTTCCCGTTTCTCTCGTAATACGGTCACCGCCGCGGTGGCGCCTGACGAGGAGCGCAACGCATGCGTGAAGTCCGAAGTATCGTGAACCGGCTGGTTGTTGACTCTAACTACGACGTCTCCCGCACGGAAGCCAGCCTTTTCCCCGCGACTTCCTTTTTCAACGGAGCGCACCAAGACTCCATTGCCAGACTTGACGCCAAAGAAATCTCCCAACTGCGGAGTCATGTTTTCGACCATCAATCCGCTGCGCGCCGACTGGTGGACGATGACGACCGATACCGGCACGTCGAAATCCGGCATAGATGGCATTTCAGGCATTTCCGGCATCTCCACCTTGACGCTCGGCTCCCACTCTTTCATCTTGTGACGGTCGGCCAGTTGTAACTTGATCGTCACGGGTTGGCCGTCGCGGCTGATGCCGAGACTCACCACTCGTCCCGCCGGTGTTTCTTTAATCATCCGTCGCAATTGCGCAGCACTCTCGACCGCAGCGCCATTCAGACTGACGATGACATCGTGTTCATGTAGTCCGGCTTTTCCGGCGGGTGCGTCCTGGTCCACCATCGTGACTTCCGCGCCATGCTCTTCCTTGAGCTTTAATTGTCCCAGTCGCTCCGGGGAAACGTCCGCGATATCGACGCCGAGATAGGACGATCCGCCACCCTCTTCGGAGCTGTAGATAGCATCCCAATTCTCACCGGAGCGATCGTAATTCTCAGAGGGCTGAGCGCTCGCGATCAGACAGGCGCTTAGAGAAAAAAGGAAGATTTGAGTAACGACGCGGTGGATCATAAATTTCTCCTAGGTACAACTAGTCGATGGTCGTATCGCTAGTCGTTGGGCAAACCCCACGGGCTGAATCCGAATCGCGAACAACCAACAACCAACGACGAACGACCAACGACCAACGACGTTCCTGCCTCACTGACTTACACGACGAAAATTAACATTCCCAGAATTCGTGCGGACTTTCAGCACTGCTCCGCCACCGTTGAGTTGACCCTCGGCCCTGACTGTTTTCGGACCCCACTGTCCACCTTCACTCGATACGTGAATATCCGAGAAATCGCTGTGGATCGTATGGCCCGTGGCCAGTTCAATCTGAGCGCGAACCGAGATCGCCATGTTGTCCGCGAGATAGACCGTGATATCGCCAGCCGAAGTTTCCAGCGAAGAATTATTGTGCCCGTCAGCCGACGCAGACGGCAACAACTTCACCACGATTCCCCCCGCCGATGTCTCCGCTTGCACGGACGTCGCACCGTCTAACTGAATGCTGCCGCCGCCGGTCTGGGCATGCACGCGCCCTTTTGCGGAAGCCAATCGAATGCTGCCAGCTCCCGTTTCGATGTCAGCTCCGCCACCGATTTCGCCGAGATCGATTCCGCCGCCACCTGTGGTCGCATGGACGGGACCGCCAGATTTATCAACGCGGATACTGCCCGCTCCGGTTTCCAATACGGCGCCTTGCAAACCCGAAAGAACTGTCAGACTCCCGCCGCCGCTCGTCGCTTTAATTTCACCCTTAGCGGACGCGATCTTAATGCTGCCGCCGCCCGTATGTACAGTTACCATGCCGCCAACATTGCCAACATCAATCGTGCCGCCGCCGGTTTCCGCTGTCACTGCGCCGCCGATGTCATCGAGATGAATACTTCCGCCACCGCTTCCGAGATCGACGCGCCCGCCGATGCCAGTCGCGCTGATGTTGCCGCCCCCGGTATCAACTCTTGTAGTATCCAAGTTTCGCGGCACGTTGATGACGAAGTCGTCGGAGCACTTGCGATCCTGCCCACCCTGGAACTCTGCACCGATCCATGCCGTGTCTCCGCGGACGGATGCGGTCACGCGATACGATTCAAATTCGCGGCGTGCCTGCTGTTCTGACGACGTGTAGGCGCGGCGATGAATTACGTATGTGATTCCCACTTGCGATCCGCCCTGGATCTTGATCGAGCCCGCAGCCAGCTTTACATGAAGATTCTTGGCCGCACCCAAATCACCCTTGGTTTCCTGGACCCAGTTGCTACCTTCGCGATAGACCCGAGCTTCCTGGCAAAGCGCCAAGGATGTCAGCGCCAATAACAACGCCGCTACGGATACTGCGCGAACGAATTTGATTGCGTGTTTCAATGAATATCTCCTGTAAGAAGTCGTTGGTCGTTGGTCGATCGTCGTTGGCAAAATTTTTCTACCCCTTGACGAAAGCCCGAGCGACCATCGACCAACGACTACCGACCGCTCCTAATCCATTTCTGGCATCTGCGCCAGCATCGACTTTGCTTGCGAGCGAATCGATGGATTCTGGTCCGTCTCCGAAAGCTTGGTCAGTACGGATCGCACATTACTATCTGTCTTCAGCGGTTCGACGAGCCGCAACGCTTGCATGCGGACGCCCGAGTTCGTGTCGCTGATCAGCGCCCGTAGAACTCCATCGCGGACGCGATTGTCTTGTTTTACAAAACTGCCGAGTCCATCGAGAGCCTTCAAACGCACACCCGGATTCGCATCATTCTGCAACGCATACATCAGCACTTCGCGGACGCGCGTGTCATCGGGCGCTTGCGTCAGCAAATCGACGGAGTCCATACGAACTCCAGAGTTGTAATTGTTGCGCGCTGCAAACAGCAGCAACTGCTGAATGCGCTGATCGTTCAACGAGCCTTGCGCTTCCTGCGTGAGGACTGTGTCGTACTTGATATTGACCTGATTTGATCCCGGTTCCTGCGTCACCGACCGGATACCTGCAATCGCGGATGATTCCAATGGCTGAGCCGCAGATCCGTTGTTGATGCCGGATCCGAACGAACTGGTTACCGTGCCATCGCCACCGCGTCCAGCTGCAAGAAAGTTGTACGTCGCACCGATGCCGCCACCGAATCCAACGATGAAAATTGCTGCCGCCAACGCTGGAGCTAAACGAATCTGCCGCAGCCATACTCCAGGCTCGAGAATCAGACGATGCCAGAACGCACCTTGCCGCGTCGTTTCGAGTGCTTCCTGCAAGCGCATCCGCGAGGACGCGAGCAAATTCGGAGTCGGCTCCGCCACGGTCTCGGACAGCGCCGCATGAAATTTGCGCGTCGCCTTCAATTCCAGGGCGCACTCCGGACATCGCGCCAAGTGCTGCTCTACTTCGTACCGAGCGTCGTCTTCCAGCTCGTTGTACACGTAGAACAAAATGTTTTGCCGCACCCAATCACATTTCATGTTCGTATCCCTTCGCGGAAAATCTCGACCGATTCAAAATAAAATCAACATCGAGTTCACCGCATCTCCGTCAACGCGCTGCGCAATTTCTGCGTCGCGCGGAACAACGTATTCTTCGCCGTCTCTTCTGTTGTGTTGAGCATTTCGCCAACGGTCCGTAATTTCAGTCCGTGATAATGCTTCAACTCAAAGACCATGCGTTCGCGAGGAGTGAGCACCGCCAACGCCGATCCAATCTTTCGACCCAACTCACGCCGCATCAGATCGCGTTCCGGATTCGCTCCCGAGCGCGCATCCGCAAACTGCTCCAGGCGGCTGTACTCTTCGCCGGAGGAATCGACTCCAACCGGAGCATCTTCTTTCCGCACGTTTCTCTTTCGAAGATGATCGAGACAGAGGTTGGTAACGATGCGGTAGATCCACGTGTAGAAGGAGCACTCGAACCGGAAACTACCCAGATTCTTGTAGGCCTTGAGGAAGGCTTCCTGATACACGTCCTGGGCGTCGGATTCCGATCCGGTGAGGTGCAAAGCCAGCCGCAGCACCGATTGATCGTAGTGACGCACGAGTACCTCGAAGGCCGCACGGTTACCCTGCTGCGCCTCCCGGATCAATCCGGTGTCGTCAATTCGATTGCCCTGCGCTGCCAAGGAGCCCCTCATCCTTATGGGGTTCTGGTTGCCGCTGCTCTGTGCCGCCCACCTCGGACGGGAATTACCGCCAACCGGAATTGCAACTGCGTAAGAATCGGCCGGCATTGTCTGTCTCTGTCCCCTACAAGTGAACCAACCTTGCCTTGCACAGAAATAGACGGGGTAGCAGCCTGAACGTTAGCAGATTATAAGGACTTGGCCCTTAGTTTGCTTGACAGTGGAAAACAGAGGTTGTCCGTGTGGCCGGCGCAATTCCAGGCCTGCCAATAAGATCCGCATGCCGGTGGCTAGAACCTCAGCCGCATCTCGCTCGTGGCCTCGAACCCCAACTTCTCATACAACGCGCGCCCCTCTTTGCTGGAGTGCAAATTCGCCGATCGAAATCCCTTCTGCTTAAGCCAATCGACGATCGTCAGCATGACGAGCCGCGCGATCCCGAGCCTGCGAAACTCCGGCTCGGTATAAACATTCAGAATCACCGCTCGTTGCGTGCACGGATCTTTCGGATTCGCAGGCCAGGAAGACACAAGCACTCCGCCGCCCCCCACAATACGTCCGCAAGCATCCACCGTGAGCCAGTGATGATACGAATCATCCGCCATTGCGCGTTCAAGCCATGGCCGGGCAACTGCTACCATCCGGTCAAGCTCTTCGATCGTCCCTTCCCCCATATCGCGAAACATCGATCGGCGATGATGAAGGATGATGTCCGCTTCGCTCGGCAAAGCTAGCCGAATTGTGACGTCAAGTTGCTTTCCATCCATGAGAATTGTCATCCCTGAGCGCAGCGAAGGACCTGCTGCTGTCCGCCGCGATTAGCGCCGCCGTGTCCCCAAGCCTCTCAAAAGGTACAATAAAAACAGCTGAGGCTAACTGGATTTCATGTACGAAGTCACCGTCGAAGACACATTCGCAGCCGGACACTACCTGCGCAACTACAAAGGCAAGTGCGAGAATCCGCACGGCCATAATTACAAGATTCGGGTGACCCTCGCGGGCGCCGAACTCGACAAAGCCGGACTGCTGCTCGATTTCAAGGACCTGAAAGAAGTAATGAAGCATACGGTCGATCGCCTCGACCACCAGATGATCAATGAAATCGAACCCTTCACCGTGATCAATCCATCGGCTGAGAATCTCGCGAAATATTTTTACGACGAGACCAACACGCGCCTCAGCAAAGTGACGAGCGGCCGCGTGCACGTAAAAGATGTCACCGTGTTCGAAACCGACACAACAACCGCAAAATATTCGGAATAGTGCGTAGCGCACAGGTTAGCTGAAACCTGACGGCTGAAGGCTGACCGCTAAAAGCCCTCCCATGCAGATCTCTGAAATCTACAAATCGCTGCAAGGCGAATCGACCCATGCTGGGTTGTCGTGCATCTTCGTGCGCCTGACGGGATGCAACTTGCGTTGTACGTGGTGCGATAGCGAGTTCAGTTTCCACGGCGGCAAGAAGATGATGCAGGAAGAAGTGCTCGCCGAAGTCGCTGAATTAAGCGCCGGAGGACTCGTAGAAATCACCGGCGGCGAACCGATGCTGCAGGAACGCGAAGTCGTCCCACTGATGGAGCGGCTTGTGGGCGCAGGCTATACAGTTCTAATCGAAACGAGCGGAGAGCGCGCACTGGCAAAGGTTCCGAAAGAAGTCATAAAGATTGTGGATGTGAAGTGTCCAAATTCGGGAGCCGCCAATACTTTCAATCTCGGGAATCTCGACGCACTGCAGCCGCACGATGAACTGAAATTTGTTCTGACCGATCGCACAGATTACGAATTTGCCCGTGACTTCGTCGTCGACCACAATTTGGCCGCGCGCGTCCACGCAATCTTGTTTTCTCCGGCCTTCGAAAAACTAGCCACAGGATCGCGCGACACCTCGCATTGCAAGCTTGATCCGCAGGAACTCGCGCAATGGATTCTCGCCGACAATGTTCCTGCACGCCTAAGTCTCCAAATTCACAAATTGATTTGGGATCCCGCAGCCAAGGGCGTCTAGTCTCGGAGTGCGGTGTCGATGGCCGTGTGTCAGCGGGCTTCGCTGCGTTCAGGCGAGGGACATGGCCTCTGCCTCCACACGACCACCTTTTTCAGACGGAGATCGATCTTCCTCATCGATCCCAGAAAAAGATCGACTATTTCTTCTTCACCAATTCCGCATCGATCTGGATCTTGACGTTGTCGCCAATGACGGCTTCGCCGGTCTTGAGCGTGTTGTTGTAAACCAGATTGAAATCCTTACGGTTGATGCTGGTTGAGGCGGAAATTCCACGACGAGAATTGCCCCAGGGATCGGTCAGCTCCGCCGTCGGCCCATCGAGGTCAAGCGTGACTTCGCGAGTCGTCCCGTGGATCGTCAGATCCCCGATCAGTTGCAGCTTGCCAGCATTGTTGACGATTTTTTTGGACTTGAATTCGATCGTCGGATATTTTTCGACGTCGAAAAAATTCGGGCTCTTGAGATCCTTGTCGCGCATTTCAACACGCGTGTCGATGGAGTTGACGTCGATGGTGGCAGTCACCTGTGACTGCGTTATGTCTTTGTCGTTCAGAACGACGCTTCCTGAAACCTTCGTAAAACTTCCAGATACGTTGGAAATTCCCAGGTGACGAACCGTGAATTGCGCGGTAGAGTGCGCGGGATCAATGTTCCAGTTGGAGGTTTGCGCGGAGGCGGACAGGCTTGCGAGAAGAGCGATGGAGGCAACGGCACCGATTTTGTGAGCGAATTTCAACATAGCGATTCATGATCCTTTTGTGCGAAGTTTCGTTTCCCGTGAGTTTCGGTAATCATTACACAACCGAGGCAAATCAATTAGACATCCGAAGCAAAACTTTCAGATGTGGATGCGATGGGCGGGGATGCAAAAGGATTTGTCAACAATTTGTCGATGGTGGATAGGGCTTGAGTCGCCTCTATCCACCATCGGCTGTTGTCGAAAGTTCGCTTGGCCTGGAAGCCTTCATTCTTTGCCACTGGTACTTGCCGTGACAGGCTGATCTTTCGTTGGCGTTTGCTCGGTCGGTTGCTCTGCAACCTGTGGCTCATCCTGTTGCAGCACTTTCACCGTCGCCAGGATTTTCTCCAGCTTCGCAAATACATCTTCACGATCGACGGGCTGGATTCCATCTTTCGCGCCGTACCCGCCGGTGGCGAGTCCCAGGACGTATTCGTAGCACGCTCCATTCTCATAGCGATGGTAGTACTGCGTTTCATTCTGCTTCATCATGCTGGCCGTGAAGGTCGAGGTCGTCTCCATATCCACGTCAGACGGTCCCACTTTCACATTTTCTGCGTCGACTGGCTCGCCATCCGCGTTGTTCGTATCCACGAAAGCGAAGTGACTGCATTCCTGCTCAGATAATCCGCGATTGATGTTCACGATAAAAGACGCAGACTTAAAGTCGGTGCCGGTATATGAGTTATCGGGTAGTGTGACTGTCGCGACCGCAACACCGCCGGGCTGCACGAAGTTCATTAGCACCTCATCTCCCTTAGCCGTGACCTGCGAATCGTTTCCAGACGTCAGCGCGAACTTTCTCGGATAGAGAAATGAGATGCCGGTATTGGGATCGCTGTAGGTCACGTTTGCAGGTCGCTGCTTCTTGACCTTCTTTGCGGCCGTGGCGGACGCTGGGTGTTGGCGTCGCAACCGCTGCTGAGTTGATTGCAGCGTTTGCAGACGCCGCCGCTGCGGAGGGCGAGATGCTCGGCCCAGAAACTGCCGCCAGCGCCGGCTTCGGCGATTGCTTCGAACATGCCGTCACGACGAGTAACACCGCCAGAAGTGAAAAGCTCGCGATCATCGCGAACTTCTGTTGGCGGGACCAGGAGGTGAGCGAGGATCCTGAAAAACTGTTGCTGGTTACCGTGGCGCTGGATTTCTTGTCACGTGAATCGTCTGATTTGTTTGGCTTCCAAGTGGTGGTCATCTTGTCATCTCCTCTGCGGCTTACGCAGTCGGAAGTGATATCGCAGGGGAGTGACCAAATCCGACATGACTGATGGCGCGAGACTTAGCTGGGACGCGCGAGTCTCGAACTGTGTACCCGGAGACACACCGTGTAGGCAGCGCGACAACCAAATCGAGACGTTCGTTGGTGACTTCTCAAGACTCGGGTTAGCCATTAGGTCATGATTCGACTGCTACTTTCGTTTCGCGACTTGGTCTTTTGTTTAACAACAGCTGATGGAACACGGGGTTAGCATTGAAAGCAGGAAACACCGGACGATTCGGCAAACTGAGTTGGCTTACCGATTTGGCTTATGAAAGATCCAGCCGAAGCAAATGGGAGAAGGCGAATGCAGCGACCATTTCTAAAGACGATGTCGATCGCGTTATTGATAAGCTCTGCCGCTTACGGACAATCCTTGGGCGAGATCGCACGCGAGAATCGCGCGAAGCAACAGGCGGCAACCGATCCCGCTGAACAACCGAAGGTGATTACAAACGCGAATCTGCCGAAGGACCCAAATCCAAATCCCGCGCCTCCCGAGCCAGCGCCGCAAGCGAGTGTGGCCAGCATAAGGGCTGCGGATCGACGAACCGCCCAACAGCGCGCCGCGGAACAACGCGCCACGGGACAGTGGAAGGGGCGGATCATCGAACAACAAAATAGGGTGGCGAATCTCCAGGGTCGCATCGACCTGCTCCGAGCATCCATACGAGCGCAGAACGGGAGCACTCAGTACGAAGGCCCGAATGGACGTTCGCAGGCGCGACAGATGGAACGCGTCGCCGAACTGCAACAACAACTCGACGAACAAAAATTCCGCCTCAATCAGATGCAGGAAGCGGCGCGCCGAGCGGGTATGCACACGGTGGTCTACGATCCGTAGAAGTGCAGGTCACAGGTCTTAGGTCTCGGGTCTCAGCCCGGGCAATCCAACTCACCTCTGAATCGGATCGCGTAGCCGCGCCATCCTACACATATGGCGTCGGCCCGAGTTTTTCTCACCGCGGAATGGCGTTACCTGGCCATGCTGAACTACGAAGTGGACCCGGCTCTGCTTCTTCGCTTCGTTCCCTCCGGTACTGAGCTTGATCAATGGAGCGGGAAAACATATGTCAGCCTGGTGGGATTTCGATTTCTGAAAACCAGATTGCTCGGGCTGTTACCAATCCCACTGCACTCGAACTTCGACGAAGTGAATTTGCGTTTCTACGTGCGTCGCGAGGTGGACGGCGAGGTTCGTCGTGGAGTCGTATTTATTCGGGAGGTCGTTCCCCGCAGAGCGATCGCATTCGTCGCCCGCACCTTCTACAAAGAAAAATACATAGCGTTGCCGATGGCCCACGACATTCGTATTCGTACGAGCAATGACAGCAATTTCAAAGCATCCTATCAATGGCGGATTGGGGAAAAATGGAACAATCTCAGCCTTGAAACTCAGGGAGATTCCGCACTCACAGTCGAGAACTCCGCAGAGCAATTTATCACTGAGCACTATTGGGGATACGCCGCCCAGCCCGATGGAGGTTGCGTGGAATATCGTGTGGAGCATCCTTCGTGGAAAGTCTGGCAAGTGAAGCAGGCAGCATTCGAGGGCGATGGGGCAAGCTTGTACGGGAAAAATCTGGCGGAAGTTTTGCGCATCGAACCCGACTCCGCGTTTCTTGCGGAAGGATCCGCAGTGAAAGTGATGCGCGGTGAGAAATTACAGGTGAGCGCATGAGCACCAAGTCTGCATTGGCCGCGCAAGGCGTCGTTCTCTACGACGGGCAATGCGGATTCTGTTCCCGATGGGCGAAATTCTGGACGGGAACGCTTGCCCATAACGGATTCCAAATCGCCTCGCTCGACGAGCCCTGGGTCGTGGACAAAATCAAGATGCCGCACGAAGAATTGCTCACCGATATACGACTACTAACAAACGATGGCGAGCTTGTTTCCGGAGCTGAGGTCTATTTGTATGTGGCGCGGCGGATCTGGTGGGCTTGGCCGTTCTATGCAATATTCAGTTTGCCGGGGCTGAATGCCTTGATCCACGCCGGGTACCGATGGTTTGCGCGGAATCGTTATTTCTTTTCTAGAGCTTGTAAGTTGAGTCCACGCTGAATCTACTCGATCTCTTTTCACGTCGCTTCGCTCGGAGGGCGGACGAACGCGTCCGCCCCCCGCGAGTAAAGATGACGATTTAGAACAGAGCGGTCGTCCTTCTCTTCCAGCTCTTCCCTTTTTCCTTGGCGATGTTCTCGATGTCGTTTACGTACGCGCCGGTCTGCGTTAGGACGTGATGCAGATCGTTGCCGACACTGATGAACGTGAAACCCTTCTCCATGAATTCGCCAACGCGGCTGGTTCCGAAGAGGAAGATGCCGAGGATGACGTTGTTCTTGCGGGCCTGATCAATCAGCTTCTGCGTCGCCTCGGCGAGTTCAGGCGACGTGTACATGTGCGGGAACTCGTATTTGTTGTAGAGTCCCATCGACATGCAGAGATCGTTTTGTCCGAGGAAAAGAATGTCAACGCCGGGAACGGCTGCGATCTCGACGATGTTCTCGATGCACGAAGCGGTCTCGACTTGCAGCGCTACGATGCCCTCGTTGTTCCAATTACCGGCGTAGCCGAGCAGTCCACCTTTGTTCATGCTGCGCTGCGGAAAATAGACGGAGCGCGTGCCGACCGTCGGATACTTCGTGCAGCTGATTGCCTGTCGAGCTTCTTCGGCGGTGTTGATGTAAGGGACGAGCACGCCATCCGCGCCGAGATCGAGCGCTTGCTGAATTCCAGGACGATCGTCGTATCCGCCAACGCGGACCAGCGACTTTGCGCCGCCATTCGAAATCCCACTCAACATTGCCGAAAGTTTTTCGTAGTTCATGGGACCATGCTGCGTATCGACCAGCAGCCAGTCGTATCCGCTGTGCGCGAGTTGTTCAGCGACCGTCGGGCTATGCGAATTGACGAACAGGCCCATCTTCGGACTGCCTGCGCGTAGTTGCTTCTTGAATTCAACCCCTGTGAGAGCGGCATCTGCCATGGATAAATCCTCCTCGAAATTTCTTGATCACTTTGAAATTGGTGTTCAGTGTAACCAACGGATGACGCATGAGGCCAGCGCGGAACCCTACTTATTTCTAGTAGGTGACTGCGGGATAGGGCAACTTTCAGCCGTCAGCCATCAGCGCTCAGCTAAAACGTCGCAAAACTATGTCGACTTTTTATGTACAGACGCGTTTGTTCCGTCTCGACTGTGAATATGCACACAACACCTTCGTTTCGACTCCCAACCCGGCTATTTTTGCGCTGTTTGGCGTGCCGACCCCTGTTTTGTGCTGATTTTTGAGGGGGTACCTTAGTGGGAACCGCATAAAATCTGAACATAATGCTACTTTTCCACAGCGCAGTGCGCTACTATGCGCTGGATACAAGCAATTTAGTTAGTTCCTGAAGGAGGAATTCATGGCTTCTGGTATGACCAAGACTCAACTCACCCGCCACCTCGCCGAAAAGCTCGGCACCAACAACAAGACGGCCGCGACTTTTCTGGAGCACCTCGCAGACACGGCGATTAAAGAGACGAAGAAGAATGGCATTTTCGTAGTTCCCGGCCTCGGCCGTTTGGTGAAAGCGCATCGCAAGGCCCGCATGGGACGCAATCCGCAGACCGGCGAACCCATCGCGATCAAGGCGAAGACCGTTGTGAAGTTCCGCGTGGCGAAGGCTGCGAAGGACGCAATCGCGCCGAAGAAGTAGTTACTCGTTATCGTGTGGCGCGGACACTCCTGTCCGCGAAGAGTTAGAAACGAAGTTGGAAGCGAAAAAGAGGTCGGCCTTCGAGCCGGCCTTTTCGTTTTGCGTTTAAAAGTCTTGTCGCGCCGGTTCCAGTTCCACCACCACCGCTTCAACTTTCTCCGCGTCAATCGTCAGCTTGCCGACAGTGACAGGCAAATCGAAACGCCGCGGCCCGGCGCTTCCAGGATTGAAATAGAGAGCGCCTTTCTTCTCTCTGATCCCGGGTTGGTGGCTATGGCCGAAAACAACCACTCGGAATCCGGCTGCTGCAGGGTTCAGATCGAGTTCGCGGATATCGTGCAGCATGTAGATCGAGACTCCGCCAACTTCGACGACTTCCGTTTCAGGCAGACCGCTCGCCCAGGGTTCGGTATCGATGTTGCCGCGAATTGCGGTGACTGGCGCGATCTTTGCCAGGACTTCCAGAATTTCGGGATCGCCAACGTCTCCGGCGTGGAGAATGCGCTCGGATCCGCGCAGCGCTTCCACCGCTTCGGGGCGCAGAAGACCGTGCGTGTCAGAGATGACGCCCAGGACTATTTTGCCTTCGGACATCTCATCACAAATTCATCACAAAGTTGTTGTCTCACGGCTCACAGATTCACAGACAACTCTAAGGCTATACTCCGAATAGTGTCCGATTAGTGTTCGCATCGAAATAAATTGCCCGAAGATAATCACAATTTGGCGGACGCGCTGCGTCGTTACTGGGGATATCACGAATTTCGCCCTAAGCAGGAGAGCGTGATCCGCAGCGTGCTGGCCGCGCGCGATACGTGTGTCGTCATGCCGACCGGAGGCGGAAAATCGCTCTGCTATCAGCTTCCGGCCGTGGTTTCGGGAAAGACCGCGGTGGTGGTTTCTCCGCTGATTGCACTGATGCAGGACCAAGCCGCCCAACTGGCGCAGATGGGAATCCCAGCAGCCGTCATCAATAGTCATCAAACTTCCGCGGAACGGCGGCACGTGATGGAAAATGCCGCGCGAGGCGCATATCGACTGCTCTATCTTTCTCCCGAGCGACTGGCTGCAGGAAATACTTTCGAGTGGCTTGCCAAAGTTCCCGTTGGATTTTTCGCAGTCGATGAAGCCCATTGCATTTCAGAATGGGGACACGAATTCCGCCCCGATTACCGCCAACTCAGCCGCTTGCGCACGAGTTTCCCCAACCTTCCAATCGCAGCATTCACGGCAAGCGCTACGCGGCAGGTGCGGCACGACATCTTGAAGCAACTACAGATGAACAAGCCGGATTGCTACATCGCCAGTTTCCATCGCAACAATTTGAAGTATGTCGTCCACGAATGCGAATCGCGGACGCAGTTGGAGATGCTGGCTCGCGCCTTGCGGCATTACGAAAATGAAAGTGTGATCGTGTATTCGCCAACGATCAAACGTGTGGAAGAGACGGTTGAGTATCTAGAAGAAAACGGAATTGCCGCGATTCCCTATCACGCGAAGATGGAAGCACCGATGCGCCGCCAGAATCAGGAACGCTGGATGTCCGACGAAGTCCGCGTACTGGTGGGAACGGTCGCTTTTGGATTAGGTATCAACAAGCCCGCTGTGCGAGCTGTGATTCACCTGTCGCTGCCGCAGTCGATCGAGCAGTATTACCAGGAGGCGGGACGGGCTGGGCGGGATGGGCATCCGGCGGATTGCGTTTTACTGTGGCAAAAGCGCGATCACATACTCTTGGATTATTTCGTCAGTAAAGTTGTCGATGATGCGGAGCGCGAACGAGCCTCGGCGAGAAAGCGTGTGATCAGCCGATTTGCAGATTCGGATGCCTGCCGTCATCGCCAGGTCTGCCTTCACTTCGGCGAAACTCCGCAATGGCACAACTGCGGCAATTGCGACAACTGTAACGCCCGTCCGGAGTGGCTCAATAAAGAGATGCTGAATAAAGAGACGATGCGGCTCGCTTTGCCAGAACTGGCCTCACGGAATTCGCCGTCTCCATCCACATCTGCTCCGGCTTATTACACGCCGCAAAGTCGGTCCGATAAACGGCGTCGACGCGACGTGCCGGCAGCGGAAGCTGATCCGGTCCTGGCCGATTATCTGCGCGAATGGCGACGCAGCATGGCGCGCGAAAGCAAAGTTCCCGCATACATCATTTTGCACGACAGCACGCTCGAAGAATTATGCCGCCAACGTCCGACAAACATCGCGCAGTTGATGAACGTGCCCGGGATTGGCGAACGCAAAGCGGAAACCTACGGCGCAGAAATCCTCCAGGCCCTACGCAACTTCGGCGATGGAGCCCGCGCCAAGCAGGCGGAGCTGAAAGAAGATTCTCCCGCGGCGCAGACATTACAACTTTTAAAAGAAGGACACACTTTCGAAGACATCGCGCGTATCCGAGCGCGGCAAATTTCGACCGTCGCGTGTACCGTCGCAAACTTGATCGAAACATCGCAAGTGAAACTCAATCCCAAATGGATTTCTCCCGACGCGCAGCCGCTGATTGAAGCCGCTTGCATGGAGAAGGGCGTCGAGAAACTGAGAGACATCAAAGACGCGGTGCCAGCCTATGTGAGCTTCGAAGACATACGACTCGTCGTCGCGCACCTGCGTGCCGAGAATCGCGTGCGCGCCAAATCCGCGTAAAGTTCGTGTAGAGTCCGCATAGACAGCGGATCCTGTCGAGCAACTAATCAATTAGTAGTTCGCAACCGGTAGCCAGCGGAACCCCGTGTAGTTGCGGCGCTCGGCTCCGCCGCCTGCATCCGTTATCATCGATATCGTGCTGACCAAGAGAGTTGCAACCAAAACTGTTGTAAAACAAATTGTCGGAAAACAAATCACTGCCAAGAAACCTGCCGCCAGCAGAAAAATAGAGCTGTTGCATTCGCAGAAGCTGACCAACCTTCCGTGGCTGATTCACGCCTTCTCGACACGCAATGGCGGAGTGACGGCGGCCTATGGCGGCAACGCGCTCAACCTCGGATTCACCAAGCAAGATCCTCGTGCGACGGTCGAGCGCAATCGCGAACTTTTCCTCAAGCAGCTTCTTGCCGAAAGGCCGAGCGGCGGGAGCGAACAAGAAAGCTGGTCGCTCATTTCGCTGCGACAAATTCATTCGGATCTGATTTTTCGCGTGCCTTCGCAGAGTGAAACGGAAAGTGAAGCGCGAAGCGCTGCGCAGAGTAAATCGATAACGAAAGAGCCTCTCGCCGCCGACGGAATCGTTACGGACACCCCCGGTCTCCTTCTGGCGATCCAGACCGCCGACTGCCTCCCGGTCATCCTCGTGGACCAGAAGCGGCGCGCAGTCGGCGTTTTCCATGCAGGATGGCGCGGCACCGTTAGCCGTATCGTCGAAAAAGGCGTCGGCGAAATGCAGAAACATTTCGCGAGCGATCCTCGAAATCTTATTGCGGCCATCGGACCGGGAATTCAAAAGTGTTGCTACGACGTTGGTGAAGAAGTTCGCACTAGGTTCGAAATGCAGTTCGCTTACGCGGACAGCTTGTTTCACGAAGTGAAAGATTCCGATCCAGTACGCGATAAATATCCGCTGCTGTTTCTAACGGCGCGCGCGCCCGGACATAGCGAATTGCCAGTCAAACTTTTTCTCGATCTGGTCCAAGCGAATCGGCGGCAACTCTTGGATGCTGGGGTGTTGGCGAAAAATATCGAGGTCGTCGGATCGTGCACCGCGTGCAATATCGATCAGTTGTTTAGCTATCGTGCCGAGAAGGGCGTCACTGGCAGAATGATGGCGGTCGCCGGGATAAGGCCGTAAGAAGATAGGTCCCAAAGTTTCGAAAGTTTCAAGGCCCCTCGCTAAAACTACAAGAGCGGCTCGCGCTCCCGTCGCTGTCCGCGTCTTGAAACTCTGAAACCTTGAAACTTTGAAACCTAAGCTCCGAAATCACGCTAGATCGAACAAAAGCACTTCCGCATCTTTTTCAGCCTTGATCGTCAACGCTTTTTCGTCGCTGATCGCTGCGCCATCGCCTTGTTCCAGCTTTTCTCCGTTCAACACGACTTCTCCCTTGGCAACCTGCACCCACGCGTAGCGTTTGGGAGTGAGCGTCTTCGTAACTTCTTCTCCGGGAGCGAGCAGAGAAACCGACAGCTTCGCATCTTGATTGATCTTCACTGATCCATCGCTTCCATCGTTCGACGCAATCAGACGAAACTTACCGCGCTTCTCCGCCTCGGGGAAAGCTTTCTGCTCATAGCCAGGTTCGTGGCCATGCTTGTCGGGCTGAATCCAAATCTGCAGAAGATGTACAGCATCTTTTGCCGACGGATTCGCCTCGCTGTGCCGAATGCCGCGACCCGCGGACATGCGCTGTCCATCGCCCGGGAGAATTACCGATCCGGTGCCGAGACTATCTTTGTGCTCGAGTTTGCCCGACAGGACGTAAGTAATAATCTCCATATCGCGATGGGGATGCGTGGGAAAGCCGGCGCTCGGCGCGACCCAATCTTCATTGATCACGCGCAGCGAACGAAAACCCATCCACTTAGGATCGGAGTAGTCACTGAAACTAAAAGTGTGGCGAGTTTTCAGCCAGCCGTAATCGCCGCCGCCGCGCTCGTTGCTGCGCCGAATGGTCATCATGGAGCACTCTCCCTGAACTTGGTAAAATTAGTCGTTATAACGACTATTATTTAGATGAGGTTCCTGCGGGAAGGATTCAGTGGGTAAAGTGGTCGTTCATCCCTGACGAAACCGACGCTGCAAGCGGCGATTCATCCACATGCCCTGTTATTCTTTCACTTCTAACTTATGGCTTATCGCGTAGTTGCTTTCACCATGGCGCAGGTTCGACAGGGAGCGCTCGGATTTCAGCGCGACCTCAGTTCGGTACTGCGCGAGATTCCCGAAATCAAAGTGTATTCCGTGAGCCCATTCGATCTCGACGAGCGTCGTCGCTTCAAAGATCGCTTCGGAGGAGATGTAGTTTATTTTCTCAACCAGACCGCGGTCGAAGCCTGCGCACAACTGGGCATCGAAATGAATTATCTGGGAGAAATTTCGGAAGAAGAATTACCGCGACGCCGAACCGTGTTCGTAGGAATGCCGGAGCCGACAAAAAGAACTAATTAGGATCGTGTAACGCGGGGCCTTCTCGCCCGGCCACATCAGATCAGTTTTTCTTCTGCTTCTTTGACGAGTTATTTGACGAACTATCTGACTTCCCCTTGTCGTCTTTCTTGCCCGCCTTTGAATCCTTGGAGTCCTGCGAGTCCTTAGCATTCTTCGAACTCTGAGTATCCTTCCGCTCTTCGCTACTCATAGCGCCATCGGACGACGATTCAGACGACGACTCCGACGCAGACGACGACGGCAACGACCCGGCAGAACCAGACCCTTTCTTCGCGTAGTCGGTCACGTACCAGCCGGAGCCTTTGAACTGCACGGCCGGAGCCGAAATCACCTGCTCGATGACGCCGCCACACTTCGGGCACTTGGTTAATTCTTTATCGGAAAATTTGCGGATTTCTTCGAAGCGGTGTCCGCATTTCTTGCACAGATATTCGTAAAGAGGCATGTGAGCTGATTTTAGAGGCGGGATTCGTTCACGTCAATTTGACGGGACCAACAAAAACCGTCCTACCGGCTCGTCGCGTAGACGTGTTGCATCTCGTCGATACGCGCGCGCGTGATCCGCATGAGGCATCCCGAACGAATCGAGGACTCGATCGATCCTCCACGATAAATGGCGGCAGCGGCCGCGCAGTGCGCATCGCGATATTTAAGCCATGCCCGCTGGGCGGTCTGCAGGCGAGTAAGACCGGCGGCATCCTGCTTCTTCTTGACTCGCGAATACAGCTGATTTAAATCTTTGTCTGCTTTTTGATATGCATTCCCAAAACACTGATTAATTTCCATCTGCGTGTTGGCCGCGTTGCACGCCGTATCCGCGTTGTCTGCGGACTGGGTGGACTGAGGTGACTGATTTGCATCCTGCGTAACTGGAGCGGTCCCGTCCTGTTGGGCGGTGGCGGCCGCGACGGAGATGGTTATGAGGGCGCCAAAGAAACACAATTTCGCCAACATCCAAATCTTCATACAGGAATCCTCCGCTGATTCAGCCCAGCTACCGTTTCAACAAATCCACAGGCTCGCGGACATCGTGGACTCGATAATATTTCGCCAGCGCGGGATACTTCGCCGCGACCGCCTCGTACATCGCATACGCAACGTTGCGATAGGAAGTATGCCCGGCCGGAGTAGTGCGCAATTCGGAGATATACAACGCTTCCGCGAAATCCATTTTGAATAATGTGCGCTTCCGAAATGCGAGCGGGATGGCATACTGCGCGTTCTGTGCAGCTTCGACGCCATCGGATGCAGAAAGCTTTTCCACCACACTCGCAGTGCGCTTCATCGCAACCTCGTACTCGGAGCGAATCCCTGCAGCCTCGACCTCCGGAGGCGTATCGAATCCGTGAACCGTAGTGAAGTCCTGCATGATTTGGACGCAGCGGCGATGCCGATGCATATCGCGGAAGCCGCCAATGTCCATCAGGATGTCAAAACAAAATTCGCGTCCCGCAGAAAACGGCCGCAGCAATTCATCATGACGGCCGCGATGACGGAGTCCAAGATCGATAATTTCACGACGTCGTGTTTCCCCAGCGGACTCTACTGCCTGCCGAAGCTGACGATAAGAATAATGACAGCCTCCGTAAAGCAAGGTAGTAGCAAGCTCAATTTCGACTGGGCCGGGATCAACTAAATCCACCAACGGAGCGGACGCAATTGCCACACCGCCCATTAGCTCCGCTGCAGCCTGCTGCAATTCGCGACGAGTCTCGATTTCGTACGCACTCGGATCGGCATACTTCACCAGCGTGGGCGCTACCCGCACTTCACGCAGCAATTCGTGTTCGGCGCGATCTGCGATCTCGGGAGACACAGCGCGAATTTCCTCGACCAACGCGCGCAACGACTCTTCGTTTGCATTGTAAGCCGGAGAAATCGCCGCCTTCTTCAGCAACGCTCCCAGATCACGCACCTCTTTATGCGGCTGCGAAAGCAAATGTGCAACCTGTGTTTCGAGCGTGCGGGCGTTGACGATCTCTCCAAGTGAAGTATTGGTGGCAAGCGGCAATAGGTAACGCGAAATGTCGAAAGCGCGAGCACGCAATGTTCGCTCGTACGCGTCCGGCTTCATCTCCGAGGGACGAGGCGTGATCGCAGCCAGATATTCAAACGTGCGCTGGGAAACGCTTTCGTAGGCCGCAAATAATGACTCGATGGTTTCGCGATAAAGACTGCGAGATGCGACATCGAGAGTGGAACCCTCGCCACCGGCCTCCGCTTTGTGAAAACTCGGCGTGTAATAACCGCTCTTGCGGAAGTCCTGATAGCGGGTAGAGCGCTCTTGTCCGTCCCAGCGTTGTTCATCGGCTACAACAATCGCCGCGAGTAGCGAAAGACGCTCGATCGCTAAAGCGATGTGCGCGAGATCGGCAATGGAGCGGTGTCCGTATTGAAAATAAAAAGTATTAAGAAATTTCTCGGCTTTCTGCGTCGTAATCTCTCGCAGCGATTCCTTCATTGACAGCGATGAGCGCGAATATTTCGCCATCGCATAGGCCTGAATCTCAGGCTCGACGCCGTAAACGGCGAACACTTCGACGGATGTTTCGGGAACTTGCGTGGATACGGCGGGTGAAAGCGTCGGCTCAGTGGCAATTACTTCAGACATGGGAGTGGGGAAATCTTAATCGTCCAACGCCAAGCGCGCAATGTCTTATGGTGACGGGCTATCGGCGGGTATCTTGGCGGCCGTGGCGGCGACTTTCGCGACGGGCGAAGGCTTCGCTGCTTTGTTCAAAACATCTCCCCCAACTTCGGCGAGCGGAGCGGGAGCGAGAACGTGTCCCAGGACAACGATGTCTACGCGCCGATTCATGCCACGGCCTTCTGCCGTTCGATTGACTGCCACGGGATGATACTCCGCATATCCAGCGGCGCTCAGTCGATCGGGGCTGAATCCGTCTTTCACAATCAGGAGCCGAACAATCTCCGTTGCGCGGGCGGTCGAGAGTTCCCAGTTCGAAGGAAATTGCGCGGTATGAATGGGAGCATTGTCTGTGTGGCCTTCGATCCGCACCCGATAGTCGCGCTGCCGCAACATGCTGGCGATGCGATCCAAGGCACCTTGCGACGCCGATTTCATTTGCGCGGAGCCGCTTTCAAAAAATCCAACTTCCCGCAAACTTATGACTAACCCGTCGGGCTCGCGGCGCATAGCAATCTCTTTGCGCTTAATTTCCCCGGAGAGTGTGGTTTCGAGTTCCGTTTGCAACTTGGCGAGGTCGCCATTTTCCTGCGCTGCATCCAGTGCATCTTTTGGATGCGGAACGACGCTAACGATGCTGGCAGAGCGCCCCACATTTTCGATGGCTTGTGCTTTGCTGAAGGCAGCGGGATCGGTGGCGGCGAGCGGAATCTCAGCACCAGACGACTGAAACACTCCCATCTCTTGAAACGCTACCTGAATCGCCAATGCCAGCTTCCCAACTTTTCTGTTGTCCACCTGCGACGACGCGTAGAGCACGACGAAGAACGCAAAGAGCAACGTAATGAAATCTGCATAGGAAATCAGCCAGCGCTCGTGGTTGGAGTGACTGGTCCTTCGCTTGCGGCGACTCATAGGTCGAGCACCTCATCGGGTTCTCCGACCGGCGCCCCACTCAACTCTCCGACGGAACTCGCGACCTTGTTATTCCCCGTGAGAAATCCGAGCAGTTTCGTTTCTACCATGCGCGGATTCATGCCCTCCAAAATAGAAACAACGCCTTCCAACATCATTTCGCGGATAATCTGTTCATCGCGAATACGAATTTTCAATTTTCCCGCACAAGGCAAAAGAATCAGATTCGCCACGCCGACCCCATAGAGAGTGGCCACGAAAGCCACGGCAATCCCTTTCCCAACTTCGTCGATTTTGTCCAAATGCTGCATCACCTGAATCAAACCAAGCACCGCGCCAATAATTCCAATCGTCGGAGCAAAACCCCCGGCTGATTCGAACAATTGCGGAATCTTTTCCTCCTGCTCTTCTTTGTTATCCAATTCCAATTCCATGATCTTGCGAAGTTCCTGCGGCTCCGTGCCATCCACTGCCAGCATCAGCGCTCGCCGCAGGAAGGGTTCCTCGATGGATTCAAGTTCCTTGTCGAGCGAGATGATGCCTTCTCTTCGCGCCTGATTGGCGTACTTCACGATCAGTGCGATGGTGGATTGCGCATTGTGTGCCGGCTCGACGAATACTTGCGTCAACTTTCGAAACGCTCCCAGCGCTACCGGCATTGGATACTGAATTAAGATCGCGCCCAACGTTCCGCCAAAAACAATCATGGCAGCAGTTGGCTGCAACACCTGGCCCAGATTTCCACCCTCCAGCATCAAGCCGAGCAGGATGCCGCCAATCGCCAATAGAAGACCGCTTAAAGTTGCCTTGTCCACGAGCGCTCTTATTTCTCCTCAACCATGGACGCGTTGTTTTCAAACACTGTTGCCTTTAAGCATGACGTGAGCGCGGGGCGGTTGTCCCACCAGAGCATCACTCCTTGCAAAACCGCTCGCCGAAACTGGACGACTCGTTCCAGAACATCCTGCGCACTCTCACAAACCACGATCTTGTCGCCATTCATCAGTGTGATGACTGTGTCCGGGGCCTGCTCCACGAATTTGATCAAGTCCGAATTTACGACCAGAGGGTGATGGTTAAGACGTGTGAGCTGGATCATGTCGAACTCCTGATGATCGGACTGACTTTCATTTCGAGGCCATTTAAGACTTCATCCATAGGAATCGGCAGAAGCTGCCATCGCGGGGAGAGAACCCGACGAAGCAACTTGGTTACTTAGGAGCTACTCCGGGTGGTACCTGTGGAAATCAAGCTGGGTCGTAGCAAGCCGATGAACCAAAGTGAACACAAGTGGGTTCCGCAGAATTGACGCACGGATCACGAACAACTCGAAGAAGCTAAACGGAACGAGCTCCGGGAAGGTTTCGGGGACGGTCCTACCATTTGGAACCAACGGGAGCCAACACCATGGCATTAACCATTCTAAATAATATCGCTTCGATCGCTGCGGAGAACCAGCTGTCCATTACCAGCAGCAATCTGCAAACGGTACTGTTCCAGTTGTCTTCAGGATCGCGCATCAACAGCGGCGCGGACGATGCTGCCGGACTGGCCATCGCGAACGGATTGCAAGCGAACGTCACAGCCCTCACACAATCGGCGCGTAACGCCAACGACGGCGTCGGCGCGCTGCAGGTTGCAGACGGATCGCTCGCTCAGGTAACCACTTTGCTAAACCGTTCCGTCACACTGGCGACGGAGGCTTCGACGGGCACAGTATCTAACTCGCAGCGAGTTGCGCTAGACGCCGAGTTCACGCAGATCAAGAACGAAATCAACCGCATCGGGACCAGTACGAATTACAACGGATCACAGGTCTTCACCACGAATCCGCTGAACATCTTTTTAAGCGATTCGGGAACGAGCAGCCAGATCCAGGCAACGGTGGGTGCGCTTTCCACTACTGGCCTCGGACTGGCAGGGACTGCCACTGCGATTCTCGGATCCACGGGAAACGCGACAGCAGCTGACACCGTAACCGTCGGCGGCCAAACCTACACATTCGTGGCAGCAGGTAGCGTCAATGCGGCGGTGAACAATGTCGCGATCGGCGCGAACGCTTCGGCAACCTTGTCAAACCTCGCAGCCGCGATTGATGGAGGATCGGGATCCGGTACCGCGTACGCGACTGGAACGGGTGCCAACGGCAGCGCAACGGCCATTTATAACGCTGCCGACAATTCGATCGAGCTGACGTCGACAGTCAGCGGCGTCGCCGGAAACCTGGTGGCATCCACCACAACCGGCACTGGCAAGATTGCATTCAGCACGGGCGCAACCTTTGCTGGCGGCGCAGCTGGCGGCGATTTGTTGACCGCTGCGGACGCACAAGGCGCGCTGTTGACCATCAACGGCGCGATTGCATCCGTGGCTGCGACGCGCGGCACGATCGGCGCCGCCGTTAACCGTCTACAGAGTGCGAGCAACGTCATCAGCAATCAGGTGCAGAACCTGACGGCTGCTGAAAACGGCATCACGGCAGCGGACATACCGTCCGCAGTCGCCGCGCTCACCAAATACTCCATCCTGGAACAGACCGGAATTTCTGCGTTGTCCCAGGCCAACCAGCAGCAGCAACTCGTTCTGAAACTGTTGCAGTAAGTCGTTTTTCACAATGGGGGCGGGTAATAGGCGATCCGCCTCCATTGTGATTTCGAAATGATCCGGAGACGAAATCCGGAAACGAGCGAAGCGGTCGTGTCACTGGTCGGAGGAAAATCAAATGGGCATCAGCTTTAACGCCGCCAGTCTCCTCAACGGAAACGGAATCAATGTAGATGCAGTTGTCGCCGAATTGCAGTCTGCCGGAAGCACCCAAATCCAATCCTGGCAGCAAGACCAAGCCAATCTGCAAACCCAGCAGGGATTGTTGACGAGCATCAATGGCGACCTCGCCAATTTAACGACCGCTGTAAACGCACTTGCCGATCCTGTTGGTCCGTTGACCGCAATCGCGGCAACATCATCGCAGCCGGTGATCCTGACCGCTTCCGCCGAAAGCACCGCCGCCGCGGGCAACTACAACGTCGTGGTCAGCACCCTAGCATCCACAGGCACCCTCTACACGGCTGCCATCGCGGACGCCAACGCTTCCATTCTCCCGACCGGATCGTCGAGTGCAGATCTGCAAATACAAATTGGAGGTTCCGGCGGTAGCACCGCCGATATAGCCATCACCGCTGGCAGCAACGACACTCTCACCACACTCGCCGCCTCGATCAATCAGCAAAGCGCAGCCAACAACTGGGGTGTCACGGCAAGTGTCGTCACCGATGCTAGCGGCTCGCGCCTCGCCATCTATAGCCAGTCAAGTGGCAGTCCCGGTGCCTTAGCCACAACCAACAACACTACAGGTCTTACTTTTGAACCTCCCGTCGGAGGTACGAATGCCGACATCACGGTCAACGGCATTCCGTATTCGAGCACCGTGAATGCCGTGACGGGCGCCATCCCCGGAGTGACTCTGAATCTCCAGAGCGCGTTCCCTGGAACCCAAGTCCAAGTCGCGGTTGGTGCCGACAGCAGCCAGGTGGTGAGCGCGGTCAACAATTTTGTAAATGCTTATAACGCCGTCATCAACGATATCAACAGCCAGTACACTCTCAATTCGAACACCAACTCCGAAGGCCCGCTTGGGTCGGATCCATCCTTGCGCGGTCTGCAGTCCAGTCTGCTCGCGGATGCCAGCTACGCGGTCTCCAGTGCCAACGGACCAACGAATCTCGCAGCGCTCGGCATCAGCACCAACGACGATGGCACATTATCAGTGGATAATGCCCAACTCAGCAGCAGCCTTAGTGCCGACCCTTCGTCTGTATTGAACTTCTTTCAGAACTCGTCTGCCACGGGATTCGCCAACAACTTCAGCACCGATCTCAACAACCTGACCGATTCAACACAGGGCGTTTTGAACGTGGATATCGCGCAAAACCAAGTTGAGCAAACGGACCTGACGAATCGCATCAGTGATTTTCAGGACCAGCTCACTGCACAGAAGCAGCAATTGCAATTGGAGTTTAGCCAGGTCAATGCGTCGCTCGAAGAGTATCCCTTCTTGTTGCAGGAAGTCACCGCCCAGCTTTCATCTGGAACCGCCAGCACTCCGAACACAAACACGACGCCTGCCGCAGGATCCAGCACGAGCTAAGCGAGAGACCGATACTCATGGACATTCGACGATCCTATCGCGAAGCTACGATCCGGGGAGCACGTCCCGTTGAACTCGTGATGCGGCTCTACGAGCAGATCGTCGAAGACCTGCGACAAGCAATTCGAGCGGTCGAGCAGAACGATATCGAACTGCGAACGAACCGCCTCAACCATGCCATCCTGGTGATCGCATATCTGCAATCGCAGTTGAATCTGGCGAGTTCCAGCCCGGTCTCCGACAAGCTGAATCATTTTTACGACTATCTCCGGCAAAATCTGGTTCAGGTGCAATTCCACCCTTCCATCCCCGGCATCCATCAACAAATCACCGACCTGATGGAAGTCCGCGAAGCGTGGATGGAAGTGGAGCGTGTAGAAAGACTCGCGGACTCAACCAATGACGACGCGATCCCTGAGCGAACGATGGCCGCATCTGCAGGAGGGATAGTCTCCAGAACTAAGTCAACCACTGACATCGCGCATGACAGTTGGGAGGGCTGATGCCGTTGAACTCCGCTTACACTCTTCACCAAATCAACGCACGCTTGCGCGCTGCTCTGACGAGTCTTCGTCCGGAGCAGCGGCATTGTTCGTCTCTTCGTCCCCAGGACTTCTCCGATCTGCTCAAAGACCTATTACTCGCCGCCGGATGCTTGCAACAGAAGCCGTCGAACGAATCGCAACCGGCAGTCGCCAGCGCGGTCACGAGCGACGCTACATCGTTCGAAGAAGAAGCACGCGACTACCGTATCAACCTCGAAAAGCTAAACCAATTCCTACCCGACTTGCACACCAGGCTTCTCGCGGAGAAATCACGACTGGAACATGCACTCTCCCACGCCGCAGCCGCAGCCGCTTGGGCTCAGGCGGCCAAACCAACCCTCTAGATCAAGTCTCGGGACTAGGAAGAAAACGAGCATTGGGAAACCGCCAAGACCTCGTAGGAGCGAGCCCGTTCCTCCGCCCTAAACCAACCTTCTACAGTTGTTCTCGGACAGTCGCAGGGCGTTTTTAATAGTCGTTATCACGACTATCGTTATAACGACTATTAATTTTGGCGATAAAGCTGATTGGGTTGTTTCCGCAATCGAGTTCCACCACGAATGGGAAGGGTACGAGTTGACTCGTGCCATACCAGTCCCGTAGGAACCGCGCTTGAGCGCTCGAGGCCAGCTCAAATAACCCAACCCTACTTCAAATAATCAAACAAATTATTCTGCGAGATTCGGCTGATCGCGGCCAGCGTCGCTTGTGTATCCGTCTGTGTCTGAGAAAGATCGGTGGCCTCCGTCGCGAGATCGACTCCTCCCAACGCGTTCTGCTGCTGACTGATCTGCAGCTTCGCCGCATTGAGGTACGTCGTCTGCGATTGCGCCTGGTTCAAAGCGTTGCCGTAAAACACCCGTTGTGCAGACAGATAGTTATTTGCCGCGCTGAGCGAAGTGACAGCTGATCCAATACCAGTATTGGTTTGCAGGGATACGATTAAATTATTGAGAGCAAGAAACACGTCACTGCCCGGAGCGGAAAATAACTGTGATCCGGGTTGGTTGACTGTCAGCTGATAGCCACTGCCAACCGAAACTTCGTTGACACCATTGTTGCCCGTATAAGAGACGCCAGAAGGCGACGTATCGTCCGCAACAAAGGGAGCCATGCCCGTGTTGGTCCCTGCGAATACGTAGCGTCCCTGATAGGTCGTGTTGGCAAGAGACAACAGTTGGCTCTGGACGCCCTGAAGTTCGCTCGCAATCGAAGCGCGATCGCTGTCCGAGAGTGTACCGTTCGCGCCTTCGACTCCAAGCGTGAGCGCGCGCTGCAGTGCAGTCTCAACCGTGCTCAGAGTTGCATCGACGGTGGATAGTTGTCCTTCGACCGAATCCAAACTCTGGAGATAGCCGCTGTTAAACGTTGCTTGGTCATTGTTGTCCACCAGAAGCGCGGCTGCCGTCGGATTATCGGAAGGCTCGATCACACTGCGTCCCGAGGAAATCTGCAGCTCTGCCTGTTGCGACTCCAACTCGCTCTGATTCAAACCTGTGAGCAGGTCGGGCAGGTAATTCGGATTCACACGCATTGATGCTCCTCTAGCCCAGCAACTACTTCTCGCCAACCGCTCAAATCCAAAACTAAAACGGAGAGCGCCTATTGCACCGCCGCTCCCAATCCCAGATTCACAGCGTCCGCAAGCAGGCTATCGACGGTAGACACCACGCGCGCCGCCGCCTGATACGCCGTCTGATACTTGATGAGGTTGGCCGCTTCTTCGTCGAGCGACACTCCGGAGACGCTGCCTCGTTCGTCCTGCAGCTTTTGCAAAATCAAATTCGACGAATCGACATCCGCGGAAGCGTTAGCTGTATCGCTTCCCACCTGAAAAATAATATTGGAATAGAAATCGAGCGGCGTCTGTCCTCCCGCCACGGCCTGATCGTGCACCGCGGAGAGCACGGCCAGATTGCCGTTGCTACCGGACGTTCCGTCCGAACTAGCAGCAAGTAACGCAGGGTCGGTGATATTGAGCTGCAACGTGGCCGCAGCACCTAAGCCACCCACTGGCGGCGGGACAAACAGATTGCCGCCCGCGTTGCCATTTAAATCGTAGCCCGCTTGATTCGCAGTGTTGAGCGCGTTCGCTAGACCGGCAGCCAACTGATCGAGCTTGCCTCCGAGACTCGGAATCTCCTGATCGCGAACCTGAATCAATCCAGCGAGACTGCCTCCAGTGAGCGAATTGGTGATGTCGTTGGCCGCAGAAGAAGCAGTCCCCGAAAAAACATGCTGCACACCATCGCTGCCCAGCTCTGTGGAAAGCGCGAAGTCCTGTGATCCAGACACCAGCGTCGTACCATTTGTAGTCGCGAGCGTAATGCTCTGGTCGCCCGGCGGCCCGGTAGGAATAACGGAAACATCAATCAGTCCCGAGAGCTGCCGGATCAGACTGGTTCGCGTGTCAATGAGCGTACTGGGATCTTGATTTGCGCTTTGCAGATTACTGATCTGTTGATTGATGCTCGCGATCTGCCCGGAGAGCGTATTCACTTCATCGGCCGATTGCACGACGTTCAGATCAAGATTGCCGCGCTGTGTCTGGAGATTCTGCGCCGTAGTGTTGAAATCGGTTACCAGATTGCCCGCCGCCGTCAGAACGCCTTGCCGCAACGCCAGGTTCGATGGGTCGGGAGAAAGCTGCTGCAGACTGTTAAAAAAGTTACTGATGTCCGCCCCGATACCAGATGTCGCGCTGCCAAACTGTGTTTCTAGTTGTTGTAATTGTGTCAGCGCTGTATCGAATTTGCTCTGCTGCTGCGTTTCCTGATTCAGTTGGATTTCTAGAATGGGATCACGCACACTTTCAATTTTCTGCAGCAGCACACCTGTGCCATAACTGAATAGCCCCTCGCCGATGGGAGCGCCTGCTTCCAGGTCCACTACCTCGCGCGAAAATCCAGGAGTGTTCGCATTGGCCACGTTATTGGAAGTGGTGGCCAGCGCCTCCTGACTGACAGAAAGCGCACTAAGTGCGATCGAAAGTGTTCCGTTGAGCCCCGACATAACTATCCTCCAACCCGCAACTGCGTGTTTGGCCGCGGCAACGTTGGCGCAGGTGTGTACGTGGAAGCGCAACTGGCCACCACGCGATTCATGATTGCCAGGCTTCGCTCAAGGTGGCGCAGCAGCGACCAGTGCATGCGTGTGAGATAGCGAATTCGCTCACTCAATTGCAGCCACTCAGCTTGGAGCCGCGCTGAATTATCGTTTTCTGTCGAGGGAATCTCTGGCCCACAATCCGACGCGAGCGGATCGCGGCACGTAGACACCATGCGCCCGGTCGCCGCACGACGCAGTTCACTCTCGAGACAACTCCACTGCCGGCAAAGTTCCGCTTGATGCGACGCCCCGCGCGCGATCGCCTCCGCGTCATTGTGTGCCAACGCTGTGTTGCTGGAATCCAGACTCGCCGCCAGTTGTCGCACCAGCACCAGCCGCTGCTGAACGAGTTGACTCAGTTGGGTTAACGCGGGGAGCGATGCATCAAGCTTGTCCATACCGAAGCACTTCGATCATGAAAACACCGGGCCAGTTCCACCGTAGTTACTGTTGAGCAGCGGGGACATCGATGACATCCGTCCATCGAACCTCTAGCCGTATACGTCAGTCCCCAGTTCGCTCTTCAAAGCTCCAGCAATCTGATTCGGGGTAACGGAATACTCACCATTTCCAATCGCAGTCTGCAGCAGCCGTATTTTGCCGTCGCGGATTTCGGGCTGCGATAGAGCCAGCGCTTTTAGGATTTCAATCTGAACCGCGGTGTCGTGTGCCCTGGAGTTGAAATGTACAACGTCGTCACCGGATGCCTCTCCACCTTGCGCTTTCGCCGTCGCAGCCTGAGAGCCCCCATTTTCCGCAACGCCCGCCTCTGCAGCTCGCCCCGCTTTACCTTGTTCGGATACCTCCGAACCAAATTTGGCGGCTACGTTGCTGACAAAGTTGTTCGAATCGACCCTCATAGGACCCTCCAGCCTCTGCTTTCTGCTTTCCGCGTTCCCAAAATTCTGCGCTGCCATTCTTATCCGCTACCTATCGGCAGATTCTTAGTGAGCCTTAATGTTCGCAATGTTCCTGCTCCTGAGGCGTCTTTCCTGCAGGACAACTGTGGCTCATTTCTAACATCGGCAGCACTTGGGAAAACTTTAGCCGCTGGATCAATCCTCCGGTCACTCTTTGCCCGGCACCTTCGGGGATTGCAAATGGCTCAGGATCATCTGCGCGATCCCAATTCCGCCGCGGGCCGCGATTGACTCCGCCAGCGCCTCTGTCCCCATCTGCCGATAATCGCTCGCTCCGACCGCTTTCGAATCGGGATCAGCACCAAAACTCGACAACGTTTTCTGCAGCCCGTCGAGTACGGGCGTCAACAGCACCGCTTCGAAGTCCCGTGCCGCCTTTTCGTTCTTCGCAATATCCTTCTTGGATAAACCGCTGTTAGGAAACATCGCTTTTGCGGGTGCTACTGTTGCCGGACCGCTGAAGGCTGAATGCGCGCCAAGCGTCAAATTCATCTCGCTCTCCTTGTAATCTCAATTTCGTACTCTCACTTTCAGGAATTCGTTTCTTCAACGTAGCCGAAACTCAAATCATTCTTAAATCACTTCCAGATCCGCATCGAGCGCTCCCGCCGCCTTGATCGCCTGCAAGATCGAGATCACGTCGCGCGCGGTAGCACCCATGCTTTGCAGTCCGCTGACCAACTGGTCGATGTTCGCGCCTTCCGTGATTTCCAAACGGCGCGCTGGACTGTCTTTGGCTTGCACGTCGGTTTGCGCAATCACTTCCGTCTTCCCCGCCGACAGAGGGGCGGGTTGGGAAATAGAATATTCCGTCGAAATCTGTACTGAGAATCCGCCGTGCAGAATTGAGACCGCTCCCAGACGAACGTCTTTACCCATCACAATCGTGCCCGTCCGTTCGTTGACCACAACCCTCGCGCGCCGATGCACGATCACGGCCAGATTTTCTATTCTTGCCAGCAGCATTGTCAGGTTGGTGATTCCGGTGGACGCTGGGTCGAATTCCACTCGCCCCCCATCGCGAGCGCTGGCGACCAGGTGTCCGAAATCGCGATTGATGACGTCGGAAATCTCCCCGGCCGTCGAAAAATCTGGTTCGCGGAGCAGCAGTGAAACCGGAGTCAGCTGGTTGAAGTCGAATGCGAGACTGCGTTCCACCCTTCCTCCCGACGGAACTCTGCCCACCGTTGGATGGTTCAGTTGCTTCGTCGCGCCCGTCCCTCCTGCCGCGAATCCTCCAACCGCAACGGGACCTTGTGCGGCGGCATAGACTTGCCCGTCGGCTCCATAGAGCGGCGTCAGCAGAAGCAATCCCCCTTCGAGACTCTTGGCATCTCCGATCGAAGACACGGTCACATCGATCTGCGTGCCCGGACGCGAAAATGCTGGCAGGCTCGCCGTCACAAACACCGACGCTACATTATTGACGCGTGCTGTCGATGCTGGAATCTGCGCGCCCATGCGCTGCATGATGTTGGCCAGCGTCTGTGTCGTGAACACCGTCTGCTGACTGTCGCCGGTGCGCGTCAGTCCGACGACCATGCCGTAACCGATCAGAGGATTCTCCCGCACGCCCTCAACACTCGTCAGATCGCGAATCTTGATTGCTACCGGCTCATTCGCGCGCGAGGGTTCGGTGCATAGAAGTACGGAGACCAGCAACGGGAGCATCAGTCCGGGTTTGCAACTCACGCCCATTCCAAACTTCATACAGCGCCTCAAAATTTAGAAATTCAAGAGATTTAAAATCGTCCGCAGCACGCGATTCACCGGACGCACTCCATCCGAGATCACGCCCTTGCCTTTGATTTCAAGTTCCAAGTCGCTGATCGTGTTCGAGGCGACCGTGTTGTTTGCTCCAATGTCGCCACGGCGCACCACGCCCCGCAAAATAATGTTCTGCTTTTCGTGATTCATGTTGATGACGCGTCCCGCTTCGATCACCAGATTGCCGCCGGGAAGAACCGCAACCACTCGACCCGCTAGCGTGGTTGTGACGCTCGTCGCGGACGAGGCTTGCCCCTTGCCCGTCAACGTTTCAGCCGAATTGATTCCGAAGAGATTCGTTACGCCTGTTGCCTTCAGTTTGCCCGGCAGAGATGTAATCCCCGAGTTGGCACTGAACGTTCGCGCTGTGTTCACCGCATTGGCGTTGGATGACGTCACGTCCTGGACGACGACGATGGTGATCAAATCCCCAGCCACCATCGCCTTGTAATCTGCGCTCAGCGATGCCATGCGCCCTGCGTCGATCCAAATACTGCCGGACGTGAGCATGGCCGGTGCCGGTTGCGACGTCTGGACGCGGGCCAGATACTTCGCCAACGCATCGTCAGGAGCGTCTTTCTTGGACGCCTCGAGCCCTACGCTCATCATTAGCAACAGACCCACAAATAGATTCTTCAATGCGACTCTCTTTCGTGGTCGACATTTCGTGGTCGATACTTCGTGTTCGCTACCTGTCGTTCAACCGGTCCGGCAAACGTCCTGATTCTTGCTGCGTCACAAACTCCAGCCGCTTCGGGCCTAATATCCTCGCGCGAAAAATATGTCCGTCCTGGCCGCGCACACGAATGATTTCCCCCGGGCTGCCTCGCTCGAGACACTTCACGCTCGCGGTCATCCGCAATCCATCGGCTTGGAAGAAAACGGCTGCCTGATCTCCGGGTTGGATTGCAGCCTTCTTCGGAATTGGTAGCGATCGCGATCCAGACGACGTGCCGCAAATATCCAGTCGGACGGGCAAACCAGAGTGTTCGAAATCATGACCGGATCCGTCCCGTTCCAACTGTTCCAATGATTGATCTCTGCGCACGTACGCCAGAAACGGCAAGCACTGCCCAGCCTCTTCACATTCCAGTCGCAGTTGGACCCGTTGTGCTCGCTTGTCCCAGCACAACGATGTAACCCGCAGCGGGTGCGAATTTGCGGACTCTGAAGCGGCCAATTCGAGATCGTCGATTTGCGGCCACTGCGGCCCTATCAAATTGCGATGACGAAATTCCGCGACCACCGCCTGCCACACCGTCGTTTGTCCGTCAGTCAGCGCGTCGGTGGTTGAGGAAAGAGATGGGGGCGGATGAGCGGGCTCCGCCAAGAGCGGCGCTGCGCGCAGGATCGCGAAGAACACGAGACTGCGCAAGACGAAACGACCCAAACAGTAGAGCTTCACCGAGCCACGCTACTTTCCCAAACTTACTTTCCTAAATTGTTGACCAGCTGAAACATCTCGTCCGCTGCCTGCACCACCCGCGAACTCGCTTCGTACGATCGCTGTGCGACGATCATGTTGATGAACTCGTCCACCACGCTGACATTGGATTGCTCCAGATACCCTTGCTCAATCTGACCCAATCCATCCGTTCCCCCAGGCGTGCCGATCGCGGCATCTCCCGAAGCGGTTGTAGCGAGTAGCAGGTTTTTGCCAATGCTGTTGAGGCCTCCAGGGTTCGGAAACAACGCCAGTTGTAAACTTCCTACCTGCTGCGCCGCCGTCTGACCCGCCAATGTGATCGACACTGTGCCGTCGGCCGCAATCGTCACAGAAGTTGCGCCCGGGGGGATCGTGATTGCCGGCTGTATCGGATTCCCGTCCGAGGTCACAACATTGCCCTGCGCGTCCTGGTGAAAAGCGCCACTACGCGTGTAGGCCGTTTCTCCCGTTGGTAGTAGCACCTGGAAAAATCCCTGGCCTTCGATCGCGAGATCGAGCGGATTTCCCGTCGCGCCCAAATCGCCCTGCAACTGAATAATTTCGGACGCCGAAGCGCGCGTGCCAAGTCCAACCTGCAAGCCCGTCGCGACGGTCGTTTGCTGCGAGGACGCGGCGCCCGGCATCACCGTGCTCTGATACACAAGGTCCTGAAATTGCATACGGCGGCTGCGAAATCCAGCTGTGCTGGAGTTTGATAGGTTGTTAGCAATCGTATCCAGGTTGGTTTGCTGCGCCTGCATGCCGCTGGCCGCCGTGTAAAGTGCTCGAAACATTTCCCCTCCCGGAGCTATCAAAAATTCTCGGACTTTCGCACTTCAAACCTTTGCTAAATCCGTGGTCGCGACACGATTCAGTTCGCTGTCGAACAAAGACATCGCACGCTGCAACATCTCAGCCTGCCGCTGCACACCAATCAACGTCACCACCGATGTGATGGAGTTCACGTTCGACGCTTCCAGCGTCCCCTGTTTAAGCGACGACTGTTGCGCTGCTTTCGCGCTTCCCTCTGGAGCGGAGATCAAAGTGCCGCCCTCGGATGCAAGCTTTGTGCCGCGAGCAAACTCCACCAGTTGGATCCCACCTGCAACCGCGCCGTTCACCGAAAGCGTCCCATCGGATGCGATGGAAATCGCGCCTGCCGGAACGCTGATCATCCCAGTCGCGCCCAGCACGGGATCGCCCGCAGCTGTCACTAACTGTCCTTTGCTCGATACCTGGAAACTTCCGTTGCGCGTGTAACGTGTTCCTGCAGCCGTCTGTATCTTGAAAAACCCCGTGCCTTCGATTCCGACGTCCAGAGGATTCCCGGTCGCCTGCAGATTGCCCGCCGTCAGATCCAGATGCGTACCTTCCAGCACTCCAAAATTATTGGTCGCCAGGTTGAGGACGTCGCTGACTGCACGCGAAACGCTCCCGGCATTCGAAAGACTGGATGCATACGACACGCTCGGCCCGCCCGAATTCCCGGGGCGCGACACAGCGAGAAGAGATTGAAACGTCGTCTGCTCTCCGCGAAATCCAGCCGTATTCAGGTTGGCCAAATTATGGGCCGCCACTTCGAGCGCCTGACTCTGTGCTCGCAATCCCGCACACGCTGCATAAAATCCACTGTCCACGTTGGCTCCTTGCGGAGAAGTACGATGCAAGCGAGTAGCCACGCTGTGGAGCTTAGGAAATTCTTAATTGACTTTGTTCTGAACCATTTGGCGCTGACGATTCGCAGACAGAAATTGGGATCGCCTTAATTTGGAGAGTTGGGAAAAGTTTGCCGGGCAAAACCAGCAACCCTGCAGAATTTGTGTCGCAAGAGGTTGAAGGAGCTACTGCTTTAACTGCAAACGGACGGCTACGGGGGACCCCTCAAGCAAAACGACCGTTTCAAGGACGCTTCCGGCTGCCAACGAACGGAAACGATATCCGCCACCACTTACAACTGTAGGAATACTCAACAAACAGCGCTCATCTAAACCGGACAGCTTATTCTTGAAGTTCCCCGCGACCATGTTGCAGAGCTCCCCAAGCGCATCCGCGATTTCGCCTTCTGTTTCGCACGTGCCGGTCAACATCTGTCCGGCGATCTGTCCGGCAGTCTTTTGCCCGCAGCGCATTGTTAGGGTTCCGCAAAGCGAACCAGCCATACTCACCATGGCAGTAACTTCACCCGTCGAGACATGTTCGGCCGATTCTACCGGCCTCACGCGACATCCCAGCATGATCGCGAACACTTCCTCTACCGCCAATTCAAGAATAGGGAGCCAGCCCTGCTCCTTCGACCCTGTAAGAGACGTTGTATCCGTGCTCAAGATTTTTTCCCCAGCACCGGCAACACATGATCTTTAACCTGCTCGGGAGTGAACGGCTTACGGATGTATCCCCGCGCTCCCGCTGAAAGCGCCTGCACCACGTGCGATTCACTGCCTTCTGTGGTGATCATGACGATCGGAACCCCTATGGCGGCTCCTTCCTTTGCGACTCGCCGCACGAATTCCAGTCCATCCATGACCGGCATATTGATGTCGCACATGATGAGGTCCACAACGTTGGACTGTAGCGCCACCAATGCCTCCGCGCCATTCGAAGCTTCCACAACTTTGTCGAGATCCACACCCGCCTGGCGCAGCGAACGTTCAACGATTTTGCGCATCACCGAAGAATCGTCCACGATGAGCGCACGAATTTTGTCCATAGGTTTCCACCAAACCGTGCGCCGTGGGAGCACGCGCACCATTGCACGCGGCTCGCTTAGCTGACTTGATGTACATCGGCAATTGGGAACTGTGGCATTAGAGAGCGTTGTGGATGGACACACGAAAAAAGGCCGAGAGCGATCCACCCTCGGCCTCAAATTGCTGCGCTTAACGACGAGTCAATCAATTCGCGGTTAATTCACGGTAAAGTTCGTCTTGCTGTCAACCGTTACTCCGTTTGTAGTAACTCCGATCTTGCCGGTTTTTGCCCCTGTGGGCACGGTTGCCGTAATCTCGGTTGCCGAGACCACATTGAACGTAGTAGCCACGACTCCACCAAACGTCACCTTCGTCGTCCCGGTAAACGATGTTCCTGTGATCGTCACCGACTTTCCTACGGGACCGCTTGTCGGAGTGAAACTCGTGATGGTTTGTTCCCCAGTCCCTGTCAGTGCGACGGTCTGCGTGCCATCGCCATCGACGACAGACAAAGTTGCCGTTCGCTTGCCGGTGTTCGTCGGCGTGAAGGTGATAGTTACTGCACAGTTGGCTCCAGGCAACAAACTGCTTCCACAAGCAGATTTGAAGCTGAAATCACCCGCGTCGGCTCCCGACAGCGACACGTTGTCGATTTTCAGCGACGCGCTGGCGTCGTTGGTGATCACAACGGTCTCTGTAGGACTCTTCACCCCCACATCCTTCGCCGCATAAGTAATTTGCAACGGAGACACGCTGATCGGTTGCGTGTTATTTTGCAGGACACTGACCCATTGCTCAGTGGAATTGCCATAACCCGCAACGGCGATATCAGTCATGCCGTCATCATTGAAGTCCGCTAGAGCGATGCCGTTGGTGCCGTTGCCACCGCCCATCCATGAGGTTGCGAATTCTTCGAAGGTGCCGTCGCCTTTACCGCTGAACACCATTGCATCTCCGAAAAATTCAGTGCCGTTATATTGCGTAGCACAATTGTTCTGGCTGAGAGCGATCGCCAAGTCCAACTTGCCATCGCCGTTGAGATCGCCAGCGCCAATGTAATAAGGATTGCTCCCACCGAATTGACAACTGATTGCGGGTATCAAGTACGAGGATGCCACGGCAAATGTGCCATCGCCGTTGCCCGTGAATATCTGCAACGTTCCAGAGGCGTCCCAGCTTGTGAGCGCCAAGTCGAGTTTGCCGTCTTTGTTGAAGTCACCTACAGCCAACGCAATCGGGTCAATCGGCGAAGGCGTACTCTTCGGAGCTTTGAAACTTCCATCGCCGTTTCCCAACAGCACATTGACCGCTTTCTGGCTATAGTCGGTGACCGCGACGTCGAGTTTGCCGTCTTTGTTGAAATCGCCGAGCACGATGTTTCCACCTTGCGTTCCATTCGCAGCGGGAATCACCGTCGCCGTCCCGTAGACTCCCTTGCCTTTATTGAGCAGAACACTCAGGCTGCCGTCGGCATTGGAGACGATGATGTCGAGTTTGCCATCGCCGTTGAAATCACCCAGCGATACGCTCGCCGATTGCTGCGTTGTGCCCGTCGGATAGTAAACCGGCGCTTTGAACTTCCCAGTGCCGAGTCCAGCCAGCACGGCAATCACACTTTCATAACAGTTGTAAGGATCGTTGAGGCTCGTTGCGACGATATCGATTTTGCCGTCTCCAGTAACATCGCCCAGGGCAATCGAATTGACTCCGCTGCGATTCGCTTCGCCACATCCCACCGCGATGGAAGTCGGTGCCCCGAGAACTCCGTGCGCACTGCCGAGCATGATCGTGACTCCAACGCCGGTGCCCCCTCCGCCCGTGACCACATCGGGATAGCCGTCGCCATTGAGATCGGCAGCCGCCATCGCCATGATCGCGTTGTTCGTGTTGCCGTATTGCGAACTGCTGCGGAAAGTGCCATCGCCATTGCCGAAGGCGACATTCACATACTCCCCATTCGAAGCGGTTGCGAAGTCGAGTTTCTTGTCTCCATTAAAATCGGCGACGACGACATCGGTTGTGACTCCGCCGTTGTTGTATGCCGTCCCCGCGGAGAACGTCCCGTTACCTTTGCCGATCAATACCCAGGTCGCACCCGAGGACGTCGATCCCAGAACGAGGTCGTTCTTCTTGTCTCCATTCACATCCGCGATCACGACCGAGCTGGCATTCGCCGAACTGCCATATTGCACTGGCTTCCCGAAAACACCCGAGCCGTTGTTGAGATAAACGTACGCTCCATTTCCCGTCGAAATCACAACGTCTTGATTATTTTTGGTCGTTAGCGATCCGATGGCGATGCCCGTCGCTCCGGAGTTGTCACCTTCGGAATAAAACACCGGGGTCTGGAAGGTCCCATTCCCGTTGCCGAGCACCACGTAAATACCATCACCTGAGTCATTGGACGCGACCACCATATCCATCTTTCCGTCGTGGTTGACATCCGCCATGGCCACGCCCAACGGATCGCCAATGCTGCTCGCAACCACTACAGGAGCTTGAAAAGTACCGTCCCCATTGCTCAGCAGCACTTCGACTGAACCTTCGACGTTGTGACCATCAACCGCGATCAGGTCGAGCTTCCCGTTGCCGCGTAGATCGGCGGCGGCCAATCCGTTCGCAATCGTGTAGTAGTTCGGAATCGCAAGCGTGTAGGTGGCTCCGGCAGTAAAGGTACCCGCACCGTTGCCCAGAAACACTTGGACATATCCGTTGTTAACGTTTTGCCAGGTCACCGCAAAATCCAGATTCCCGTCATGATTGAAATCCCCGGCCACGATGCTGTTCACACCGCCGTAAGTGTTGGTGATCCCAATGGATTGCTCTGGCTGGAAAGTCCCGTCGCCGTTCCCGAGAAGGATCGCCCATCCACTGACATTGGCGTTGCTGTCGAGCACCACGATGTCTTGAAATCCATCATTATTGAAGTCGCCCGCCACGAGTTCCTGAACACCGATCGGCCCATATCCGCTTAGAACGTATCCAGCCTGGAAAAACGAAGGGTTCACAAAGGTGGATGCCGACTGCCCAAAGGCGGCGGAGGGTCCAAGGCTGAGGGCGAGCGTCACGAACCATGCAGAAAGCACAGCGGTCAGAGTGGGAGTAAAGCGGCAATTCGTAAACATCGTTTGTCTCCAAGACATTGATTTGGGACTGCTTTTATCTTCGACCGCGATAGGTGTCTATGCCGGTCGTCGGGCCCGTCGTTCCGACGGAGGGATTGCTAAAGTCAGCACTAGCCGAATGGGGGATTTCGACCTCTCAATCCTGCGGGTATAATGTTCGAAGCCGCCCCCCCCTGCAACGGACAACAACGGACATGAGTGGGTATTAACGGATGGGCGATAGTTTGAGTGGCAGTGTGAGTGGTAGTTCCGCGCGCCAAATCATCAATCAGCGCCTCGATTCCTGGAAAGAAATAGCCACGTTCTTCGGCCGCGACGAACGAACCGTTCGCCGCTGGGAAAAAGAGCGTGGCCTTCCAGTGCACCGCGTTCCCGGCGGCGGTCGCGGAGGCGTGTTCGCTTACACCGACGAACTTCGAGAGTGGCTCAAGGGGCGGGCGGATGAACTAGCATCCTCTGACTCAGACACATTTCCGAAGGCGGCCGAGATTGCCGAAATACAAGGCGCGCCTGCACTTCAACCCGCCGGAGATCCAGCCGTTCTCGCCCCAGTTGTAACTTTGCCCTCTATTCCCGCGCCCTCGACTTCTCATGTGCCGCTTGGAAGGTATGTCGCCTGGCTCGCCCCTCTGGCTCTGGTTGTCGGATTAATCGCGATCGTCTCATTCGGCAATCGCGAGTCGCGTTACAAAAACGCACTCGCTGCTCCTCATGGACCGAATTCCGAAGCGCAGGAACTCTACCTCAAAGGCGAATACCACTGGACCAAGCGCACTCCCGACGATCTGAACAAGGCTGTCGACTACTTCACTCAGTCCATCGTGAAAGATCCCAGCTACGCACAGGCCTACGTCGGACTTGCCGATTGCTATAACCTGCTCCGCGAATTCAGCATCATGCCTGCGTATGAAGCCTACCCGCGGGCGTTGTCGGCGGCACAAAAGGCTGTTGAACTCGACGACAGCTCCGCGGGCGCTCATACTTCTCTGGCGTTTTCCACGTTTTATTGGAACTGGGACCCCGTTACCGCCGAACGCGAATTCAAACGCGCGCTGGAATTGGATCCGAATTTTGTCCAGGGACATCACTGGTACGCAACCTTCCTGCTGGCGAATGCGCGCTTTCCCGAAGCGCTAGATCAAATCGAGCAGGCGCGCAAACTCGATCCGTCATCGACCACAATTCAGGCCGATAAGGGATGGATACTGAACTCAGCCGGACGCAAGAACGAAGCCTTCGCGCTCCTCAAGCAATTGGAGTCCACCGACCCCACGCTAGCCACGACCCACGGATACCTCGCGGCAATCTATCTTGAGCGCAAGGAGTATTTAAACTTCTTCGCCGAGTCAAAGCAGTCCGCGCAATTGCGCCATGATGAAGCCGCCCTGGCAGTCGTCAATGCTGCCGAACGTGGTTTCGCAGTCGGCGGGGTTACCGGAATGCGAGAAAGCATGCTGCCAGTACAAAAAGAAATGTTGGATCGTGGATTGGGCTCCGCCTACGATTTGGCTGCGACTTCGGCTCTGCTGGGCAAGAAACAAGATGCGTTGCACTATCTGCAAGCGGCCTACGACAAACGAGAGGCGGGATTGCTTTATTTGAATCGCGATTCCGATTTCAATAGCCTGCACGACGACTTGTTGTACAAAGAAATCACCGAGCGCGTGAGCGAGCAATTGTCGCGACCTGCAAGGCCGTAATCGCGCGCTTCGTCGAGCACGCCACGAGCAAACCATTAGCGCGATGCGCTCCCTTCCTTTATCTTCCGGAAATCCGCTATGCTAAGAGGCGTCTGCTTAGAGAAAATCTATGACCTTGCTGGATGCACAGCCCTACGACCCCGCGAAAGCCCGCCGTCGAAGAATCAAAATCATCGTCACGGTCGTAATCATACTCGCGCTCGCTGGACTCGGTTGGATGTATCGCAACTGGCCCGCCGAGCATGCCGTCGATAAATTCTTCGCTGCACTGCAGCACGGCCAATACGAATCCGCGTACGGTATTTATTTCAACGATCCCACGTGGCAACAGCATCAGCAGAAATATCCGCAGTACACCTACGCCGACTTCTATCGCGATTGGGGACCGGGCGGCGAGTGGGGACTGGTCAAATCCTACAAAATTTACGGATCAGCCAATACCAAAGGCTTCGGCGCAGGAGGAGTGGTCGTAGAAGTCATCGTGAACGAACGCTCCGAGCATGCCCGCATGTTCGTCCAGAAAGCTGACAAGACGCTGACGGTATATCCCTACTAGCTCGCGCTTAGTTCGCATATAGCTCGCGTAGCGACAGCCCCCTCGGCTATCCAGTCGACTGTACGAATGCACAATCAGTGCATGTAGAACAAACTCAAGCGAGGCACGCCACACTTTTCTAGCAGACGCTTGTGAACATACTGCTTGTGCAATTGCTCTACTTGGGGCGCCGTCATATTTCTTCGATACGGCGCGATATCGCGGTCTGCATCTGCGCGGACATTTACCAAGTCATCGTCCGGGGTGGCAGCCATCAACACAGCAAATAACTTCTCCTCAAGCACGGTGAGCCGGCGTTCCAATTCTTCAAGGCGCGGAACTTTCCCGCTTTGCTCGATTCCGTCCGCTAACTCCCGCAGTGAATTCGCTTCTTCGCGGGCGAGCACACCCGTCGCCAATCCTGCACGTTCCGGCAGCTTCGCCCTGTCTAGTTTCTCGGCGTTCGTCCGGAGGAAAGAGACGATCTGCGCTGTTTCAAATCCTGAGTCACGATCCGTTCTATCTTCGACGGAGGCACCGACCGCTGCTTCCTTCATATCTTCCGCAGCCGCCAGCACCGCTTGCGAACAGTACGCCAGGCTGTTTACTTTTCTTGACTTCGACGGACGCTGGTCATACTTGTCAAAGGCAGCGTCAATCCCGCGGAGCACGGCCTCCAGTGGGACGCCCGCGCTTTTCCACGTTTCGATCAGCGCCCAATCCAGCGTTGAGAGCAACAGAATTCCGCCGCGCCGACGCTGGAAGTGTTCTTCGATTTCGGTGAAATAGTTGAAGTAATTTTCCACGGGGCTGTGACGCAGTTCACTTCAGCGCGATTTCGGAGCTTTCGGAGTAGGCCACGGTTTCGCGTTACCGTCGGGTTTCGCAGTGGCTGAAGCGGCCGCCTTTGTCGTCTTAGTGGCTGCCTCGCGGCGGAAGGATTGATTCCGATCCCAGATGATGCGTAAGCCTTCGAGGGTGAGAAACTCGTCGACCTCTTTGATGAAATGAGAAGCAGTTCCGAGCAGCGATCCCAAACCGCCCGTAGCGATCACGCGAGTCTCTTCCCCCATTTCGTCCACGAGGCGTTCGAGGATACCATCGACCAGACCCAGGTATCCGTAATAGAGCCCTGACTGCAAACTGCCCACCGTGTTCGATCCGATCACACGCGCGGGCTTGCGAATCTCAACGCGCGGCAGACGGGCGGTGCGCTGGAACAGCGCGTCCGCAGAAATTCCAATGCCCGGGCAAATCACTCCGCCCATGTATTCGCCCTTCTTCGAAATGCAATCAAAGGTCGTCGCCGTGCCGAAATCGACCACGATGCACGGACCGCCATACTTCTCAAACGCCGCGACGCCATTGACGATTCGGTCCGCACCAACTTCCGCAGGATTGTCATATAACACTTGCATCCCAGTCTTGATGCCCGGCTCGATGAACAGTGGCTTCGTGTTGAAGTAGCGTTCACACACCTGACGTAAAACGAAATCGAGAGGCGGAACGACAGAGGAAATCACGATTCCGTGGACAGCCGACACCTCCAGATTTTCCATGGAGAATAGATTGCGGAAGATGACTCCGTACTCGTCCACGGTGCGATTCAGATGCGAACCGACGCGCCAGTTCGCTACGAGCCGCTCGTAACGGGCCGTCTCCGTGGTCACGTCCTCGCCGGCATGATGCGGCACGCGCTCGAAAACGCCAAGAACCGTATTCGTGTTTCCGACATCGATGACTAGCAGCATAAGAGGATTTTGATATTACTAATTCGCAATGAATCTTACTGTTCCACTCAACACTGTGTGCAAACCGTCGACAGTTCGCACTTTAAGAAAACCACGGTCGTCCAATCCCTCGGTAACGCCCGCTACGCCGCTGTTCTCATCACCGTTGTCAGCATTATTACCAGCGATTCTTACTCGTCGTCCGTGTACGGACGACGAACTTTCCTCAAACCTCTTGAGAATTGAAAGCCGTGCGTCCGCGTCGTTCACCAAAGCGCGATATTCCCGGTCGAGCGATTTTAGCAGGGCCGCGCAGAGTTCTACTCGCGACCATTCCGTGCCGGTCTCAGTTCGCAAGGATGTCGCAATTTCGCGCAACTCGGTTGGAAATTTCGGCTGATTTACGTTGATCCCGATCCCCACAACCAGATAGCGCACCCTGGTTGCTTCGGAGTTCATCTCCGTGAGAATGCCACAAAATTTCTTGCTGCCGATCAACAGATCGTTCGGCCATTTCAGATCGACTTGAAGTTGCGGCGCGATCTCCGCGACGGCGGCGCGTACCGCCAAACCTGCGGCGAGCGAAAAGATCAGCGCTTCCGAAGGTGGCATCGCGGGGCGCAAAATCACGGAGCAGTAAATCCCCGAAGACCGCGCGGAATGCCAGGTATGCGCGCCGCGGCCGCGACCAGCCAATTGTTCCTCGGCGATAAACACGCTACCTTCCGGCGCCCCGTCCGCCGCCGATCCCATGGCTTCTACGTTGGTCGACCCGATCTTGTAATAATGATGGATCTGTTTTGCGCCGGCGAAAATCGTCCCCTTCAAAGATGGACTGAGCATCTCAGGCAAAAGCAAATCTGGTACGGCGCGCAGTTGATATCCAGTGGCCGGATGTCCGGCAACGTCTACGCCCAAGCTACGCAGTTGTTGAATCAACCGCCAAACTTCCGAGCGACTCGTCCCAATTTCCTCTGCGATTTTTGTGCCGCTCGCAACAACCGTAGCGTGTCCCATGAGCAACCGAACAATGCGGCCAAGGCGCACGTCAGTGGCTTTGTGGACGGATGGCAAACTCCGAGTTTTTGCGGAGGGAGCGATGGGAGGAATTATACGGCGGTGGTTAGTCAGTGGTCGTTGGTCGATAATCGCTTTGCCGGTTCGCTTTGCCGAACGACCAGCGACTACCGACCATCGACTGTTCTCACGCCGGCACCACCCGCATACTCATATCGACGGCTGTCGATGAATGCGTCAACGCACCAACGGAAATAAAATCGACGCCGGTGTCGGCGTAAGCACGCACATTTTCAAGATTAATGCCGCCGCCACACTCCAGCGGGATGCGGCGTGAGTGATGCGAACAAATTTCAACCGCCTTGCGGACGTTCTCGACACTCAAATGATCGAGCAAAATCGCTTCCGCTCCATGGTCAAGCGCCTGCTGCAATTCTTCCAGCGAACGCACTTCGATCTCGATCGGTTGCTGACCACGCCGGTTGCGGATCGCACGCTCCAATACTGGCGCTGCGCCTCCCGCCAACGCAATGTGATTGCTCTTGATCAGGACGCCGTCGGAGAGATCCAGGCGATGATTCTGTCCGCCGCCGCAGCGCACCGCATATTTATCGATCACGCGCAAACCGGGCGCGGTCTTGCGCGTATCGAGAATCCGAACTCGCGTTCCTTCCACCGCATCCACAAACGTGCGCGTTGTCGTCGCGATGCCGGCCATGCGTTGCAGAAAATTAAGGATCACGCGCTCGCAGGACAGAAGCACGCGCGCGTTATGCCGGATCACGGCAATCTGTTGGCCCGCATGCACGCGGATGCCGTCAAAAATCGAGGGATGGCTCGTGACTTCATAGTGCGATGTGACCGCGCCATCGAGCGCCGCATAAACATCGAGAATTCGCGGAACGCATCCGAGACCAGCCAGAATGCATTCCTGTTTGGCGAGAATCGTCGCTGCGGCTCGCTGGTTCGGATCGATGCAGGCATAACTGGTCGCGTCGCTCGTCGCTCGATCTTCGTTGAGCGCGTTTTCCAGAATGGCGGTAATGCGTCGTGAATTCCAGTCCATGTCGTTCTTCTTGCTTATTCCAACTCTTTCAACTTCGCCAGAATCTTGTCTCGCAAAATCGTGGCTTCCGCTACTTGCTTGCGCAGACCGTCCACTATGTGCGCCGGGGCTTTGCCGACAAATCGCTCATCGCTCAGCCTGGCTTGCGAACTGGCCAGATGTTTTTCTAGCTTATCCAATTCCTTGGTTAGACGCTCGCGCTCGGCAGCGACATCCACTTTCTTTTCATAAATCACATGAACGTCGAATCGCGAGGTACTGCGTGCCCCAGCGATTTTTTCCAGCGACGCATCCACGAATATGATTTTCTCCACGCTGGCTAGTCGTTCGATCGCCGCCTGATTCTGCTCGAAGACCTTGCGAACTGCTAGCCCGTACGCGAAGACCTCCACTGGAACCTTCACTTTCGGTTCAACTTTCAATTCCGCGCGCAGGTTCCGAATGCTGACGATTACGTCCTGCAGAATCGCCATATCCGTTTCCGCCCCGAGATCGATCTGCTTTTGATCCGCGATAGGATACGCAGCAAGCGCGATCGACTTCAACGGAGGCGCTCCGTCATAGATCGCGTGCCAGACTTCTTCGGTGATGAATGGCATCACGGGATGCAGAAGCCGCAACGACGCCTCGTAGAGATTCACCAGATTTATGCAGGCAATCCGTGCCACGGTCGTATCTGCACCATCTTCGAAAAGCAATCGCGGCTTAATGAGTTCAAGATACCAATCGCAGAATTCAGCCCAGAAAAAATCATAAATACGATTCGCCGCCTCGTCGAAACGATACTTCTGCAACGAATCATGCACGTCCTGCGCGGCTCGATTAAAGCGCGAAAGAATCCAGCGATCTTCGAGCAGCGTGCTCTCGAATCCAGCGACGCCGGCGGGGAAACTCCCGCCTGCCACGGTACTGGGCCGCAGGCCCACATCAACGCGGTCGACGTTCATGAACATGAAGCGCGCCGCGTTCCAAATCTTGTTCGCGAAATTTCGATAACCAGACGTGCGGCTTTCGCTGAATGCGATGTCCGTACCCGGTGCCGCCATCGCAGCAAGCGTGAAGCGCGTCGCGTCAGTCCCATACTGTCCAATGACTTCGATGGGATCGAGCACGTTCCCTTTCGTCTTCGACATCTTCTGACGGTCGGCATCACGGACGAGCGCGTGAATATACACTTCGCGAAACGGTACGCTCTCTCGCAGCGCGTCTTCTTCTGTGGGGGCGACTGAGCCTGACCCGGCTCCCAACGTCTTCCCTGGTTTATGCGGAGGCGCCATGAACCAGCACCCCAGCATGATCATCCGCGCCACCCAAAAGAATAAGATGTCGAATCCGGTGATCATCAGCGAGTTGGGATAAAAAACTTCTTCATCGCGCGTCGCCGCTGGCCAACCCAAAGTTGTGAAGGGCAGCAGTCCCGACGAAAACCAAGTGTCGAGAACGTCCGTGTCCTGCTCGAGCTTCGTACTGCCGCATTTGCAAGCTATCGGAGCTTCGCGCGCAACTACAACTTCCTTACACGCGTTATTCGTGCAATACCAAGCCGGAATTCTGTGTCCCCACCACAGCTGGCGCGAGATGCACCAGTCGTGGATGTTGTTCATCCAGTTCAAATAAATCTGGCCGTAATTTTCGGGCGTGAACTTGATGTATCCCTTTTCGACGACTTCGATCGCGCGTTTCGCCAGCGGCGCAATCTTAATGAACCACTGCGTCGAAAGCCGCGGCTCGACAATCGTGCCCGAGCGATCGCACTTTCCAATCGCAATCGTGTAGTCCTTGGTCCCCACCAGAAATCCCTGATCGGAAAGGTCCTGCACAATGCGTTCCCGCGCAGCAAAACGATCCAGCCCCGCGTAAGGGCCGGCGTTAGCATTCATCTTCGAATGCTCATCAATCACTTCGATCTGCGGAAGATCGTGCCGCTTCCCCGCTTCGAAATCGTTAGGATCATGCGCCGGCGTCACCTTCACCGCGCCAGTTCCAAACTCCGGCTGCGCCAGTTCGTCAGCGATGATCGGAATCTGGCGACTCATCAACGGCAGCATGACGCGCTTGCCATGCAAATGCAGATAGCGCTCGTCCGTCGGATTCACCGCAATCGCCGTGTCTCCGAGCATCGTCTCGGGACGCGTGGTCGCCACCGTGATGTATTCGGGATTTCCAGAACCGCTGCCCACCACGGGATACCGAATCTCGTACAACTTCCCAGCAACATCCTCGTGCTTCACTTCGAGATCGGAGATCGCCGTCCCGCAGTCCGAACACCAATTCACAATGTATTTGCCGCGATAAATCAGTCCGTCTTCGTAGAGGCGAACGAAAACTTCCTTCACCGCAGCCGACAGATTGTCGTCCATCGTGAAATATTCGCGGCCCCAATCGACGGACGCGCCGAGGCGCTTCATCTGATCAAGAATGGCGCCGCCATATTCGCGCTTCCATTCCCAAACGCGCTCGATGAATTTCTCGCGTCCCATCTCGCGCCGCTTCTTGCCTTCCTTCAGAAGCTGACGCTCTACCATCATCTGCGTTGCAATGCCCGCATGATCGGTGCCCGGCAGCCAAAGCGCAACAAATCCGCGCATGCGGTGCCAGCGCACGATGATGTCCATCTGCGTCTGATTCAGCATGTGCCCCATGTGCAGCCGTCCCGTAACATTCGGAGGCGGCAACAGCAACGTGAACACGGGACGCGTGTCTCCCTCGGCGGGAGTCTCGACATGAAATAGCTTCTCCTGGACCCAGTATTCGGCCCATCGCTTTTCAATCGCGCCCGGTTCGTACGCCTTTGGCAATTCGTGCGGCATCTTTATTTAGGTAACTCCAGCGTTCGTGGCTCTAGTGTCCGTGTCGCATTAGTGCGTGGAAATTCAAAGCCTTGCGTAGCGACGGCCGCCCTCGGCCGTCCAACCCGAGCGATGCCCGGTAAAATTTCCGGCTGAAGGAGGGGAATTAGAGATTTTAACAGGCTCCGCAAAAGAAGGGAAAAAGTTAGGGAATCAGCAGAATTAATTCGTTAGCATAGCTAACGATTATTATTTTGTGCGCCACTCACTCTTACTGCTGTTGCTGTTGTTCCTGATCTGATCGGGGAGAGGCGCGTGTAAACACCGGTCGCGATTGAAACACAATACTGGGCGCTGTTTGCTCAAGAGACGGCGCATCGGACGGATTCACCGTCACGGCAACGCTCAACGCACTTCGAGCCTCGCCTTTATAAACTCCACGCGTCGGCGGCACGTCCGCATAATCTCGTCCAATCGCCACGCGAATATGCCGATCTCCACCAATCAGATTGTTCGTCGGATCAAAAGCTGTCCAACCAAGACGTGGAACCAGCGCCTCAACCCATGCATGCGAAGCGCCTTCGAGCGACCGATCACGTTTGCCATCGGCGTCGTTGTGAAACAAATATCCGCTGACGTAGCGGCACGGAATCCGCAGCGGACGCACCAACGCGATCATGATGTGCGCGAAATCCTGGCACACTCCCTCCCGCGTCGCGAGAGCGTCTTCAATTGGCGAGTCCACTTCTGTGCTGTTTGGCACGTAATCAAATAATTTGTAGATGCCCTCGTTGAGGTCGGTCAGAACATCAAGTGGACTGCCGCGCCGCTCGCACTTCAATTGTTTCGCCAACACTTCCAGCGCATCGGTGGAATGCGAAAACTGGCTCGGTAACAGCATCTCCCAATAGTCTTCAGCAGCAGTCAAGGCGTCGAGATCCGCCCAATCGCCAGCTTCCGAAGCGCGCGGCGGACTCACCGCGTCAACTTGCACCGTCGATTGCGCGGTCACCTTCACCTCCCCGTGGGATCCAGCAATGTCGAAGTGGTGGACCGCATTCCCGGTGAAATCCTGATACTGCGTGATGTTCGCTGCAGGATCGACGTGAAGATTGAAGCTGAGACAACGCTGATTTCCTTCACTGCGGGGCTGCATGCGCACCTCCATCACGCTTTCGCGCACTGCAGGCTCATAGCGAAAAGTCGTGACGTGTCGCACCGAATAGATCAAGAATCTCTCTCCCCTGTTTACCGCTTCTTAACTACTTCTAAAGATTTGTCATCCCGAGCGAAGCGAGGGATCTGCAGTTCGCCGCAAAATGCAGAACTCCGCAAGTGTTGAAAACATCACGATGCCAGTGCCGTCTCCACCGGATAATCAAAATAAATCTGATGGATCGCCGCATGCGCCTGTCCACACTGCTGCCGGACGTTCTCCATATACTCGTTCGCACCCGACGCCATAATTTCGTCGATCTGGCTGAAGCTCAGCGTCGCGCGCAGACGTCCGGCCAACCGAACCGGCTGCTCTGCTTTTCGTTCAGTCAGCTCCGCGATCGAGCGCAACGCAGTATGAATCTTGTCCACAGAAAAGCGCACCGAGTGCGGGAACTCAGGATTTAGCAGTAAAAATTCCGCCACTCGAAGCGGCCGCAACTCCGCCGTGTGCTTCTTGCAGTAGGCCTCGAACGCCGCACAGGACTTCAGCAACCCGACCCACTCCAGATATTCTTCGCTCTCCACCGCTTGATCGGGAGAATAAGGCAATCGACTGAAGTACGTTCCAATCAACCGCGCGACCGCATCAGTACGCTCGACGAATCGGCCCAACTGGATGTACTGCCAACCTTCGCCATGGGACATCGTCGAATCAGTCACTCCTTGAAAAAGATGTGCGCCTTCACGAACCGCACGGAAAAATACGTACGAGTGCAGCATCCACGCTTCGCTCGCAGTCGTGCTGTTTACCTGCAAATAGAGGCGATTGAGCTGTTCCCACATTTCGGAACTGCATTGTTCACGGACCTGTCGCAGATTTTCACGCGCAGCGGCGACACAAGAAATGATGGACGAAGAATTCGATTTATCGAGCGTCAGAATATGTGTGAGGGTGGCAGCATCCAGCTTGCCGTCTTCGGGAGGTGGCGCTTGCAACGCCTCCAGCAATCGCCATCCACCGCCCGAACCTGCTTCAGGCGATTGATCGAGGCGCAATTGCAAATCAACATCGATCAGCCGCGCGGTGTGCTCGGCGCGTTCGAGATAGCGGCTCATCCAATAAAGACTGTCCGCCACCCGCGACAGCATCGTTGTTTGGCGTTGGTCAGTCATTCAAATCCAAAGTCTCGCAAATCAAGGTCATGCGCGGAGCACCCACGTGTCCTTGCTGCCGCCGCCCTGCGACGAATTGACGACGAGAGATCCCCGACGCAGCGCGACCCGCGTCAATCCTCCAGGAACCAACGTGACGTTTTCGCCAAACAATATATAAGGACGCAGATCGACATGCCGCGCCTGCGCTTCCCCTTCAAGAAAACATGGAGCACGCGAGAGATTCAACGTCGGCTGCGCAATGTAATTGCGTGGCTCCGCTTTGATGCGCTCGCGAAATTCCTGACGCTGTTCCTCGCTGCTATGCGGACCGATCAACATCCCGTATCCGCCAGATTCACCCACAGCCTTCACCACCAACTGCTCGATATTTTCCAAAACATATTCGCGCTGCGACCGATCCGTCAGCAGATAGGTTTCGACATTCGGCAATATGGGATCTTCCCCCAGGTAGTAGCGGATGATCGCCGGCACGTACGCGTAAAGTGCCTTGTCATCGGCAATGCCCGTCCCTACTGCGTTCGACAGCACAACATTTCCGGCGCGATACGCGTTGAACAATCCCGGAACGCCGAGACTGGAATCGCGTCGAAAGCACAACGGATCTAGAAAATCGTCATCCACCCGCCGATAAATCACGTCCACACGCTTGAGACCAGCAGTAGTCCGCATGTAAACGACGTTGTCGTGGACCAGCAAATCACGGCCCTCGACCAATTCGATTCCCATTTGCTGTGCCAGGAACGTGTGCTCGAAGTAAGCGGAGTTGAAAACTCCGGGCGTAAGCAGCACAACGGTTGGTTCATGACGAGTTGTCGAATGCTGCGGACTCAGCGCGCGCAAAGTGGCAAGCAGTGCCTGCGCATAGTGATCGACCGGACTGACTCCGTAATCGCGAAACAACGTAGGGAAAACTTTTTTGAGGACTTTGCGGTTCGCGAGCATGTAAGAAACACCGCTCGGAACGCGAAGATTATCTTCCAGTACAGCAAAGCTGCCATCCGGAAGTCGCACCAGATCCGTGCCGCAAACGCTGACGTAAATTCCGCGCGGGACAGTCAGATTCCGCATCTCACGCCGGAAGTGGCGGCAACTGTACACCAGTTCACGCGGCACGATGCCATCCGCAAGAATGCGACCGCGGTGGTAAACGTCGTCCAGAAATAAATTCAGAGCCGCGATTCTCTGGGTAAGTCCACTTTCAATCTTGCGCCACTCTTGATTTGGGATGATCCGAGGCAGCAAGTCGTTGGGAAACACACGCTCCGTGCCCTCTTCGTTGCCATACACAGTGAAGGTAATTCCCTGATGGAGAAATGAGAGATCAGCCGCCTGCTGACTCTTGCGCATTTCTTCGGCGGGCAAGTCCAGCAATGTCTGGAACAGCGCCTGATAATGCGGACGCGGTACGCCCGGCGCTTCGAACATCTCGTCGTATGCGCCGTCAAATTGATAATTGCGGAACGGAGGACGAAACAGCGAGCGCGCTGGTTCCGGCAAAGGCGCAGGCCTTACGAAGCTTCGCGGACGAGTACGGCTGTGCTGCACCCATGAAACTCTAGGCTGCTAGCGCCCCCAAGTCCAATCGAAATTCCTTATACCGACGATTCAGTTTTCGGCGAGGATAGCTCCGCCCTATCGCCTGGGCCGCTGCTTTGCTGATATCGACTTCACGATCGTTTTCCCTTTTCCAGTTGTGGGCAGAGGATTCTTCCCTTGATCTGCCGCTGCAACGATCAACCTCGCGACCTTCGGGTCCGCTAGCGTCGCCGCGCTCTCGAGTCGGATGAATCGATTCTGATTTCCGCTGCCCAGCAAAATCTTGTCCGGATCCGCCAATTTCGCACCGTAATTGAAGGATAAAGAGACGCCCTTGGCCTGGCACGCCAAAGAAACGATGCAGTCGGAACTTCGCTCCGTGCTGCAGAATCCGAAAACGAGAAAATTGTAGTTGTCGTAAACCAATTCGTGCGCCGTAGGAAAGCGTTTTCGCAAAGCCAGGCGGCACGCGCCTATAACTTTTGCCATCGCCGGATCAAACTTCGCGATGAACCCAGCGATCTGCTCTGCGGGCGATTCGGGCGCAGCTGGACTAGCCTTTTTCTTCATGCGAACTTGAGAAGAGACAACAACTCTCGCGGCACAATCCTAGACGTTTCGACCCCTCGCCGCACTAAGAAAAAAGGGCAGCGCTTTCGCGCCACCCTTGAACGTTCCACAGCGATCGTATTCCGCTACTGCATTTTAGGAAGCTGCAGCAGCAAGTTCCCCTGCCCGCTTTCGACCGTAGGCAATTGCCCGTTCCAGCGATCGATCAAAGCCCGCTGGTTCTCGAGCTTTCGCAGCTCCAGCAGTTGCGGAGTTAGCGAACTCTGCCGGATTCGGTTTGCATCCGCCTCGCCCTGCGCCCGCGTTACGGCCGATTTCGCTTCACCGTCGGCTTCAGCAATTTTCTTTGCCGCTTCCGCCTGCGTGGTTGCAAGTTCGTTCTTCGCTCGTTCGGATACCTGAATCGCCTGCGCCTTCGATGTGATCGCCTGCGCAATCATCGGAGGAACACGAGGCGCTCCAATGAATCCGAATTGCTGCACTCCGACGCCAACGTTCGATACCTTCGCCTGGATCTGCTGCTCCACTTGCTCCAGGAACTGCGTCTTCTTCTCTCCGTAGATGTCCTCCACCGTGTATGTAGACGCCACTTCGTTGAGCGAGTTGCGCACGATATCGCGCAGAATGCCGTGGGTGAAATGGTTTAAATCGCTAAGCCGGTACTTCACGTAAAAATCCGGCACACGATTCGCCTCGATCGCATAGGACAACGACACGTCCGCCGCAATCTCCATCCCCTCCTTGCTGTTGAAGCCCATCTCTTCGTTCGATGGATTTCCTTCATTCAGATCGCGCGTCCACTTCACCGTCTGGACGTAAGTTGGGAACTCAATAATCTGCGTGGTCAGCGGACTATAAAATACCCATCCAGTGCGCACCGGAATCTCCGAAGCACCCCGTTGGCTGCCCGCGAGATTCACCTCGATTCCCACGAAGCCAGCTTCAATCCGTTTCGCATCCACCAAAAAGGCGGACACAAGCCAGAGCACAATGAAGGTTGCAAACGCCACCAACGCCCAGAACAAAATCCTGCGCGCAGGAACACTGCCGTTAAATTGGTCGATCACGCGATACTTCCCTTTGTCATGATCGTCACCGCCGTTGAACATGGTCATAGTTTCCTCCAGATCGTCCTGATCGCTATGGGCACGATTGCCAACAACAAAAAAATCACAGTAACTCCCGCTAACACCGAAACATTATGCGGAGCATTCAATAGCCGGAATGCCCCGAGCAGCACGCCATACGCTGCCACGCACACCGCCAGCGTGGCCACTAGGCGCAAGTGATGCCTCATGGTCGTAGCTCCCTCTCGCCCAGCAAAAAGAGCGAAGGCGATACAACAGATTTCGTTTACCTGGGTATTTGCCGGAACCGGCTTGGAATATTCTTTGACATGGCCGCTGAGGTCCTTTCCCGAGGTCCTCTCTAACGACACCTATGAGATGGAAAGTTGGAGTTAGTCGATTCAAACTAGATTTGCAATGGAATCATGGTCTTGCGGTAACCGCAATACTGATACCGGGCCCCGACCGGGTACAGTATCCTCATGACGCAAAAGTCTCAGGCAAATAAACGTGACAGCAAATCGTTCATCCACGAGCACTCTTTAAGCCTCTCAGCGTCGGCGGTTGTCGTTCTGCTGATTGTGCTCTACACGCGATCCGAATCCGAACACGCATTGGGGATCATTTTTCGGCAATGCCATCGCCGATTGGACCGGCGTGGTGATCACCGTCGTTCTCACCAAACGCCTCTACGAAAAAGGATCGCCCGGAACCAAACAGCCGAAGGGCAAGTTGCGTTCGCGAATCGAGGAATTCCTGCGCGAGCACGTGCTGACATTAGTTTTGCTGGTCACAGGAATCGGCTGGGTCATCGCATTCCGCGCCATGGATCCGACCAGTCGCTGGGGACAAGTCGTCGGCAACATCGTCTCCGAGTGGACGCAAATCCTCGGACTCTTGCTGATGACGAAAAAGCTGATCGAGGTGACGTCGAAGTCGAAAAATTAATGTGGGATATTAACGTGCGACGGTGATGTGGTAATAGTCCCGTGGCGCGCGGCGTTTCAGCCTTTGGGACCAAACAACCGATTCACTACTTGCGTCCGATACGCAAAGATCGTTTCGACATCCCTCTTGACTTTCAAAGAATGCGCAATCTCGCCGAACACGCCGAGCGGAAGTTGATACTGCACTTCATCCGATATGCGCGTGCCGTTACCCTCCGCCGCAAAACGATGCTCGTGATGCCAAAGCTTGTACGGACCTTTCAACTGCACATCGACAAACTTGTAAGGCGGTTCCCACTCGACGATTTCAGTCGTCCACCCAATCGGAAAAATTCTCCACCGCAGGGAATACTTGATCAACGTGCCTTTGCGCACCGGGCTCGGATCAACACTAAGAATTTTGAAGTTAAGAAACTTGGGAGTGAGCTGCTCGAGGTTCTCCGCCTTCGAGAAGAAGTCAAATACCTCCTCCAGCGGACGCGGCACAAATTGATCGGCACGTAGAATATGAACAGACATCTATCTCAGATGCACCGCTGCCTCGGAACGCTTCGGGCCTGCCGCCTTTTGATTTTGCGTCCCCACCTTCGGCGTCGCATACTTTGGCTTGACGACGTGGCATCCCGCTTCGCAATACGCCCCGACCGCAGCCGTCTCCGGCGCTGGCATCGGAGAATTCACCGCAATCTCCCGATCCGCCTCAAGTTGCTGCTCGACACTAGCAATCAACGCCGAATTCTCAGCCGCCGTCATCCACTTTTTCTGCTTCACGAGATAATTTTCGAATCGCGAAATAGGATCACGCTTCTTCCAATACTCAAACAACTGCTTTGGCACATAGTCCGCCGCATCGTGGATCGCGTGTCCTTTCATCCGCATCATCTTCGCTTCAATCAGCGTCGGACCTTCGCCCCGCCGCGCCCGCTCGCAAGCTTCATGACACGCGTCATACACCTGGCAAGGATCGGTACCATCGACAATCACGCCGGGGATGCCATAAGCAATCGCCCGTTCCGCCAAATCTTTCACGCGAAACTGCATGTCCGCCGGAGTCGAATATGCCCAAAGATTATTTTCGACAATCAACACGAGCCCAAGATCCTGCACCGCCGCAAAATTCAGCCCCTCATAAGTCGCGCCCGTGGACTGCCCACCATCGCCGATGTAAGTCATGCACAGCGATGTTTTTTCCCTGCAACCGCGCGCCCAGCGCCACTCCCGCGAGCACAGGAATCAAATCTCCCAAAGTAGAAATCGGCGAAACTACATTGCGCTTTCTCGATATCTCCGAAATGCGAAGAAGCGTCGCGTCCCTTAGTAGGAGATCCAGCCTTCGCCATGTACTGCATCATGATGTCGGCGGGAGAAAATCCGCGCACCAGCAACGACCCCTGATTGCGGATCATCGGTCCCAGCCACTCATCCTCACGCAGAGCAAACGCCGACGCGCAGGAACAAGCCTCCTGCCCCAGCCCGAAATAAACTCCGCCGACCACCTGCCCTTGCTTGTAAAGATTTTCGAGCGCAGTTTCCATCCGCCGATTGAGCAGCGTCCAGCGATAAATTTCGATGCACTGCTTCTTGCTGAGATATTTCGAATCCCGAATCGGAGGCGCGGTGGAAGAAGCAGCAGAAGAGAGATCGCCACCCTCGATCTCGTAGCGAATTTCATCGCCGCTACGAATTTGTCGCAGAGTGAAACTAGGTTTTTCAAGCCGGTAATCGCGGATCGTGTAAGTACGAGTATCGCCAGAGCGCGGTTCGCTCTTAGCCGTTCGCTTAGGGCCACCCTTCACACTTTTCTTCTTAGCCATAAGTCCGCGAAATCCTAGCTGGTTAGCCCGTGCCGCCAGCTCGTGTCTGCTCAGCCCGTGTGGCGCGGACACTCCTGTCCGCGAAATGCCGACTGCAATAATGCTGCGCAGCGTCAGCCTCAAAAGTTAGACAAGAACCCGTTATCCCAAAAACAATTCGTCTTCACGACCTTCGCCGTGAATCCGTCGCAATTCCTCGGGCACTCTCATCGGCACGCCAACGGTGTTTTCTGGAGCGGTATTCTCCTCTCCAGCACTCCCGAGCAGCGCATCCACCGTCTCCACCCAAAGCATCTGACTCCCAAACACTCCACCAAAATGCCGAGACACGGTTTCCGCAACCCGAGCCATCTCAACTTCCCGTCCTAATTCCCGCTGCATCTCTTCCTTTAACGACGTGACCGGCTTAGTCGTAATCCCGCAAGGCACAATCAAATTGAAATAGCTGAGATCCGTACTGACATTCAAAGCAAATCCATGCGACGTAACCGACCGCGAAATATGGACACCTATCGCAGCAATCTTCCCCGCCGGCTCGCTCTCGGTCCAAGCCCCGGTAAGTCCCGCCACGCGCCGCGTAGGAATACCAAAATCCCCGCACGTCCGAATCAAAACTTCCTCCAGCCGCCGCACATAATCGACCGCTCCAAGCGTCTTCCGCCAGGAAGGAATCGAAGTATCAGCCGCGCCCGAAGGGTTTGGCTGACCGCTGACGGCTGACGGCTGAGCGCTCCGATATCCTCGCAAATCAAATATGGGATACCCCACCAACTGTCCCGGCCCATGGAACGTAACATCTCCGCCGCGATCACTCTCAAACACTTCAACCCCGCGCGCCGCGAGCGCCTCCGGAGAAGCAATCACATTCGCAGCTTTCGCATTTCGTCCCAGCGTAATGACAGGAGAATGCTCGAGCAGCAGCAACACGTCGCCAATCTCGCCAGCCTTGCGCAGATCAACCAGCTTCCGCTGCAGCCGGAGCCCTTCGGCATAATCAACCCGCCCGAGTTGGACGACCGAAATCATATTGCTTGAAATCACCTTGCTGCTGAAATTATAGGCCTGCGAGGATGCGGGTTTGCAAAAGAAGCGAGCCCAAACGACCTTAGCGCCGGAGCCACATCGCGACCGCAATCCCGAAGCTCAATCCCTCGATCAGGAGCGCGTAGAGAGTCAGCCGCTTCGCTCGATCAAATCGCGCCACCAATCGGCTGAAGGCGATTCCGATCAGAATGAAAGGCGAGGCCGCGAACCTCAACAAGTAAAGACTGGCAAGGTTCTCCGACAAATGATTCCTGCTAAGAAAAAACAGACCCAGGCACAACGGAGCGGTCAGGCTTATGCCCACCAGTAGCTGAGAATAAGCTGTGTAGCCACCCTCCAACTTCGCCGCCGCCCACACCAGAAAGCCGGTTGGGATCATGAAAAGAAAAACGATGAAGATCCCAAGCAACAAATCGCCAAATGCGGACATGCCACCCGAAGCCGCCATATCCCCGCGATGAAAGTGTTCTTGCAGGTATCTCCCAAGAACCAACACCGCCGCAATGATGAAGACGGCCGCATATCCCAAGCCGATGAACCGCAACTGCGCGCGCCAGGGGTCCGAAGAACCCGAAGAAGAAGAGTCAGTTTTCACGGAAGCATTCTACCGCGACTCCCCGGGTGCCCCGCTCTTGTGTCTGCGTTTTTTGCAGACACAGGGCGGGGATCTTGACTTCCTATCCCGACCACAACTCCCATCTGTTCTCTCCTCCGAGCCGTCCACTGCGATTCAATTTCCACCACTCCTTCAATCCCAGAAACATAGTGACGAAAACTACTCCACTTCCAGTCCTCTGGACACCGCACCAGTCCGCGCTCCACCGGGTTTCTATGTATGTAGCGCAGCTTCTCAACTCGCTTTGCCTCACTCCAAACGTTGAAGTCGAAATACCGCGGCAGCCACAACAAACCGCCCTCCGGAGAACGCAAGCGTCGCGCGACATTCTGCTTAAGCATTTGCAGAGCGGAGGAAAGCTTTGTCCGCTCCGGCTCGCTCATCAGCAGATGAACATGTTCAGGCATGACCACGTAGCCGGCCACATAAAATCCATACCACCGCCGCGTCTGCTCCAGAGTTCCTTCGAAGACGTCGCGTGCTTGCGCCGTTCCAAGTAGAGGAGCCCGTCCATAGCAGCTAAAGGTCAGAAAGTGCAGACAGCGTCCTTCCTGAAAATGCTTGAGTCCCCACGGCATGTTGGATCGTAAACCCGAAGCTCGGACCGCAGAGTACAAGTCCGCGAAAGTTCTCGAACGGTGTTCCGCAATCGGGAAAGTCAACAACCCCGCCCTGTCGCAAGACACGCGACAAGAGCGGGGCATCCACTCTTCTCTTTAACCCCGGGTGCCCCGCTCTTGTGTCTGCGTTTTTTGCAGACACAGGGCGGGGATCTTGACTTCTCATCCCCACCACAACTCCGATCTGTTCTCGCCGTCGCGCCACCCTCACGGCATCGCCAATTCGGCGTGACAATCCGAATCCGCCGTCCTACACTAAGCTTGAGGTCGGGGAACTAAAGACCGAAGTATCGGATACAAGTTAAAGATGACTCACCGCGCCAAAGACCTGTCTCCAGACCAGAAGCTGGCCATCGAAAGCCTGCTCGGACGCTCCATCGCCGAGAACGAGGAGATCACCATCCGCACGAACTCGACGCCTTCCGCTCCCGATTGGCTGCAGGCATCGTGGAAAAGCGCGGAAGATCAGGGCCTGGACCAACTCTCCAATGAAGAGATCGATGCGGAAATCGCGGCTGCGCGCAAGGCCCGTCCGTGAACGGCAACCGTCGAAGCAATAAGTCGGAGTAATAGTCTAGACAACTTCAAGGAAGCGAGGAACCAATGATTCGCGTCGTCCTCGACACGAACATTCTCGTTTCCGCCTTGTTGCACCCCCAGGGTTTGCCCGCCCGGGTCTTCCTGATCGCGCTTGCCGGAACGACCGCACAACTATGCGTGAGCGGCGATATCTATGCCGAATATGAGGAAGTGATCCGTCGTCCCAAATTTAATCGCAGCGAGCATGTGATCGAGCAGGCCCTTCGCGCGATCCGTCAAAATGGACTTTGGGTCAGGCCCGCTGAGAGAGTGCAGGCCTGTTCCGATCCCGACGATGACATTTTTCTGGAGTGTTCACAGGCCGCGCGAGCCCACTACATCGTGACCGGCAATCTGAAGGATTTCCCCGCGCAATGGGCGGACGCTAAGATCGTAACAGCTCGTGGGTTTGCTGAGGCCATGGCGGAAATCACGGGAGAAGCCCGGTGATTAGGAAACCGCAGCGAGTCCCAACTGTTCGTGTGGAGCGGACACTCTTGTCCGCTTGAACTCCGCGAACGGGAATCACCGTCAAGCGATCGCCATTCCTGCATGGTCCTTGGACCCGAGGTCCTTGACGATCTCTTCTCGAAAAGCGCGAGAAGGGGCGCACCCCCAATTGGTCTTGCTCTGCGCTTAAAAAGCTGGAGTCATACTCCGCCGGAGATGTTGGCGACCCGCCAATGCGATCGATCCCGGCGAGTACTTCTTTTGAGTGTGTGATAGAAGTCTTCTCTTTCACACCACCACAGGAAACAGTTGCGTCCCCGGATACACAGCAATTGCTCACCGCCCTTTACCGGCCTTCCTCTCCTTCGCCTCGGCGAGGAGGAACCGGATGAAGCCGATGATGTACATCGGGATCAAGACGGGGATTATGAGCACCTTCATCACAGCGTTCCACATCCGCGCCAGAGGCCGAGTCTTCCATTCCTCCCTGCGAAGACGCTGAAGTTCCGCGTGAAGCTCGACCGAAGCCTCATCCGAGGCTCGTATAGTCCCCGCGATCAGCGCGTCGGATACCTCCTCGCCTCGCTGCACGATGGTGACACCATCAGGTTTGACGACCGCGTAAACTCCCTCCCGGCCACCGATACGGTAGATGGCTCCGTAACCGCCAACGCCAGCCCAGTCCAGGCCCACATCGGCGGCGAACGTCTCGTCAGAAATCTCGGGATCTTCCAGATGCCAGACCACTCCACGCGATACGCCGTGGTTGTCCAACAGCTCTTGGAGCGTCATCATTCCGCCTCTCCCAAGCCGTGTTAGCTCAGCACGAACCTTCTACGCTAGTCAGGTTGCGGAAAGCAACTCGCGTTGACAGCGGTGAGATAATAACTTGCATGTCTACTTTTAATCTTGAGCTCTTATTCTTCGATGAAGGGTTTATGGGCGAACCCACCGCCAACGTGCACGTGAAATCTTCAACAGGGCAACAATTCGGGGGAATACAGTACGACCGCCTGATCTCCTGCGATTGCCTCTCGCCTTCGGAATTTAACAGCGAAATCGACCGCCTGCATGCGGAGCTAGAGAAGGTTCGTCAAGACGGGAAGAAGAACTTCGCTAGAGCCAAGAGTGCGATCAGGGCCGTACCTAGTTCTGGTTTTCGCTCATCGCCTTCGAGAGCTAGTTGACCAGATCCAGCTCACCCCAGTTGTTCTTGCTCTATGTGACGCCGGTTGCCCTTCCGTAACTTTTTTTATTCCACCCCTTGCGCAACCCGATTCACTTTGGTATAACAAACAGGTCGAGGACAAGCGAAGAAGTGTCTCAGCTGCCCGGTGCATCCTCCCGGAAGCTTTTGGCATCAAATTCAGTAAGCCTCCATTTGACCCCTTTCCGGGGTTCGCATTCGGGGACAAGGTTCCCTGAAGGGTTTCCGCGAAAAGCAGAGCCTCCAAGCGATCTTTAATTTTTGAACTGTCTTCTGTTTCGGCGTGCGCCGGATTTTACGGCTTATTTCAAGCATGTCTAAGCGGAAGAGCGTTGTTGACGCGCTCTAAATTGTCTGCCGGCCGGTCAGTACTAGTCGGTAAAGAGTTCTTCAGGTTGGACTTAAACCCCTTCTGAATTGAAACTCCCCTCACTGTTGAAAACAGGTGGAAAACCTGTGATATCAGCGGGTTGACAGCAGATTGCGCGAACGCGTAGTTTTATCAAGTTTCGAGGACGCCTAAAACCCTGCAAAAGGTCTCGGCGGACAGAAAGCGCACCGCTTAGGCGGAAAGCGGATCGGTCTTTGACAAAAGGTTGAACGTGCCAGTCGTGAGAAACAAATGTTCGGGCTCAAAGTCTGAACGTACTCACAAGATGGACCCTTACCTCAGCTGGTAAGGGTTGTCGGTCTACCCAGACCGACTCAGGTTTCAAATGAGAGTTTGATCCTGGCTCAGAATCAACGCTGGCGGCGTGCCTAACACATGCAAGTCGAACGAGAAAGTGGAGCAATCCATGAGTACAGTGGCGACCGGGTGAGTAACACGTGACTACCTACCCTTGAGTGGGGGATAACCTCGGGAAACCGAGGCTAATACCGCATAATATCGAGAGATCAAAGGAGTAATCCGCTTTTGGAGGGGGTCGCGGCTGATTAGCTAGTTGGTAGGGTAATGGCCTACAAAGGCGAAGATCGGTATCCGGCCTGAGAGGGCGCACGGACACACTGGAACTGAAACACGGTCCAGACTCCTACGGGAGGCAGCAGTGGGGAATTTTGCGCAATGGGGGAAACCCTGACGCAGCAACGCCGCGTGGAGGATGAAGCCCCTTGGGGTGTAAACTCCTTTCGACCGGGAAAATAATGATGGTACCGGTGGAAGAAGCACCGGCTAACTCTGTGCCAGCAGCCGCGGTAATACAGAGGGTGCGAGCGTTGTTCGGAATTATTGGGCGTAAAGGGCGCGTAGGCGGTATGGTAAGTCACCTGTGAAACCTCTAAGCTTAACTTAGAGCCTGCAGGCGAAACTGCCATGCTGGAGGGTGGGAGAGGTGCGTGGAATTCCCGGTGTAGCGGTGAAATGCGTAGATATCGGGAGGAACACCTGTGGCGAAAGCGGCGCACTGGACCACTACTGACGCTGAGGCGCGAAAGCTAGGGGAGCAAACAGGATTAGATACCCTGGTAGTCCTAGCCCTAAACGATGATTGCTTGGTGTGATCGGTACCCAATCCGATCGTGCCGCAGCTAACGCGATAAGCAATCCGCCTGGGGAGTACGGTCGCAAGGCTGAAACTCAAAGGAATTGACGGGGGCCCGCACAAGCGGTGGAGCATGTGGTTCAATTCGACGCAACGCGAAGAACCTTACCTGGGCTCGAAATGCAGGAGACCGGGGTAGAAATATCCTTTCCTCGCAAGAGGCTGCTGTATAGGTGCTGCATGGCTGTCGTCAGCTCGTGTCGTGAGATGTTGGGTTAAGTCCCGCAACGAGCGCAACCCTCATCCCTAGTTGCCACCGGGTAATGCCGAGCACTCTAGTGAAACCGCCCCGGATAACGGGGAGGAAGGTGGGGATGACGTCAAGTCCTCATGGCCTTTATGTCCAGGGCTACACACGTGCTACAATGGTCGGTACAAACCGTCGCAAAGCCGCAAGGTGGAGCTAATCGGAAAAAGCCGGCCTCAGTTCGGATTGGAGTCTGCAACTCGACTCCATGAAGCTGGAATCGCTAGTAATCGCAGATCAGAACGCTGCGGTGAATACGTTCCCGGGCCTTGTACACACCGCCCGTCACATCACGAAAGTGGACTGCACTAGAAGCCGGTGTGCCAACCCGCAAGGGAAGCAGCCGTCCAAGGTATGGTTCATGATTGGGGTGAAGTCGTAACAAGGTAGCCGTAGGAGAACCTGCGGCTGGATCACCTCCTTTCTAAGAGAGAACGTCATAGCATTTCTGCTTCGGCAGAGAATGTTGCTATGTACCCCTCAAATCTTCAAACTAACCTGAGAAGAATTGAGGGAGCTTACGGTCAGACCTCTCTTGCTCGAACATTTGTCACAACCGTCAGATCGGGCTTAGCCTGGTCGCGCGTTCAACCTTTTCCTCGAAAAAAATCGGTCGCTGGTCGTTTGTCGTCGGTCGCTAGCAGGTTTTGCTAACGACGATCGACTAACGACTACCGACATGTTTTTTGGGCTCCGGGATGTTTTTGCTGTAACATGAGCCAACCGGGCCTGTAGCTCAGGTGGCTAGAGCGCACCCCTGATAAGGGTGAGGTCGGTAGTTCAACTCTACCCAGGCCCACCAGAATCAGTCGTTGGTCAATAGTCGTTAGTCGTTCGCAGGATCTTGCCAACGACCATCGACCAAAGACAAACGACCGGGTTATGGGGCTGTAGCTCAGCTGGGAGAGCGCCTGGTTTGCAACCAGGAGGCCACCGGTTCGATCCCGGTCAGCTCCACCAAGTTTCCGATCTGATGAACCGATCGCGCGCAATTCGCTACTTGGTTCTGGTGGGGATCATGTGGATTGGCTCGATACCGTGGGGCATTTACCTCGCGGCCTCGAAACAGATACCGTGGTCGGTACCGTTGATCGCCGCTCCAATTTATGTCTTCCTTTTCTACGGAGCTTGG
>CAWGOX010000001.1:0-297737 GCA_963824315.1 uncultured Acidobacteriaceae bacterium | reverse complement strand
CGTGTATTTTCCCGCCAAAATATTCCGGACAAAGGACTTAGAGGTAAAATATTGCGGAATAAGGACTTAGCGGGTTTATGCCTCTAAACTCGTTCCGAATCGGGAACCTTCGTGATCGAAAGCGCGATCTGATTTCAAAGAAAAATTGAGCGGGGCGGAGGGTCGGTCTCCGCTTGCTGTGAGCAGTTGCTCCGCTGCCATTGTTTACTAGTTGGAGTGGGGTTGTCTGTGATGGGCGTCACACGACGTTTGTGACGAACGTATTCCCGAAACGGGATTGAAGTCCTGTGGCTGCATCCGAAATCGCTTGCAACGAGAGGGATCGGGGGCTAGCCTTAATGCAGGATGGGTAAATCCTGAGGAACCCGCGACGCCCTTTCAAGGGGTATCGTAAGCGCGCTGTAAGCGCGTCGGTCTTGGGGGCCATCCGCTTCTTCTAGTTTCTTTTCCTGTTTTTTGCCTGCAATTTCGTTTTCTAGTTTCCCTGGGAAAATTCTCTGAGCAAGGCCATCATCTATCTCGATGAGAGCGGTGATTTGGGCTGGACGTTTAACGCGCCGTATCGCAATGGTGGATCAAGTCGCTATCTGACCTTAGCCTGCCTTTGCGTCCCGCCGGAAAAAGAACATCTGCCGAAGCGAGTGATTAGCAGTCTCTACAGCGGCTTTAACTGGTCAACGGCGAACGAGAAAAAATGGTCAACGATGTCCGCGCCCGCACGAACTGAATTCGCACGTTCAGCCTTCGCGATGTGCCGAGCGCACCCGGACATTTGCCTTCACGCCATTGTCGTGAAAAAAGAGAACGTAGGAGAACACATCCGCAAAGACGGGAACAAACTTTACAACTACATGATCCGCCTTTGCCTGCTCGATCGTCTGGGGACGTTCGACGAAGTGACGCTGGTCCCCGACCCTCGGTCGATTAAGGTGCGAAGCGGAAATAGCCTGCACGATTACTTGCAAACTGAGTTGTGGTTTACAAAGTGCGTGAAGACCAGATTATCGACGACTCCTCAAGACAGCCGAAATTGCCGAGGCATCCAATTCGCGGACATGCTGGCAGGTTTAGTACAGAATCGATTTGAAGATCGGGTACCGGACGACCTCCGCATTCTTCTGCCAGTGCTCAGACTGAAGCGATTATTTTTCGGCAGCTGTTGAGGAGATTGCCGAGCTTGTGCTCGGCCGGGACAGCCGGGGGCGGCTGTCCCTACGCGAGCGTTTGTTCTCTGAATTTAATTCACAGTCTGCGTCAGCGAAGTGGTGCTGCCGGTGAAGGATGTGCTGCCGTTGTAGGTTGCGGTGATGGTGTGTGATCCGGAAGTTAATTTTGTGGTGGTGTACTTTGCAGTGGCTGCGCTGAGGGCGACCGACTTCAGGAGCGTCGCGCCATCGTAGAACGAAACCGTTCCGGTGGGAGTTCCGCTAAATTGCGGGGTCACGGTTGCGGTGAAGGTTACGGATTGTCCGGAGTGGGACGGGTTTTGGGAGGACGAGAGAGCGGTGGTGGTTGTTGCTTTGGTCACTACTTGCTTGAGGGGCTTTGACGTGCTGCCAACAAAATTTGAGTCTCCGGTATAAACGGCTGTAACCGCAGTTGTTCCGACCTTGAGCGTCGAAATCGTGAAGCTAGCCGATCCCCCGGTCAGAACGCCGAACCCTAGGGCTTTCGAGCCTACGCGAAAACTGAGCTGTTCCCCATCGGGTGGCACGTTTTTTCCGGAGCTGACGATGCCGTTAAACATCGTCTGTTGCCCGTATGCGATTGGGTTCAGTGAGGAAGAGATAGAGGATGTCGTTACTGCCGTCATCTGGATTTTAGTCAAGAAGGCGTCCCCGTCGTATCGACAGGAAAAACCGGTGCCACCACAAGTTACTTGCAACGCTCCGTGAGTGGTCGGGAAACTGCTAGATTGAGTCAAGCCGGTGACGTAGGCGTCGCCGACACTATCGGCTGCGATGGCATAGCCAAGGTCTAGTTCGCCGCCGCCCAAGTACGTCGAGGAAAATAGGGCGGTGCCAGATGGGCTGAACCGAGTCACAAAGGCATCCCATCCTCCGCCAGCGAATTTTTTCTGAGACGGACTAACCAATGGGAAATTATATGAGCTGGTGAAACCTGCGACATAGACATATCCCTGACTGTCTATTGCTACCCCAGAGGCTTGTTCCGCAGACGAGCCGCCGAGGTACGTAGACCAAACGAACAGTGATCCATCGGGACTAATTTTGGACACAAACGCGTCGCCGGAAGAAACGTTACATTGACCGCCCCCGTTGCAAATGGTCTGGAAAGCGCCGGGAGTCGTCGGAAAATCTGGCGATCCCGTATTGCCGACTACGTATGAGTTACCGCTTCCGTCGACAGCCATACCGGCCCCGGAATCCCCGCCGCTTCCACCTAAATAAGTAGAGTAAATAAGAGCGGATCCCAAGGCGTTGATTTTAGTCACGAAAGCCGTATAAGAGCCGCGAATGGTTGCTTGTAGCGGATTCATCGTAGGGAAATCAGAAGAAAAAGTTGAGCCCGTCACGTAGGCGTTGCCCTCGCTATCGACTGCGATCGAAGATGCCCCGTCGAAGCCTGAGCCGCCTAGATACGTCGAGTAAACCAAGGCGGAGCCAGATAGATTAACTTTAGAAACGAAACCATCACCTGAATTGCTACAGCCGCTGCCGCCGTTGCAGACTGTTTGGAAGGCTCCAAGTGTTGTCGGAAAGTCTGACGAGGATGTGGCGCCCGTTACGTATGCATTGCCGCCGTTGTCGACGGCAATTCCGTTCGCACTGTCCCCGCCGCTTCCACCGAGATAGCTTGAGTACACCAGTGTTGAACCTGTTGAACTCAGTTTCGTTACAAAAGCATCGCCGATCTCGCAACCGGAGCTCCCGCCAAAATTTTCTTGAAACGCCCCAGGGGTGACCGGGAAGTTGAAGGAGCATGTGGTGCCGACGATGTAGGAGTTGCCGCTTCCGTCCACTGCGATGGCACTACCTCGACTGTAAACGACCCCGCCGAGGTAAGTGGAATAGACCAAGGCACTCCCCTCAGGATTTATTTTCGCGACGAATGCGTCCGTGTCACCCGCCAAGGAATTCTGATACGGGTTTGCGGTGGGAAAGTCAGCAGACGTAGTTTCGCCGGTGATGAAGGCATTACCGTCGCTGTCGACGGCAATGCCGTTTCCGAAATCCTGCCCACTGCCGCCGAGAAACGTTGAGTACACCAGCGGATCGATGTACAACGCTCTGCTGGCGTCGTATTTTCCGAGTGCGGCTCGTATTTTCCGAGTCGAATCCCACGCTGGTTTTGTCTTTGATCGTGTAGCTTGCGGCGACTAGTTGTCGCGCTCCATCTTTTTCCTGATAGACGACGGGTTTGTGCCAGCGGATTTCTTCTGCTTCAGCTTTGTCGTTCATCTGGAATACGAGGTCGCCGTGGGCGTCCTGGTGGATTCGTTTGGCTCCGGTGACGTCGAAGGCGATGCGGTGTGGGTCCGATCCGGGAGAGACGATGAAGTCGTATTCGAGTTGGCGCTGGTTTCCGTAGTAAACGAGGTCGATTCCGGAATAGATTTGCGCGTACTTCACTTTGGCGTAGGTGGGGACGCTGGTGCGCCATTTCGCGGGATCGTTTCCGATGAAATAGTTGCTGGTGCCGGGGAGAGCGTCCGCTCCGGCGACGGTGGCTTCGGGGTTGGCGTGGCGGAGCTTCATGCGCAGGACGGCGGTGTGCTCGTTTGTTGAGAGTGCTGGCGCTTTTTGGATGTGGTTCTTCTCAGCGAAAGTATTTGGCAAATTGGTCGTCCCGTTTGCGGGTGTTGGATGCTTCTTGTCACGCATCGTCAGGACGGCTTCGTCTCCCGTAAGAAACAGGGTGTAGGCGCTGGTGCGGGAAAGGAATTTTACGTGGCTGTCGGTTTGTCCTTGATTGGCCTCGAAGGTTAGCGGGAGCTTGCCGTAGTTCTCGGCGATCTTCTTCTCGGAAGCCTTCGTTGAAAGACGCTCGGTTCGTGGAATCTGCACGGGCTTCGTTTGCGCGGGTGCGATGGTGGACAGCACGACAGCAAACGTCGAGACGAGGTGAAGCGGTCGCATGGCGACTCCTTAGATAGTGGGCAGATAGGTTAGGGTTGGGGAGATAGTAAGTCCCGCCCAATAGGGGAGGACTAAGATTTTGTTCTCTGGGCGATTTGCTGTCAAGGGCAGTTTTGGTGAGGACGAGCCCCAGGGGCTAAAGCCCTCATGAGACGGATGTGGCGGCCCGGCTGAAGCCGTGCCCTTCCCGTTCGTGGTCGCGGAGTCGATCCCGCCGTGAGCTTGCTGAAGGGGGCTCCATCCTTGTAACCGCCAGCAAGGACGCTGGAGGGCGCTTTACCTCAGGACCGTGGGTCGAATGCCTTGCGTCGCCGTTGCAGCCGCTCTGGGGCATGGGGTCCTTCGACTCCATGAATCTCGCGCGTTGCGCAAGATTCATTCCGCTCAGGAAGACAGACGCAATTGGGTGGAACGTGTTTCTTAGGCTTCGACTTGGACGGGCGAGGCGCACGCCTCCACTCGACCAGGTCCTACGTGGCTGCTTCTACTGTGAGTCTCAATCCAACGGCTTTGGTGACGGCTACCAGGGTTGAGAGTCTTGGGTTTCCGCGGACTGATAGCGCTCGATACAAACTCTCGCGTTCCACACCGGCAGCTTTGGCTATCTTGGCGATTCCGCCTTTGGCTTCGGCGATGCGGCGGAGGGCGATGAGGAGGACGGCCGGCTCGTCGTTGTCTTCCAGGGCCGCTTTCAAGTACTCGGCGGCGAAGTCAGGATTGTTACGCAGTTCTCGAACCGTCGCCTCGTCGTGGGAAACAGAAACTTTGCTCTTCATCGGATTGTTGTCCTTGATATGCTTTTAAATTCGGAACAAGAGCTTTTACCACAGGGGGCACAGGGGTTCACGGGGAAGTCCAACCCGCAGCGGAGCGATGTAGCTTGCAGCGCGGTGTCGATAGTCGAGTGTAACTTATAAATTACAAACAAGCAAGGGAGCGTTGATTCTCTTTCACGTGTCCCTGCCTTTTCAATAACTTAGGTCCGGAAAATGCTGCATATCCCCGCTTAACCACGATTTTCACCCCTTCGTTGCCTTGTTCGTGCCTAAACACCACGGTTTCAATAGCATCATGGTGAGCAACTCCATGCATCGAAGTAATGTGTATTCTCATTGAAGAGGCTGGAGAAGCGGGATTTGCTCGTCCTGATGGGACGGGTTGAGAAATTTAGAAGTGATGCGACAGTAAAGAAGGACAGCACGACCCAGGATTTCAATCGAGCCCTGAAACAACGAAAGCGAGAGCAGAATGCATAAGCCGATTAAATATGTTGAGAAGGCCGTGACGGTTGCCGCTACGGGAGCATGGGCGGTGTTTGAGCGCTTTAATCGAGTTGCGCCGAATGCGTCGCCGACTCCGAAGTGGTCGGACAAGCCTCTGCTGAAGTCGTGGGAAAAGTCGAAGCCGCCTCTCGGCTGGCCGCGATCGACGGACTCGCTGTGTCCGAAGTGCGTGCCGGAAATTCGGCAACAGATTCTCGATGGCCATCTACCGGTTGACGTCCTGATGGACGAAAAGGTGGGCGAGATCAAGGCGCAGATTATTGAGCGCGACGGCAAGATTTGGATGGTGAAGGATTGCGTCAAGCACGGTCACTTTGAAGACTTGATGTCGATCGATACGGAATTCTCGCAGCATCTGGAAGATGTGTTTCCGGGGCGCGATATCAAGGCGCATAACGACGAGAAGTTGCATCATCATGGATCGTCCACGGTGAAGTATGGCCGCGGATCGGTGCTGACGGTCGATTTGACGAATCGCTGCAACATGATGTGCGATCCGTGCTTCATGGATGCGAATCAGGTTGGGTATGTCCACGAACTGACTTGGGAAGAAATCAAGACGGTGCTGGATAACGCGATCACGATCAAGCCGCGCCGCCAGATGTCGGTACAGTTTTCGGGTGGCGAGCCGACTTTGTCTCCGTACTTTTTGGATGCGGTGCGTTATGCGCGCAAGGTTGGATACAACAGCGTGCAGGCTGCGACGAACGGAATTGAATTCGCGAAGAGCTTTGAGTTCTGCCAGCAGGCGGTTGAAGCGGGTATGCGTTATGCGTATCTGCAGTTTGATGGCATTGGCAATGCGGCGAACGATCATCGCGCGGTTGGCAATCTGTTCGATGTGAAGTTGAAGGCGATTGATAACCTGCATCGCGCGGGCTGCGAAATTGTTCCGGTGGTGACCATCATCAACGGCATTAACAATGAGCAGGTCGGACGCATCATTCAGTTTGCGTTGGATAATCCGAAGAAGATTGGTTTCTTGTCGTTTCAGCCGGTGTCGTTTACGGGACGCGATGAGGCCATCACGGATGATCGTCGACAGGCGCAGCGTTACACGCTGGCGCACTTGGCGCACGATGTGAAGAACCAGACTGGGTTTGGAGTTCCGGCGCGCGATTGGTATCCAATTTCGTTCATGTCGACGTTTAGCGACTGGGCGGATGTGATGCACGCGCAGGATTCGAATAATGACTGGGGTCAGTTGTCATGCGGATGCCATCCGAATTGCGGGACGGGCATGGCGCTGATGATTGATAAAGAAACCAAGGAAGCGGTTCCGGTGACGGCGTTCCTGAAGGGCGACCAATTGGCGAAGGATATTGCCAAGGTCAACGATGCGGCGCGGTCGAAGTTCTGGACTGTGTTTGGCATGGCGCTGGCATTGATGAAAAATTACGATTCGTTTCAATCTCCGACACATTTCAAGATGACGGATCTGCTGAAGAAGTTCGACAAGAACTTCAACGCGACTGGTAAGAATTATGGCAAGGTTGGTCCGGATCGCACGATTGACGACGTGATGAAACGTCGCCAGGATCGCTGGAACTTCCTGTTCATCGCAGGAATGTGGTTCCAGGATCTGTTTAATTACGACTTCCGACGGACCGAGCAGTGCATCATTCCTTACGCGACGCAGGAAGGCGAGATCAGCTTCTGCGCGTACAACACGGGAGTGGGCTGGCGCAACATTATCGAGAAGATGCACATGACTTCGACGCTTACCAAGTGGTACGAAGAGCATGGACGTCACGAGATTTTTGCGGGTGGTAAGAAAGTGAAGATGGAAGATAAAGAGCACGCTCTTTATCTCCGCGAAGAGATTGTGACCCACGAAGTGCAGCATGATCTGGACAAGCTGGGCATCGCGAAGACGGCGCGCGAAGAGAAGAAACGCGCACGCGATACGAAGGCTGAAACCAATAAGGTCAAGAATGACGCAGCTTACGATGCGCGCATGGCTCAGCTCTATCGGGAAGTTGTCCTGAAAGAAAAGCCGGCGACGTCGGAGGGTGGATTCATTCCTCTCGGCGCGATTACTTCTGCTATCAAACCCGCGATTGCCCCGGCTTCGAGCAATGGAAACAGTGCGGTTGCGACGAAGAGTGAAGAAGTTGGCGAGACGGTTGCGGGGGACTAAGGGGCAGCTTTTAGCCGTTAGCTTATCTAGCCTAAAACAAAAAAGAGGCCGCTCTTCGGAGCGGCCCTTTTGTGTTTGTCAGATACCCAAGAGTCTGACTACGTGATTCGTGAACGGTTTGTTTTGGTAACTCGAGTAAGAGCCAAAGGCTAAGAGCTAAAAGCGGCCCCGTGTTATTGCTGATCCAGGACGGATCGAACTTTCGCACTCAGAGTTTCGTGGCTGAAGGGTTTTTCCAGAAAGTTTGTTTTTTGGTCGAGTTGTCCGTGGTGGCCGATGATGTCTTCGGTATATCCGGAGACGAAAAGGACTTTGATCTCCGGTCGTTGAGCGGTCATCCGTTCTGCCAGAACTCTTCCATTCATGATGGGGAGAACGACGTCCGTCACAAGAAGATGGATGGGATCCGGAGAGGCGACGGATATTTCCAAGGCTAGCGCCGGATTGGCGGCGCAAAGAACGCGATAGCCATCCCTTTCGAGAATGATCTGAGCGAGTTCGCGGAGACTGGGCTGGTCCTCGACCAGCAAGATTGTTTCTGAACCTCGAGCGTGGGGAAGTGGAACCTTTCGAGCCAACGGGCTGCAGGGATTCTTGCGTTTGAGGTAAATAAACTTTGAATGTGGTCCCCAAGCCTTTTTCGCTATAGAGCCAAATGTAGCCGCCGCTCTGCTTTACAATTCCGTAAACAGTCGCCAACCCCAGACCGTTTCCCCTGCCCTTTTTCTTTTGTCGTAAAGAACGGTTCAAAGATTCGCGGAGCAACTTCCTGATCGATACCTGCTCCTGTATCGGCGACAGAAATTACCACGTACGAACCGATCGCGACTACCGGACGCTGTTGATGGTATGCCTCGTCAACTTCGACATTTGCGGTTTCGATAATAAGCTTGCCGCCGTCGGTCATTGCGTCGCGGGCATTGATGGCGAGGTTCATGATGACCTGCTCGATCTGTCCGGGATCGGCTTTTACGCGCGCGAGTTGAGGAGCGAGGGAGGTCTGAAATTCGATATGCTCGCCGATCAGGCGGCGGATGAGCGGATCGATTTCTTGAATGGCTTGGTTGAGGTCAAGAACCTTGGGCTGTAAAACCTGCTGACGGCTGTAGGCCAATAATTGACGGGTGAGACTCGCGGCGCTTTCGCTGGCTTGCTCGATTTGCGAAAGTCCATCCCAGAAGGGACCACCCTCTCGCACATTTTCCATCATGAGCTTAGTGTGGCCCAGAATAATGCTCAGCAAATTATTGAAATCGTGAGCTACGCCACCGGCGAGGCGTCCGATGGCTTCCAGGCGTTGGCGATTGGCCTCGTCGAGTTGACGGGCACGGAGGAAGACTTCCGTCTCCATTCTTTCGGCGCGGAGACGCATTTCTTCCGCGAGTTTGTGCTGCTCGTTGCCCGTTTGCCGGAGTTTCACTAGCTCGGTGATGTCCTCGACGCGGTGAATGATGTAAAGGACCTGGCCATCATCTCTCAGCACGGGGGAGTTGACGGGACTCCAATAACGTTCTTCGAAGACTCCAGCTTCGGGATGGCGAATGTCGTACTTTTGCGGAGGCATGGCATCGGCGACGCGGTTGCGCAACACGCGATGCAGTGAAGCGCGCAAGTTGCGGACTCCATCGGCTTGCGGGTCGCTGGGATTGTCGGGAAAGACTTCGAAAAGGGGCCGGCCCAGAATGGTGTCCCGCTGAGTCATGGTCGCCGTGAGGTATGCGTCGCTGACGGCAACGATGTGTAAATCTGAGGTGAGAACAAGGTAGAGGCCGGGAGCGGATTCAAACAGTACACGGAAATCGGGAGTAGAGAAACCTCGTTCGGGAACGGCCATAACTTTCAAGCCAGTACCGGTACGTGAGTACTTGCTGGTGACTCCTGACTGACGGTTGCCGAGAGCAGCGCGAGATCGAACGGATTCCGTCGTGGCGAATATCGTAAATTAGCATGATCTGGCGCACCATTTCCACAGCGGCATGATGCCTGGGTGTTAATTAGTCAGGTTTATTGCGGCAAGCGTGTTTTTGGCATACAGGTCCTCTTTTCCTCGGCTCTTATTCGACGGCCATGAATTTCAAGCAGACGGGCGACGGAATTTTGTATGTCTGCCCACTGGGGGTGAGTTTTCCGGAGTTGGAATCGATTCTAAAGGCCACCATATTGTTGGATTCTTCATTGGCGACGAAGAGAAATTTTCCGGTGGGGTCGATGATGAAATGACGTGGCGCTTTTCCCTGGGTTGACACGTCTTCAGTAAGAGTGAGGGATCCGGTCTTGGCGTCGATCGAAAAAACGGCAATGCTGTCGTGTCCGCGATTGGATGCGAAGAGAAATTTTCCGTTAGGGTGGACCTCGATTTCCGCCGTCTCGTTCTTGCTCGTGAAGTCCTTGGGGATAGTGGAGACGGATTTCAGTTTCTGCAAGGAGCCCTTTTGCGCGTCGTAGGAATAACTTGTGACGGTGGATCCTATTTCGTTGACGACGTAGGCGAATTTTCCATCGGGCTGAAAGGCCATGTGGCGTGGGCCAGCGCCGGGATCGAGTTTGGCGAAAGGCGGATCGTTCGGCGTCAGCGTTCCATTCTTGGCATCGAAGCGGTATATGGATAACTCGTCCAGTCCTAAGTCAACGGAGATCGCGAAACGGTTATCTGGAGTGGTTTCGATCCAATGAGCGTGTGGACCCTCCTGCCGCTCAGGGTTGGGACCCGTTCCTTTGTGTTGAATAAAGGCTGATGCCTCGCCAACATGGCCGTCAGCTTGAACGGGAAATACGGCGACGCTGCCGCCCGTGTAGTTCGCGACGAGCACATACTTCCCGGTTTTATCAAACTCGATGTAACAAGGGTCGGCACCGCCGGAGGCAACTTCGTTGAGGAAGGTTAGCTTCCCGGTTTTATGGTCGATGGAAAAAGCGCTTACCCCTCCGCTCTTCGTGCCTTTATAGTTCGAGATTTCATTTACCGCATAGAGGAAGCGGCGGGTCGGGTCGATTGCAATGAAAGACGGACTGGTCGTTTCAGCAGACAATCCCATGGGCGTCAATTCGGACGATGCTGGATCGTAGCGATAAGCGTAGATCCCCTTGCTCTCTTTTTCGGTGTAGGTGCCGACATAGAGAATGTAGCTGCCTTTCGGAGGAGAATCGCTGGCAACGCCGATGGCAACCACGAACAGAATGAACAGGAAAGCTTGCAGGCAACGTTCGCGGAAAATTGTCATGTGGAGTATGAAAACGTATTTTGGGATGAAGCGCAAGGGCGGAGGAGTATTCTTCAGCCATGGCTTTGCGACGAATGCCAACGGGCGACGAGAAGCTGATTCAGATCGTCGATGCGGCCCTGGCTGATGCGGCGCGGCGAAGCGGCGATTGGTTGGTGTGTCGTCCTGGATGTACTCAGTGTTGCACTGGGGTGTTTGCCATCAATTCGCTGGACGCTCTCCGCTTGCGGCATGGGCTGGCGGATTTACAAAAGAGTGATGCCTCGCGGGCCAACCGAGTACGAAGGCGTGCGAGAGAATCGGTTCGGAGAATGGCGGCTGAGTTTCCGGGGGACGCGGAGTCGGGTGCGCTCGACGAGAGCCCGAGGCGCAAGAGCGCTTTGCAGAATTTGGAAATGATGAAGTGTGTCCAGTGCTCGATCCGGATACGGGGTTGTGCGATCTCTATGCGGCGCGCCCAATGACGTGTCGGACGTTTGGTCCCCCTGTGCGGTCGGAGGAAGGGCTCGGTGTCTGCGAGCTATGCTTCCATGGCGCGACTGATGAGGAGATTGCGGCGTGCGAGATGGTCGCAGATCCAGAGGATTTGGAAGCCAAGCTCGTGGCGAAGTTGGAAGAATCGCAATGTGAAGAGTCGCAGACGATCGTCGCGTACGCTGTCCGGTGACGAGTCCTTTTGTTTAATTGCTGATCGCGACCTGCCGTTCGCTCCGTACGGTCTTCCAACAAGGTCTTCCAACAAGGTCTTGCCACACTCGGCGCTCGCGGACAGGAGTGTCCGCGCTACACGAGAGTATTTCGCCGAATCACGCGGTTGGTCGTCGCGCGAGATACCATCTGCGCATGGCAACGATCGACCATATTGCTTCTACCAATCCGAAGGGCCACGCGCCTTGCAGAAAACCGTAGGCTGATCCGAGTAGGCAGGCGCCCGCAAATGCCAGAATGAACCAGTTGCTGCGGCTTTCGAGCGCGTAAGTCACGAGCATCGCGGTCACTGCGAATAATCCAAAAATCGTCAACCCATTCATCTCTGCACCTTCTCGATTGACAGGGGTAGATCGTTACCAACCTGAAGAGATATCAACCTCAATAGACTTTCAAAAAGTTTTGCTACTTACGGTACAATCGCTGGCACTTTCGCAGTCGAAACACATTTGCAACTTAGCAGAACTCAATAATACTTCTTCAAGGAGGCAACATGAGTTTATCGAAACGTGCGGTCGCGGAATTCTTTGGAACATTCTGGTTGGTATTTGGAGGATGCGGGGCTGCCGTGCTGGCAGCGGCATTTCCGGGCTTGGGCATCGGGTTTGTAGGAGTTGCATTGGCCTTCGGTCTGACTGTGCTAACGATGGCATTTGCTATCGGACACATTTCGGGATGCCACCTCAATCCGGCGATTACTGCGGGATTGATCGTCGGGAAACGGTTTCCAGCAAAAGAGTTTCTACCGTACGTCATCGCGCAGGTCCTCGGCGGTGCGGCTGGAGCGGGTGTGCTGTACATTATCGCAAGCGGTAAGGCGGGCTTCGACGTGAGCACGGGCTTCGCGTCGAACGGGTACGGCGCGCATTCTCCGGGAGGATATTCATTGTTGTCGTGTCTCGTGGCGGAAGTGGTGCTGACATTTTTCTTCCTGATGGTGATCATGGGATCGACCGACAAGCGAGCGCCAGCGGGATTTGCTCCGATCGCGATTGGATTGTGCCTCACGCTGATTCACTTGATCGGAATTCCGGTTACAAATCTTTCGGTGAATCCCGCGCGTAGCACGGGTCCCGCACTTTTTGTTGGTGGATGGGCGATTTCGCAGTTGTGGCTGTTCTGGGTGGCTCCCATTATTGGTGGTGCGCTGGCAGGCGGATTTTACAACGCGATGTTTGGAGAGTAGGCGATCTTCTTAACGGATTCGAGCTGGGCAGCCTGTCAGGCTGCCCTTTTCCAGTTATCGCATCGTGATCAATCTTTAACCTGATGTAACCTCGGATTCACCGCGTCACACGAATCATGACTGAGTCGGTAGAGACTGCGAGCATGGGGACTGATCCCACCGAGAGCAATCCCGCGGAAATTCGCGATGCCTCACTGGGGGAGATCGCACTCGTGTTTCTGAAGCTAGGGACGATAGCGTTTGGCGGGCCGGCGGCGCACTTGGCGATGATGGAAGAGGAGTTCGTCCGCGGTCGCCGTTGGATTACGCATGCGGAATTCCTCGATCGCCTGGCGACAGCGAATTTAATTCCGGGACCGAGTTCGACGGAAGTTGCAATCTTTATCGGTCAGCTGAAAGGTGGCTGGCGTGGACTCATTGTTGCTGGCTGTTGTTTTATTGTGCCTGCGGCCCTCATCGTTTCCGTTATTGCGTGGGCCTACGTGCGCTTTGGTTCATTGCCGAAATTTGAGGGTATCTTGGGTGCGATCAAACCTGCTGTGGTTGCGATCGTGATTCAAGCGTTGGGCAAACTCGCAAGAACGGGCTTGCGGAATGCTTTCCTGTTTATGGTTGCGGGGATCGCGGCTGCGTTGAGTCTCGCGGGCGTTAGTCCGGTAGCAGTCCTCATTTGTGCCGGAGCGTTATCCGCCGCCGCGTTCGCGCTCAAGAGTTGGACGAGTCGAGGGGCATCCGTTCCAGGAATAATCGGTTCACCAAAAGTTATCGTTAGCGCCTTATCGCTGGGAATCGTGGGCGCCGCGTTCCCTGTCGGGCTAGGTCGTTTATTTTTGTCGTTCCTAAAAATTGGGTCGCTGGTTTTCGGTAGCGGATACGTATTGCTGGCATTCTTGCAAGCTGAATTCGTCACCCGATTGCACTGGCTCACCGACAAGCAGTTGATCGATGCGATTGCGGTCGGTCAATTTACGCCGGGTCCTCTGTTCACGACCGCAACATTTATCGGATACATCGTCGCGGGATGGCAAGGCGCGGTTGTCGCAACGGTGGGAATTTTTATCCCTGGATTCATCTTGGTTGCCTTGAGTGGACCATTGATTCCGCGTCTCCGAAAATCGCCGATCGCGTCCGCCGCTCTCGACGGAGTCGTTGCCGGGTCGTTGGCGTTGATGGCGGTCGTAGCGTGGCAGTTGGGAAAGGCGTCGATCGTCGATTGGACGACTCTGGCGATCTTCGGCTTGAGCTTGGTCATCCTGCGGCTGCGTGTGAATCCGGCGTGGATTGTCGCAGGCGCGGCCGTTGTCGGATGGGTGATGCGGTGACGCGGTGACGCGGACGATTGATTTCGACGAGATTTACAAATATGACTCCCCAGTTGATTCAGCTTCGACTCGTGGACGGGATTGGAAAGCGTTGGAAAATTTCCAATGAATGACGCGCGCATCAGGAATGCGGAATCCAAAGACCTCCCGCGGATCACGGAGATTTACAACTACTACGTGGTGAACACTGCGGTCACGTTCGATGTCGAGCCCTATACGGTGCAGGGCCGCGAGCCATGGTTTTCGCAGTTCGCTGTCACGGGTCGGCATCGGCTGATCGTCGCGGAGAAAAATGGCATTGTGTTGGGATACGCGGGCACGACGCGTTTTCGTCCGAAGGCCGCTTACGAGACAACGGTGGAGGCGACAATCTATTGCGCTCCGGAAGCGGTGGGGCAGGGGATCGGACGACGTTTGTATGCGGAATTGTTTGCGCGGTTGAAAGGCGAAGATATCCGTCGCTTTGTGGCAGGTTATGCATTGCCGAATGCGGCCAGTGAAGCACTGCATCGACAATTCGATTTTAAGCAGGTGGGCGTGTTCAGCGAGAACGGTCGGAAGTTCGGCAAGTATTGGGATGTCTGCTGGGTGGAGCGGACGGCGTAGGCTGTTCCAATTGTTTTGTTCTTCGGGTTCGCTCGGAGAAGCGGCGAAGATGTGCTTATGGCCGGTTGATGGGGGGCTCGTGGATCAAGGTTTGGGAACAGGGAAGTATTCAGCATTGCGATGGTGGACGGTCACGTCGTTGTTGGTCGTCGCAGTTGTCAGCGGATCGGCGACCGCAGAACCGATTTCGCTGCGGGCTTTGGTGACACCGTCCACGGTGATTGTAAAGAAAGACGGCCAATCCCTGAAATTTGCTTTGCACGGCTTCATCGAATTTCAGTCGGTTGCCGAAATGTTTCCGTATATCGATTCGCAAGCGCGACGATGGAACAAATCTGACGGACGCAATGGCTTGAATGAGGATCAGATACAGCAACTGACGGGCGATCTGCTTCGGCAGGGGATCGAGAGTCGAGTGATCTCTATGGAAGATGAGCGTCCCTTGGAGACGCTGATCACGCACACTCGCGAAGAGTTACAGCTTTCTCTGAAGCAGTTGAAGGAACCTGTTCCCGCCGGATATGCGGAAGCATTTTTGGCGGTGCAGGAGAAGTGGAAGCATTCGCTGAATTGCTGGAGCGCTGCACCATCGATTCCGGCGCGAGTGCTGTCGAATTGGTATCCGATTGAAGAGGGAATTCAGCTTTACGGTGCGACTTATGATTCAACGGAACATTTCTGGCAGGCGGTGAAATATCACCCCGATGTTACGCTTAGCGAATCTTAATGAGCTGCTCGGAATTATGCAGCAGCGGGATTGGGGTACATGGCTAGCGCGGTTAGACAGCGATCCTAAGATCTATCTGCCGAATGCCTATGCAGTGGAGTTTCTCCGGCACAATCTGGCGAAAGAGAGACTACAGGCCTTCCGCGACGAGCTAGAACGACATGGGCTGAGTCCGTCCGATCATGCGCGGACAGTGCAGCAGCGGGGTGCGACTTCGTTTCGGTTTAGCGCTCCAGAAGAAAAGGCGCTTTGGGGAGATCTGGCGGATGTGTTCCATTTGGTATATGCCTTTTCGCCAGACGATGATCCCATCCGAAAGACGCTTGCAGCACGGCATTTCGATGGAATCTATCTCGGCGACCGCAAGATGGGGTTTATCAGCGAAGAGTTTCGCGGACTGATGCTGGAGATATGGCGGGTCAAGTATTTGAAGATGGCACGCTTCCGGGAAGTCATCAGCTCGATTCCGATGGAGATTCGGTTATCCCATTTTCTGAACGATGGAGACTCGCCGGATATACCGATTCCGGTGTACGTGGGATACCTGAACGAAATTCGCGATCTGGCGCGAGCTAAATAGCGACTAGGGTGATCGCAGCGGCAAGACCGCTGCGGTCACCAAAAAATCGTGCGTCCGACCCAACTTTTGCCAGGCGATACTACTTGGTCTTTTTCCAATACGCGTCGATAGTGCTGGCCTTGCCTTGAGGATCGACGAGTTCGATGTGGGAGTGAAATGCATCGTCGGCCGTACGAGTGAGCGTGCTGCGCTTGGGATAGGTTCCGTTCGGATTCTCAAAAACAAAAACCTTTGGAGTGCTGCTGACGAGGTTCATGGTGACGCCGTCTCCGGGTTCTCCTTTGAGGTCGGGCGAGTAGAAACGGATTCTTTCCTCGACGCCGGTCGGGGTATCGCGAATCGTGTAGAACTCGATCATCTCCGTGCCCTTCTCTCCGGTGAGTTGAAACATGCAAACCATCACTGCCGGGTCGGTTGTGGAGCAAGTCTGCTCGATTTTGGTGGTGTCCACCTGTCCTTGCCAGTGGCCGCCAAGAAAATTCAGGTCGGCGACTTTAGCGGTTGTGGACGCGGCGGCGGTGGTTGCAGCTTTTTCGGAGCCGGTTGTGGATTGTGCAAGCAGCGCGGTAGAGAGCCCTACGCAGAGAACAGCGATTGAAAGTTGAAGGGTGCTTTTCTTCATTGTCTTCTCCCGAATCATGTATTGATGTTGACGGTTATTTGGACTTAGATTTCTTTCCTGCCGGCGACTCAACTGCTCGTGACTGAACTGCTTGTTGTTGAAGCTGATCGAGGTGATGGCGTAGCTGCGCGACGGAACTGTCAAAAGGAATGATGCTGCGATGGGCGCGGGACTGCATCACGCCGCCTTCCATTACGGTGAGAATGAATTGCGCGAGTTGAGTGAAGTCGGTTCGAGCGGGGAAGCGATGAGCGGCATCATCGAGGCAGCGGCGGACAGCTGCGGTCCATCCATCGAAGTTCGCGGCGATCTTGTCGTGGATTTTGCGTCGAGCCGGATCGATTTCGAGCGCGAGGCGTCCGATAGGGCAAGTGAAAGTGAAATGTGTCACGAGAATCTTCTGCCGGTAGCCGTCGAGCAGAAGAAAAATGCGCTCAATGGGGTCTTCGGTCGCCGCGTACACGGGGTCAATGAGGATGGGCTCAAGATTGGCGAGATACCAATCGAGAACCGCGTCCAGCACGTCTTCTTTGCTCTTAAAGAAAAAGTAGAAGCTCCCACTATTCGCGCGAGCTTGCTTGAGGAGCTGCGCCATACCCGTGGCTTCGTATCCCTGGGAGTAAAACAGTTCGACAGCGGCAAGGATGATGCGGTCGCGCGTGCTGGCGGAGGGATTCGACATTGAGGATTGATTAAAACACGAATTACTTGAATGATCAAGTAAGTTTCGGAAACGAAAAATCCGGCCACTCCGAATCGCCTACGATTCGCTTTAGAATTCAGCGAGTCTTTTTCGCCGCACGGATTCCATGCTTGAAATTGCGGACGAGGGCGCCCTCGTCACACTTTAACCGTTATTCTTCATCGTTTTATAGCGGAGAGGTTAAAATGGATGGTTCCGGATCGCTTGCCGCCGTCTGTTTGGGCGCTGCCGGACATTGATTCGTGGAGCCCGTCAACAATCTCGCAGAAGCGCCATCGCAGACCGCGACGGAAGACGTGTCGCCTGTCTGGAGTACGCCGCCGTCCGACCAAACGCGACCTTCATCTCCCGTGTATTGGCGGGTGGAAGGAAGTCTGTTGGAACTCACGACAGTTCGTCCCATCGCGTTTTTCACCTGGAACAGCCAGACATTTATTGCTCGTGCCGTGCGCCGTAGCCTGGTGCTGGTGATGGCCTTGTTGCGGCCGTTTTTGTATATGGCCAATCGCGTGGCCGCGACGCGAATTGTGCATTCGGTGCTCCGAGGAATTACACGCGACCGACTCGATCTATTGGGCGAAGAGGAATTCGAATACAAACTAAAACCGCTCTTGAAAGAAGAAGGAGTGCGTCAGTTGAAGGCGTTGCAGGCGACGGGCGCCGACGTGGTGCTGGTGAGTCAAGGGTTGGAGCAGGTGATGCGTCCGCTGGCGCAATATTTGGGAGTGCGCTGGATGATCGCCAACCGGCTTGATTTTCGCGACGGAGTGGCGACGGGACGACTGCTGAGTCCGGTAATTCGTCCGCGAGGATTGTTTGCGCGGATTCGAGAGCGTGGTCCCGATGGCCAGCAGAGTCCCGCTCGATGGGTGCGAGCGCTCGGATTGCGCGGTCCGAAAGCGCTGCAGTCCGCGATTATCCCGACGGTGCGAGTGGAAGAGCCGAGGGTTCGTCCCATTGTGTATTTCGACGAAAAGCGTTATCCAGCGCCATTCTCGGTGCGTAAAGCATTGGCTGGAAAGCGCGTGATGTTGATTGGCGTCACCGGATTTATCGGCAAGGTGTGGCTCGCCAACATCCTCATGGATTTGCCGGAGATCGGAAAACTTTATTTATTGATCCGGCGGCAGAAGTCGAGTCCAGCGCAGAAGCGCTTTGAGAAGATGATCGAAGGCTCGCCGGTGTTTGATCCCTTGTTCGATAAATACGGTGATCGCCTGGGTGCGCTGCTTGCGGAAAAAGTCGAAGTTGTTGAGGGCGACGTTTCACTTCCTAATGTTGGATTGGATCCTGACACGGCTTTCCGCTTGGGGAAGGATCTCGACCTGATCATTAACAGCTCGGGATTGACGGATTTTAATCCCGATCTGAGGGACGCGCTCGCGGTGAATGTGGATTCGACATATCACTTGATTGAATTCATTCGCGCGTCCGATCATGCAGCGCTGCTCCATCTCTCTACCTGCTATGTTGCGGGACAACGCGATGGTCGCGTGAGTGAGAGGCTGCGTCCGGATTACACGCCCGCTGGCCTGAAAGATTTCGACGCCGAAAAAGAATGGCATCGCCTACATGAATTCGTGGCGTCCGCAGAAGCGCGAGCCGAGGGGTCGGAAGTTACTGAGGAACTCAGAAGACAAGCGCTTGAAAAAGAACACGCGGCCAAGGGACTGAGCGGAGCGGCGCTCGAAAATCAGATTCGTAAAAATCGCGTTCGCTGGTTGAAGACTTATCTTACCGATGAAGCGACTCGCCGAGCGCTGGAGTTGGGCTGGCCGAATACCTATACATTCACGAAGAGCCTGGCGGAAACGCTAATCGCGAAATATGGAGTGGGCCTTCCCATTGCGATTGTGCGTCCCGCGATTGTGGAGACTTCGGTAGCGAAGCCGTTTCGTGGATGGAATGAGGGCATCAATACTTCGGCGTCGTTGTCGTACCTGCTGGGAACGGCGTTCCGGCAGTTACCATCGAACGAACGAAAACGACTGGATATTATTCCGGTGGATGCGGTCTGCAATGGGATGACGCTGATTGGCGCTGCGCTAGTGGAACGGCGGCATGATCCGTTGTATCAGTTGGCGACGTCGGTCACGAATCCTTGCGACATGGGGAGGTCGATCGAGTTGACGTCGCTCGGACATCGGCGACATTACCGTGCGCAAGAAGGCTTGGAATACTGGCTGCGGTTGCGGATGGATGCGATTCCGGTTTCGAAAGAACGATACAACCGGATGTCAGCACCGGCGCAGAAAATGATCATCAAGTCGATTCAAAAAGTGATGTCTCCGCTGCCATCGTCAATGAAAAAGCCGCTTGCTAAGACCGAACGCAATCTCGAGCGCGTGGAAAAATTAGTTGGATTGTTCGAGCCGTTTATTTTGCATAACGAACATGATTTCGTCGCAGATAATGTAGAGAAATTGTCGCAGGCTCTGCCGCAGGATGAGCGAGAGATTTTTGGTTATGACACGGCAGGCCTTGACTGGTGGGAGTATTGGATCAACATTCACATTCCTGCTTTGCGACGGTGGACGTATCCGCTGATCGAAGGGCGCCCGCTTGAAGCGCGGGAGCCGAGGGCGTTGCACATGCCACCCGCCGCTTAGGCGCGTGCGAATTTTGAAAAGTGAATCGTGACGAAGATAGTGAAAGTATGAAAACGCGCACGAACGGAGCCATGTGTCGATATTTCTAACCGGTGCAACCGGATACATTGGAGCGCATGTCGCCGCAAATCTGCTGGAGCAGCACGACGCCACTCTGAATCTGCTGGTGCGGGGACGTGATCCGCATGACGCAGAGGTGCGGCTGTGGAATGCATTTCAGTTGCACATGTCGTTTCCGAAGTTCTACGAATATTTGCAGTCGAAAATCCGCATCTATCGGGGCGATCTTACTGACGCTCAATTCGGATTGGAGCCCGGCGATTACGATCGACTCGTACACACCACGGATTCGGTGATCCATTGCGCCGCGTCGTTGAATCGCAAGTCCGAAAAAACTTGCTTGAACGTAAACCTGCGTGGGACGCTCGAAGTCATACAGTTGGCGCGGCGATCGCAGTATTATCACGGGCTGCGGCGATTTTCCGACGTCAGCACGGTTGCGGTGGCAGGGAAGCGAAACCACGAAGTTGTTTTGGAAGATCAATCGATTGATTGGGACCGTTCGGATTACGATCCCTACGCGAGGACCAAGAAATTTTGTGAGCACATGGTGCGCGAACTGATACCGGATGTTCCCATCACAGTCTTTCGTCCCAGCATTGTTTTGGGAGACAGTCGCTATCCGCAGACAACGCAGTTCGATATGGTGCGCTCGTTTGTGTTTTTGGCCGGGCTGCCGGTGCTGCCGTTTCGTCCTCATGACAAGATCGACATTGTGAATGTGGATTTCGTCGCCAATGCAATTTCGACACTGCACATGAAAACCACTCCGGAGCACGAGATCTATCACCTGTCTTCCGGCAACGGAGCGCAGACGTTTCAAGAGTTGACGAAAACGCTGGCGGCGGAACAGAACACGCGTGGTCCGATATTTCTGCCTATCCTGGAGAAGCCGTTTGCTTCGACCGTAAACTATCTGGCGAACCGCAAAGGGCCGGTTGGGCACGGCGCCGCATTGATGAAAGTCTTCATGCCATACCTAACCTGGAACACTGTGTTCGACAATACTCGCGCTACGAGTGAGTTGGGGCGCAGGCCGGTTCCATTCTCGAAATACAGCCTCCCTCTGCTGCAGTTCAGTCGCGAACATAATTTTGCGTATCCCTATCAGCCGTGGCCCGAGAGCACGAAAGTCGGAGGATCCGCCGCATGATGGACTTCGTGTTGGAAGCCTGGGTATCTGGAATCATCGAAACAAAAAAGATGCAGTGGATGATGGGCAAGCGGGAGCCGTGGCAGCCGGGAGAAAAACTGAAGCTGCTGTTTGCCGGTTATAACGGCACGCGGAACACGGGATCCGATGTAAGAGTTGAAGAGATGCTACGGCAGATTCGGCGAATTCTTGGGCCGGAGAATGTCGACCTAAGCATGATGACGTTTAACTTCGATCGCTCGCGTGGATATTTCGAAGGCACGTCGCAGGTTCGACTGCCAGATATTTTCCCTCCATTTCTATCGAGCGAAGTACCGAAACATCACGGTGTGGTGGCGTGCGAAGGTTCGATGTTCAAATCGAAATTCGCGAATGCGCTGGCAACGATGATGATCGGCTCGCTCGGAATCGCGTCGGCGGAAAACAAGTTGTCGGTAGGGTACGGTGCTGAAGCAGGGCAGATGGATCCGCTGGTCGCGAAGATGTGCGGGCGCTATTGCAAGAACTCCTTGGTGATTACACGTAATGAAGAGTCGCGCAAGATTTTGCGCGAGCTTGGCGTGCCGACGGAGTTGGGGACGGATACCGCGTGGACTTTTGAACCGCTCGGTGCCGACTACGGACAGAAGGCTCTGCGCGACGTAGGTTGGGATGGCCAGACTCCGGTGTTGGTAGTGTGTCCGATTAATCCTTTTGAGTGGCCGGTAAAGGCGTCACTCGCTAAAGCCGCGCTGCGTGGGCTGTTTGGGGCTTACAAGGAAAGTCATTATCGCGGACCGTATTTCCACAACGCTGGACCGGAGGCGGACCGTGCTTACGAACACTATTTGAGTTCCATAGCCAATGCGGTCGCGGCGTTCCGCAAGAAGAAAAATGTTTTTGTGATCATGGCGGCGACGGAGCGGATGGATGCGCGTCCGGCTCGACGCATCTCGGAAAAGCTGGGTGGAGTTCCAGTGATGACGTCCGATGACTACAACATGTATCAGTTGGTGAGCGTTCTGCGTGCCTGCCAGATGATGGTGTCGTCGCGTTATCACGGGATCGTGACGTCGATGCCGGCCCTGGTTGCTTCGGCTGGTATCACGATGGATGAACGCATTCGCAATCTGATGAACGAACGCGGGCATCAGGAGTTGCTGATGAATGTAGATGATCCTGATCTGGAAGAGCGGACTTTGGCGGCACTCGAGATTCTGGATCGCGATCAAGAACGAATTGCGGATGGCATCGCGCGGACCGTGGTGAAAAATTTGAAGTTGATGGCGCGTATGGGTGTGTATTTCGAAGAGGAAGTGCAGCGACGGTATCCGGAGTTTCCCACTCGACGCGGAGAGTGGAGTTGGGAGGATTACCTGCCTCCAATGAGCGACGGGTTGAAGGAGTTGGTCAAGGCTTACGGGTAAGTTCAGGATGGTATCCCGCTGTCGGAAGCCGTGCAGGGAGTAGGGGTCCTTCGACTTCGCAAGAGTTTCACTTCGTGAAATTCTTGCTTCGCTCAGGATGACAGTTGTAGAGAAATAGTATTTGCAGAAAACTTCATGTCGTTTCTTGAACAAATATTTGAGAATTTGGAACGCTGCGGGGATGCCGTGGTGTTGCAGGAACTCCGCGATGGGCAGGCGGTTTCGCTCACGGCGAAGCAGTTGCTCGGGCAAGTACTCGTGGCTCGCGCATATCTGCGTAGGTTGCGATTGAAGAAGGGTGATCGGTGCGCACTGCTCGCGCATAATTCGATGCAGTGGGTGGCGATGGATCTGGCCATCATGGCAGAAGGTCTGACCGTGGTCCCGCTCTATGCGCGGCAAGCGGCGGTTGAATTGATTGCAATGATGAAAGATTGTTCTCCCTCGGTGATTGCATGCGGCGATAAGTCGTTGGCCGATGCGATTGTCGAGGAGTGGCCGGACGCTCCGCCGCACTTCTGTTTCGAAAATGTTTTCACGGCAACGCGCGAGCCGGTGGAAAATCCCGCGCTGGAAGTTGTGCGGGAAGATGTCGTGACCATCATCTATACGTCCGGCACCTCGGGCGAAGCGAAGGGCGTCACCCTGAACTCCGGAAATATCGGTTATATGTTGGGATGTACTTCCGGGCGACTTGATCAACTGATGCGAGGGCGTCGTCCTTCTGGCGAGTCGGGGGCGAAGCAAGATGCGGTATTCCACTATTTACCGCTGTGCTTCGCGGGATCGTGGATCATGCTTCTGACCTGTTTGCTGCGCGGCAGCAACGTCAGTTTGAACACGGACTTGAGCAAGATTGCCGCGGAGATGCGGCAGGCGTCGCCGGATTATTTCCTCAATGTCCCAGCGCTTTTGGAGCGAATGCGGAAAGCGGTGGATGAACAGCTTTGGAAGACGGGTGGCTTCCCGCTCAAGGTGTATACCAAAGCGAAGGGAGCCTGGGTGCGGCGCCAAGAGGGCAAACCGGGCGCTGGGGACAGGATCTGGCTTGGGGTTGCAAATCGACTTGTGTTTCCGACGATTCGCAAGAAGATGATTGGAAATAAATTACGGGCGCTGATATGTGGGTCCGCGCCGCTAAGTATTGAAACGCAATTGTTTTTCATGATGCTGGGTATCCCTGTGTTGCAGGTGTATGGACTGACCGAGACGACGGCGATTTGCACAATGGATGATCCTGATATGCCGGTTGTTCCGGGGCGCGCTGGACCGGCAATCACAGGTGTCGAGATGAAGCTCGCCGACAATTCTGAAATCGTTGTACGCGGGCCGAATATTTTCCCGGGATACTGGAATCGTCCGGAAGAGACCGCGAAAGTTGTGCGCGATGGTTGGTTTCATACCGGCGATCAAGGTGAAGTAGATTCGAATGGGAACTGGAAAATTGTAGGACGTCTCAAGAATCTGATTATTCTGGGGTCGGGACACAACATTGCTCCGGAGCCAATCGAAGATAAAATTTTGCATGAGTTGCCTGAGGCGAGTCAGGTCGTGGTAGTCGGCAACGGGCGCGGTTACCTGACTGCGTTGGTGACTGGAGATGTAAGTGGCGATCGGGCACAGACGGTGCTGGACGTCGTGAATCCCGAATTGCCGCATTACAAACAGGTTCGTGGTTTCTACTTAGTGAAGGAAGCGTTCACGATCGAGAGTGGATTGCTGACGGCGAATGGAAAACTGAAGCGCGATGCGATCGCCGATCGCTTCCGAAGCGAGATCGCGGCCATGTATGAGTCCTCGAAAAATCAGGCGGCTAAGACGGCATGAGCGAGTTTAGGGGCCAAACGCTTTCATGGCAGATCGTGAATGGAGCAGCAGAACTTGCGCTGCATCGCGATCCTTGCAACGAAATTGGATCGCTCACTTTAGACGAACTGGAAAAGTTTGCTGAATCGTTGCCAGGCTTGGTGAAAGAAGCGCACGCTCTAATCATCTATTCGAAACAGAACGCCGGATTTTCCGCGGGCGCTGATTTGCGCGAGTTGTTTCAACGTGGGCAGGCGATGGAGAAAGAGGCGGCCGCGCGGGGCGTGCGTGAATTTCTGGAGCGCATTCACTCGGTCATGAATGCGATCGACGCCGCGCCGCTAACGACAATCGCCGCCGTCCACGGAGTTACTTTCGGCGGTGGATTTGAACTCGCACTGGTCTGCGACATTATTATTGCGGACCGGATGGCGCGATTTTGCTTCCCCGAGTTGAGGTTGGGGCTGATCCCGGGATTTGGGGGGATTCCGCGACTGAAGCGCGATTTGGGGAATGCCGTGGTGCGTGATCTGCTTCTCACGGGGCGTAGCTTTAATGTGATGAAGGCGCAGCAAATAGGATTGGTGAGTCAGATCGCCGCAGAAGGCGAATCGTTGCGAGTGGCGCGCGCTACTGCAAGCCAGGCAGGGAAGTTCGATCGGCGAACGACTGCGGCTGCAAAGGAATTTGTGAAGCCGATTCCGTATGAAGAATTGAAACGTGAGATTGATATTTTCTGCGAACTGTATTCGCGTCCTGTCGGTGGAAGAAGGGTTAAGGAAGTTTGTGGAGAACGAAGGCGTGCAACAGTATCTGCCGTGAATTTGTAGTTGGTGGTTTGTAATTTGTAATTTCAAGGACTTTACGCTTATGCCTGCGCCTACGATCGATCAAACACTCGATGAAATCTTGAACCTAGCGGCTTCGCATTTCAAGGTGCCGAAAGAGAAACTTACTCCTGACGACGACTTTTTCAAGACGTTGGGTATCGACAGCTTGCAGGCACTTGATCTGCTGACGCGATTGGAACAGCACTTTCGCATCGAATTGCCGGATTATGAATTGCAAGGTGTATCGGATTTTCGGACGCTGGCAAATCGAATCCAGGCGCGGCTTTGAGTCCAAAAACGAGCAACTAATTAATTAGTTGCTCGTTTTGAATCGTAGTTCTAGTAACGCACTGAATCTTTCAAGCATTCCCGACTTTCTCGGTTTCGTAGCGACGACTGCAGTGATAATTAGAAAATTGAATGCTTGATCTCCGACAATATGCGAGCCTCGGTGCAGCGCTCAAGGATGCGCTTGATCGCTGGCCCAACGAAACCTGTCTGATTGAAGCGGATCGGGATCGTGAAAAAACGCGGCTGACATATTCGGATTTCAAGGATCTCGCGCGGCCTCTCTGCCGCGCGCTTGAAGACGCTGATTTCAAGGCCGGTGATCGGGCGGCGATCATCATGACGAATCAGTCGAAGTGGCTGATTTCCGCGTACTCCATCTTTTATTGCGGCGGCGTTCTGGTTCCGTTGGACTACAAGTTGACCGCTGCCGAGCAGTTGCAGTTGCTGGCGCACTCGAAATCCAGATTTCTAATTGTCGAATACTACATCTGGCGCGCGATTACGCAGTCTCCGGAGTTTGCAAATCTGAAAACGGAGATCGTCCTGGTCACCGAGGCGCCCGCAGGCGCGGATTTGCGGGGCGCTTACCGCTGGGAAGAATTCAAACGCAAAGGCGAAGCGCAATTTGTTCCGCGTCAGCGCGAGGATGTTGCGTGCATCGTTTATTCGTCGGGAACCGGTGGGCGTCCGAAGGGATGCGTTCTTACCCACGACAGTTATCTCGAACAGTGCGCTGCGTTGACCGCTTGGTATCCCTTTTGGCCGGGCGTCAAATATTTGAGTATCCTGCCCACGAATCACGCGATTGACTTCATGGTCGGATTCATTGGTCCATTTGTTTGCGGCGCTTGCGTCGTGCATTTGCGGACGCTCCGTCCGGAGTTTGTGCGCGATGCGTTTGTGCGTTATCGCATCACCTATGTGAGCTTGGTGCCGATGGTTCTGAAAAATCTTGAACGAGGCCTGCGCGCGAAGTTCGACGAATTGAAACCAGGAAAACGCTGGATGCTAGATCGTCTGATCGGACTGAACAAAGCGCTGACGAAGGCGCGTCCTCGTGTGAAGTTGAGTCGGCGTTTGTTGCCGCAGGTACACAAAGCGTTTGGCGGAGATTTGCAGGCGCTGATTGTGGGTGGCGCGTTTACGGATCCTACGACGATGCAGTTTTTCTACGATCTGGGCATCCCCGTGACTTGCGGATACGGACTGACGGAAGCTTGTACCGCAGTGACGCTCAACGATCTCAAACCATTCCGTTCGGATACAGTCGGCAAGCCGCTTCCTGGAAGTGAAGTCCGCATCTTGAGTCCGGATGGAGATGGGATTGGCGAAGTTGCGGTAAAGAGCCGCGCGGTGATGTCGCATTATCTGGATGATCCGGAGCAAACGGCGCAAACGATTGTTGAAGGCTGGCTCTTGACGGGCGATCAGGGACGATTTGAGGAGCACGGGCATCTGCAACTGGTGGGCCGCAAGAAAAACATGATCGTCACAGAGGGTGGGAAGAATATTTATCCCGAGGATGTCGAATCTGTGTTCGACGGTCTTCCAGTGAAGGAATACTGCGTGTTCGCGGCAAATTATTTATGGCCGCAAAAAAGTTTAGGTGGTGAAAGCTTAGTGTTGGTGATTCGGTTGGAGCAGGGCCAACAATTTGGCGATGCACTGCGTGACGACATTGTCACTCGGAATCGGCGATTGGCAGACTACAAACGCGTCGGTGGATATTTGCTGTGGGACAAAGATTTTCCGCGAACGGCGTCGTTGAAGATCAAGCGCGGCGAGTTGGCGGCGGAGATTGGGGCTGGGGCGATGCGGTCGGGAGTGGTGGAGTTCTAGCCGTCAGGTTTCAGCCGTCAGCCTTCAGGTTAAGAGCCGGAATTCCGAGAGCGAAGGAACCGACGAAAAGCTTTACTGTGCACGATACTTTTCTAGCGATCATTAATCCGGCGGCGGGTGGAGGACGATGTGGCGAGCGGGTTGCCGCGTCGATCGCTCGTTTACGTGCATCGGGAATTGCGCTTGAAACAGTCGAGACCGCGGCGCGAGGCGACGCTACTCGGATTGCGCGTGAGGCTTATGGGCGCGGCTATCGAAAGTTTCTGGCGGTTGGTGGAGACGGGACTTCTTATGAAATAGTCAACGGCCTGTTCCCGGAAGGCAGGTCTCTGGTCTCGGGTCTCGGGCCTCAGGATTCTTCGATCCCAACTTTAGGATTTCTTCCGCTGGGTACCGGGAATTCATTCTTGCGAGATTTTGTTGACGGATCTTCCGGCAAGGATGATTTGGAACACGCGTTGAAGGCGATTGAATCTAGGCGGTCGCGGCCGTGTGATGTCTTGCGCCTCACGCACAAAGGCGGCACGCTTTATTACACGAACTTATTGAGCCTGGGTTTTACGGCGGATGTCGCGGCGTTGCGACATCGCCGATTCCTGCGACTGGGACAGTTTGGATATCTGTTGTCGATCTTTCTTTGTTTGGCACGACTCAATCGGCGTCCGTTCCCCGTGCGGGTTGACGGGCAACGCGAGTTCGATTCGCGCCGCTGTTTGTTTTTGACATTCAATAACAGCAAATTTACTGGCGGCACGATGATGATCGCACCCGACGCGGCCACCGACGATGGATTGATCGAGTATGTACGATGGGGACCGATTGGAAGATTGGGGTTGATTCGAAATTTGGCGACGCTCTACGACGGGACGCATACCAGCCATCCGCTGGCAGAGCATCAGGCAGTCCGACGGGTGGACTTTCGACTCCAAGCTCCGGTGGACGTGATGGTTGACGGGGAAGTGTTGACGTTCGATTGTCAAACGATCGACGTGTTGCCGGCGGCACTCCGAGTCGTGGTGTGAGAAGCCGCGAATAAAGTGGCGCCGTAAATACTTCTCGGCATTGTCACGAATGACGTTTCCGCGGGAGACGGTGCAAGACCCGCCTCTACTCTGGAGTAATCGTGGTATAAAAAATCATGTCGCAAGAACGAAGAGAACGGCGCAACGAAAAACTCGGGATTAAGACCAGCGGCCCGAATTGGGGGCGAGTTGCGATCTATGTAATGCTGGTCGCGGTAGCGCTCGGAGTGGCCTACTATTTTTTCCATCGCTCACAACATCAGCATGATGCGTTTGCGCGTTGTTTAGGCCAGCGCGGTGCCAAGATGTATGGAGCTTATTGGTGTCCGCATTGCCAGGAGCAGAAAGAATTGTTTGGCGATTCGTTCGAAAATGCTCCCTACGTCGAGTGTGGAATCAAGGGCGAGGCGAAAGGTCAGTCGCAGGTATGTAAGGACGAAAATATCAAGCACTATCCGACGTGGCAGTTTCCTCCCACCGGGGAAAGAGTCGAACGCGTTTTCACTTTGCAGGAATTAAGTGATCGCACCGGGTGTCCCCTGCCGTGAGCGGGGGAATGCAGCGCTTGATGAGTGTGATCGCAATTTTGGCGGTGTGCGGAATCGTTGTGTCGTCCGTGTCGCTGCAGCATCACTACGCGACTTCGAAAACGGAATACTGCGATATTGGAGAGTCGTTCAACTGCGACATCGTGAATCGCAGCGTGTACTCCTCGGTCTTCGGAATACCAGTGGCTTTGATCGGGATGCTGGGATATGCAGCTCTAGCGGGACTCGCGACTGTGTATCGTACGCAGCGTAACACTCCCGCGTTGCTTTTCGGCGGAGCGGTTGCGGGGTTGGCTTTCGCTTTGTATCTCACTTATATCGAAGGTCGCGTGTTGGGAGTGTGGTGCATTTTGTGTCTGACTTCTCTGGCGCTAATTTCGAGTACGACGGTGGTTGCGGGCTTGGTCTGGTGGAAACGCGATAGGCAGTTATAGCCGGTGCAACCCGAAGCTTCGATCCGCAATCCTGACCTGCTTCTTTTAAGAATGCCTTCTCCTTCAAATCGCAAGTTAAAGAAAAAGGCCACGGCTGTCGCCTTGCCCGTTGCGGCCGGCAATCTATGGCTGCATGAGTTGCGGAGCGCCATCTTTGAAAATTCTCGACTGCTGCGGGTTTGGCTTCCTCCAGACTATGACGGATGGGGAGCGACACGGTATCCAGTTTTGTATCTGAATGATGGGCAGAATTTGTTCGATCCGGCGACGGCGTTTGCGGGAGTCCATTGGCAAGTTGGTGAGACCGCCACGCGGCTGATCGCGGAGCAGAAAATTCGTCCGCTGATTATCGTGGGGATCGACAACACGAAAAACCGCGCCCGCGAATATATTCCATACCGGTCGCAGGACCCCAGAGTATTTTTTGCGAAGGGAAAATATTATCCCGATTTTCTGCGATACGAAGTGATGCCACTAATTGAAAGTTCTTATTCGGTGCTTAGAGGCGCCGAGAATACGGGGTTGGGAGGGTCATCCCTAGGCGGATTGATTACGCTGTACACGCAACTGGCCGCTCCTGGAGTTTTTGGACGATTGCTGATCGAGAGTCCGTCTCTGTTTGTGGCGAACCGAAAAATTCTGGATGAAAGCCGTCGGGTCCGGACTTGGGACGCACGAATTTATCTCGGGACGGGAACGCGTGAGGTAGGAGATCCCGAAAAAGACGCGAAGATTGTAGCTGACGTTCGCGATCTCGAGGCGATTCTTCGCGATGCCGGAATGACTCAGGACCAGCTGAAGGTTCGCGTTGGAGAAGGGGCAACGCACTCGGAAGGTGCGTGGGCAGAGCGGTTTCCGGAGGCTTTGGAGTTTCTCTTCTCGTCGTGACAGGGCGGCCGCGTGCCACGCTCGCTGGACAGCGTAGGGCGGCTGTCCCCACGTGTGGGTGATTACGCTGGTTGCGCCGGAGCGGCACAAGGCACGGTGAATTTGAAGATGGTTCCGCCGCCTGGGTTCGGCTCGACCCAAATCTTTCCGCCATTGCGCTCTACAATTTTCTTACAAATCGCAAGTCCGATGCCGTTGCCGGGATATTCTGTTCGGGCGTGGAGGCGTTGAAAAACGACGAAGATGTTCTCCGCATATTCGGACGAGATTCCGATGCCGTTGTCACTCACGCTGAACACCCAGTCGTGAGCAAGTTTTTCGGCTTGCACCGAAATCAGAGGAGCTTCTTTTCCGCGGAACTTGATAGCGTTTCCGATCAAGTTCTGCAAGAGCTGCGACATCTGCGACGAGTCGGCGAAGATTGTTGGTAGCGGACTATGCGTCACGATCGCTCCGCTTTCTTGAATCGCAGGTCCGAGACCCACCAATACGGCATCGAGCACCGCTCCGCAGTCGACGAAGACCGCGACATCACCTTTTCGTCCGACCCTGGAAAAAGTGAGAAGATCTTGAATCAGAGTCTGCATCCGAAGTGCGCCCTCGCGGGCGTATCCCAGAAATTTGTTGGCATCTTCGTCGAGATTGCCGCTGTAGCGTTCAGATAAGAGCTGTGTGTATGCCGCGACCATACGCAAAGGTTCTTGCAAGTCGTGCGAAGCGACGTAGGCGAATTGCTCGAGGTCCGCGTTGGAGCGAGCGAGTTCCTCGACTTTGTGAGCGAGGTCTTCTTCAGCTTTTCTACGGGAGGCGAGCAGGTGTTTTTCCTGCAAGGCCCGGCGCACCGCTTCGGGCAGGCGAGCTATTCCATCTTTTAGAACGTAGTCAGTCGCACCGCGCTTGATGCATTCGACGGCGGTGACGTGTCCAACGGCGCCTGAAACAAGGATCAAAGGGATGTCGGGGTGTTGGCTTCGCAAAACAGCGAGCGCTTCCATACCAGTCCACTGGGGCAGGTTGTAGTCGGCGATGACGATGTCGGGAGGATGCGAACGGATCTGGCGTTCGAATCCAGCCTTGTCCTGAACGACGGCGACCGACACGGAGAAGCCGCCTTTGCGCAAGGCTCGTGCGACGAGTTCGGCATCGAGGCCATTGTCCTCGACGTGGAGAACTCGAAGTTGCGGGCCTTCCTGGGCGCGAGCAGTGCCGGTGTTCATTCCTTAGTTCCGGCGGCATGCGCAATACCCTTGGTTTGCAATTGTTTGGGATCGCCGACTACGGGGCGATGATTCGTGATCAGCCAGTACAGCCCGATCGCCTTCACGGTTTCTCGAAATTTATCGAAGTCGACAGGTTTCTGGATGTAGCTGTTAGCGCCGAGATCATAGCCGATCACTAAGTCCCGCTCTTCTTTCGACGAAGTCATAATGACGACTGGGATGGTCTTGGTTCGCGAGTCCGCTTTGATCTGCTTCAGAACCTCAAGTCCGTCCACTTTTGGCAGCTTGAGATCCAATAGAACTAAACGGGGAGGATGATCAAAAGATCGTCCGGCAAACTGGCCTCGGCAAAAGAGAAAATCGAGAGCCTCCTCGCCATCGCGAGCCACGAAAATGCTGTTGGCCAGGTTCTCGCGGCGCAATGCGTGTAGCGCCAAGTCCATATCGTCCTCACTATCCTCAACCAACAGTATGTCGAGTGCGTCCTGGTGCATTATTGGCCTCCAGACCCAGCTGCGATTGCCTTTGATTCTTCGACCTTGGGCATGCCGAGGGTGAACTGAAACGTTGCACCTCGGTCGAGTTGTCCTTCGGCCCACACCCTACCGCCATGCTTTTGCACCAAACGTTGCACGGTTGCAAGGCCGATACCTGTACCTTCGAAGTCCTCCGCGCGATGCAAACGCTGGAAGACACCGAACAACTTATCGACATACTTCATATCGAAGCCGATGCCGTTATCTCTGACCACAAAGATGGACTGCTCGTGTTCCTGCCGATGATGCACTTCGATTACGGCACGCTCGCGAGCGCGCGTGAACTTGAGCGCATTGGACAGAAGGTTTTGGAAGATCTGCTTGACTAGAACGGGATCGCACTCCACTGTGGGCAAATCGCCGAACACGAGTTCCACTTGTCGTCCGGTCAAATCGGGCTGAAGAATCGTCATTGCTTCCTTGACGATCGAGTCCAGGCAGACGGACTCTGGGCGCATCGCGTGACGGCCGAGTCGCGCCAGATTGAGGAGCTCGTCAATGAGGACGCCCATCTTCTGCGTTCCGGACTGGATTCGGGCCAAGTAACTCGATGCCTCCAGAGGGAGTGACGAGCCGAATTCCTCTGACAAGATTTGCGAAAAACCAGCGATATGGCGTAATGGGGCGCGTAGATCGTGAGAAACGGAATAGCTGAACGCCTCCAATTCATGATTGGCAGCTTCGAGTTGAGCAGTGCGTTCGGTCACGCGTTGCTCCAACTGGTCGTTTAAAGTTTGGATGGAGCGTCGAGAGATGAGCACTTCTTCGGCGTGCCGCTCGAGTTCAACGGCCTGTGCAGAGAGAAGTTTTTCAGCTTGCTTCCGGATTGTGATATCGACGTTTGCTTCCATTACACGTGTTGGTTTTCCTCCGACATCCCGGTGCAATACCCACAGGCTTGAGACAACGATTCGGCGACCGTCGCGTTTGCGGTGAGTGAGTTCGCCTTCCCAGGTCCCGGTGCGATGGAGTTCTGCTTCGATTCGCGAAATCGGAACAGGGAATTCAGTGCGAAGTAACTCGTGGGAATTTCGGCCCACGGCCTCCTCTTTCGTAAAACCATAAAGCTTCTGGGCGCCAAGGTTCCACAGCACGATTCGGCTTTCCATGTCGCGCACCATGACCTGGGCCAGGTCGAGAATCTGGGATTGCTCGTGCAGAATTTCCTCGGCTTTTTTTCGCTCGGTGATATCCGCACGGATGGCAACGTACTGGCGCAACTTGCCGTCCACGGTCATGAATGGAACGATGGTGGTGGCCATCCAGTAAAGCGAACCATCCTTCGCCCGGTTTTGGATCTCACCATGCCAAACCTGCCCGCTAGCGATGACATGGTACATCTGCCGAAAGAACTCGCGGGAATGACGTCCGGAGTTAAGAATTCGATGGTTCTGGCCCAGAAGCTCCGTTTCGGAGTACTTACTGATGGCACAGAACTTTCCGTTTACATAGGTGATGGTGCCTTTGACATCGGTGATGGCCACAATGCCATGCTGATCCAACGCGAATTTTTGGTCCGCGAGTTCCTTGAGCGCGGTCTTGCGTTCTGCAATCTCGAATTGCAGCGCATCCGTCCGCTGTTTGACGCGGACGCTCAGTTCGGCATTCAGGCAGTTGGCCCTGGCGTTAGCGTCCATCTGGCGATAAATAGCGGCACCTGCGACCATCAGGAATCCAATTCCGCTAAAGGAACTTAGCAGCAAAATCAGGATGGTCAAATTGGCGGCGTGTTGGGACTTCAGGGTGCGTTCATACAGAAGCCTTCGTTCCTCGGAGCGCGACTCGCGTAGGATGGTGTGAATCGAGTCCCAAAGCAGTTTTTCTTGTCCCAGTTGTTCGACGGTAGGGACGGCACCATTCAGCTTGCGTGCGTCCACAAGCAGTCTGTCTGCTTCAAACTTGGCGGTTACCTGCCGCTGCAATACGCCCAGCAGCATTTGCTGGTTGGGGTTGTCTGAAGTCAGCTGCTTTAGCGTAGCCAGGGTAGGACCGGTGCCGTTTCGCCCCGCCTCATAAGTCTTTAGAAATAGTTCGTACCCGCTGAGACTAAATCCCTGCGCTCCGGTGTCTTCTTCGGTCAGATTGATGCGAGCGTCCTGAATGTTCTTTAGGACGTTTTGGGTGTGCGTGACCCAGCGAGCATCCTCGCGCTCGTGGCGCACGTTGATCCAGGAAAATAATGCGAGGAAGCTTGCGGACAGCACTCCGACAATCAGGATGGTTGTCACTCCTCCGCGAGTTCGCGCCACCGAGCGTGAGGTGTCGACGTACTCCGGACATGCTTCAAATCGAACATCGTCCAATCCGACGTCGGCAGGTGCTGCGACTTGGCCAAGGGAGGTCATGGTTCAGCGGTACGACTCTGAATGGATATCGGCATCCACGGCTGTACGACCAGCTGGGACGGGTTACGAAAGGAGGACTGCTTGGGGGCGAAAGGGATGAATGTTTGGTGTGCGTCGCGATTTCGACTTACCAGGAAGAGCCTGTGATTTTGCGCAAGAATAATAGTCGTTATAACGACTATTATTTTCGGAGACAAAACCGCGGTCCTGCGGCAACAAGTCAGTGATGGACACGCGCTAAAACTTCTTCGACGGACCCGCCACCTTCCAATTGCCTTCGGAGTTTTTTTACTAGTTCGTGGACGGTCGTAAGTTTTTCCAAAGCAGCCGAGGGGATGCCCTGGGTTGCGAGCGCCAGTTCGCTGGATAGCAGGAGGGCCGTCACTGTGGTATTTAATTCGCCGTGCAGCCGGCCAATCACGGCCAGGCGAGCCCTGACTTCTTCGCGCTCCCCGCGTTGCATCGCCGCGCGAACCTCGCGTACCACTCGGTCCATCCCGCTAATGCCAAGGTTCACTTGGATCGGTATGGCGGCACCGATTTGATCGAGCGCTGCTTCCGCAGTTTGCGGGTCGCTTTCAAGGAGGTGTTGGTCGAGAACGACCGCGCAGTAATCTTCTCTCCGCAAGAGTGCGGCGGCCTGTGGAAGGGTTTGTGCCACCGCGATCTCCTGGCCTGTACCCCCGTTTAGCGCCGCTGCGCACTCGGCGGATCGAGAACTGGCTGTCACAAGAAGGATCATGCCAAATGCCTTCGCAACTCGCGTGCCAACTCGTCCGTCTGAAAGCAAATGGGTTACACAAATCCCCTGCGGGGTTCGCTCCATTACGGCACGTTCGTATCGCTCCTCCATCAGTTTTGGGAACCATACTCCTTGAGCTTGCGATAGAGGGTAGTCTTGCCGATTCCCAACAAACGCGCAGCCAGCATTTTGTCTCCGTTGACGTGCATGAGGGCGCGAAGGATGGTTTGTTTTTCGAGCGTTGCGATGGGAACGATTCCTGAATCGGACTGACTCGTCGCGATTGCAGACAGTGGAGCGCTATGGATCGAGGTCGGAAGGTCCCGAACCTGAATTTCGTTGGCGGTGGTGAGGGCGCAGGCGCGCTCAAGCGCATTCTCCAGCTCGCGAACATTTCCAGGCCAGTCGTAACGAATGAGTGCTTGCAGTGCGTCGTCGGAAATTCTCTTCTCGATGCCAGCGTCCTGCCCGATCCGCTCCAGGAAATAGGCCGTGAGCAGGGGAATATCCTCGCGCCGACTTCGCAGCGCGGGAATTCGCAGCGTGAGTACGTTCAAACGAAAAAAGAGGTCACGCCGAAAGGTGCCGTCGGTCACACCGCGTTCGAGATCGCGATTGGTGGCGGCAAGAATTCGCACGTTAATCGGTACACGCTTGACGCTCCCCACCGGACGAATTTCCTTTTCCTGAATCGCACGCAATAACTTCGCCTGCAGGTCGACGGGAAGTTCTCCAATTTCGTCGAGAAAGATGGTGCCGCCGTCGGCCATGGCGAGGAGTCCGTCTTTAGGATTCGTTGCTCCAGTGAATGCTCCGCGCACATGGCCGAATAGCTCACTTTCGATCAGCGTTGGCACGAGTGATCCGCAATCCACGGGAATAAACGGTTTATTGGGGAAAGCGCCGGCGAGATGAATAGACTTCGCGACCAGCTCCTTGCCGGTTCCGCTCTCTCCAAGAATTAAAACGGGATGGCGGGATTGTCCCGCTTTCGCGATGATGCGATAGAGTTTCTCCATCTCGGGAGAACGTCCCACAATACCGCCGAATCCCTGATGGGATTTAGTTGCCTCTCTGAGCACACGATTCTCCGATTTCGCATGCAGGTGGCCAGCAACGCGAGCCAGAAGTTGGCGAAGTTCTTCCATGCTGAAGGGCTTAGTGACGTAATCGAAAGCCCCATCCTTCATGGCCTGGACCGCCGATTTTACAGAACCAAAACCGGTGACTACGATCACGAGCGCGTCGGCGCGACGTTTCTTGATTTCTTGTAACGCATCCACATCCAAGCCGCCAGCGCTGGTAAGCCGGAGGTCCAGCATGATCACGTCGATGGCGGTGTTATCGAGAGTCCGATAGGCGTGCTCATTGGACTCCGCAACCTGTGTATTGAAGCCGAGTGATTGTGCCACCTCGCGACAGGCTTCGCGGGTGGTTCGGTCGTCATCCACAATCAACAGGTTTAAGAGGTTGGCGCCTTCGATTTGAGGCGGCCGACTCGGAATGCGGTTGAGGCTGGGAACAGGCATGGCGGCTGCGGTTGACATAAGAATCTCCTCGAAATGCAGAAATATGGCGACTTGGTTTTGGGCTGAGAGAAGGAATGAAAAGGCGCGCCTACGTATGCGCGCAGGCGAAACAGCTGCTACGGTGAAGCTTCCACCAGCGGCAGAAAGACTTGGATACGGGTGCCGCGCGAGGGTGCACTCTCAATTTCGATTGCGCCGCCCGATTCGGTGATGATGCGGTGCACGTTGGCCATACCGAGACCCGTACCTTCTCCTTCTTTCTTGGTAGTGAAAAACGGATCGAACAAACGAGCGCGCGTCGAAGCATCCATTCCGCAGCCGTTGTCCTGCACGATCAGGGACACTGCGCGACGTTGTCTCGACGTGACTGGTTCGGCTTCGGGACATTTTGGTGTATCTGGAAACGCACAAGCTTGGGTGGTCATGAGAATTTGTCCACCGTGGCGCACGGCGTCGCGAGCGTTGAGCACCAGATTCAAGAAGACCTGGCGCAGTTGGGCGGCATCTGCGAGCACGAATCCAGTACTGCTATGGCCCTTCAGGCGACTGAGCGTGGGATCGAGTTCCACAACAAATTCAATCTGCTCCCCAATCAGGCGGCGCAAGAGATTTTCTGTTGACGCAACAATCTCGTTAAATTGGACCGGCTCCGGTTGGGGAACATGCTTGCGCGCAAGCGACAATAGTTGTTGGGTGAGGGCTGCTCCTTGCTCGCTCGCAAGTCGGATTTCTTCGACGTGATGGCGTAGTTCGAGCCGGTGCAATCCTTTCTCTGTGATACTGCGCCGATTTTGGTCGCCATCGTGATTTGGGTTGCGGTTGTCTTTTTCCTGCTCGTTATTGGGCAGCTCACCCGTTTCGAGGCTGGTGGGTTCCAAACCGCCATTTTCCAGTCCGGCGAGTAGGAGGTCGCAATAGAGAAGAATTCCGGTGAGGAGATTGTTGAAGTCATGCGCGATGCCTCCTGAGAGACGGCCGATGACCTCCATATTTTCGGCAAGATCACGATCGGTGGCGGCCGGAAATTCCGTCATAGCATTCATCGCGTGCGACTCCTAAGGTGGACTTGAGGCGAACGACGATTCGAATGCGTCGCCACCGAGGTCAGTTGCCGTGATCGAAGCGAAGAAAAGCAGGCCTGAACTTTTCCGTGAATGGACCGCGAGCAACCTGATTAGGGAAAAGTGTAGTGAAAAACGGTTGCGCGGAAAGTGCGCGCCATCACACGTCTTTGTGACATGCGGACGGGACAGATCGAACCGGAATGACCCAATAACGATCCCAGCAACGGCCAGATGGGAACTATCGACGGCGTAGGTGCTTCAGAAAAGGGATTGTTGGAGGAAAGCTAGTAAACTGGGCGCAGCTAGAATCATGTCTTCTTGCTCCAATCGCGGTAACGCCTTTGTATTGACGTTGATACTGATGCTTTGTCTGATCTGTGCTTGTAGTCGTCCTACGCCTGACAATTCCGCAGTAGCCGCTGATTCTCAGAAGCTTCCGTTTGACCGGCAATCGCGCGGGACTGGAATCACTCCGAGTCGAAGCTTGATTCCGATCACGACGAAACTGGCCGAGGGAACCCCGATTCCAGTGCGTTTGCAGACAGCGCTTTCCAGCGCGACGGCTCACGCCGGAGATACTTTCGCGGCGACGATTGACGAACCGGTTGTGATCGATGGACAGTTGCTCATCGCCGGTGGTGCCATAGTGAAAGGGAGTGTGTTAGAGGCAAAAGCGGCCACCCGTTCTTCCAGACATTCAGCCGCGAACTCGGTTGAACCAGGATATCTTCGGATCGTTTTGGTGAGTTTGAATGTAGGGGATCGTCCTGTGCTGGTGGAGACTTCGAGTATTTTTGCTAAAGGAGGTCTCCGCGACGAGCGCAGCGCTCCAAACGTAGGGGGTGCGAATGGGGAAAGCCTCAACTCTGAAAGAGACAGCAGTAAGGATAGGAATGTCGTGTTCGAGGTGGGCCGTCGACTAGACTTTCGCTTGGCGCAAGCTGTTGACCTGCAATAGATTGAATTGCAAAATCTAAGCCGTGACGGTGTTTCTTGGATTATGATCTTGTGTCATGCCAAGGATCTCTGGCCGACATCCACAAGAGTGGATGTTTGTGCAGGCTGGCTCCGCGTTCTGGTGACAATCTCGCTCCGCAATCCACGAAACCCGAAGCAAGATAGCAGTAACGGGAAACGAGGGATGGGGGCAGGAGAATAATCATGCATCATCGTTCTATTCGTGCGCCGTTCTGTGCGGCGTTGTACAAAACTTTGTGCGCGACTCTGTTCGCGTGCGTTGTTCTGAGTATGTCCGCGACGTCGTTCGCGCAAGTTGGCATTGCGATTTCCGTGGGACCGCCGGCTATTCCGGTGTATGAACAACCGATCTGCCCGGGCGATGGTTATCTCTGGACGCCTGGCTATTGGGATTACAACTACGACGTTTCCGACTACTACTGGGTTCCGGGCACGTGGATTGAAGCTCCCGAGGTTGGGTTTCTTTGGACTCCTCCTTATTGGGGATGGGGCGTTGACCGATTCATTTTCCACACGGGCTATTGGGGGCCGCACATTGGTTTCTACGGCGGAATCAATTACGGTTTCGGCTATTTCGGGACAGGCTTTGAGGGCGGACGCTGGGATGGCGGACATTTCTTCTACAACCGTGCGGTAATGAACGTCAACATCACGAACATCCACAACACCTACAACACGACGATTATCAATCGCAATGACAATCGTGTGAGCTACAACGGTGGACGCGGCGGAATCGATGTTCATCCGACGCCGGAACAGGAAGCGGCGGAACACGATCGGCACATTGGTCCGGTCGAGGCGCAAACGAAACACATGAATGAAGCGCGCTCGAATCCGGAGCAGAGGGCGTCCAGGAACATGGGCAAACCGGCGATCGCCGCTACCGACAAGCCGGGGAACTGGAAGGGACGTGGTGTGGTTCCGGCCAAGGAAGCTGGAGCGCCGTACAAGCCGGAAGATCGTGGCGGGAATGCCGGGCATCCGGAAAATCGTCCCGACGAACACGCTGGCGACAACGCGAAACCGGCGGTTCATCCTCACGACCTGCCTGCGGCGAAGCATCCCGATGCTCCTAACACGGGCGACGCGAACCGGGACAGGAAGTTGCAGCAGCAACAGGAAAAGATGGCTGCGAAACAACAGCAGGAACGCGACAACCTGCAGAAGAAGCAGGACCAGGAACACCAGCGCGCGGACCAGCAGCGAGCCAACGATCAACGCAGACAGCAAATGGAGCAGCGGCATCAGCAACAGACTTCGCAGATGCAGCAGCGCCACGAACAGCAGAACCAGCACTTCCAGGAAAGAGTGCAAAGATCGGCTCCTTCTCGCGGAAGACGGTAACGACTGTCCGCTTTCCGATAGAAGAGTTGGCTAGGAAGAACGGTAAAGAGTAGTACGAGCGAGGCATCCAGATTATTGTGGATGCCTCGCTTGGTTTTACCTAGATGTGTGCCGCGATGGCGGCTGGAGACTTTCGATGTTTTATCTAATTTGGGTCGTGCTGATCGGGATTTTGGCGGGATGGATTGCCGGGCAGATCACGAAGGGAAGTGGCTTTGGCATCCTTGGAGACATGGTAGTTGGAATTCTCGGATCGCTGCTCGGCAGCTTTCTGTTTGGATGGCTTGGAATTGTTGCGTATGGGCTGATCGGGCGGTTGGTGCTGGCCGTGATTGGCGCGATCGTGCTGCTATGGTTGCTACGGCTGATTAAGAAGTAGCGCTCGTCGTCGTTCGCTGTTCGTCGTTCGCTATTCGCAAATCCCTTACTTTGCGGCTATTTGGATGTCTTTGGTTTCGAGGATTCGTTTTGGATATCCATCTCTTGTCACGTTTAACATTGCGCGACCAATTTCTTCCGTCGTTAGGACGTAGTCTGGGAAGGCGCGTCGGATCACGGGAAACAATGGTTTGAAGATGGTGTAGATTGCGTGATAAAGCGTGGTCTTGGAACGTGCTCCGTGCAGAGGTTGGATGACGCCTGGACGAAACGCGTAGGACGATGCGAAGGGAAGCCGCATTACGGCGTTTTCCGCCTTGCCCTTGATACGCGCCCACATAATTTTTCCGTGCTCGGTGCTGTCGCTGCCTGCGCCAGATACGAAAATGAACGTCATCTGCGGATTCAATGGGCAAAGTGTTTTTGCCGCTGCAACGGTGATTCCGTAGGTGACGCGTTCGTAGGCCTCTTCCGTCATTCCGCTGGACGTTACACCCAGACAGAAGAAACACGCGTCGAAATCCGTCAACTGCGGCTTGATGGCTTCGTAGTTCCAAAGGTCGGCGTGGACAAGTTCGCGAAGTTTAGGATTCTGAATTCCGGTGACAGTCCGGCCGACTGCCAGCACAGATTTAACGTCCGGCGCTAAAAGGCATTCGCGCAGTACGCCTTGGCCGACCATCCCGGTTGCGCCGAAAATAATTACCTTCATTTTTGCATGGTCCTTAGCCTTGAGGGCGTTCCGGGAATAATCGTTAGCATTGCTAACGATTATTTTTAAGCCGTCAATTTCGCGTCTTCCGCGCGTCCCGCCTTGGAAGCTGCGTCCGGCAGGCGGAGGCGGAACGTCGTGCCTGCTCCAACGATGGAATCGAAGTCTATCGAGCCATAATGCCATTGCATAATTTGATAGGTTTGCGCCAGACCGATGCCGCTGCCGCCTTTGTCGCCTTTGGTGGTGAAGTAGAGTTCGAAGATTTTTTCCTGGGCATCATGAGGAATGCCGCTGCCTTCGTCCACTACTTCCGCAAGAATCATATCGTCTTCGTGTCGCGCTTTCAGAGTGAGTGTTCCGCCGTTGGGCATAGACTGCACGCCGTTCAAAACGAGATTGAGAATGGCCTGCTTCATTAGGTCGGAATCGACGCGGACTATCAGAGCTTCGCTGTCGGGCGGTAGTTCTTGCACGAGTCGGACATTCTGGCGGGCAGCATCGGGTGCGGCGAGCACGGAAACGCTCTCCAGAATTTTTCGCAGATCAACTTCTTCGAGGCGTAGATCGCGGGGACGAGTGAAATCAACCAGAATCTGGACGACGCGATCGAGGCGATGAATTTCACTGCCGATGATGTCCATGTGGCGGCGCGTGTCGGGATCATCCTGCTGCAGTTTGTTTTGCAGCAATTGCAAATGCAGCACGATCGCGTTGATGGGATTCTTGACTTCGTGAGCAACGCCGCGCGTGAGGCGTCCGCTGGCGGAAAGGCGACGGGAGATTTCGATCTCGTCTTCGATCCGCCGCACGGATTCCGCATCCCGCATGGTGAGCAGCGCGCCGATGGATGTGCCTTTTTCCTGAATGAAGTCGAGCGATACCTGCACACGTCTACCGTCGGCTGCGTCGAATTCGTACTGTGTTAACGGACGTTGTTTCTGAAATGACGGCAGTACGACGGCTCCTAAGACGGTTCCGTCGGAAAAGATTTCTTCGGCAGTGCGTCCGAGTATTTCGCGGCGCGGTCGTCCAAGGAATTTTTCAGCGGACGCGCTAACCAGGACGACGCGCGAGTCGCTGGTGAAAAGCATAAGGCCATCCTGCAATTTGGTCATGACCTGCTCGACGTTATCTTTCAAGGCCGAAAAAATCTGATTGGTATCTCGAATCTGGCGTCCGAGGTGAGCGATTTTCAGGGACACTAATCCCACTTCGTCGTCGGCGCTAGTCTCTTCGTCGGGCAATAAATCGCCAGCGCTGGCGCTGTCGAGGTTACGGGAGATCGCCTTGAGCGGGCCGAGCGCGACATTGGAAACCACGGCAGCCAAGACTAAGGAACAAAAGACCGCGACCACAGAAAAGAACGCGGCTTGCTGCAACTTCGGCGTGAGTTCGTTGCGCAGAAAAACTGTTGATACACCGACGCGAACGCTTCCGAAGGCCTGACCGTCTAATTCGAGTCCGATGCTTACGTCGTATACAGTACCGGGACCGTAAAGCATACGGAGCTGCCGCCGAAATCCCGCGTCGCGCAAAACCGCGAGGCGCTGACGATCAGGGACTGGCTTGCCGTTGAGCGCCGGGTTCGTGTCGAGAATCGCAACTCCGTTCGGATCGATGATGGCGGCGTCGTAGATGATGCGAGAGTTTCCGACGACTGACTCCAACATGTCATTCAGGTTGGTATCAGTCTGCAGGTAGTTGGTGATCGCCGCGCGCATGGCCTTGGGATTGTTTGTGTCGACGCGCGTGCTGGTAAGATCGGGGACTGCTTTCGACGCCGCGTATTCCAGTTGGTTGGTAAGTTGGGAAGCGGTTTCGTCCGCCCAGAGCAAGCGCTGACGCAGCAATTGCGACAGATATACCCATGAGAATCCGACGACGAGCGCCGTGAACATGGTCGTGATCACGAGCACAATGATGAATTTGCGTGTCATGGGAGGCAGGTCTCGGGTCTTTGGTCTCAGGTCTCAGGAACTTCTGCAGCGATTGCTGAGACCTGAGACCAGAGACCTAAGACCTCGCTTTTTATTCCTCTGCTGCTACCAGTGCGTCTTGCGGGCGTCCGTATTCTTTTAATTTGTTGTGCAGTGTCTTCAGGCTTATGCCCAGTATTTCAGCCGCGCGGGTCTTGTTGTTGTTCGTCGCCTGCAACGTTTTCAAAATCAGCAATTTTTCCGCTTCTCCTACGGTTGTGCCGACGCCGAGGTGGACAGCATCGGGATCGTTGACCACTTGCCGGATGCTTTGTCCAAAGCCGGGAGGCAGATGCTTGGTCTCGACTAATCCACTCTCGCATACGATCACGGCGCGTTCCAACGTGTTGCGCAACTCACGAACATTACCTGGCCAGGAGTAAGTCTGAAACATGTTCAGCACGGCCTCGCTCACGTCGGCAACTTTGCGGTCGTGCTTCTGATTCATGTCCGCGAGCAGGCTCTTGACCAAGTCGCGAATATCCTCTTTATGTTCACGCAGGGAAGGCATATTGATGTTGAAAACGTTGAGCCGGTAGTAGAGGTCTTGTCGGAGTTCTCCGTTGGCGACAGCTTCGTCGGGGACTTTGTTGGTGGCGGCGAGAACGCGCACGTCCACTGAAGTTTCGACTTTGCTACCGAGACGGCGAAGTTTGTGATCTTCGAGCACGCGCAGAAGTTTCGCTTGAGTGCCGACAGGCATCTCTCCGATTTCGTCGAGCAGCAGAGTTCCACCTTCGGCAAGTTCGAAGCATCCGGTGCGGCGTTCGAGCGCGCCGGTGAATGCTCCTTTTTCGTGGCCGAAGATCTCGCTTTCGATCAAGGTCTCGGGAATCGCCGCGCAATTAATTGGAACGAACGGTTTGTTACGTCGCGGACTTAAATCGTGGATCGTACGAGCGACTAATTCCTTGCCCGTCCCGCTCGCTCCTGTAATAAGGACGGAAGCCGTGCTCGGCGCGACCTGCTCGATCTGATGGAAGATATCGCGCATGGCCGCCGATGCGCCGACCAGTCGCCCGAGCGCACCTTTATCCCGCAGGCTGCGGCGGAGAGTTTCATTTTCAGCGCGGGTGTTTACAATCTCGCCGAGGTTGGTGAGCATCGAGCGCAGGCGACGGAAGTCGATCGGTTTCTCGATGTAGTCCTGAACGCCGAGGCGTCCGGCATGAAAGGCCGTATCGGTCGCCTTCTGCGCGGTCACCATGATTACGGCGATGGATTGCGAGAGGTCAGCGAGCTTTTCTACGAGTTCCATCCCACCCATGCGGGGCATCTTCACGTCGGTGATTACGATGGACGGGGCGAATACAGGAATCTTTTCCAACGCGTCCACGCCATCGAATGCCGTGTCCGTGCGATATCCCCAGCTGGAGACTAGTTCCGCAAGGCCAGTTCGTTCGTTCTCTTCGTCTTCAACAATCAGTACGCGCTCTTGAGTCATATTTCGCGGGACGAGGCCCAAACAAGCATTATTCAGGGAAGAGCGCACTCCCGCAACCCGGGCCGCAACTGGGACGAGGGATGGCAATATCATTTTGAGATAAAGTCGGCCCTGAGCTGGGTTCGCGGTTCAGTAAAAAACCGGACTATACCCATCGCGCGATCCGACCCACGATGTGTAACAAAAATATTGCAGACTCACGCTTCTTCTTTTGCAAAAGTGGGCAATTGCTGTAGAATTCTGTGTTCCCAGGTATAGCTAATCTGTGCGTGCGTCTAGGTTTAAGGTTCGTTGATACCGGTTCTATTAAATTTCTTGTAGTGGATTCGATTCGGAGGAACTCAATGTCACTTTGTCCCCAAACTTACCGGAGATGCGCAAGTGTAGCGCTCGTCCTGGCCCTTGTAATGACTGCGTTGCCAGCACTGCTGAACGCACAAACTGCACCCGCCCCCGCTCCCGCCCCCAAAGCATCGACCATGCAGTCTTCGGATGATTTCCCGAAAGTGGAAGTGTTCTTGGGTTATCAGTGGTTGAATCCCGGCGGCAACATCCCTGACCAAACGCCGCCGCCGGCCGGCCCGTTTGCTTTCAAGCTCCCGTCGATTGCGCAGGGCTTCGGCGCGAATCTCTCTTACAACTTCACCAAGTACATGTCGTTGGAAGGCAACTACGGTGGAGACTGGAACCGCAACGCCAGCATCAGCGCGATCGCGGTTGGTCCTAAGGTCACGTGGCGGGGCGATGGCGTTGATTTCTTCGCCCACACATTGTTCGGATTTGAGCGCATGTCTTCGCGAGGCTTGGATTCCAGCAACGGCATCGTCGCGGTCCTTGGCGGCGGTATGGATCTCAAGATCTGGAAGCCACTCTCGCTCCGTGTATTCGAAGCGGACTTTCAATATTCGCGACAGAATTTCGCCGCCAATGTTCCTCCAGATGACAGCAACTTGCGCCGCCCAACTTATGACGGCGTGCGCTTGACCACTGGATTGGTATTCAATTTCGGTGGAGCGCCAGAGCTTCCTGTAGCTGCGGCCTGCTCGGTGCAGAATGCGCAAGTGATGGTTGGCGAGCCGGTCAATGCGACGGTTGCGGCCAGCAATTTCAATCCGAAGCACACCTTGACGTACGCGTGGTCCAGCACTGGTGGCAAGATCACCGGTAAGGATACGGGTGCGACAGTCGACACCAACGGAATCGGTGGTGGAGTATCCGGCAGCTATCCGAACACGATCACTGCTACCGTCACTGACCCGAAGGCCAAGAAGAACAACGTGGCCAGCTGTACCGGTACCTTCACCGTCGTGGAGCCGCCTAAGAACCCGCCAACGATGTCCTGCTCGGCGAGCCCGTCGTCGGTTCAGACCGGCACTCCCGCAACCATTACTTGCACCTGCACCAGCCAGGATAATGTTCCTGTAACGGTGGGTGGATGGACCTCGAGCGGTGGCAGCGTTTCCGGAAGCGGAAACACGGCTACCTTGAACACGACCGGAGCATCTTCCGGCAACGTAACAGTTAGCGCTACTTGTACCGACTCGCGTGGCTTGACCTCTTCGAGCTCGGCTTCGGTGAACGTGGAAAACCCACCGCCACCGCCGCCGCAGGCGAGCAAGTTGAACGAGTGCCAATATCCGAACGCCAAGAAGCCCTGGCGCGTGGATAACACCTGTAAGGCTGAGTTGGATGACGTTGCACTCAAACTGCAGCAGGACTCCGACGCCAAGCTGGTGGTGGTTGGAAACTCCGATCCGTCAGAGAAGCGTAAGAATCTGGCTGCGGAGCGCGCACTCAACGTGAAGGCGTACATCTCGGGAGGCGAGGCGAAACAGAACATCGACCCGAGCCGTATCGAGACGCGCACTGGAAACGCAGGCACGATGACCTCGGAACAATGGATCATCCCAGCCGGCGCGACCTTCCCGAACGCCAGCACGACGACCCCGGTGGATGAAACGAAGGTGATGCCAGTTCCGGATCACCCGAAGCCGGTGGCCAAGAAGAAGGCGGCAAAGAAGGCCCAGTAACGAACCGTTAAACAGCACGAAAGGCCGGTGGGGCGTACCCCTCCGGCCTTTCTATTTTTGCCCTTCAGTAACCTTGTCGTGGGCGTGCTAGCCTATCTAGAGTGGAATGCAGGCGAATATTTTTCGCAGGGGTCAATCTACGCGTATGGACTGCAAAATGAAATGGAACATGATCCGAACAGGTTTGATGGTCTTAGCGGTCAGCTTTTTAAGCACCGCTCTACTGGCCTCCGGGCCGTGGCAGGTATTGGGTCCTGACGGCGGCGATGCGCGCAGCCTGGCCTATGACGCTCACAATCCAGACCACATTCTGCTGGGAACCAGCACTGGACAAATGTTTAGCTCGAACGACGCTGGCCACACATGGACGCGCCTGGCGCGCCTGGGTGGCGACGACTATGTGATTGACCACATCTCGGTCGACGCCAACGACTCGAATCGTATTTATGTCTCGGCATGGAGCGCATCCAGCCAACAGCTTGGCGAAGTGTTCCGAACCAAAGATGGCGGCGCGACCTGGCATACACTGCCCGCGATGCACGGAAAATCGATCCGCGCGATGGCAATGTACAGAGGTGATTCGAATGTCTTGGTAGCTGGCGCGCTCGATGGCGTGTACCGCACAAAAGATGGCGGCGATACTTGGGAACGTCTGTCTCCCGCGAACTCGACCGAGATCAAGAACATCGAATCGATCGCGGTTGATCCGAAAGATCCGAATACGGTATATGCCGGAACCTGGCACTTGGCTTGGAAGACGTCCGACGCTGGCGCCAACTGGCAGCACATTAATAAAGGAATGATCGATGACTCCGACGTGTTCTCGGTGATTGTGGATCATGACAATCCGCAGGTTGTATTTGCCAGCGCTTGCTCTGGAATCTACAAGAGCGAAACGGGCGGCAACTTGTTTGCGAAGATTCAAGGTATTCCGTTCTCGGCGCGCCGCACTCGCGTGCTGAAGCAAGATCCGACGAATGAAAACATTGTTTACGCTGGAACGACTGAAGGTCTTTGGAAGACGGTTGATTTGGGCAAAGTTTGGAAGCGCGTCACCACTGCGGAAGTCGTCGTGAACGACGTGATGATCGATCCTCGGGACTCCAATAAAGTGTTGCTGGCGACGGATCGCAGCGGTGTTATGGCTTCTACCAACGGTGCGAATACCTGGACGACCTCGAACACTGGCTACGCGCATCGCTATGTCTCTGCAATTCTGGCGGACAACAAAGACACGAATACTCTTTATGTTGGCGTAGTCAACGATCGTGAATACGGTGGCGTATTTTACTCCAAGGACGCGGGACAGCATTGGTTGCAGAAAGCTGCTGGTCTTGGCGGAAAAGATGTATTCGCTCTGAAACAGGCGTCCAGCGGGATGTTGGTCGCTGGCACCAATCACGGTATGTATTCGCTGGATCGGAATGCTATGGAATGGCGTCCGATGAATGTTGTGGTGGTTGCGTCGACGGTAACCATTCCTCGCAAGGGTACGCGCAAGGCTGTGACCAAGACTACGTTGGTGAAATCGCAGCTCGAATCACGGGTCAATGACCTAGAAGTAGGCTCAGGAAACTGGATGGCAGCGACGACGACCGGAATCTACTCCAGCAACGACCAGGGCAAAACCTGGAAGGGCGGTCAGGTTCTCGGACAGACGGATTTCGTCACGATACGGGCGGAAGGTTCAACCGTGCTGGCGGCAACGCGATCCGCTGTGCTGGTTTCAAACGACAGCGGTACAACATGGAAACTCGCGGCGGGGCTGCCGAATTATGTGGTCAGCATCCGTAGCGCAGCGATTGCTTCCGATAGCCAGATCCTGGTTGCGTCACGCGAAGGTGCGTTCCGCAGTGGAGATAGCGGCGCGACTTGGGAGCATGTCATGAACGGCCTGCCTGGCAAGGACATCACCTCTGTCAGCTTCGATCCTACGCACAAGCGGCTGCTCGCTACGAGCGACGCGACAGGCGTAATTTTTGAAAGCCGCGATGGTGGACGTTCCTGGCAGCGCGGTCCAGACACTGGGTTTCCCCTGCGCCGGGTCAGCGTAATCGGGGGACGGTTGGTTGGTGCGACTCCGTTTGATGGCGTCATTTTGCAGCCGGAAAACGAATCCATCAGCGCAGCTGCCGATGCTGGCAGCGCCGAGTAACTTTCACCTAGATTCAAACACCTACCGGGGAAGCGGAAACGCTTCCCCGGTTTTTCTTGCTGCAGACGAATTGCCGACCTTGCGTTCTTCGGCTCAGTGGGAAACAATTCTGGTGGTACTTCTATGCGATTTGTGTGGGGACTTGCGATTGCTTTCTGTTTGACGCTCCCAGTTGAAGGGACGATTTGGCGACAAGAGCCTGCCGCGCCCGAAACTCCGACGGCGAGCGTGCCCGCGGAGGCAGGGCCCAGTAAGGAGAAGGCTGCGCCGGAAGACAAGCCGCAAGATAAAGATAGAGAAGATAAATCAGACAAGAATCCGAGTGAGAACGTACCGGCTGTTGCTACTAGCAACTCGAGTGTAGCGACGAAGAAGCGGCATAGGCATCCGGCCCCGACCAAAGATGGAGGCCCACAGAAAGTTGTAGTCCGGGAGGGCGGCGCTCGCGAACCTGCGGCTCAGATTGCACCGGATATTACTCCGGCGGAGGCCTCAAAAGAGCGTCAAAATGCGGAACAGCTACTAGCCTCAACCGACGACCATCTGAAGCAGCTGACGGGTCGCACTCTCGATGCCCGCCAACAAGAGTCGGTTGGGCAGATCCGCAACTATATGGCCGGGACCAGATCGGCGCTCAAAGAAGGAGATGTACGCAGGGCCAGCACGCTGGCGCAGAAGGCGCATCTGCTGGCTGAGGACTTGGTGAAGCACTGAAAGGAAAGTGAAAAAACATATGACTAAAGCTTCGCTTCGAGATCTTCGGTACGATTTTAAGAAAATTGAACGGCCTTTGCTTCATGGTGAAGAGATTCAAATCACCAAGCGTAACCGTGTGATTGCGCGACTGGTACCCGAAAGCGAGGGAGTTGCGAAAAAGGTTCCCGATTTCGAAGGTCGCATTCGAAAGATTTTCGGCGAAAAGGTGCTTGCAGTGAGCGGCGCTCAATTAATCGCCTGGGATCGGGATCGATATTGAAGGCATAAGCCGACTTCATCTTTCTTGTTTCGCTTGATAGCGCGGATGGCAATGGGACGGCGGCGTTCGCGCTCTGTCGCAGACACCAAAACAGATTCACTTTCGCCCTTCCCGTCTCTGCGCCACAACCAATCCGCGTGGAGTCGGCAGTAGGACGGCGGAGATTAGTCCATCTTGTTCCAGTTTGAGTGCGGCATCCCGAACGATCTTTAGATGCGAACTGGCGTCGTGCATCAGGATTAGTCCATAGGGGTTGATTTGCGGCAGGAACCGGCGGATTTCCTGCTCGCGAATGGGCATATCGCTGTCGCTGAAGAAGAGATCGATGGTGCCTTCGATCTTCATCTCGAGGCTGGATTCGTTGCGAAGTTCTATCCAATCGGCGAGTCCAGAGGCTTCGATTCGCGCCTTTGCGTTCCTGTAAATCTCCGTGTCGAACTCGCAGGTGATGATGCGACCGCGGCCGTTGGCTTTCAATCCTTCGGCAATCCAAAGCGTGCTGATCCCGCTGAAGGTCCCAGTCTCGACAACTAATTCTGGTTTGATGGTGGTCACGATGTTGCGCAGGAACTCCAGCACTTCCAGTTCAGCAGTCATCGAGTCGAACATGGCCCAGCGCTCGGGATGGGGACACTCTCGCGTCGCGCGATGATATTCGGGCTGCAATTGATCGCCGGTTCGCTGGATCTGGCGCAGGATGCGGCGTTCTTGTTTCTCTTTTTTTTCTCTTCCGAAAAGGCGGCGAAGGGACATAAAAGAAGGTCGCAGGTCTTGGGTCTCAGGTCTCGGGGAAATCTCACGGCGCAGGGCTTGAGGTTTTCCAGAGACCTAAGGCCTGAGACCCGCGACCTGTTCTACTCGCTGGTGAAATAGTCGACCGTCACAGGATTTTCAAACAATGAATAATCTCGAGTCACCACGGTGATGCCAGTGTCGGTCACGAAGTAGCGTTCCTTGTCGGCCTCGACATCGTATCCGATGGTGGTGCCTTCAGGAATGTGGACGTCGCGATCGATAATTGCTTTCCGAATTTTGCAGCTGCGCCCGATGTTTACGTGGGAAAAAAGAATACTGCTTTCGATTTCACTATATGAATTCACTCGCACGTCCGGAGAAATCACGCAGCTCTTCACGGAACCGCCGGAGATGATGCATCCAGAGGAAACCAGAGAATCGACGGCGCTTCCGGTGCGGCCACTCTCAGCGAACACAAATTTTGCAGGTGGATACTGGCGTTGATGCGTGCGGATCGGCCAGGCGTCGTCGTAGAGATTGAAGACGGGCGACACGGATACCAGGTCCATGTTGGCTTCGTAATAGGCTTCGAGAGTTCCCACGTCGCGCCAGTAGAGAGCCTCTTTTTTGTTTTCATCGACAAAGTTAAATGAGAAGACGCGGCAGTGGTCCAGCATTTTGGGCAGGATGTTCTTGCCGAAATCGTGGCTGGAATCGGGGTCTTCTGCATCTTTCAGCAGAACAGGAATAAGCACGTCCGTGTTGAAGATATAAATGCCCATCGATGCCGAAATCTTGGTTGGATCGTAGGGTGAGCGCAGTTCTGTGGTCGCGGGCTTCTCCAGAAAATTGGTGATGCGGCTGTCTTTGTCGATATCCACCACTCCGAAATGACGGCACTCGGAAGGATCAGTCGTCAAAGTGGCCACAGTAACGTCTGCGCCGGAGTCCTGATGCTGTTTGAGCATGCGCTCATAGTTCATTTTGTAAATATGATCTCCGGAAAGGATGATCACGTACTTCGGCTGCTCGGATCCGATGGAATAAATGTTCTGATAAACGGCGTCGGCTGTCCCCATGTACCAGTTTTCGCTGACGCGTTTCATCGGTGGCAGGATTTCGATGAATTCACCAATTTCGCGGCCGAAGATGTTCCAGCCTTCACGAATTTGCCGATTGAGCGAGAGTGCTTTGTATTGGGTCAGGATGAATACGCGGCGCAGGCCCGAGTTGACGCAGTTCGAAAGCGTGATATCGATGATGCGGTAGATGCCGCCGAAAGTGACAGCCGGTTTAGCGCGATCACGGGTCAGAGGATAGAGACGCTCGCCTGCGCCGCCAGCGAGCAAGATTCCGAGGGTATCTTTCATGCGTGCACCGTATCTTTTCGCACACTATATGGATGCAGCGTCCGACGCGGACGCTGCCCAAGTCAACGCGAAATACTAGCATACGCGCGGGGCTTATGACTCTGATGTATCGGGCATGAAAAAGGCGGCATCGTTTGGGATGCCGCCTTTTGCAATTGCGGTTGAGCGGGCCGAGAGTGTGTCTCTGCGCCCGCGACTAGCAATGGACGATCTTGTCGCTCTTAATCCCACGCGTGGCGTATCGAGAGTCGACCACGAGTTTGGAATCATTGACGATCTTCTTGTAATCGTAGTCGGTGTGGTCGGTGATGATGAGCACGCAGTCATACTGGCCAAGATTGTCGAGCGGCGTGTTCTTCATTTGTAAGTCGTACTTGCGTCCGCGGCCTACGAACGGGAAGTATGGGTCGTTATAGCTGACCACAGCCCCTTCTTTTTGCAGAAGTTCGATGATGGTCAAGGCGGGCGATTCTCGCAGATCGTCGATGTCTTTCTTGTACGCGACACCCAAAATTAGAATCTTCGATCCGTTGATCGCTTTTTTCTGACGGTTGAGCGCGGAGATGGTTGACGCGATTACGTTGTATGGCATCGCCACGTTGATTTCGCCAGCCAATTCGATAAACCGTGTGTGGAAGTCGAATTCTTTGGCCTTCCACGAAAGATAAAACGGATCAACTGGAATGCAGTGTCCGCCGAGACCCGGTCCAGGATAAAACGGATGGAATCCGAAGGGCTTAGTCGCAGCCGCGTCGATGATTTCCCAGATATTCAGATCCATGCGAAGGCAGAGCATTTTGAGTTCGTTGACCAACGCGATGTTGACGCAGCGGTAGATGTTTTCCAGCAACTTGGTCATCTCCGCAGCCGCGGGAGATGAAACGGGAACAGTGCGGCGGAAAATGGAGCCGTATAACGCTGCCGCAATCTCGCTGGCCTGAGGATCGAGTCCACCAATGACTTTAGGAATATCGTGACGGGCGACCTGCGTGTTGCCGGGATCTTCGCGCTCGGGTGAGAATGCCACCCAGAATTCCTTTTCGCCGGCTGAACCCTTGCGGGATGCTGTCAATCCCGCTTTATTTTCCTGTTCGAGAATAGGGATGAGAACTTCTTCTGTGGTCCCAGGATAGGTCGTGCTTTCCAAAACAACGATTTGACCGGCGCGAAGGTACGGCGCTACAGCGTGAGCGGTATTGGTGATGTAGCTGAGGTCGGGTTCGTGGTATTCGTTGAGCGGCGTGGGGACGCAGATGATGATGGCGTCCATGGCCGTGATTTGCGAATAGTCGGCCGTAGCTTTGAATCCACTTTTACGAGCGGAGGCGATTTCTTCTGGCGTGATGCGGAAAATGTAAGTACCACCGCTGTCCAGAGTCTCGATCTTGCGCTGATCGATATCAAAACCGGTGACGGGGAACTTTTGTTCACTGTAGAGAAGAGCCAAGGGCAGCCCGACATAGCCGAGGCCGATGATGCCGACGCGGGCTTTGCGGCCTTCGATGCGGCTTTTTAGGTCAGTAATAAGGGAAGAAGCGGTGAGTTGAGTTGTCATAATGGCAGCCTTAATTTTATCATCGGACGTTCGTGCTCAGGCCGCGAAAGATGCGGCTATCACGCGATTTTACCGTGTTTTAACGGGGTAGATTGCGATCTTGATTACCGCGGTAATCGAATTCTCCCTCAAAGCGGTTTCCTTAGTAACATTCAATCTAGAGAAACTCTCCCTCAGTATGCGATTTTTCCGATTTGTCGTCCTGATAGTCATCGCACTTGTGATCTTTGGAAGCCAGGCGGGACGGCTGCTGGTGGTGGATGCTCCCGAGAAAGCGGATGCCATCGTGGTGCTCGCTGGGGAAACGAACGTGCGTCCAGCCCGCGCTTTGGAGCTTTTGCACCAAGGCATGGCTCCTCGCGTCTTTCTGAACGCTGAGACACGAAACTTGATCTATGACATCCAGTTGATCGATGTCGCGAAGAAGTACGCGGCTAGTCTCGGAGAAGGCGATCGCGTTTCGGTATGTCCCATCAACGGATTCTCAACCAACGAGGAAGCCGACGATGTGAGTCGATGTTTGCAGTCGCTGGGGGCCCATCGCGTCTTGATCGTGACGTCCGATTTTCACACCCGGCGGGCTCTGAGGATATTTCGTCACCGCTTGCCGCAATATCAATTCAGCATTGCGGCTGCCCGGCATCCGTCGCAATTTGGAGAAGCCTGGTGGACGAATCGGGAGTGGGCGAAAACCGCGTTGGATGAGTGGATGAAGACGGTTTGGTGGGAAGCGGTGGATCGCTGGCGGTGAGCCAGCCGTTAGCACTTAGCATTCAGCACTTAGCGTTCAGCCAAATCCTAAGCTCTGAAATCGTTGCGTGGTTGCCTTGGCAGCCTGGCGCGACTTTTGCTTTCTGAGAACTAAGAACTGAGAACTTTGAACGTGTGTCCGATCGCTCGCAACCGATCCTCAATGTGAGATAGTTTGAAGGTTAATCATTTTCATCGGAGGTTTCATGTCGCAGGTCAAGATTACGGTGCGTAAGAACGGACCACTACGGGTCGACGACCCGAACGGCGTCGTCGAAATGGTGGATGCGGACGGAAATAATTACGATCTAACGGGCAAGACTGGATTCTCGCTCTGCCGTTGTGGAGCGTCTGCCAACCGGCCTTTTTGCGATGGCGCACACAACAAAATCGCGTTTCAGGCGGACGACAAAGCGATCAAGATTACGTAGTTGTCATTCCCAAATTTGTCATCCTGAGCGAAGCGAAAGGCCTGCTGTTTCCCTTGTCGATGAACAAGCAGATCCTTCGCTTCGCTCAGGGTGGCAACACTTTTGGGTAGTGTCGAACTGGAAACGGGGGCGGCGAAATTACGTGCCTCCTGTGTTGACCTCATCTAGCATAGTCAGTGGAACGGTGTGGGCGATGGCGGCCACCGCTTCTCTCGGAAACGTTTACAGGCCGAAGAACTTTTTGCCTGCTGACTCTATGGGCCCTTCGGACAAAACGCAGCATGCCATTCGGCGCAGCACTCGACTGCCGCTGGAAATCCCCGTGTTGGTGACCAGCCTCGACGCCTCGCATCCGGCCTCCGCGCACGGCAATACAACATTGGTGAACGCGCACGGATGCGGACTCATCGTTCCGCGTGAACTCGCGCACGGGATCCAGGTTCGTTTGGAAATCGTATCTGCAAAACGGCACACGACGGCGCGAGTAGCCGAGGTGGTTCCACTCGGTGGAGATCCTGAAACGTGGTTGGTCGGCTTGGAACTCGAGGTTCCCGGGAATTTCTGGGGGATCGAGTACGCACCTTCCGATTGGAAGATTGAGGAAATTCCAGACGCGGTAGCAAATCCGCAGCCATCGCAGCCTGAGGCGACTCCCCCGACGAAGCCGGCCCGAACCCCTCGCTGGCGACTCACTGATATTAGCGCTGGAGCTTGCTATCTCGAAACGGTGGAACCTTTTCCCGCAAACGCTCCAGTCGTGATTAGTATTCGAGCCGCTAACGCGGAATGCCTGTTGGAAGGCGTCGTGCGGGTTTCTCACCCGCAAACCGGAATGGGGGTTGAGTTCTCGAGCGCTGGCGGTCAGCCATCGAGCCAACGATCCAAAGTTGAAGAACTGATCGGGCGATTGGCGACCACGCGGGAAGTCCCGCGAATTTTCGTGGGAAAAAAAGAAGGCAAAACCGCTATGTCAGTGCCATCCGTAAATGAAGGCGACGAAGACGGAGGCACTGCTGATCCTCTCTTGGATCTGATGCGTGAGGGCTCTTCACTGACGACTGAGCAATTTCTGAGTGACCTGCGCGCTCAGCGACTGGGCAATCGTCGCGATCCCCGGATTGAGCTGGCTCTGCCGGTGCTGCTTTCTGGTATGGATGTGAGCGGTCGCCCGCTGGATCAAAGGGTTATGACGGTGAACATCAGTCGGCGAGGAGCGTTGCTCGAGGGAATCCACGGGATGTTAGAGCCTGGTGCCAAAATTTCTCTCGCCCGCTTACAGAAGAAGGAGCAGTTTCGCGTAGCTTGGGTCAAGGCAGATAGCGCGCAGGCTTCGGGGCAGATCGGCGTGGCTGCTGTTGATCCGAATACGTCGTTTTGGGATGAGGTTCTAGCGGCGACTGCACACTCCGGTCTCGAACCTGCGGGACTTCGCTAATTTCCTGAACTAGCTCCGGCTACGTTGGCGTGGTCAGCCAAGACTCCGAATTGGCCCCTCCTCAGTGATACACTGCCTCCCCGGAGGAGTTTGTGACCGAAGAATTTGTGTCAGCCGATCGGGATCGAATCTTAGGAATGGGCGCGAAGATTACGCGCCGTGATTTCTTAAACGGAGTTGCAGTCACTGCGGGAGCACTCTCGATACCACCCGAAATGTGGGCCGCAGCCGCTGCTGATCTTGAAGTTCAGAACGTTCCCGGATATTACCCTCCCAGCAAAACCGGCCTGCGTGGAAGTCACGTCGGTTCTTTCGAAACCATGCACAAAATCCGCGACGGCGTGTTTTGGGACGAGGCTCCCAAGCCCGTGGACACTGGCGAATCCTACGATCTCGTGATCGTTGGAGGAGGCATCAGTGGGCTGGCTGCTGCTCACTATTTCCGTAAAGTGGCGGGAGATAAAGCACGAATCTTGATCCTCGAAAATCACGACGATTTTGGCGGGCACGCCAAGCGCAACGAATTTCATACGGGCAATCGGATGACTCTTGGGTTTGGCGGTACGTTTTCCATTGAGAGTCCGTCGCCCTATAGTCCGGTGGCGAAGAGCCTGATTGAAGAACTCGGAATCGATGTACCCTCGTATTCGAAGTACGTCAGTAAAGACCTCTACCGTTCGCTCGGTCTAAAGCCACGGATTTTTTTTGACAAAGAAACATTCGGCTCTGACAAACTCACGACAAATCCGGCACACACAGGAGGCGACGAAAGTGGGCTCAACGATTCCGAGAGTGAGGCGGGTTTGCGCGAGTTCCTCAAAGACGCTCCACTGTCCGCAAAAGCGAAAGAAGATTTCCAGCGTCTGCTCACGGAGGAGAAAGACTATTTTCCCGGACTGACATCCGACGAAAAGAAGGCCCGCCTGGCACGTATCAGCTACGCGAAGTACCTGACGGAGATGATTGGCGTCAGCGACGAGATCGTGAAGTTGTTGCAGGCATTTCCGCATCCTCTATTTGGGTTGGGAATTGATGCGGTGGCGGCACAGGATGCCTGGGGACTGGACATGCCTGGATTCGACGGGCTGAAACTCGATCCCGGTCCAGGTAAGGGGATGAATCGGGATGCGATCCGCAGCGAGGAAGCGGAGAAATACTTTTTTCATTTTCCCGATGGCAATGCGTCGATCGCGCGGCTGCTGGTTCGTAAGCTTATTCCTGCGGCGATTCCCGGAAGCTCCGCGACTGACGTTGTTCTGGCTAAGGCGGATTATTCCAAGCTCGATGAATCCTCTTCACCTGTGCGCATTCGACTGAACAGTACGGTTGTGAAGGTGAAACACGAAGGCGATCCAGCAGCAGCGAAGGAAGTCCAAGTCAGCTACGTTACCGAAGGCAAGTTGAAAACAGTGCGTGCTTCGAACTGCATTTTGGCGTGCTGGCACGTGGTCATTCCTTACATTGCGGAGGAACTGCCACAGACTCAGAAAGATGCCTTGGCTTCGGCGCAAAAAGTTCCGCTACTTTATACCAACGTCCTGATCCGCAACTGGAGTGCGTTCGAAAAACTACGAGCCAGTGGAGCTTACTGTCCGGGCATGTATCACACGAGCGTGAATCTCGACATTCCGGTTAGCATTGGCGGATACGAATGCACCAAGAAAACAGACGAGCCGATTGTCGTGCACATGATGAAGGCAGCCTGTAAGCCGGGACATCCGGGACGCGAGCAGCATAAGTTGGGACGTATTCAGCTTTACAGCACGACGTTTGAAACTTTCGAGCGAAATATCCGAGAGCAGCTATTTCGAATTCTCGGGCCGGGTGGGTTTGATCCAGCGAGAGATATTCTCGAGATCACGGTCAACCGCTGGCCGCACGGATATGCCTACGAATACAACTCGCTGGCTGATCCGTTTTGGCTGGAGGGTAGTGAAACGCCCTGTGAAGTCGCGCGAAAGCCGTTTGGTCGGCTCGCGATCGCGAACGCCGACGCAGGTGCATACGCTTACACCGACTGTGCGATTGATCAAGCCTATCGAGCAGTGCAGGAGTTGAAGAGATAGTGGAAAGTGCGAGTCGTCATGGCAAAACGATCTCCCAAACGATTGTTGGAGCGCGCATCCAGTTCCATAAAAATTCAGCCGAAGGCGGAGCGACCTTTTGCGCCGGGGTATGGAATCCTTGGTTCCGACGCTGGAGAAGGCCTGCTCGACTGGTCGTGGGTTGCAAAGAAAATGGACTCGTGTAGGACGTTCTGGTTGGCAACGATTCACGCGGGGCTCGACCGCCCGCATGTCATGCCGGTTTGGGGAGTATGGGCGGACGACGCGTTCTTCTTTTCGACGGGACGCAAATCGCGAAAGGGAAAGAATCTCGCCGCGAATTCCGCATGCACGGTAACCAACGAAAATGCCGAAGAAGCGGTCGTTGTCGAGGGGGTCGCGACTGAAGTCGAAAATACCGCAGAGCTGGAGCGTGTCGCGGCGGCGTATCAGCAGAAATATAAGATGGACCCACGGGGCATGGGAGAACCGATCTTCCGGCTCGCTCCCCGTCGAGTTTTTGGGTTGATTGAGAAGACGTTCACGCAGTCCGCGACCCGATGGAAATGTGACACGTAGTGCGCTGACATCGAGTATCAGTATCGGTAGGCGAGCTTTTAGTTGCATCCTATCCTGCAAGATAACCGTCGCGAGCAGACGGCTTCCCATCCTTACCGTCGCTATCGGGTGTTGCTCTCCGGATCAGCAACATCGTCTGATCGTCGGTTTGTTTTCCGAACTTGAGCGTGCGTTCACGAAGCTCTCGATAAATCTCGGGGAGCGGCTTCTCTGCGCACTCGGCCAGCGCAGCCTTGAAATCTTCCATCCCCATTTCCCGTTCGTTGGAATCGAACACCTCCGTGAAGCCGTCGGTGACGATGGCGAGCAGATCGCCAGATTGCAACGCTAGCTGGGATACCTCGAACGCCTGGTCCTTAAACATTCCAAGGGGCGTATTGGAATCGGAGTGTTCGAGGACTGCGCCGGTTTTCTTCTGATATTGCAAAATCGGCAGATGTCCGGCGAGCGCAAATGTGATGTCCGCCCCAGTACTGCCGCTGACATAGGCGAAGGTGAGATAGTTCGCTGGCGAAGTGACCGGCTGCAGCACATCGTTCAAGTCGCGGAGAAGATTTTCGGGCCGCTGCGTTTTTGTTAACTGCATGGCCGCTGCGCTCTTGGTCATTGCCATCAGAATGCCTGCGGGAACTCCATGGCCGGAGACGTCGGCAACGTAAGCGTGCCACGTTCCGTTGGCGTGGACAATATCGAACAGATCTCCTCCTACTTCGCTGCTGGGAACGGAACTGCCAAACATTTCAAACTCGCCAATCGTTTCGTGGACCTGCGGAACCAGGGTGCGATGGATTTCGCCAGCCAACCGAACTTCTGTTTGCGTGCGGAAGAAGCGGTTGCCCTCCCGTGCGAAGAAGATCAAAAACAGTACATAGGCAGCCACAATCAGGATGAATTCGACCGAGGCATCCACGAGTAGTTTGCGATGGAGGGCGGGAAGATCGCTTGCCAAAGAACGGTGACCGGGTCCGTACCAGTCCAAGAGGGAGGTCACGATCCCCTGGACCAGGAACAAAACGCCAAAAAACCAAAACTTGCGGATCGCTGCGACGTAGGCCCAGACGATAGAAAACGCTCCAGCGACAACGACGGTCTCAATCACTTCCCCAATCGACTGCGACTGGAAGCCGAAGCTTCGCATGGTCAGGATTAAAGCTCCGAAGAGACAGAAGACTCCCGCGTAGAAATAAGCGGACGACGAAAGCGGTATTTCCCTCCAGGCCCGGGCTCTGGGATGCATTGAATGCATGCGGTCTCCGATTGCCGAGAATACCAAGTTGCGGAGGGTTGTGCAGCGGGAAGTTGAATGGTTTTACCGCTTCAACGAGATTCGCCGCGCCGATAAATGGGCTCCAGTCAGCAGCAGCATTCCCGAGAGGAACGCCCAGAACATCAAGCTGACGGATATCGCGAAGGGTCCGTACACTTCCGCGAAATTGAGGCGAGGCAGAGCAAAAATATAAACGTACTTCAGAGCCTCAGAGAGCAGCCCCATCATGATTGCGGTTGGCAACACTCCGCGGGCCGATACTTTGCCGTTGGGCAAAAGCCAATAGATCAGAAAGAAAATCGCGATGCTGGCAAGGATCGCGAAAATTTTCATGGTCACGAAATCCACGAGTTGCACATACCACGATCCGTAGCCGTGAAGAGCGGTTTTAAGGATGGCTACATTTCCCGCGGTCAGTCCTACGGAAAGAAGCGCAAGGGATCCGCAGGCGAATACGAGTCCGAGCGAGATCAGTTGATTGTGAAGATACGACCTGTTGTTGCGAAATCCCCAGATGCGATTTAGCGCAACTTCGAGCGGAAGAAAGATCCCGGTCGAGGTGATTAATAGCATGACCAGCGAAAATACTTGCGCTCGCTGGTGTGCCGTCACCAGAGCGTTCAGATTGCGGATGACGAATTCCTGTCCCGTAGGGATGTAATCACGGAGCAGGCTCTCGACGACTCCGTACATCACCTGGGAATGAAAGACGTAGCGGATCAGCGTCATCAGCAACAACAGGAATGGGAAGAACGACAAAATTGCATTGGCGGCAACCGAGAAGGCGAAAGTATGGACTTCGGTCCGGAGCAGGTAGCGTGCCGTGGAGCGCACAACTCCCTCGACCGGAGCGGCACGATATTCGGCCGCGCCCTTGCCTTCGGAGAGCTTGATGGGAGTGATGGATGTCACTGGTTTCTCAAATATTATCAAATACTTACAGCAATCCGTCGAAGCCCAGCGGGAGTGGGTCTTCGGTGTGGGGACGGGCTGGGCGATCACGTGGAAGTTGGGTTCCGTCAGAACTCGTTTGTAGTTGTCGGTTTGTCCTCACAACTTCGTTCTTGCCATGCAAAATCTTCCTGCTATTATCTTGTGCTTCGCCCGCCGGACACGGTTGGCGATTGCGGGTAAACGTGCAATTCTGACCGTCCATTGAGGGGGTGGTCTGGTTCCGGTTCTCCGGGAGCGGGGCAAACACAAGAGACGGAAGAATATTTTTGGCGATGAGGCGAAAGGAGATTTTTGTGAGAGAGAAGGGTACTGTGAAGTGGTTCAACGGGGCGAAGGGATACGGGTTCATCCAGCGCTCCACGGGTGAAGATGTCTTCGTACATTTCTCGGCCATCCAGGAGAATGGATACCGCTCACTGAATGAAGGCGAGACTGTGGAGTTCGACCTGCTGCAAGGTCCGAAGGGATTGCAGGCGGGCAACGTGAGCCGCGCGGCGTAAAGTTCTTGCGAGCAGTTGCGAACCCTCTCGATGGTGGAGAGGGTTTTTCTTGGTTCGGGCAGAGGTGTGGAGACCCTGAAAGGTCGGTCGTTAGGGTGATGGGAATGATGGACGATCGGCAGATTCCCTGAGATGCAAATGCGTGGTGTGACAGGAATAACGCTGAAGTAACTTGGATCGAACAGGGAACGGCAATTACCATCCAGATCGGTAGAGGGAAATCTTCGGAGCTTCTTGCGAAACGGGGGGAGCGATCCTAGATACGCTCGATAACTCTCAAAAGTCGGCAATATCTGGCGGCGCGGAACGGCCTTGGTCATTCCAGCGCTGGTCGGACTGCTTGCCGGATTTCTAGCTTCGTTTTTGTTCACTCCGCGTTATACATCGCAGGCGACGTTGCTAGAAAAAATTCCGAACGTGCCATCGGGCTCGGTATTACTCTCGACGGACATTGCGGACGAATTTGGACGGCTGACACGAGCAGCGTTATCTCCGGTTCACATTCGACAAGCAGCCCGGAACCACGGCCTGGTTGCACCGGGCCAGGGCGAAGATCAGCTGATAGAAGACATCCGCCTCCACGAGAGCGAGACTCCGCAGAACCTTTCAGGTGTATTGACTGCCCCGATTTTCTTTGTCAAATACACCGACTCCACCCCGGTTCGGGCGCAGGACATTTGCCAACTACTCGTAGAACTCATAGTGGAGCAGAGCATCAATGAGCAGAACGCGCCATCGGAAGAAACTTACACTTTCTCCGCAGACAGGTAGAACAGGCAAAGGCGAGAATCGAGACGATCCAAAAAGAGCTGTTCAAGTATCGAAAGAAGGGGGATCATCGCAGCCGCGATGAAGAAGCGCGATATCAAGCCTTATTGAAGGAATACGGGGAAGCAAAGAGGTTTTATAAGGATTCGGCGCAAAAACAGACACATGCGGAGATCTCAATCACGCTGGAAAATCAGAAGTTCCAAATCCTCGTCATTTCGCCTCCGAATCTGCCTGAAACCCCCGCGTTTCCCATCAGACTTCTGTTTGCCATGGGTGGATTGGCCGCTGGCTTGATTCTCGGAATTTCTTTGGTGCTATGGCTTCGGGTCGACACAGTAGAGGTGCGACAATAACCGCCTTGACAAACCGGGGACAATAAAACCAGAGACAGATGGAACTGAGCCCCCGTCAAGTCCGGACCTAAATAATAGTCGTTATAACGATTATTATTTAAACTGCGACGGCATCGGTCGCACCATCGCCGCTCCCGTATATACTTTTTGCGTGTCCCTCGTAAAGCAGCTACTGCTAGTCGACGTTCTCCGGTCCGCGTGGGCCAATCAGAATTTACTTGAGGGCTGTGGCGCTCTCACGGCGGAGGAGATGGAGCGCGACTTCCGCATTTCGCACGGCAACATCCTCTCCACTCTCGGCCACATCTACGATGGCGAAAGAGTCTGGCTGGATTGTTTGAGCACGACCGCCGATCTGGGAACCTGGCGCTTGCCCACGGGGCCGGTTCCGGAATATTCGTTGGATGACCTTTGCCAGAAATGGCCAGAACTCGGGGACGGCTTCCGTGGATGGATCGAAGGCCAGTCAGAGAGCAGTTTGGAGGTCGAGTTGAATTTGCAGCTTCCCGGTGGAATCGAGCGGCGCTTCCCGCGCTGGAAAATCCTCCGGCACGTGCTCGAACATTCGATCATGCATCGCGGCCAGCTGGTCGGCATGATTCGCATGCTCGGACATCGGCCGCCGAGCGTTAGTCCGATGGATTACTACTTTGCGGTAGAGCGATTGTCGATCAGATCCTGATGAGGCCCTCTCGAAAACGGCGAGAAGGGCCTCACCAGCCTTTTCTCTTTCTCTCTCTTTTGTGCCAACCCGATCAGAAAATGCTCTGTTCCTTGGTGTAGACGTCGATTCGAGTTCCGGTAATTTTTCCTTGAACGTGTGCCAGATTATTGCCAGATTCGTCGTATACATCGATTGTGAAGGTGCCGGCGAATGCGTTTCCACTCGGCGCGAGAGTGATTGATTCCTTGATATTCGCGGGGCCGATCAGGTTGCTTCCGGTCGAATCCCAAGCTGCGGAAAAATGGTTCAGCCGGTATTTGCTGTTACCCAGGCTCTTCCACACTCCCAGACAGAAGTTTCCGGTGATGGGCGATCGTCCACCGGAATTCATGACCTCGGTGCCATCACTGTGCCACTGCGAGTATCCGGCGTCGACCTCAGTGCCGTCAGGGATGCCCGGACTGCCCTCGGACACGAACTTGACGTGCCAGAAGCCCACGATCCCGGTTCCGTCATCCGGCGAATCACTGATTGTTACGAATCCCGCCTGCATAAAATGCGCGCCACCGGTTTGACGGTGCCCGTCGCGCGGTGCGGTCATCGGCTGGCGCTGAAGCTGGCGCAGGCCGCCGCATTGTGCGCTCGAAGTAGGGACCGACAATAGCGCCACTGCCAGCGCTACGAATGTGACTGCCAATTTCCCGAAACTTGCTTTCATAGAGTTCTCCTTGTCAGCCAGCATGGCCAGCTGTGAAAGAGATAGCCTCACTGCGGTGGTGAGCGCAATGCATAGGTGGTGAAGGCGAGGTGAAGATAAGGTGAAGCGGCAACTTACTGAAGGGAAACAGCATATCCTAACTCGCTCGATAGCAGGCTGGTATACTGGCCGTCCTGAGAGGTCTCCAGTGGCGGTCTCTGTCTTCGAGTTCGGCGAATTCAAGCTGGATTGTGACCGCTTTGAACTTTACCGAGATGGGCTCGGTCTGAAGCTCGAACGAAAGCCGATGGAGTTGCTCATTCTATTGGTCGCCCGCAATGGCCATCTCGTTACCAGAGCTGAAATCGCCGAGCGCCTTTGGGAGCGGGAAGTTTTTGTCGATACCGAGCACGGTATTAACACCGCCATCCGCAAAATCCGTCAGGCCCTACGCGACGATCCCGACCAGCCCCGGTTCGTGCAAACCGTCCCCGGCAAGGGATACCGCTTCGTCTCTGAGACGAACGAGACGAACGAAGCGAACGCCGACTCGTCCCCCGCCGTAGGTGCTACCGCAGCCGATCCGAGCGGCTATCCGATAGTCGATCCGATAGTCGATCCGATCGCACCGCCCATCACCACCAGCCCCAAGACCACGCCGAAGGTGCACCGAGTCTTGACCGCCGCTCTGCTCCTTATTCTGGTGCTGGCCGGAATCCTGATCGTCCGCAATGCCGGCGGAGTTCGCAATCGCCTTTTCTCCGGAACTGGCGGTCGTGCGCGTCAGATTCATTCCATCGGCGTCATTCCACTGACCAACCTTTCTGGCGACGCGTCTCAGGACTACTTCGCCGACGGCATGACGGACGAAGTCATCACCATGCTGGCGAAGAATACTTCCCTGCGCGTGGTGTCGCGCACTTCGGTGATGCAATACAAGGGCGCGAAGCGACCGCTGCCCCAGATCGCGCGCGAGCTGGGAGTCGATGGCATTCTCGAGGGATCCATCGAGAGGTCGCCCAGTCGCGTCCACATGACGGTGCAGTTGATCTACGCTCCCACCGATTCTCACGTTTGGGCTGAGAGCTACGACCGCGATCTCAACCAGGCCTTCCTGTTGCCGTCCGAACTCTCGCAAACCATCGCCAAAGAAGTGCAAGCCAGAACCAGCACACTGCCCGCACAGCCATTGCGCTACATCAGTCCCGAGGCCCACGAGGCTTATCTCCACGGACGCTACTTCTGGTTTACGTTCGACCTTCCACAAACGCTGCCTTACTTCGAGAAAGCCATCCAGCTTCAGCCGGACTACGCGGCCGCGTGGAGCGGTCTCGCCGACTCCTATGCACTGGGTGGAATGGTCAGCTTCCTCAAACCGCTGGACGCGGCGCCAAAGATCGAGGCCGCTGCCCGAAAAGCCATCGAACTCGACGACTCCCTGCCCGAGGCCCACAACTCCATGGCGGCCTGGTATTTGTTCTACGCCTGGGACCCGCTGCGGGCCGACGAGGAATGCAAGCGCGCCATCGCGCTGAACCCGAACTACGCGGAGGCACATTATGTACGCCAGTACGTTCTGCTCGCGCTGAACCAGCCCGACGAAGCGACGGTAGAAGAGAAACGCGCCAACGAACTCGACCAATACTCCCGGCCTTGGGGCTTGGGAGCTTTCTATGTTTCTTTGCGGAAGTACGACACGGCGATTGACGAACTACGTCTCCAAACGCACGCTCGTCCGGGTGATCCCTGGGTGCGTTGGTACTTGTCATTGGCGTATTGGTTCAATGGCATGAACGAACAATCGGAAACGGAATTGGAGAAATCATACGAACTGCAAGGACTTCCCAAAATGGCCGCCGCAGCGCAGAAAGCATGGCTACAAGGTGGCGAAAAAGCAGTTTTGCAGTGGAATGCCCACAACCTCGAAGCAGAGGCAAGCAAGCACTACGTCTCCTCGTGGAATCTCGCCCTCGTCTTCGCCCGCACCGGCGAGAAAGATGAAACTATGAGATATCTCGAAGCCGCCTTCCGGGACCACGATCCAAACTTAATCACCGTACGGTACGAGCCCGTATTCGATTTCCTGAACGATGACCCACGCTACCAGGCAATTCTCAAAAAGATGGGACCGCTCCCCGCCGATTCGAGTTCTAAATAATAGTCGTTATAACGACTATTATTTCTGACCCTATTCTAACCTTCGACATTCTGCTTTACGCCGCGGGGTTAGGAGAGTTACCTGTCTCTAGCCCAGCCGATGACGTTGGCAATCGCAACGGCCGTCCGCCCCCGTCTGTCTTCTGTTTATTCCGCAATCATCAACCGCGTTTTATTGACCTTTCTTGTTATTCGGAGGGTGGGGGAGAGTGTAGTCTCAAGCGCGCTCGGCGTAAGCGCCTTCGCTACATCTACCGTTCAACAGGCCAAACAAATCTTCACACCAATTCAGATCGCTTAAGCCCGGCTCTATGGACGTTTTCGGGTACATGGAGCAAGATCGCGTCACTTCCCTAGTGAGCTACTTAATTCCAGGAGGCTTTATGAAGGATGTGAAGGTAGAAACGGTGTTCAGCAGTTCAGCTTACTCCAGACTTTTCAAGTCGATCGCCATCATTGTATGTGTCGCCAGTCTAACCGCAGCCCGCGCTATGCCAATTGCTGCGACGAAGCATCCAGCCTCGGTTCCGGACGGTTTCGTCGTCACTCCGTTCGGATACTTCCATCCCAGCTGCGTTAAGCAATTAGCCAAGGGAGATGTTTTGCATCAGGATGAAAAAGCTATCCAGCACAAGAATGGAACGTCGGAGAAGATCCCAGCATGCGCTTTTCCGCATTACAGAGCTGACGGCGAAGAGGTCGTTGGGGACGAACGGGTAGCGCAGGGAAATGTCCAGGGAGTCACTCAGCAGCCCGACATCAGCCATGCCTGGATTGAATACGCGAGCATCACTACGACTTCGGCCTACGGACAAATCTATTCGGAGTGGGATGTCCCGCCAACGCCGAGCGCGAACGATGGCCAGACCGTGTTTTTGTTTAACGGACTGGAAGACTTCAAAGATGTTGTGACGATCATACAGCCGGTGTTGGGATGGAATTCAGACTACGCATCGTCGTGGGGCATCGCGAGTTGGAATTGCTGCGAGAGCGGTACAGTCGTTGAGTCTGCGCCAGCACCGGTCAATCCAGGCGATCATCTTGAAGGATACGTCTTCGACAACTGCGCTCCGGGAACCAAGACCTGCTCTTCGTGGGACATCGTCATCGTGGATGTATCCAACGGGAATTTCTCTCAACTATTGGATACTTCAAATTTCGGACAGACGTTCAACTGGGCCTTCGGAGGCGTTCTTGAGGTCTACAACATCGCGCAGTGCGCTGACTATCCAGCGCCCGACTATGCCGGCGGAATCGGTTTCTTTAACCAGTCCGTCTTAAACGACAAATTTGTACCGATCGGCGCACCGGCATGGAAGGTAACCAATTCAGCTGGCGGATTGACTCCGCAATGTAACTACGGTGGCGCAACGCCGAAGCAGGTGGTTCTCACTTACTGATGTGTTTTTCAGTGGAGGGGTGGGGTGTCCGGATACGATTGCCGCCGGATGCCCCACTCGCACTGATGTTGAAGACCGTCACAAAACGCGTTGTGCCAGCAGATCGATATACGCTTCGGCAATCAGTTGCTTTTTACTAATCCCGAAGGCACTCAGTAAATCCTTAGCAATGTCTGTTCCTTCGCTTTCAGCCTGCCCCGGTGCCAAGACGACTTCCAGTTCCAGAAAGTCTCCCAGATCCTCGACCCGGTCGAGGTGGATACGAGTCTGGCCGACGATGTAAAGTGTCCGCTCTTTTTTTACTGTCCCAACTCTACCCAAGGTCTTGGTTAGGATGTCGAGGAGAGCCTGGGGGTCCGGGGTTCTGGCAATTACATAGCGCGAACAACGAGTGCCGGCCACATCAGGCCTCTCGTACCGAATTAGTTCTCCTTGTTGCGGCCCTAGTATTCGAAGTTTAAGCCGCGCGCCTTCGCAGTGAAAAAAAACGTCTTCTTGATGGATCAGTTGCGGGACAGAATTGCTTAACCGAGCCGCAGTGGCGGCAGCCGCGTTCCGATCGTTCAACCTGGTTTTAATTTCAATATTGGAGGGCATGCGCAAAGACCATGGGGCACGATCTATTTTCGCTTAGCGGGCGATACTAGCGAAGAGAGCAAACAGGCGTCTCGCCGAACCAACTTCGAGAGATTCGGAATTCCCCCGTCTCGTGAACTTTATTATTTTTCCACGGTCTTCGTATCCAGAATTTGCCACAGATACCAGCACGCGATGGAGCGATAGGGCGACCACGGTTTCGCGATCTTCTCCATGACGGCGGCCTTCGGCCATTTGCGTTTCTTGTAGTACTTCTTCATGGCGGCCTGAACGCCATAGTCTCCCGTGGGGAGAATGTCTGGCCGGCGGAGAGTGAACATCAGGAACATGTGAGCGGTCCAAACGCCGATGCCTTTAACTTGGGTCAGGTGCGCGATTACCTCGGCTTCCGACAAGTCAGCCATGCGATCGAATTCCAAAAGGCCGGCGTTTGTTTTCTCCGAGAGATCGCGAAGATAGGCGGTCTTCTGGCGGGACAGGCCAACGCCACGCATCTGCGCGTCGGTGAGTTTCAGAATTCCCTTCGGACTGAGCGGATCTCCGGCAAGATCGGTGAACCTCTTGAGGATGGTCGAGGCGGCGTTGCCGTTCAGTTGCTGGAAGAGGATCGATCGAGCGAGAGCGTGGAAGGTGGGCTCATCGTAAGTGATCCGGCAGGGACCAACCTTGTCGATGATGGCGGCCATGATTGGGTCGGATTTCTTGAGGTGATTGATCGCTTTGCGCATCGCGGAAATATTACCAGAAGGCGAATGAATGGCGAAGTGCGAAGATCAAGAGCGTTTACCACGAGGGGCATTAAGGATCACGAAGGAAGACCACTAAGCAAAACCTAAACGGAGAAATCCTCGCATCCCCGGTTTGCGCTTTTACGACGGGAAATGGAAATGGACATCGTGTCTCGATGCTACGGGCGTCCCATCCAGGGTGGCGGGTTGGTAGTGCCAGCGGCGGAGGGTGGCTTCGATTTTCTCGTCGATCCCGTGGCCTATGGCCTGAACGATTTTGGTTTCGACTACGTTGCCCTGAGAGTCGATGGTCACTTCGATGATCACGTCGCCCTGCAAATCGTGCGGGAGTTCCGCACGCGCCACGGGCGGGTCGGGATAGATGGTTGGATACGCGACGTGGACCTCGTGTCCAACGATCGGACCGTCGATCATGGTTCCAAAGGGAGATCCGGCATGGGAATCGTGGTCGCCTGGGTCCGCGTCAGTTGCGACTTGCTGCGGTTCAGGCGGTTTCGGCTGGCGCACCGACGGAGGATGTGGTTTAGCCGTTCGGACCGGGAACAACAACTTAGCAGCATCCGGAGGAGTCAGTTCGGTGGTCAAGTTCGGCGGAAAATACGTAAGTTTGTAGGTGTGTGTGGAGTCGCCGTGGGCGAGCCACTCCGGTCCAGTATCAATCATTCCGGCTGTGTGGAAAACGATTGCGGCCAACAAAGCGAGGTGCGCTGCTACCGATATCCCGATGTTGCGATAGCGTCGCAGGGGTGAGCTGGCGGGCTGGAGTCCAGTAAACATAGCGCGGCAAACCGCATTACTAGCTTACCGGATTGACGTACGGGAAGGGAAAAGGTTTCAGGGGAGCGGGCGTTACCGCCCTGCCCCCGATATTTTGTCTTATTCCGTGGAGTCAGACTAGATGGACTACTATGCGCCAGCCTGCTTTTCCGCTGCATCGCCGATCACGGGAAGTTTGAACATTTGCCCCTGATAAGCCTTAAGAACCAGAATTAGCCATATTACGAAGCCGGCGAGACTCACCAGCGGCCAGATCAGCACGGTCGCCCAGCCGAGGAACGGGATGTGGGCGATGAAGGAGAGGCCAATCCAGAGAACCGTCCAAGCCAGTGCAAAGAAGAGGCACTGAAAAGCGTGGAAGCGAACAAAACGCTTCCGGTTGAACGGCTCCAAAACCAGAAACAAAATCGCCGGAATAATGGTGACGTAGGCGAGGGCTCCGGCTACGTTGTCGGTGAGTCCCGCGTTGGCGGAAACGGTCGCGCCAGGTGCGGCGCCAGCGTTACATTTAGGACAAGTCGAGCCGTCCGCGAGCTGGGTTCCACAGGTTGCACAAAACGCCACAGGGGCCTCCTTAGCAGAAGAACAGCAAGTTATCAGAACACCGGCGGTGGCGCAATGGCCGAGTGGCAGGGGATTCGAGGCATGGGCCAGGGGCTATTTCGTCGAGCACTTTGTCGAGCACACCGAAAGAAACACCCAACGGCAACTGTGTCCGGCCGCTCAGGGATGGATCCCCTCAACAGCCCACCCGCGTACAAACGGTCGGACACCTCGCCGCGCTCTGCGCCACTAACGGAGAGCCGAGAAAATGTGGCGCAGCGCAAACCGATTGGATCTTCTAGCGGAGGCTCATGACGCTAATGATGGTGAGTCTCCGGAAGTGTTGGACCCAAAGCGAACTACGAATATTCCGGAGTCCCTCCGGGCGCTTCTATAGTTTCCAGCACGGCGGCGATTGCGTACTGTGCTTCTCCCGGGTCGAGGAATCCACAGGCTCTGATCGCGTCGGCGACGAGTGCACTGAGTTCGTCGGTCGGTAATTCTTCTAGCCCAACCACGCTCTGGTCCAGTTCTTGCAATACAGTCAGCAGTTTGAAAACGCGTTCGTCCGCGATATCCGCCATCAAGTCGGGACGGGGGCGGTCGAGCCTTGAGGTGATCCACGAGCGTGAGTTCGATGAGTTTGAAGATGGATAGGAAATCGGCCTGCTAATTCTGTACATCGGTCTCTCTTTCTAAATTTCCAAAGGCAAGGGCCGCCGGCGAGTGGACTCCAGTGCTGGTTAGCCACAGGGTCAGATTTGGACGTTGACTAAAGAGAGTAGCTGCATTCATCTCGAACTAAGAGAAAACGCAAAGCTACCCGCTCGTCAAAAAAGAATGATTTGGGGAGTGACGGCTTTCAGATCAGAAACACGCAAAGCAGACTGTGACGCGAAAGTGTTTCAAGATGCCTGCTTCGATCAGAAAAAGCAGGGTCTTTCGGAGGGAAGGAGGTGCGATCTGAATCACCGATCGCTTTCGGGAGCTGGACTGGAATCACGGACGGGCGCTCGAGTTTGACGCCCGGAACCACAGGCGGGGTCTGATTCACCGGGGTGTCCACTTCGTTGTAAGAAGTCTCAGGCTGATCCGGTTGCGGAATCGCGGAAACGCACACGACAGAAATCAGCAACACCAAGATGAACATGCCAAATCTTCGTTTCATCGCATATCTCCGCGCTCGTAACGATAAATGTGCGGGCAGGGGTTGTCAAAGGACGCAAGACTGTAGGCCACTTATGTACTAGCAGAGATAGTTAGCAGAAAACGTTTGAGAAGAGGAGTCGCGTCACGATCTGAAAATTTCGCTTGTGCCCACGTGATCTCGCGTTTGTTTGACGGCGAGTTGTTTTGCCCGTCGGGCGAGTTGCTACTATGATCTCAAGACTGGGATCTCAAGAACTGGATGAGGGATTCGGACGTCAGGTTCGCTCTGACGACCTGTCCTCTTTGCCAGCCATGCGAAAGGCTCGAATGATCACGATCGTTTCTGGATTGCCGAGGTCGGGTACATCGTTGATGATGCAAATGCTGGATGCGGGAGGACTGACGGCTCTTTCGGATGGGGAGCGGAAGGCCGATACCGACAATCCAAAAGGATATCTGGAGTGGGAGCGCATTAAGCAACTTCCGAAAGAGCCGGACTTGATCGCGGAGGCCGAAGGGAAAGTCGTGAAGGTAATCTCTCAACTGATTCTCTCGCTGCCCGTAGGCCACGAGTATCGTGTCGTATTCATGCAGCGTCCGCTGCCTGAAGTGCTCAAGTCACAGGACGAAATGCTCCGCCGACGCGGGAACGCGGACTCGGTCGCAACCTCAGAGGCCGTTGCGTCCGCAATCGGCGAAGCGTTTCAACGTCACTTAGTCGAAGTCAATCAGTGGTTTGCAAGAAGAGAGAATGTGCAGGTGTTGAAGGTTCACTATCATCGTTTGCTGCGGGAACCGAAAGTTGTGGCGGCAGAAGTCGCTGCATTCTTGGAAGTCCCGCTGGACGTCGATGCCATGGCGGCGCAAGTGGATGGAAGCCTCTATCGAAATCGGATGAAGTAATTTTCAATCGAGTCATCGGAGAGGGTTGTTACTGCGAGCCATCGCGTGTCATCCATCGGCCAACGGATATGAACAGAACGCTGAGCCCTAGGAACGCCAATGTAAGCATGAGCGAGTTTAGTCCTACTCGCGCGTAGCCGAGTTGAGCGACATCAACAAACGGATATGGATATTTGCCGGTGACGGATCCTCGAATCAACGAATATGCGAGATAGAGCAAGGGATATGCGAGCCATTCTAGTGCGTTCCTGAAGCGCAGACCGCCCTTCTGTCCCCAGATGATCCAGTAAAGCAGATACAGAATGGGTATCAGGTCATGCAGGAGGATGTTGGCGACTTTCTGCAATCCGTGCGTATCCCACAAATTCCGCAGCAGCAAAGAAAAAACGATCCCTACAGTCGCTATATAAGATGCGGTCGAAGTTTGTACCGCCGGACGAGAAGCGAGGTTACCCATTGAAGATTTTCGCAAGGACAGCGTCAATACGAGAGCGACGAGTAAATTTGTGAGAATAGTGAAATAGCTAAGGTAGTTAAGGATCGCGGTCGAAACAGGTATCCCCGTGGCCAGGGCGGTTTTGATACTGACCCACAATTGCAACAAGAGCGCGTACCAACTGACCGCTGCGAGAGCGGCTGTCCCGAATCGTACGATGCGAGTTGGCTCGGCGACCCTCATGATGTCACGGCCTGATGTGAAATTTGCGGCGTGAGTCTCGAGAGTCCTGACATGCCGAGCAGTGTACATGACTTGAGTGCGCCGAGATCATCCGGCCCGAGCGGTCGGAATCGCAAAACCAATCTTCTTGCGAGGACTCGCTGGCGGATTTGTCAATTTGTTAATGACGCTGATAATTTCTCGAATGGTGCCGTCCCGGGTTTGCTGAGTCTTCTCCAGCCTATCAACCCTGCTCGACAGCGCCTTGCTGCCTGGAAGCATCTCGCGAAGGCGAATAAAGGCGCGCACGATGAAGACGCTCATCTCTACCGCCTGTTCTGAATTCAGGACGGTCGCAGCCATGACCGCTCCGTGCTCAGTGAAGGCATAAGGCAAAGAACGTCGACCGCCGCGTCCGTTCTTTGCGGTCGCAAATTGCGACCGCAAAGATAGAGTCTCCCGCGGAGTTAGTTGAAACATGAAGTCCGCGGGGAATCGTTTGCGGTTGCGTTTTGTTTGTTCATTCAAACGCTTGACCGGGACATCGTAAAGTGCCGCTAGAGAGGTGTCGAGGATGACCCGTTTGCGACGAAGTGTCAAAATTCGAAGATCGATTGGGATCGTGGAAGCACTTCGAAGAAGATTTAATTCTTGCGAGGTAGGGTGCGACTTCGTTCTCTGTGTTTTCATGATGCAAGCGTAGCGCGAGATGTCAGCGAACGCTGTGATCCCGGACACACCTGATTGTGACGAAAGTACGGGCGGTGGGAGTCGGGGTTCGGAACAAGAGAGGTAATGGAGTGTAGATCTTTGAGGTCGCAAATTGCGACCTCAAAGAAAAAAGTTACGTGACGCTGACCTCTGTATAGGTTCCGTACACTTGTCGCAAAGCCTCACAAATTTCACCTACAGTCGCATACGCGCGAACGGCGCCCACGATGAACGGCATGGTGTTTGCCTCGGAAATATTGCCGTTTGTACCTGCCACTGGAATCTTTGCCGCGGCTTGCCGCAGAGCGTCGAGACTGCGCTGAACTTCTTCGGTTGAACGTCGCGCACGCAAGGCTTTCAGTTTCTTCTCTTGATCGCGAGCGACCGACTCGCCAATGTACAAGATATCTGGCGACTCTTCTTCGATGATGAAATCGTTTACTCCGACGGTGATTTTTTCGTTGGCTTCCACTGCGCGCTGGTATTGATAGCTGGCTTCAGCGATTTCTTTTTGCGGGTATCCGCGCTCAATGGCTTTAACCATGCCCCCCATTTGATCCAGTTTCTGGAAGTAGTCGAAAGCGCCATTCTCCATGTCGAGCGTTTGCTTCTCGACAAAGTAGCTACCGCCGAGCGGATCGACTGTTTGGGCAACGCCCGATTCAAAAGCGATGATCTGCTGCGTGCGCAGGGCTATACGTGCGGCGTCGGCTGTGGGTAGCGCGAGCGCTTCGTCGTAGGCGTCTGTGTGTAAGGACTGGGTCCCACCAAGCACGGCTGCGAGCGCTTGAAGCGCGACGCGCGCGATGTTGTTCATCGGTTGCTGTGCGGGCAAGGAAACGCCCGCGGTTTGAGTGTGAAATCGCATCAGCCGGGTGCGGTCGTTCTTAGCGCCGAACCGGTCTTTCATGAGGCGATACCAGATTTTACGAGCGGCTCGGTACTTCGCAATCTCTTCGAAGAAGTCGTTGTGGGCATTGAAGAAGAAACTGAGACGGGGTCCGAAGTCGTCGACATCAAGTCCGCGGCGGCAGGCCCACTCGACGTATTCGACGCCATCGTAAATGGTGAATGCAAGTTCTTGCAGGGCCGTAGAGCCAGCTTCGCGAATATGGTATCCGGAGATTGAGATGGTGTTGAAGCGCGGGGTAAATTTTGATCCGAACTCGAATGTGTCGATGACTAAGCGCATGGAAGGTGCCGGGGGATAGATGTATTCCTTCTGTGCGATGTATTCCTTGAGAATGTCGTTCTGCAGAGTACCGGAAATCTTCTTCCAGTCGACACCTTGTTTCTCGGCAACGACCAGGTACATCGCCCAGAGCACGCTCGCGGGAGAGTTGATGGTCATCGATGTGCTGATCTTATCGAGGGGGATACCATCGAAAAGGATCTCCATGTCTTCGAGCGAATCGATGGCGACACCGCATTTTCCGACCTCGCCTTCGCTGGCTGGATGGTCGGAGTCGTATCCCATGAGCGTGGGAAGATCGAACGCGACGGACAATCCACCGCCGCCGTTTTCGAGCAGGTATTTGTAGCGTTGATTCGTTTCTTCGGGAGATGCGAAGCCGGAGAACATCCGCATGGTCCACAGTTTGCCGCGGTACCCGGTAGCGTGAATTCCCCGCGTGTAGGGCGGTTGACCTGGGTACCCGAGATACTGATCGTAATTCCAGTCAGCGGGCAGGTCGGCCTGGGTGTAGAGACGACGAATTGGGACGTCGGAGATTGTGCTGAAGCGCGCGTGGCTGTGTTCGTCGAGATTGGTGCCGGTAGACGCGCCGATTGGTTTTTCGGGAGCCTTCTGGAGCGTGGGTGCGAGAGTATTCTCAGCCCACATTTTTTCCGAGGTACTGGGATTGCGGTCTTCAAAGACGTCTGAAATTGGGCTTTCAGCGACCGCTTTGTGGATGTCGGCCTTCGGCGTATCTTTTGGCATTTTGCTCCCCGAGCTAGGTTTGATGATAGTGGAGTAGTTGTCGCGTCGCAAAACTAGTTACCGACCGAGTGGTTGGTGGTGGCATCGAGTAAATCGAAGATCAGAGTCACGGACTTCACCCAAGGGAACACGAAGAAGCACAAGGGTCAACGGGGCGCGCTTGACGGCCCTTTTCGTGCACCCCTATGCTGGGGCTTCGTTTTGCGGAGGAATTCTGAAAGCGTTTCGACGATTGCTGCAGCGTACTCCGGTTTACGGAGCGTACAAGGCGCTGGGACACTATCCCGATTATTGGTATTGGATTTTGCGCGGACGACCGTCTCGATCGCCGCACCTCCTCAAGCAGAAGGTTGTGCGGGAATATGGCCAACGATTCGGTTTGCAAACACTTGTCGAGACGGGAACCTACTATGGCGAGATGGTCGCCGCGATGAAGGATCGGTTTGAGCGGATCTATTCGATCGAGTTTGTGCCGTCTCTGGCGGAGCGGGCGATCCAGAAATTTGCACGCTACAAGCAAGTTCAAATTTTTTGTGGCGACAGTCGCGCGGTCATGCCAGAAGTTCTGGATTTGCTGACAGGGCCGGCGCTTTTTTGGATGGATGCGGGTTATTACGGATGGGTAGGAATTCGCAGCAACGAGCAACGTCTTTCCGCAGAACTAGAGATGATTCTGAGCCATCCACATAAACACATCATTCTGCTAGACGATGCGCGGGGATTGACAGGGCGAGATGGCATCCCATCCGTCGCCGATGTAAAGCAGTATGTGGAGTCGACTTTTCCGGAACGGATCGTTGAAGTGAAATACGACATCATGCGTGTCACGTTCCGGGGATAACAAGGACGCAGCTGTGCAGCAAATAATTCGCGCGTTGGTGCACACAAAGAGGGCCGTCCGAAGACGGCCCGAGTGTGAAGATCTAGTTAAGTACTCTTAGAACACGTCGCGAATCACCCTGTTAACCAGGTCAACCGTGTTGTTGGTCGCGCTGCCACTCGCGTAGGAAAAAGTAGCGGACTGATCAGCAAGTGTTATTTTTTGTGACGTCAGAATAGTGCTGGTGCCGGTCGCGGACACCTGGACCAGGTAAACGCCCGTCGGAATGGTTGTTCCGGCTTGCGCTCCCGGATTAGCCTTCAAAGAAAATATCTTTGGTTTGGGAACGTCCTGTTGCGTCAGTGTGGCTGTAAGCGCCGGTGCATCCGCGGAATTCACGAGTACGAAACGAGCACTACCTACCGCTATTGGAGCCAGGTTCACCGGGAACTGTAGCAATGTGGCTTGTCCGGCGAGCAGCGTAGCGACTGCCGACGTGTTTTGGCCCGATGACAAGGTGACTGAGGAGTCGATTACTGCCGGATTCGTGCACGGAGCAAGTGTGTTGGCTAGGCTGATCTGCACTTGATACTGGGCGGGTGCAAGCGTGAGAGGTCCCGAGGTGTTGCCGAATGTCAGGCCTCGAACCAGACATGATTTACCGTTGACTAGGATGTCGATCGGCAAACCTGGGTTGAGATTGCTGGCCACATTGCGTCCCGGAATAGCGTGAATGATGTAAAGGTAAGCGTCGTCAGCGGCGAAGCTATATGCGGCGAGAACGACGAACAACGCTGCGAGGTGCAAAACGATGCGGGGGCGGAAGTTCATAAATCTCCTTGAAGTGTGTAATCGTTAGGAACTTTTTTGACGAGCGAACTGCTGGGGCGCAAGCGATTTTCGTCACAGCGGCTCAAGGTAAGCTGCGTTGGTCCCAACCCGGAAGCTCTCTGGCTTCGTTTCAATCAAACCCTGTCCGCTTGGGGAAGTTGTCTTGTTGCAAAAAAAAATCGTCGAGCAGATTTGTGCTGAGTTGTTCGGGTTAGCAGATGTCTACTGCGGGAACCTAACTATTTCTTGCGTCCTAATTCCCAGGCTTTCGCATATTTCCACGACACATAAACGGCGTGGTAAAGGTGCAAGAGGAGGCCTTCGCGGCCGTCGAGAAATCCCAGCCGAAAGAAGTAGTTGTAGAAAAACGTCGCAAACGGGCGAAGGATGATATTGAAAACGCTGAAGCCGTTTTGTCCCTTGCTTACGGCCATCTCGGCGCCCAGAGATGAATAGCGGTTCATGTGATCGATGTAGCCGGCCAGGGTGGGATAGGCGTAGTGGAAAAGAGGATGTTCAAGTCGCGCGGATATACCCTTCGTCAGTTTTGCGTCTTCATGAACCAGTCGCTGCTCGAATCGAGCAGACGATTTTAGGAATAACCGCAACTTGGGATCAGGCCAGAATCCACCATGCCGCATCCAGCGACCGAGGAAGAAGTTCTTCCGGGAAATCCAAAAGCCAACCGGCGCGGATGACCCCTTTGGTTCGATAGTCTCCATGGTGGTTCTTATCTCGAGCGCCAGGGCAGGAGAGACTTCTTCATCCGCATCCACACTTAGAATCCAATCGCCCCCTGCTTTTTCGATCGCCGAGTTTTTCTGGGCCGCATAACCCTTCCACTCTTCAATGAACACGTGCGCTCCGAAGGATTTCGCGATCGCCACGGTGTGATCAGTTGAGCCAGAGTCGACGATGATGATTTCAACGCTGCCTCCGGTCCACAGCGATTGCAGGCTGGTTAGCGTGCGTCCGATGTTCGCCTCTTCGTTGTGGGTGATGATGACGACGGAGAGGGTCATGCGAAACCCCGGCTTCCGCTCGCGGACAGCTTTCGCAGATGTGCTTCGCATTGAAGGACGCGGGAATCCGTCCTTGCCAGGACGCTTCTGGCCACAATATCGGCCGGGTCAATGGCTGAAGAAATCACTTGGAGAGGATACGCGACAGAGAGTATTGAGCAAGAAAAAAACGCCGGGCGAGAACGCCCGGCGTTTTCTCAAAGTAAAGGTCTGGCGGCAATCGTCACCTACTGCTGAGGTGACGATGACTGAGGTGCGGGTTGATCGGTTGATGATGGAAGCGGCGCTACGGCGGGCGACTGAACCGGAGCCGTTGCCGGCACCTGCTGCTCTGCTGGCCGTGCGGTAACGTGCGGAATATTTGGCGCCTGCGTTACTTGGCCGCGCTGCGCATCGGCGATCAAGATGCCAGCGTGTTCGAGCAGCAATCCAATCGACCGATCTAGTTCGACTTCGGCTTTCTCGTACAAAGCTTTGGCCGAAACAAGCGTTACTTCCGCCTGGGTCATCGCTGCCTGATTCTGGAGGACGAGAGTTGAAGTCGATGCTCCGAGCGCGTACTTCTTTTGTTCAGCATCGAGCGATTGACGCGCCAGGTCTACGGCAGCCTGCGCGGAATCCACGCTGGCGCGGTTCTGTTGTACTCCGAATTGCGCGTTGCGCACCTCGATGCGCACTTGGTTCTCAATCTGCTGGATCCGCAGTTGAGCCTGGCGGTACTCGAATTCTGAGCGTACCTGAGTAGCTTGTGCGGCTCGATTGCGGAGCGGAATGTTGAGACTGATTCACCGATTCCCTTATCCGGAGCGGTGGAATTAATTAGCTGATTCAAGCGTCGCGCCGTAACCGACCGAGGGAGCGGGGGTGTGTATGTTGTGCAGCCAAAGAAGGTTCCCTTGTTCCACCGCACAGATTAGATAGGATTCTGGATTGCCTCCCAAGCCCGCACCGCCGTAGTAGGCGAACAGGTCTACAGTCGGCAGAAGCGCGCTGCGGATCGCTTTATTACTGATTTCGGTATTCGTAAGGTTAATCCGAGATTCGGCCAATTCCGGGCGGTGAGCACAGCGCATCGTTGACCAATTCTTGGGTAGGGACAACTGCTTCCTGAGCCGCCAAATCCATGGTTGAAGTCGGGATCACCTCGGCATCGGCAAGTGATGGATCGACGAGAGTGCGGCTGAGGGCGTTCTTCATCAGCAATTGCTGCAACTGAAGATTGGTTAGAGCGAGTGTCAGAGTTTGCTGGTTCGACGCGACCGTGCTTTGGGCCCGCACCACTTCGATCGGAGCCAGGGTTCCAATCTGAACTTGTTTCTGGTTGTCCGAGAGAGTCTTTTGTGCGAACGTCAATTGCTCTTTTTGGACTCTCACGTTTTCGTAAGCGTAGACCAAATCCCAATACATGTTTTCAATCTGATCGACCGTGGTAATGATCTGCAGGCGGAACGCTGCATCTGAAATGTCGCGATCGTTCTTCGCGATTCGGATGTAGCGATCGTTTGCCGCGAAGCCGAAACCCTGCAATAAGTGCTGCGTGAACTTGAACTGGAAACTAGAATTTAGCGCTGGAGTTACCGAGTTGAACGAGTTGTCAGAGGATACACGGGTGTTGTTGAACCCGACCGACATATTCGTTCCCCACTGAAATCCCTGGGTATATAGAAAGTTTCCCGTCGTGGTGTTCTGACTGCTGCCGCAAAACGGGCTGCTGCAATTGACTTCTTGGCGGTCGAACTGCAAAGTTCCGGTGAGGATCGGATCGAAGCTCGTGATCAAGGGGCCGCTGCCGAGGGTCGAAACCACCAACCCGCCCGATCCTGCTCCGGCACCGCCGGCGGCGACCGAAGTGCCACCTTGTCCCGATCCGACTTGGGTTCCCAATCCACCAACGCCGCCCCCTGGAGTGTTTTGGACGACACCGCTATTCACGCCGAGAATGGACGATCCTGCTTTTGCGCGCCATACATCCGTGTCGGCGATATTCAAGTTGTAACGGGCGATAGCAATGTCGAGATTGTTTTCGAGGGCAAGTGCGACCGCGTCATTCATCGAAATGTAAAGTTTGCCATCGTGCATGAGATCGTCAATGCGCGGGGTGTTAGCAAGATTGGGCGGCGCGACGTGACGCGGCGTGTAGGGTCCGATCGGGTTCGGGAAATGCGATTGCGGTTTCGAATATTCCTTCACGTCGAACGGCTGCGATTTTGAAGGCGGAACCGGCTGCGTTTGCACCTGCGCGGACGGGGCGCTCGGCATGGATGAAGAGTCCTGAGCGAAGCCGACGGGCACCATGGTGGCGGCTAAGAAAAGGGCGGCAGTCCGCTGAAACGCAGTGGAAACAGTAAAACGTTGCATTCGCATCATCTCCATTAATTTCAAACTCGTGATTTTCAAACCTAGTCGCAAGCCCCCGTCGAGCGCATCTCTTTGGCCCGCGCATCGCGACTAAACTCTGTGCTGCGTTTGCAAGAGACCAGGATTATGCGGGGTTGGCGCACCTGTCCTCGTCTGTTGCAACCCTTTGCTGATACGTAGAACCACGGGCAAGAGTTCCTTGCAATTTTTTCTTGTAACCTGCGGGAAAGGCGATCTTTCCCGATCAATTCGCGGTTGAGTCGTTAGTGAAATAGTATAGCTGACGCGGCCTCAAGCCTTTCGCGCTGGCGGCCGTAAACTTTGTAAACCATACGGATGATGCTCAGTCCGCATAGGACTCGAAAAAGATTTTGCGGAATCTCAAACTGATCCTCTCTTACGACGGTGCCGAGTTCGCCGGTTGGCAGGTGCAGCCGGGCCGGACGACCGTGCAGGGCGCTCTGGCCTCAGCCATTGGACGGTTGAGCGGGGAAAATGTACTGCCCCAGGGTTCAGGAAGGACCGACGCGGGCGTGCATGCACTGGCACAGGTGGCAAGTTTTGAGACGGCATCGACAATCCCATCTGAAAATTGGCTGAAAGCACTGAACGATATTCTTCCGGCTTCGATCCGGGTGCTGGAAGTGGCTGAGGCTGCTCCCGATTTTCACGCGCGCAAGTCGGCCCGCGCCAAGAGTTATCGCTATCGGATGTTTCGAGGGGCAATCTGTCCCCCGTTCTTGGCACGATATGTTTGGCACTATCCTTATCCGCTGGACGAAACGGCCATGATCGCCGCGGCGGGAAGTGTCGTGGGCGAACACGATTTCACATCGTTTGCAGCGGTGGATGTGGAACGCGCTGGGCTCAGCAACGTGCGAACTATTTTTTCGTCTGTGTGGCGGCGCGAAGGCGAGGAAATGATCTATAGCGTGCGGGGCAACGGGTTTCTACATCACATGGTGCGGAACTTGATCGGGACATTCTTGCTGGTCGGGAAGGGAACTCTAAGCGTGGAAGATGTACACCGCATTCTTACCGCGAAAGATCGCTCGGCGGCCGGGGCGACCGCACCCGCTAGCGGACTGTACTTGGTTGGAGTGGAGTACTGAGGGTACTGGCATCAAATTTGTCATTCTAAGCGAAGCGAAGGACCTGCTTTTTCGTCGGCGCAACAAACAGCAGGTCCTTCGCTTCGCTCAGAATGACAATTCCTATATAGATACAGGGCAGGGCGTTGTGGCATGCTCCTTCCGCCCCGGCGTACACTTCTTCGCAGATGGCCTCCGAGATCGAATTCGCGGTGTCCCGCATTGCGTCGGTGAATCCGGCGACGGGAGAGGTTCTGGGCGAATTGGACAGTGCTGGCCCGACAGAAGTGCGCGCTGCTGTGGCACGCGCACGTGGCGCCCAGTCGGATTGGAAGGCACGGGGTGTCCGCGATCGAATCGAGATTTTGCGCCGATTTCAACAGATACTGCTGGCTCACAAAAGCGATATCGCTCGGCGAATTTCGCAGGAGGCGGGGAAGCCTGCGGCCGAAGCGCTCACTACTGAAGTCCTGGTTGTCCTCGATGCGGCGCGATTCTTGATCAAAAATGCATTTGCAATTCTCCGCGAAGAAAAACTGCCGCACGGAAACCTCGCTCTCAAAGCAAAGTCTGGCCGTATATTGCACGAGCCCTACGGCGTCGTCGGAATCATTTCGCCCTGGAATTATCCTTTTTCAATTCCCGCGACAGAGGCGATGGCTGCTCTTGTCGCAGGGAACGCGGTAGTGCTCAAGCCGTCTGAGTTGACTCCGTTAATTGCCCTCGAACTGCAAGTGTTATTTCACGAAGCTGGAGTTCCGAAAGATATTTTTCAGGTTCTGCCCGGCGAAGGGGAAACCGGCGCTGCTCTTGTGCGCAGCGAGATCGACAAACTCGTTTTTACCGGGAGTGTCGCTACGGGACGGCGAATTGCACAGATTGCGGCTGAGAGACTTCTGCCCGTGGTGCTCGAACTTGGCGGCAAGGATCCCATGATTGTGCTGGAAGACGCAGACATCGATGTCGCATCCAGCGGCGCGGTTTGGGGAGCGTTCCTGAACGCGGGACAGACTTGTTTGTCGGTCGAGCGTTGTTACGTGCACCAGAGTTCGTATCCGGCGTTTTTGGAAGCGTGCACCGAAAAAGCTCGCAAATTGCGTGTCGGCAATGGAATGGACAACGCGACAGACATGGGGCCGATGATCCACGAGCGGCAGGTGCGCGTCGTGGAATCTCAAGTGGAAGACGCTCGGCAGCGCGGAGCGAGGGTGCTGACAGGGGGTGTTCGGCTGCGCGAACTCGGTCCAACATTTTACGCGCCTACGGTATTGGCTGATGTGAATCACGAAATGCGCGTGATGCAGGAAGAAACATTTGGTCCAGTCTTGCCAATCGCTTCCTTTCGGGACGACGCGGAGGCGGTGCGTCTTGCCAACGATTCCAACTTTGGATTAGCGGCCAGCGTTTGGACGCGCGATCGCGCTCGCGGCGAACGGATCGCATGCAAGATTAACGCCGGCACGGTGATGGTGAATGATGCTGTGTCGTGCTTCAGCATCAGTGAGGCTCCGCACGGCGGCGTGAGATCAAGCGGGATCGGCAGAACACACGGTCGTTGGGGACTGGAAGAAATGGTGCGTGTGAAATATCTCGACAGCGATCTGGTTCCGGGGATGAAAAAGATCTGGTGGTTCGGATATGGCGCAGGGTTCGCAACTGAGATGGAGAACTTTCTGGATTTTTTGTATGCGCGTTCGCTGCGAGCGAAACTGAGCGCCGGAGTGCGTTCGATGGGAGCGCTGTGGCGCAGAAAACTATAGAGCAGTTCTTGGTTCTCAGTTTCCGGTTCTCAGTAAGTTCGTCGGTTTTTTTTGAGATCATGAGATTGACGGGTGACAATATTTTCGATCGTGCAAATTTGAGTGGCTTCCAAATTTGAGCAACTAATTAATTAGTTGCTCGTTTTGGCGACAATGCTCTCTCAACAAATTTAGTGGGGTATAAGCTTCATGATGTCGAAAGGTTTAACTGAGAACTCAACAATGACTGAATCCCGCGAATTTCTGCGCCACACACTCGCGACCCTCGCTTATCGTGGAGCGAAAACCATCCGCGACGCTGGGCCTGATTTTGCTAATTACGAAGCAGCCGAAACTTCGCGCACGCCCGCAAAAATTCTCGCGCACATCGGAGACCTGATGGATTGGAGTCTTGCCATGTCCGAAGGGCGACACGCATGGTCGGACTCGCTTCCGCTGCCTTGGGACAAAGAATGCGAGCGCTTTTTTTCGGCGCTGAAAAAGTTCGACGACTATCTGGCGTCGGAAAAACCACTCCACGTCTCAGCAGAGAAATTATTTCAAGGTCCGATCGCGGATGCGTTGACGCACGTCGGGCAGATCGCGATGTTGCGGCGGATGGCCGGCGTGCCGATGAAGAGTGAAAACTATTTTGTCGCCGACATCACCATCGGTCGCGTCGGCGCGGATCAGGCGAAGCCGAGTAAGGAATTTTGAATCGAGTAAAATCAGCCCCTGAAATACATCCGTGAATACTTCCGAACTGATCCACGACTGGAATCGTCAGACCAATGCATCCGCGCATTTTTCTGGGCCGGTACGCCTGACTGATGAAACTCTGCGTGATGGATTGCAATCTCCTTCCGTCCGCGATCCTTTGATTGAGCAGAAGATCGAGATTCTCCATCTGATGGAGGCGCTCGGAATTAATACGCTCGATCTTGGACTTCCGGGAGCAGGTCCTCGCGCCGTCGAACACGTGACGGCCTTGGCTCGCGAAATTGTCGCCAACAAAATGAAGATCACGGCGTACTGCGCCGCGCGTACGGTTGAAAATGATATTCGCCCAGTCGCCGAGATCGTACAGAAAACTGGGTTGCCGATTGAAGTTGCTGCGTTCTTGGGATCGAGTCCATTGCGCCGCTATGCCGAAGGATGGGATGGCGATTTCCTGCTGCAGACGACCGAGAAGGCCGTCAAATATGCTGTTTCGCTTGGGCTGGAGGTGATGTACGTCACCGAAGATACGACGCGTTGCGATCCGGCGACGGTGAAGCAATTGAACTCTGCGGCAATAAATTATGGAGCGCGCACGTTGGTGCTTTGTGATACCGCTGGGCATGCAACTCCTGCAGGGCGCGGCGGCGTTGGTCAAGTTTGTTCTCGATGAAGTTGTGAAACCGTCCGGCGAGAAACATTCGCGTGGACTGGCATGGGCACTGCGATCGCGGATTGGCAGTCGCCAACTCAATGGCCGCTCTTGCGGCAGGTGCAGGTTGCGTACATGCGACCGCGCTCGGCATCGGCGAGCGTGTCGGCAACACGCAGATGGATCAGATGCTCGTCAATCTCAAGCTCATGGGCATCGCACCGTGGGATCAACAGGACCTGACCAAGCTCAAACAGTATTGCGAAGTTGTGTCAGTTGCGACGGGCGTTCCTATTCCTGCGAATTATCCCGTGGTCGGTGAAGATGCGTTTCGTACCGCAACGGGAGTTCACGCCGCGGCTGTCATCAAGGCGTACAAGAAAAAAGATATCGAGCTTGCCAACGCCGTTTATTCGGGGGTGCCGTCGCACTACTTCGGACTGGAGCAGGTGATCGATGTCGGTCCAATGAGCGGAAAATCAAATGTGCTTTTCTGGTTGGAGCGGCGCGGGCTTTCGACAGACGAAGATGTGGTTGAGCGCATTTTTAAATGCGCCAAGTCGAGCGATCACACGTTGAGCGAAGCGGAAATCATGGCGTGCGTGCGAGACGCGTCCTAATTCGACTAATTTAAAGAGATCGACGGGTGTCCCGGAATGTTTTTATTCCGGCTCTTTCGCCAATTCTGGGCTCGGCACGGAATCGCCTTCCAACTCTTTGTGTCGCGCGGCGCGCTGGTCGTTTAGCATTTTTGTCGCCGCCGCCAGTTCCTCGCGGCCTTCTTTCTCGCGGCCCATCCGCATCAGAACTTGTCCTCGGAGATAGCGTGCATTGGCGGCGCTGCTGTCCAGATGGATGACTTTGTCTAGTTCTGCCAGCGCAGCAGCATAGTGACGCTGGCGCTCTTCGACCTTGGCCAGGCCCATAAGCGCGATGATCATCTGCGGATCGATTTTCAGGGCGCTGCGATAATTCTTCGCCGCTTCTTCGTCGTTTCCGGCAGTCGATTCCAGGCTTCCCAACTGCTCGAAGCTAAACGGAACATCTGGCTCTACCGCGACATCTTTGTGAAATTCAATGCGCGCGCGATCGTAATCCTGTTTGTGCGCATAGGCCAATCCCAAATTAAAGTGGACGAACGGCAATTTCGGGTCGGCTTGCGCGGCTGCATCCAGATCTTTCACGGCATCGTCGTACTCCCCGCGATTCAGATGCGCTTTTCCCATCAGCAAATGAAATTCGGGAGAGCCTTCCCCAATCTCAACCAGATGTCCCAGCGCTTTTTCTTCCAGCGCAGAATCTTTGGCTTTGTACGCCGCAATTCCCAATACGTAGAGATAGTTCAACTGTCCGGAAGCCTGCGCCCACAGGGGATCAAGAGCGCCAATGGTGTCCGTCCAGCGATCGTTGAAGAAATAGCAGAGACCCAGAAGATAGCGAGCCTGGAACGAAGTGGGTGCCTGCTGCACCACGGATTCAAACGGCTCAATCGCGCGCACGAAATCATTCTGCCGAAAATAAACCAATCCGATATTTAGTCGGATGCCCGCAACATTTGGCGCGAGTTTTTCCGCCTTCCGCAAATTCTCGAGCGCCTGCGGCCACTGCTTGCGGCGCATGTGGATCACGCCCAAGTTCGCATAGGCTCCGGCGACATCTGGATTTAGCGCCAACACGTCGCGAAAGTTGCGCTGCGCCTCGTCGAGTTTACCGGCTTTGAGCGCGGCTTCTCCCGCTTCAAAAAGCTTTTGCGGATCTTGCGCGGAACGCGCGGTCACACTTGAATTTTTCCCGGAGGGCGCATTTTGCGCGCGCGCTCCGACAGAAATAACGAGGGGAATAATAAGTAGGAAGACGAGAAGCGACGGCGCGCGCATGCTTGACACTCGATTCATCGTCCTGTAGTGTCCGCCAGCAAGAGGCTGAAATTCAAGGTGTCCATGGAATCTTCCGATTCAAAGCCTACGCGAAATGCGGCGTCAGGGAAATCCCGTCGCGCATCGACAGCAGAGCCTACCAAGAAGCGCGCCAAGTCTGCCGCGGTTACGATCCGCGACGTGGCGGAGCGCAGCGGATTTTCTTCTGCCACAGTTTCGATTGTTCTAAACAACGCGCCGCTGGCGCGCTACATCCCTGACACGACGAAAGCGCGCATTCAAAAAGCAGCGCAGCAACTTGGCTATCGTCCCAATTTATTTGCGCGTTCTCTGCGCGGACGACGCAGCCATACCGTCGGCGTGATGGTATTCGACATGACGGACCCGTATTGCACGCTGGTGTTGCGCGGGATCGAGAACACACTGTACCAGTCGTCTTTTCTTCCGATTTTGACGGATGTCCATAACGAACGCAGCCGCTTCGAACGCTATCTTGAAATGCTGCTCGACCGCCAGATTGAAGGATTGGTCGTCCTCGCCAATTGGCTCTTTGTGGACATTAACGTTCTGGCGGATCTTGAAAAAAATAATATTCCGACTGCGACCGTGGGTCGCGAACTGAAGAACGACAAGATCAGTTCAGTGATTGTGGACAATTCCGCCGGCGCGCGAGCCGCGCTCGAACATCTCCACTCGCTCGGGCATCGCAAGATCGCCTTTATTCGTGGCCCGCGTCAGTTGTCCGATACCGAACCGCGATGGAGCGGAGTGCGCGCGGTGGCTCGCGAACGAGGTCTGGAGTTGGACTCGCGGTTGATCGTCGATCTACCAGAATCTGGAGATCCGTTCTCAAGTTTCGAACAAGGATACAAATTAACGGAGGAATTATTGCGTCAGCGTCGTCCATTTACAGCATTGATGGCCTTTGACGACATGACAGCTTTTGGCGCGATACGTGCTCTTGCGAAAGCGGGGATCCGTGTCCCCGATCAATGTTCGGTGATCGGTTTCGATGACGTGTCGCCTGCCGCCATTTATTCTCCGTCGCTAACCACGGTGCGCCAGCCGATGGAGGCCATGGGCACTGCCGCAGCTACGCTAGTACTCGATGCCATTAACGCCACGCTTGAAAAGAAACCAACCCGCACCATACACCGCAGAATCGTTCCGGAGCTGATTGTGCGCGAATCCACGCGCAGCGTAAAGTAGCAGAAAAGTAGTATTTTCTCTTGACATGCCGAAATACCTCAAGCAGTATTGATACGTTTTAATAAAGGCATTTAACTGATTTTGCAAGAAAGCAGCTGGCGCTTCGAAGTCCTGGAAGCGGCAAGCCGTCGGTTAGAGCAAAGACACTTGATGGAACCCGGGAAGATTTGTTTTTTAAAGAGAGTCCGGCCAAGCGGTCTGAAATTCTGTTCTGCGTCCAATCAGCGAGGGAGTTCATTCATGAAAAACCGTCTCTTTAGTGCGATCGTTGTGTTGCTGGCATGGTTTGCGACAGCAAGTCTTCACGCGCAGGACACTGGTGCAATCACCGGCACCGTCCGTGACAACTCCGGAGCGGTGATTCAAGGAGCGGACGTAAAGATCAGCGGGGCAGCGGGCGGTATTCAGCGTGCCACTGTGACGAACTCCTCTGGCGATTACCTGGAAGCGGGCCTGCCGGGCGGCAACTACAACATCACGATCACGGCTAAGGGTTTCAAAACGTTTAAAGGGAACGGCGTTGCGTTACGTGTTGGCCAGCGGGCTCGCGTTGACGCAGAGCTTGCCGTCGGAGACATCGCTACGGAAGTCGTGGTGCAGGGTGAACAGCTCAATCAGGTTGAGACCCAGACTTCTGAGCTTTCGGGAACCGTCACAGGACGGCAGTTGAGCGAACTGCAACTCAACGGCCGCAATTACACGCAATTGCTTGCTCTCACACCCGGTGCGACAAATCAATCCGGCGCGGACGAACCGGGCACAGGTTTAGCAACCGTTGCTTACAGCGTTAACGGTGGCCGAACGGAGTACAACAACTGGGAAATCGACGGCGGCAACAACATGGACGACGGCAGCAATACGACTCTGATGACGTATCCGAGTCTTGATGCCATCGGCGAGGTTCGACTGCTGACGTCCAACTATGGCGCGCAATATGGCCGCAACGGGTCAGGCACGGTCGAAGTCGAGACGAAGGCAGGAACGAACAGTTTTCATGGAGACGTCTACGAATATGTTCGCAACGACGCGCTCAATGCCCGCAACTACTTCGCGCCGGACGTACCTCCATATAAGAGAAACGATTTCGGCTACACCATCGGTGGACCGGTCTATATCCCCGGCCTTTACAACGAGGCCAAGAATAAAACTTTCTTCTTTTTCTCGGAGGAATGGCGCCGAGAAATCAACCCCACCACATTTAACGTCCCAGTTCCATCGTGCGCGGAGCGAGGATTGACAGCCGGCAGCGGCGGTATTGGATGTACGGGAACGCAATCGGCTTTCGGGGATTTCAGCGAGCCTTGCAACCTACCGGCGCCGAATGGCCCGGTGGACTGTCCGATCATTCCAAATGGACCGTCGCAGGGCGCTAATTTCGCTAACAATCTTGTCCCTATCGATACGACAAATGCTGTTCCGCTTCTGGCGATGTTTCCTTTTCCAAATGCTCATGATCCGGGCAGCGCATCGTGGAGCTTTAATTCGTCTACGTCCACTCCGACGTACTGGCGCGAAGAACTTTTCCGGATTGATCACAACATCAATAACAACCTTCACGCCACTGTTCGCTATATTCACGACTCATGGAATTCCGTTTCTCCTGTTCCGCTTTGGACGAACGGCGGAAGCTATCCGACGATTCAGGATGCCTACGGACAGCCAGCGACCAGCCTCGTAGTGCATCTCACCGCGACGATTTCGCCGACGCTGTTGAATGAGTTTGTCGCGAGCTACTCCACGAATCACATCACCTTTCAAAATCAGGGAGCCTGGCAGCGACCTGCGGGATATGACTTAGGCCTCTTTCAGAACGGCTTCGGCGGAGGGAAACTCCCCGGCATTTCGTTAGCAGGTGGCACGCTGTTCAACGGGATTGCCCAGGACGCGGGTTATGTGCCCAATGGCCCGGTAAATTCGAATCCCAGCTACACCTATCGAGACAACATCTCGAAGAGTTTGGGCAAGCACAATCTGCAGTTTGGAGGCTACTTCGTCGCCTCGCAGAAAAACGAACTGCCACAATTCGAACCGTCGGTGAACGGGTTTATCTCGTACGATTCGAGTTTCTCCGGATCAACCGGAAACCCATTCGCGGATTTGCTTGCCGGAAACATCTCAAGCTTTGGACAAGCGAGCGGTCAGCCCAAATACTACCTCCGCTACAAGATCTTCGAACCATATTTCCAGGATGATTGGCATGTTACTCCGCGTTTGACTCTGAACATGGGAGTGAGAGTCAGTCTCTATGGGACTGTCTACGACAACAAGAAACAGGTGTTCAATTTTGATCCGAACAAATACGTTGCTGGAGCGACGTTCTTAAACTCCGACGGCACTGTTGGTGGCGATACCTCCAACGGCTTGGTGCAGTGTGGCGTGTCCGGCGTGCCTACCGGTTGCGCGAAGGGTCACTTGTTTAATCCGGCCCCTCGTATCGGCTTTGCGTGGGACCCCTGGGGCGACGGGAAGACAGCGATCCGAGGCGGTTACGGAATATTCTTTGAACATACCAACGGGAACGAAGCGGTTGCCACGGCGCTGGAAGGTTCGCCTCCGCTAGTGCAAAACCCGGCGCAGCAGAGCATCGGCAGCACATTTGACGCGAACGGAAATATTGTCACGTCTGGTTATTCGCTAGTCGGTTCTTCTTTGGGCGCTCAGTTTCCGCAGAGCATTGTTTCAATTCCGACGAAGCAAATTTGGCCATACGTCCAGCAGTGGCATTTCGATGTCCAGCACGAGTTGCCAACTCACATCGTGGCCACGGTCTCTTACGTGGGCAGCAAGGGAACGCACCTCGGTCAACGTTTTGATCTCAACCAACTGCAACCTGTCTCCGCGAGCGCGAACCCTTACAAAAAGGGAGAGTCGTTTGGACCGAACGACTGTGCTACTGGCTTCACACCCAGCGGTGTTCCGATTCCGGGATATACGCCGGGCGGCGATCCAACCCAACAAACTCCAGGAACGCCTGGTGTCAACATGTATGTTGCGTGCGGCAACAATCCGGATTTCTTCCGCCCGTTCTTAGGGTTCTCGGATATACGAGCGCAGCGAAACACGGCGTCCTCCAACTACAACGCCTTGCAACTCTCAGCAAAAAAGACGGTCGGGGCGTTGCAGCTTAGCGCTTCATATACCTATTCGCATTCGATCGACGACGCTTCGTCGGCGGGAGACGGAAGTTTCGTAGATTCTTATGACCTTCAGTTGAACCGTGCGAGTTCCAACTTTGATCAAAGGCACGTTTTCACTCTGAGCTACATCTATGACTTGCCGTTTTTCAAGGCTCCGGGACTCACGCACTCAGTCCTCGGTGGGTGGCAATGGTCTGGCATTACCGCTATTCAGAGTGGAACGCCTTACAGTGTGACGAATGCGGGAGACGGTATCTCTATCCCGGGCGACAACGCCGGCGTCGCGAATGGGGTAGGAACCTCATCGAGACCCGATTTGATTGGTGATCCAAACGCGCGGGTCCCCGGTTCTGGCCCAGCAAACCTCGGCGGGATTCAATATGGACCCTTGCTAGTCAACCCTGGCGCATTTGCTGCTCCTCAAGGGCTAACCTTTGGAGATGCGGGCAGGAACATCGTCCACAATCCGAGCCAAACGAACTTTGATATGGCCCTCTACAAACATTTCAAGGTTAAAGAATCGGTGTCATTCGAATTCCGTGCAGAGGCTTTCAACGTCTTTAATCACACGGAATTTGGATACATCGGTGGCGATGCTGGTTCCGCGGGAGGCAACAGTCCGATCGGCAGCTTTAGTAATTCGGTGGGCTGTTACTCTGGGCCTGGCAACACACCCAATGATCCCACTTGTTTGGGGCAAGGCCTCCTACGTCCGGCGCTGGCGCACAATCCGAGGATTTTGCAGCTTGCGTTGAAACTGATTTTCTAGGCTGTTTTGGAATCGAGCAAACACAAAATCCTGGCCCCCACGGCCAGGATTTTTGTTGTCTGGGAAAATTCGTTAGCAATGCTAACGATTATTTATTGAGCGCTTTGGTTGCTAACGAGCTGGCACGTCCGCTGTCGCGTGCTCTTTGTGGCTTCCGGTTAGCGTGGCCAATCCTTGATCGAGATCAGCGATCAGATCATCAACGTTCTCTATGCCGACTGATAGGCGGATCATTTGTTCCGTTACTCCCATCTGCTGCAGCATCGCGGGGGCGATCAGGTGATGCGAGGTTAGGACAGGGATCGTTACGAGGGAATCGACTCCGCCCAGGCTTGGAGCGAGCGTAAATAGATTCAAGGCTTCAGCGACGCGGCAGGCATCGGCGGCGCTGCCTTCTACTTCGAAGCTCACCAAGCCTCCTCCACCCGACAGAAACTTCTTAGCGATCGCGTGGTCGGGATGCTCTTTGAGCATCGCATAATGCACCTTTGTCACCTTAGGATGGCGGCTGAGGAACTCGGCAATCTTTAGAGCACTTTCATTCTGGCGTTGGACGCGAACGGCCAGCGTCTTGATTCCGCGCAGGAGCAGGAATGCGGCGTGCGGATCCATGCATCCGCCAAGCGTAGTGCGCGCGAGCAGAATCTGGTCGATCAGATCGCGGCGTCCCGCGACGACGCCGCACATCAGGTCGGAATGTCCGGCAAAATATTTCGTCCCAGAATGTAACACGAGGTCGATGCCCCACTCTGCGGGACGGCAATTGATCGGCGTGGCGATGGTGGAGTCGATCATCGAGACCAGGTTGTGCTTACGAGCCAGAGTAGCGATCTTTTCCAGATCAACGACGCGAACAGTCGGATTGGTCGGCGATTCGATGTACACAATCTTCGTGTTGGGACGAATCGCCTTTTCGTGCTGATCGATGTTGTTGACGTCCACAAAAGTTGTTTCGACGCCGAATTTTGGGAGCCAGCGGGAGAGAAATTTAATCGTTCCGCCGTAAATGTCACGCTGGGCGACGATGTGATCTCCGGCTTTGACGACGGAGAGAATCGATGATGAAATTGCGGCCATGCCGGACGCGAAGATCAGTGCGGCGTCGGTGCCTTCGAGTTCGGCGATGACATCTTCGGCTCCCGTGTTCGTGGGATTGCCGTTGCGCGTGTAGAAGCGGTCGGTGGGAGTGGCGCGGAGCTGCTCTTGCAGGTCGGTGACTTCAAACGTCGAGGTCTGATAGATCGGTGTGATCAGTGGACCGTTCTTCTTGCCGATGTGCGCTCCGCCGCGTGCGGCCTCGGTTTCCTGACGAAATTTATGCTTCTTCATAGTAGGTCCTTCCGCGTAAAGCGGTGCTCTACGAAAGATTTGTCTGCACTCAAGATTAACCGGACAACGGGGCCGCGAGTTGTAATATCTTTCTCGAGATAATTCTTCCACAAAATTCTTGCCTGGATAATCTTTATGACGAAAAAGAAATTGAAGGTCGTCTTCGCGGAAAAAAAGCACGGCTCCCAAAGGTGGCCACAAAAGGCGAGAAAAAGAAGAAGAAAATGGCGACAACCGATCAGCGGGCCGCCCTTACGAGCACTGTTCTGAAGGGCAAGCCACGCCCGGCCAAGTTGCAACATGTTGTTTGGAGTTCGATTGAGGCGGAAGAGCTGAACCCTCTCCTGTTCCGCAGCTTTGTCGTTGGGAAAAATGTGATGGTCGCGCGCATGTTTTTGAAGAAGGGATCATTGTTCCGATGCACAGCCATCCTAACGAGCAAATCAGTTGCATTCTCGAAGGTGCGTTGAAATTCGAGATTGATGGCAAGGATATTGTCGTTAACGGGGGCGAGGTTCTCGCCATTCCACCCAACATGCCGCACGGAGCGGTGGCGCTTGCGGATACTGTTGCGCTTGATGTATTCAATCCGCCGCGCGCTGACTGGATCAACAAGACCGATTCGTATTTGCGTTAACTTGTTCGTTCGTGTGGCGCGGACACTCCCTTCGACTCCGCTCAGGGCAGGCTTTGTCCGCGAAGGCAGCGGCAGAAAATATAGTATTGATAGATTTGGCAGCGCTCGTATCCCGTATGATATTTCAGGGCGAAAACTAGTTCGACGCCTTAGACGAGATTATGGCTTTGCCAAACACTTTCGCCTCCGCTTCGATCGCCCGCCTGCGCTGCATCTCGTGCGGTGCGACTCCAGATTCCGCCGGACAAGATTTTCGCTGTACCGTTTGCGGCGATTTGCTGGAGTTTTATTTTCCGGATTGGAGCGCCGGGGCTGCGTCGCTGGATCGGTCGTTTGACGCAGCGGCATTGAAATCCCTCTGGCTCGATCGACGCATCTCCCGCAAAGCCCTCGATCAGAGCGGAGTCTGGCGCTTTCGCGAACTGCTGCCGCACATTTCGGAAGAACACGTCATCACTTTGCGCGAGGGAAACACTCCTCTCTATGATTTGCCGCGATGCGAGCTCTCAGCAGGAGTTGAAAATCTTCAGGCCAAGCATCAGGGCATGAATCCGACGGCGTCGTTCAAGGACACAGGTATGACGGTCGCCGCTTCGTCGGCGCATCAAGGAGGATTTCGCTGGGCCGCGTGCGCATCCACCGGCAACACGTCCGCGTCGATGGCGGCGTATGCGGCGCGCGGAAACATGCGCAGCCTCGTGTTAATTCCCGAAGGAAAGATTTCCTGGGGCAAACTTTCGCAGTCGCTCGACTATGGGGCGCTCACTTGCCAGCTCCGCACAGATTTTGATGGATGTGTTCGTATCCTCAACGAACTGGTTCGGCAGAAGCCGGTGTATCTGCTGAATTCTGTGAACCCGTATCGTATTGAAGGGCAAAAAACCGTCGCCATCGAATTGCTGGAGCAACTGGGATGGGAGCCGCCCGACCACATCATTGTCCCTGGCGGAAATTTGGGAAACAGTTCGGCGATCGGCAAGGCATTGCTCGAAATGCTTGAGCTGAAATTGATTACGCGTTTGCCGAAGTTGTCGATTATTCAGGCCGAGGGTGCTAATCCGTTTTATCGCAGTGTGCGGGAGTTTGGTGGCAAGAAGCTGGAGCCGATGACGGCGCACACCTTGGCGACGGCGATACAGATTGGGAATCCAGCGTCGTGGAAAAAAGCGTCGCGAGTATTGGAAGCGACGGGCGGTGCGGTCGAAGAAGTATCCGAAGTAGAGATAGCTGCTGCGAAGGCCGAAATTGGAGCGGACGGAATCGGATGCGAACCGGCGTCCGCAGTGACGCTGGCAGGGCTCAAGAAATTGCGGCAGAGTGGGTTCGTGAAGCCGGGCGACTCTGTCGTTCTAGTATTGACCGGGCACCTGCTTAAAGATCCCGACTTCACTATCAAGTTCCATCGCGGCGATTTGTTTAAGGGAACTCCTTACGAAGCAGAGGCTGCCGAGACGAGAGGTCTGCAGCGGGCGCCGGTGGTGCTCGATGCGGAACTGGGAGCGGTGGTTGCGGCCCTCGACGCGGCTGAGAGAAAAACGTAGCAGATCGTTGAAAGTCTGATTCAAAGGAAGAGTGGCCCTAATTCAATGAAGCATGTATTGCCCGACGTCTTGCCCCGAGGACTATGTGCCGTCATTTGCGGGACAGCGGCGGGCGAAATGTCTGCTTCACTTGGGGCTTATTATGCCCATCCAACCAATCGATTCTGGAAGGTTTTGCAACAGGTCGGTCTCACTCCTCAAGTCCTAAAACCCAGCGATTTTGGAATTCTTTTCGAGTATGGCTTAGGGCTTACCGATATCGCGAAGACGGTGTCTGGAGTCGATGCGAGTGTCCCGTCTATTGCGTTCGATGTGCCGAGCTTCGCCTCCTCTATTCGGGCTTGTTGTCCGGGCATAGTCGCGTTCAACGGTAAGAAAGCTGCTCGTACTTTCTACGGGCTTCGTCCGCGCGACTTGCTGGAGTATGGGGCAGGGCTACCCGTCTTGAACTTCCCCCCAACATTCGTTCTGCCGTCCACGTCGGGGAGTGCAGCGCGTTTTTGGGATCTGAACTGGTGGCAGCAATTTGCCCACAAGGTTCGCGCGGAGTGCAACAGCGCGAGTAACAACAGTCGATGATGTAAAAACAAGAGCGCGCTTCAGACCACGTCCAAACTACATGTCCAACCATAAAAAAGTAGCGATTCCACGCAAATTCGTGTATAAAAAGCAGTTCTAACGTGCGTGCCATTCGGGAACGATTCTAACCCGTCGCACTGGCTTAAGGCCTTGCATTCCAATACTTTAGATTAGTTTTGTTCGACTAGAGGTTTGCTTTTCAATCTATGCCTTCACGTCCTGCATCTTTGGATCGTTCGCTGCGCCTGGCGCTGCCGGCTACGTCCGCCAATCTGGGGCCTGCGTTTGACGCGGCCGCATTGGCGCTCGATTTCCACCTTCGCCTGCGGGCGGAACGGGCTCCTGATTTCTTCGTGACCGCGACGGGTCGCGACTCGCAGATCTGCGGCAAGATGGAGAACCACCTCATCGTCACAACGTATTGCGAGGTGCTGGAGTCGGAGAATCGTAAGATTGCGCCGTTGCGCATCCACATTGAAAATGAGATTCCGATTGGGCGAGGTTGCGGGTCTTCGGCTGCCGCGCGACTTGCTGGGATCGCGCTCGCTGTACATTTCGGACACCTTCGCTGGAAGAACGACCGCATTGTTGGAGAAGCTTCGATGCGGGAGCATCATCCCGATAATGCTTCGGCGTGCTGGATGGGCGCGCTGACCGTAGCGCGGATGGCGAACCAAGTTCAGGCGCAGGTTGTTGAAGTGAAGCCGAAGGGGAAGTGGCCGTTGTTGCTGGCTGTCCCCGATGCTCCTGTATCAACGGAGCAGGCGCGGCGCGTGCTGCCGCAGCAGTATTCGCGTGCGGATGCGGTGACGAATATTCAGAATTCCATGTTGTTGCTCGCGGCTTTTACGCAGGATCGTCCGGACCTGCTTTCTTCGGCTCTCGAAGATCGCATCCATCAACCGTATCGTGCACCGCTTTCGCCGTTGCTTCCCGTCCTCAAAGAACTTACGGGAGAAGCGGGCATTCTGGGTGCGGCGCTGAGCGGAGCAGGGCCGTCCGTGCTGGTGTTTCTGGATCCGAAGGTTCCAGCAAAGAAGGCGCAGCAGAGAGTCGCGGCGCATCTGGCGAAGCGACGGCTGGTTGCGGAATTGATTCCGACTCAGATTGCGTTGCATGGCGGCCGCGATGGAGCGGACTGGAAGAAGCACCATCCTCCCACCAAGAAGTAGGCAATCAACGCGGGTTGTCAACGACTAGCGACCAGCGACCAACGACCGACCTTCGAACGGCCACTCTCCTCGCCTCCACGAGCGCACGCAGTAAACAATAATCCCAACGATCAAAATCACTGCTGCGTAGCGAATCTCTTTCAGGAAATTCTTGCGTGAAATCAGGATGAAGAGAAAGCTGGCTGCGGCCAGCAGGGCGGGCACGGGATAGAGCCACATCCGAAATGGACGAGGCATATCGGGACGCCGAATTCGCAGGACGATGACGCCGATGCTTTGCACGAGAAATTGCAGGATGATGCGGATCACTACCAAAGCCGCGATCAAATCAGCGAGGCGCAGGAAACAGAAGAGTGCGGCTACTCCTGCCAGCGCCAACAGTGAGACGTATGGGAACTGATATTTGGGATGTACTTTTGCGAACGAACGAAAATAGTTTCCATCAATGGCGGCGGCGTAAGGAACGCGGGAGTATCCGAGCATCAGCGAGAATACGGATGCGAAGGCCGTCCACATGACTAAGGCCGTGACGATCGATGCTGCGCCGTTGCCGTAGATCTTCTGCATGAATGTGGAAATTACGTAAAGTTTGCTGCTCGCCGCGCCCGAATGCGCCAGTTCCTGCCAGGGCAGGACGCCGAGGATGCTGATGTTCATCACCAGATAAATGCATGCCACTCCGACGATGGAGAGAAGCAACGCGCGGGGAATATTCTTACCCGGATTCTCAATTTCATCTCCGAGAAAACAGACGTTGTAGTATCCCCAGTAATCGTAGGAAGAGATGAGCATCGCTCCGCCGAGTCCGTAAAAGAAGTTGCGTGAAAATGAAAAAGCGCCGGGAGGGAAGTCGAATGCCTGATGAGCGTTGAAGTGTGTGAGTCCGGAGATGATGATCCAAACGATTGTCCCCATCACGCCAAGCCAGAGCACTTTCGAAAGACGCGAGATCGCGGTGATGCGTCGGTAGAGCAGAAACGCCGCCAGCAGGCAGACGCCGATAGCGAGCAAAGTTGCGGGCATAGCGACCCAGGTGACTTGCAAAGGGCCGAGCAACGGGACATTCAGACTTAAGGTGCGGGAGGCCCAAATCCGCTCCAGCCCTGGCCAAAAAAAAGATGCATATTGCGAGAGGCCTACTGCACCCGACGCGATTGATAGCGGAGCGCTGAAGGAAAGTTGCCAGATAAATAGAAATGAAACTGCGCGGCCCAGCGTCTGCGGGCCGTAGATTTCTTTCAAATAACGATACGAACCACCGGAGCCTGGCATCGCAGCGCCGAGTTCAGCCCAGACAAGTCCATCGCAGACGGCGAGAGCGGCGCCGAGAATCCATCCCAACATTGCCTGTGGGCCGCCCATGACAGTCACGATCAACGGGATCGTGATGAACGGACCCACGCCGATCATGTCAATCATGTTGAGAGCGGTGGCGGAGCCGAGGCCGATGCCGCGGACGAGAGGAGAGTTCGCGGGCACCGTCGGCTCGGGATTATTGGTGGAGTTCATGAGGAGTTGCTGTCGTTCGCCGTTCGTCGTTGGCTAGTTGCTGCCGAACGATGGGCCGAACGACTAGCGACGAACGACCAACGACAAGTTACCGACTAGCGACCGCTCACCAGATTCACAAACAGCCGCACCGCTCCCGGCACTCCTGCCGGCAATTGGCGGAAGAAGGCGTATCCAGTGTAGATGTATGTGCCCTTGCCGTAGTGAGCGATCAGCAATCCGCCTTTTTGTTCGGCTTCTCCGGGATCGTGAGATTCGAGGAGTGGCGTAAAGTTTGAATCCCACTGCGACATGAAGTAGAGGCCGCGCTCCTGCACCCATCCCTCAAAATCTTTCTGTGTGATTTCGTTGGGAGAATGAAAGATCGGGTTTGCGGGATCGAGAATCGCAACGGGCGCTTCTTCCACGGAAGTGCGCGCGCGAGAGAGCGTTGCGGGATAAGGAGTGAATTTACCAGCGTTAAATTCTGTGGTGGAGGCGTTGTATTGCACTACCAGCCGTCCGCCGGCTTGCACGAAGTCGAGCAGGCGTTTGTTATTCGCTGCGACATCTTTTTGCGTGTCGTAGGCACGAATTCCGAGCACGATGGTCTGGTAACGACCCAAATCTTCGGAGGAGAGTCTGTCAGCGGGTATGGGCGTGAGGTCCATGCCGATCTGCTCAAGAACCGTGGGGATGGTATCGCCTGCACCCATCACATACCCGACTTTCAAATCTTTTGGGATCTTCACATCGATTACGCTGACGCGCTGCGTGGCGGGCTGATAGTAGTAGGCCGCCCCGAGATCTTCTCGTGTGACCAGCGTATAGCCCTCCGCGTATTTCTTGCCGCTGGCTTCAAGAATTGCGCGCACCTCAGTTCGTCCTTCTCTCAGACTGCCGGGAAATAGCTTGAACACGAAGTCTTGCTTATCGCCCGTTTTCACCAAATGCACCGGCAATTCGCGCGGTTCGGACTTCCATCCCAAGGGAAGTTCCAGACGAAGGATCCCTTCGGGCGCGTTGGCAGCATCGGAAGTTACTCCAATTTTGACAGTCAACTCTCTAACATTCTCAACGGGAATAACCTGTTCTCCGGGTTCAAGCGCGACAGAGAATTGTGGGACGACCGCCAGAGGACGCTCCGCGATGTTGCCTTGGGCATCCTTGTACTTCACCATGCATTCGGCTTTAATAGCCCCATCAGTCCCGAGCGATGCTTGCCCTCCTAAGAACGGTTGCTGCGCCGAGAAAGGGAGCGTCAAGTCGGATGGCGAAACACCCGCGTCAATTGTATTGGTCGCTTCTGTTTCCGGATTGGTGCGATGCCAGTATGGACGGGTGTAAGGGGTAGCCTCGGAGACTGCAACTGAAAACCGTACAACACCGGCGGGCGCTCGATCGTCCGAAATCCGCGTTATCTTCCAATCCTTAGGTACGGAATAGAGACTAATTTTTGCCGGTTCCGCCGGGTGACCATCGACTTGAACCTTCGCTGTTACATGAAATGGCGCCCCTCTGGTCGCCGCAACTGCATCGTCCTGATTGGGAGCGATCCCGTCTACTGCCACATCTAGGTTCGCGCCCCGCGCAAGCTGAGCGGCAAACTGTGCCGCGCTGGCTTCGGTCAAAAGCGGGAGTTCGAGCGACGCTCTGGCCGCAGGAGATATCTCACGAGGAAGATGAAGCAGTATTCCCAGCGCCATACCCGCTGCTGCGTCTAAAGGTTTTGACGCCAACTTGGGATCCTTCTTTGACTCCGCAATTGCCTCGTCGATCTTTGCTTGAATGGAAGTTAAATCCGCTCGCAGGCCCGGTAACTTCTTTTCTTCATCTCCTAGCCGCGAGGCCAATCCCGGCAGGGTCTCATCGATCCCATCAAAGAAACTTTGCTCATGTCCGTCTTTATCTTTTGGAGAATCGACTACTGAATCGACTAATTTGTAATAAGTGAAGCGATCGCCCGGATCGACAGTCCAGTTTGCTGCTCCCTGCGATTGCTGATGGCGTAGGCCCTGCATGGCAAACTGAATGTAGGACGTTCCCAGGGCTGGATCGACGATTCCAGTATTCAGCCGAATCGTGTAGTTTGCTGCGTCGCACGTCATTGCTCCGAAGCCGCAGACGTTTCCCATGTAAAACTTCTTGGGTTGCCATGGCTGCAATCCCTCTTTCAATTGCTCAGGAAACCGGGTTGGATCGCCTGCTGCGCGGAAGGCTTCTTTCGTTAAGATCGCGGAGGCTTGATGATGACCGTGGCCGTCGCGATCGGTGCCGGAAAAACGAGCAATCAGGACATCGGGACGATAAGTTCGAATTACGCGAACCATATCGCCGAGCGCAATGTCGTGTCCCTGCCACTTCTGAAATGTTTCTTCGGGAGTCTTGGAGTATCCGAAATCGGCTACGCGGGAGAAGCGCTGCTCGACACCGTAGTAGCGATCCGATGCGAGGAGTTCGAGAGTTCGCAACACGCCCAATACGTCAAACAAATTGCTGCCGAGTTTGTTCTGCCCACCCTCACCGCGCGTGAGAGTCATTAAGACTGTGGAGACGCCCTTGCCACGGGCTTCGAGGGTCAACATGCCGCCATCTTCGTCGTCGGGATGGGCGGTAACTTGCATCATCCGCGCCGTGGTATTCAGGCGGCGTAGCATTAACTGGAGTCCGGCAGCGCCCGTTTCCTGCGGGAGCGGTTCGTAATAATGGTCGGCAACAGGCTCGGCCGATGCCTGCTTCGCGGATTGAGCCCACGCGCTTGCAGCGCCCGAGCACATCAGCGCAGTCAGCAGAATCGTGGTCGAGTAGCGCTGGCGCACTGATCCCAGCCGGAACTTCTTTGGGGATGACAACATGTCCATCTGATGGATTTTACACAGGGAAGGGATCAAAAATGTTTGGCGGTGCAGCGAACCGCATATCCCTCGCTTTGCTCGGGATGACAAGAATATGGGGAAGAAGTCCCGCCTACTTGTTTGCACCCTGCGCAGCCGTGAACTTCTGCTGGCAGTCGGCTGCGGCTAAAACGATTTCGTGGAACGCTGGATCACCGCGAACTCCCGCCAATAGAGGATCGGACTGCAACGCTTGGTGCGCGCAATAATTCTCAGCGACAGCTTTGCGTAGGAAAGAAAACGCGATTTCTTTCTCGCCGCAAGCGGCGAGCACCGCGCCTTGGTAGTACTTCAATTCGGAATCCTGCTCCGGCAGTAATTCGTTCTGCGCGAGTTCCGCCAACCTGTGGACTTCCGCCTCTGGGGCCTTGTTCAAGCAACCTTGCAGAACTCCCCGCAACCACATTGAGTTTTCGGTCATCTGCTGCGCGGCTTGTTGCGCTTCGACGGTCTTACCTTGTCGCATGAGGACGGAAACACGGACGGCGTTGGCCCACTCAGAACCCGCGTCGAGATCTAGATACTGCATGGCTCGTGCAGATTTCCCCTGCTCAAAGAAAGCGAACGCACACGAACGCCAGTTGAAATTCTTGGAGTCGATTGCCAAGGCCTTGTCGCATTCGCTCTGGGCTTCGTCCAGTAATCCGGCGTAGCGCGAGACGTAGGCCAATGAATAATGTGCGAAGGCGCTGTCGGGACGCTTCTGCACTAACGTCTTGGCATGTTCGTACGCCTTGTCGAGGCTGCCTGTTTCTACTTCGTTCGCTGCCATGAATCCGGCTGCTCCGACGCGTCCGGGCTCGATTGCGAGCGCGCGTTGGTAGGCCGAGTTGGAGCGTTGATATCCTGCTGCTCCTCCATTGGAATAGATGGCATCGAAATAATATCGACGACCCAATTCCTCCCAGGCGGGAGCGTAATTTGGATCGAGGCCTATCGCACGCTCCAACATGACGATTGCTTCTTTGTTGGCGCGCACATCGTGAGGGATTGACTTGCTGCGCAGGTACAGGTCGTAACCTTCGCTATTTGCGGGCGCACTGCTGGTTTCAACTTGTCCATTTGCGGCACCCAGCTTCGGCACTAATTCCTGGCGAACTTTTTTCGACATCTGGTTTTGCAGGGCAATCAGATTGTCGGCTGGAGAGGTCAGGGTGCCCGTCCAGATCAGTTTGTTGTCTTTCACTTCGACCGCTTCCAGGGTGACCATGACGGTCTTATCTTGCCGCAGGAAGTGTCCGACGACGACCGTGCCGACCCCTAACTCGCGTCCGGCTTTGGCGGGATCAGCCTCGCCGTTGCCATATTTTTGAGTTGAGGCGGAGGGACGAATCTCCAGCGAATGCGCGTAAGTCAGCGCGTTTGCAATCTCGTCCGCTAAGGCGAAACGCAGGAATTCAGTCTGCGCGTCGTTGTTCATGTTTTGCAGCGGGAGAACAGCGATGGTGTGATTCGCGGCTTCCACGGTCGGAGCGCGATGGTTGAACCACCACAAGCCGACTGCCGCAAGAATCGTAAACAACAACGCCGCCAGGCCGAGGACAATCCAGGTCAGTTTCGAACTGGCTTTCTGAAACGTCTTCGTTTTGACGTGGAGGCCGGTTGCGTTCAGGAGTCCGCTACGCAGGGTTGGCTCGGTCCCTTTTTGCAGGCGCACGAGATCGGCCTTCATCTCCGAAGCGTTTTGGTAGCGCTGCGTACGGTCCTTCTCCATTGCCTTGCCAATGATCTTTTCGAGTTCGACAGGGATAGCGGGATTGATGGACCGCGGCGATGGCGGCTTCGAATTGATGACCGCGTGGAGTGTCATCACGACGTTTGATCCGGTGAACGGTTTCTTGCCGGTCGCCATTTCGAAGAGCACGACGCCGAACGAAAAAATATCGCTCCGGACGTCGAGGTCTTCCGAGCGCGCCTGCTCTGGCGACATGTAAACTGCGGTGCCGGGAATCACTCCGACTTGGGTCAGCGATTCTTCCAGCGAGGAATCGGTCGTGGTGCCTACACTTTGATCTTTGGCTAGTTTCGCGAGTCCGAAGTCGAGAATCTTTACTTGTCCATTTGGAGTAAGAAAGATATTCGCGGGCTTGATGTCGCGATGGACAATTCCTTTGGCATGAGAAGCTGCGAGAGCATCTGCAACTTGTACTGCAATGTCGAGCAGGTCGTCGAGTTCGAGGGCTTTGCCGTGGATCCGCTGCTTCAGGCTCTCGCCTTCCAGCTTCTCCATGACGATAAACGGATGTCCGTTGTTGTCCTCAATGTCATGGATGGTGCAGATGTTTGGGTGATTGAGTTGCGACGCAGCGCGGGCCTCTCGAGTGAAACGTTCGAGCGAACGCGGGTCTTGAACGAGATGATCTGGAATGAACTTTAGAGCGACGTGGCGGCCAAGACGGAGATCCTCCGCTTCATAGACAACTCCCATCCCGCCGCCGCCAAGCTTTGACAACACGCGGTAATGGGAAACTGTTTGTCCAACGATCTCCATAAGGGTCTTGCCGGAATGCACATGCCTATGAAGGCGTAATGTTAGGCTGTCGTCGCGGTCGGGTCAATTGCGTTTAGTGGATAGTCGCAGATGGACGCGGAGCCGAGGTATCCCATCTCAGGGCATCATCACTTTGGGGAGATTCCAGTGACGCCAGACGCTCACCAGGCGGAGGGCGAAGCAAAACATCCCGCCGAGCACGGCGGAAGCCGTGGGGCTTAGTTTGAGTTTTCGACTGACGATCATTACGGTCGCCCCTGCTAAGGCCGCTGTGGCGTAAATGTCGGAACGCAGCACGTTTGGAATTCGCGCGAGCAGAATGTCGCGTACAGTGCCGCCGCCTACACCCGTGATCGTCCCTAGTAGTACTGCAATGAAGGGATGGATGTCATATATGAGGGCCTTCTCGGTTCCCGCCACAGCGAACAGAGCTAGGCCAGCGGCGTCGAGCACGAGAATCACTTCTCCCGGAATGCCCTGAACAAAGCGATACATGAAAAAGACAATTGCCGCTCCAGTGAAAGCCATTGCGGAGTAGCGCCAATCGCGCAGGGAACTGGGCGGAATGGCACCGATGAGCAGGTCGCGGAAAATTCCTCCCGCGAGTGCGGTCGAGAACGCGAGCACCATCACGCCGAGCAGGTCGAGATTGCCAGTGATGGCGACCTCCGCACCCTCGATGGCGAAGAGCAGGGTTCCGGCCATGTCGGCGGCGAACAACAGCGCGTTCGTTGGTCGATTAACGACCGGTGGCTTCGGGCTAGTCATCTTTGTTTGTGGTTTTCATTTTTCCGAGAGGACATCGGTTTAAGGGGCAATCAAGGCCGCGGAAGAGCCTACCCAGGACTGGTTCTTGTTGTGGTCTACGTTCATCATGAGGCCTCGCCCCATACGCGCGACTGTAAGAATTGGCACCAGCTCATCGAGCCACACATACATGATCCGCAGTTCGATTTTCGTCAGTCCGAAAGGTGTTGCGACGATCGGTTCGAAATTTAAACGTTCCTGAAGAATGTATTCGCTGCGTCTGGACGCCGGGATGGCCTCGATGTCAGCTCGCGTTGGCGGGATGATAATCCCGAGGCCCGCAAAGGAATACAGAGGCTTGAGTACAAAGTTCTCGAGGTCGGCAGGGATTTCGGGGAGTTGATCCAGAAACCAAGTCCGCGGAACAGATGGATGTTTTAAGTACGGGATCGAATATTTACTGATGCGGAAATACCAGTTAGGATGACCAGCCCACTCCACGTCAAGATCATCTCGAAAATCGAAAGGTAACTTGACGCCCTTGCGTTCCAGTTCATCGACGATGGTGCGGTTATAGATTCGTTTAATCGGGATGCGTTTGCCGTTCTCTCCGTAGAACAGCTTGTTGCCTTCTTTTCGAATCTTTGTGATGCAAACCGTTCGGATCCCTAGCAATTTTTCGGTGAGCAAAAAATCCGGGCGCGTCTTTTGTTCTTCGGGATAAATCTCCATCAGCACGACATTCACTGGATCATGGTCCGCCACAATCGCGTCTTTCATGGTTCGCAGAAAGGCCGCTGAGTCGAGGCCGCTGAGAAAGTAGCGAAGCTTAGGATCGAGTCCAAACACATCGATATAGGCCTGCGACAACACCGCTTGAAACGCGTAGAGAGAAGGGAAGGCTTGCAACTCCACTAACTTCGGTTGCAAATCACCGGCCGCATCGCGCACCAATCCGAAATCGACCTGGATGAACATCGGATGCTGCGATTCGTTTGGGACGCGAAACTCCGCGGGGATGGACGCCTCCGAACGCGCGCGGTATTCCGGATTGTCGACCAGTTGTCGGATTAGCCCCTTTCCGTCTTCGCCCATGCGCTTGACGAGTTGCGTCCGGAAAAAATCCCGGAGTTTCGCAGATGGCGAACGGAACTTCCATGCCGCAACGCTCAGCCATCACGCGTCGCAGGCGGTCATATTTTTCAGGAGTGAAGCGCGCGTTGAAGTCTCGGCGATAGGAAGGGATCATTCTCGTTATTGGACTGCTCGCTTGCAGAGCGACGGGCGTCATCGCCCGTCCGAAGTGATGCCGACCGCTAAAGTTAGCGGCCAAAAGCTAAAGGCTAAGTGCTAACAGCTGTTCTACGCCTCGATCAAAAACTGCCCGCTGCGCATGATCTGTTGATCGTCCACCCAGATGTCAAAGTTCCGTCCTACGACGTCGATGTGGGTGGACGAAAACCATTCTGCTCCAGTGTGCGCGCCGTAAGGGTTTCCGAACGCGATATGAATGCCGGGATATTTTTCATCCTGCAAGATCTGACCGATTACGTCTTTAAGTTCGAGGTTGGTACCTATCGCAAACTCTCCGACGCGGTTGCTGTTTTCATCGGTATGAGTGTAGGCCCAGAAGTCGTCTTTCAATTCTTTGTTCGACGAGTGTGCTTCGATCAGGCGATTGCCCTTGACGTTAATCGTCAAGGGAGCGTCTTTCAAAGCACCAAACTTTGCGCACAGATAATCGCCAACAACTCCATCGATCACGAACGTTCCGTTAACTTCGCCGGGTGTAGTGAACACTTCGCCGCCGGGCAAGTTGCCCCACTTTTCGGGACTGATAATGCCACTGGTCTTCACCCAGCGATAATTCGGATTCAAATCCGCGACCAGATCCGTGCCGGCAGCGGTCTTCGCGCGAATTTGCTTAGCATTGCTAACAATTTCCAGGACCTTGAGACTCAAACGATCGACTTTGAGGAAGTCAGCGCGCATGCCTTCCATCATGATTCGCTTATTGATGTTCACCATGTGGGCGTGACGGATCTTGCGGCGATTGACGACGTCCGTCATTTGCATGCGCGACTTCAACTCGTTCGTCTGCGCTTGCACGGCAAAAATGCTGACTTGGCTGGTCTCCAGGTCATCCGCAATCACGAGCGGCAAATCTGTCAGTGGACGCTTCGCGACATCTTCTAAAACCCAGGTTTGATAACGGCAACCGATTTCTTCCAGTTCGTGGACGAGCGCTGCAGCGATCTCCAAACTCACTTCGTCGGTGATCACGGTGACTTTTTCGGAAGGCTGGATTCGCAGACAAACGCGCACAGCGTTTTTTGCCCCGAGAGTAAGTTCGGGATCGAAAGCCATGTGGTTCAGTTGGCGGTTAGACTGTTCGGCAGTATTCATTAAAGTCATACGTAAAAATATTAAACGGCCCGGGCAGTCGGCATCTGATCTGCCTCGTCCACTCCTACTTCGGTCTCCTCAATGATGTAGTCCATCACGGCTTTCATGTCGCCAGTGCGGCGGTACACTTCCAGTTGCCGGTCCGCGCCGGTACCCATCTTCATCATCTCGCGGATGTAGTTCACTTCTTCGCGGCAGTCGAGTTCATCAAGCACGTCGTCAACGAATTCCAAATATTCTTCGATGAGTTCGCGCTCCGGGACTTCCATCTGCTTGCCGAAGTCAATGAGTTTTCCGTTGATTCCGTAGCGCGCCGCTCGCCACTTGTTTTCCATCAGCAGCGACTTGCGGTAGAGACGGAATCCCTGGTTCTGGGAGTAGAGCTTGTACAACTTCGCAACGGTCGCCTGAATCAGCGCGGCCAGGGCGATCGTCTCATCCACACGCATTGGCAGATCGCACACGCGGAATTCGAGAGTATCGAAGAATGGATGCGGGCGAATATCCCACCAGATTTTCTTGGCGTTATCGATGGAATTCGTTTTCACCAAAAGTTTGACGTAGTTTTCGTATTCTCCCCAGCTCGGAAAATAATCTGGGAGGTTGGTTCGCGGAAATTTGTCGAACACTTTGCAGCGATACGATTTCAGGCCCGTGTCCATGCCCAGCCAGAACGGGGAATTCGATGACAACGCCAGTAGATGTGGCACGAAATATCGCGCATGATTCATCAGATGGATCAGCGTTTCGCGGTCTTCGACTCCGACGTGGACGTGCAGTCCGAAAATCAAGTTTGCGCGGGCGACCAGTTGCATATCCTGCACGATGTTCTGGTAGCGTTCGCCGGGAGTGACTTCCTGCATGCGCCAGTCGGCGAAGGGATGTGTCGCGGCCGCGGCCAGACGCAATCCATTTTCCTTTGACAGCCGGATCATGTGGCGACGCAGGCTCTTCAGTTCTTCGCGCGCCTCTTTGATGTTGGCGCAAACGGATGTGCCGACTTCGACGACCGACTGATGCATCTCGGTCTTGACCCGTTCCTGCAGGATCAACTTACCTTTTTCGATGATCTCGGCGTGAATGTGCGACCGCAGATCCCGAGTTTCAGGATCGACTGTTTGATACTCCTCTTCGATTCCTAGCGTGAATGTAGGCTTCATCGCGGCATCCAGAGCTGCCGGGCGGGAGACTCCGGCAGAGTCCCACCAGTATATAGAAATCTCGGGATTTCTAAAGAGGAGGTTTGTGGCTCACACTAAGCACACTATGCTTTTTTCTTCACTTTTTGTGGCTTGATGTCCACCCACTTTGGACCGTTCAGGAACGCCGCCCAGCGCAATTCTTCAACCGGATTTTCCCCATCGAGGGCTTTCTTGATGGCCATGTCGGCCACCGCTTCCACGACCCAGTCAAAGTTGTCTTGTCCGACGGACGTGATCTCCGCATCGGGTGCCGGATTCATAAAGTCGATCGCGTATGGGACCCCGTCCTCGACAGCGAATTCCACAGTGTTCAAGTCGTAGCCGAGAGCGCGGCACAGCGCGAGGGCATCTTTTTCGATCCGTTCTTTCAACTTAAACCCCGGCTGCGGGTTTCCTTTTACATAGCGCTCATGATGCGGAGCCTTCGGATCGTACTTCATGATGTGGACTTTTTCTTGTCCGACTACATAGCAGCGGTAATAGTCTTCGAACTCCACGCCGTGTTGCAGCGTCATGCAGAGATCGCCAGTCTGGTTGTAGTTCTGGAAAAACTCTTCTGGATTGTCCACCTTGTAAACGTGTTTCCATCCACCGCCAGCGTAGGGTTTGAGGAATGCGGGAAAGCCCACGTAGGAAAACACTTCCTCCCAATTCAATGGATACATTAGATTCCTCATGGATTGGTCGGTCGTATCCGGCGGGTGTTTGTGATGCGGCAGGATCACTGTGGGAGGAATCGCCACGCCCATCTTATGCGCCATCGCGTAATTGAAAAATTTGTCGTCGGCCGTCCACCAGAACGGATTGTTGATCACGACAGTGCCTTGGAGCGCGGCATTTTTGAGGTAGGCACGGTAGAAGGGAATGTCCTGCGAAATTCGGTCGAGGATGACGTCGTATTTTTTTGGCTCATCCATACGAATGCCGCCGATGTTGACGAACTCCGCGGTCAGCCCAGCAATTTTCTTCGAGTTAATCTTCTCAACGAAGGCGGGCGGGAAGGTGTTTTCCATTCCGAATAGAATTCCGATTTTCTTGGTTGCCATATTAGGTCGAGGTCCCCTCTTCTCAAAAATCGCCGTCGCACCATTAACGTAAATCAAAAATACTTCAACGCCATGCGCTGCCACAATGGCCAGTCGTGCTTGCTATTGTCCCCGTAGATATCGAGCCAGTGCGGGATCCCCTTGGCATGAAGAATCGCCGACATCTTTACATTGGCATCCAGACACATATCCCAGTCCGACGAACCCAGCACAATTTTCATCTGACGATATCGGCTTAGGTACCAATCGTCGTGCGCGTTTGAAAGATAGTCCGGCGGATTATTGAAGTAGCAATTGTCGTCATAGTAGCCGTCGAGAAAACTCTTGATGTCGAACGAGCCGCTCATGGTGACGCAGGCGGAAACTAGATCGGGATGGCGCATGGAAAAATTCAGGGCATGATAGCCGCCAAAGCTGCATCCTGTGACCGCGATCTGCGGAGCCCAATTCCTCCACTTCAGGTAAGGAATGAATTCGTTCATCACGTAGCGTTCGTATTGCACGTGCCGCCAGATGCGGGCTCCGGGATGAACATTCTTGTTGTACCAACTCTCGCCGTCCACTCCATCGACACAGAAAATTTGAATTTCACCAGCGTCGATTTTCCCCGCCAGAGTGCGGATCATCCCCGCGTCTTCGTATTCGAAGTAACGTCCCATGGAGGTTGGAAACACGAGGATGGGTTGTCCGGCGTGCCCATAGACCAGCGACTCCATGTCGCGACCCAGTTCCTGGCTGTACTGCTTGTTATATTCGCGGTTCATATGCGCGAGGATTGTAACTGAACGGAGGGCCTTTCGGCACGCCATCGAGTTTCCTTTGCCCATGGCGTTCTGCTATAGTCGGGCGCGTGTTTTTAGAGATGTTTCTAATTCGAGGTAGATAAAGGAGAGCCAAGTATGTCAATTCTTGCGTGGGTAGTGTTGGGCCTGATTGCTGGATTTATCGGAAGTAAAATCGTTAACAAGTCGGGTGAAGGTCTGTTGCTCGACATCGTGCTGGGCATTGTGGGAGCCGTTGTCGGTGGCTGGATTTTTAATGCATTTGGCGCGTCGGGAGTGTCGGGCGTCAATATCTACAGTCTGGTTGTCGCGGTGATCGGGGCAATTATTGTCCTCGTGGTGTATCACGCGATCAAGAAAGTTTGATGAAGAACGAGAATGGGATGGACGGGTGTGCAACTCGTCCATCTCGTTTCGTTGTCTGCGCTCACGGCCTTATAGATGCGATGAGCGCGGATCGATTCCTAAATGTTTAATTTTCGATTGCAAAGTGGTCCGCTTCAAACCCAACCGCACCGCTGCTCCTCGTAATCCGCCGATCTGACCTCGCGTTTCACGCAATGCTCGCAGGATATGTTCGCGTTCGGTGGCCTCCAGCGTTTCGTCCGCGATCTGCTCGACCACGGCCACAGATTCCAGTTCGGCCAGAGGCGACACCAGGACTGACCCCTGCGACAGGATGACGGAGCGCTCGATAAAATTTTCCAACTCCCGCACGTTGCCCGGCCAATCCCACTTCACTAGCGCTTCCATGATTCTGGTCGGAACGCTGGTGATGGATTTGTTCATCCGGCGCGCACATTTCTGCACGAAATGTTCGACCAGGAGAGGGATGTCCTCTCGCCGTTCGCGCAGGGGTGGAACGCGGATTGGAAATACGTTCAGCCGGTAATACAAATCGCTGCGAAACGCGAATTCGCGCACCTGTTCCGCGAGATCGCGGTTGGTTGCGGCAATCAAACGAAAATCCACTTTGATCGTTTGTGTGCCGCCGAGGCGCTCGAATTCTTGATCCTGCAAGACCCGCAACAGTTTCGGCTGCAGTGCCAGCGAAATCTCACCGATCTCATCCAGAAACAGGGTGCCTTTGTCTGCCAGTTCAAGGCGTCCGATCTTTCTGGTGACCGCTCCTGTAAAGGCACCGCGCTCATGGCCAAACAATTCGCTTTCCAGCAATCCTAACGGGATTGCTGCGCAATTTAGTTTGATAAAGCTATTTTTGGCGCGCGGGCTTAAACGGTGGATCGCTCGCGCTACGAGTTCCTTGCCTGTTCCGGTTTCGCCGAGCAGGAGTGCCGTTGCGTTGCTCGAAGCGACCTTGCCGACCTGTGCCATCAGGGTTCGCAAAGCTTTGCTCTGCCCGACGATTTCCCCGAACCCTAATTCCGTATCGATTTCTTGTTCGAGATACAGCTTCTCTTCGGTTAACCTCTTTTTCGCCTCGCGGAGCGCCTCATTTGCTTCTCGAAAATCCGTAACGTCGGTGCTGGCACCCGTGATTCCAGTAACCACACCTGAAGCGTCGAATACCGGCTCGATCGTTGAATCGTAGTAGTGCTTCCGGTTGCCGTGCGTCACGATCGCTTCGTGCCGGACTCCAATGCCGGTCTGCAAGACCTGTTGCCGGATTTTTAGGATTGCCTGCGCTTCCTCAGATTGAAAAGATTCGATCGGCGACTTTCCGAGATATCGATCGATTGGCCCCGGAAGTTGAGTGTTATGCATCCACGTGTAGCGTAGCTCCCGATCCAGTTGAAACACCGCAGTCGGTGAGTTTTTCAGTGCCACACGAAAGCGCTCTTCGCTCAAACGGAGATCGTCTGCCGTCTTCTTGCTTTCCGTGATGTCTTCGACCAAAGCCATGTGCCATCGGCGCGTTTCGCCTGTTTGCCACATGGGAACCCCAAAGACACGGACCCAGCGCACGGATCCATCTGGACGCAAGTATCTTTTTTGAGTTTCGAAATGCGGCAAGCTTCCTTCGTTCATTCGGCGCAGATGATCTTTGCTCGCGGCAACATCATCGGGATGGGTGATTTCCACGAGTCCGGTGCGTAGGAGGTCCTCTGCTGGGCGGCCGGTGATCTCACAGTATTTTGGATTCACCTGGAAAAATTTGCCGGTGCGCGAATCCACCAGAGCAATCCCAATCGGAGCGCGCTCGTACACGCTGCGGAATCGCAGTTCGCTCTCCCGTAACGCTTGCTCTGTATGCCTAAGCTCTGTCAGATCGATGGACGCTCCGACCGCTCCACAGACTTTGCCGTTCTCGTCGTATAGCGGCACCGCATTCACGATCGTTTCGCGCGTACTGCCATCGGCGAATAACACCGTCAGTTCTCTTCCGTACTGTGGCTGACCCGTCGCAGCGGTCTGTTGCATCGGCATTAAATGTGCAGGGACTTCTACACCGTCGTGCAAGACACGGTAAGTGGACCGATCATTGTCAATTCCAGTCCTGGAAACATTCTGGCCGGCGTCAGTTCGCAGTAATCCGTTTCCGGCACGGTTCGCAGTGATCCGACGACAATCGGCGTCGTGCGAGATGAGCACCGGCATCGGAACGGCATCCAGCACAGTTTCAAGTTCCTGCGCTCGTGCTCGCTCCCGTGCCTCGCTTTGCCGCAACGCCTGTTCCGCTTGCTTGCGCTCCGTGACGTCTCGCAAAACGCATGCCACTCGATCGATGCCGTTGGCACCTTCCACGGGTAAGTACGTGATCGAAAACTCTCTATCGACAGAACCCATTGCAGGGTAGCTGCGGCGCAGTTCAAAGTTCACAATCTGCCCCTGGAAGCATTCATCCAGTTTTCCCTTGAGCAGAGTTTCGAATAGTCGGCGACCGTTTACATCTGAGACCTGTCGTCCAACAACCTGTTCTTTGGTCATCGCCCGGTAGCTCAGGAAGGCGCGGTTGACTAGGACGTAGCGATAGTCGCGGTTGACCACCGCAATCATTTCTTCAAGACTTTCGACGACTCGCTCAAATTCGCGCAGACGATCCAACGTCTGGTTGCGGTCCGCGATGTTGCGGACCACCGCGACGCTATACTCGCGATCCAGTTGCACCTGATGCAAATTTGCTTCGACCGGAAACGTAGTCCCGTCTTTTCGCCGATGGGTTCGTTCCAGGGTCACGGATCCCGATTCGCGCATTTGTTGAGCAACTCGGGCGATAGACTGCTCGGTAACATTGGGATCAACATCCGAAATGGTCATCGACAGCAGTTCTTCGCGACTGTAACCGAGTTCAATGCATGCCCGTCGGTTCACATCGAGGAAACGCTGTGTCTTCGGATCTGTAACTTCGATTGCGTCGTTGGACTGATCAAGCAGCGTCCGGAACAAAGTGAGTTCCCGGATAAGCTTTTCTCGTTCTTGCGCAGTCTCGAGCAATTGTTCATTGGTAAGGCGCAAAGCTTTCTCTGCTCGAATGCGCTCGGTGACGTCATGCGCAATCCCACGCACGATGGGCACCGAGACGCCTTTCGTCCGCAGAGTGTTGTGGTATTCCCAGATGCGCTGTTCGCCGGAGCGAGTCAGCACGATCATCGTGCCGTTCGATTCGCCCGTCTGCGCGATTTCGCGCAGGTACGCTTCAAAACTTGGTAGGAAATGTGAGGGGATGAAATCCTGCATGGGTTTCTGCAGCATTTCTTCAACGCTGTAGCCCAGCAGACGGGCGGGAACAGGATTGACCGATAGAAATCGGCCTTCCAGGTCGTGGACGCACAGCAGGTCTTGACTATGTTGGACTAGATCGCGATACCAGTCTTCATTCTCTTCCGCATTGTCTTTAAGGTCCCGCCGGATCGGGCCCCACGCGACTGGCACGTCAACCGGAAAATTGTGTTTCCGTTCCCCAGGGTGCGAATCCATTGTTCACCCGTAGCGAGCGCTTGGAATTAGTCAGGTTCGCGTAACGACAGTACAAATTTTCACTAACCTACCCACCATCGCCACATGATCGTCCGACTTCGTGTGAGTAGGCGATCGGCCAGATCCATTCCAAGAGCCGCCCCGATTTCTCTGCAAAAGCAATTTACAGATGCTGCTCTGTGGAGGGCCCGTGTAACTCGTCCGATCTAGAGCATAGGCTTCGGACTTATGCGCGGAGTGTAGCACAGAATCGATTAGGTTACATCGATGGTGTGAAACCTCATGAGACACGCGAAAGAATAAATCTCCAACGAACTTTTGCACTGACGCTGGCCGAAATCTTTCGCTCTGCTAGACTTTCCTGTTTCAATCACAATTAGAACGCAATCATTACGAGGTAATCATGACGATTCAACGAGTGGGAGTGATCGGGGCGGGGACGATGGGCAACGGGATCGCCCATGTATTCGCACGCAGTGGTTTCACCGTGACTCTCTGTGACGTAGAGCAGAGATTTCTGGATCGAGGCCTGACGACGATTGCGAAGAACCTTGATCGTGAGGTGGCGAAGAACAAGATCGCTGCCGGTGACAAGGAATCCACTCTGGCGCGGATTGCTCTCGTCGTCGATCGGGAGAAGCTTGCAGACTGCGACCTGGTAATTGAGGCAGCGACAGAGAAGTTCGAAATTAAGGCACAGATTTTCCGCGATCTTGATCGCCTGATGAAGACGGATGTAATTCTGGCCTCGAATACGTCTTCGATTTCCATCACGAGGATTGCAGCGTTGACGAGTCGTCCCGACAAAGTGATTGGGATGCACTTCTTTAATCCTGTGCCGGTGATGAAATTGGTAGAAGTGATCCGTGGTCTTGCGACTTCGCAGGCGACTTATGACACTGTGCGCGATCTCGCGATCAAGTTAGAGAAGACGCCGGTGGAAGTGAATGATGCTCCGGGATTTGTTTCCAACCGGGTGTTGATGCCTCTGTTGAATGAGGCGATGTTTGCAGTCATGGAAGGCGTTGCGACGGCCGAGGCAGTGGATGAAGTTTTCAAACTCGGGATGGCGCATCCCATGGGTCCGCTGACGCTGGCAGACTTTATCGGGCTCGATGTCTGTCTCGACATCATGCGCGTGTTGCTGGAGGGGCTAGGTGATCCAAAATATCGACCGTGTCCGTTGCTTATCAAGATGGTCGATGCGGGCTGGCTGGGACGGAAGAGTGGCCGCGGTTTTTATACCTACGCGAAAGAGTCGAAATAGGGAACATGACCACAGCCTGGGGCGAGATTCTTCCCGACAAACAATCGGGTGGCGACGGGTTTTATTATCTGCTGGCAGTTCTGGCCGGGATCTCCGCAGCCTGGGCTGACATCAAGATTGGCGACTTGCTATTGACGGCGATGATTGTTCTAGCGGCCTGTATGCTGCTGGGAATTTTGAGTCCGCGCAAGCCGTGGCGCTGGGTATTGCTCGTTGGAATATTCGTTCCTGTGGCGGAGTGGCTTGCATACGCATTTCTTTCGCAAAAACCCGAGCGGGCGCAGATCTACGAATCATTTCTAGCTTTTGTGCCGGGGATTGCAGGAGCGTTCGGAGGAGCTGTGGGTCGCCGCGTCGTGGACAACCTCTTTGCGAAGAGATAATTTTCCGCGCGCGCCCGCCGCAAATCGCGCGCGCAGCTTGAGACTCGCTGTTATCCTCTATTCTTGAGGGTGTTCAATCCCACAGACTTCACTCGAGAGCGCGGACCGGTACGATGAGAAAGCAGCTGTCGCACTACCGGATCGTGGAGCAAATTGGCGCCGGAGGCATGGGCGTCGTTTACCGCGCGCACGATGAGCAACTCGACCGCGATGTAGCCATCAAAGTTCTACCCCGCAACGCTTTGTCCGATGAGGCGAAGCGTAAACGCTTTCGCAATGAAGCGTTGTCATTAGCACGCTTGAATCATCCGAATGTTGCGATCGTCCACGAATTTGGCACAGAAGACGGCATCGATTTCCTGGTGACAGAATACATCGCGGGCATGACGATGGACGCCAAACTTGCCGGCGGTGCGCTTCCTGCCGCTGATGTTTTTAGGCTCGGATTGCAGTTGGCGCAGGGTCTGTCCGCGGCGCATCAACAGGGAATCGTACATCGCGATCTTAAGCCCGGAAATCTTCGCCTCACGACTGATGGCCGACTGAAGATTCTCGATTTCGGATTGGCGCAACTCATGCCCCAAGCTAGCGATCAAGGCATGACGGTCACCCTTACGCAATCACAGGAAGTGACGGGCACGCTGCCATATATGGCTCCTGAGCAACTGCGCGGAGATGCTGCTGATGCTCGAAGCGACGTGTGGTCTGCGGGCGCAGTGCTGTACGAAATGGCAACAGGACGACGGCCGTTCGTCGAAAAAAATTCTCCGCTGCTGATTAATGCGATTCTGAATCAAACCGTCGAACTGGCGAACGAAGTGAATCCCGCTGTCCCTCCTCTGCTGAATGAAGTCATTCGCAAAGCCCTCGCCAAAGATCCAACGCAGCGCTATCAAACTGGGGGCGAGTTAGCCGTTGGGCTGGAGTTGCCGACCACCACGGGATCGGTGCCGCGTGTTCCGACAGCGGCTGGACGGCATTATTGGATCTCCGCAATCGCGGTGGTAGCGTTGGCGGTGGCAGCCTCAGGAGGATATTTTTGGTTTCATCGTAAACAGGAGATCAGTCCTGGAACGCCAGTCGCATCGTCGTCATCGCCCTCGTCATCGTCATCGGGCACACCCAGTTCAACATCGGGGTCGCGCCGTCGTTCGATTGCGGTGCTGGGTTTCAAGAATCTCTCGGGGAATCCCGAAAAGTCGTGGTTATCGACTGCGATTTCGGAACTGCTGACCACGGAACTCAGCCAGGGCGACCAGATGCGCACCATCCCGGGCGAGAGCGTGGCGCAGATGCGAGTCAGTTTGGCGCTGCCCGATGCTGACAGTTATAGCCAGCAGACGCTCAATCGTATCCGGCAGAATTTGGGGAGCGACAACGTGGTGGTCGGCTCATTCCTTCCGCTGGGGAATGGATTATTGCGGCTCGATCTGCGCTTACAGGATGCGGTCGCTGGCGACACTCTGGTTTCGGTTTCAGAGAAGGGAAACGAGTCCGAGATCGATACGCTGGTCAGCAAGGCAGGCGCCGAATTACGGACGAAGCTGGGAATTGCCGCGCTGTCGGACGAACAATCGGCAGTCGTGCGAACGTCGTTGCCTTCGAATGCCGAGGCGGCCCGTCTCTATGCTGAAGGTCTCGAGAAACTTCGCTTATTCGATGCAATCACGGCTCGCGACCTGTTGCAGAAAACGGTGACGCTTGACCCCGGCCACGCACCTTCGCATTCGGCTTTAGCACAGGCTTTGTCCACATTGGGATACGACGACAAGGCGAAGCATGAGGCAAAGAAGGCGCTTGATTTGTCGGCGAAATTCTCTCGCGAAGAGCGACTCCTGATTGAAGGCCGCTCGCACGAGATGCTCGGAGAGAGTGCAGCAGCGGTCGACAACTATCGGGCGCTTTGGCAATTCTTTCCCGATCGCGTCGACTACGGATTGTTTCTAATCAGAGCACAGATTAGTGCGGGCAAGGCAAGCGAGGCCGAGGCAACGCTCGCTCAGATCCGCAAATTGTCGGTTTCGGACGCAGACGCGGGGCGAATCGAACTTGCCGATGGCAATATTGCTGCAGCCCTCACTGATTTCAAACGGCAACAAGCCTCTGGTGATAAGGCTGCGACGCGCGGCCGAGCCGTGGGCGCAAGTCTGCTGGTTGCGGAAGCTCTGCAGTTGCAAGCGGTTGCTTATGAGCGCATGGGGCAGTCAGACAAAGCGATCCAACTCGCGGCTCAGGCGAAAGAAATGTATACCTCCGCTGGCAATCGACAGGGAGCAGCTCGTACGTTGCTCATGACGGGCGATGTTCTATTCGATCAAGGCGATTTCGAAGGTGCGCGCAAGAAATTTGACGAAGCGCTGCTGGTGTTCCAGGAAATCGGATCGCAAAAGAGCATTCGCGCCTCGTTCGAGCGCATCGGCAATATCCTCTACCAGCAGGGAAAGCTGCAAGAGGCAGAGAAGTACTACGACAAGACTTTGACTTACGATCGAAGTATTCATGATCCAACTGGGCTGGCGAGCGACTACGGGAACATCGCGAACGCTCTCGATGGTCTCGGCGATCTTACAGGAGCGTTGAAGATGCAGCGGCAGACTCTCGCCGCGTTTAACGAAATCGGCGACCGTCGCGGATCGTCCGCCACTTTGAACAATCTCGGCAACCTGTTCATCGAGATGGGAAACCTTGACGAAGCGAAGAAGAGCTTCGAGCAGGCGCTCGCGATCGCACAGGAAATTACCTATCGCGGAGGGCAGCCCTATCCCATGTCCGGTCTGGGGGATGTCCTGCTGGCACGAGGTGATCTGGTAGCGGCGCGAAAACAATATGAGCAAGCGCTGGCGCTCTGTGAAGAAATCAAAGATGAGGACTTCGCCTCCCAAATCGGAAGTGCGCTCTCGTTTGTTGCGCTAACCGAAGGACGATTTTCGGATGGAGAAGCGCTGGCCCGGAAATCCGCAGCGGCCTTTGAAAAAACGAACGCGACGGCCAGCGGGGCATGGGCCTATGCCGTGTTGTCGCAAAATCTTCTGGGAGCAGGCAATTTAAATGACGCGCGGGTGGCGGCGACCAAGGCGATCACTCTTTCGGGACAAGCCGCAGGACAGACGCCGCGGTTTGAGGCGACGCTTGCTGATGCGCGTGTGCAGGCGAAGTCCGGCAAGGCTGCAGCAGCGCGGCAGCAACTGGAAGTGATGTTGGCTTCCACGCGGAAGTTCGGGTATCGGATTTATGAGTTGCGCACGCGACTAGCACTGGCCGAAGTTGAGTTGTGGTCAGGCGCCGCATCGGCGCGGGCGCATTTGGGAGCGCTTGAAACGGACGCTAGATCCCAAGGTGTGTTGCTCGTAGCAAATCAGGCCAAGGTGCTACGTCAAACGAAATAAGAGATCCGATAGTGTTTCGTACGCCGACCGATTTTCACCGAGAGGGTTCCCACCAAAGATAACGGGCGCGGGAAAAACTGTTCCCGTTTCCACAGGTGTTAGCGGTAAGCTACGCACATGTGTGTATCGGTGTCGGTACTAGCGAGCGGCAGTCGTGGAAACTGCGCGCTTGTAGCGACGAATACAACGCGCATTCTGGTGGATGCCGGGCTCTCCGGTCGCGAGACGTTCAAGCGGCTGAAGGCACTGGGTGAAGCTACGGGCGAACGCACCGACGATATTTCTGGCATTGTGATCACGCATGAGCACTCCGACCATGTGGCGGGATTGCAGCGGCTGGCGAAAAAAATGAATGTGCCAGTATTCATGACCGCGCCGACGCGTCATGCCTGGAGCCGCGCCGTCCGCGACGAAAAGGGAGCTATTCCGGAGCTGCCAAAATCCGAACAGTTTTCCGCCGGACGTGGTTTCTTCATTGGTGACATCGAAGTGATGCCATTTACGATTCCGCATGATGCGGCTGATCCGGTGGGGTTCACGTTTCGCGCGGAGGGCGTGAAAGTAGGTTTCGCGACCGATCTGGGATATATGCCAGTGAGCGTCCGCGACCACCTTCGCGGATGTAGCGTGCTGGTCATCGAATCGAATCACGATCTTGAGATGCTGCGTTCGGGTTCTTATCCGTGGTCAGTGAAGCAGCGGGTGATGAGCCGCGTGGGGCATTTATCGAACGACGCGCTCGCAGAATTCTTCTCCGGCGATTATGATGGAGGAGCCGAGTATTTAGTTTTGGCACATTTGTCTGAGCAGAATAACCATCCCGAAAGAGCACGGGCGGCGGCGGAACAAGCGCTCGGTGGCCGTCAGGGGCTGTGGCACAATCGCGTGCTGTTGGCCAGCCAGACAGAAGCTCTTGAACCCATCCGGCTGTAGCCTTTGCAGCATTCTTGTCTGCAGCAACCTTATATGAGCGAATGCGTTGAACCAATCGTGGGGAAAATCCTTGCCGGATGGCGCTATGACATTTCCAGTTTGGCTCCGGAGATGCGGGGAGACTACGAACTGCATTTCGCGGAATGCGAGCATTGCCGCAGCCGCCAGAAACTGCACCGCATCGTCGATATTGCTTTGATCGTCATGGCGTCAGCTTCGGCAGCCGTGTTTCTGATGGCATTTGCGGTGATCCGGTACTTTGGTCCGCGGCACGCATTTTGGCTGGAGGTTGGCGCGCTTTGTGGATTTGCGCTGTCTGCCTTGATCTGGCTTGTCGTTGCTGTGGCAACACCTGCGCCGACGGTCATGGTAGACGCGGCAAAGCTTGGCGCGCGCCATGTGCACGACAGGTTACCAGCAGAGATTCGCGAGCGTTTGCCGGAAGAGATTAGGGTCAAGCTTACGGGGTCGTAAGCGATCCGAACGCATCCAACTGTTTTGGGAATCTTATGTTGGTTGGGATGAAATGAAGCTGGCATCGAAGATCTCGGCGTTGTTGTTAGTCCTGACGACGGCGTCAGCAATGTTTGGAGATCCCCAGCATTTCACTGTGCCGGTTTCGCACCAGCGAGAAACTGACGCGAGTTGTCATGCACACCGCGGCATGGCCGTGCCGCTCGCAGACCACAAGTTACCTGCTCCAACCAGCGACAGGTGTTGCCTGACCGGTCACGATGCGGCGATTGTCATCGGATCAGATTTACCAAAACCTCCTATCCAATATCCGCACACACATCGGCGCATTGATGCGCCTCTGCCACTGCCTTCATTTCCTGGCTTTGCTGTTGCCAGAGCCCAAATGTCTTCGTCTGACCCGCCAAATCTAACTCAACTCCGAATCTGATTTTCTTCTCCTCAACCGTCACGTCCTGAAGAGTTGCGCTGTAAGGGTTGCGTTGCCGCGATTAAGACGCGGCTTACTCTGACTGCGCCGGAAGTGTATGGCCTTTTCTTTTTGGAGACTATGCTGTGAGGATTCTGATCTTATTTTTATTGCTTGGTAGTTGGCTTCGTGCCGCCTTGGCGCAGGATGCTGGTCCCCAATCCGCGGATACGCCTCCGATGCTTCAGCAGGAGATGGATATGTCTGGAATGGATATGTCCGATACCGCGGAAGATTGGAAGCCGTCGACGCACAACGCTTCCGGTACGGGATGGCAACCCGCCGTGACGCCCGAACACATGTGGATGAAGTCAGTCGGAGGCTGGGACCTGATGGCACACGGAGTGATCTTTGCGGACTATAACCACCAAGGTGGTCCGCGCGGCGAGGGCAAGACCGAGTCGGTGAACTGGCTCATGTTGATGGAGAAGCATAAATTGGGGCGCGGCCATATTCTGTTTCGTGAAATGTTTTCTGCCGAGTCGCTGACTGCTCCGCATCCCGGATTTCCCGAGCTTTTTCAAACGGGCGAGACCTATCATGGCGAGCCACTGGTCGATCACCAGCATCCGCACAACGTTTTTTCTGAACTCGCGCTCCAATATACCTATCCCGTTAGCAAGAAACTCTCGTGGCTATTCTATGGAGCGGCGGCTGGTGAGCCTGCGCTTGGCCCGGTCGCATTTATGCACCGCGCCTCTGCGGCGGAATTGCCAATGGCTCCGTTGTCGCATCACTTGCAGGACTCGACGCACACCAGTTTCGGCGTTCTCACCACCGGGCTGGATGTATATCGTTTACGGATTGAAGGCTCGCTATTCAATGGTCGCGAGCCGAATGAACATCGTTACGGAATTCAGTTCGCGGCGCTTGACTCTTGGTCGGGACGCTTGAGCTTTGCGCCAACGAAGAACTGGACGGCTCAGTACAGTTACGGACGCCTGGAACATCCCGAAGCGCTTGAACCGGGCAGCCAGCGGCGGCAGACGGCTTCGGTGGAATATGCGCGTCCATTTTCTGGAGGTTCGTGGGCGACATCGCTGGTATGGGGGCGCGTCCACAAGCAGGCAGTGGACCACAATCTCAATAGCTACTTATTGGAGACGACGGCTAACTTCAAGATCCGGAATTATGTATTTTCTCGTGTCGAGTTGGTCGACAAAGACGAGTTATTTCCGGGCAAATCCATTGCTTCCCAGCTTTCGTATTGGGGCCTATACCTTTGGCGGCGCGCACGATCTGATCCAAAGCAATCTCTGGCAGTTGGCTCTGGGAGCGGACTTGACGTTTTACTCCAAGCCTTCGGTCTTGGACAGTTCCTACGGAGCGAACCCGGTTTCCTTCCAAGTTTTCCTAAGACTACGCCCGGCATTGAGCCACACCATGCACTAGTTGGGGCTGCCATTACTAAAAGATGTTCAAGGCTCAGATACAACGTGACGTAGACCGGGTATAAGAGCAGAATCGATTAGGCAAAGGTCGACAAAGCTCCCTTTTATGGAAATTGAGTCCGCGTTGCGATTGGTGCGAAGAGTGCAAATCGCAATGCTGGTGAGTATCGCGCTGCTTGTGATTGCGGGGGAAAGGCTCGCCCGCAAGCCGACTCATGAACCGGAAAACACCTTATTCCATGCCCTGTCGCTGATTTCGATCAGCTTGGTGGGAGCGACGATGGTTGTACGCCGGACGTTGATCTCTCCTTCGGAAGAGGCGGTCAAACAACGTCCGGACGACCGTGGCGCAGTGGCGCGCTGGCGAACTGGATACCTTTGGTTGTTCGCGCTGTGCGAGGCCCTGGGATTATTTGGCTTGGCGCTGCGGCTTTCCGGCTTCCCGCTCCGTAATGTTTGGGGCTTCTATCTCGGCGGATTTCTACTGCTGTTGTTGTACTCCCCTCAAGTTCTCGCGCAACCTCAGTCAATACGTCGTGTGCCCTAAACTGGTTGACTGGCCGTCCGAACAGATTTGTCGCCGAGTGAGTAGTAAAAACCCCACACCGCCAAGGCGATCACACTGAGAAGCACAAAAGTCGTTGTTCCGAAATACCAAGCCGAAACATCGGCGGTGAAGGGCACATTTCCCAGCAGATCAACGGTGAAAATGGCGCAGGCCAGTGACACCAGCCCGAAGCGGTAGACGATTAAAGCGAGAATGGAGTAGACCACGACGTTTGTAGTCGTATCCAGGACGACGTGAGTCGAGGCCAACGATTTTGCAGTTGTAAAAATCGCTACGATGACCAGCGCGGCCAGCCAGTCTTTCTTGAAGATCAGCTTTACGCCCAGGAACAAAAAGAAGAATTGCAAGGTCCCTAGGATCGCTTGCGCCATTTGAGCGAGCCAGTCTCCGACTCCGTGACGAACACTGACTAGATATTCGTTCGATAAGAGAGGCGGAGCCGCACCCGTGCTAGTCAGGATGGAGTTGTTGATTTTGAAAACTACAATCCAAACTACTCCGAGGAGAACGCCGAACAGAATGTCACGTCCAACAAGAGGATCGCGAATGCGCCCCGTTCGCAACCGGCTCCAAGAAATAATTGCGTGCGGCCAGTAACGGCGGACGTAGGGTTCCAGTGCAAGATACAAAACAAAGATGAGGGTCGACAGAAACAGCGCGGTCGCGAGAGACAGAATCAGAAGTCCGAAACTGCCTATCCCCACAACAAGATGAGCGCGCATGAGCCACTGCGCGAGCAGAAGAACGAAGAAAATCCGACCTAGCAGGATGCCGCCATCGAGATCGCCACGACCTTGCCGATAATTGCGCCGCGCCACCAGGACCCCTCCCACAATCATCGACGCCATCAAGCAGAGGAAGATCATCTCGCTGGCGTTCTTCCCGGCAGAGGCAGAGGCAGGAGGCGCTTGCATACGAGGAGGCACCGTCCAGTCGCCGATGAGTCGGAAGAAAACTGGCTTGCCTTGAAAGGCTGCAGCCTCGACGCGCAAAGGTCGCTCTGAGCCAGGCCACTTGCCGGTCCAGGCAGCGCGAGTGTCCGAAGACGCAAGCGAATTCCACAACGGCTGTGCCGATTGAAACTGTGTGGGATCAAGATCGGCCGCGCTGAATAACCGGTTCCAATCGAATGCCTGAGGTGTGCCTGCGGAAGCGGTCGTCAGCTCTGGCGGAATCGCCTCCAACATGAGCAGGCGGCCCTGAGGATCAAGTTGCAAGCGAACCATTCCTGAAAGAATGGGAGCCGGATCGATCCAGTCCACTATTCCGGGGGTAAGGAGCAGGTCGCGAAAATCGGACGCCACCATCTTGTCCGGACTTTGGCGGTAGAGGAACTTCAGCACCGTCGGACGGGAGTGCAAAATCTTGTCCCAGTCCGGATGCTTCTCGTGCGCTTCTACATAGTCTTTGAATCCATTGTCGTAATCGAAGTCGGAGAAGCTATCTGTGGGACGGCCATCATAGCCGAGGTGCGCGAGTGTCTCCCGCGCTTTCTGGGTTAACACTTCGGGTGATAATTCCAAGCTCATCTGATTGAGCGCGTTGTGACGGACGGTAAGGTAGACGGCGCTTGCCAATCCGATCAGAATTGCGACCAGACAAGCGATGGCGATCCGAGGCGCGATCCCGGTATTCTCGCCTGCGGCTGCCACCATTTCGGGGGATGGAGTTTCACCAGCGGCCAGGGCGGCGGCGAGTGGATCTCCACCGGGAAGAGCACCAGCAACACTGAGGGCGGATGCCGGACGCATTCGTGGATCTGGTTCGAGACATCGCAGAATGACGCGCTCGATCGCCGGGTCGAGATCTTTCACCACCGACGAAGGCCGACTGGGTGCACTCGTTTCGCCGCCGCGAACCAGGGCCGTTAGAGCTTCTGCGGTAAATGCGCGTTTGCCGGTGAATACTTCATATAAAACTAGTCCGAGAGAGTAAAGGTCACTCTGTGCCGTGACTTCTTTGCCCGCGAGTTGCTCGGGAGCCATGTAGGCGGGAGTTCCACTGCGGATATCGGCGCCGTGGATCTGATCGATCAGACCGGCGAGTCCGAAGTCTGTCATTACGACCTGACCGCGTCCGTCCAGCATGATGTTGGCGGGCTTCAAATCACGATGCAGAACGCCTTTGGAATGCGCTGCCGCGAGTCCGGCGCAGAGTTGACGAGCGATGTCGATGGCTTTGTCTTGTGGGAGGCGCCCGATGCGTCGCAACAGGGAAGCCAGGTCTTCACCGTCCACATACTCCATGGTGAAGAAGGTGTTGCCGTCAACTTCTCCAACGTCGTAGACGCGGCAGACATTGGGATGGGAAACTCGGCGCGCGATGCGGACCTCGTTGCGGAAGCGCTCGAGTAGCCCCTCGTCCCGTGAGGCTTCTTCCGGCAGGAATTTCAAGGCGATCGCCTGGCCGAGAGTCAGGTCGTCTGCCCGGTACACTTCGCCCATCCCGCCTTTGCCGAGGAGGGCAATGATGCGGTAACGACTGGCGAGCAAACGTCCGGGAAGGAATCGGCCATCGTTCAGGGAGAATGCGTCCGAACTCGGAGGACGCGACGACGCGGACGACGATGCGCGTGGCGGACGTGGCGACTTCGCAGCGGCGTATTCGAGGGTGGCCGCGTCGTCCCCCACCGCAGTTTCTGCGAAATTGGGGACTGCGGTCAGAGTGGCGTCATCTGATCCCACGGGCGCTCCGCAAGACGCGCAAAAGCGGCTGGCAATCGGCACTTCCGCGCTACAGGTGAGACACCGGGCCATGAGATTCTCCGCGAATAGTGTACCGCGGGATGATGGGGTGGATCGCGTAAAACCTAGCTCGTTTCGTCTGGTTGCTGCGATGGGGAGAGCTTTGCCCTCTGGACCTCCGTGCCCCTGTGGTACAAAACGTGACCGCAGGGGATAAAGTGGTCCACAGGGTAATTCCAGAGTTTGCGAAAAAACCGGGGCGGATGCGTGGCGGATCTACTATTATAACGTCCCTTGAATTTCCGCACGTTAGTACCCCTATTGTTGACCCCAGGATAGCCTTCAAGATAAAGTTCAAGGTTAGAGCCGTTCCCCTCCGCTCGCCTTTGAGTTTCGCTATTTAGATGCGTTTCGCTTACTCCAAACTCGTCGTCGCGTTGCTAGCTTTGGCCAGTGTGGCCTTTGCGGCCGGTCCCCAATTTTTAGGGCAGCAGCGCGTAGGTCAGATGAATGGCGATCAATGGGAGCCATCTGTGGCAGCCGACGGCGCGGGACAGATTTATGTGCTCTATCCCAATTACGGACGCGTGCCGGACTGCAAAGGCTGCCATGTTCCGACCATGTTGTTGCTGACCAGCATCGACAACGGTAAGTCCTGGCAGGCTCCGCATGTGATGCTGCCATCGGCAACGGGACAGTTTGATCCGCAGGTCGCTGTTGATCCGGCGGATCGTCACACTTTATACGCGGCTTGGTTGCAGGATAAGAAGCGCACGGTCATGCTGGCGAAATCGATGGACTCGGGCGCGACCTGGGTTTTCACCATGGCTGTGCGCGGCGATGAGGAGCTTGATAAACCAGCGCTTGCGGTTCGCGGCCAGAATGTCTATGTCGCGTTTAATCACGAAGAAGAAGTTTGGGTTGCGTCGTCGCAAGACGGCGGACGAAGTTTTATTCCGGCGCGGGTGAATGCGGAGAGCCGTCCGGGATGGTCGTTATTAGGTGCCGCAACCGTCGATCCATCGGGAAATGCGTATTTGGGCTGGGCTTCCTACTCGAAAGCTGGAGGAGCGCGCGGCACTGTAAATCTTTACGTGGCGAAGTCGGGAGACGCGGGCAAGAGTTGGAGCCCTTCGCTGCTCGATGTTTCCGCCGCAGCGCCTGGATGTAAGGGCGAAGAATGCGCCGAAGGCTTTCTCGGTGCGCAGGTTTCGCTGACCTCTGACGCCGACGGAACTTTGTACGCGCTCTGGAGCGCAGGCAGCAGGGCGATGCAGGCACAGCGAATTTACTTTTCGTCTTCTACTGATGGTGGAGCGAACTGGCTGCCGCGAGTGAACGTTTCTTCTGCGCAGAGTGGCGTGGAGCATGCTTTCCCCGTTGTCGTTTCTGGGAATGCTGGCGATGTTCGCATTGCTTGGATGGATAAACGGAACAGCCCCTACTGGAACACGTTTTATCGGAGTTCTAGTAACGGCGGTGCGACTTGGGGAGATGAACTTCGAATCTCAACCTTTGTGCCGGGCTATCGCTACATCGGCAAAGATGGTTTCCGTTTTCCCTTTGGAGATTACTTCGGACTCGCAATCGACAACCACAACGACTCCCACGTCGTGTGGGGCGAAGGGCTGAACTACTCGTCCCCCGGATCTATCTGGCACTCAATGGGTCGCTAGATAAATCGCAGAAAAACTCACAAACAATTCTGGTTTGAACCGTTCGTTTCGATATCCTAAGCGCTTAGGTTATGGACTTTCGTGAAGCTTTCTAGTCGGTCAGCATTCCACCGGTTAGATCGCTTAAGCGTTCGATGCGATGCTCTCGGCAGTAAGCAGTCAGCTCTTCGACAAGGGTTTCGGTCGCCACTGGATCAAAATAACTCGCGGTTCCCACCTGCACGGCGCTCGCCCCGGCAAGCATAAATTCCACGACGTCCGAAGGAGTACTGATGCCGCCGATTCCGATCACCGGAATTTTCACGGCATGCGCCGCGTCATAAACCATGCGGAGAGCGATCGGTTTGATAGCTGGTCCGGAAAGTCCAGCGGTAATGTTTGCAATTCGTGGACGACGCGTCTCTGCGTCGATCGCCATGGCAACGAATGTGTTGACCAGCGAGATTGCATCCGCTCCGGCTTCTTGCGCGACGTGGGCCATTTGCGAGATCGACGTAACGTTGGGAGACAGCTTCACAATAATCGGACGTCGCGCTGTGCGTTTCGCTGTGCGCACCACTTCATCGAGGAGGTGAGGGTCGCTTCCGAATTGAATTCCCCCATGCGCGGTGTTCGGGCACGAGACGTTGATCTCGTATGCTGCGATCCCTTCGCCCTGATTCAGAATTTCGATGGTCTGCTCGTAGTCTGCGCGGGTGTATCCGAAGACATTCGCGATTACGACGACGTTCTTCTTTTCGCGAAGCGCGGGAAGTTTGTCGGTGAGGAATGCGGGCGCGCCGATGTTTTGCAGTCCTATAGCGTTGAGCATTCCGGCGGCGGTCTCGAAAAGACGTGGCGGAGGATTGCCGGTCATCGGTTCGCGGGAGAGGCCCTTAACGATGAGTCCACCCAGGCGATCGAGATGCACGACATCTTCAAATTCGACACCGTAACCAAATGTTCCTGACGCGGCAATGATCGGATTTTTCAGTTCAATCCCAGCAAAGCTGACGCTCAGATCGGGATTCGCAACGGGCGTCATTGCGGTCCCCCGGTGGAAGGTATGACGGTGGGAACAATACTTGGAGCGGCATGACGCGATGGCTGCAGTGCTTCGGTCAATACTCGTCCGGTCGACTGCGCAGGCGCGTTGATTCCTAGAAGGGAAGACAGCGTCACTGCGAGATCAACCGGCTCTGAGTGCGTGCGATAAGTTCCCGGCTGGAATGCGAGTCCATAAAAAGCGAGCGGCACATGCGTGTCGTACGAGAACGGGGTAGCGTGATCCGTGCCCTTCGGGATGCCGACCTGAAATGGCCGAGGAACACCTATCACGTACCATCCACCCTCGGGCGAGTAGCTGTGCGCGTAGCGGCGGCCGGTGTCAGTGGCTGGAGTTTCGCCGTGCGCGAGTTGCGACTTGGTGAAATATCCGGTCAGTCCCACTTGTTTCATGGCGTCGCCCACGTCAGCTTCGGCGTCCGATTCTTTGCGTCCGGCAAATGCTTCTGCATTTAACCAAGCCAGTGGGTAGTCGAGATCGTGGAGGTAGTCGCCTTTTTGTCCGTACTTCTTTGAGAGAAGTGAGTTGATTTGCTCGTGCAAACTTTCGGTGTCAACGTGAGCTGCGGGCAGGCGCAAGGTCTTCGCAAACTCTGGAAGCGGCGCAACACCGTGATCGGCAGAGAGCGCCATCCAAACGTTAGCCATTCCGATCTGATGGCCGAGGAATCCGAAAAATTCGGCGAGTTGGCGATCCAGTTCGAGTGCCATGCTGTGCATTTCAGGCGAATCGGGGCCAACGTGATGTCCGAGAATATCGTTGGCGGAGAGGCTGATCACTAGCAGGTCGGTGGTCGAATTTGCGCCCAGCTTCTCATATAAAACAAGTTCTTTCGCAAACTCTAACTCGTAGTCGTTGGCAAAAGGAGTCGCGCCGACGACCTCATAAAATCCCGCAGGGTGCCCATCTTTGGAATTTCTCGGAGCAGTCGAGCCGAGCGTCTTACCCTCGCTGTCCTTCCATTCTCGATTCCAGAATTTATCCGCGCGATGACTACCGTTGAATTTGGTCACCCACTCCGGTAGATCTGGACGATAATAGGTGGATGTAATCCAGTCGCCGGAGTGCGGGTCGATCCAATAGGCGCCGTCACCGGAAAATCCGGCAGGCAGAATCGCGGCGCGATCTTTTAGCGAAACTCCGAAGACGCGCGCTTTACCGCCGGTTGCGAGCTTGAGTTCATCTCCAAGTGTGTCGCTCAATAAATTATGCGGGGAAGCGCCGGGAGAGGCCTTGGCTGTGCCGATAAGTTTGGTGGCATCGTCTTCCACCGATGTGACCATCGCTTTTTTCTGAGGGTCCCACCATTCGTTGGCGACGATTCCGTGTCCGCTGGTGTAGCTGCCAGTTAAGAGGGTTGCGTGTCCGGGGCCGGTGCGTGTGTTCGCGTAGTCGTAGTTGCAGTCCGTAAAATTCGCGCCGCGGTCGAGAAACAGGCGAAAGCCGCCTTCGCTGAATTCGTCGTGATAGCGCTCCAGGTAATCGCCGCGAAACTGATCGATCACGATGATCACCACCAGTTTGGGATGCGCGTTATAGGCGGAGGCGAACGCCGTCGCAATCGATCCGAGTGACAACAACACCACGAGCAGCGAGCGGGGGACTCTCATCGCGAGTTAGTTTACAGCAGAACGTGAAAGCGAAAGATGGATTTGCCCATTGGATTCGACTCGCGGTCAACTAGAGTTCAGCGCGAATCGCAAACTACAAGACGATCGCTCCGACTTCGACCGAGCCAAGTACGATCCAGAAGATTGCGCGTTTGTGTTCTCCTGCCACCCAATATCCCGTCGCAGCACTAAAGCACAGTATCGCGCTTGACCATCCACTTGCCCAAGCCGCAGGTTTGCTGATTGTTTGCAGGAATTTCATTGCGTTATCCTACCCGCGATTTCGATCTGGTACCCACGGAATCGTATTTTTCAGCTAAAGTTAAAGCAGAATGCTTGACCTGAATTTCGTTCGTGACAACCTCGCGTTGGTTGAAGAAAAGCTCCGACAACGCGGAATGAATCCGGCAGAAGTGTTGAAAGACTTCGTCGCCATTGACGCCGAACGCCGGGCTGCCATTACCGCCGCCGAAACTTTGCAGGCGCGCCGCAACCGGGCTTCCGAAGATATCGCCAAACTCAAGAAAAGTGGTCAGGACGCGTCGGCGCAGATCAACGAGACGAAAGAGCTTCGCGAGCAGATTCAAGAATCTGAAAAGAAGGCGGCTGAGCAGGAATCGCGATTGCGCGAACTTCTCACTTCAATTCCGAACCTGCCGCATGCGAGCGTGCCCGTCGGAAAAAGTGCGGAAGACAATGTCGAAGCTCGCCGATGGGGCGCACCTCCGCAATTCGATTTCAAACCGAAGCCGCATTGGGAACTTGGGGAGGAGCTTGGAGTACTCGATCTGGAACGCGCCGCCAAAATCACTGGCGCTCGTTTCGCCGTGTACTGGGCGCTTAGGCGCGCGATTGGAGCGGGCGATGGCCAACTTCATGCTCGATCTTCACACCGGAGAGCACGGATACACCGAAGTCCTTCCGCCGTATCTGGTGAATTCTGAGTCGATGTATGGCACGGGGCAGCTGCCGAAATTTGCGTCGGATCTCTTTAAAGTGCCGCACGGAGAAAAAGACCTATGGTTAATTCCCACCGCGGAAGTTCCGGTGACGAATCTTTATCGCGACGAAGTTCTGGATTCAGCAAAGTTGCCAGTCTCTCTTACCGCGTACACCCCATGTTTCCGTAGCGAAGCGGGATCATACGGTAAAGACGTACGTGGAATTATCCGGCAGCATCAATTTCAAAAAGTTGAGCTGGTAAAGTTTGCGCGTCCGGAAAATTCTTACGACGAGTTGGAGAAGCTCACCCATCATGCGGAGACCGTTCTACAGAAACTCGGACTTCACTATCGTGTTATGACGTTATGCACCGCCGACATGGGCTTTTCTTCAGCGAAAACGTATGACATCGAAGTGTGGCTGCCGGGGCAGAATTTGTTTCGCGAAATTTCGTCGTGCTCCAACTTCGAATCGTTTCAGGCGCGGCGGGCGAATATTCGGTATCGTCCAGAAGGGAAGAGTAAGACGGAGTTTCTCCACACGCTGAACGGCAGCGCGCTGGCTGTGGGTCGCACCTGGCTGGCTGTGCTGGAGAACTATCAGCAGGCTGACGGTAGTGTGCGGATTCCCGACGTGTTGCAAGCGTACATGGGCACGGATCACATCCCGGCCGGCACTAAGGATGCTTCTGGGGTCACTTCGAAAACGAGCGGAAAGAGTTGAAAATCAGGCAATTTGCCATCTTATGAATTCCCAAATACACTGGCAGCGACCGGAAACGGCCTCGACGGCGCTCGATTCCACCGTCCCCCCAATGAGCGCGATGTGGCGCACAATTCGCGGATACATTCTTTGGTCGTATGAGCGGGGCAGCCTGCACTACGACATTATGGTTACGCTGATCCTCATCTTTGTGTTTGTTTCCCCCCGATTCATCAACTACAAAGACAAACCGGTCGAACGAAATCCGCATCTCACGGGAGTAGTCGTGATGCCCGGTGAAAAGGGCGGGTTCATCTATCAAATTCAGGCATCGGCAATCAATAACGAAGAGGGCCGCGATATCCGGCGGGAGTTGGAGCAGATTATTGAACCCATTTCCGGAGCTGTGAGCATCACGAAATATGCAGCGATCAACGACGCTTCGGGACATTTACAGAGCTACAAGGTTTGGGTTGAGAAGGATTAAGAACAGGTTTCAGGGTTGCAATGTTTCAAGGTTTCACGATTTTGACTTCTGAAAATCCACCGATGAAGACTCTCGCCAAAATGGTTCTTGCCGGTGTCGCCGTAATGGCTTGCCTGCTCTCGTCTTCTTGGGCGCAGAGCGATTCTGCGGGGCTGGAGAAAGTTCTCGGGCAGATGGATACGGCTGCCAAGAATTTCCGAGCGACTGAAGCGGGTTTTGTTTGGGACCATTATTACGTGGTCCTGAAGGAAATCGACGAATCCACGAGTCAAAAGGGAAGAATCTATTTTCGGCGTGAAAACGGCGACATTCAGATGGCCGCCGACATCGCCGTTCCGGACAAGGAATATCTGCTCTACACCGGCGGCAAAGTTCAGGTGTATCAACCAAAGATTGAGCAAGTGACCGAATACAGTCCGGGAAAAAGTCGTGAAGATGTCGAGAGTTTTCTGGTGCTTGGTTTCGGAGGAAGTGGGCACGACCTGCTCAAATCCTACGACGTGAAACTGGTTGGACCTGAAACCGTGAACGGAGTAGCTTCAGAAAAACTGGAATTGATTCCGAAATCCGAAGGTCTGAAAAAAAATATCGTGCGCATTGTTCTCTGGATTGATCCTGCGAGAGGCATTTCGGTGCAGCAACAATTCTTTGAACCGAGCGGAGACTACCGCTTGGCGAAATACTCCGACATCCACGTCAATCAAAAGCTGCCCGACGGCGTGTTTAAGCTGAAAACTTCCGGTAAAACCAAGTTTGTCTCCCCTCGCGGGTAACGCGATCGCGCGACTTGTGTTTTTACGATCTGTCTTGCCCATCGATTTCGCGATTTGAGTCAGATTGCCGTTTCCTCCCTCCGTTCGTGGCGAAAAAATGGGTGGCTTATTCGTTTCCCGATTAATCCTGCCGCGAACCAATAGAAACAAGCTGAAAAACACCGCCTGCGGTTATATACTGCTCAAGAATCTCCGAAAGTTGAGTTCCGCATGGCTAAAGTGTTCACCATCACGGTCCCGCCAGATTTATCACGCAAGAAGCGTGAACGCACGGACGATCCCCGTTACGTAGATGGGCAAAAAATGCTGGTAGAGGCCATGAGCTATTTGGCCAAAGCCGATCCGGTGAATAATCGCGGCGCAATCGAATTACTTTCGGAGCACGTCCGCACGCGGTTCCGCATGACGGATTCGCCTCTGAGCTAGGTTCTGTCGCACGTCCACACCCCGCATCAAAAATCGCATTCCCCGCATCACATTCCTTTCTAAACCTTCGAGCTAAGTGCAAAGACGGCACGCGTTTTCGAGCTGTGACTGACTTACGGTCATTCCAAGTGGTTTCCGATCGGGTTGACTTTCTCACTGCGAGCACTAAACTTGTTTCCCATCCAGCATCTAGCAAGACGACAGCGAGTGTTCCCAGGGGGCATGACATGCGGTCAGTTTTGGGTCGTTCCATAGGCGCGTCTTTCTTGTTCTTGTTCGTGGGTTTGATCTTGTCGCTCGTTTGGTTTCTTGGAGTGAGCCTCTCAGTGTCTGCGCAAACCATCACGGGCAGCATATCCGGAGAAGTTACAGATATGTCTGGTGCCGTTGTGGCGGGTGCCATGGTCACAGTAGAGAATCTCGGAACAAATCAGAAAAGATCAGCAATGACTACCGCTTCAGGGACGTTTATCGTGCCCGATCTTGCCATCGGCAAGTACAAAGTCACTGCTACCGCCGAGGGCTTTAAGACGCTAACGCAAACTGCAGAGGTTCTGACAGGCGCGGTCACACGAACCGGATTCAAACTACCCGTCGGACAGAGAACGGAAACTATGGAGGTCGAAGGTAGCGCTCCTCTGGTCGATCTATCCCCGAACAACAATAACTACGTGGATAGTGAAAAGATCGAGAACGTTCCCATCAACGGCCGCGATTTCAATTCCTTGATTGCGATCACTCCGGGCGTGCAGCGGGCACCAGGCGGTGGTTTTCTTGCCATCAGCATTAACGGAGCCCGCACTACTTCCAATAATTATTTTATTGACGGCCTCTACAACAACGACCGCTATTACGGCGATTCTGCGGTCGGCCAACCAGGTGTCGTCGGCATCCCGGCCATTCTTTTCCCTCCTGAGGCGATTGAAGAACTGAGTGTGCAAGAAACGCCATCTGCTGAATTTGGAGTTAAGGGCGGTGCGCCCATTCTCCTAAATATGAAGAGTGGTTCGAACGCCTGGCACGGATCGGGAACCTGGGTTAACCACAACGGATTGGGTGACGCGATCAACTATTTCGGAAAAGCCAATGGCTGCGGCGAACCCGGTGAATGTCAGGCGACGAGCATCCACAACAATCAGATGAACGGAACGATCGGCGGTCCTATTGTCAAAGACAAGGCCTTTCTCTTCCTCTACTACGAAGGGCAGCGCTATAAGTCCTCTTCCGTTTCTGAAAGATCAGTGCCTTCGACTCAAGACGTTAGCGACGCTTTGGCGGATATCGCCCATTTCAATAAGACCGTCGACCCGGTGGGACAGACTTTGCTGAATTACTTCCCGGTGACGGATTCCGGAAACTTCATTACTAGTACCCCAACGTCCGCTACCCTCGACAGTTTCGGTACGAAGTTCGACTACAAATTCAGTTCCAGTAACTCAATCGCGTTCCGGTATCTGTTCGGAGACAGTGTTCAGAGTGCGCCTCCGTTTGCCGGGTTGCCACCCGCACCGGGGCTGCCAGCCGACCTGTTCAACTCGGTAGCCGACTCACGCGTGCAACTGTTCGGTGCAAGTTGGACGAAAGGTTTCGGCGCATCGAAGATTCTCGAGAGCCGGTTCGGTTACACGCGTTTTTCTCAACTGTTGGGTGTGAACAACAAGGTCGATCCCAACAGCCTCGGAATCGACACGGGTCCGCTGAGCCCCGGAGATTTTGGCGTTCCATATGTGTACATGTATCACCTCGGATACGGCGGTTATATCGGAGGCGTCCAGGGATATCCGATCTCTACGCGACCGGATGCGACATACGATTGGTCAGAACATTTTTCGTGGGTGAAGGGAAACCACACGATCAAGATTGGCGGCAACTTCCAGCGCGCTGTCACGAACAGCCTCCGGAATGAGGCACGTACCGGATTGGCGTTGGGATACTTTAGCTACTACGCGTCTCGCCTTGGAGGAGTAGCCGACGACGTGCTGGAATTGCTTCTTGGCAAGGCTGACTTGGCAGATCGCAGTTTCGGAAACTCGCAGCGTTATATCACTCAGAATTCGGTGGGATTTTATGCTCAGGATGACTGGAAACTTCGTCCAAATTTTACTCTAAGCTTTGGCCTACGCTACGAACTTAACGGCAGCATGCGTGACAAAGACAATCTGGAGGCAGTCTTCGTTCCCGGTGCGAGCGATCCGCTTCAGCAAGTGGGACATGGCATCAAGAGTATTTCCAATATCGACTATCACGATTTTGCTCCGCATCTGGGTTTCGCCTGGGATGTGCGAGGCAACGGCAAAACAGCATTGCGAGCGGGATACTCCCTAACCTACGATGTACCCAACTTCGCCGCCTTTGCCGATCCCTACTCCTTTGCCCATGCGAGCACCGGAGTTTTCACGCAGGCCAACTTAGGATTTTTTAACGCCTCCGTTTCATCACAAGTAGTTAATCCGCCCGACCAAACGAACTATGTTTTGGGAAAGGGATGTATCGATCCCACCACCGGTTTGGGCCAGTACGTGTGTTTCGATTCGAGTCGGCTGGGCGCTCCTCTATACGGATCAAATCCCGCTGGTTCACCGCCCAACAACGCGTTTGCGTTGGAAACCGATTTCAAGACGCCGCGTTACCACAACATCAGCGTAAGCGTGCAGCAAGAGGTGAGTCGCAACAACGTCCTCACGATCGGATATTCGGGGCAGAGAGGGCAGGATTTGCTGATCTACCACGACTTGAATGCCACCCCGATCGGGACTATAGACCCCAGCACAGGTTCAGCTTGTCTGAATAATGCGTGTGATCCGTTCCGACCTCTTTCGAGTGTTTATGTCGATCCTGGGACCGGGGACCCGTTGTTTCGCCATGTCATTCAGGCTACGAACGCTTCTTCGTCGCAATACGACAGTCTTCAAACTTCTTTCAACCAGCGCGGATGGCACGGACTCGACACCGAGTACAACCTCACTTGGAGCAAATGCTACGACTACAACTCAAGCAATCGCGGAGGGGCAGGCGACTACCCGCAAATCAACAACTCCAATCCTGTGGGTAGCACTGCCTTGGCGACGACCGACTATCGAGAATCACGCGGCCTATGCGACCATGACGTTCGTCTAAACTTCAACGTAAGCGGTGTGTACGAGGTGCCAGGTATACATGCGCTTGGTAAACGATTGGGTGATGGGTGGCAAATTAGCACGATCTTCACCGCGATTAGCGGGCGCCCGTTCACTCCGATCCTCGGTGCTTTCGACCTGTCCGGGCAAGGGTTGGACGGGAACAGCATCCGCCCCGATTGGGATGGCACACCGATTCATTACAACACCCGGAATGCCAACACCTACATCAACGAAAAGTATTCCGACGGAACCGTTCCAGATCCGTGTTCGCCCGGAAACTTATTGGCTTACGGCGAGCCATTTTCTCCTTTCTACGCGCCTTGTCCTGGAACAGTTGGCAACACAAGGCGCAATCAATTGATCGGTCCAGGATTGGCGCAATGGGATATGACGCTTGCCAAGAACACCAAAATCTCGGAGCGTGTGAACGTCGAATTGCGTTGGGAGGTTTACAATCTGCTGAATCGTGGCAACTTTTATTACATTCCAAACAACGTTCTCACCACTTGCAGTGTAGTTACGGGGACCACCTGTACTTCTCAGAGTGGGGGCAACTTTGGCCAGATCAGCAAGACGTCGGATGTCGCTTCCGGTAATCCTGTGATTGCCCAAGGCGGTCCGCGAAACATGAATTTTTCGCTCAAGTTCGTTTTTTGACTTTAGGCGATCAAGCCTTGGAAGCTGTTCATACATTCCCGGAGTCTGGCCATGCTAGACTCCTTTTTTCTTATGCAGTTTTTTAGAATTCTTGGGATTTTGCTGTTTGCTTCGAGTGTTCGCTGTGCGGCACAAGCGGTTTCCCCCGCTCACAAGCAGACCCAAGTACCCACCGCCGTTTCATCGCCTAGGCCAGATCAGGCTGCGGCCCATCCCAACGTAATCCTGATCACACTCGACACCACTCGTGCAGACCGCATGGGATTTCTTGGATCGACCCGCGGTCTCACACCGAATCTCGATGCGCTTTCTAAAGACGGTACGGCATTCACGCGTGCTTATTCGCATGTGCCACTGACCACGGCTTCGCACACTACCATTCTCACGGGAACCTATCCGCAGTACAACCACGTCAACGATTTCGGAGTTCCGCTCGCTGCGGGTTTGCCTTATTTGCCGGACATCTTGCATCACGAGGGATATAAGACTGCCGCATTCGTCGGATCGCTGATTCTTGATCCGATTGGCGGGACTGCCCCTGGATTCGATCGCGGATTCGATCTCTATGACGCCGGCTTCCGCATCAAGACAGCGAAAGAAAATCGCTATGACACGATCGAACGCCGTGCGGGAGACGTGATCGGGCGTGTGCTCGCATGGCTGAAAACGCGGCCTCCTGATGCTCCTCCATTTTTTCTTTGGGTGCATCTTTACGATCCGCATGATCCGTATGATCCGCCGGAGCCGTATAAGTCTAAATTTGCAGACCCGTACGATGGAGAGATTGCTTACGCGGATGCCATGCTGGGCAAACTGTTTGGAGCATTAAAGACGGCTGGCCTTTATCAGGGTTCCCTGATCGCGATGATGGCTGATCATGGTGAAGCGTTTGGCGAACACGGCGAACGGACGCACGGCATCTTTCTGTACGACGAAACGATTCATGTGCCGCTGCTGATCAAGCTACCCGTTTCGGTCGGATCGCATTCTCCGAAGAGCGCAACGAAGTGGGACGGGCGCGTGGGACTCATCGATGTGACGCCTACGATTCTGGATGTCACGGGTGTCGCGATCCCAAAAGAAATTCAAGGCAAGTCGCTGGTTCCTGCAATGCTGCCTTCTGCGACGAACAGTGGCGGCGAATCTGCTTCGACATCGAGCAAGACAGTGGATCGCCCGATCTACTCGGAGACCGACTATCCACATCGCGCTTTCAAATGGAGTTCGATGCGCGCGCTGCGCAGCGGAAAGTATTTGGCCATCGAGTCCCCGAAGCCTGAATTGTATGACCAGTCGAACGATCCGAAGGCCCTTCACAATCTAGCTACGACTTCGACGGCGGTAACCGATACGCTCGTGGCTCAAGTCGAGGATTTCCGTCAACACACTGCGGCGGCGCTCGCCGACTCGGCGAAGCTTGATCCGGAGCAGGCCGAAAAATTAAAAGCTCTCGGCTATGTGGGCGGTGATTCCGGACAGGGGCACGAAGGGAAGATCGCGGGCATCGATCCGAAAGATCGGATCGAAGTTGCGAATCTGATGCACGACGGCATTCTTGAAGTGGAACAAGGTGAATACGAGAGTGCCATCACGAAACTCAATCGCGTCCTGCAAACCGAGCCAGATTCCGCGATTGCGTATGTGCAACTAGGAACGGCTTGGACGCGATTGAAAGAGTATGACAAGGCTTTGCCAATCCTGCAAAAAGCGGTTGCGCTCAAGGAAGATTCCGGCCTCGCGCAATACGAACTGGGGCTCGCACTGTTTGAGACCGGCAGTTGGCAGGATGCCGCTCCGCAATTTGAGTTGGCTGTGGCCCTGAGTCCGCGGTGGGCAGCCGCGCATTTTTCCTTAGCCGCAGTCTATGCGCGAATCGGGCGCGTGCCGGACGCGATGGATGAACTCGATAAGTCGCTGGCTCTGAGCCCGACGAACTATCGCGCGAATTTACTTCGAGGACGTCTCTTGTTTCTGCTCGACAAGCCCGAGGAAGCCTTGTCGAACTTGCAGAAGGCAGCCGCGGCAGAGCCGGGATCGAGAGAGGCGCATCAATTTCTCGCCGATGCTTATGGTCAGCTGGGACGGTCGGCAGAAGAGAAAATTGAGCGGGATCGCGCGGCGAAGGCGCCTCCGCCGAGCAGGTGAGCGGAGGAGTTGCGGCCTCAATTGATCGTTGAATGGATTGTCATCCCGAACGAAGTGAGGGATTTGCAGTCCGCTGCGAAATGCAGATCCCTCACTTCGTTCGGGATGACATTTTATTTCCGGTGAGTGTTGCTGCGGCGAGCACGATGATAGCTGGATAGCATTCCAATGTGTAGCGCGGCTCGGGATTTTCTAGCGTCCCAAGAAATATTGAGCGCAGCAGTAAGAAGCACACCAGCAATCCCATCCAACGAATTGTAGAAGGTCGGCGAAACAGGGCCAGCAGCGCGGTTATAACGTAGGCCAGGTTCAGCAGGCCGAGACCCACGGCCACGACCGATCGTCGCGTATCATCCTGAAATTCCCACCAACGCACGTCAGGCGGCAGAATTTCTGTCCTCGGACGAAGCCACATATCTGCGATCCGCAGTGCAGGCAGCACGACGTAGTATCGAATCGGATGCGCACGGATGCGATCGGCAGCGATGGATTCGAAGCGACCGTCGACTTCCGGGGTTACATCGGTTGACTCGTTGTAGTCAGCGATCGCCGCGACCGTGGCATCTTTTTGTTTCGCGGTATCGAACGCTCGATTCGGTAACTTCGCCGGATCAATCGGCGAGCCTGGAACGTTCCAATAGATTTCCTCCACGGATACATAATCGGCCATCCAAGTTTTTGTCCAACGGATGAATCCTCGAGGGACAAGTTCATCAGCGTCGGTGGCGTAGCGCGGCGCGAGAGGCTGAAAATGATGGAGCGAATGCAAGTTGCGAATCGTCCATGGGACAAGGGGTGCGAATGCAAGTAGGACGACGATCATTGCGGCCTTGAGCAAATGAACAGCTTTGCGCTTATCCAAATGCGTCTTCCACATCGTGATCGCGAGATAAAGCAGCACTGCCGCGAGCAGGATGCCGCCGTCGGGACGAAGTAAGATACACGCCGCAAGCGCGACGCCGGTAGCCCCCCACAACTTGAAAGCGCGATTGCTCGGATTCGACTCCCGCATGTGGTCCAAGGCCGCAACGGCACAGTCCAGGGCAAGCGCACTGAAGAATATCTCCAGCGTTTCGGTCAAAGCGGCGGAGGCATAGTTGGCCAGGAATGGACACAGCGCGGCCAGTACGACAGCGATAAGAGCCGCTCTCGCGGAAATCATGCGACGAGCGATATCAGAGATGATGAGGCAAGTGGCCAAATCAATCAGAATCTGTATCAGGAAAACTGCTTTGAAGTTGCCCACTCCAAAGATCAAAAAGATCGCCGCCAGGAATGCTGGGTATCCCGGCAGGCGCGTGTCAGTAGGGGCGATCTGATTCAGTTGACTTTGACCGTAGATGCCATGCTGCAACCAGTTGGTTGCGAAATCCGCATAGATGCGGGAGTCATCGGTGAGCATTGGGAAATAAAAGAAGAAAATTAGGCGAAGCGTGAGCGCAGCCACAATGGCCGTTAGAAAAAAGCTGCGGTGTTCGCGGATCAAGCGGAGCACGTTGAGAATATAACGCGAAATTGACTCGTCCCATCTTGTGGAAGGTGGGCGTCTGTCGCGGACATACTGGTTCCGACCGCGTTTGACCCCTTGCCGCTTGCACCTTAGGATGAAGAGACCGCAAAAAGATGGCGAAACAAGTTTTTTACGATCCTTTGCAGGCACGCTGGCGGCGGATTCGCCGCGTTTTTGACGCGGCCGCAATCGCTTTTTCTTTGCTGGTGATCTTTTTCATCTATAGCGCTCTGCGCAATGAGCGCCTGCCGAATCTTTCTTGGCTCACAGAAAAGCGTCCCTATCATGCGCTGAAAGAGAACGAAAAGACAAAAGCCCGTGAAAAGCGGCGACTGGCAACCCTCGCCCGCGCCGGTCATCGCCATCAGACCCGCAAGGCCCCATCCCAAGTCACGTTGAATTCAGAGCAGGGCGTCCGCGCCGCATTCTACGTTCCATGGGATGCCGCAAGCTTTTCTTCGTTGCGCGAGTATGCGCGTCAGATCGACTTGTTGTTCCCCACATGGTTGCAAGTGCTCACTCCGGATGGCCGCCTTCAGGCCGTGGATCCCGACACCAACGCCATGTTTGACGTGGTTCACGGAAATACAGTGCGTCCAGTGGACGATCGAGTCATGCCTTTTCTCAAGGCTGAAGACACGGACATGGAAGTCTTTCCAGTCGTGCAGAATTTTGATGGCACTGATTTTGTGCCGGGTATCAGTGATTTCCTCAATAATCCGCAGGCTCGCGCTCGATTTCGAACCGAGGTTGGACTTTTTCTTGCCTCCGACAAATATCACGGGCTGATGATCGATTTCGAATCGTTCCCGAAGAAGGGACAGCCCGGCTACGTCGCGCTGCTGCAGGAACTTTCTTCGGACCTCCATGCAAAAGGCATGAAACTGTACGTCAGCGTGCAGGTTCGAAATGAAGACTTCGATTACAAAGCGGTGTCGGCTGCGGCGGATGGTGTCGTCATCATGAACTATGACGAACATTTTCCAAATGGAACGCCGGGCCCGGTCGCTTCGCAAGAATGGTTTACCAGCAACCTTGAATCGGCGATCAAGGAGATTCCGAAAGAAAAGCTTGTCGTCGCTATCGGTAATTATGGATACGACTGGGTTGAGAAGCCGAAGAAGGGCAAGCTTCCTCCGGGACTCGCTGACAAGAGTGTCTCTGTGCAGGAAGCATGGATCGGATCCCGTGACTCCGAAGAAGATGTGGATTTTGACGGCGACGCGCTTAATCCTCACTTCAGTTATCGCGACGACGATAACTTCCGGCACGACGTTTGGTTTCTTGATGCGGTGACTGCATTAAACGAGATGCGGGCGGCACAAACGTTAGGCATCCAGACGTTCGCCTTGTGGAGGCTGGGTGCCGAAGATCGCTCGCTCTGGCGTGTCTGGGATATGCCGGGCGAAGCCAACGCATCCGACCGCTTGAAGGATGTTCCCCCAGGCCAGGATGTCGATATGGAAGGCGATGGCGAGATACTCCACATCGAGGCGCGTCCAACAGATGGTTCGCGCGAACTAAGTATCGACAAGCAGACGGGACTGATCGACTCCGAGAGTTTCAAGAGTCTGCCACAGCCCTACCGGGTGGCGCGTTACGGTGCAAGCAAGAATAAACTCGCTCTCACTTTTGACGACGGGCCCGATCCTGAGTGGACGCCAAAGATTCTCGACGTGCTCAAACGCGAGAATGTGCCAGCAACATTTTTCCTGATTGGAATTCAGGCCGAGAAGTTCAGTAGCCTCACGAAGCGCATCTACAAAGAGAATCACGAGGTAGGCAACCATACCTTTACACACCCTGACATCAGCTCAATCGGTTCGGGATACATGAAGGTGGAGATGAATTTGACTGAGCGGTTGTTTGCCAGTCGCTTGGGAATTCGTACCTTGCTGTTCCGTCCTCCGTATTCGGTTGACGCCGAGCCTGATACGGAAGATGAGGTGCGCCCGCTCGAATTGACCCAGAGTATGGGTTACATCACGATCGGCAATAAGTTGGATACAAAAGATTGGAGCGATCAACCCGCTCTATCGCCCAAGCAAATCGCCGACTCTGTGTTGGAGCATTTACCTCCTTGTCAGCCATCCGATCAAAAGTGCGGAAACATTATTCTGATGCATGACGGCGGCGGCGATCGCCAACGGACGGTGCTTGCACTTCCTTTAATCATTGAGGGAGCACGAGCGCGCGGATTTCAATTCGTTCCCGTGTCGGAATTGATCGGCAAAACAAGAGCCGAAATCATGCCGCCGCTTCCTAAGAATGAGTACTGGTCGGCGCAGTTGAATTGGGTAGCCTTCTGGTTCTTCAGCGCCATGATGGCGGGTATTACTCTCACTTTTTTCCTCGGCGATATTTTGATGACCGGAAGGCTGATTTCTGTTGGCGTTCTCGCTATCTACGATCGGCTGCGCTCTCATGTGTATGGAACGCCCGAGGAGATTGCGGCGTACCGACCCGTTGTTGCGATCCTTATCCCTGCTTATAACGAAGAAAAAGTTATCGAACGTACCATTCAGGGAGCACTTGACTCTGACTATCCCAACCTGCGTGTGATCGTCATCGATGACGGGTCCAAAGATCGCACGCTGGAAATCGCGCGCCGCACTTTCGCTGCTGAAGAAGCGGATGGAAGAGTACTGATTCTCACGAAGGCGAATGGTGGCAAGGCCGAAGCGCTTAACTACGGACTGGAACACATTGGCGATGCTGAGTTCTTCGTTGGGATCGATGCCGACACCATCATCGCTCCCGACGCAATTGCTCGGATGGTGCCGCATTTTCTAAATCCGAAGGTGGGGGCGGTCGCCGGGAACGCAAAGGTTGGAAACCGAGTCAATCTTTGGACGCGTTGGCAGGCGCTCGAATACATCACCAGTCAGAACTTCGAAAGACGAGCACTCAATACGATGGGTGCAGTGAGCGTGGTGCCCGGTGCAATCGGTGCCTGGAGGATCACGGCGGTTCGTGAAGCCGGCGGGTATCACGTCGATACGGTCGCCGAAGATGCTGATTTGACGATGGCTTTGCTACGGAACGGTTATCGCGTGGAGTACGAAGACTTGGCGTTAGCTTTCACGGAAGCTCCTACGAGCGCCAATGCACTGATGCGGCAGCGCTTTCGCTGGTCATTCGGAATCCTCCAAGCCGTGTTCAAACATCGCGGAGTATTCGCCCGCAAAGGTGCATTGGGATGGGTCGCGCTCCCCAACATTCTTATCTTCCAAATTCTGCTGCCGTTGTTTTCGCCTTTTATTGACTTGATGTTTGCGGCTGGGGTGATCTGGTACTTCGTGCAAAAATATTTCCATCCGGAATCGAATGACCCCGCCAGTTTCCAACGCTTGCTGATTTTCTTCGGTGCATTCCTGGTGATCGACTTCATCGCTTCGTCGATAGCCTTCGCGTTGGAGCGTCGTCGTCCCGAAGCGCGTGAAGATGCGTGGCTGCTTAGTCAGGTGTGGTTGCAGCGCTTCGCTTATCGACAGGTGTTTTCTCTGGTGCTATTTAGGACGTTGAAGCGGGCGATTCAGGGATTACCATTTGCGTGGGACAAACTCGATCGCACGGCTGCGGTGAAGTACGTTCCAGCGGAGCGCAAGGATTCGGTTAAGGTTTAGTGTGCTGGTATTTCCCTCAGCAATGATCCTAAAGTCTAAGCGGCCAATAAGCTCTAGCTGTCTCCAGAATCGCTTCAGAATGCTCGCCGAAAAATAATCGTTAGCATTGCTAACGATTATTTTCAAGTCTCGGTTCCAACCCGCTAGGGACAAGGAAAGTTGGGAGAAAGTCCTGTTCGGCACCATCCACATCGAGTCGTCGTGTGCCCGGGCCGGTGCCTCCTTGCGCGGGTGTAAAATAATCTGTCAGTGATTCCGCGAGTACCACCCAACAGCGAAAGGATTTTCCCATGGCCACCACCGAAGCCCCGCCGCGTCTGCAAGTCGAACTACACAAAGGTGCCTTTAAAAACGAGCCGTTTTTCGACTTCACCAAAGAAGACAATGTGCGCAAGATGCGCGCCGCCATTCAGAAAGTTCGGGGACAGTTGGGCCGTGAATACGACCTGATCATCGGAGGCAAGCGAACCAAGACTTCTGACAAGATTAAGTCCATCAATCCGGCACATCCTTCAGAAATAGTCGGAGTCCATCAGAAGGCTGGCAAGGACCACGTGGAGCCCGCCGTCGCCGCCGCTCTCAGTGCGTTTACGCGCTGGAGTCGCACATCGGTTGAGGAGCGCGCGTCGCTCCTGTTCCGCGTCGCAGACGTGATGCGGCAACGCAAGATGGAGTACATGGCATGGCTGGTGTTCGAAGTCTCCAAGAACTGGGGAGAAGCCGATGCCGATATTTCCGAGACTATCGATTTCTGCGAGTTCTATGCGCGCGAGGCGTTGCGCTTTGCTCATGTAGAGCCGCCTGTTCAGTTGCCGGGTGAGCGCGGGACATTGAGCTACATTCCTCTCGGTGTAGGCGCGGTGATTCCGCCGTGGAATTTTGCCTGCGCCATCATGGCTGGAATGACGCTCGCCTCTATCGTGAGCGGAAACACTGTGGTGCTGAAGCCTTCGAGCGATTCGCCAACCATCGCGGCCAAGTTTGTTGAGTTGCTCGAAGAGTGCGGAATGCCGGAAGGCGTCGTCAATTTCTGTCCTGGTGGCGGTACCACTTTCGGAGACGCGCTCGTCGCACACTCCAAAGTTCGCTACATCGCGTTTACTGGATCGCGCGAAGTTGGATTACACATTAATCAAACCGCAGCGACGCAGAAGCCTGGTCAGTTGTGGATCAAGCGCACCATTCTCGAGATGGGTGGCAAGGACGCGATCATTGTCGATGCCGATGCGGACATCGACTCCGCAGTCGAAGGTGTTGCTCAGGCGGCGTTCGGTTTCCAGGGGCAGAAGTGCTCGGCGTGTTCGCGAGCGATTATTGATGAGCGCATCTACGATAAGTTCTTGGAGAAACTGAAATCACGCGTCGAAAAGATCACCATCGGCGATCCAACGATGAACCCGAACATGGCTGCCGTCATCAATGAAGGATCGATGAACGATATCCTGCGCTACATTGAGATCGGCAAAAAAGATGGGCGCCTCATCACAGGCGGCTCGCGAGCGACCGGAGCAGGCGATGGCTATTTTGTTCAGCCGACAGTGATTGCTGACATCGCTCCAAAATCTACGCTGGAACAGGAAGAGATTTTTGGGCCAGTGCTGGCAGTGATCAAATCACGCAATTTCGATCACGCTCTTGAAATCGCAAATGACACCGAGTTTGGGTTGACGGGTGCCGTCTATTCCAGTTCGCGCGAGAAGTTGGATCGCGCTGTCCGCGAATTTTATGTAGGCAATCTCTACCTGAACCGGAAATGTACGGGCGCGATGGTTGGGGCGCATCCGTTCGGTGGGTTCAATATGTCAGGAACGGATTCGAAGTCTGGCGGGCCGGATTACCTCTACCTGTTCACGCAAGCGAAGAGCGTCGGCGAAAAGATCTAACTCTCAAATGTCGGTGGAGCGCCCGACGCTCCGCCGACTCTATTTAGCTTTCCCGGATAGATACATCTTTGCCACCTCATGAGCGAACTTGTCAGGTTTCGCTTGCTCCAGGTTCGTTAGAACAACAACCGTAAGTTTGTCATCCACGTAACGCGAAATCTGGGTTTCGAAGCCCTGCCACGCCCCTTCATGTTCTACGATGCGGTGTCCGTTCTTGGTATCAATAAACCATCCAAAGCCATAGTCACCTGAATTGGGCTTGCCGTTGCTGAGTTTCGCGATAGTCCACATCTGGTCGAGACTCGATTGCTTCAGAAGCTTTTCGGTGTAGAGCGCGGCATCCCACTTAGCGAGATCGAGAACAGAGAAATATAGCGCGCCATCGGCAGTGGTGTTGAGACTGGGCGACACCCATTCTTGATTTTTCAGTTCTCCTTTGACTAAACGGTACCCCCCAGAGCGATTTGGGATGATGTCAGCTTCGCTGATGATCCGCGCGGTGTTCATCCCGAGAGGATGGAAAATGCGCTCTTTCAGAAAGTCGCCATAGAATTGGCCCGTGACTTTGTGGATCACGACTCCAAGGGTTAGAAATCCAAGATTGCTATAGTCCCAACTAGTGCCGGGCGCATAGGCGAGCGGGATGCTTTCGACAATCTTGATCAAATCCGCCTCGGTGTAATCCTTCCTCATGTCGAAGTCTTTGGGATAATCCGTGAAGCCAGCCGTATGGCTCAACAATTCCCGAATCGTGACCTGCTTCCACGCGGCGGGAGCTTCGGGAAAATACTTCGTCAAAGGATCATCGAGTTCAATCTTGCCTTCTTCAACCAGCATCATCACGGCGGTCGCGGTGAATTGTTTTCCGACAGATCCCGATTGAAAGATTGTTTCTGGCTTGACGGGGACTTCCAGTTCGACATTCGCCAGACCGTAGCCTTCTGCGCGAATGATTGTTCCTCCGCGAGAGACTAGCAAAGCGAGGCCAGGGACATGCTGCTTGGCCATCTCGGCATGAATGTAGTCGTCCACCGGGTCGGATTGGTCGGCGGCGAATGCGAGACTCACGACGCACAAAACTAGAGAGACGGACACGAATCGGAAACATACAAGAATCTTCATAGGTGCAGGCTATGGTATCGCCTGCGGTGGTACGAGCCAAGAATGTTTTATTGAGAGAATTGTTGTAAAAAATCTTGAACCACGAAGGGCACGAAGGTACACGAAGGAGAATCTTCTAGCAAAACCTTCGTGATACTTCGTGCCCTTGGTGGTTGACGCTTTTTGGCCTCGAACATTGCTCAGCTCTCACTACGGTTGAAGCACTCGCGCCGACAGGTCCGCTTCGCCCTCCGCGTTCAGCTTCTTCGCGTTGGCGGTTGCCTGTGCGATCTGATCGGTGGAAAGTTGAGTTGCGATCGAGCGCTGCAGGTCCTGTCCGCGAACGTCGCCCGCAATTGCGGCCGCGGCGATCCATTGATAGGCGGTTGCCAAGTCTTTCTGGGTGCCTCGTCCCGTTGAATACATATAACCCAACTTGATACGCGCGCTAGTTTGTCCCTGCGATGCGGCTTGTTGGAAGAGACGGAATGCGGTCGCGTCATTCTGTGGGACTCCTTCTCCGCGCAAGTAGAGATCGGCGAGGTTATTTTGCGCGAGCGCGTTGCCGTTGTCCGCGGCTTTGCGATACCAGTCGGCTGCCGCTTTCATGTCTTTCGCAACGCCGATGCCGTTGTCGTACATGTAGCCGAGATTGGTTTGAGCGCTCGCGTCTCCGGCCTCAGCCCCTTTGCGGAAATAACGAACCGCTTCGGCGGGGTCCTTGGATACTCCAAGCCCTTCCTGATACATGAGCCCCAGATTGTAATAAGCTCGCGCGTATCCCTGATTGGCAGCTTCGTGCAGCCAGCGCAGCGCAGCACCGTAGTTGGGAGCCGTTCCCCAGCCATTGATGTAGATGACGGCTAGGTTGACTTGCGCCGGCGCATAGCCCTTGCTAGCCGACTGCTCGAACCATTTCACCGCTCCGGCTGGATCGTATCCGGGACCGACAGCCAGCATGGAGACCATCCCCAACTGGTTCTGGTCAAAAACGTGGCCTTGCTTAGCTAGCCCTCGGACAGTCTTGGGATCGCAGATTTTCGCGTTCTCAACAGTTTGTCTGGTGACAATCGCCATGCTGCATTGGTCTAAGGAACTAGAAGGGGACTTGGCGGCTTTCTTCTCGGACGCGAAGCCGGTCGCACAACTTGCCAAGAGTAGGCTTATCCCCAAGATGACCGGTGTAAGGCTGAGCGGAATTTTGCTGGATCTTAGAGCGCTCGTTGTCTGATTCGCAATCGTATTTTCGATGGACTTTGTCATAACTCTCCTCCGACGCTGCGGATCTTTGTGCAATCCGTGCTCGATGGAAGCAAAACTGCCTTCTAAGCCCAAGTACCGCAATGCAAGCCAACTCATTTCTGCGCACATCGGACATCATCCGCTAAAATGCTCATTCGAATCGGTTTTATGGAACAAGCTGAGACGGAAAACGTATAACAAACTATGAGTGCGGTCTCCAAATGATGGACGTCAACGGCTCAGAGCGCCTCAAATTCGGTGCGTACGAGACCGATTTGCACACGCGTGAGCTGTGGAAACACGGAACGCGGATCAAACTGGTCGGCCAGCCGTTTGAGATTTTGGCTCTCTTGGTGAAGCGTCCCGGACAACTGGTGACGCGCGATGAGCTGCGCGAACAATTATGGCCCGGAGACACATTTGTTGATTTCAATCACGGGCTGAACGCGGCCGTGAATAAACTGCGGGATGCATTGTGCGACTCCGCTGATGATCCCAAGTACATCGAGACGCTGCCCCGCCGGGGATACCGGCTGATCGCTACGGTGGAGAATTTGGCTTCGGGCATTGCGACGGACGGCTCGGGACCCAGATATGGAAGCGATGGCGCTCGTGTTCCGCCGCAGGAGACGGTTCAGAGACCGTCCGCGAGTTCGTCAATGTCGGCGGAGCATCCCGTTGCCGCTTTCGATCCTAGTTCTTCTCCGAAATATGACGCAGGATCGGCCGGAGGCGACACTTCACATCGTCCGTCCTGGATTCGCTATGCGATTTACGGCATCCTCGCGGTAATCACTTTCGGGTTGATGGTCGAATGGAAGCATTTGCGCGCTTCCCACGATGAAAAGCAGGCTCAAGAAGGCGCCGCACCGAGCACGCTCGCGCAACTTACGGCACTGTCGGATCGCACTACTGATGCTGCGTTCTCTCCCGACGGAACGCGCGTGGCGTTTCGGCGCGACAGCTTTGTGCCCGGAGACTCAGGGATATGGATCAAGCCCATTGGCCGAGAAGAGTTGATCCAGGTCACAAAGGGTAGCGGCGATGGAAATCCGGTGTGGTCGCCGGATGCTAAGTCGTTGGCCTTCTCCCGCGTATCGGATAAAACGCGAACCATCGTCGAAGTGTCGGTCGCCGGGGGAGAAGCGCACGCGCTGAACGTGAGTTCGTTTGTTCCCGGTCACCAGGAAATCGACTGGTCTCCGGATGGTAAGACGATCGCGTTTGCGGAAAAGGGGAACCAAGGTGTCTCGGCGATTCATTTGTTGTCGTTATTGGATCGCTCCGTTCGTCAGGTGACTGCACCGTCCGCAACGGATGAAGATTGGGGCCCAGCGTTCTCTCCGGATGGTAGCCAGATCGCATTCGTGCGGTCGCAGTCGATCGTCGTCATGCCTACCGAGGGAGGAGAAGTCCGGCGCCTCACCGAGCAGCCTGCGAGAGTGGTGGGTTCTCCTGCATGGTCTCCCGATGGAGGTTCGATTATTTTTGCGGCATCCACGCGCGGCCTCGACGGTCTGTGGAGAGTGTCCGCGGCTGGCGGAACGCCTGCCCCGATTCCGGAAGCTGGAAATATGGTTTGGAATCCCGCGGTTTCCAGACGTGGATTTCGTCTTGCCTTCGAATTGGCCAGCAGTGCACGCAGCATCGACCAACTGGATTTATATCCGCCCGGACAGAAAGCAAGGACGCTGATTACTGCAGTGAGTGGTGAGAATGCAGGTCCACAACTTTCTCCAGATGGTAAGCGTTTAGTTTTCCAGTCCGATCGTACGGGTGGTTTGGATATTTGGGTCAGTGATTGGAATGGGCAGAATCCGATTCAGTTGACTGCGATCGGCACGGCTGGCGCGCCTCGCTGGTCTCCGGATGGAAAAGAAATTCTTTTTGATGTTGGGCTTGCGCGTGATTGGAGAGAGCCACGCGCGATTTTCGTGGTGGCCGCGGACGGCGGAATCGCGCGGCCGCTACTGCAAGACAAGTTCAGCAATCCGGTTCCCAGTTGGTCGCACGATGGCAAGTGGATATATTTCGCATCGAATCGGTCTGGCGATTGGCAGATTTGGAAGATGCCACGAGCTGGTGGTGCGCCGATTCAGCTTACGAGGCAAGGCGGCTTTTCCTCCATCGAGTCTCCAGACGGCGATTATCTCTACTACACGAAGCACAACAACGAATCGCCTGCGATATGGAAAATTCCCGTGGCCGGCGGAGACGAGGTACCGATTTTCCCTGGTATCGCTCCTATTGATTGGGGAGCTTGGGCAGTGACAGAAAACGGAATCCTCTTTGCGAATTGGGGCGGCAACCGAATCCCGCTGGTCTGCTTTTATGATTTTAGGACGCAGGGCGTAAAGCAAATCGCGGTCCTGAACAAAGCGCCGTTCTGGCTGACGGCTGGCCACGATGGACGCTCGGTGATCGTCGATCAACCAGGCCAGGAAGACAGCCACATTATGTTGCTGGAGAATTTTCGCTGACGTTTGGGTAATCCTAGAATCCAAAATTAAAAGCCGCCCGGGGGCGGCTTTTTATTTTGAAACGAACCAGGACTAGTTGCTGATGCCCGCGCTGTGCGAAGCCTGCGGGATGGCCGCCGCCGCTGTAGCGGCTGCAGCTTCATTCAGGATGCGGTGGTGAATGGTGAAGAGCGCCAGTTCGAGGCGATCCGAAACGCCGATCTTGTCGTAAACGTTGCGCAGGTAATTCTTGATCACCTGTTCAGTCGTCCCCAACTGGGTGGCGATTTCTTTATTCTTGTATCCCTGGACGATCAGGGCGACGATGCGCAGCTCCTTGGCCGTCAAGCGGTCGCGGACGCGGAGTCCCACCATATCGTTCTCGGTCAACTCGCTCGGCACAGCCATATCCTGCACCCAGCTCTCGCCGCGTGCAATCTTGCGGACGCAATCCACCAACGCGGGACTGGTAACGTTGCGATAGACGACGCCGTGAGCGCCAGCCGCCATATAGCGTTGCGCGCTCTCGCCAGTATCGGCGAGGACGACAACGCGTGTCTTGTTCTTGTTGGCCGCCGATAGCACGGAGTTGAAGTCGGAGTGGAACCCTCCGGCAATGATTAAGACCGCGGCGCGAAATTTGTCGAGCGCCATAAACATCTGCTCGGCGGTTTGAGCCTGAGCAACGATGCGCATTTCATCTTCTACGGCCAGTACCTTGGCGATGCCAGCGCGGAAAATCGCCTGATTGTCGGCCAAAATAAGCTTCAGCATGGAACGCTCCCGATTAGCTATTGCGAACGAATTCGTAAGAATCGATTACACAAGCGACGCCCCGATTGTCTCCGGTTCCGACGCTGGCGTTGGGCTCATCGGTCCGCACCACGCGGCCGCGGCATTGAATTACAACGTCATCCTTGCCACCTGTGACTTCAGGCGGAAGGGTGATCTCAAACTCGACAGGTGAGCCGACTTCAAGCGATGCGTCGGCGCGGATGTACACGCCGGCAGCACTCAGATCGCCGGTCATGCCGGTGGCGTCAACTGTGGCGCCCTCCCCATGAATCTTAATCGGCAAATGCAGTGGAAACCTTTTACCGGTACGCGCTTCTGACACAGTTCCTCCTCTGCCCTCACGTTGCGCCGAAACAGGAATCGATGAAAACCCTGGCAACTTCCGGTGCAACGCTTAACGAGCAGCTATAACGGGGTTATATCACGGAAAATATCCCAAAAGAAGCTCAGATTACCTTCGTAATCCTAGTAGGAACTAGGTACCTCTTTAGGTTCGGGCGTGCGATTTACGGTCGATGTAGCTACAAAACCCGCATGTTTACTGGAGAAAATGGCATGCAGTCCCGCGAGAAAATTTGGGCCAAGCAACACTTACGTGAAGACGGGACTTGCCCGTCTTCCATGGTCGACGCAAATCCGGTTGCAATTCTTTGTTGAGAGACCGAAACGATCAGGATGCAGTGAGCAAAAAAAAGCCACCCGGCATCGGGTGGCTCCTGTGACGAACTTGAAGACACACTACTTCTTCATGTCGTCTTTTTTCATGGCATCTTTCTTCATGCCGGGTTCTTCTTCTTTGGCTTCTTTGTATCCAGCTTTGACGGCGTCGGCTTCGGTCATGTACTGGCCGTGCTTCGTCTTGCCGTACCAAGCGGCGCCCTCTTTGTGGAACACTTTGGTCGAGGTGTTCACCCAAACTTTTCCGCCGCCACCACCAGGAGCCTGAGGAATCGTCGCTGGATCAACCGGAGCAGTCTTGGTTTTCTTTGCTGCCTTGTCAGACTTCATGGCGTCTGGAGCAGCGGCTGGTGCAGGCGCAGCCGCCTGTGCGAGACAAATGCTGGTAGCCGCCGCCAACAATACGGCCAAAGTGAGTAGTTTCAGTTTTGTAGTTTTCAAAGTTCTCTCCTTAAATGGTCAATTTGAATTCGGATCTTAAAGCTTGGATCTTAAGATCTGGTATTTCTCGATTTCGGAAACTGAAATCGTTACGCGGAAGGATTATACAGAGACAACTTCCAGGTGCAAGCTTATTAGGCATCGTCAAGCCAGTGTCAGGGGAAACTGCGAATCGCTGAGATGATTTGTTACTTACCCTTCGCTGGCTGATAGACTCCGGGTGTCATGCGCCCGGCGATGGCGATGCGGTTCCACGTGTTAATTACCGATATCGCGATGGTGAGGTCGGAGAGTTCCTTTTCGGTGAATTGTATTCGGACTACTTCGTAGAGAGCGTCGGGCACGTGCGTCTCCGAGACTCGAGTTACGGAATCGGTCCACGCCAGGGCTGCCCGCTCGCGCTCGGTATAGTAAGGGCACTCTTCCCATGCATCGAGCGAATACAAACGCTGTTCCGTCTCTCCGAGGGCGCGAGCATCTTTCCAATGCATGTCGAGACAAAAGGCACAGCCGTTAATCTGTGATGCGCGCAGCTTGATGAGATGGAGGAGGCCAGCTTCGAGGCCACAGTCCTGGAGATATTTTTCAACCCCGAGTAGAGCGTGATAGCCCAGTGGAGACAGTTTTGCGTAGTGAAGGCGCTCGTTCGTCATTTTTCATAACCTCTCTTCGAACTACCGTTCGGCGACCGCTTGTTGACTGCTCGCCGAAGCACGATCCTAATTTGTTCTAACATGAAAAGTTCAATCGCATCTTGCGGGAGTGAATCGTGGTCATTTTGCTGATGGGAGTTTCGGGAGCAGGGAAGACTACTGTCGGCCAATTGCTCGCGTCCCAGTTGGGATGGGAGTTTGCGGACGCCGACGACTATCACTCACCACAGAATATAGAGAGGATGCGCAGCGGCATTCCGCTGACTGATGCCGATCGAGCGCCTTGGCTGGAAGCTCTCCGCAAATTAATCTCCGACTGGATTGTGGCAAAGAAGAACGCGGTGCTCGCGTGCTCGGCATTGAGGAAAGAATATCGAACAATTTTGCAGGTTGGCCCCGAAGTCAGAATCGTCTATCTAAAGGGGTCGCCCGAGATATTGCAGCAGCGCTTGCACGAGCGGCACGGGCACTTCCTGACCGAGCAAATGCTAGCAAGTCAATTGGCCACGCTGGAAGAGCCGGACGATACCGTGGTGGTCGAAGTGGATCAACCCCCTGCCGCTGTCGTGGCCGCGATTCGCTCTGGGTTGAAGTTGACCTAAACAGCGTCTGACACAATCGCGGCCAAAACAGTCTAGGAGACAATGGACTCGAACACGAAGCTCAGGTTTAATCCCCAACAGGTTGCAGGGCTGAAGAGAAACTCCGTAGGAGAGACGATGGACCACATCGAGACGGCAGTCGTACGGAGGCTCACCTGGCGGCTCGTGCCTTTTTTGTTCTTGCTTTATATCGTGGCGTATCTCGACCGCATCAACGTCGGATTCGCGGCTCTCCAGATGCGACAGCAACTTGGATTCACTGATGCCGTCTATGGGCTGGGCTCCGGAGTGTTCTTTGCCGGATATTTCTTTTTTCAGGTCCCAAGCAATTTAGCTTTGCAGCGGATCGGCGCGCGTCGGTGGATTGCCTTACTGATGATGATCTGGGGAGTCATTTCGGCTTCCATGATCTTTGTTAGCAGTGCGAACAGCTTTTACGCGCTGCGTTTTCTTCTGGGCGCGGCGGAGGCCGGATTCTTTCCCGGCGTGATTCTTTATCTTAAGAATTGGTTTCCCGCGCAGGCGCGCGCGCGGACAGTGGCTCGTTTCATGTCAGCCGCACCGTTGTCCGGAGTGATAGGAGGCCCGCTCTCGGGTGCCTTGCTTGGACTGCATCTGAAGTTCGGCTTGGCGGGATGGCAATGGATGTTCTTGATGGAAGGTCTTCCGGCGCTGCTCCTCGGCGGCATCGCTTTGGCGGTTTTGGTGGATCGTCCCGAGCACGCGCGGTGGCTTCCGTCCGAAGAACGCGAATGGCTGGTGGCGACGCTCCGGCGGGAACAGGCCGTAGCGGTTGCCGCGGCGGGAACGTTTGCAGCGTTGCGCAGTGGGCAAGTCTGGATGCTGGCTCTCATTTACTTTGGATTGAATACTGTTTCGTACGGCGTGAGTCTGTGGTTACCGTCATTGGTGCGAAGTCTGTCGGGCGTCAGCAATTTCAAGATTGGAATGCTTTCGGCGATTCCGTATATCGCTGCGGCTGTAATGATGGGATGGGTAGGTCTGCACTCCGATCGCTCGGGGGAACGGCGCTGGCACACTGCACTGCCAGCCTTCGTCGGAGCATTGGCACTGATCGGCACCGCGTATTCCACATCCGTCGCTCCAGCGATTCTCGCGATCAGTGTCGCAGTTCTTTGCGTGTTTTCCATGACTGGTCCCTTCTGGGCTATGCCAACCGCGTTGCTGTCTGGTGCGACGGCCGCTATTGGTATCGCGTTCATCAATTCGGTCGGAAACCTTGGAGGATTCGCTGGTCCTTATGTAATCGGAATCGTCCGCACCTCAACTGGACAGTTCAAGGGTGGACTGTTGCTTGTAGGTGCAGCTCTCGCGGCGAGCGGCGTGATCGCGCTGATGGTGCAAACCCCGAGGACCCCGCTTAAAATCTCGGACTGAGGACGCATTGCCTTTGCGACGACGATTGTAGCGATCGCCTGATCGCAGCCGCTTTCGCGCAATGTATATTGTCTTGACGCGTGTTAATTTTGCCGTCGCAGTGAACATCAACCGGGAGCTGTCCGTTTGCTTGCTCTGATCCGCACCCTGATTCGTCCATATCGCGGCACCCTTGCCGTCATTTTGCTCGCGATGATCGTCCAAACGGCGATGAGCGTGGCTGGACCGTGGCCGTTAAAAATTATTCTCGATAACGTCGTCGGGACGCACAAGCTTCCGCATTGGCTCGACCATTTGCTCAGTCCGCTGCTGGGAAGTGGAACGAAGATGCAAATAGCGTTCGCAGCGGCGATTGCAGCCATAGTCATTGCGGCAATTGGTGCTCTCGCGTCCTACGTGGCGAATTACTACACGACGAGCGTCGGTCAGTGGGTGGCGAACGATCTCCGCATGAGGACGTATCACCACCTGCAACAGCTTTCATTGAGCTATTACGACAAACATCAAACCGGCGCATTGTTAAGCACCATCACGGCGGATGTGCAGACGATCCAGGGATTCGCTTCTTCGGCGACGTTGGATATCGCCGTCGATATGCTCACCATCGTGGTGATGCTCTTCATCATGTTCTGGCTGAACTGGGATTTCACACTGATCGCGGTCGCGGTCACCCCGTTCATGCTGTTCTTTGTTTCGCGATTCAAGAAGGCGGTCAAGAAAGCTACACATGAGGTGCGCCGTCAGCAAAGCAATGTTGTTGCAGTCGTGGAACAGGGTCTTCAGTCCATGCGCGTGGTGAAGGCTTTTGGTCGTCAGGATCTGGCGCAGGAAGAACTAGGAGCCGTGAGCCGCGCGACCGTGGATGCGGCGTTGAAGGCGCGACGGGTGAAAGCGTTACTCTCGCCCATTGTGGCCGTGACGGTTTCTTTCTGCGTGGCCATCGTGCTCTGGCGAGGATCCGCGCTAATTATCGCCGGGACAATGACAGCGGGCGCACTCACAGTTTTTCTCTCGTATCTGACCAAGTTTTTTAAGCCGGTGCAGGATCTCGCGACGATGACGAACTCCATCGCGCAGACGGCTGTCGGAGTGGAGCGCATCCAGGCAATTCTGGACGCCGACAACATAATTCCTGAGCGCCCCGACGCGAACGACCCCAAAGCGCTAACCGGAGAAATAGTTTTTGATAATGTGGCTTTTTCTTATGACGCCGGTTCTCCCGTGTTGCAGAAAGTCAGTTTTCACATCAAGCCTGGCGAGATGGTAGGAGTCGTTGGTCCAACGGGCGGCGGCAAGTCTACGATCGTGAGTTTGATCCCTCGTTTTTACGATCCGACGGCGGGGAAGATTCAAATCGATGGTGTAGATGTTCGTGATTACAAGCTTCAATCGCTCCGAAACCAGATCGGATATGTTCTTCAAGAGACTGTACTTTTCCAGGGAACGATCCGCGACAACATCGCCTACGGACGCGCAGACGCGACCGAAGAAGAGATCATGAACGCCGCTAAGTTGGCGGACGTGGATGAATTTGTTTCGCGCATGCCGCACGGTTACGACACGACGGTTGGCGAGCGTGGCGATACTCTTTCGGGGGGTCAGCGTCAGCGTATCGGGATCGCGCGCGCCATTATCCGGAATAATCCGATTTTGATTTTGGATGAGCCTACTGCGGCTCTGGATACGGAGTCGGAGAGTATGGTGGTGAATGCTTTGGACCGCCTGATGAAGGGGCGTACGACCATTACCATCGCACATCGCCTCAGCACCATCAGAAATTCCGATAAGATTTTGGTGTTGAAAGATGGAGTCGTGGCGGAGCAGGGTACCCACGACGAACTGATGAAATTGGGCGGAGTGTATGCCGAGCTTTATCGTGTACAGTTCGAAGCGTCCGCCAAAGATGCTACGCCATAACCGTTTACCGGAGATTCCATGTTGCGTTCCCTGATTGTTCTACCTGACGACTCGGCTAAGCCGATCGTGGATGCCATAAACTCGTCGTCCAAATCGCTTCGGGTAAAGATGTTCGTGTTCTCCGACCCGGCACTTTTGGCAGCCGTGATCGCGGCGAAAAAACGCGGTGTCGATGTGCGGGTCATGTTGAATCCCAGTCGGCGTAGCGGTCAAGTGGAGAATACGAAATCGCGTCAGATGCTGGAAGATGGCGGCGTCCGCGTCATCGACAGCAATCCCTGTTTTGGCATGACGCATGAGAAATCAATGGTCGTGGATGACACGAACGCGTTTGTGAAGTCTCTGAATTGGGAAACAAAAAATCTGACCGTGACTCGTGACTACGCGATCATCACGTCGCACAAGCACGAGGTTCAGGAAATCATTGATTGCTTTGAAGCCGACTGGGCGCGGAAATCGTTCGATGCCGGAGAAGACGCACACTTGATCTGGTGCACCGGAAACGGGCGAGAACGCATTGCGCAATCGATCGATGATGCGCGGCACTCCATTTTCATTCAGAACGAACGTTATCAGGATGCCGTAATCATCGAGCGTTTGGTGAGAGCAGCGCGCCGAGGAGTGAAAGTCCACGTGATGGCTCGTCCGCCGCACAAGCTCTCCAAAGAGAAGCTCACGGAGGGTGTTGGTGGCTTGCGCATCATGGACGATGTCGGGATCAAAGTCCACAAGCTGAAGCATTTGAAACTTCACGCCAAGATGGTCTTAATCGACAAGAGTCGCGTGATTGTTGGCTCGATCAATCTGGCGCCAGGAAGTTTCGATAGCCGACGTGAACTTGCGATCGGAGTATCTGACGAGGGCGTCATCGAGCGCATGACGAAGATTGCCCACCACGACTGGAAGAACTCATCCATTTTGGATTTGACTGACGAAGGGCTGCTCGCCGAGCTGGAACGTCACAATATAGAGGCTGCGGACGAGTTGGCAATCAAGGATGTCGGTAAGAAGAGTAGCCACAAGAAGAACGGACACAAGAAGCGCAAGAAGTGAATCCCAGGGCTCGAAGAGTGGCTTGCCTTATGTATATTTCGCTAGCCAAGTGAAGCGCGTTCCTTAGCTCGATGCTGGCGGAACTACCGGAGGGTCGAATCGTGGTTCCACAATCAAGTTATGGCGTCGAGATGATCGACGGCGCGTCGATTCTTGCAGCGCAGGAGCCGCTGCCAGGGCGCAGAGAACAAAAAATAACGCAGCGTTCGCCGGGATCTGAAGATTGAAATCCAGAAAGCTGTGAACCAGAATTCCGATGATGCCGAGCAATGCTGACACGGTCAGCGTTCCGGTCGCCGTATCCGTCCAATTCTTCAGTTTTCCAGCTGCCTGGCGAAAGAGCAGCACCATAAACCACACCGCAATTGCAAAACCTGCCAGGCCAGTTTCCACCAGAAGTTGAAGGTAGTCATTGTGCGCCTGGTTCACGAAAAACGTGGTGTAGAAACTGCGAAATTGCGGATAGACGATCGGGAAGGTTCCCAGTCCCCAGCCTAGAATCGGTTTTTTGAACAGCATTCGGAGGCTGTCGCGATCGATCGTCATGCGAACTCCGCCGCTTAATTCCTCGCGAGCTTCAGAATGAATCGTCATGAGTCGGCGGGTAACTTCGTTGCCGCCGATCCAGAGAAGAAAAAGGATCACGACCGCCAGGAACCCAGCGAGCATCAGGGGCTGCTTCCAGCTTCCTTCGCGTTTGCGCACCAGCAGAACGCTCAAAACGACCATCTGTGCAATGAATGCGGCCATACCACCGCGCGAGCCGGAAAGAAAAATACTCGCTGCCATGACGGCCGCGATTCCGGCTACAACAGTCTTGCGGTTTCCGTCCGTGAAAGTCGATGCGGCGAGCACGAGCGGGAACGGGGTCAGCATTTCCATCAAACCCGCATAGTGATTGCGGTTGACGTAAGGGCCGTAAATTGAGCCACCTTGCTCCAGCGCATAAATCCAATAGAGCTTTCCGTTGGGTGCCATGCCTTGCAGCACGGCAAATATGGCGAGAAGTCCACCGAAGCCGGTGAACATCTTCGCCATCAATTCGAACTGGGACGAGCGCCGCAAAGTTTGGGTAGTGACAAACGCCAACATGCCGTAGGCCGCGTAGAGAAGCAGGTGCGTATACGTCACATGACGATAAGCAGTGGTTCCGATGATCCACTGCAATAGGGCTAGAGCGAAAAAAGCCGCCATCGGAAGATACAGGACGTTGTTGTGGACATCAATTTCGTGGTTGAGGCACTGGCGTGACGCCCAGACTGAGAACAGCACGAGGGCGCACGCTTCCAAGGCAAAGATGGACCATGGTTGGACGGCGCCGAACGCGAGAGGTGCCGACAGTAGCACGACGCACGCGGCCGTCAACAGAGCGGTGTTAGTGAGCCTCGGCCGCTTCGCTTTCGTTACGGGCGGCGGCGGTGGTGCAGGATGCGTGGCCAGAGCTGAACTCACGGGGTGTCCTTGGCATGCTGAGGAGAGTTGCCGCTGGAATCGTCTTTGGAATCATCGCTCGAATCATCCGCCGAACCGTCACTAGATTTGTCGGTTGTCCCGGAAGGGGAGAGTTCGAAATCGTCGAGCCAAAGTTTGCCGCGAATTGGTGATCCGGCAGGGAATCGCTCAATTGCCAGCGACAACAAAGTCGTAGAAGCCGGTGTTGTCACTTTGGAGTGAACTTCTTTCCAGAAATCGGAGTCATTGAGAGTGTCGCTGGCGTACAGAGGAGAACCCGTATAGGCGTCGCGAAGAACGATCTGGGGGCCACCCGCGCCTTCAAAGTTCGCCGACTTGTAATACGCAGAGAAATCGTAAGAAGTCCCGCCGTGGACTGGAATCAGCTGTTGAATTCCTGCATCGGCAATCCCCGGGCCCTCAAATGTAAGAGAAAGAGAGCGGTGACCTTCGCGAAAGTCGCTGGGATCCAGCAGTGGCCGCACGCCTGGTCGATTCACATAGGTCCAGTCAAAGCCGCCGTTCAGCACGTCGAGGCTAAAACTGCCGTTCACGATTAGGTTGTCATCGGTCGGCAGGTAGGCGGAGATGCCGAGAATGTCGGCGGTCTCCTCCCATGCGGCCATTGCGGCATCCGGGCGGCGCTCGGCGATCAGGTAACGAACGTAGTCATACAAGTAACGGTTTTCAAATTTTTCGTGTAATTGGGCAAGGCGAGCCCAAGTCTTGATGGCTCCGTCGGTATCCTGCTTGCTGGCCATCAGGCCGAGGAAAGCGATCAGCGAATCGGTGCGCCCAGGCACCACGTCGCGAAGGAGAGCATCCGCATCCGGACGAACGCGCCAGCAAGCGCGGAGGGCGGCGTCCACCATGGAGTTATCGTTTTCGATGACGACGCGGAATTCGCGCAATGCACGATCGATATCTCCATTGATAAGAAAAAAATTAGCGGCTTCCCAAGCTACTCCTGGGGCTGTGGGCTCGGCTTGCAGTGCACGATCGAGCGAAGCGCGCTGGCCAGAAATGTCGCCGGCCACCTGATAGGCTCCCGCGAGGTCAAACCAATAGCTGGCATCGTGGGAATTTAGTGCAACGGCGGAGCGAAAGCTTTCCATCGCCGCTTGTGGGTCACCCGCCACGAACGCATAGTAGCGTCCCAGTCGGTGACGGTAGTCTGCATTTCCCGGCGAGAGAAATACGGCGTGCTGCAGTTTCGATAGTTCGGGTCGAGCGGCGAAAATGCTGGCCGCGAATTCTTTCGCGCTTAGCAAAAGATACAGGCAGGCCATGAAGGCCACACCAGAAGCGAATTGCCAACGTCGCCGCTTTGAGAGTCCAATGACCATGGTTCGATGCGGCTGTTTGACGCAGCCGTCTTAAATGTTGGAAGAGTGTACAGCAACCGGCGGTTCGGACAAAGGCGCGTTCAAGCGCCAAGGATCTGGCAGCCGCTTAGACAGCCTTTGGCTCCGCTTCCGTTCCGGTAGGCAAAGGATCTTCCTGATAATAGTGACTATATTTGCCCTGATATTCGTAATAGTAGTAATAGTCGGGAGAGGTGAGATCGACCGCATTGAGCAGCACTCCCGCCACGTGAGCATTGACCTGCATCAATATGTCGCGCGAACGGCGGAGGGCTTGCTTCGTGGTTTGGCCCGATCGGATGACGAGGATGGTAGCGTCGGCGCGAGGCGAGAGAACGACCGCGTCAGTCACGGAAAGAGTGGGCGGAGTATCGATCACGATGTGGTCGTATTGGTCGCGCAACTCGAGAATCAAATCGCGCATGTGCGCTGACGCCAGCAACTCCGCTGGATTTGGCGGAGGAGTGCCCGCCGGCATAATGAAGAGATTCGGAAGGATCGGAGAAATAGTAATGGTCTGCTGTACCGTGGCGCTCCCGGTCAGCACGTTACTCAATCCACTACGCGGACCCATGCCCAACGTTTTGTGAACGCTGGGGCGACGGAGATCGGCGTCGATCAACAGAACGCGAACTCCTTTTTGCGCCAGAACGATCGCTGTGTTGATACTGGTGGTGGTCTTGCCTTCCTGCGGGCGAGCGCTCGTCACCATGATGACTTTTGGCGGCGCTCCCAGATTGGAGAGCAAAAGGGAAGTTCGCAACGCGCGATAGGATTCGGCCATTTGCGACTGCGGGCGAACCTGAGTGACAGTCTCCACTACTTCTTTGGAGGCAGTTAAAGCCAGTCTCTTGCCGCTGGATCCGTTGTTTCCCGACTTCGATCCAAGCGGGATCATACCGAGCGACGGGAGTCCAGAAATCGCTTGTGCCTGCTCGGGTGTGCGGACAGTGTTGTCCATGTTTTCCAGCACGAACGCAAGTCCGAGTCCGGTAATTACTCCGAGTACCAATGCGAAAGAGAGATTGCGTGGGATATTCGGTTCGCTGGGAGATGTCGGAACACGTGCCGCGTCAATGATGCGGAAATTATTGGACCGCAATCCCGCAGTGACGCCCGCTTCTTTCAGTTTCTCCAGCAAGCCTTCGTAGAGTGTGCGATTGCTGTCCAGATCACGTTTCAGGATGCTGTATTCGATAGCGCTCTCGTTTAGTTTGTTGGCTTCCTGTTTCTGCTTCTCAAAGGAAACGCGCAACATGTCTTCGCGCTGCAGTGCGGCCAGATATTGGCCCTTGAGGTGATCCACTGCTTTGTTGGTTTCCGATTGCAGTTGGTGGTCGATTTCCTTTAGTTGACTGTTGAGCTGGGCGACTTTTGGATAGGACGGTCCGAACTGGGTGCTCAATTCCGCAACCGAGATTCTGAGGGTCGCCTGCTCCTCGCGCAACTTATCGAGAAGGACGGAACCCGCGCCATTTCCTCCGCCCGCGCTATCGGCGATGATCGCTGCGGCGATCGTATCGGGATCGTTGGACTGAGTTTGACGATAGACGGCTTCCTTCTGCATGCGGTCTGATTCGGCCGTCGTCATTTCTTTGTTCAGTTCATCAAGTTTCTCAGTAGTGATGTTTTGCTTTTCGTCCATACCCAGAATCTCGTGCTCTTTCTGGTAGCGCACGAGTTTTTCCTGGGAAGTTTCCACTTTCATCTGTAAGTCCACGAGCTGCTTGGAAAGCCAATCGGAAGCTTGCATCGTGGATTCAAACTTCGTCTTGAAGTTCTGCTCCACGTAAGTGGCCGCGAGAGTGTTTACCGCGCTCGCAGCGAGTTGGGGATCTGTACTCGTGAAGTGGATCTCGATAATTCTGGTGTTGGGAATAAGGGTGACATGTAGGTTGGAGCGGAATGCGCCGAGCAACGCCGATGTCCGGCTCGAGTCGACTTGGAGAGGATCAGCCACCAGGTTCGGTTGCTTTTCAGAATGACCACCAAACTCGGGACGCTTGTCCAGATTCAATTGCCGGATCACCTGCAGCGCCATCAAGTCGCTCTGCAGGATTCGAACTTCAGTGTCGAGGTCGCTCTGCTCGTAGTAATCCATTCCGGGGGCAGAGTCTTTGAATGTGATGAGATTGGAGTCGGCTTTATTGATGGCAATTCGGCCCACCGCTTCATAGATCGGCGTTTGGCGGAGGCTGGCAATGGCAACTGCAAGGAAGATGCCTACAACAACCGCCATTACCAAATACTTGCGTTTAATAAGAACACGCATGTATTCACGCAGAGCCGATTCCTGCGAAGGAAGTGAGTTGTACAGAGCGGAGCCGATCGGACGGAGAAATTCTGCCGATTCGCCGGGCAACAGTTCTCGTCCGCCCTCATTGTTATTTCGCGGAACGTCACCGCGCGGAACCAGGGGTCCCAATGACATTGCTGCTCCTTAGCGCCCCACACTCAGCGCTGCCACTCGAGCTGCGCTCTACATACAGATTGCCGCCTTTGCCTGACCTTCCGGTTACGAAAAGGGACAGGCGGAAGCGGGATGTTATGAAGAATTTTCCCGATTTTATCATCCGTAGCAATCAGAAGATGCCAAAAACTGCAGTCTGCGGATTATAGTTTGGGATACTGCTGACCATTTTGGGCAGAGCCGGAGTCTACACTTCCGCTGCCGTAGCCTCGGCTATACTATCGAGCACAAGAACTTACCCGAAAAAAAGCTTCTTCTGGATTCCAGGGCCGTCGTTATTGTGGCGGCTCGGAGCGTTTGAGCCCGACTCATCAAGAAGACATCTCGAAGGGAAAGTAATGGTGAATTGGTCGCAGGAGTCAGTACTCGTAACGGGTGGAACTGGTTCGTTCGGTAAGAAGTTTGTAGAGATCATGCTGCGCGACTACAAACCACAGCGGTTGGTGGTGTTTAGTCGCGACGAGTTAAAGCAGCACGAGATGCTTACGTCGGGCTTCGATCATCCCAGCCTGCGCTACTTTATTGGAGATGTGCGAGATGTGGAGCGCTTAAAGCGTGCGCTCGCGGGCGTGACAGTGGTTGTGCACGCCGCTGCGTTGAAGCAGGTTCCGGCTTGTGAATACAACCCATTCGAGGCGATCCAAACCAATATCATGGGCGGACGCAATGTGATCGACGCGGCCATCGATCAGGGCGTGCGCCGCATTCTCGCCCTCAGTACTGATAAGGCTGTGAATCCGATCAATCTTTACGGCGCAACCAAGCTGTGTGCGGAGAAAGTATTTGTCCAGGCCAATGCCTACGCTGGCGCGAAGGATACGCGGTTCAGTTGCGCTCGCTACGGCAACGTGGTGGGCAGCCGCGGTAGCGTGATCCCGGTTTTCATCGAGCAGCGGCGGCGCGGGAAGATCACCATCACCGATCCTCGCATGACGCGATTCTGGCTGACTCTGGAACAAGGAGTAAAGTTCGTCATCCGTTGTCTTGAGCAAATGCACGGTGGCGAGATTTTCGTCCCTAAGATCCCCAGCATGCGATTGCTAGATTTGGCGGAGACGATTGCTCCGGGATGTCAGATTGAAAACATTGGGATCCGTCCTGGAGAAAAATTGCACGAAGTATTGTTGTCCGAAGACGAGTCACGGCAGACAGTCGAGACCGACGATATGTTCGTGATCCAGCCGGCACATCCCTGGTGGATCTCTGCGAATTGGGCAGGAGCAAAACGGCTGCCGGACGGCTTCCGCTATTCGAGCGATACCAACGCCCAATGGCTGACGCGGCGTGAACTGGAAGAGTTGGTTGCGCCAGAAGCCAGCGCGGCGGAGGCGGTTCCGACGTCCGCGTAGCATGAGCGCCTCACCAGCCAAACCGGACACATTAGCCATTCACGGAGGAACGCCCGTCCGCAAGACGTTATTGCCTTATGGACGTCAAAGCCTCGACGATGCCGATATTCAGGCTGTGGTCGACGTTCTGAAATCGGACTGGCTGACCACTGGGCCAAAGATTGGCGAGTTCGAGGAGCGTTTCGCCGCTTGGGTCGGAGCGAAGCACGCCGTCAGTTTTAGTTCAGGTACTGCAGCCCTGCACGGGGCCGCGTTCGCCGCCCGACTTGGCCCGGGTGATGAGGCGATCACCACGCCTATGACATTTTGCGCGACCTCCAATTGCGTCTTGTATCAGGGCGCAACGCCGGTGTTCGCGGATGTTTCACCAGATACGCTGAATCTTGATCCCGCCGAAGTCGAAAAGAAAATCACTTGCAAAACGCAAGCTATTTTTGCCGTCGATTATGCGGGACATCCCGCAGCCCTCGAGGAATTGGCGAGCCTCGCCCACAAAAACGGTGCTTTGCTAATTGAAGACGCGTCGCACGCCCTCGGTGCGGACTATCACGGCAAGCGCGTGGGTGGGATTGCCGACATGACCGTATTCAGTTTTCATCCGGTCAAACACTTGACGACCGGGGAAGGCGGAATGGTCACGACCAATGATTCCGCACTCGCCGAGACACTGCGTCGTTTTCGCAATCACGGTATCAGTAGCGAAGCACGCCAACGACAGGAAGCGGGACAATGGTTCTACGAAATGGTCTTGCTCGGCTTTAACTACCGGTTGACGGACATCGCGTGTGCGCTAGGCCTCTCACAACTCGAAAAGTTGGATGCAAATCTGGCTAGGCGTCGCGAAATCGCGGCCGAGTATGCAGTCGCTTTCGGAGAGTTAACCGGAATCACAGTTCCCGCAGTGCTCGAGGGCATCAATCCGGCTTGGCACCTTTACCCCATCCGGTTGAATCTCGAAAAGCTGAGTGCGAATCGGGCTGAGATTTTTCGGGCCTTACGCGCCGAGAATATGGGAGTGAATGTGCATTACGTTCCGGTGCATCAGCATCCCTACTACCGCGAACGCTTCAAATCGACGGAGAGTTATCCGATTGCCGAAGATGCTTATGAACGGCTCATTAGTCTGCCGATGTTTCATTCCATGACCGTGCAGGATGTGGAAGATGTCATCTATGCGGTGCGTAAAGTCACGGCCCACTACCAATTGGGCTCTGTGAATTGAGATTCTACGAGACGGGCGAGCGCTGGTATTCGCTCGAGATCAGGCAGGCAAACTAAACTTCATGGCCAAAATTACTGATTGGGTTGGATACAAAGCCTTGGTGGTGGGGTGTGGCTCCATTGGCAGGCGCCACGCCAAGAACCTCAAGACTCTGGGGGTGCGACAGTTAGCATTTTGCGATACCAATCCCGAAGCCGTGAAGGTTTGCCATGATGAGGTCGGTGGCGAAGTCTTCAACGACTATCAGGTGGCGCTGCGGAAATTTACTCCCGATATCGTTTTGATTTGCACTCCTCCGGTATTCCACGTTGAGGAAGCGCTCGCCGCTCTTAAATCGAACGCCCACGTATTCATTGAAAAGCCTCTGTCGCATGAATCTGCAGGGATCCAAGTTTTGATTTCCGAAGCTCGGCGTCACGACCGCAAAGTGCAGATCGGTTACAACATGCGGTTTCATCCCGGATTGAAGATCGTGAAGGAACTGATCGACTCGGGGAAAATTGGACGCGTGTTGTGGCTAAACGTAGAAGCTGGTCAATATCTTCCGGACTGGCGCCCGTGGCAAAACTATCGCGAGAGCTACAGCGCGCGCAACGCGCTGGGCGGCGGCATAATTCTCGATGGCTCTCACGAAATCGATTACATCTGTTGGCTCCTGGGACGCCCTACGGAAGTCACCTGTCGCGCGGAGCATCTGAGCAGTCTCGAAGTTGATGTGGAAGATTCCGCCTGGATCTATCTGACTTTTCCTGAGAAGCGACGCGCGGAATTGCATTTGGATTTCGTGCAACGTGCATACACGCGGACGTGCAAAGTCGTGGGTGAAACCGGAACTGTATTGTGGGACTTCAGTATTCAGGAAGTGCGCTGGTTCTCGGCGGAAGCGCCGATTTGGAAGACAATCCCGTATGTGTTTGTTCCAAACGACATGTATGTGGCGGAGATGGTTCACTTCCTGGAGTCACTCGGGAGTGGCACCGGACCGATGGTGGATCTGGAACAGAGCCGCGATGTCATTCGAGTAGTGGAAGGAGCCAAGAAATCGTCGGAAGACGGCAAGGCCCAACAGTTGAACTGGACCAGTGAGTCGAGCGGCGGTCCGGTCGTAGCGATTATCCAGGCTCGCATGGGATCACGTCGGCTGCCTGGGAAAAGTCTGGCAGAAATTGAAGGCAAGCCGATGCTATGGCATGTCATCCAGCGAGTGCAGCGGGCTAGTCTCATTGATCGTGTGGTGGTTGCGACCTCGACATCGCCAGTGGACGATGCGATCGAAAAGATGTGTTCCGAGAATGGCGTTACCTGTTATCGGGGCAGTGAGAATGATGTCCTGGACCGTTTCTATACTGCCGCTCGCGGAGAAAAAGCGAGCCAGTTAGTACGCATCACGGCCGACTGCCCATTAATCGATCCGGAGGTGATTGATCGAGTGATTCGCCGTTTTCAGCGGGGTGATCTCGACTACGCCTCGAATGCAATGGTGCGCAGCTATCCCGATGGTTTGGACACTGAGATATTTTCGTTCTCCGCTCTGGAAAGCGCGTGGCATGAGGCGAGCAAGGTATCTGAGCGTGAACACGTAACTCCTTATCTGCGCTCCGACAAATTTCGAACCGCGAATGTGGAGAATCATTCGAGTTCTTTGTACCAACACTATCGCTGGACGGTTGATGAGGCCAACGACCTCGAGTTCATCCGCGCAGTGTACAAGGCATTTCGGGGACGCGAGATTTTTGGCATGAAAGACGTCTTGGAATTAATCGAGAAGACTCCCGGGCTGGAAAAAATGAACTCGGAAATTGTTTCCAACCGGGGATATTACAAGAGTCTTTTCGAAGAAGCGAAAGCCGCGGCCGCTCCAAGTCGTCCGATAGAAAAATCTCGAGCTTGGTTGGATCGTGCCAAAAAAGTGATCCCCGGTGCTTCGCAAACTTTCAGCAAGGGAGCGAACCAACACGTTCGAGGAGTGGCTCCCGTATTTCTTGCCAAAGGAAAAGGCTGCCGCGTTTGGGATGTGGACGGAAATCAATATATCGATTACATCCAGGGGCTGCTGCCAAACATTCTCGGCTACGCGAACGATGAAGTGAACGCCGCTGTCACGGAGCAACTAGCGCAAGGTCATAGTTTTTCTTTGCCACATCCTCTGGAAGTGGAGCTTGCTGAACGGTTGACCCGGCTGATCCCGTCCGCGGAAAACGTGCGTTTCGCTAAGAATGGATCGGACGCGACGTCGGGCGCTGTCCGGGGCGCTCGCGCACTAACTGGGCGCGAACGGATTGCGTGTTGCGGCTATCACGGATGGCAGGATTGGTATATCGGAAGCACCACGAGAAACGCTGGTGTGCCGCAAGCGGTGAGGGATTTGACACATCCGTTTGTGTACAACGATCTGGCATCGTTGGAAAAAGTCTTGAGTTCTCACGAGGGAGAGTTTGCAGCGGTCATCATGGAGCCGGTGAACTTCTGGGCTCCCGCTCCGCGTTTTCTGGAGGGCGTAAAGAAACTGGCCCATCAGCACGGCGCTCTTTTGATATTCGACGAGATTTGCAGCGGCTTCCACTTCGGACTTGGAGGCGCACAAAAGCGGTTTGGCGTTACGCCGGACCTGGCTTGTTTCGGCAAGGCGATGGGTAACGGATTCCCAATCGCCTGCGTTGTGGGGCAAGCCAAGGCGATGAAGGTTTTCGAAGACATTTTCTTTAGCTTTACTTTCGGGGGAGAAGTTGCGTCCATGGCCGCCGCAATGAAAGTCCTCGACGTTCTCGACTCGACTGACGCGCTCGCTCGAATGGATGCTAACGGCCGCGTGTTGCAGGAAGGGTTAAACGCACTGGCCAAAGAAGCAGGTTTGCAGGATCGGATTCAATGCATCGGATATCCCTTCTGGTCTTTGATTCGGTTCCTAGGCGAAGATGGGAAAGACAGTTTGTTGGTTCGGAGCTTGTTCACACAGGAATGTGTGAAACGAGGTGTCTTGTTGCTGGCAACGCATAATATGACGGCCGCGCATGACCCGCTGGCGATCGAACATACGCTGCGAGTTTACGCCGAAGTTTGCAAGACCCTTGCGAAGTGGCTGAGCGAAGCGAATCCGGAACAACATCTGGAAGGCGAGATGATTCAGCCGGTGTTTAAGGTTCGTTGATTTGCGATACGAGGTCCGGCGATTCGAAAGGAAGGCTTCGATGATCGAGCACGCCGAGGTGCGTAATCGTTCCATTACCAAACAGGGAGAGGCTTGGAGCGGAGAATTCGGCAGCCAATACAGCGAGCGGAATACGCTCGCGCCGCAGCAACTCGACGAATCCTATCGATACAAGTACGGAGTTACGCGACGGAGTTTGAATGAAAAATTCCTTGCGGATATTCCCAAGTCGGCGGCAATTCTGGAAGTCGGATGCAATCTCGGAAATCAACTGCTCTTGCTGCAACAGATGGGATTTACGAATCTCACGGGGATTGAAATTCACAAGGACATCGTTAAGGAAGCGCAAACGCGCATTCCTTCCGCCAAGATCATGGAAGGGTCTGCGCTCAAAATTCCTTTCCCCGATGTGAGTTTCGATTTTGTTTTCACCTCGGGCCTTCTCATTCATATCGGTCCCAGCGATCTTCCCATTGCTATGAGCGAGATCCATCGATGCACGAAAGAATGGATCTGGGCGCTGGAATATTATTCGCCTGAACTCACCGAAGTCCCCTACCGGGGCAACTTAGGTCTCCTTTGGAAAGCGGATTACGCGGGCGTGTACACGGAAAAGTTCACTGATCTGCAAATTGTCTTGCAGGAAAAATTGAAATACCTCGAAAACGATAACGTGGACACGATGTTCCTTTTGCGCAAAAGCAAATGAAACGGGGCACACTTCTCTTGCGGGCCGATGCTACGGTCGCGTCGGGTACCGGGCACGTGATGCGATGCCTGGCCCTCGCGCAAGCCTGGCAAAACTGCGGCGGAGAAGTGATCTTTGTCATGGCCCATTCCACCGCAGCGATCGCCGAGCGGCTTCAACACGAGAAGCTTGGCCTTGTTTCGATCGATGCTACGCCGGGGAGTGCGGAAGATCTCCAGCAAACCGCCGCTTGCTGTACTCTTCGCGGTGCTCAATGGGCCGTCGTGGACGGATACCATTTCAGTTCTCGTTATGTCGCCGATTTGCAGGACACGTGTCCGGTGTTGCTCGTTGACGACACTGCCGAACTCGATTTCTATCCCGCCCGGTTTGTTTTGAACCAAAACTTGTATGCTACTGAGGAAATGTATGCCAGGCGTGCGGAAAATACCCGCCTGCTACTCGGTCCCCGCTATTCGCTTCTCAGAAAAGAATTCACTCCCTACCGGAATTGGTCACGCACGATTTCCAAACACGCGAAGCGAATTCTAGTCACGATGGGGGGAAGCGATCCCAGGAATCTTACGCCGGGCATCGTCTCCGCGCTCGCCGATTTATCAACAAAGGACTTGCAGGTACGAGTTGTGGTTGGGGGCAGCGCGGAAAACCAGGATAAGGTAGCAGAGATAGCTGAGATGTTTCCGGGCCGCTTGGAAGTATTTTCCAACGTAACAAACATGGCAGAGTTGATGATCTGGGCCGATGTAGCGATCGCGGGAGCGGGCACGACATGCTGGGAAATGTGCCTCCTGGGTTTGCCAGCAGTCGTGGTTGTAGTTGCGGAAAATCAGCGGGGCATCGCCGAACACCTGGGAAACCTTGGCGCCGCGATCAACGCTGGACTGGCGGAATCCCTGAACTGTGAATCGATCGCGCAAACCGTCGCGGAATTGTTGGAAGATCGCGAGCGGCGATTCGCCATTTCCCAAGTGGCGCGGCATCTGGTGGATGGCATGGGCAATGAGCGGGTTCGCGCGGCCCTCCTCGATCGGGAAGTGAAGTTGCGCGCGGCGCGGGATAGCGACTGCCAATTGTTATTCGAGTGGGCAAGTGACTCCATTGTCCGTTCCGCGTCGTTTCATAGCGACGTTATTTCGTGGGAGGAGCATACGCGTTGGTTTGCAGAACGCCTCCAAGACCCGCAGTCGGCAATCTACATCGGAGAAAATGCCTCCGGCGATCCGGTGGGGACGGTGCGATTTCGCATGGAAGACGGAAGTGCGGTTCTCTCCATTAACGTTGCGCCGAGTTATCGCGGCCAGGGTTGGGGTAGGGAAATGATTGCCTTCGCGATCAACGCGCTAGCGCGCGCGCGCGCGCGCGCGGTACGAACGATCCACGCATTTGTGAAGCCGACAAATCACGCTTCGGTAAAGTTGTTCGAGGGTTGTGGTTTCGAGCGAAACGGGACGGAACGAATCGCAGGTCAGGACGCTTTTCGTTTTACGTTGCAAATCGGGAGCGAACTATATGTCTCGTGAAGGCCAGCCTCGCGAGATCACGATCGCTGGACGGCGAGTTGCGACGGGATCGCCCGTCTACGTAATCGCCGAGATTTCCGCCAACCACAACCAAAGCTTTGATCACGCACTTCGCATTATTCACGAGGCCAAAGAAGCCGGGGCTGATGCGGTTAAACTCCAGACCTACACGGCGGATACCATCACTCTGCGGAGCGATAAAGAATGTTTCCGCATTACCGGAGGCACGCTTTGGGATGGCCGCACACTCTACGATCTCTATCGGGAAGCATTTACTCCGTGGGAGTGGCAGCCCAAACTTAAAGCGATCGCTGATGATTTGGGACTGCATTTGTTTTCCAGCGCGTTCGATGACAGCGCGGTCGATTTTCTCGAAAAAATGAACGTTCCGGCGCACAAAGTGGCGTCCTTTGAATTAGTGGACGTTGGCTTAATCCAAAAAATGGCGCGGACGGGTAAGCCGATGATTATGTCGACCGGGATGGCGAGTGAAGCCGAGATCTCCGAAGCGGTCGAAGCCGCACGCGGCGCCGGCGCTACTCAGATTGCACTGTTGAAATGCACCAGCGCGTATCCCGCGCCTCCTGAGGAAGCAAATCTGCTGACCATCCCGGAACTCGCTCGTCGATATGATTGCCCGGTCGGCCTCTCCGATCACACGATGGGAATTGAAGTCCCGGTGGTTGCCGTGTCATTAGGAGCGAGCATCATCGAAAAACACATTTGTTTACAGCGCTCGGATGGCGGTCCAGACGGTGCGTTTTCGCTAGAGCCACAGGAATTCAAGGCGATGATACAAGCGGTGCGAAACGCCGAGAAGGCGATCGGGTCCATTCAATTTTCCTCGGGCCCTCGGGAAGCCAGCAGCCGCAAGTTTCGGCGCTCGCTGTTTGTGGTGGAAGACATAAAGAAGGGCGAGCAATTTAGCGCACACAACGTGCGCTCGATTCGCCCCGCAGATGGATTGCATCCCAGACATCTGAATGACATTCTGGGAAAATGTGCGGCTGCCGATGTAGAGCGTGGAACGCCGCTGCGTTGGGAACTGGTTGCGCCCTGACTGGCCTAACTTTCGAACGTCAACTCCGAAACAGAATGGAATCGAGCTGCTCCGCGGCTGATCGTTGTCTGCAATCCTCGACGCGTCGCTTCCGTAATCTGGAACTGCTCTAACAGCTCTGGAATCTCGCGAATTTGGTGTGGGGAATCGAGCTGATATCCCGCAGAAAACTTCGCGTACTGCTTGCCGTATTCATACCAAGACGAATCAAACCAACTGCATAGAAAACACGGCACGCCATTAATCGTACTTTCGACAGCGACACTGGATTCGACAGTAACGCTGAACCACGCTCGCTCAAAAAGGTCGCCGGTCATCGGTCCCTCGCGAAATTCGAGAAGGCGCTGGTGCTCCGCGCTCAATACCTGCCGCGCGATGGCCCGTCTGGCTCTGCGACTCTCAAAAGGATGTAGCTTGACGATAATTCTGCGGTTGGTCTGCAAGGCCAGCCCGTACAGTTCAGGCAACAACTCCGCATACAGACTGTGAGCGCGGCCGTTGGAAAGCTCGTAAGCTTCGGAGTAGAAAACGATCCAGTCTCTTTCGGAAATTGTTTTTTTACTTTTGCGAGAATGAGTTTGATCACCTTCGACTTCGGGCCCGCCAACAACGAGCTTTTCCGGCGATAGGCGGCAAAAATTCACGGCATAGTCATGCGCCATCTCATCTCGCATTAGATAGGAGTCCGAGCAAGTGTTGCGGATTCCGAAACTCATGTTCAACGCGCCGTGATCGCAGAAAACCGTGCGTATTTGTTTTGAGTTCGCGATCGCGATTGGCATTCGGGTATAGCAATTGTTTTCATCCGCCGAGAGGACCGCTGCGATCGGTTCGCGGACGAGCACTTCGCGCCATGCGTCGCGGACTTGTAGACCACCTTTCAAGAATTTCGCAAATCCGTCGAAAACATTCAGGGCGTTTGCTGTGCGAAGGATGGTGCTCTTTTCCGAAAGCGCGGCTTGGGACTCTTGCCATCGCGCCATAAGACGGTCGTATTCTCCGTCGAGTGACGAGGAACGAGATAACGCATAGGATGCCAGCGAACGAACCTCGACGTTGTCGGGGAGTTTGTGGAGTCGTCCGTTGCGCCGAGTCACGACCGAGAGGAACCGGCGATTGGGGAGCATTCTCGCGTACGCCACATGGGCCCGCGAAACATTGGCATAAGCGGATGGAAGCAGCACGGCGGGAGTGGACGACACTTGCGGTGAGCGGGCGAATCGTCGACGAAGGTTGTAGCCAGTGTCCCATTTGTCGAACGAGATTTCGGCAAGTTGCGCCGGGCGCAGATTCAGTGCCGCCTTCAGGTAGCGATTCGATTTTTCGCGAATTCCTGGCGGCCGGGATTTCGCTAGCGTTCTGATCTCGCGGTGCCGCAAGAAGGCGAGAGCACGTGTTGCAAAGTTGGAGCGCGTTGCGACAATTTCTGATTGTTCGGGGAATTGCTCGTTCAGTGCCGACATTAAGACGATCTGTTCAAGTTGCTGGTACGGGTACGCCGAATATATGTCCCACCAGTCTAGGGAATCACCTCCGACAACTTCACCCAGACCCAGGGCCAGCAGATCGCGCATTCGCAATCGATGCGATTCATGATCCACCAGATCATTCACACTGAAGACGCGAAATCCAAGCTCGTCGGTGAGGCGGGTGTAGATGTGTCTGCCTGACCATCCCAGGTCGACGACGCAATTCCATTGTATTCCGGATCGTGCATGCGCCTCGATTGAGTCTTCGGGATGCACCAGCAGAATCTTCATGAAGGAAGGAGCGATCAATGGCTTGGTACAAAAAATCTTAGCAGCCAGAGGCTAAGATGAGAAGCATCGGGTCTATCTACAGTTGATCAGACACCCACACGCAAATCGTCCCGCAGGACGGTCATGCGCAGTTTCAACTGTCGTCTCGTGCGCTCCCATAAGCGACTCTCTCGTACTCTCCCGTAAAATGTCATGAATGTCGATCCAGGAGAAAGGGAGAGCATCGATTGATGCCCACGGTCACCGCTTGAAGCCATTCGAGATTTCGCCGTCCGACATTACGGAAGCCTTGCTTTCCGTCGGTGTCCGGCCAGGAAGCGTAGTTCTCGTTCATCCCGATGCGATCGTCGCAGCGCAATTCCCAGAGCCGTCTGACAGCAGGAACTCTGGTGATCGGTTGGATATGCTGATCGATGCCATTCAAGCCGCGAATGGCGTCGACGGAAGCTTGGTTATTCCCACCTTTAGCTATAGCTTCACCAAAGGCGAGTCGTTCGACGTTGCGTCGACTCCCAGCGCCGTAGGGATGGTCAGCGAAAGATTCAGAGTTCGACCCGGAGTTCGGCGAACATCCGACCCTATCTTTAGCGTCGCATGTAGTGGGCCGCGAGCCGAGGAATTGTGTGCGATCCCTGTGAAAGAATGCTTCGGATCGGAATCAGTTTTCGCCGCGCTGCATCGCATGAACGCGTGTATCGTGGACCTCGGTTGCTCCTTGAGCCGCGGCGGCACTTTCGTACATTACGTCGAAACAATGCATGGTGTGGATTACCGATACAAAAAGGAATTTTCCGGAACAGGGATCACGCCTGACGGTCACACAACGCATACTTCCGTGATTTATAACGTGCGTGACTTGAATCGGAAATCCGGTGGCGACCTTCGACGGTTGCAGAAGCGTCTTGCGGATGAAGGAAGATCGCGGACGGTGCGTGTTGGACGATCGAGAATCACGGGGATGTTTGCAAACGATCTGTTCGATACGGCGTGGAAGATGTTGGACGAAGATCCGCTTTCGCTAATCGAAGAGGGTGCTGTCGATGAGAACAGTACGGACTAGACGACGGTTCTAATATCGCAATGGCACGAGCAAATGTAACGTGGAATATAGTGCGCTGAAACTTCTCATATATGGAAAACCTCGACGTCGGCAATCAAATGTATGGATGGGCTCGCGATCTCTTTCCGATTTGTCGCAGCATCACCGGCGACGGAGTCCGACGGACTCTTGCATATCTGAAAAACCTCTTGCCGGAAATGAGAGTGTCCGAGGTCCCTTCGGGAACAAATGTGTTCGATTGGACGGTCCCGGATGAATGGAATATCCGCGATGCTTTCATTGCGGATGGGTCCGGAAATCGCATTGTCGATTTTCGCCAGAATAATCTTCATGTTGTCGGTTACTCGGAACCAATCACCGAGGAAATGACGCTGGAAGAATTGCAGCCCCATCTGTATTCGCTCCCGGCAATGCCCGATGCGATCCCCTATGTCACTTCTTACTACCAAAAACGCTGGGGATTTTGTCTGAGTCAGAGACTCCGGGATAGCCTCCGCCCCGGGAAATATCGCGTCGTCATCGATAGCACTCTCGCGCCGGGGTCGTTGACTTACGGCGATCTTATTCTTCCGGGAATCGACCCCAGAGAAATTCTTCTGTCCACCTACGTCTGCCACCCATCGATGGGGAACAATGAACTGTCTGGCCCCGTCGTGACGACCGCGTTGGCATCATGGCTGCGCTCTCTTTCGCCGGCGCAGAGACGCTATACATACCGAGTCGTTTTCGTGCCTGAGACAATCGGTTCCATCGCGTACCTCAGCAAACATTTGGAGGAGATGAAAAACAAAACCATCGCGGGGTATGTGATCAGTTGCGTGGGAGATGATCGCGCGTATTCGTTTCTCGAATCTCGTGATGCGAATACTCTGGCGGACTCAATTACGCGCCACGTCGTCAAACATCACTACCCTGAATGCGTCACCCACGATTTCCTGGCGCGCGGAAGCGACGAACGTCAGTACTGCAGTCCCGGAGTCGATCTGCCGGTCGTTTCGCTGATGCGATCCAAGTATGGAACCTATCCTGAGTACCATACGTCCTTGGACAACATGGAGTTCATTTCGCCGCAAGGATTGGCCGGAGCATTTACCGCGTTGCAACGATGTCTCAAGCTGCTGCAGGCGAATGCCGTGTATCGAGCAACCTGTCTCGGAGAGCCGCAACTCGGTAGAAGAGGCATGTATCCTACTCTCAGCGAGAAGGGCAGTGGACAGGATGTTTACACGATGATGAACATTCTTTCGTACGCTGACGGCAAGCGCGATCTGGTTTCGATTGCCGATCGCATTGGAGCATCTGCCGAGGATTGCATCCCGATTATCAATAAGCTTTTAGAAGAGCATCTTCTGGAATCGATCGATGGCTGAAATTCTACAACTAATTAATTAGTAGCTCGTTTTAGCAGCGCGCGTTTTCACAACGCGACCGCATCTGGGAATAAAGCTTCAACCAAAGTTTCGACGATGGAGCCTCGCAAAATGAAATCTCGCAATGCCGACGCTCGGCCAACGAAGCAACGAACGGTTCGCTCCGAGAAGGAATTGGGTTACGCCCAACGCATGGAGCGATGCATCGCCGAGAGTCCGTTTTCTAATCTGGAGCGTTTGCAGAATTTTCCCCTCTACACACCCCGGCAAGACATCACCAACTTCCTGGTTCGTTACGAAATTTTCAAGCGCGTGCTTACCGTGCAGGGTTCAATCGTCGAGTGTGGAGTTCTGCGCGGCGGGGGACTGCTGGCATGGTCACAGTTCAGCGCTATATTCGAACCAACGAATCACCAGCGAAGAGTGATAGGTTTCGACACGTTCAGCGGCTTTCCTCAACTCGCAAAGCAGGACCAGTCAAGCGAATCGCAGGACGCACGCCCCGGTGGTCTCGCGGTAGATTCTCACGACCACATTCAGCAGTGCGTGGAGTTGTTCGACAGCAACCGTTTTGTTGGTCATGTACAGAAAGTAGAACTGGTGCGCGGTGACGCGACAAAAACGATACCCCAGTATGTGAAAGAGAATCCCCAGTTGATTGTCAGCTTGTTGTATTTGGATTTTGATATCTATGAACCGACCCTGGCCGCACTCAAACACTTTCTCCCACGCATGCCCAAGGGTGCCGTCATCGCTTTCGACGAACTGAATTTGAAAGACTGGCGCGGAGAGACCGTCGCTGTGTTGGAATCGATGAAACTAAAGAAATATCGCATCGAGCGTTTCTCATTCGGATCGGTTGTGTCGTTTGCACAAATTGAATAGTTTGGGTCGGCGTCTCGATTCTCGATGTAGAGTTTTGGCACGAAATGGTTTCTGGCTGCGCGCCTAAGTTTGGGATATCAAATCTTGCCAGCGCCGATTTTGCTCCCGAACATAAGACGTACCGACTCTGGAGGCGTAATTGCCGTCCTAAATAGCCTCTCGTTCCGCTCGCTCCGCCTGTTTCTTGAGAGTCCAAAGGTCGTCGAGTTTATTTACCACGACATCAGGGGTCGCTACCGGCGACAGCAAGAAATCAGTGAGGTTCCCACGGTCGAAATCAAACCCAGACACCTTTATATAACCCGCGGGCGTGATCCAATACGGTTGGTAGTTTAGTGCCTCGACTATTTTGCGGGTCTGCTGATTCCCATGCAATCGGGGAAGCACCTCGCAAACAATGAATGGCCGATCCCTCGTTAGGATGCCTCTCATGCCTTCAAGAACATCTGCTTCGAAGTCTTCAACGTCGATCTTGACGAGGTCCACGCGAATTGGATGACGAGAAGCGTACTCATCGAACCGGACCACTTCAACCTCAATGCGAGGTGAACCCTGGCGTACCTGCCAACTCTCTTTGGCAAGCGTGCCGGTGGTTTCGACGTCCAAGCCGCCCTCACCTACCGGCAAGAAAAAAGTCGTCCTCCCAGTCTCGCTGGAAAGCGCGATATTTTCACACCTAACACGGCCTTCGAGTCGATTAAGCAAAACATTCTTAACCAAGCGTTCAAATATTAAGGGCACCGGTTCAAAAGCCACCACCCGCAGGTTTGGATTCCAAAGAGCGCCGATTAGTGAATAAAGGCCACAGTTCGCTCCGACATCGACAAATGTCGCTGCACGCTCAAAAAAGAATCGGAGCGTCCGAGACGTTTCAGGCTCATATCCATCCAGGCCATGCCAGAACAAAGCAGTTGCAATTCCAACGCCCGAGTCTCTCCCGATCGACATATTCGTGCCGTTGGGGAGGCGAATTGTTACCCCATTCTTGCGTACTTTTTGTTCTATACAAGCAGACCCGCGGGAAAAAATAAAACGCAGCGGCTTGGAGAAAGACGCGAGCAAGAGGCTCAGGTAGTAGTTATCCCGCCAGCGTTTTAGCAATCTCGTGCGGGCCCCAGCCACTATTCCGCCATCCTTAAATATTTTCCAGGCAATTCAATTAAGAGCGCTTCGAGAAATACGCGCTCCGCGAGCTATCCACACGGATTATATCTTTTGGAAAGCCTGGGGCTGTTTGCGGACAGGGGTGGCCGTTGGAAAATTCTCTATTCTTGAGAAACGGAACAAATTGTGAATAGACCAACGTCGAAGACGTCGCTTCGCATGAGGCTTCCTAACGCACTTTTCTTGGTCGACTTTGTTGCGCGGCCTTCCGGGCGCACGTTATCAAACACGGGTCGACGCGTTTGAGATAATCTTGAGCATCATCCAGAGACAACTCTCTCGCACGTGCAAGTTGGAAAATGTTGAACATGCCCGAAACGGACGTTAAGATCCCGCCGCCATCGCTAGCCGCCAATGATGAAGCGCGATTTCGCAGCGAGATGGGACAAATATCCCGGCACTCGGCTGTGTTCTTTTCGGGGACTTTATTCACTGCTGCCGCGGGCTATCTCTTCAAGATCTATCTGGCGCGTGTGCTGGGAGCAGACGCGCTAGGAATTTTTGCCTTGGGGATGACGATCGTCGGTTTTTTTGGTCTGTTCAATGGACTCGGACTCCCGCAAGCAGCCGTACGTTTTGTTGCGTCTTATTCGGCCACACAGCAATGGCAGCGCCTGCACGGATTTCTTCGTCGTGCGTTCGCGCTGCTCGGAATCGGCAACGTCGTACTGGCGACGGTCATGATGGCGATCGGACCGTGGCTGGCGCGAAACCTCTATCATTCTCCAGCACTCGTCCCATATCTCGGTCTCTTTGCCCTGATACTGATCTTGGGGGCTTTCACAACTTTTCTTGGGCAAGTTCTAGCAGGCTACAAGGATGTAGCGCTACGTACGGTCATCACCAGCTTTATCGGTAGTCCTCTGAACATCATTTTTGGCGTCTTGCTGCTCAGTTTGGGTTTTGGATTGCGCGGCTATCTGCTGGCGCAGGTCGCGGGATCCGCACTGGTAATGCTCTTGTTAATTGTAGCAGTGTGGCGATTGACGCCGAAGGCAGCGCGACAATCTCCTGACATCGCTGTTCCGATAGAGAGCGAAGTGTTCTGGTTCTCGGCTGCGGTTTTCGGCGTGAGCGTTTTGGAGTTCGTGCTATCCCAGGCTGACAAAGTATTGCTGGGAGCGTTCCTGGATGTTCGTCAAGTTGGAATTTACGCGATCGCCGCCACGCTGGTTGCGTTCGTCCCAGTGGCACTGCAGTCGGTGAATCAAATATTTACTCCCACCATTGCGGACTTGCATTCTCGGGGCGAGCACGTACTGTTAGGTCGCTTGTTCCAAACTCTGACGAAGTGGATCTTAGGTTTGACCCTCCCGCTCTCCTTCGTAATGATCATTTTTTCCAAGCCTCTGATGCGGTTGTTCGGGGCGGCGTTTGAAGTAGGCTGGCTCGTGCTGGTATTGGGGACGTTGGGGCAGTTGGTGAATGCGGGAGTGGGTTCAGTCGGCTATCTTCTTCTGATGTCGGGAAACCAGGCGCGTCTGATTCGGGTCCAGATAATCATGGCCGTGTTCATGGTTGTGACGACATTTGCTCTTGTCCGTCCGTATGGAATGATCGGGGTTGCGCTTGCCTCGGCATTAACCAATGCGGTGAGCAATAGTCTATTTCTGTGGCAAGTCCGCTCGGTCCTTCATCTGTCCCCGTACAATCGGACTTATTTCCGGTTACTCTCGCCGGCAGCGGTCAGCATTGCGGCGACGTTCGGATTGCGGTGGTGGAGTCGTTCTGCTCAATTGCATCCGGAATGGCTTTGGATTGGGGTCGCACTCGCGGTAGCGTACACATCGTTCGGCGCACTCGCATTGCTTGCTGGGTTGGACGACGACGACAAGATGATCGTATCGGCCGTTCGCAGCCGTATTTTTAGCGCGGTCGGGAGGACCTAGTTTTCTTTCACTGTGAGCACACGAAGACAAATCAGTTTGCCGGAAGAACTCTGCGCGTCAGCGGAAAGCCTGTACGGTATCCGCTTTGCGAGCCTGGAATCTTTTCTCGAATATGTGCTTCAGGAACTCGTGAGTGATCCGTCCGCCGCGCTAGACAAGTCCGAGCAGGAAGTTCTCGACAAGCGCCTTCGGGATTTGGGATACCTGTAAAACTATGGCGCTCACTTCCCAATTGGAACAAGTTCAACGAGAGAGCCGGGCGCGTCTTCATCCATCGTTGACCAATCCCAACTGGTTAATACTTCGACGACGCAGGCAGATTTTTGAAGCGGGGCTCGATCGGTTGCCAGCCCAAGACCTCTCCGTGCTCGATATCGGAGGCCGGTTGCAGCCCTATCGCGTGTTGTTGGGGAATCGCACGAAGAAATATATTGCTGTTGATCTAATCATGACTCCCTTGGTGAACGTTGGTGCCGCAGCCGAGGCGTTGCCTTTCCCAGATCAGCAATTCGACTTTGTGATCTGTACTCAGGTATTTGAATATCTAGCAGAGCCAGCGCTGGCGGTTGCGGAGATTAAACGAGTGTTGTGTCAGGGCGGAGTTCTTTTTCTGAGTGCTCCCTCAGTGTTCCCGCGCGAAAACGACAAAGAGTGCTGGCGCTTTCTGCCCGAAGGATTACGCCATTTGTTTCGCGAATTCGATAGTGTCGAAGTAGTTCCCGAGGGGAACAGCCTCACCGGCTTTCTGAGAACTGGGAATGTTTTTATGGCCTCGTTTTTCTGGCCCCCGATACTCGCTCCACTATGGCATGGAACGGTCGTCCCTTTTCTCAATATTGTCGGGTTCCTGATCGAGTCAATTGCCGACGATAACGATCAATTCACGGTGAACTATAGCGTGTGGGCGCGCAAATGAACGACAAATGATGACTGATGAACGATGAACACCGAAACTAAAATCCAATCCGCACCAATTGACCAAGCGGAACTGCGGGAACTGCTGCTCTCCTATCGCGCCGAGAACTGGAGAGGGATTCAGACCCCCGAAATGCAAGTGGACATTGTGGATGCGATGCTCCGTGCCGACCCGCGAACCGTACTGGAAAAGATCGCCGAGTTTCATCCTCTACCCACGCACGCGGCAATACTGGATGTTGGCTCTGGGGCGGGAGGTTTTGTCGTTGGCTGCCGGCGCTTGGGTTATCAGGCTTTCGGCGTGGAACCGGATAAGATCGGTGCGGGTGGAAGGCTGACGTCCATTCAGATTGCTTCGCGCCAAGTGACGGAGAATGTGTTTGCATCAGCCGTTGGAGAGGCGCTGCCTTTTCCCGATGACTGTTTCGATCTGGTGACCTTGAATCAGGTGGTAGAGCATGTTCCAGATCAGATCGCAGTCCTTCGAGAAGCAGGACGAGTGTTGCGTCAAGGCGGAGCCTTGTATGTTGTCTGTCCGAACTACCTGCGATTCTATGAATCCCACTATAAGATTTTTTGGCTGCCGCTGATGCCCAAATTTCTGGCGAACATTTATCTGAAAATCCGAGGTCGCAATCCCGTGATGCTGGAGCACTTGTTCTACACCACGAACCATCGAGTCAAGAAATGGTTGGGCTCGATGGGGCAGGAATTCGAGGTGCTCGATCTCCACAAGCAGCAGTTCATTCGAAAGTGTGCCGGCCAGGGAGAATTTGCCAGCCGCGGTGCTCGGTTTCTGAAAAGACTTATCTCGACGCCGGTAGTCGGCTCGCCAATCAAGAATCTCGCCCTGTGGTGGATCGGCGTTCGCGAAGGAGGATGCGAGATGCTCGTCGTACGCAGCGGCAGGCGAAAATGATTCGGCGATTGTGGAACGGACTTAGAGGCAGAGGAGATGCGTCGAAATCCACTGCGCTGCGCTTTGATCGTCCTTTGGTTTTGTTTCAGAGCGATGATTGGGGGCGCGTAGGCGTCCGGGACCACGGAGGCTGGGAAGAATTACGTGCCGCCGGTTTGAATCTCGGAGATAAGCCCTACGATTTCTATAGCCTTGAGACTGCCGATGACTTGCACGCGCTCCGCGAAGTTCTGAGAAGACATCGCGATTCGACCGGCCGTAATCCACAGGTCGTGATGAATTTCATCATGGCGAACCCGGACTTTGGGCGATCTGATTTTGGGCGAGCATCGGACCCTGGTGCGAAAGAGATTCCGCTGTACCCACTCTCGAAAGGCTTCCCGGGAAAGTGGGATCGTCCGCACCTGTTGGAAGCCTATCGCGAAGGGATTCGCGAAGGTACATTTTTTCCTGCGCTTCACGGTCTGACGCATTTTTGCGAGCGTGCGATCGTAAGAGAACTCGCGAAGAACGGCGAGCGGGCTCAGTTGCTCAGGAAATTGTGGCAGGCGCAGACTCCATATATTTATTGGCGCATGCCGTGGATTGGCTATGAATACTGGGATCCAGAATCGCGCCCCGCCGACCGATTCTTGTCGGCCGAGGAACAGAGATCTGCAATCCGTGCGGCGGCCGGTATTTTTCGCGAAGTCTTTGGATACGATCCAGTCAGCGCGTGTGCTCCGGGCTATCGAGCAAATATGGATTCGCAGACCGCATGGCGAGAAAACGGAGTGCGGGTTGCGCAGAACGGACCGGGAGCGCGGCGAAGGCCGTCTCTCGACGAGAACGAAATGTTGTCCACGTTTCGCACCGTGGAAATAGAAACTGCTCTCGAACCTTGCGGCACGCAGCACTTAATGCGGCAAATCGAGAGTTGCTTCGGAGACGGGATTCCGGCGGTGATTTCGATCCATTCGATTAATTTTCATTCCACACTTCGTGATTTCCGAACGCCGACTTTGAAAGTCATCGACGAGCTACTGACGAAAATGGAGAGTCGCTGGCCGGATATGCTTTATATCCATGACGCCGATCTTCATTCGTTAGCCACGAAAGGTTGCTACACGGCGCGAGATCGCAAAGTGATGGTGAACGCGACCACGGTGGAAGCAGGAAAGTAAAATTGGCAGAGACTCCAGTCCAGAAAAAGCGGTCGCTCGTTTTGGTTACCGTGGATTGCCTGCGCGCGGATCACTGTGGAATGTATGGATACGAGAATCCAACAACTCCGTTTCTGGACTCTCTTACGTCCGAATCTTTTGTGGTGCCCCAGGCGATCGTTGCTGGTGCTCCGACGTATTATTCGTTTCCAGCGATTTTCGCGTCGCGCATGCCGTTGGCATTAGGCCGCGATGTGATCGGACTTGCGCCCGGCGAAGAGACTCTCGCCACCACGCTCCGCGATTCGGGATACGCGACCGCAGCGTTTTCGGCAGCCAATCCTTACCTTTCATCTCGCTTCGGTTACGACCAGGGATTCGATACTTTTCGCGATTTTCTTGATTTTGGAAGCGTCGACCACAGAGACGCGGCTACGACTCAAGGGATCAAGGATTCTCGCGGTGCAGAGTCTGCGCCCCAACAATCAGCAAGAACCACACTGAATCAATCGATAAAATCTTTTTCAGATGTCGTTGGACTCGGTGGTCTTTATAACGACCTTTATTTTCGATACTGCATGAGAATCGCGCCGCCTCCGGGTAGCATGGACGCGCTTAGAAGTTTTCCGTCAGCAGATATTTTGGTGGATGAGGCGGAGTCATGGTTGGGATCAATCGGCGCGCGTCCTTTTTTTCTCTGGCTTCACTTGATGGATCCCCACTCACCCTACTATCCGCCGAACGAAGCATATCGCGCCTTCAATGGAGAAGATGTCGATCCCGATCGCGCGCGCTACCTGAACGAATATTGGAAACGGTCCGATCTTACAGCTTCTCGCTTGCGACGTAAGAAAAACGAAGTCGTTCAGTTGTATGACGCAGGCATTCGTTGGATGGATATTCAGGTCGCCCGGTTGATAGCGAGTCTGAGGCGAACACGGCAGTGGGGCGATACCGTATTTGCGCTAACCGCAGACCACGGCGAAGAATTTCTCGAGCACGGCGGACGTTACCACGCCCCCCTAAATCTGGGTGAGGAGATTGTCCATGTTCCGCTCATGATCCGCGTGCCGGGGGAGCAGTCAAAGAAAGTTGCTGATTCTCCAATGAGTCACTTGCATCTTGCGCCCACGCTAATGGAGATCATGGGAGTGAAAGCTCCCAAAACATTTCAAGGGCGCAGCCTGTGGACGAATCTTCAAGAGGGAAACTCCTGGAACGACCCTGCAATCATCGAATGCGCTTACGACTGCAAGAATCCATTTCGGACTGACGGGCGGATTGCGTCCAGGCTTCTCGGTATCCGCGAGTCTCGATTCAAACTAGTCATGCGGATAGAATCGGGTGCTACAGAAAGAGTTTTTGATTTAGAGCGCGATCCATACGAGTTACATGGGCTTGCTGGCAGTGCATCGCCGGCGACTAAGGGGATGTTGCTTGCCGCGCGTAAACATTTAGCGAACTCTTTATCCGGGCGGAATCAAAATTTGCGACTGCAAGCGCGGCTGCGCGATCTCCGATACCAAACATTGGAATCGCCGTCTTCGGCTAGAATAGTGCAACACAAGAATTGAAATTTAAAATTCTGTCGTTGCTGTGGCCGTCCCAAGGAATTCTGCCAACCGCATGATCACGGTTTTCACACCCTCTTTTGCTGACGAGCACAACACCAACGCCCAAAATTTGACAGTGAAAGAAGTAGTTGCACGCATGGATCCCGCCCGCTTTCGAGTGGTGATGCTCGGTGAAGGCGACGCGGACCCAAGAATCGCAAGCCGTTCGAATACAGAAATCATTCGTTGGGAAAGGCATGGAAATACGGCGCGCGTACTTTGGCATCTGTTGCGTAACGTTCCGGATGTGTATTTCTTTCCGAGAGAAGGTCCACTGGACAGCGCGTTTCTGACAGCTCGATCCAGACTGAATTGGAAGTCGGCACTGGTAACGTACGTCGTTTCAGGAGGACTTGACCAGGACACTGAGCGCATGCTTCTGCTACGCGCGGTTCGGGAGTCCGACGTGGTTGCTGGAAACAGCGTTCACATGTCTAAGACCGTCCAGCGGTTGGGCGGTCGTAACGTTCAGACCGTGTACGACGGTATTGACAGTCGTTACTACTACCCGCCTGCAGACGATGGCGTGAGTCGCTCGCGGCGTGTTCTCTTTGCGGGATCATTTCGTCAATATAAACGTGCCGACTTGGTAGTTCGAGCGGCTGCGCAGCATCCGAATTGGGAGTTTCGCCTCGCGGGAATGGGCGAAGAACTGACCTCTTGCCAGAGGCTGGCGGACGAGTTAGGTTGCGGCAACGTTGTATTTCTCGGACATTTAAATGCCACTCGGTTAGGGGAAGAGATGCGCCAAGCCCGAGTATTTTTCCTTCCCAGCGAAATTGAAGGGCATCCTCAGGTGTTGGGACAAGCTGCAGCATGCGGTCTCGCGTGCGTCGCGCGCAGTTCATACCAACCCGATTATGTAGTAGATGGCCTTACAGGCTTACTTGCGCCATCTGAAGATGGTATGGATGCAGCCCTCAGTCGGTTGCTGGGAAACTCCGATTTGAACGAGCAGATGTCGGCAGCTGCCATCCTGCATGCCGCAAAATTTGACTGGGATCGCATCACCGAACAGTGGCAAGACCTTATGGAGTTGGCGGTGGTCAATCGGCAGGCGAGTCGCGGCAAGAATGCATCGCAAATCGCGTGATCTCGCGAAAACTGTCGGCCAAGAAATTCGTTACGCTATTCGATGCCAGTTCCAGGGGAGAACATGAAGAAAAGGATTGCGATCGTGACCGAGATTATCTCTCCGTATCGCATCCCCGTGTTTAACGCGCTCGCTAAAATTCAAGATGTCGAGTTGAAAGTGATATTCCTGTCGGAAACCGATTCTGCATTGCGACAGTGGCGCGTTTATAAAGAAGACATTCGTTTTTCTTACGAAGTGTTGCCTTCGCACCGACTGCGTGTTGGCGGGTTGAAGTTGTTATTGAATTCGGGGTTGTCGGCTGCGCTGCAGAAGTTTTCTCCGGACAGCATCATTTGTGGTGGTTACAATTACGCGGCTTCCTGGCAAGCGCAGGGTTGGGCCCGGCGTCACAAAACTCGTTTCGTTCTGTGGTCAGAGAGTAACCAGCAGGACGCGCGCGGTCGGAGTAGACCGATAAAACTGTTAAAGGCCCGCTTTTTGAGGGGCTGCGATGGATTTGTCGTCCCGGGCAGATCGGCCTCTTCGTATCTGAAGTCGTTCGCTGTTGACGCCAACCGCATCGCGACTGCACCCAACGCGGTGGATAACGATTTCTTTGCTGCTCAGGCGGAAAAAGTAAGGTCCAATGAAAGTACACTTCGAGAAAATTTGGGTTTGCCTCAGCGGTATATTCTGTTCGTAGGAAGGTTCGTTCGGGAAAAAGGTATTTTTGATCTCCTCGATGCTTATGCCAGACTAGGGAGCGACGTTCGAGCAAAGGTGGGGTTGGTTTTTGCGGGAGATGGTGTCGCGAGAGAAAGTCTGGCGAGTCGAGCGAAAGAAATCAGTCCGGGCCAAATTTTTTTCCCGGGATTCGCGCAGCGAGAAGACCTGGCCGCTTTGTATGCGCTGACGGAAGTATTGGTGCTTCCGACTCACAGCGACCCGTGGGGCTTGGTGGTGAACGAAGCGATGGCTTGCGGTCTCCCGATTATCGTCAGCGATGTAGCGGGATGTGCCTCAGATCTCGTAGAGGATGGGTGGAACGGTTATGTTGTGCCTTCCAGAAATGCGGAGAAACTGACGGTGGCGATCGATTCCATATTGCGTCAACCGGAGTTGGCGCGACAAATGAAGCTACATAGTCTTGATCGCATCCGGACCTATTCGCCGGAAGCGTGTGCGGATGGTCTTGCCGCTTCCGCCATGAAGGAGACGCAATGACCGACCTGAAACCGATCCATTGGGCTGGAATCGGGGTCGGGTTGACCTTGCTCCTTTATTTCATCTATCACCATTTACAGTACTTCGGCGATATATCTTTCCTGGGCGGCATTTTGTTGTTGGAAATACTCATTGCGGGCCTTTGGAAATATGACGTGCGTTTTTTTCTCTTTCTAATGATTGCGTTCCTGTGGGCTGGCATGCCCGTCCCACTTCAAGGGGCTTGGACATCTGGCCGCTGGGTTGTGCTGGCAGCGGGCGCTTCGGTTGGCTACATCATTTGGACGAAAGCACAACCCCGTTCATTCGGTTCGATACATCTGATGGCCTTCTTCTGTGTCTGTGCTGCGTTCGTTTCCGCGAGCGTCTCGTCCTACACGAAGATGGCGTCCCTGAAGGCTTTGAGTCTCGGCCTTCTTTTCGTGTACTGCTGTTCTGGCGTGCGTCTCGCTGTTGTCGGACGCGAGGAACGGTTTTTACGCGGACTCGTGTTGGCTTCGGAGATATTGGTTTACGCTACGGCAATCTGTTACATGGGTTTCAACGCGAGCATCTGGGGGAATCCTAATTCGCTAGGTGCGGCAATGAGCATCGGTTGTTTTCCGCTCTTGCTTTGGGCATGGATTGTGAGTGACGGACTAGCCGTTAAATTTCGCAGGCTGTCCGCCCTTTTGCTTTGCACTTTCCTCGTTATTTTTAGCATGGCCAGAGCCGGGATCGTCTCAATTATGCTCCTCACCGTGATCTTTTGCTTCAGCTTGCGCAAATACCGGCTGCTGACAAAAATAGTCGCCTTAGTTCTGCTGGCGATCGCCCTCACGGGCATGGTCGCTCCGGATACTCTACAAAAGTCGTTGGGGGATTTGGAAGACGCGATGCTTTATAAAGGACACAAGAGTGAGGGCATTCTTGGTTCGCGACGTAGCCCGTGGCAGTTGTCAATCAACTCGATCAAAGAGCATCCGCTTTTCGGAACCGGATACGGCACCAGTCCGACGGGGGAAGATCCAGGACTGAATTTCGGGAGGTTCTCTTCAAGCAGTGAAACGGTTCGCGAGCATGGCAGCAGCTATATGACGATCGCCGAATGGGTCGGGCTGTTGGGCGTGCTGCCATTCGTCGGAATTCTGTTCGTGACGATTGCTAATGTTTGGCGAGTCTGTGCATGGATGCGGAGAACGGCTGACCCGCACAACTGCGCGATCCCGTTCGCGATGGTGGCGCTAGCCGGCCTGATCCACGCTAACTTCGAAGACTGGCTTTTCGCGGTGGGTTCGTATCTGAGTGTTTTCTTTTGGGCATCGGCTTTTATGCTCGCTGATCTCGTGCCTGAGCCGATTGAGGACCGCGACCGACAGGTTCTAGCCAAACCGGCCCAAGTGGCGATCGGGGGCTTTGGCGTTGCCAATTTAGACCCCATTATACGTACGTCCGCTCTCCGCAACCGATGATCCGATTGTTTATCAACGGGCTTGCGGCCAGCGCTGGCGGAGGCCTCACCTATCTGCGCAATGTCATCCCTCATCTGACGCAGAGATCGGACACTGAAACCACCGTCCTGCTCAGTCCAGCGGTTCGAGCCGAGTTCGGGGAACTGCCAAGCATTCATTTTGTGAACACCCCGTCACCGTCTGGAGTGGCGCGGCGATTTGTTCACGAACAGTCAGCGATCCCAGAATTGATTCGGCGCGCCGGATCCCATGTCCTGATTTCGACCGGTAATTTCGCGCTTTGGAACTCTCCCATCCCTCAAATACTTTTGTCGCGCAACTCGCTATACACATCCCATGATTTCAAGCGCGACGTTCGCGCTCGTGGTGATTACGCAATCTTGGCCGATACGTTCGTTAAAGGCTGGCTGGCGCGCCGTTCTATCGCGCGCGCTGAAGTTACCGTCGCTCCCAGCGCGGCGTTTGCTGAGGAATTGAACAGCTGGAGTGGCAGAAGATTCAACATCCGCTCGGTTCACCACGGGTTTGATCCGATCACTTTCGCAGCCGACCCAAGACCATTGCCGAAGGAAGCTCAAATCGAGTTAGCGCGAGGAGAGGATTCACTCCGTCTGCTCTTTGTCAGCCACTACAATTACTATCGCAACTTCGAAACTTTATTTCGCGCGATACCAATTTTGAGGAGACGTCTGCCGGGGAGGAAAGTGAAGTTGTTCTTAACTTGCCGCCTCGACTCGAAAGCCAATCCAGGAACGTATTCCGCGAAGTCCGCCGCTTCGCTGGCTGACGATCTAAAGATGGACGGGAGTATCGTTGAACTTGGAGCAATCCCGTATCGCTCCCTTCATCACCTCTATAGCTCGTGCCACATTTATGTGACGCCCGCGTACGCCGAGTCTTTCGCGCATCCGCTCTTGGAAGCGATGTCCAGCGGATTGCCGGTCATTGCTTCGGACTTGCCCGTTCATCGGGAAATTTGCGGGGATGCCGCAACCTACTTTCCCCATATGTCTGAGGATGCTTTGGCCGAGTGTGTCATGCAGATTCAAGGCTCGTCGCAGATGGCCGAGACATTAGCCAGCAATGGAGTAAGGCGATCCCGCGATTTTAGCTGGAGCCAGCACGTCGACCAGCTCATTGGTTTGGCTCAGGAGTTGTTGCGCTCCGATAACCGTAAAAAGAGTGAGCGAGGTTGATGCCGCTAGCGCCTACAGATCGAACGCTGAACGTTCTAACGATCACTCCGTTTTTCCCATCGCGCGAGAATGAAGTGGGAGGATGTTTCGTGGCCGAGACGATCCCGGAGTTGGCGCGGCTTGGAATCGTATCGAGCGTGATCGCCGTCTCCCCGCTTCATCATCCTGGAAGACGCGCGAGTGCTTCGGCTCCTGCTGAGTGGTTACGTTATCCGGCTGTTCCCGGAAATCTTGGCTTGGCAAGTGCGGGCAAATCACTTTTCGCTCGTCTCTATGCGCGAGTTCGCAGGTTGCACAGAGAGAAGCCGATTGACCTGATTCATGCTCATGCAGCTCTCCCGTGTGGTCATGCAGCTGCGATTCTTTCTCGACGCTTAAAGATTCCATTCGTCGTGTCGGTCCACGGGCTGGATGCGTTTAACACTTGTTATGCGGAAGGCATGGCCGCGGATTGGCGGCGCAGCGTATCTAGAGAGGTTTATAGCGCGGCTCGCAACGTGATCTGCGTTAGTGGAAGGGTTCAACAAATCGTTCAGTCGGGAACGCCGTTACAGACGCACAGTACCATCGTTTACAACGGCGTCGATCCCGATCTGTTTTGTCCAAGCGCGGAAGTTGAAACCGAATCCAATCCAGAGATTCTGATCGTCGGTAATTTATTGCGCAGCAAAGGTCATGCACTCGTATTGAGGGCGCTCGCGCGTCTTCAGGACTCATGGCCAGAAGTCCGATGTCGCATCATCGGGGAAGGGCCGGAGAGGTCCCCACTGGAATCTTTGGCACGCGAACTGGCTATTGGCGAGCGAGTGCTTTTCGCTGGTCGTCGGAGCCGATCACAAGTGGCCGACGCCATGCGACGCTGCTCCGTGTTTGCGTTACCGAGTTCCAACGAGGGTTTAGGCTGCGTGTACTTGGAAGCGATGTCGTGCGGCAAGCCCGCGATTGGCTGTAGTGGGCAGGGAATTGACGAGATCATTGAACATGGGAAAAACGGCTGGCTGATCCCAGCCGGCGGACTCGACGAGCTTGTACAAGGATTGAATCTCCTGCTTAAACCCTCCATTCGCCGTGCCAGCATTGCCGCGGCTGCGCGACAGACGGTGTTAGACAGGTTGACGCTTTCCCACCAGGCGCGGAAACTCGTGGAGGTCTATCGACGTGTCATCATTTCACTCACGACTGAATCTCGGGAGCAGAAATTAGGTTTCAAATAATAGTCGTTATAACGACTATTATTTTCCAAGAAGCAGCTGAACAGAATCGATGCGGACTTGTACAAGCCGGCCGTCGGATTGTATCGTCCGCTTGAGACCTGAGAGAGCCATGTCCAAAGAAAGTCCGAGCGGCTCCCTCGCATGGGGACTCGTCCTATTACTGCTAGTCGGTCCCTGCCATTGGACAAATTGGGGACGGAGGGGACTGACCTAAGTGTGCGGAATTTTTGGTATTGTCACCCGCTCGCGGAGTGAATCCGGCGAGCTTTTGAAGCGCGCAGTTCGCAGCCTGGAACATCGCGGCCCCGACGATTCGGGCACGGTTACGATTGAACTTTCACCCGAACCTGGGTACGTCGGTCTGGCGCACACTCGTCTTTCCATCCTGGATCTTTCGGCCTTGGGTCATCAGCCCATGCACGATCCGGAGACCGGCAATTGGATCGTCTTCAACGGAGAGATCTACAACTTCCGCGAATTGCGCAACGATCTTGAGAGCGTGGGAGTTGGATTCAAGAGTCACTCTGACACAGAAGTGATTCTCGCCGCTTACCGGGTCTGGGGCGAGTCATGCGTGGCTCGACTGGGCGGAATGTTCGCCTTTGCTATTTGGGATGAGGCCCGCAAACGCTTACTGTTGGCGCGCGATCCGATGGGCGTCAAACCGCTGTATTACTACCATTCGGACCAAGCCTTTCTTTTTGCTTCGGAGGTTCGAACCCTTTTAGATACCGGATTGGTGCCACGGAAAGTAGATCCCACGGGAGTTTTGAGCTTTTTGGAGTTTGGCTCCATCTGTGAGCCATGGACGATGGTCCGGGGAGTGATGGCCCTTGCACCGGGCCATATGCTCACTGTCGCAAATGGATCGATCCAGAGCCGAGAGTATTGGAGTCCACTACACGCTTCGATGGGGTCTGAGCCCTCGTCACCCCGCAAAAATTCTGAGACGTCTGCGGAAGAATTGCCGGCGATCTTGAGAGCCGCAGTACTGTCGCATCTGGTCAGCGACGTTCCAGTCGGAATATTTCTTTCCGGCGGAATCGATTCCAGTGCACTGGTGGCCATTCTCGCGCGCGACGGCGTGACAGCGAGAACGTTCTCACTTGTGTTTCAGGAGGATGAATACAACGAGGCAGAATTCTCTAGGGAAGTCGCGCGTCTGTTTCACACCGATCATCACGAGATCCCGATCACGCTCCAAGATACACTGGCGATCCTCCCAGAAGCTCTACTCGCGATGGACCAGCCGACGATTGATGGAGTGAACACATATCTGGTGTCCGAGAGGACAAGAGCCACTGGAGTGAAAGTCGCTCTGACCGGTCTAGGAGCCGATGAGATGTTCGCAGGCTACTCGAATTTTCGACGTGTCCCGCGGATGGAACGTTTCTCCCAGCGGTTTGGACGGCTGCCCCGGTTTGCGCAGTTGTCGCTTACATCCGTTGCGACTCTCTTTGCTGGGACAGGCGACCGCAATCGGAAAATCGTTCAGATGATGCAGGGCTCGGAACCAGCGGTTCACCCCTACTTTTTGGCGCGGGAACTCTTTGGTTCGGACGAGCGGCAGGCTTTATTCTCCCCGATGGATCGCGAATTATCGCAGCAAGAGTTGAACCGAGTACTCTGCGAATCGGTCGAAGCGAGCCAGTCACTGGATCCGGAGAATCGAGTTTCCTATCTAGAGTCGCATTTCTACATGCGCAATACTCTGCTGAGGGATTCTGATTTCATGAGCATGGCGCACGGCTTGGAATTACGTGTGCCGTTTCTCGATCGGGCGTTGGTCGAAGCCTGTTTTCGCATCCCCGGAAATCAGAAGCTGCGAGGCAACTCGCCAAAACCCCTGCTACTGGCCAGTTTGGGCGTTGAGTTGCCCAGCGAAATTGTGAATCGTCCGAAACGCGGTTTTACTTTGCCGTTCGAAAAATGGCTGCGCGGTGAAATGAGGCCGACGGTTGAACAGATATTGCTGAAGAGCAATTGGGATCAAATGCCCATAAGCGCGAGCGCTGTAGAAGAAGTATGGAGATCCTATCTTGCAGGACGAACGTCATGGTCGCGTCCATGGTCTTTATTCGTGCTGAAGAATTGGTGCGATCGGAATCTGTGAGAGCTTTCAGGCCGCTTTCGATTTCCGCGCGGAGATCAAGAGAAACAATCCCCACCGCGCTCCAAACTTCCGAACAAAAAATCGCGGATACAATCGCCAAATAATTCTGTATGCGATTCCCTTGAAGCGCGACGACGGTTCGTTCAACAGCAAGTCTCCGGGACTGAAAACCTGTCGCGATTCGATCTGTTCGAAGCCTGACAACATGGCGCGAGCTTCTAGTTGCGTGTAGGACTTGGTTCCTGGACTCTCCAAATGATCGTGAACGCACTGGCGTAGTGATTTGCCGCGAAGAAATCCGTAGTGCAGCCAAAGCATGAATCCGGTGAGCGAGGCGTGATGGTAAATCATGATGCGCAGCGCACCTCCGGGTTTGAGTACACGACGAGCCTCGCAGATGCATTGCGCTGTGTCTGGACTGTGGTGCATGACGCCGTACGAATACACGATGTCGAAAGTATTTTCTGGAAACGGTAAGTGTTCAGCATCGGATATCTGCAGATCCGGAGCGTAGCCTGCGATTTCGCAGCGCCGCTTGGCGCGTTCCAATGACGCAGCCGAAAGATCAACGCCAGTAGCCTCCGCGCCTGCCTTTAGCCATTCCAGATAGTCGGAGCCCATGCCGACCCCAACCTCAAGAACTCGTTGGCCTCGCGAGTTGGCGAATCCTGCGAACTCGTGGATGTAAGGCTCCAGTTCGTAGCGCGCACGTGCATGCGCTTCGAAGTCGGTGTGATCGCCTAAATAGCGAGTACCGCATGGATCGGCATTCCAGAACGCACGCACATCTTCTTTTAGTTCGTCGTCATTCATCGTGCGTTCTTTGGTTCCATCAAGAGACAACGGTTGAGGCATAGTTTTAAAAGCGATACTAGCACAGCGTTCTTTGTGAAAACCTAGGGCTGGGAGGCTAAGATAGTAGAACCTTTCTATCGGGACAGATGTGATCGAAACGAAATCAAAAACTGGGGCATCGGCGGTGGGTATAGCCTCGCGCACGCTCCCCTTGACCGTGATTATTCCTGTTCGTAATGAGGCGCATAATCTTCGACGCTGCCTCGAATCGCTCAAATCCGCGGGCGAAATCTATGTGATCGATTCGAATAGTACGGATAACACTGTGGCGATCGCCGCGTCGTACGGAGCCAAAGTGGTCCAGTTTCACTACGCCGGAGGCTGGCCGAAGAAGCGTCAGTGGGCCATGGACACGCTGCCGATCGCTGAAGACTGGATTCTCCTTCTCGATGCCGACGAAGTTCTGACACCCGAGCTAGAAAATCAAATAAGCAGTGCAATTCAGGACCCGCAGACCGACGGTTATTACATCGCTCTGCAAATGTATTTTCTGGGCCGGCAATTGCGTCACAGCGGCGCGAGTTTCTGGAAACTTTCTTTATTCCGCAAGGGACTCGGGCGCTTCGAATGCCGTTTGCACGATCAAGACGCGAGTATGGCGGACATGGAAGTTCACGAACATGTCATCGTAAACGGAACGACCCGCAAACTGAGTCGTCCGCTGATCCATCACAACGTGGAATCTTTGTCGCGTTACATCCTGAAGCACAATGAGTACTCCAATTGGGAAGCGCGAGTGTGGCTGGATGGCAGTCGCGATAAGAACGGTGAGGACATTGAGCCTTCTCTCTGGGGAACACAGGCGCAGCGACGCCGTTGGTTGCGACGCCGCTTTCTGGGTTTGCCCGGTTCTCCATTTCTTTTTTTTATTTACAAGTACCTATTTAGTCTAGGGTTTCTCGACGGTGTGCCTGGCTTGATCTACTGTGGCATGCAGGGAATTCAGTTTTTCCACATCAAAGCCAAAATCTACGAACTGCGGACTGGGAGGGGCTGAGCCATGTGCGGCATCAGCGGCTTGGTGAACTGCGGCGACGCGGAAACGCTCGTCCGAATGACGAACGTGCAGACCCATCGCGGTCCCGACGACTCCGGCGTTTGGGAACGAAATTTCCCTGACGGTGGATATATGGGGCTCGGCAGCCGCCGTCTTGCCATTCTCGATCTATCCCCTGATGGGCACATGCCCATGAGCAACGAAGATGGCAGCGTGTGGATCACATTCAACGGCGAAATTTACAACTTCGCCAATCTTCGTCTGGAGCTGGAAGCCAAAGGGCATCGATTCCATTCGCACACCGACACGGAAACAATTGTTCATCTCTACGAAGAATATGGTGTCGAATGTTTGAATCGTCTGGACGGAATGTTTGCGCTCGCCATCTGTGACCTACGCGAGTCTAGTCCGAAGCTATTTCTGGCGCGCGATCATTTCGGAATTAAGCCCCTCTACTATTCCGAGCGCGGCGGCAAACTCGCGTTTGCTTCCGAGATCAAAGCGCTGCTCGAAGTGCCAGGGATTGAAGCCAGCATGAGCTATGAAGCGCTTCACCAATACCTGACATTTCTTTGGGTGCCCGATCCGCTAACGATGTTCGAGGGCATCCTTAAGCTTCCTGCCGGTCACTACGCGCTCTGGCAACGCGGAGAGTTCACGATTAAACAGTATTGGGATTTAACTTTCCCCGCGTCCGATCACCTCTTCGAACGAACAGAAGCTGATCTTGCAGATGAAATCCGCGAGAGGTTTTGCGCATCGGTCGAGCGACAGATGGTGAGCGATGTTCCTATCGCCGCTTTTTTGAGCGCTGGCCTCGATTCGTCAAGCATCGTCGCTGCTATGGCGCGAAAACAGTCTGTACGAACTTACACGATCACTTTTCCTGAAAAATATCGAGTCGGGGAATCGACCATCGACGATCCCGCCGTTCCCCAGCGTCTCGCGCGAAGACTTGGCTGTGAACATCACGAAATTGTGGTCGAGCCGGATGTCGTCGGTCTACTGCCAAACTTGACGTGGCACATGGACGAACCCACCGCCGATCCCGCCATCATCACCGCTTATCTGGTCTGCCACGAAGCGAAAAAGCAGGCGACCGTTCTTTTATCAGGAGTAGGTGGCGACGAAATCTTTGCGGGATATCGCAAGCATGTAGCTCATGGTTGGGCGCAAGAATATCGACGAGTCCCGCGTATGCTTCGGTCAGCAGCTGAGCGTTCTCTTCGAGGCGTGCCATCAATGCGCGGGACGGCGATGAAAGGTTCGGTGCGTTTGGCGAAAAAGATGGCGCGAAGCGCTGTGCTCAATCCGCAAGACGCCTTCATTAGAAACGGAACCTATATGGATGCGACGCAGAAAGCAAGCTTATATGCCGCGCAGAGTATATACGTGACCGAGAGCGATCCTTCCGCACAACATCTCGCAGCGTTTGCGAAAGTTGCACACGCCGACTTTCTCAATCAGATGCTCTATCTGGATACGAAGATTTTCATGCCTACACTCAACCTCACTTACAACGACAAGATGAGTATGGCGTCGTCGGTCGAAGTTCGCGTGCCTTTTCTCGACCGCCAACTCGCGGAGTTCGTGGCTTGGAATGTGAGTCCGGGGAGGAAGCTAAAAGGGAAATGGCGACCTGTCACGAAGCACATTTTCCGCCAAGCGATGCGTAGTATGCTGCCAGAGGAAGTGTTACGGCAGCCAAAAGCGGGTTTCGCCGCGCCCGTTGACTACTGGTTGGCGCACGATCTGCGCTCCATGGTGGATGATCTTCTTTCGGAAAATCAAATTCGCCGACGGGGATTGTTTCGTCCCGAAGTCGTTCGCCGATACGTTGATGAGCATCGCAGTGGCACAGAAGATTGGTCGATGCAAATCTGGCAATTGCTGACGCTCGAAATCTGGATGCAGCTTTTTCTCGACGGTGGAGCGCGATCGTTTGCGCAACACCAAATTGACTCGAATAAACATTCCCAATCGAAATTAACCGTCGCATGAAACAGCTTTTGCAAGACGCGCGTACCGGCGAGTTGGACGTCGCTGAAGTTCCAGCGCCCCAACTCCTCCCTGGCTGCGTCTTGGTGCGAATCGCCGCGTCGCTGGTGTCGGCGGGCACAGAGCGAGCTTCGGCTGAATTCGCTGGCAAAAATATGCTGGCGAAGGCAAAGGCACGTCCCGATCTCGTCCGCGACGTGATGGCCAAAATTCGTCGGGACGGAATTTCTGCGACGGTCCAAACCGTGCGTTCGCGCCTCGATCAGCCGCAATCGGTTGGTTACAGCAGTGCGGGAGTTGTACTAGCCGTTGGCGAGGGAGTCACTGACATTAACGTGGGGGATCGCGTCGCGTGTGCGGGCGCGGGATACGCGGTTCACGCGGAGATCGCGTGCGTACCCCGAATGTTGGTGGCGAAGATTCCAGCGGTAGTTCTTGCCCCAGGTGGACTTGCGTCCACGGCAGACTCCGTCGATATGCCTTTCGCAGTTTCCGATGAGGAGGCGGCATTCGGAACCGTAGGGGCAATTTGTCTTCACGGAATGCGCACCGCGGAAGTCTCGCTCGGTGATACGGTCGCGGTGATTGGACTGGGATTGCTTGGACAAATTACGGTTCAGCTTCTGCAGGCCGCTGGTTGTCGCGTCTTCGGTCTCGATCTGTTGCGGCAACGTGCGGATCTCGCGATTGCAAGCGGTGCGGAGGCCGTGTCCACCAACGCGCGCGATTTCCGCGATCTCTGCTTCCAGAAAACGGGCGGATTGGGAGTGGATTCTGTTTTGGTCACGGCGGAAACTCCGAGCAGCGAACCAGTGAATCTCGCGGCGGAATTGGCGCGTGATCGCGCAATCATCGTGGCCGTCGGAACGGTTGGGACGGAACTCCAACGCAAACTTTATTACGGCAAAGAGTTGGACTTTCGCATTTCACGATCCTACGGGCCAGGTCGCTACGACACTGCTTACGAACAGAAGGGGCGCGATTATCCCATCGGTCAGGTGCGCTGGACGGAGACGCGCAACATGGAAGCCTTTCTGCAATTGATCGCGGACGGCAAACTGAACCTTCCATCTCTGATCACGCATCGCTTCCCGATGGATCAGGCGACGCGAGCTTACGATTTGATAACCGGGAGCACGCGTGAACCGTTCTTGGGAGCGCTGATTACTTACCCGCTTGCTGGTTCCGAAATCCCGACGAACTTGTCGAAGCGAATCGTCGTGAATGCGATCGCGTCGGCCACGGGCTCTATCGGCATCGGCGTTTTGGGTGCTGGTAGTTTCGCTCAGAACACGCTTTTGCCAGCGTTGAAGGATCTCTCGCAGGTTTCCTTAGTCGGAGTATGTAACGCGACGGGTCCGCGCAGCAAGAGCGCGGCTGAAAAATTCGGCTTCTCCTATTGCTCAAATTCGGAAGCGGAGTTATTGAACGATCCGAAAATCAATGCCGTGATCGTTGCGACGCGGCACAATCTCCATGCTAGTCAGACGCTAGCAGCTCTACGGGCGGGCAAAGCGGTGTTTTGCGAGAAGCCATTATGTTTGACCGAATGCGAATTGGCATCACTGGTGCGGGCTTCTGCTGAGCCTGATGTCCCTCAAATTATGGTTGGTTTCAATCGCCGATTCGCGCCGATGGCTGTCGAGATAAAAAAGTTTTTAGCGGAGATCCACGAGCCGCTCGCAATCCACTACCGAGTGAACGCGGGTCATCTCCCCGCCGATCACTGGGTCAACGATCCTGAAGAAGGCGGTGGACGCATCCTCGGCGAGGTCTGCCATTTTGCAGATTTTCTTTGCTTCCTCGCAGGCGCAACGCCCACCGAGGTTCAAATCCAAGCCGTGGGAAATCCGGGACAATACAGCATGGACAACATCGTCGCATCGTTGAAGTTTGCGAACGGCACGCTGGGAACGATCAGTTATCTCGCGAACGGCGACAGGTCCGCTTCGAAAGAGAGAGTGGAAGTGTTCGGCGGTGGATCAGTGGCGATCCTCGAAGACTTCCGCCGGTTAGAACTTGTACGTGGTGGTCGAAAGACAATTACGCGCGCGCGATGGAGCCAGGACAAAGGCCACAAAGCTGAGTTGCAAGCATTCGTGAATGCGCTCCTGGGCAAAGGACCGCCTCCGATTTCGATGGAGCAAATTGTAGGCTCAACGCTCACTACGCTGCGACTACAAAATGCGTGCCAAACCGGGCAGCCGCTTTCAGTGAACTTGGCCCAATTTATTGCGTCGGCGCTGCAGGGGAAATCCGTGCTTGCTTAGCTCTTGTGGATTGACCTCATAAAGAAATCAATCGAAAGGGAACACCTGGTAGATGTTAATTCTGGGCCTAAATATGTTTCACGCCGACGCTTCGGCGGTGATTGTCGAAGACGGCAAGATTCTTTTTGCCGTCGCGGAAGAGCGCCTGAACCGGCAGAAGCACTATGGCGGGTTTCCTTCGCTAGCTGTGAAAGCGTGTCTTGACGCGGCTGGCGCGAAGATGACTGACGTTCAGCACGTTGCCGTGGGACAGGACAGTGACGCTCATCTCGCAAAGAAAGTTCAGTATGCTGTGAAAAATCCAGCGAAGATTCTGAATTTTATCAAAATGCGACAGCGCAAAGAGTCGATGCGCGATGTGCGTGCGCTGCTCGCGCAATCCCTTGATCTAGATGCCTCGACCCTGAAATTTCAGGAACATCATCTCGAACATCACATCGCCCACATTGCCAGTTCCTATTACTGTTCGCCTTGGGAAAAGGCTGCCGGTTTTAGCTACGACGGTTCCGGGGATTTCGTTTCCTCCATGATGGCACGCTGCGAAGGACCCGAAATTGAGGTTCTGGATCGCACGTTCTTGCCACATTCTCCTGGCAGTTTCTACACCATGATTTGCGATTTCATCGGCTACCGGAAATATGGCGATGAAGGCAAAGTCATGGGCCTGGCTCCATATGGCAAAGATACATACGTCGACGAGATTCGGAAGATCGTCTCGCTCAAGGACGGAAACTTCCAACTCGACCTGAGTTATTTTCAGCCGCTGGGCAGTAATCAAGGAATGCAAGTGTTGCCGGACGGCACAGTCATTCTGGCCCAGCATTTCTCCGACAAGATGGAGAAGATATTTGGAGCGCCTCGCGAGCCTCACTCCGAAATTACGCAGCGCGATATGGACCTCGCTTTTGCCATGCAGCATGTATTCGAGGAAGTCTTTTTTGATCTCGCGAAGGAACTGTACAGGAAAGTTCCAGACGAGAAGCTCGCCATGGCCGGCGGATGCGCTCTCAACAGCGTGGCGAACGGTAAGTTGTTCGACCGAACTCCATTCCGCCGCACATTTATTCAGCCAGCCGCGGGCGACGAAGGCTTGGCGATTGGCGCGGCGCTCCACACGCATTGTTCAGTGTTGAAGCAGCCTCGCTGGGAGCAGACGAATCATGCCTATCTTGGGCCCGAATTTTCGGACTCAGAAATAGAATCAGCTCTTAATAGTGCGAGTGTGAAGTATCGGCGCCTCGACCGTGGTCCGCTGCTCGATGCCGTCACCGATCAGATGGTGAAGGGCAATGTTGTGGGATGGTTTCAGGGCCGCATGGAATGGGGGCCGCGAGCCCTGGGCAATCGGTCGATCGTCACGCATCCCGGATTGCCCAACATGAAAGATGTGTTGAACTCACGCATCAAACAGCGCGAGTGGTTCCGTCCATTCGCGCCGGCTGTGCTGGCCGAAGCGCAGCACGAGTATTTCGAGAACGATCATCCTTCTCCGTTCATGATGCACGTTTACAAGATTCGTCCGGAGAAACGGGCGAGCCTCTGCGCAGTGAACCACGTCGATGACACTGGACGACTCCAGACCGTAGCTCGCAATGAGAATCCCCTTTACTACGACCTGATTCAGACCTTCGGCAAGAAAACTGGGATACCGGTGATTCTGAATACAAGCTTCAACGAGAATGAACCGATCGTCTGCACGCCGAAAGAGGCGATCGATTGTTTTCAACGCACCAAGATGGATGTTCTAGCCATTGGTCCGTTCTTTGCGAGCAAGTCCGAAAGTTAAGCTCACAACGGCATGACTGACTCTCCAGTTTCGGTCGCGACTCGCTCTCCGCTAAAGCTCCGCAAAGTGGCTGACTGGCAGGGCATTCGCGTGCTCGCATGGCACGGCGATCTTCTCTATGGGTGTCGCGGCTACCAAATCGTTCGCTTACAAATTGAGAAGAGCAGTGAGTGGGAGCCGTTGGCGCGTTTCCGCCCTGAGTGGTGGAGGACCCTTACATCGGGCAATCGATTGAGTTCTCGTCTGGTTCGTGACGGGTTCCACGCCTTAGCAGTTCTTGACGATGGCACGATGATTGGCGCGGTCCCGGGAGCAATTGTGACGTGTGCCGCTGGCAGTGACCAATTTCGTGTCACTCACCGACTTCAGCGCGGCACACGTCCGCTGCACATTGCGGTCGTCCCCTCGGGCACTATCTACTGGGGAGAATATTTCGACAATCGCGAACGTGCGGAGGTTCACATTTATGCTTCGTCGGATCACGGTAGCACTTGGCAAATTGCTCACACGTTTCCCGCAGGCAGCGTTCGACACGTGCATAATGTTATTTATGACCGAGGGTGGGACTGCCTGTGGATCTTGACGGGTGATGAAGGCACCGAATGCCAAGTGTTACGCGCTCCGTGTGATCTCTTGGAAAAAAAGCAGCCGGCCGAAGTTGTTCTGGCTGGGAATCAGCAAACGCGAGCAGTAGCCGCGGTTCCTACGCCAGATGGACTGTATCTTTGTACGGACACGCCGTTCGAATCAAATCACGTTTATAAATTGGATCCTGCGGGCAACGTTGAGAAGATTGGTGATCTTTCCAGTTCTTCAATTTACGGCTGTCGCGTTGCAGACGCGATATTCTTTTCGACGATGGTTGAGCCGAGCACCGTGAACACGATTCGTGAAGTTCAGATTGTCGGATCGAGAATTGAATCGGCGGCTGAAACGGATTGGCATGTCCTAGCCCGATGGAAGAAAGACAATCTGTCGATGCGCTATTTTCAGTACGGCAACGCTTTCTTGCCGGACGGTGAAAACTCTACGCGTTACCTCGCCGCCACGACCATTGCGGTAGAAGAGGACGATCTAGTCACCACGCTTTGGGAAGTTGAATCGCTATGAGGGTGGTCAAGCGTTGGAACTATTATCGACGCATTGCCGCCGCATATCTCGGCACCGGACGAAGTCAACTCACATTTTGGCATGAGACGCCCGAGGCCAATCCGCGCGCCAACGTCAGTCAATTGGGCGAGTATTACATGTTATTTCGTCAGAAGGCTGACTACACGGGGCGCCACGATACAGTGGGCATTCCCATGCTCGACTATCACGGGGTCATCGGTCAGCAATACAATCCCATCGCTATCGCGCAGTGGGGATTGGCAAACCACAACTTATTTTGCGAGACGGGAGACGAGTCTCGTCGCCAGAAAATGCTACACGCATCCGATTGGCTTGTGTCCCACCTCGAACAGAATCCAGCCGGGCTATGGGTTTGGAACCATCATTTTGATTGGGAGTATCGCGACACCCTCAAAGCTCCGTGGTATTCGGGACTCGCGCAAGGGCAGGGAATATCGCTTTTGGTTCGAGCCTACGCGTTAATCAAAGACGAAAAGTATAAGCAAGCGAGCGAAAGAGCTTTTGTCTCGCTCACTCGTTCCATCGCGAATGGCGGCGTGCTCTTTGAGGATCAAAAGAATAATCTTTGGATCGAAGAGTATTTAGTCGATCCTCCCACACATATCTTGAATGGATTCATGTGGGCACTGTGGGGAGTTCTTGATTTCTGGCTTGCTACTGGAGAAGTTTCCGCGAAAACGATTTTCGACCGCGGAACGAAAACGTTGCTCCGCAACCTCGTTCGATTTGACACCGGCTACTGGTCGCTCTACGAACAATCGGGCACACGCCTGAAAATGTTGGCGAGCCCTTTTTATCATCAGTTGCATATCGTACAGTTGCGCGTGATGTCCACGATCACGGGGGAAGCCTTGTTCGCCGCCACCGCCGACCGCTGGGAACAATATGCTGGGAGCAGCATGAATCGTACGAGGGCGCTGATTGAAAAAAGCGTTTTCAAATTAACGAACTACTAATTAATTAGTTGCTCGCATCGGCGTACCGCAAAAATCTCGTGAAAATTCTTTACGTCTCACAATATTTTCCGCCAGAAATGGGAGCACCTGCCGCACGTGCCGTTGAGTTGTCGCGGCATTGGGCGCAGATGGGCCATGACGTTACGGTGTTGACCGGCTTTCCGAATCATCCGACTGGTGTTGTTCCCGAGGATTGGCGCGGACGATTTCGTGGTTTGCATTATTCTGAGAATTTCGATGGAGTTCGCGTCGTCCGCACTTGGCTGTGGCCCCTGCCCAATCGCAAAGCGCACGAAAGAATTCGCAACTACGCATCTTTCTGTCTCTCAGCCGCCGTCAGCGGATTGGCATTGCGCAAGCCCAATGTGATCATTGCGACCTCTCCGCAATTGCTGGTTGGCCTTTCTGGATGGTGGCTGGGGTGGTGGAAGCGGGTCCCTTTCGTTTTCGAGGTCCGGGATCTGTGGCCGGAATCGCTGGCCGCGGTTGGCGCCGGGGCGGAAGGAACTTTGCTCCACCGCACCCTCGGCGCAATCGCTGGCTTTCTCTACCGTCGCGCCGATCACATCGTTGTCGTCACCCCCGCGTTCAAAGACCATCTGATTCGCTATTGGAACGTTCCTGCAGAAAAGATCTCCATTGTTGAGAACGGAGTGGAAACTGATCTCTTCCGACTCGAACCTGCGGCCATCGAAGTACGACGGCAACTCAAACTCGAAGGTCGTTTTCTGATTTGTTATATCGGAACGATGGGCAACGCCCATGGTCTCGAAACTTTGATTGCTTCCGCAGAAAAGCTACAGACGGTTTTACCAGCCGCTACCTTCCTGGTGATTGGCGAGGGAGCAGAGAAGCAGCGAATCGTCGATCTCGCCGCAAATCGGGGGCTCAGCAATATTCGATTTCTTGGGCAACAGCCGCGCGAGCGCATACCCGCTTATGTATCCGCCGCAGACATTTGTCTGGTGATGCTGAAAAAGGCTGAGCTGTTTAAGACGGTGATCCCGACAAAACTTCTTGAATATATGGCATGCGAGCGGCCCGTCATTGTGGCGGTCGACGGTCAGGCTCGTCAGATTGTCGAAGAAGCCGGGGCCGGGACTTTTGTGGAACCGGAGAACAGTGAGGCCTTGGTGGAAGCCATCGTTGAATTGGCAGCGAATCCGGAACTCCGGCGGAAGATGGGAACCAGCGGACGGCAATACATTGTGAACAATCTTTCGCGGGATAAGACGGCGCGAGATTATATCGGCGTACTAGAAAAAATGGGTATTTGACACGAAGGCTGGTCGCTGCGCTGATCGGGCACCAGCGGCAAGACTAATTAGTGGACGGCGACCACTGCCAGCGCCGCCGACAATGACACCGCTGCATCCGTAGTGCGGTACGCGGCAGCCTTGGCAGCGCTTCCAGGAATGAACAATACATCGCCCTTGATCATCGGAACGTCCGGCGCTTTCGCGTATAGAACTTTCTTCAGAGGAACTGGAATTTCCTGAATCCCGTTCGGAGTCTGCCGGAGGATTTTTGTTTTGTTTAACGATGAAGTGCGAGTGCCGCCTCCCGCCAGAGCCAAGGCCTTGAGAACGGTCAGTGCGTTGTCTTCAATCAGGAATCCACTCGGGTGCTGGACATCTCCTACGACGTAAACGATACCAGCGCGCGAAACGATAATCGTATCTCCTGGATACACGTCGACATTGTGCTCAGTATCCTCCGCGAGGTTTGACGAAAGTTGTACTTCAATTTTCTCGCTAGGATTACCGTGGCGATCAATCGTAACGCTGCGGCCCGCCTTGTCCGTAAACCCGCCAGCCGCCGAAATCAAATCGAAAAGGCGTCGTTCGCCGATTGCCGGATAGGCTCCTGGGCGACTTACTTCTCCCACCATGGTGATAGCTTGCGAACTGGACTCGTCCACAAAGATGGAAACGTGCGGGCCGCGGACAAAGCCGCCGTCCTCGAGTCTCTTCTGGATCAAATCCTGAGCCTCATCGGTGGTTAGATCGGCGACATGAACATAGTCGACCAATGGAAGGTAAATGTCTCCGGATCCGCTCACGCGCATTTTGGAGGAGAGATCCGGCACACCGTAAACGGTGATCTCGATCAGATCTCCTGGGCTGAGTTTCACATTGGAGTTGGCCAGAAGACGCGTCGATTGCGGGGCAGTCGCTTCCGGCGCCATCGCGGCAGGAGGTGCGGGCGATACTTCTGCGTTGGAGTTCTGCCCCCTGAGCACGGGACTGCACAAACTAATAAGAAGCACGTACAGGCTTCCCAAAAGGAAGCGACAATTCCGCCTGGGCATACTTTCAGACTCCTAGGATTTACGCGTACGTCGAGTTTAGCACAAGCATGTCTTCCAAAATTTATAGGTCGTGCATCTGCGGTTTCCCCCTAATAGGAACAAGTGACTAACAAGGGTTAACCAGAAATGCGCCACAACCGTTGCCCAGCAAGCATCTGGAGTTGTATAGTTCTGGTAACTAAACAAATCTATTTTTGTGCCACGAATGGGAAACCCTGTCTGAAAGAACGGACTGATATGCCATCGCAGTGGGCGTGTTTCAGACTGCGGGGCGTGTCAGTCGAAAGGGAGTTGCGGTTGTGACCATCCTGTTCTTTGGGTTGTTTGCATTTTCGCTCGCACTTTCGTTTGTCGCGACGCGTGAAGTCCGAGATTTGGCGACCCGCAGAGGCTGGGTTTCCGTGCCGCAATCCGGACGGCATCTGCACCAAGCGCCGCTCCCTCGCTTAGGGGGCGTTGCGATTTTTGTGGCGTTCTCGGTCAGCTTGAGCCTCTGGCTAGGCCTTTCCCTTATTTTTCCAAGACTCCTTGCCGGGTTGCCACCGGCGACCCTCCTTCGTATCTATGTACCGGCATGCCTTATTTTTTGTCTTGGAATCTATGACGACCTTCGAGGTGCGGGTCCATATCTGAAATTTTCCGTGCAGGCGATTGCTGCAGCGATGCTTTTTGCCGGTGGCATGCGCGTTCTTGACCTCCCGCTGATTTTCAAGTCACACGCCTTCCCCTGGTTTGTCGGATTGCCACTGACCATCCTCTGGGTAGTCGCCGTAACTAATGCGTTTAACTTAATCGACGGACTCGATGGTCTCGCTGCGGGCTCGGCGTTGTTTTCGACGATGGTGTTTTTTATCGTCGCGCTGGTCACTCATTCTTGGCTCGGCGCGTTGATGAGCGTGACGCTTGCGGGAGCCATCCTCGGATTTCTTCGCTTCAATTTCAATCCCGCGACGATTTTTCTGGGGGATTCGGGCAGCCTCTTCATCGGATTCGTTCTCAGCGCATTGGCTCTCGCAGGCGCGCAAAAAGCGCCTACGTTTGTAGCCGTTGCCATCCCGGTTGTGTCGTTTGGATTGCCGATTCTGGAGACAGCGTTGTCCATAGTTCGCCGGCTCATCAGCGGACGTCCAATTTTTACCGCCGACCGTGAACACATCCATCACAAACTATTGCAGATGGGTTTTTCCCATCGCCAGGTTGTGATCGTCCTGTACGCCGTCTCCGCGATGTTCGCGATGCTCAGTCTGTTTCTTCTTTGGCCTACGGGCAGCACGCTGGGGCTGGTACTAGCTGTGGTGGGGACGGGAATTTGGCTCGGGGTGCAGCATCTGAATTATCTGGAGTTCGGAGAGTTGCGCCGAGTTGCACAACGTACGATCGATCAGCGCCAGATTGTTATTAATAATCTTTCTGTTCGCCGTGCCATCGAGGAACTGAAAGTAGCGTCGGATTTCAACCAAGTCCGAAGCGTGCTGGTAGCGGCTTTCGACAGTAATGATTTTGATGCATTTGATCTCGACCTTCGACCGTTCTCCGGGGACCAACTGGAACTCGGCGAAAGTGGTCGCCATTTTCACTGGAGCAAGTTTCCGCACATGATCGCGATTTCCGGGCAACCTTCCTGGAAACTGACTCTCGATCTGGTGACAACATCGAATCAACACCGTGGATCGTTGATTGTCTATCGCACATACAGCCACCGTCAGTTGCAATTAGACGTCAACCTTCTCACCTCTGAATTTCCATCCACGCTTGCGAACGCCTTGGATCGAACCCTGACCACGCCTCACGTTCTGATGCCGGTGGCACAGAACAACGCGGCATTTATGGCAGCGAACCTCTAAGCGCACGTTTAGGCGCTCAGTTCAAGTAGAGACTGCCGGGGATCGCCCTCCAACGAGCGTAACGCGCTTGATCTTGCGCACCCCATGCTTGTTTGCCCCTCGCAGTCTTATCGATTACAGTTTTGCTGCCCTACGATCCATCCCTGAGGTAATATTGTCGCCATATGGATCGGAGCATCCGCCGATTGCCGGATCCAATCGCCGCCGCTACTTCTAATTCCAAAGAGCGTCGTCGTTGCGTCCGTCAAAAACTTCACACGCCGGTGTACGCAAGTTTCAATGGGCCTGAGACTGGCATGGTCGTGGACCTGAGCGAATTGCTCGACCTGCACGAAGATGGCTTTGCGGTTCAAACCAGTGAACGTCTGGAAAAAAATCGCGCAGTGACTGTTTGCCTCGATCTTCCTGAAACGAAAAACTACATTCACGGAAACGGCGAAGTGATTTGGAGCGACGATGCGGGCCGCAGCGGGATACGGTTTTCAGGCCTGACCGACAATTCGCGACGTGTATTGAAAGAATGGCTTTTCGCGAACCTGCTGATCGCCTGCTCGAACCAAGCAGCCCGAGCCGAACAAATCGCGCACCACGAAGAAGAAAATCGCGATCTGGCAGCGTCGCCTGATTTCGAAGGGCCGAAGGCGAATAACGTTATCCCGATCTCAGATCGAAGTGCCGCAATCGCCAGTTCCGAAACTATTGAGAACGACAGTGCCGACGTCGAGAGCGCATCCTTAACAGAGTTTCGCCGCAGGGTTCTCGAGCTTGGAAGCAATGTTGATGCTGTGCTCCAACTAATAACGGAACGAGCGATGACCGAGACGAGCGCAGGTGGCGCGGCTCTGGCGTTCCTCAGCAACGACAACTTGATTTGCCTAGCGAGCGCCGGAGAAATTGCTCCGCCACCCGGTACCCACCTCAGTACCAACGAAGGATTGTCGGGAGAATGCGTGCGCACCGGCCTTCTCGTTTCCTGCGAGGACATGCAGAACGATGCTCGCGTCGATCCAGCGATCGGTCGCGAACTCGGCATCGGATCGCTGCTGGCTGCTCCAATTGTTTCCGACTTCCATGTGTTTGGATTGCTCGAGGTCTTCTCTCCGCATGCGAATGCTTTCACGCTGGCGCAGGCGTCGGTTCTGCAACGACTGGTCGGGATGGTTTCCGAGATAATTCCAACGATTCCGCCTGTGGCTTCAACAGACGTGAGTTTTGGGAAAGTAGCCGTATCCTTGGACTCCATTCCCCGTGATCTACCCGGCGTGACGCCAGAGGTTACAGCAGAAGCGACGCGGGAAAGGCCAGACGAGCAGGAATTGGATGCCAGCGACTTAGTCTCATCTTCATCAGACCTTGCCGCGCCGGTGCAAGGAGATGCAGAGGAGTCAGTCACCGACGAATCCGTCGCTCCCGAGGTTCCGGAACCAGCATCCCCAACCGCTTCTCGCCTGGTTTATAGAGCCTTACTGGGTCTGGTGATCGCGGTAGTGGTGGTCGTCGTGGGGTATGTAGTCGGCCCAGTGGTCGCTTCGCGGATGAAAAAACTCGAGGACTCATCTCAGTCGATGTCGTGGCAGCGCGAACACCATGCAACATCGGATGTTGTCAATTCCGCGCCCGCGAGCAATCATGGCGCACGATCAAAATCCTTGGCCGAGTTGCGCAAAGTTGCCGATCAAGGCGACGCAGACGGTCAATGGCAGATGGGTGTTCGCTACCACAACGGAGAGGGTGTTCCGCAGGATGACGCGGAAGCTATGCGATGGTTTCAGCGTGCCGCAGAGCAGGGGAATGTCGCTGCGCAGTCCGCTCTCGGATCCTACTATTGGGCGGGACGTGGCGTTCCGGAGGATCTGTCGCAGGCTTATTTTTGGTCTGTGATCGCCCTCGCTCAAGGTGACGACAATAGTAAAGGTCGTTTGGAGGGGCTCGCATCCCAGATGACACAGTCTCAGGTCTCCGCTGCGCGTCAGCGGGCCGAGGCGTGGATCCGCAGCCATAGTGAGACGGCAAAGTCAGTCGCGAACTAATTGTTCACTTTTATCTCCGATGGAAGTTCGATGCACCCAACCTCAAAACAATTTGATTCATCGGTCGTAGAATAAGTGCGTGTCCAAGTTGCGCGATGTCCTTACGTCAGACAGTCGCGTTCGCGAAGGCGATCCTGCGCTTTGGGAAAAGCTTGATCGCAATCGCGTGCGCTGTTATGCCTGCGGACATTGTTGCCCAATCGCCGACGGACAGCCAGGTGTTTGCAAGGTTCGTTTCAATCGCGGCGGCACACTTTACGTCCCGTGGGGCTACGTCGCTGGCGTGCAGTGTGATCCGATTGAAAAGAAGCCCTTCTTTCACGCACATCCTGGCGCCCTCGCGTACAGCTTCGGAATGCTTGGCTGCGACTTGCATTGTGGCTACTGTCAGAACTGGGTCACGTCGCAGGCTTTGCGCGATCCTAATGCTGTCTCGGCGCCACTCACAGTGAGCCCCGAGGCGTTAGTGCAAGATGCACTGGCCCAGGGCGCAAGAATCCTTGTGAGTACTTATAACGAGCCGTTGATCACAAGCGAATGGGCTGTCGCGATTTTTCAAACTGCCCGGCGCGCGGGATTGTTGACTGCTTTTGTTTCGAACGGCAACGCGACTCCTCAAGTACTTCAATACCTAAACCCTTGGATTGATCTGTACAAAGTCGATCTCAAGAGCTTCGACGATCACCACTATCGACTGCTCGGCGGCCGTTTGCAGCCCATACTCGACAGCATCCGAACCGTGCACCGCATGGGGGGTTGGCTGGAGATTGTCACTCTACTCATTCCGGGTTTCAACGACGGCGATGAGGAGTTGCGCAACTTGACGGAGTTTATCGCCTGCGTCTCGCCCGACATACCCTGGCACGTCACGGCCTTTCACCAGGACTACAAGATGACTTCTCCTGCCGACACAAGTTCCGCTGATCTGTTGCGCGCTGCTGCGATCGGTCGCGAATCGGGACTGCGGTATGTCTACGCTGGAAACTTGCCAGGCCAAGTTGAGAATCTGGAAAACACCTATTGTCATGCGTGTGGAGAATTACTGATTGAACGTATTGGCTACGCGATCAGGAAATATCGTTTGACAACCGACGGAGATTGCCCCGACTGTCATGCCCGACTTCCGGGTCGATGGTCGAAGAAGTTCGACGGCCAGATTGCCACCGCTCCTTTTCTACCCCGCAGGGACGCGCAATTAGTTAGAATCCTCTCGCAACCGTAAGCGATATTCCTATACGTCCTATTGATGTTCGCGACGCCTATGAGAATTCGTAAGTCCAAGTCGTCGCTGTGCAACAGACTTTTGGCCCTGATCGTATTGTGTGCGACGACAAGTTGTTCTCCACGAGATTTTCTGACGCGTCGCCTCGCCGCAGATTTGATCTCCGCTTCGGACGCGTTCAAAGCTCCGCAACTCTACTCGCTTCGAACTGGCGTGGTTTCCAATCGTGATTTCAGCTCTCCCGAATCTTTGGTATTGCAGCGACGTGGATGGATCGCCGGCACCGAACAAAAGTGTCCTGTTGGAATTGACCCTCCGCCTTGTTGGGACGTCGCTCTCACTCCACTCGGCGTAGGCGTGGTGCGGCCGTTGATAACCACTGCACTTCCGGACAACGGGCCGATCGCGATTCAGGTGGCGCATCGCGAGCTGACCAGCGTTGACGGCATCAGCAAATCCGGTAATTTTGCGGATGTCGATTTTGTCTGGCGTTGGGTTTCGCTCAATCCGATGGGGGCGGCACTGTACGACAGTGGAGTGCACTACAGATCGACAGTCCAATTTCGCGGTTACGATGATGGATGGCGAGTAGTAAATCAATCCGCCCGCAGCAACCAGACCTTGGATGAGGCGCTGCGAAACGCCGTGCCGACCGCGCCATAGAGCGAAACGCAGCGCGGCAGATGAGCGATGTGTCCCCGCGTCACATAGTGCCATTGAATACTTGCGACTGACTAGACCCGCGATGTATACCTCATTGTTCCCTAAATATTGCTTCTGAAATATCGCTTCAGAAACATCGTTCCTCAAATCAATTTTGGATCCCTTATGCGACGATCAAATTTACTGACTGCTTTTGCTGCCGTAATCGCTGCGGCCGCATTGCTTTGTTCCTTCTCTCTGCCCGCTGATGCCCAGTCCGCGAAACCAAAGCTGACTCTCGACGAATTCTTTAACTCTGTGAGTTTCCCTACGGCGGCTTTTTCGCCGGATGGCAATTCCGTCGTCATTGAAACCGAGCGCGCCGATTGGGAGCAGCAGATCTTCCGCAAAGACCTTTGGCAATACCGCATGGGTGACGGCAGCCTCGTCCAGTTGACGCAGTCGGGCCATGACGGCGGTCCGCAATGGTCGCCAGACGGGCGATGGATCGCGTTTTTCTCGGACCGCAAATCAGTCGAAGCCAAAGGCGCGGACGATTCAGAAGACAAAGACAAAGCAATCGCAGGGACACGGGCAAAAGCGAAAGACGACAAAGACACGCTGCAGCTCTATCTGATTTCGCCCAACGGCGGCGAAGCTTTCGCACTTACATCAGGAGAAGACGAAGTCCACGCGTTTGCTTGGTCTTCCGATTCGAAAGCAATCTACTTTGCTACCCGTCAACCCTGGACAAAACAGCAGAACGACGATCACAAGAAAGACTGGAAAGACGTAGTCCGCTACCGTGGCGATGAGCGCGGAGATGTAATTTTCCGACTCGCTCTCGACGAAGCCCTCGCGCACAGCAATTCGGCTGGGTCAAAGGAAGTTCCGGACTCAGAAAAAGACTCCGGCTCGACTCCCGCTGCGATTGCCATTGCGCATACTCCCCTCAAGATCGATCAAATCAGCATCTCGCACGACGGACAACGACTCGCCTTCGTTACCTCATCGGTGTCGGAGCGGCAAGAAAAAGTAGAAGATATCGAACTCTACCTCGTTCCGTTAACAGGGAGCGCTGCGACAAGCGCGCCTACGGAAGCCTCTCCGGTTCGTCTGACGCACAACGAAGCGGTTGAAATAAACATCGAGTGGGCTCCTGACAATCGTCATCTCTTTTTTCAAATCAATCTCGGTTCGCTGGAAAAGAAATACGAAGACCCGCAACCGCGTCTTTACTGGATAGACACTACCGACACGACTGCTGATCCGTCGGCAAAGAGAGAGATTACTCGGTGGTTCTCCGAATATCCCGGTGAGGTTGTGCGCTACACGCCGCTGTCGGACGGCTCCGTTCTGTGTTCTTGTCGCCTCGGCACCGAAGTACAGTTCGCATCGCAGGCGAGTCCAAAAGCTGCGATCGTAAAACGCGATGAGTGGGCGGGAACGTATACGGATCCAGCAACCGCAAGACAATCGCAACGGATCGCGTTTACCTACTCTGCCATTGAGAAGCCAGCGGAGGTTTACGTTGCCGATGCTCTCGACAAGCTCGCGCAAGCCAAGGCCATCACGTCGTTCAACAAACTGTTCACTGAGCGCGATCTGCCGAAAGCTAAGCCCTATCGCTGGGTCTCCGATGACGGCACTGCGGTCGAAGGAATGTTGATGTATCCCCCCGGGAAATATGAGGCGAAGAATCTGCCGACGTTTGTTTTTATCCACGGCGGCCCGCAGGACGCCGACGGAAACCACTTCGAGGCTGACTGGTACCAATGGGACCGACTCGCTGCGACTGCCGGCTGGCTGGTGTTCGAGCCCAACTATCGCGGATCCACCGGCTACGGAGACAAGTTTGCCTTGCAGATCGTTCCGGAAATTGTTTCCCGGCCGGGAAAAGACATATTGACAGGCGTCGATGCACTCGTAAAAGACGGGATCGCCGACCCAAACCAGCTAGCTGTCGGTGGATACAGCTATGGCGGCTATATGACCAACTGGCTCATTACCCAAACCACTCGCTTCAAAGCTGCTGTCACCGGTGCCGGGGCCGTTGAGCACGTGGCTAACTGGGGTAATGACGACACGACGTTCGACGACGCGTATTTCCTAGGAGGCCTCCCGTGGGAGACTCCCGATCGTTATCGCAGCGAGGGTGCGATTTATCAACTGAATAAAGTCCGCACTCCCACGCACATGGTTGCGGGATCAGACGATGTGCGCGTCTCGGTGCTCGAAGATTATTTGCTCGATCGCGGCTTGCACGAATTAGGAGTGCCAAGTGAATTGCTGATCTTTCCTGGCGAGGGACATTCGCTCGCGAAAAATCCATGGCACGGAAAAATAAAAGTCCGCCAGGAGTTGAAGTGGCTGAGCAAGTACGGTGGCGTACCAAGCGCGAATTAGGATGACTGGGGAGTGTCCATAACCTAAGCGCTTAGGATATGAGTGCGAAGTTGTGATGAGGTAGGGGTCCTTCGACTTCGTGGGAACTTCGCTCAGGATGACATTTAGTGGGCGCTGACGACGCGTTACCGTCGTGCGGACGCCGTCGTCACTTGCGACGATTTCGAGCGGGGCGCTGTTTCCTGATAACGCGCAATCCCTTTATAAAGCGCTTCGGCAATCTGTTGCCGATAGGTTGCGCTCTGCAGATTGCGTTCGTCCGCAGGGCTGCTCACAAAAGAAATCTCTGTCAGGATCGCTGGCATCGTCGTGCCCGTCAGAACGACGAATGCGGATTCTTTTGTACCGCGATTGCGAATGTCTGGGCTGGTCGCAGCAAGTGTGGCGTAAAGCGAATGCTGCACGCTCGCTGCGAGGCGCTTTGATTCTTCGATCTTGTCGTGCAATCGAATTCCGGACAAAGATACCGGTGTGAGTTTTGCGAACGTGCCATCGTCGTGTTTTTCTACTTCTTTCGAGCCCGGAGCCGAAAACAAATTCGTGTAATAGGTCTCGACTCCCCGTGCGGCGGCTGAACTGCTGTAGTTCGCGTGTACCGAGACGAATAGATCAGCTTGTGATTGATTGGCAAAATCCGCGCGCTGATCGAGCGGTAGGTAGTTGTCGCTCGTCCGCGTGAACATCACATCGGATCCTAGCCTCGATTGCAGTAACTTGCCCAAGCGTTGGGTCACGTCCAGCACCAGATCTTTTTCCAATAATCCTTGGCGTCCGACGGTCCCCAGATCCCAACCACCGTGTCCGGCATCGAGCACGATGCGGAACTTTCCAGTCTTAACTGGCAATAATTGTTCAACGGGCTTTGGCGTCAAAGCCGCGACAGCAGCGGCTTTCGGCGCAGGCGTCGGGCTCGCCGCTGCCGCAATTCGATTCGCCGCCGCCGCACTCGGGCCCGGATGATTCGGAGCAAATCCATTCGCAGCCAGCGACTTATCGCTGCCGCGCAACTCAACCACCAGCCGGTACGGACTCGATTCCATGCTAACGGAGAAGTTCGAGCCATCTTTAGTGTCGAGCACGATTCGGGTGATTCCAGCGACAGGCTGCGCGACGCGTACGCGAGTCAGCGAAGCATCGCCTACATCCATCGTCTTTCCATCCAAATCGGAAGCCAGCACTGTGTCGTGCAGATCGAAATATATCCGCTCTGGCGACATCAAGCGATGCACTTCGTATGGGACTTGATCCTCCATGTCGATGACGACAGTACTGCCCATCGACGACGACCAGTGACGCACACCCGTAATTTTCGGTAGCGTTGCCAACTTGCTCGCCTCGACTGGGGTCAAGACCGTCGCATCCGCGCCGACGTTTGCCGGACTCATCAGATTGTCAGAGACCACCGGCAACAAAACATCTGTGCGAGGAACACCGGGAGTAGTGACGGAGCCGGGAGCGGTAGAGGTCAACGCCGACGTCGAAACAGCAGTTTCCCGCGCAGCCTTTCCCGGAATTCTCATGCCCCACCACGCACCGACGGAGAACAATGCCGCGACGGCCATTAATCCCATTGCGACGTTTAGGATCGGACGCAAGTTGCGTGGTTGGGAAGTTGGCTGAACCGCCCCGCGGTGCGGGAAAAATAGCAAACGCCGCGGTTGCGCGGGACGTGTCGGCTCGACGACCGCGATGTCGTCGTCGACGTCCTCGGATGAGACCGCTTCAGAATCATGCGTCGCCACTGGCACAAGTGTCAGCTCAGAAATCTGGTCAGTGGATTTGGCAAACTCTGGCGTTTCAATCGTTCCAGTCGACATATTGGGAACGGAAAGTACAACTGCTTCGCTGGACGAACTTGCACCCGACGGCTTTGGCAATGAGTCGGGCGCCGCTTGCGGAGCCGCTGAAATCGATGCGATCGTGGCGGCGGAAGATGGGGCAAGCCCCGTCTTTACGGGCAATTCGGCGATCAGTGATCGTATCTCCGCTGGCGCGAACACCGACGTCGCAGCGGCCACGGTCTCCACGACCTTAGATTGCGTCTGACTGACCGGCTTCGAATGCAGCACTTCACCCGCGATATCTGACAGCCAGTGAATCCGCCGATCTTGATCTTCCGGCTTGAGTGCGGAGAGAACAAGTTCGGAAAATAAATCGAAGCAACGAATATCGTGATCGGTAAATGCCCAGGGAGTTCTGGAAAATGCCTGCAACACTCCCAATTGCTCGTTGCGTCCACGCAGGGGAACCAGAACCGTGGAGCGCGCTCCGATCTTGCGCGCGAAATCCATCTCGACGCGGGTGTCGATCTCACAATCATCGCAGCGAAGAATGTTTCCGGACTCAAGACAATCTTGCAAGAATTCAGAAGCGCCGAGTAACGGCGCACCGTGTTCGATGGCGATCGGTCCAGCGGACGCGTGGCAAACCAAGGGTGGTCCATCAACCACGCTTTCGGCGGGCAGAGCGATCAGAATGCCGTCGGCGCGTGTGATCGTCTGAACGCGATCGCAGATTAATTGCAACACTTCATCGCGGATAAAGCGTTCGGTCTCGAACAGATCCCGATCCGCATCGCGTCCTGTGGCTGCTCGCCGGTTGCGTATCTGCTCCCGTAGTTCGGAGAACGCGAGCAGCGCCCGCATGCCGTCCTGCCGCGCAATCGATTCGAGGGCGCGGTTTCCGGCGCGCAACGGAGAGCTGGCGTCGGATGCCGTCGCTTCCCAGTCAACTCGAGTTGGATTCGCACTCATTCTGTCGCGATCAGACCAAGAAAAAACTGAATGTTCATCGTATCCGGAGCACGTCGGAGCCTCGTTGCTGCTCTTGGTTCAATCGTTGGAGTCCAGTATGGAAGTCCAATTCTGAAATTCAGCGACCGAATGGGCTCGGAGAACGCGAAACGCGGGATCCGTCTGAACTCTCAGCGTAAAGTCTTTGGGCGGGTGCGGCAATGTCCGTTGGTACATGTCCAAACGCGGCACGTGCGCGATTCGATCGTTGTGGGATATTTCCGATTGCCGAGCTACGACCTTTCAGGTTTTGCTCGCGGCTGCAATTCGTCCTATCGTGGATTCAGTGATCGAGTGAATGAATGATTAAGTGCGGAGATGCAGTGGACGAATTAGCGAAGCAGAGTAGTTCCGCAAAACATCATCGATCCGCATGGTGGTGGCCGACGCGGATGGTGGCGACCGGCAGGGCGGTCGCCGGATTCCGAGGTTGTTGGCACACCAGCATGAGTTGGCCGGTCAGTGCGAAAGGCTTCTCGTATCAGGTATGTCTGGGATGCGGGGCGAAGCGTCTGTTCGACGAAGATAGTTTCCTCGCCTTCGGACCATTTCAAAACGAACTGAACGAAAACAAGATAGAACAGCACGGTCAGCATCGCACCCAGGCGGTGAAAGCGCCTTGAAGACCGCCAAGAATGACCCTAACCCGCTAGGTCCCCAATGCCCTTCTTCTTACCCCGGGAGTTACGCTCCCACGAGCTGATTCTGAGTCGTGTACCACTCCACCGTACGTCGCAATCCATCTTTGAAGTTCACCAGAACCTTATACCCCAGGTGCTTTTGCGCCAGCGAAATATCGGCAAGGGAATGCTTGATATCGCCACCGCGCTCCGCTTCGTATTTAACGCTACCCTTATATCCAGTAAGCGGTTTCAGTGCCTCGAACGTTTGATTTAGCGTAGTGCGGTCTCCGGTCGCGCAATTGAATACACGTCCGGCACACTCGGCCGCGGGAGCCGAACAAGCCAGGAGATTGGCCGAGACTGCGTTGTCGATATAAGTGAAATCGCGGCTGGTCTCGCCGTCGCCAAAGATCGTGGGCTGCTCTCCGCGCAACATCTGCATGCTGAACTTTGCGAGAACGCCGGAGTATGGAGACGTAGGATCCTGACGCGGTCCAAAGATATTGAAATAGCGCAGGCACACGGTTTCGAGACCATAGCAGCGGAAGAACGAAATCATGTACAACTCGCTCGCGAGTTTTGCTACCGCATAGGGTGAAATCGGATTGGGGTTCATCGCCTCACGCTTAGGGAGAGTGGGAGTGTCGCCGTATGCAGAGGACGAAGCTGCGTACACAACCCGCTTCACCTTCGCATCCCGCGCCGCTACGAGAACGTTTACGGTCCCATCGATGTTGGCCCGGTTGCTGCCCAAAGGATCAAGCACAGACTTCGGCACGGACGGAATCGCTGCCTCGTGAAAGATGTAGTCCACGCCTTCACACGCCTTGTGCATGGCGTCGAGATCGAGAATGTCAGCTTCGCGGAAGTCGATACGGTTTATCACTTCCGTGAGATTTTCGCGTCTCCCGGTCTCGAAGTTATCAATGCCACGAACCTGATCGCCGCGCTCCAAGAGAGCGCGTACCAGGGACGAACCTATAAATCCGGCAGCGCCGGTCACTAAATATTTAGCCATAAGCCTTAATGATAACGGATTGACGGCCCGGAAGCGCTGGTGAGAGAAGTCACGACGGTAACTTTCTTGCTTAATTACGCATAGACGCTATGCGGCAGGGAATTGGGCCAGCGAAGCGCGAATCTGGGTCCAGAGTTCGTCTTTTCCCACTCCCGTTTTCGCTGAAAACGCGACGATGGGCACCCCGCCATAGGCTTCGCCTAACTTGCGCATCGCCTGCCGCAGCTCATTCCCAGAAAGTCGGTCGCATTTTGTTGCCACAATCGCGTAGGGACGTTCTTTGGCGGACAGAAATTCCAGCAACCGTCCGTCACTTTCCTGCGGAGGAATGTTGGCATCCACCAACACCATACATAGCGCCAAGGTCGATCGCTGATGCAGGTAGGGATCGACAAATCTTGCCCAGTCTGCAGATATCTCTCGAGAGATTTTCGCGTATCCATATCCCGGCAGGTCGGCGAACAGCATCTCGGGTTGCGGTTGTCCCGCACGTCGTACTTCGTAAAAATTAATGCTGCGTGTGCGTCCCGGCGTGTTGCTGGTGCGCGCGAGCTTCGCGCCGACCAAAGAGTTGATCAAACTGGATTTCCCTACATTGGATCGTCCGAGGAAAGCAATCTCCGGCACGCCCGGAGCAGGGAAGTGCGCGAGGTCGCTCGCCGAAAGCATGAACCGTGCCAGAATCCGCATGAGATAGTTTGGAGTGTTAGGGGCGAAGATGGCAAGCGCAGTGCGCAAATAAAAGCGCCAAGCCGTTTAGATAGCGGCGCTGTCCTTTTCCAGGGCTTAACCGAAAAATCTTTCGCGATCCCGTAAAATCGCGGCAATCACCCGAGGGTTGCGGCGTCCGTGCATAACAGCGATGATCCACAACGGCTTTTCATCAGGCGCATAGGCGATCAGGTAGTCGCGACTTAAGGCAAAGCGAAGCCGTCGTGACGTGAGATCGGGGCGTTGCGGCCACCCGGTCGGGAAAGAGACCACGGTATCGATGGTGGCCAAGATACTCTCAATTACCCGATCGGCAGCGTCAAGATTGGCTTCGGCAACGTACTCCCAAATCTCGTCAAGATCGAGCGCGGCTTCCGGATGAAAATCGTAGCCGGAGCTCACGGCTGGGAACGGCGGGTGGCACTCTTCGCGCGGAGGCGGGCAACAACCTCGTTGCCTGGGATCGGTTTTACATTGCCGCTCTTTAAGTCGTTATAACGACTATTGAGCATCTCCCGCGTCTGACTCAGCTCTTCGAAATATCCCGTGACGGCATCCTCGATGAGTTCGTCGGGACCGCGCCCGGTCTCCGCGACCCAACGATTGATTTTCTCTTGAATTTCTGGATTATTCAGGCGTACGTCCATGCCCTCAAGATACGAGAAAACCGAGTTCGGGGCAACGAAGAACCGGACGAGCGCAACACTGAGGTTGAGGCGAGTGCGTTATTGGGACAGGATGAGCAGACCTACTGCCGCGCCGTAGGTATTTCCCCCGGTGTAGCCGGTGGCGGCGCCAGTGGCGACATGGCCTCTGCGTCCGGAGTCATCTGCGGCAGTGGGCCTTCCAGCGCGATTCCCAGAACCTGATCCATGTTCTCCACGAAATGGAGTTTCATCGCGGTGCGTAGATTCTCAGGAACCTCAGCCACGTCCTTCTCGTTTTCCTGCGGCAGGATCACTTCGAACAATCCGGCGCGATGGGCAGCCAGAAGTTTTTCTTTCAATCCACCGATGGGAAGTACTTTGCCACGGAGAGTTATTTCGCCCGTCATCGCGATATCGCGGCGAACCGGAATCCGGCTCAGAGCACTCGCCAAAGCGGTCGCGATCGTGATGCCAGCGGACGGGCCATCTTTCGGGATCGCGCCCTCAGGAACGTGCACATGGATGTCTAGGTTGCGATAGAAGTCGCGCGGCAGTCCGAGGCGCAGAGCGCGGGAACGAATATAAGACATCGCTGCCTGCGCCGATTCCTGCATCACGTCGCCGAGCTTTCCGGTTAGCGTGAGTTTGCCTTTGCCGTCGACTGCGGTTGCTTCGGTGCTCAGGATCGAACCACCGACCTCAGTCCAGGCCAATCCCGTTACCAATCCGACTTCGCTCTTCTCGTGAGCTAGCGTGTCGCGATACTTCAGCACGCCGAGATAGTCTGGGATATTGCTCGCTTGGATCGACGCGGTAAAGTCCGCGCCTTCCTTTACAACCTTGCGCGCGACCTTGCGGCATACGTTGCCGATTTCACGTTCCAAATTGCGGACGCCTGCTTCGCGCGTATATCCGCGAATGAGTTCGCGGATCGCTTCGTCTGAAAATTGAATATTCTTTTCTGACAAACCAGCTTGCAACATCTGCTTTCGAACCAGAAACTGTTTCGCAATCTCAACTTTTTCCGGTTCGGTGTAGCCGTGCAGACGCAAGACCTCCATGCGGTCTTGCAAGGCCGCCGGAATGGTATGCATCACATTCGCGGTGGCCACGAAGAAAACTTGCGACAGGTCGTACTCGACGTCGAGATAGTGGTCCACAAACATGAAGTTCTGTTCGGGATCGAGTACTTCGAGCAGCGCAGACGACGGATCGCCGCGGAAGTCCATCGACATCTTGTCCACTTCGTCCAGCATGAACACCGGATTCTTGGTGCCTGCCTTTTTCATCATCTGGATGATCTGGCCGGGCAGCGCTCCAATGTAAGTACGGCGATGGCCGCGGATTTCCGCTTCATCGCGCACTCCGCCAAGCGACATCCGCACAAACTTGCGGCCGGTTGCTTTCGCAATCGACATTCCCAGCGATGTCTTACCAACACCCGGGGGTCCGACGAAACAAAGAATCGAACCTTTGGGATTCTTGACCAACTGACGGACGGCAAGAAATTCAAGGATGCGTTCCTTGATTTTCTCCAGACCGTAGTGGTCTTCGTTCATGATCTTTTCAGCGCGCGAAATGTTGCGGATTTCCTTCGACCGCTTCTTCCACGGTACCGCCAGCAGCCAGTCGAGATAATTGCGCGACACGGTGGATTCCGCCGACATCGGCGGCATTGCTTCCAGTTTCTTCAGTTCCTGGATCGCCTTGTCACGAACTTCCTTCGGCATTCCAGCGGCTTCGACTTTCTTCTTCAGTTCGTCGAATTCGCTCTTCTCGCCGCGGCCCAATTCCTTTTGGATCGCCTTGATCTTTTCGTTGAGGTAGTACTCTTTCTGCGCCTTTTCCATTTGCCGCTTCACGCGCGACTGGATGGTGCGATCCATGTTGAGTTTTTCGATCTCTACATCGAGCACATCACCGATACGATTCAATCGCTCGGCTGGATCGAAAATTTCTAGCAAACCTTGTTTCTCTTCGATCGAAAGCTGCAGGTTGGCGGCAATTGTGTCCGTCAGTTTCGCCGGATCTTCCATGCGCACAGCCGCGATCATGGTTTCGTAATTCAGCGACTGGCAGAGCTTTACGTATTGCTCGAACAGGGCAGTGACGCGCTGCATTCCTGCTTCGATCGGAGCGGTCGTTTCCGTTGCATAGCGCGCGACGCGGACAGTCGCTTGCAAATAGCCATCGGTTTCGATGACCTGCAGAATCTTGCCGCGCTCGATGCCTTCGACCAAGACTTTGATATTGCCGTCGGGCAACTTCAGGCTTTGCACGATGTTGACGATGGTTCCGACCTGGAAGATGTCTCCAGCTTTCGGTTCGTCAATGCTGGCGTCATGCTGGGTTGCTAGAAATATCTTCTTGTCGCTGGCCAGAGCTTCTTCGAGCGCGCGAACGCTGGATTCCCGGCCCACCACGAACGGAGTCATCATGTACGGAAAGATGACCACATCCCGAATGGGCATCATGGGCAGTTTCTTGCTCTCGAACTTTTCCTTAGGGTTCGACAACTGATTCTCCCGTCTCTGGTCCGGTTTTACCGCGAAACTAGAACTTCCAAACTGGATACCTTGTATAACCTAGATTGTTGTACAACCTAGCTTGCCGCTTTTTCGATCATCGCCAGCGAGACATTTCGTTTTTCCACCATCTCGCGCGTGACTTCGAATTCCTTGACCTTCTTCTGGCTAGGCAGACTGTACATCAACTCCAGCATCAGTTCTTCCAAAATCATGCGCAAGCCGCGCGCACCAACTTTTCTCGCCATCGCCTGACGTGCAATTGCACGGTTGGCATCGTCACTGAACTTGAGCCTCACATTTTCAAACTCAAATAGCCGCTGGTATTGCTTTACGATCGCATTCTTCGGACGCGTCAAGATTTCGACCAGCGCGTTCTCATCCAACTGCTGCAGCACTCCCATGACGGGGAGGCGTCCCACAAATTCTGGGATCAATCCAAACTTGATTAGATCTTCTGGCTGCGCTTCGGATACGAGTTCGAAGTTGCGCTTCGAATCGAGCGCCTTTTGCTCCCCTTCGGTCTCGTCGGCTCCCATGCGGAATCCGAGGGCCTTTTTGCCAATACGCCGCCCAATGATCTTTTCGAGGCCAACAAACGCGCCACCGCAAATAAAAAGAATGTTGGTGGTATCAACCGGCGTAAATTCCTGATGCGGATGCTTGCGCCCACCCTGCGGCGGAACGTTCGCGATCGTGCCTTCCAGAATCTTCAGCAGCGCCTGCTGCACGCCCTCACCGGACACATCACGTGTAATCGAAGGATTCTCGTCCTTGCGCCCGATCTTATCGATCTCATCGATATAGATGATGCCAGTCTGCGCACGACTCACATCGCCTTCGGCAGCCTGAAGAAGCTTGAGAATGATGTTCTCGACATCTTCGCCGACGTAGCCTGCTTCCGTTAGAGTCGTGGCGTCAACAATGGCAAATGGAACGTCCAACATGCGCGCCAGCGTTTGCGCCAGCAAAGTCTTGCCAGTTCCCGTAGGTCCAATCAGAAGGATGTTTGATTTCGTCAGTTCGACGCCATCGCCGGTCCGCTGGCGATTCATATAAATGCGCTTGTAGTGGTTGTAAACGGCGACGGCCAGCTTCTTCTTCGTCTGTTCCTGTCCAATGACGTACTCGTCGAGGAAGGTCTTCACTTCCTGAGGCTTCGGCAACTGGTTGGGCACCGCGGCCGACGGCGTCGCTGTCCGATCATCTTCTAGGATCGAGTTGCAAACCGCTACGCACTCGTCACAGATATACGCCCGGGGATAATCGCTTGGCGACGAGATGAGTTTCGCCACTGCATCCTGCGACTTGTGGCAGAACGAGCAACGCAACATTTCTTCCGAACCCGATCTAGTCTTCACTCGGACTCACTCCTTTTCCGGTCGCTTAGCCGCGGCTGGCTTTCCGATTACCTGGTTTTGCTTACCTTTAGTCTTGCTTACCTTGTCTTGTAGATGATGTCGTCGATGATGCCGTATTCCTTCGCCTGTTGCGAGTTCATAATGAAGTCGCGCTCGACGTCTTTCTCCACTTTATCCAGCTTCTGGCCGCTGTGCTTGGCCAGTAACTGATTAGTAATCTCTCGCATACGCAAAATCTCTCTCGCGTGGATGTCAATGTCCGTCGCCTGACCCGACAATCCACCCATCGAAGGCTGGTGGATTAAGATGCGCGAATTCGGCAGCGCCAGGCGTTTCTTGACCGCTCCTGCGGAAAGCAGAAGCGCCGCCATCGATGCGGCCTGACCAATGCAAATCGTGGTCACGTCGTTTTTTACATATTGCATGGTGTCGTAGATTGCCATGCCCGCGGTGATCGATCCACCGGGAGAATTGATGTAGAGCTGGATGTCTTTTTCGGGATCTTCTTGTGCCAAGAAGAGCATTTGCGCGATAACTAAGTTGGCAATATTGTCGTCAATCGGAGTGCCAATAAAGATGATGTTGTCGCGGAGTAGGCGCGAATAAATGTCGTAGGCCCGTTCTCCACGGCCTGTCTGCTCAATCACCATCGGTACCAGCATCATTCGAGGATCGCTCACGTTCACCCTTTCCACACTCCTGCCCTTAAGTCGTTTTTGTCGCTCAGGGGAGGATAAAAATTGTCCGCATCATTAAGAGTTTATGCGGACTGTTGATACAGAAGTTCGAGGGTCTTCTCGTTGCGGATTCGTGTTCGTATCCTATCGAGGCCCCCATCCCGTGTCAAACGAGCGCGCACTGCTTCCGACGTCTGTTTTGACTGTCTGGCCAGCGCTTCCAGTTCCTTATCGAACTCTTCGTCGCTGACCTGCACATTCTCTTCCTCCGCCACTCTCTCCAGCAGCAGCGCAGCCTTTACATCATGGACCGCCTGATCGCGCTGACCGACGCGCAGACGATTCAAATCCATTTTCTTCATCTGTTCAGAGGTCAAACCTTGCGCAGCGAGAGCACGCAACCCTCGTTCCAGCCGGATGTCGATCTGTTGCTCGATCAACGACTCTGGGAACCTCAAACTCGTTCTGCTGAATCAGTTCGCCGACCAGCTTTTCTTTGGCTTCATGTTCCGCATGATGCTTGCGCTCGCCTTCCATCTGCTCGCGAATCGTCTTGCGGACGTCATCCATGGTCTGGAAGTCGCCGAGTTTCTTGGCGAATTCGTCGTTCATTTCCGGCAGACTCTTTTGCTTGATCGACTGCACCTTCACCGCGTAGCTGAACGTTTTGCCAGCGAGTCGCTTGTCCTGCGTATCTTCGGGATAATTCACATCGAACGTGCGCTCGTCTCCGGCGCTCGCTCCGCGCAGATGTTCGGTGAACTCTGGCATGGTGTTACCGCCAGCGACTTCAACCAACACTTCATCCATGTGAACCGGCTGTCCTTCGCCCGTCTTTGGATTGCCATCCAGTGAAACCTGCGCGTAGTCGCCGTCGGCGAGAGCACGGCCTTCCACCGGATTAAACGTCGCATGTTGCTCGCGCAGGTCGGTGAGCGCTTTCTCGACATCTTCGTCAGAAACAACAATCTCAGGCTTCTCCGCGCGTAGGTCTTTATATCCTTGGAGCTTGATCTCCGGCAGTACCTCAAACGCTGCCTTGAAGCGCAACGGTTCGCCGTCGTGAAGATGCATGTCAGTCACGCGGGGCTGCGACACCGGATGAAGGCTCAGGCGCTCCGCTTCCCGAGCGAAAAACTTCGGGATCAGCGCCTCGACCATGTCGGTCTTGATCTCTTCCGAGAAGCGCTGGCGGATGATTGACGCTGGAACATGTCCGCGCCGGAATCCCGGAATGCGCGCTACTTTCTGATACTTCTGAATCAGCGCATCGGTCTGCCGATTGACGTCTTCGAGCGGAATTTCGACTTCAATCTCGCGCTTGGTGGCGCTGTCTTTGGGGGCAGACGCGGCGGGAGCAGAAATGGCATTCGGTTCGCCGACATTTTCGCCTGTAGTACTTTCTTTACTGTCCGTCTTGCCGTCTGTCTTGTTGTCCGTTTTAATGTCCGTGGGGCTCACAGTTACCTTTCGCATGCGACTGCGGCAACGGGGTCGGGGTCAGGTGCTTGCTCCGCTGCGACACTCTACGCCGCAAACTTGAGTGTAAAGACACACGAAGAGCAACGTCAAACGGCGGAGGGGGATTTACTACCCACCAAAGTAATCAGGGTGACTTCAGGAGAACAGTTAAAACGAACTGGTGGAGTAACCATGCCGATTCCTCGGTTGGTATAAACCTGTAGATCTCTGACTCGATTAAGGCCGATAGGATACTTCCTCCCCAATCGAGGCAAGATCGGGGCTCCATAACCTGGAATTCGTACCTGGCCGCCATGAGAGTGTCCCGACACTTGAAGATCGATCGGATGAAGAGCAGTCTCATCCGCGAAGTCAGGTTCGTGCACCGCGACTATTTTGGTCTCGGCTGATGGCACGCCCTGAAGCGCTTTGTCCAAGTCGTTGGCATCTTCGTATGCATCGTCTACACCAACGATCCAAATACGTTGGCCATCCCGTTCCAGCGGGACAGATTGATTTCGCAATACCTGAAGTCCGTGGCTATTGAGTATCTCCGCAACTAGATCAGGACCGTTCCAATAGTCGTGATTGCCAAGAATAGAAATGACCGGCTTGCCCTTGAGTTGTTGGAGAACTTCCGCGCATGGCTCGGCGTGGCGTGCGCCGCGAGGTCCGTTCCGCTCAAAGAGGGGATGTGAGACGAAATCCCCAGTGAGAATAGTAAGGTCCGGTTTCAACGAAAGCGCCAACCGAACGGCGCGTTCGACTTGAGCTTTCCCGATGTAAGGCCCGAAGTGCAGGTCTCCGAGCAATACGATGCGAAATCCGTGGAATGCTTCGGGCAAACGCGGAAGCAGAATGTCGACGTGTTCCACGACGGGTATGTGTGGCGCTACTACTACGCCGTCCACGGCAAGAGCAACACCCAAGCCAGCGCTACCGATTAAGGCATTTTTGAGAAATCTTCGACGGTCCAAGAGTTGGGCTCACCTGCGCCGCTTTTTCATTATAGGAGCAGCTTCTCGTGTGGCGCGGACACTCTGGTCCGCGGCTGTTGGTGTTGGTACTGCCGTTGACCTTGACGTGAACCTTGACATTGGCCTTAACGGTACCAGAGTCGGCTGGATTCAATTGCGAATGAGGCTGTTGCCTCACCGCACGCGTTTCGCGGACAAGAGTGTCCGCGCCACACGGCCCTGGGTAGACAAGCAAATACAATATGACGCAAATGTCCCCACCCGAACTGGCTCAAAGTTCTCGATGCCGAAGTCGTCGCCTGCCGCCTATGTCCGCGACTCGTCGAATATCGGGAGCGCATCGCACGCGAAAAGCGTCGCGCCTATCGCGATTGCGAATATTGGGGCAAGCCTGTTCCCGGATTCGGTGATCCCAGCGCCCGTGTCCTCGTCCTCGGACTCGCTCCCGGCGCTCACGGTTCGAACCGCACTGGACGCCCGTTCACCGGAGACGCTTCGGGTGCCTTCATGTATCCCGTGCTGCACGAAACAGGATTTGCGCTCCTGCCCACAGCCATCAGTCGTGACGATGGCCAGGTGCTGACCGATCTCTATATAACCGCCGCCGCCCGCTGCGCTCCTCCCGACAACAAACCGTTGCCGGAGGAACTGGCCAACTGCGCTCCTTACTTAGAGCGCGAGTTTGAAGGACTGAAGAACCTGCGCGTGATTGTCGCCCTTGGGCGAATCGGATTCGAAGCCTATCTGAACTACATGAAGCGCCGAGGATTGATTGCAGGTAAACGGGATTATGAATTCCGGCACGGAGCCGAATACTCCATGCCGGATGGACGTGTTCTGCTCGCGACTTACCATCCCTCAAACCAAAACACGAACACCGGCAAACTGACGAAAGACATGTTTCTGAAGATCTTCAAGCGAGCGTGCGAACTTGCCGATGAAAGTACAGGGCGGATCCCGCGGTAGCAAAGCCCTTCGCGGTCGCCCGGAAGGACCGCTGCTTCGGGATGCCCTAACAGACCCTCGTAGGGACAGCCGCCCTCGGCTGGGCAGCGGAGCGTTAGCTCCGCCACTACCTCCGAAGTGATTCTCAAGCTATGGGATTCTGAGGATGGGAGCGAGCTACGCTCGACAGGACAGCCGAGGGCGGCTATCCCTACGAAGTCCCTTTGAGAACGGACATCCTAGAAGCCCACGAACACCGGTTCTGGCTCTAGCGCGATTCCCCAGGCGTCCTGGACGCCGCGCTGGATTTGGTCTTTGAGAGCGACGATATCGCTCGCCTTCGCGTCTCCGCGATTGATTAATGCCAAGGCATGTTGGTGCGAAATGCCGACAGTGCCCAGTTCGTACCCCTTGGAGAATCCGGAACGCTCCACCAGCCACGCGGCTGAAACTTTGCGTTGCGCATCAAGTGCGGGATAGCTCGGGATTTCCAAGTCCTTCAACGTGGCGCGCTCTGCCAATTCTTTGAACTGCGATTCGTCGAGTACAGGATTCTTGAAGAATGATCCCGCGCTTCGACAATCTTCGTTGCCGGGGACAATCAACATCCCCTTGCTACGCCTGATCGCGCGGACTGCGTCGCGTACCTCTAGAAGCGAAGGCGGAGTTTTTTTGTCGCCGACTTTCTCAGCAAAATGTTTTTTCAAATCCGCGTACTTCAAGCTCGCCGCCCCGCCGCGTTTTAACCGATAGTTCACTTTCAAAATAATGTAGCGCCCGCGTTCGGTGGTGTTGAAGATGCTGGAGCGATAGCGGAATCCACACGCTGGTTTTGGCAGTACGACGATGCGTTCTTGTTTCGTATCGAAAGCCCGGACAGACTCGATTGTGTCGGAGACTTCCTGACCGTACGCTCCCACGTTTTGTACCGGGGTCCCACCTACGCTACCGGGAATGCCGCTTAAGCATTCGACTCCAGCGCAATTTTGCACGACCGCCTGCGCTACAAAATCATCCCACTCGACGCCGGCACCAACGCTGAATAGAACAGAATTGCCGGGAGCATCCTTCGTCGCCGGACTCGCGATGCCACCGATCTCGATTCGCAGCACCAGTCCAGGCCAGCCCGAATCGGCGACCACGAGATTGCTGCCGCCGCCCAGAATAAAAAGCGGCAGATCGCGACTTTTCGCAAACTGCAACGCCTCCGGAACCTCGTCCTCGCGCCTGATTTCCGCAAAGTAGCGCGCCGCTCCTCCAACCTGCAAAGTTGTGAGCGGCGCCAGCGCAACGTTTTCCTGAATCGTCATAAAGCAGATTTCACTCTATAGTTGATAGTGCAAGGTTTCAATGTTGCAAGGTTTCATCGTTTCAAGGTAAATGCTCTTGAATCTGAAACCTTGAAACTTTGCAACCTTGAAACTTAGCTTTCTGAAAACAGGAGAAAACATGTATCCAGAAATTATGGTGGTTCCGATGCGCGAAGAACTGACGCGATTGGGAATTGAAGAGCTGCGTAGCGCCGCTGATGTCGATCGTTTTGTGCAGACCGAACCGGGAACGACGATGGTGGTCGTCAACTCCATCTGCGGATGCGCCGCTGGCCGTATGCGTCCCGCAGTGCGCATCGCGCTTCAGAATGCCATCAAGCCTGGCAAGATTGCGACCGTATTTGCCGGACAGGATATGGAAGCGACCGCTCGCGCCCGCGCTTATTTCACCGGATTCCCGCCCTCCTCACCTTCGATCGCGATTCTGCGTGACGGCAAGCCGATCTACATGATGCATCGTCATCAGATCGAAACCAGAGACGCCGCGTCCATCGCCGCAGATCTGAAAGCCGCTTTCGAGCAGCATTGCGCGGCGCCGGTAGTTCAGTAGGATTAATGCTTGCGCAGGGACAGCCGCCCTCGGCTGTCCCTACGTGCTCATGAGCGCTATGGCGCGCGGATCTGGCGCGCGAAAATAATCGTTAGCAATGCTAACGATTATTTTTTGTGCCCCGTTTCGCATTAGACGACGACGGCTTCTTTGTATTCCCCGTACACTCGGCGCATCGCATCCGAGATTTCGCCGACAGTAGCGTTCGCTTCGACTGCTGCCAGAATTCGCGGCATCAGGTTCTCTCCGGAACGAGCCGTGTCTTCGACCGCACGAATCGCAGCTTGCCAGGTTTCTGGATTGCGCTTCGCACGCAATGCCCGCAGGCGTTCCACCTGCTTCGGTTCGAGCGAGGGATCGATGCGCTGGATCGGCACCGCCTTCTCGTCTTCTCCTTGCATCTGAAACCGGTTCACGCCTACTACCACCGCCTCCACTCGATCCACCGCTTGCTGATACTCGTACGCCGCGTTTTGGATTTCCTGCTGCACGTATCCGCGTTCGATCGCTCGGAGCATCCCGCCCATCGCTTCGATCTTCTTCAGATAATCGTTAGCGCGCTTCTCGATCTCGTTGGTCAGCGATTCGATGTAATACGATCCTGCCAACGGATCGACCGTTTGCGGCGCGCCGGATTCGAATGCAATCACTTGCTGCGTACGTAATGCGATCCGCGCCGAAGCTTCGGTCGGAAGCGCGAGCGCTTCGTCGTAAGAATTCGTATGCAGAGACTGCGTGCCGCCGAGAACGGCCGCCATCGCCTGGATTGCCGTCCGCACAATATTATTTTCCGGCTGTTGCGCTGTCAGCGTGGATCCCGCGGTCTGTGCATGGAAGCGCAGCATCCACGACTTGGGATTCTTAGCCTTGAAGCGTTCGCGCATGATCTTCGCCCACATCCGTCGCGCGACACGGAACTTGGCGACCTCTTCGAGAAAATTATTATGGGCGTTGAAGAAAAAAGAAAGACGCGGTGCGAACTGATCGACGTCAAGTCCTGCCCGAATCGCCGCTTCTACATAAGCGATACCGTTGCCCAGCGTGAACGCAACTTCCTGAACCGCTGTCGATCCCGCCTCGCGCATGTGGTAGCCGGAGATCGAAATTGTATTCCACTCCGGCACGTTTTCATTGGACCAGGCAAAAACGTCGGTGATAATTCGCATCGCTTGTTGCGGAGGATAGATATAAGTTCCGCGAGCGATATATTCCTTCAGCACATCGTTCTGAACCGTACCCGAAAGTTTGCGGATGTCCCGCCCTTGCCGCCGCGCCACAGCGACATACAACGCCAGCAGAATCGACGCCGTTGCATTGATGGTCATCGATGTAGAAATCGCGGTCAGATCAATGCCATCGAACAAGCGTTGCATGTCTTCGATGGAATCGATGGCCACTCCAACTTTTCCAACTTCTCCAACGGCAAGTGGATGGTCGGAATCGAGTCCAATCTGGGTCGGTAAATCGAACGCCACCGATAGACCGGTTGTGCCGTTGGCAAGCAGATACTTGTACCGCTTGTTCGACTCGTCGGCATCGCCCATGCCGGCATACTGACGCATCGTCCAGAGGCGGCCCCGATACATCGTTGCTTGTACGCCGCGCGTGAAAGGGAACTCGCCGGGATATCCCAGGTCGCGGTCCACATTCCAGGACGCGAGATCGGCGGGGCTGTACAGCGGCTTAACTGTAATGTGCGAGGAGGTCTGCGTCTCGGGAACAGGGAGTTCCCGCTTGCGGTCAGGGTCGGGCGTCTTGGAGTTCGTCATTCGTTTCTGGCGTTTCTTGATTTCAGCGTATCTCGAACACTAGGCAAACACTCAACGTGAGCCGAAGTTAGCCTTAGCCCTTGGCCTTCTTGTTCACGCGCCAGAAGGAACTCAACCCAAACCACGCAAATGTAACAGTAAAGCAGATAGCCAGCGCCAGTCGCCCTAACCCCGCAGCGTGATTGGCTTGATATTTCGTATACTCTCGAATGCCTGCCACTGCGCCGACCGCTGCAATCGCAATGAATGTGAATCCCGTTACTTCCAGCCACAGCTGGTGGAGAGTCTGTCCCAGAGACCGAGCGGTTGCGCGCAGTCCGCTGAGCACGGCCCGGCCCGTGCGGCTGCGCTGCAACAATCCAATCGCGCTGCGAAACATTTGCGCGACTTTTCTGCCTGTTTGCACATCAATCATAGGTCAAACTTGCTAAGTACTCAGCTGATTCCGGATCAAGCGTCGCTGCAAGCTGGCTAGCTGCATCGTCGATTTTAGCAGTGGTCCAGCGTACAATTGGCTATGGACGGCATCTAAATTGGTGCGGAATGTCGTCGTCAGCGGCGTCCGATTCCAGGGGGATTCGTGGATCAGCAACTGAAGCAGCTTATGAAGGAACTAGGCGAAGCGATCAACGAGTCGCTTTCGGATTCTGAATCCATCGCCGAAGTTGTGGCCCGCATCAAGGAAGGCGGCTACGACATTTTCCTCGTTCTCGAAGCCACGATCGGCGTCAGCAAGCAAGGCGAACATACCACCGATAAGACCTCTCTTGTCTCTACCCTCAGCACCAATCCTGAACTCAAGATTAGTGATCAGGATCTGAAGTTTTTGAAGTCGCTTCGGATCAAAATTGATGACGGACGATGAATAAAATAAATCTCTCCTTCGTCGGGACTCCCCAATAGTTTGTGCATGCAAAGCGCACCCTCAGCCAGACCTGATCCGTTATCTATATAAAGTCGATTAATATACAATAGTATACGGATACTTCCGTTCCGGGTCGTTTGTGGTTGACTCGTTGAAGTTGGATAAGCCCACTTGGACAGGCTGTGGGCCGTCGTTATACCTTGCGATCACCTTGCGATCGAAGTTGTGAGTGAGCAATCGTTGTCGACGATTTGGAGCTTCTCTGGAAGCATTCTTTGTCCTCGGTAAATTCTTCCGGATTTCACAACTTTCTCCCCTTTCGGAACGGAAAAACTTTGCAGATGCGCTCTCTGGCTCTGATACTATGAATTATTCCCTATGTAAGCGGCCATTTAGCAGCATCTTAGAGGTGTGGAGTCGAGGTCGAAAATGGCCTTTGGCTTGCACTCAAAGAGCTGGAAGTATTGTCCTTCGGCCCATCTCCCTCGGCGCTCTTTGCGCCGGTTCGAGTGAACGAATACTTCCTCTTGGCGAATGCTAAGCAGTTCGCTTCATGAGGTGTAGAACATGGATTCCCAGCCTTCACAATTGACCTTTGGACTACTTCCCGAACGGCGGACACCGTGGGATAGATTTGTTGTGAGTTACGGCGCGCTCGCGTGCCTAGTGGCTGCCGTTGTGGTCGTTGCGGTCATGAATCCTCAGGTGCTCGCTTCGCCCGATCACGATTACCACATCATCGGTTTGGTGAGTACTCCGCCTCCGATTCCGCAGGCTCCGGCACCCATTAAACACTTTGCGGTTCCGGCTCCAAAAGTTGTGGAGCCCGTGGTCCCTCGTCCGGAAGCTATGCGCGTTCCCACTGAACTGGTGCAGAAAAAGGCGCCTGTTCCTGAGGAGCAAGCGCCCGCAGTAACTCTTGCTGCCAAGAAAGAACTCCTGCCTGACGCGAAGCCGATCATTCCTCGCGCCCCGGTTCGCACAAACGTGTTTTCCGCCGGTAGCTCGGCGACGCCAACCATGGCGGCCGCTCCTTCGAAAGTGCAGACGGGCGGATTTGGTGATCCGAACGGCGTGCCAGCGCAGGATAACCACAACCATCCCGTCACCATCGCGCAAGCGGGCTCGTTCGACATGCCGAACGGTTCGGGCTCAGGCAATGGCACCGGAGGATCGCGTGGCGTCCGTGGAGTGGTGGCCAGCACAGGATTTGGCAGTGGTGTCGCAACCGGTAACAGCTCGGGTGCGGTGTCTGCAAACCGGGCCGCAGTGCGGCAGGGTGCTTTTGGAGACGCCGACGTGGTTGCCACATCCCAGCCGAGAGCGAAGGCTCCAGAGGTCGCCGTCAAGACGTTGCCGGCCGAGATCACCTTTAAGCCCCGACCCGTCTATACAGACGAAGGGCGGCAGCTCAAGATTGAGGGTGAAGTGTTGGTCGATGTAGTCTTCACCGCCAACGGACAGATTCGTGTTGTGAAGGTGGTGCGCGGTCTGGGCCACGGGCTCGACGAATCCGCGGTGAGCGCTGCCGAGAAAATCAAGTTCAAGCCCGCTTTACGGGATGGGCAACCCGCTGACTTCGAGGCGGTCTTACATATCACGTTCCAACTCGCGTCGTAGATCGTGAATACTACAAATCGCGAAGCTCGACCGCAACTTTTAGGCATCACATGGGTAATCACATAAGTCATACATAGCAGGTGCATACTCGATACAATGAAACAAACCAAAATGCTGCGCTCTCCCATCGCACTATTAACTCTCTCTTTGGTCTGCTCCGCTGCTTCTCTGTTTGCTCAGACCGCGCCAGCCCAGACCTCTCCGGATCAGACGCCACCCGCGCAGGTAACGCCGGACGCAAACGCGTCAGCTCCCAATCAATCTGCCCCCGCGCAATCGGCCAACACTTCGGCACAGCCAGTACAAGCCGCGCCGGGACAAACCACGCCCGGACAAGCTACGCCGACGCAAGCGGTACCGGATCAATCGTTGCCAGCGTCCACTACGTCTACTCCAGCAGCTCAAACGGCGCCCGTCACCACGCCAGCGCAACCGGCGCAGGCGCCGCAACTGTCGAATCGCGATGCCATTGTTCAGCACGGACCTCCTGCCGCCAACTTTGATCAGGTTGTCGATCGGGCAATCGAGCGCGAGCATTTGTTCATGGCGCAGATGAAACACCTCCATCCGCTTCTGGAAACTTACATTCAGAACTTGAAGGAAGACAAAGACATCGATATTTCAGTGCCCGCCAGCGATGTCTACTTCCTGGGCCGTCTGGACATGAGTGACGGCACCGACGATCGTGCCTTCACCTCGCCTACCACGGCTAATCTCGGGAAGCGCATGATCACCAAGCTGAACAACATATTTCCGCTGAAGTTCTACCCGCTGGGTTTTGCTCAGATGGTGGTTCTAGATCAGGATCTTCAGCGTCAGTATTACGACTTCACGTTCGTCCGCCGGGAGTTCCTCGGTGAAGTGCGCTGCATTGTGATGGATGTTGCACCCAAGAAAGATTCAGGCAACGGTCGATTCCTGGGGCGAGTTTGGATCGAAGATCAGGACTACAACATCGTCCGCTTCAACGGAACTTACGCGCCGCATCCACGGAACAGTTATTACCTTCACTTCGATAGCTGGCGCCAGAACCTGCGCCCAGGCCTGTGGCTCCCATCACTGATCTATTCGGAAGAATCAGATCGCAAGAGTCGTTTAGGTCAAACGCTGAACTACAAGGCTCAAACCAGGTTGTGGGGTTACAACCTTAAGGACATGCGCCGTAACTCCGAATTTACTGAGATTACGATTGATTCGCCCCAGTCGATACAAGATCAGAGTCAAAAGGCGCAGGACGCCACTCCAATCGAAGCTCAGCGCCAATGGGAACGTCAGGCGGAAGTGAACGTCATCGACCGTTTGCAGCAGATCGGATTAATCGCTCCCGAAGGCGATATCGACAAAGTGCTGATGACCGTCGTCAATAACATGATGGTCACAAACAATCTCGACATCCAGCCCGAAGTGCATTGTCGTGTGCTGCTGACGACCCCGCTGGAGTCGTTCACCATCGGACACACCATCGTTCTAAGTCGCGGCATGATCGATGTTCTGCCGGACGAGGCATCTCTGGCGATGATTTTGACTCACGAACTCGCGCACATCGCGCTTGGGCATCACCTCAACACGAAGCTGGCTTTCAACGACCGCATGTTCTTCCCGGACGAACGCACTTTCGAGCGAATGGATTTCGCCCGCGACCGCGCAGAGGAAGAAGCCGCTGACAAGAAAGCGATCGAAATGCTCAACAACTCGCCCTACAAAGACAAGCTTGCAAATGCTGGTTTGTTCTTAAAGGCAGTGCAGGCAAACGCTCCGCAGCTCAGGAATCTGATTCGAGCGCATCTTGGAGACAGCCTGCTGAATGGCGATGCGACGAAAATGTCCTCGTTGATGACTTCGTCGCCAGCTTTCGATCCCAAAAAACCGGATCAGGTGGCAGCCCTTCCTCTGGGAGGCCGAGTCAAAGTCGATCCTTGGAGCGATCAGCTCGAACTCATCAAGACCAAGCCCGTTTCAATAACAACTGCGTCGGAGAAAATGCCATTTGAGGTAACGCCATTTTTTCCATTTCTGATCCGATTCAGCGATGCAGTGCCAGAAAAAACGGCTCCGGTTCCAGACAAAACTGCCGCAGCTCCAACGGGACGCTAGACGAGGCGTCCCGCCAAATCCTCACTCGCCGATAAATCGAGCACAGTGCTGACGCGCTAGTGTAGAAACTAGGCTCGTCGAAACCCCAAGTCGGGCGCGCAATTCTGGATGCTAAATCGGGAAGCGGGTGGGAGATGACTCGAATCAAACACTCAAACACTACAAAAAGCGCAGGCGTTAACTCCGCAGGGCATAGCGAGGGTGGCCGCCTGAATCGCGGCGAGCCCCGGCGAAAGCGCAACGGGGCTGGAGGGACTACTGAGACATGCTGCTGCCGACTTGCGAAAATACGTTGTTGGCGTTGCCGCCGATCAACCGAACCGTGCCGATCACAATCACCAGAATGACAGCGAGCATCACCGCGTATTCGGCGACGTCCTGGCCACTATCCTCCGACCAAAGCTGACGAATTACTTGAATCACTGTTTCCCCCAATCGACGGCACATCCTAAACCTATTGTGCAACATCCAGAAACTATTCGCCGTCGTGTGATTGTAAAAATATCGTGAACCGTCTGTCTACCCAATAGCACAGCAGTGACCTGATATGGCACTATCGTGCTATATATGTTGGATTTACCTTAGATTCTATCTAAACTATTGAATTCATGACTGTTACACTATAGTTTTCAAGGGAAGCCCCTGGTTGACCGCAAATAGCGCTAGTTCCAACCGGGTTGAAACCCCAAGTTTGTCAAAAATGTTGCTGAGGTGATGCTTCACCGTATCCTCACTAATTTTAAAATACTCGGCGATTTCCCGGTTGGAATAGCCAGCGACCACAGCCGAAACGATCTCCAGTTCTCGAGGTGTGAGGCCGAATTTCTTTTGTTTGGATTCTTCGTTTGTACTCTGCATCAGATTGCGCAGATATTGCACTAGATTCGAAACGCTGTCGCGTCCCACCCAATATTCGCCCGCCATCACTGCGTGGATGCTCTTCAGCAGCAGTTGCGTTGCGGAATCCTTCAACACAACGCCGCGTGCGCCCAATTGCAGCGCTTCGACAACTTGTTTCTTTTCCACTGCAGCGGTCAATAGGATGATTCGCACCGCTCCGGCAGCTCCACCATTCGAGTTGAGGTCACGCAATGCGTCAAGACCTGTGTGGTGCGGCATGGCTAGATCGAGCAGGAGAATGTCGGGCTTGATTGCCGTCGCCAGTTTCACAGCTTCGAGACCGTCGCAGGCCTCACCAACCACCTTCATGTCGCCTTCCGATTCCAACAATCGTCGCAAGCCGTCGCGGAAAATTGGATGATCGTCGGCAATCACGATACGAATGGGATGGGAGCGCTTATCCATGATCGACCGGTCGATCTCTTGACTGTCTCTGTTTAGGCGATCTGTATTTTGACTTTCCATAATTGAATGATCCGATGCCGAGATGCGGCCAATTGGGAACGGTTGCTTCTTAGGACCCGCGACGGTTTAATCTACGCCCGATCCGTTTTCCTCACCGGAGGAATCTTCACCTCAAGTCGAGCCCCGTGTCCAGGAGTCGATTCTATCGCGAGTTCGCCCGCCAGCAACCTTACACGTTCCCGGATCACTGCCGGACCCTTACCAGTAGTTTCCAGTTCCGCGTCTGACAGCCTTCCCGCAAAAGAAAATCCCTTGCCGTCGTCTTCGACCGTCAACTGCAGATTGCCCGCGCGCTGCGCCAAACGCACCAGCACATTGTGCGCTCCGCTATGTTTCCGGACATTTACCAGACTCTCCTGCACAATCCGTGCGAGTTCCCGGCACGCCTTCTGCGAAAGTTCGACGCGCTCCAATTCACTGACAAATTCGGCCGCAATGCCGGTCTCTCGCCGGAAGCGCTCGACCGTGTCGGAAATAAAACTTACGAGCCGGTCCGCGTTCACTTCGAACGATTTCATGGTCTGCATTAGTTCGCGAAGCTTCAACACTTCTTCCCGCAGCAGCATCTGAATTCGACCCAACTCCGCATTCACCACCGGAGCTTGCGTCCCAGATTGCCGCCGCAGTACGTCTAATTGCATTTCGACGGCGATCAGCGATTGGATCGCTCCATCATGAAGTTCGCGAGCAAAACGCGATCGCTCCAGTGCGCCTGCACGCTCGCGCAGACGCCGCATCAGGTACACGTTATAAATCGCGGGTCCCACCTGCTGAGAGAACTCCTGAAGGAACCGCAACTCTTCTTCGGGATCGCCCATCATTGTGGGATCGAACAGAAACACGCGGCCGAACCATTCTGTCCCAAACAGTAGCCCCACAGATACGACCGCGCGGAACTTTTCCACTGGCGACAAAGCGTTGAGGAATTCCGTGGGTACATCACGCATCCTCTGGCCCTCGCGATCGAGCATCACAGTCTGAAAACCATTACCGCTCCGCGATGCATAAATCGCGTCCGCCGTGGTGTCGAAGAGATACACTTTTTCGTTCTCGGGCAAGGCTTCCCGCCAGCGCAGGGCCTCCGGACCACTCGGACCTTGTTTCACTTCCGCCAGAAATACGCGATAGCTATTCGACTCCTGGGAAGCTCCCAAGACGCGCGCCGCTCCGTAGATACTCAAAACCTCGCCAAGAATCTGTTGCATGGTGCCAGTCAGTCCAGCTTCAACTCGCGTCGAACTCAGAACACGCGTGATCACGGCACGTTCTGCACGCACCTTCTTCTCGTTCTCTGACATGTATCCCAGCAAAAATCCGAGAACAATCAAATACACGGAACTCATGAACAGTTGCTGTGGATCCAGTTCATGGACGCTCACGCCTAATCGCGGAAGGTGAACCAAGTGCAACCACTGATCGGCGGCCGGTTCCAATCCAGCCCGTACCGCGAAGGCCTCCACCCAGAGCAGCGCGACTGCGGTACAAGCCGTGCCGACTGTCTCCCAGAGACCCCAGCGGTAGGCCGCTGCAGCCATTACGAACACGAAGAACAGGAAAAATGGACCGCGCTGCGCCGTAACGAACATCGAGATCAAGACCGGCCAAACGATATCGGCGGCGTGCACCACCAAGCGAAACGCTCGAGTGGATCCGGTACGAAAGCGCACCAACAGCATCACCACGATCGCGTGGACCAGATAAACGGTAAGGAGCCAGTAGAGCCAGCGCGAGTAGGCGAACCCGCGCGCCGGTTCCATCCAAAGAGCGAATACCGCCGCGATGGTGAGAGCAACGCGGGCAGTCGCGAGCCAACGTTCGGTGCGCCGTATCTCGCCGGCGGTTAGCGGCGCCCGAAAGCGCCAAAGATCACGATATTGAGGGATGATCCAGGACAAGGAAATTTAAGCTTTGACGATATAGGGTCAAGAGCACAATTCTAAAGGCAATCGCAACCAAACTCCACGAAGTTCTTATCTGGAACTCGGTAATGCGTTTAATCGGCCTTCACCCAAAGACCAAAAATTCTGACTCTGCATCGAGGCGACCCACGCGATCGAAAGCAGGCGCAAGCACTGCGAGCAACCCGACAGGCCTTACTCTAGTAACCCCCACGGCCCTTCTGCACGCTCTAGAATGAAGACCGGAGTTCTCCGTCTTGTCTGCGCGCACTAAAGTCTGGGTTTGCTTGCTCGTCGGGTTGGTTCTCGCCCAGACGGCGGTATCGCTGCTGATGCCAAAAGGCGATGCCCTGATGATCACCAGCGACATCATTCAGGGGACGCTCCTCCTCGTGGCCGCCGCCGCTTTCCTGCCAAACATCTCCCGATCGCGCTGCCCCAGTTTCCACGTCCGGCTTTTTTGGATTGCTATGAGCCTCGGCATGTTTTTGTGGCTCGCTTACCAGGCGATGTGGAACTATTTTGAAGTCTACTTACGTAAGGATGTGCCCGATCCATTTCTTGGCGACATCGTCCTGTTTTTGCATCTGGTTCCGATGATCGCCGCGCTAGCCGTACTCCCGCATCTTCGCGAGGACGAGCGCGACGAACGCATTCGCATGCTCGATTTTGCTCTCCTGCTGACCTGGTGGGTTTTTATCTATGTGTATGCCGTCGTTCCATGGCAGACAGTACATGTGGATGCGGGCATCTATGACGCGAATTTCAATTTTGCGTACCTGACTGAAAAGCTTGTTTTCCTGGCCGCTCTCGCAGTGGTCGCTTACACTGCGCACGGTGGTTGGCGAAATATCTACGCTCAATTGTTTGGCGCCAGCGCACTTTATGCTTCCAGTTCCTACCTCGCGAATTGGGCCATTGGGCATCACCTTCACTACAGTGGGAGCATCTACGACGTGCCGCTGGTAGTTTCTATGGCGTGGATGGCTGCGGCCCCGTTGTTCGCTCTTCGTCTCGACCTCTCTGATTCCAAGCCATCGCAACCGCTGCTCGGCCTGTGGATCACGCGTCTCAGTATGGTCGCGCTTTTCAGTCTGCTATGGGCCGCTCTGCATGCTGAGCTGGATACGACGCTACCGCCATCGGTCAAAGCCTTTCGGATCACGGTGAGCCTTCTCACCATGATTGTCATGGGTATCGTTGTTTTTTGGCGTCAGCGTCTGTTGCGCATCGAGTTATCGACATTTCTAGAACGATCGCGACGATCCTTCGACGACCTCAAAGAACTGCAAGCGAAACTAATTCAGTCGGAGAAATTGGCATCTCTTGGCCAACTTGTGGGAGGTGCCGCGCACGAAATCAACAACCCGCTCACAGCAATGCTTGGATACTCCGAACTGTTAAGTAGCTCCAACTTGCCAGCCAGCGAACAACTGCAGGCTGAGCAGATTGGAGAACAGGTTCGCCGCACCACAACTCTTGTGGCGAGTCTGCTCACGTTCGCGCGGCAGGCCCCGGCCAAGCTGGCCCCGGTCGACCTCAACTCGGTCGTCCAAACCGCGGTCCACTTGCTGCAGCCACAATTGGAGGCGGAAGGGGGACAAGTGCTTCTCGATCTCGCTCCTTCGCTGCCGCGGGTTCTGGCCGACTCCAACCAGATTCTCCACGTCTGTCTTCACCTGGCTGGGCAGATCGGATCGCAGGCTCAAAGCGCAACGAATTCGAAACTTCAGATTCGGACGTACAGCAAGGCGAATCTTGTCTTCGTGGACTTCTCTAAGCACGATCATTCGAGCGAAACGCTATCATTCCGCGGAAAGCAGAATTCCGAGGAAGAAGATGAGACGTCTACCCTCTCACTGAGTGCATGCCGCCGCATCGTCGAAGAACACGGTGGGCGCCTCTTGCAGCCCGATGATCCCAGCAATGCTGCTTTCCGTATGGAATTACGCATTGCCACCAATGCAGCCGGACGCTCCACTCTCGCTGCCACCAATCGCGCGGCCGCTCGCAGCAATGGATAGGAAGAGCGAGGTTTCAAGGTTGCAATGTTTCAAGTTTTGACACACCCGCATCTCTGATCGTATGTTCTCTTCGAAACATTGAAACTTTCAAACCTTCAAACCTTTTCCTTGCACTGTCCTCTTTAATTGCCCGCAGGCGGCAAAAATGTCTCGTCCCCTGGGCTTTCGCACAAATGCTGGGATCCCCGCGGCTACGAGGATGCGTTGAAAAGTTTCAACGCGCTGTCGTTCGGGAGTCCGGTACGGCAATTCTGTTCCTGGGTTGAGTGCGATCAAATTGATCTTCGCTCGTATCCCGCGCACCAGCTCGACCACCTCGCGCGCCTGCTCCGGACCATCATTCACGTCGGCCAACAGCACGTACTCAAACGTAAGGCGTTCCCTAGATCTCAGGGGGAATTCTCTGGCTGCTTTCATTAACCCTTCCAGGTTCCATTTTCGATTGAGCGGCATGACTTCGCCGCGAGATTGGTCGTTGGATCCGTTTAAGGAAATCGCCAGCTTCGGTCGCACCGACTCCAATCCGAAATCCCGAATACGCGGCACGATTCCCGCGGTGGATACCGTCATCCGCGACGCCGGAATTCCAATGCCTTCGACCAGCAGTCCCACCGACTTGATGAAATTGTCATAATTCAGAAATGGTTCGCCCATTCCCATGAATACGATATTGACGCGCTGCAGTGGTGGATCAACCTGCTGATCCCGAAGCACTGCCGCGATTTGGCCGACGATTTCTCCCGCTTCTAAATTTCGTTTCACTCCGAGCAACGCAGTGAAACAAAATTTACAACCCACCGCGCATCCCACTTGGCTCGACACACAAATTGTGGCTCGCCGCCATGACGAGGACGAGGGAACTAGAACTTCTTCTTCGTCCCCCGCTTCACTGCCGTCGCCGATTTCTCCACCGTCTCCCTCGGGCATCCAGACCGTCTCGACTGTTTGGCCGTCGGCCAACTTCATGAGATAGCGAACCGTTCCGTCCGTCGAAACGAACTTCCCGTCGATCGACGGAAGTCCGACGGTCCAGCCGTCCTCTGAGAGACGCGCTCGATATTCCGCTGGGAGGGTCGAGACCTGTTCCAACCGCTCAATCCTTTGGCGGTAAATCGCATCAAATAGCTGTTGACCGCGATAGGCAGGCTGGCCCGAAGCGCTGGCAAGATCCGTAAGTTCCTGCAAGGTCAGACCTAACAACGAATTGGCGGATTGGTTCTGCATTCGATGGTGGAGCAGAGTGCGCTTTCGTCGGTGCAAAATTGCACAACGCCCTACGGCTGCGATATTTAAATCATGACGTAAAGAATTGCTTGTAACCTAAACAAAAACAGGGCTAAATCCCGGCGACCCAGTCTATCGCCCGAATGTGGGACAATTAAGAGCCGCAACCCGAATTCATACATAGGACACTAGTCCAACAACAACGAGTCATACCAGCATCGCCATCATAAGAAAGTTACGGTACACAACATGGTAAAAGAAACGCGCAGCATTCGTCGCCAGGTACTCCCCAACGGCCTGACCGTTATCACGGAGCAGATGTCCCATCTTCGTTCGGTCGCCATTGGAATCTGGCTCAAATCTGGATCACGCGACGAGGATTCGGAATTCAACGGCATCTCTCATTTCATCGAACACATGGTGTTCAAGGGAACGGAAACGCGTTCTGCGGAAGCGATCGCTCGCCAGGTGGATTCCATCGGCGGCAACATGGACGCCTTCACCTCGAAAGAGTGTATCTGTTTCAACATCAAGGTTCTTGACGAACACCTTCCCATCGCAATGGATGTGCTGAGCGACCTCGTGCTCCATCCTGTGTTCGATGTCAATGATATCGCTCGGGAGCGCGGCGTCATCCTCGAAGAAATAAAAATGGACCAGGATAATCCCGATTACCTGGTCCACGAAATCTTTACGCAAAGTTTCTGGAAGGATCACAATCTCGGCTTACCGATTTTGGGAACGCGCGATACGGTCAAGAAATTCGAGCGTCCCGTAGTTTCCCGTTTTTACGGGCATCACTTCGCGCCGGGCAATCTTATTGTGAGCGCGGCCGGGAACCTGGACCACGATCACTTCGTTGAGCTGGTGAAGAAACATTTCGATCACGTTAAGCCGACGAAGAACGGATTGCATTCGCCGGAACCCAAGACTTTTTCGAAGATCAATCTGCGCAACAAGAAATCGCTTGAGCAGGTACAAATCTGTATTGGCGTTCCGTCGTACCCCATCGCTCATGAACGCCGCTACGCTTCGTACATCCTCAACACGCTACTTGGCGGAGGCATGAGTTCGCGCCTGTTCCAGAATATTCGCGAACGTCAGGGGCTGGCATATTCGATCTATAGCGATCTGAATCCTTATCGCGATACCGGGACCATGTGCGTCTATGCCGGCACGTCGCGTGAATCAGCGATTAAAGTTGTGGAAAGTGTCGTCGAAGAATTCAAGAATCTGAAAATAAATCCAGTGCCTGAAGAAGAGTTGCGCCGCTCCAAAGATCAGATGAAAGGCAGCCTCATGTTGTCGCTGGAGTCCTCGACCGCTCGCATGTCGAACCTGGCCCGGCAGGAGATGTACTACAACCACTTCTTCACTCTCGATGAATTGATCGAGCGGATCGAAGCCGTCACGGTCGAAGATCTCCAGCAAACCGCGCAGGAGTTTTTCCAAACCGATCAGATCGCAGTTACGATTCTGGGGAATCTGACGGGCCTAAAACTCAACCGAGAACAACTAGCCTGCTAGTTGCTCGCGGTAGTCAGTTGGCGTTGGAGGGTGTGCTGGTGTGGAGACGGGCGTCCTCGCCCGTCCAAGCCGTGCAAAGCACGGCGGTTCCCCGCAGATGAGTCCCAAGTCGAAACGGTTCGTCCCAGACGAACCTTACTTCGTTGGGATGGCTTCCCGCAGCGGAGGCTTCCCATCCGCAGCCCGCGCATACTGCGCTGGCCAGGCGATCGGCTGCTTTAACTCCCGTGCAGCCCGCATCGGCCAATAGGGATCGCGCAACATTTCGCGCGCTATAAATACCAAATCCGCCTGTTGCGTTCGGATCACAGTATCGGCCTGCACCGGATCCGTGATCATTCCAACTGTACCCGTAGCAACTCCAGCCTCTCGGCGAATGCGAGCGGCGAAAGCAGTCTGGTATCCCGCGCCTGTCGGTATCGTTACCTTGGCTACATTGCCGCCGCTAGAGCAATCGACCAGGTCGACGCCACATCCGCGAAGGGACTTGGCGAGTGCCACGGACTGACGAACTGTCCAACCAAGGTCGCCGTTCTCTATTTCGTTCGTCCCATCAAACTGTTCGAGCCAGTCGGTTGCGGAGATTCTCACGAACACTGGCAAGTCGTGGGGCCAAACCTCGCGCACAGCCTTCGCAACCTCAAGTGTCAAACGAACGCGATTTTCAAAGCTGCCACCATACTCGTCGGTCCGTTTATTACTCAACGGCGACATAAACTCGTGCAACAAATAACCGTGCGCCGCGTGGACTTCGATGACATCAAATCCAGCCTTTAGCGCACGCCGCGCTGCGGAGACAAAAGCTTGCTTGATCGCCGCGATACCCTCGCGGCTCAATTCTGTGGGCTTAGCGTAATCGCTTGAGAAGGGAATTGCGCTTGGTGCCGGAACGAAATCCCAACCACCTTCCGACGGAGGAACTACCCTCGGCGGCTCCCAGCCCCGCGCCATGCTGCCTTTTCTCCCTGCGTGCGCGAGTTGCATCCCTGCGCGACTGCCTTGGGTGTGCACAAAATCCGTGATCCGCTTTAGGTGGTCGATATGTTTGTCCGACCAGATTCCAAGATCTTGCGGAGAGATTCGTCCCTCAGGCGTCACGGCTGTAGCTTCGGTGAATACCAAACTCGCGCCGCCAACCGCCCTGGTTCCCAAGTGCACGAAATGCCATTCGTTGGAAAACCCATCCTCGGACGAGTACTGGCACATCGGGGAAACGACGATCCGGTTGGGAAGCGTCAAGCCGCGTAAAGTCAGCGGCGCAAATAGATGAGGAACACTCATGCGATGGGATCCTTCCAGCGGAAAATGGAGCGGCAGAAATGTTGTCAGGCAGATCGGATTTGATTCCGCGAAACTCGCGGAATCGTCACCAACGAAGTCCCAGCGTGATCGGGATCACAATCGTCTGTCCGTCGCTTTGATAGGCGCGGTGGTAGCGACCTTCGACAAATACTTTGGAGTTGTGAAGATGATTCAGACGATACGATATTCCGCCACCGAAGTTGAATCCACCAGCGTCTTTGGCATATGAAGACAACGTCTGATCGCCAATTACGGCCCCGCCCAGCGAACATTTAATTCCATACCAACGAGCCCATATGGATTGGCAAGGCGTGCCCGCCAAAAGCAAATTGTCAGTCGCCGAAACACCGCGCCGGTAAAACCCAATTCCGAATATTCCGTAAGCGCCAAATCGACTGTGGAGCGGCGCATTGACGATTCCGTTCAAGCTGAATGACTGCAGGCTTCCGCTGGCGTTGTTTAATCCTGTGCCCGCGTTGGCCACGCTCTGCTTGATGCTCAGATCGTAGTACATGTATTCCGCGTCCATGCCGAACATGCGCGTGAAGTTGAGGCCGCCACCAACGACTCCGTTAAAAGTGTTACCGGAGAAAGCGGCAACCTCGCCTTCACCGCGGCTCAAGCCGCCGCCGACCGTAAAGTTGTAACGATTAAAATTGGATTGCGCTGCCGCCGACGCGATGAGTCCACAAGAAACAAACAGCAAAAGTAATCGGTTCCTCAATCTCGATCTCCTGTTTTCGTGAAGCGCCTCAGGATGTCAACGCCTTCGAGGCCGCCCCCGCCATTCTTAGATATTGCGATCTCCGGACTTAGATGCAGTTTGAGATTCCGCGCGCCTAGTGAAAATGCAGAGGTCCAGCTCGCTCCGGAAGCAAAAGAGACGGGGCAAGCCCCCGTCTCTTCATCAACATTCGAAAAACGCGCAGAATGAAGGATGTATTAATGTCCTGCAGCTGGCTTGGCCTGGAGGTGCATCTTTCTGGAAAAAGTCGGCCAATACTCGCGAAGCATATTCCCGCCTGCCTTCGACGCCAAATCCAAGCCGTAGCGGAACAAGGTGTCACCGACAGTTCGATTTCTATCCGGCCAGTACACGTTTGCCAACCCCTCACCCATAGCAGGACCAACCAATCCTGAAATATTCGCGACGTCGCGCCCGTCATCATTCCGGGTAATGAACACTCGCTGAATTGAGTATTTGACTGCATGCATGAACGAAGGGTGCACCTCAGCGTAAAATCGCGGATCCTCATGTAATGCCGAGGCCAGGATAAACGTTCCAAAGAATTCACCGGACGCCTGTCGTGCCATGGATGTTCCAAAACGGCTGGCGTACGCGTCCCACCCCTGGCCGAAACCGGTAGGCGAGTCGTTCGCCTGTCCCACTGCGGCACCCAAGGCGGCCCACGTTACCGTGTGCACAGAGATGCTGTTGTTCACAAACAACTGAAACTTTCCTCCAACCGAGAGTCGGCCTGAATCGGCGGCGATGTCCGGAAAAACGATCGACTTGCGATCCATTTGATTGTACAAAGCCACGCCAGGCACTTTGGAAGGCGCGTCCGGCAGTGGGGCAGAGGCGGGAGCGGTCGAAGACGGCGGAGTTTGTGGCTTAGTCGTGTCCTGAGCGAACGCTCTCGGACCCGAGCCCAGGGCGATCGCTATCATGACAATCGACGCACATAGCGGAGCGTGCGAGAAAAGCCCCTGAATTGCACGTTCAAAGGGTATTGGTTGGGAGACCTGAATTTCCTGACGAATTGGCATCGCTAGAGATTACCCAATCGCAGCCCCATCGGCAAACGCTTAATAGCAAAAGCCTAGAAAAAATTGGGTCGTCACGAGACTTCGGAAACAATCGCAAAACGTGCGTCTGAGATGGATTCGAGCCTTAACGCGCGGATTCCCAAGACCCGAGACGGATTTGGAGCCGCTATGTGACCCTCGAAGTCCTTCTCGTTAGACATTCTTGTTACGGTTCAGCCCCCACCTATCGCGTAGATTGGTTTGCGCGAGCTGCAAGATATTTGAGCAATTCACGGATCGTCATGCCCGCCTGCAATAACAAGATCAGCTGATCCGCAGTGAAACCCAGCTCGGCGCCGAGAGCAACGAGCTTGGCGATGGTCTGTTCAAGCGATTCTTGATCCGAACGCGACTGCAGCATCGTGTTCACAAGCATTCTGTCTCTTTCGAAAAGCAAACCGAATCAACACCATAGTCGGCCATTCTTGAGTTCCGCGCAGTGATGGCGATTACTCGTCTTTGTGATGGATGAGGCTTGCTTTACGGGAATTAGTAGGGGTAACTCGCCACGCGTCCACGAAGACGGCGATCACGCGAAGATGAAGACAAGCACAACGATGGCAGAGTTGAAACGAAATTCCGATCAAGTTTGAACGAGTAGCGAGCGCAAAAATAGGGTGGTATAGATTCGCTCGAGGTTAGGAAATCGTAGCTAAGAATCGACAACTAGTCCGCCGTCTTATAGTCGCAGGCGGTACGGCAAGCTTCGCAATAAAAAAGACCGTCGACACACAGACGCACGTCGAGTTGGGACTGGCAGAACACGCAGAATTTTTCGCATCCACAACGCGACTCCGATTGCTCGCATTGCGCACACACGATCTTGCTCTGACCCGCCTTAGCAGACATGGTTGAAGTCTAGTGTGGCCGAGCCGGAGAAGGAACATAACCGAAGTCATAAGGGCAGGGCGCAGGTCTTAGGTCTCAGGTCTCAGGAGGAGCAAAATCACTCGGGAGCCTAGGAAGGTTTTAGTTTTCCTGAGACCCGAGACCTAAGACCCGAGGGTAGTGGTGCAGTTGCACCACTACCGACCCGAGACCTGATTTGCGGGCTCTTCCGCCCGGATGTTAACCTAGCTAGTTCCGGATTCCGACAGCCCAGCCACTGTCTGAGTGCATTTCCAGCCGTACTGCATAGAGACCGAACAGAGATAGAGATAAACAGCCGAGGATTCTCTTGTCCGTAGCCGAAGTTACCCCGACCGTTCCCAACACCGTCCGCAAGACCGCGTTGAACGCCGTCCATCGCCAGATGGGCGCGAAGATGGTGGAGTTCAACGGCTGGGACATGCCGGTCGAATACCCTGCGTCCATCGGATGCGGCATCGTCAACGAGCATCTTGCGGTCCGCAACGGCGTCGGCATTTTTGATGTCAGCCATATGGGCGACATCCGATTGGCGGGTCCCGAAGCCCTCGCTGCCGTGCAGCATCTTTCGATGAATGATGCGCTCACTCTCGCGATCGGACAGGCGCAATATTCCGCGATGCTGTATCCGCAGGGAACTTTTGTGGATGACGTGATCGTCCATCGTCTCGGCGAAGATGAATATCTGCTCGTAATCAACGCGGGTACGCGTGAAAAAGACTTCAATTGGGTACGCGATAACACTCGGCAGTTCAATTGCAAAGTCGAGCACTTGTCCGACGACTTCACGCAAATTGCGATCCAGGGACCGAAAGGTGTCGACGTCCTGCAAAAGTTGACCGATGAGGATCTTAGCGCGGTCAAATTCTATTGGGTCACGCGTGGAACCGTTTGCGGACTGAAAAATATCCTGATAGGTCGCACCGGTTACACCGCCGAAGACGGATTCGAGATCTATATTCCATCGGATGAGGCGACCAGCGCCCGCGTCTGGTACGAAATTCTCGAAGCTGGAAAAGAATTTGGCATCGTCCCCTGCGGATTGGGTGCGCGCAATACGCTGCGGCTAGAAGGAAATCTGTCCCTCTACGGCCACGAAATCTCGGACACGATTAACGTCTGGGAAGCCGGACTCGATCGCTTCTGCAAAATGGAAAAGCCGGCCTTCATCGGCCGCACCGCCTTGGAGAAAGCGAAAGCCGAGGGCGTGAAGAAGACGCTGGTTGGTCTGGAGATGATCGACCGGGGAATCGCTCGCGATGGATACAAAATCCTGAACGATGCTGGAAGCGAAATAGGCTACGTGACCAGCGGCTCTCCAGCACCATTCCTGAAAAAAAATGTTGCGTTGGCCTATATTCCGCCGGAGCACGCCGCAGTCGGAAGCGAAGTGAAAGTAGAAATCCGGGGACAAGGCGTCAAGGCCCGTGTGGTGCCGTCGCCGTTTTATAAACGTCCGAAGAGAACTTGACCGCACAAGGAACAGAGGACATCGGGTAAAGCCGATCCTCACGAATTGTTTAAAAGCCAGGAGCTAAGAGCCGCATATGCCTTATCCGACCGACCGCAAATACACCAAAGAACATGAGTGGATTACCGCCGATGGCACCATCGGAATCACGACGCACGCGCAGGACTCGCTCGGCGACATCGTGTTCGTCGAATTGCCCAAAGTGGGTACGGAAATTAGCACGGGCAAAACGTTCGGCACCGTGGAATCGGTGAAGGCCGTGTCCGACCTTTACGCCCCGGTTTCTGGCACTGTGACCGCAGCCAACGAACAACTTGCTACCTCTCCCGAGCAAGTCAATAAAGACGCACACGCCGCCTGGATGCTCAAAATTAAAATAAAAGACCCGGCTGAGCTGAACGCGCTGCTTTCAGCCGCGGACTACGAAAAATTTGTGAGCGAAGAGGCCGGACACTGAAGATCCGCTGTCGCCAGTTTCACGAAGAGAAATATTTTGGCTTTTGTTTTCTCTTCGTGAATCTTCGTGTCCTTAGCGGTGAATGAAGTCTGCGTGCGCAATCACCGCTCCGGAAATCGCGCAATCTTTTTCACGGATGCTGACATCTAAATAAAGTTCCTATGAGATATCTTCCTAAGTCACCGGCTGACCGCGCTGCGATGCTGCAGGCGATTGGCATTCGTTCCATCGACGACCTTTTTTCTCCAATTCCCGCTGAGTATCGCCTTGCCCGCGACCTCGAGATCCCGCGGCAGATGGCCGAGTCCGAGATCGTGGACTGGTTCAAGCAACGCGGCAAGGAAAACGGCGAGGGCTACGCCAGCTTTCTCGGCGCTGGAGCGTATTTCCATTACCGCCCGGTCGTCATTGACGCGCTCGTGCAACGCGGCGAATTTTTGACCTCCTACACTCCCTACCAAGCGGAGTTCGCACAAGGCACTCTTCAAGCCATCTTCGAATTCCAGACCATGATCGCGGAACTTACCGGTATGGATCTAGCGAACGCTTCGATGTATGACGGTTCCACGGGAGCAGCTGAAGCCGTGATGATGGCGGTCCGCGTCACCGGAAGGCAGACGGCGGTCATAGCGCGCAACGTGCATCCTGAATATCGCGAAGTGCTGAACACCTACGCCACCCATCAGGCAATTCCGCAGAAGTTGGTGGGCTACACCAGCAGCGGACAAATCGATCTCAAAGAACTTGAGAAGGCTGTGGATGACGATACAGCGTGCGTCCTGATTCAATCGCCGAATTTCTTTGGGACCATTGAAGATGTTGAGGCCATCGCTGCAATCGCACACAAGCGGGGAGCATTGTTGATCGTCTCGATCGCGGAAGCGGTTTCGCTGGGCATCGTGGAACCACCCCGTCAGGCCGACATCGTTGCCATGGAAGCGCAGTCGTTCGGCGTGCCCGTCGGATTCGGTGGTCCTTATTGTGGGGTGCTGGCGACTAAAGAAAAATTCGTCCGCCAAATGCCGGGACGACTTGCAGGCCAGACGGTTGACAAGAACGGCAAGCGCGGATTCGTTCTCACCTTGGCTACTCGCGAGCAGCATATTCGCCGCGAGAAGGCGACTTCGAATATCTGCACCAATCAAGCGCTGGTCGCGTTGATGGTCAACATTTTCATGACGGTTTACGGCAAAGTGGGACTGCGCGAATTGGCAAAACAGAACATGGCGAAAGCATCCTACGCCGCCGACCATTTCGCCAATCATGCCAAAGTATTGTTCGGCGGGGCTCCACGATTTAACGAGTTTGTTGTGGAAACCAGTGAAGATCCTTACGCGATCAACTCACGTCTCCTCGGACACAAAATCGTCGGCGGATTACCGCTCAAGAAGTTTTATCCCGAACTTGGCAGTGCCGCGTTGTGGTGCTGTACCGAATTGACTACAAGGTCGATGATTGACACTGCAGTTGGCCTTGTTGCGGAGAGCGAACGATCGGTGCGGAGCATGAAAGAGACGGAAGAACAAGAGGTGACGCGATGAAGGAAATAACCCGCAAAGCGACGCGCCACATCAATCAGAATGAAGGATTGATTTTCGAGAAGTCCTCTCCGGGTAAAGCCGCGTGGAAATTGCCGCCGCTTGATGTTCCAGAAGTGGACACTGCTAAGCTTCTAGGCAAACAGGAACGCAAAGACCTCGGCGACATGCCCGAAGTCAGCGAGATCGAAATCATCCGGCACTTCACGCGGCTTTCGACGTGGAATTACGCGATCGATCTTGGCATGTATCCGCTAGGATCGTGCACGATGAAATACAACCCGCGAGTCAACGAGTTTGTCGCGCGGATCGAAGGCCTCGCCAACGGACATCCTTATCAAGCCGAAAAGATTTCTCAGGGCGCTCTGCGCATCATGAAGACCTTGAGCGACTGTCTGCTTGAAATCACTGGTATGGACGCGATCACTCTGCAACCCGCTGCTGGGGCGCAAGGTGAGTTGACGGGATTGCTGATGGTTCGTGCCTATCACGAGTCAAAAGGCAATGCCCGCAAGAAGATTCTCATCCCAGATTCGGCGCACGGAACGAATCCGGCGACCGCAGCGAGTGTGGGATATGCAGTCGAGAATTTGAAATCCAATGACCGTGGCATGGTCGACGTCGCCGCTCTTGCAGCGCAGATGAACGAAGATGTCGCTGCATTGATGGTCACCAATCCGAATACTCTGGGCGTGTTCGAGCAGGAGATCCACAAGATCGCGGACTTGATGCATGAAAAAGGTGGCCTGCTTTACATGGACGGAGCCAACATGAACGCTCTGGTCGCGAAAGCGCGGCCCGGAGATTTCGGCGTCGATGTCATGCACCTGAATCTGCACAAAACTTTTTCGACTCCGCACGGCGGCGGAGGTCCCGGCTCGGGCCCGGTTGCAGTTAAGAAAATTCTGGAGCCGTTCTTGCCGACTCCCGTGGTCATCACCAAGCCGGATGGCACGCTGGGCTTCGAATACAACCGTCCACAGTCGGTTGGTCGCGTGCGTGCGTTCTACGGAAATTTTGGGATGTTCATCCGCGCCCTCGCATATATCTACGCGAACGGTCCGGATGGGTTACGCCAGACCACCGAAGATGCGGTGCTCAACGCAAATTACATCCGCAAAGAATTGGAAGGAACATTCGATCTGCCGTATGACACTCCATCGATGCACGAAGTCGTATTCAGCGACAAACTGCAATCGAAACGTGGAGTCAAGACGATGGATCTCGCAAAACGTTTGATCGATTACGGATTCCATCCTTACACGACGGCTTTCCCGCTAATCGTCCCCGGTGCGTTGATGATCGAGCCGACGGAGAGCGAGCCCAAAGAAGAACTCGATCTCTTCATCGAAGCCATGAAGTCGATCGCGAAAGAAGTGGAAGAAGATCCGCAGTACGTTCTGGACGCTCCGCACAACACCAGAATCTCGCGCCTCGACGAAACTGCCGCCGCAAGGAAGCCGATCCTGCGCTGGAAGAAAGAGCCCGCTTAGCGACAGCCGCCCTCGGCTGTCCAAGCCGAGCGCAGCTCGGCCCCGGTCGCGGACACCGTGATCTAGACCGCGTCCAATAAAAAAATCGTTAGCATTGCTAACGATTTTTGAGAGGCCACGCTCCCATCCTCAAGCCTCGTTGCTTGTAGAATTGATTTCCAGCAATATGCTCGATGAGCCAGCCAGTCCCGAAGCCACCCGAAAGTTAGCCGAAGACCATTACTACGCTGCCCTCGATCTCGTCCTTGAGGGCCACCACGAGCAAGCCGTGGACGAATACCGTAAGGCGGTGGCGGCTGATCCAAAATTTACCGACGCTCTCCACGGACTAAGCCGGGCCTACCAGGATCTCAACCGCTTCGACGAAGCCATCGAAACTTCAAAACAAATTTCAGAAGTCGATCCCGACGACATTCTGGCGCATACCAGCCTCTCCATCCTCTATCAGAAAAAAGGAATGGTTCCCGAAGCCGAAGCCGAAGGCAACAAGGCACGCGTGTTGGGATGGAAGCAGCAGTTGAAGAAGGGCGGCAAGTAGGATATGCCGATAACACGCAATTGGTCCAAAAACGAGCACTAGACACGACATCCCAGAACTGGGATAATCAATATGGTTAGACCACATAAGGTTCCCGGTGAGAAGCCACTGTTTTGGGTCGGCGCGGCAAAGGACGACCTGATTGAGTTTCCCAACGCCATCAAGGATGAGATTGGAATCGCTCTCAGCGTTGCCCAGTTCGGAGGCAAACATCCGTCTGCGAAGCCGTGGAAGGGCGAAGGAACGGGTGTTCTGGAAGTTGTGTCGAATCACCGCGGCGATACCTATCGGGCCGTATATACGGTGAGATTTGCGCACGCGGTGTACGTGCTGCATGCGTTTCAGAAGAAGTCGCCGAGCGGCATAAGGACGTCGCAGAGCGATATCGAGCTGATATCTCGACGACTCAAAATAGCTAGTCAGGACTACGAGGCGCGATATGTCAAACGGTCGTAATAAGGGATCCGTCGTCCGAAGTTCAGGGAATGTATTTGCCGATCTCGGGCTGGCCGATGCGGGTGAGAAACAGACAAGAGTTCGCCTGGCCGTTGCGATAAAGCAAATCATTCAAGCGCGGCATCTGTCGCAAAAAGCAGCGGCAGAACTGTTGGAAATCAACCAGCCGAAGATTTCGGCACTGGTCAATTATCGTCTGGAAGGATTCTCAATCGAACGCCTGCTACATTTTCTCAATGCGCTGGATTGCGATGTTGAGATCGTGATCCGCAAGAAACCTCGGTCGCGAAACGAAGCAAGGGTCCTTGTCAGCGAAGCGCGGTTGTCCGCAGGATAGTTCCTGCCGACCTGCGCTCGGCTTAGGCGGGCAAGGGTGCTTGTCCCCATACGAACCCGAGCCAAATCAATACTGGTGCGGGGCGTCACATCACGGCAACGCAAACGCAAACAGCGTCGAGCCCGCGGGAATCAAAACATACTGCCGCCCATCAAGTTCGTAAGTGATGGCCGTCGAATCGATCCCCGCGCCAAGTTGGACGTGCCATAGGTCGTGTCCGGTCTGGGCATCAAGTGCAATGAAATTGCCATCATAATCGCCGGCGAAAACTAATCCTCCCGCAGTCGATAGCGCGCCGCCGTTGGGATTATCCAGATACGGAAACGTCCATTTCTTTTTTCCGGTGAACGGATCGATCGCCTCCAGGGCTCCAGAGGATCTCGGGCCCGGCTCGGGCACATAAATACTTCCGAGGAAATCATGCCCGGCGCGATAGGGCTGCGGAGAGCTGGTAAAGATGTCGCATTCGTTGCTAGTCGCGATGTACAGCAGCCGCGTTGCGGGATTGTAGGACGGCGAAAACCAATTCGTCAGACCGATCGCGCCAGGACAAACACGAACACCTTTTTCTCCGGGGATGGCATCGGGATTCACGATGGGTCGTCCGTCGGCACCGATGCCTTTCGCCCAGGTGATGACCCCGAGGGGAGTCGCAGAAAGAAATTTTCCGTCCGTGCGATCCAGTACATAGAGAAATCCGTTGCGATTAGCGTGGATCAGCAACTTGCGCGCCTTGCCTTCCCAATCGGCATCCACGAGGACTGGAATTTGAGTAGCATCGTAGTCGTAAAGATCATGTGGCGTGAATTGGAAATACCACTTGAGCTTTCCAGTGTCGGCATCGAGCGCGAGCATGCTGTTGCTGTAGAGATTGTCGCCTGCCCGATCTGCGCCGTAGGTGCTCGGCGATGGATTGCCGGTCGGCCAGTAAATTAAATTCAGCGCAGGATCATACGATCCTGTGATCCACGTCGGAGCCCCTCCAGTTTTCCAGGAATCTCCAGTCCATGTTTCGTGTCCCGGTTGATCGGGACTCGGGACTGTGTCGAAACGCCAGAGACGCTTGCCAGTCGTCGCATCGAACGCGTCTACGAAACCGCGAATGCCGTACTCCCCGCCTGATGTACCTACGATGATCGCGTTCTTAACCGCCAATGGAGCCACAGTAAAGGAATAACCCAGATGATAGTCAGCGGCGACAACATCCCAAATGACGTTGCCTGTTTTCGTATCGAGCGCGAGTAGATGAGCGTCAAGCGTAGCCATGAACAATCGGTTGCCGAGCACGGCGAATCCGCGATTCACCATCCCACAACAAACCTGAATCTTCGCCGGTAGAACGCGCTGATAACGCCAGATGGCCCGTCCAGTGCGCGCATCGATAGCAAACGCGCGATCGTTCGGAGCTGTCCCATAAATAACGCCATCGACCGCCAGTGGCGTTGTTTCAAACTGGCCCAACTCCGCACTCTGGAATGCCCACTGCATCGCGAGATGAGAAACGTTGGTCGTATTGATTTGATCAAGTGTGCTGTAGCGCCAGCTGGAATAGCCGCCGGAGTAAGTCATCCAGTTTCGCGGCTCTTTTTCAGAATGCAGTAAGCGTTCGTAACTCACTTGTGCTTGCCCTCCGGCCCAGGCGGCGAGCAAGAGTGACATCACCGACGCAATCGTTCTCATCCTCATGCAGTCATTTCCTAATCCTTAGTGAGCAACAGCTCTTGCTGTTTGTGGCAGCAAGAAATTCTAATCACCTTGCAAACTTTGGAGATAAGCCACCAGGTTTTGCAAATCCCCCGCGCCGATCATCTCGTCAGAATAAGGGGGCATCAGCGATTTCTGTTCGTGCTTTACTTGCTGCAAATCTTTCTTCAAGAGCAGATGCAGGTTCTGGCGTCGATCCATCAACTGAATCGAAAAAGTGTCTTCGTCCTTCGCCACTCCAACAATCGTCTCGCCTTTGGATGTCACAACGGTCACCGTGTCATAGACGAGCGGCGGCCCGAAGTGGCTGTTGGGATCAACCATCCCGAGACTCAGATCTTTGTCGGGCGTTCTAATAGAGTCAACCAGATAGTCCACCGAACGCGCCGCGCCGACGCGCGACAGATCCGGTCCGAGTAATCCGCCTTGCCCTTTCACCATATGGCAAGTCGAACAGCGCTTCTGCTGAAAAACCGCTTCGCCCGCGACTTTATCTCCGGACGTCGTGGTCGATTTTGGAGGAGCGAGCGAACGCAGGTACGCGATGATCGTCCAAATCTCTGTGTCTTCGAATGCGTTGGCGGGCATTTCTGTTCCGGTAACGCCCTGCGTGATGGTGCGAAAAATATCGGCGTCCGTCGATCCGTGAGTCCAGTGGCCTGAGGTCAGATCGGGACCTCTTCCGCCCCCGCGCGCACCCGCGCCGTGACATGGCGAGCAATTCGCGCGAAACAGCGAGGCACCTTCCTTGATGACCGTGGGATCGTTGAAATTCGGATTGGCAGTCGGCTTTTCCTGCGAGAAAAGTAACGAAGCTAGGAAGACTAGCGCAGCGACGACGCTGCCTCGCCGATTCCGGCGATCATTGACATTCGGTTCGGACGAACGCTCCCGCATCAACCACCTTTTCCTTCGTTGCATCACTGCTTCCTGGATTGATTGGGCATGGTACAACGACATCTCGTCTTTTCAAAATATGAATGACGAGATCGTCGTCGCAACTCCGCGTCCGTCCGACTCCCGCGGCGATACAATAGCAGCGGAGCCTTTCCCATGCGTGAAGTCGTCATAGTTTCTTCCGTCCGAACGCCCGTGGGCCGCGCGTTCAAGGGAACGCTGCGAGCGACGCGCCCGGATGAATTAGCCGCCGTTGCCATTAAGGGTGCGCTGGATCGCGTGCCGCAACTCGATCCCAAAGAGATTGAAGACGTCATCCTCGGATGCGCCATGCCCGAGGCGGAACAGGGGATGAACGTCGCGCGTATCGCATCGTTACGCGCCGGATTGCCTGTCGAAGTATCGGCGGTGACCATCAATCGCTTTTGTTCCTCTGGATTGCAGGCCATCGCCATGGCGGCCGAGCGCATCATGAGTGGTGCTGCCGAAGTGATGATCGCGGGCGGGACGGAGTCGATGTCGATGATCCCGATGGGTGGAAACAAAATTTCGCTGAACCCCTGGCTCGTGGATCACTATCCCGACGCATATCTTTCGATGGGACTCACTGCCGAGCGACTTGCAACGCGCTTCGGCATTACGCGCGAACAGTGCGATCAGTTTTCATTTCGCAGTCATCAAAAAGCGTTGGCGGCGATTGCTGCTGGCAAGTTCGAAGATGAAACGGTCGCGGTGCCCGTAAGTTTTACGACTCCAAATGGATCAAAACCGAAGAAGCAGGAAATCGCTTTCAAAGTGGATGAAGGCCCGCGCTGCGGATACTTCGATGGAAGCTCTTGGCGCGCTCAAGGCCGCGTTTCACGTGAAGGGCGTGACGACGGCAGGGAATTCATCGCAGATGTCAGATGGCGCGGCAGCGACTGTCGTGATGTCGGCTGATCGAGCGAAGGCCTTGGGCATCGCTCCGCTGGCGCGATATGTTTCCTTCGCCACCGCTGGGTACAAGCCCGAAGAAATGGGACTCGGGCCAGTCTTCGCAATTCCGAAAGCGCTCAAACTGTCGGGATTACTGCTCTCCGACATTGATGTGATCGAATTGAACGAAGCGTTCGCGGCACAATCGCTGGCGGTGATACTGGAAGCCGGGCTCGATCCTGATCGCGTGAATCCGAACGGAGGGGCGATCGCTCTCGGCCATCCTCTGGGATGTACGGGAGCGAAACTGACGGCGAGCATTCTGCCGGAGTTGAAGCGCCGCGGCAAACGCTACGGCATGGTGACCATGTGCGTCGGCGGCGGAATGGGAGCCGCCGGGATCTTCGAACGACTCAGCTAGAGATGGTCTAGATGGTCGCAAAGTGAAATAATCGTTTTGTATTTCCCCGTGTTCCTCCGTGCCCTCTGTGGTGAAAGGTCTTGACTTATGGCGACGACAGCGATCCCAAAGACGAAAATTCTCGGTGGCAGTTTTTTGCTGGAAGAGCGCGAGACAGCCGATGTATTCACTCCGGAAGATTTCTCCGAGCAGCAACAGATGATTGGGCAGACGACCGAGGAGTTTGCGGTCAACGAAATTCTGCCGGTCTCCGAGAAGATCGAGCACAAAGATTATTCGATCTCGCGCGATTTATTAAAGAAAGCGGGCGATCTCGGCCTCAGCGGCGTCGAAGTCCCCGAGTCTTACGGCGGCCTCGAAATGGACAAGGTCACTGCTGCCATCATTGCCGACCACATCGCGAAATACGCCGGCTTCGCCACCACATGGGGCGCGCACAGCGGTATTGGACTTCTCCCGATTGTCTATTTCGGAACCGAAGATCAAAAGAAAAAGTATCTTCCGCGATTGGCTGCGGGAGAAATCGTCGGTGCCTATGCCCTGTCCGAGGCCAGCTCCGGGTCTGACGCCCTCAATTGCCGCACTCGAGCCGTGCTTTCGGAAGATGGAAAACACTACGTCCTCAACGGCGAGAAAATGTGGATCACCAACGCTGGTTTCGCTGATCTCTTCACGGTATTTGCGAAGATTGACGGTGAAAAGTTTTCTGCATTTCTCGTCGAACGTACTTTCCCTGGATTTTCCGTCGGTGCGGAAGAACACAAGATGGGTATCCGCGGGTCTTCAACTTGTCCCATCATCTTGAACGACTGCAAGGTTCCTGTCGAGAATCTGCTCGGCGAAATTGGTAAGGGTCACATCATTGCTTTCAACATCCTGAACATCGGACGCTTCAAACTCGGCGCGATGTGCGTCGGTGGTGCGCGCGTCTCGATTGAAAGTGCCGTGTCCTATGCCAAGCAACGCAAAGCGTTCGGCAAGACAATCGGCGATTTCGGATTGGTCCGCGAAAAGATCGCCAATATGGCAACGCTGATCTATGTCGGGGAGTCCCTCGTTTATCGCACGGTCGGCATGATGGATACGCTGCTCTCGGAAATCGATTCGGCCAGTTCCGACGCGGCGAAAGATCGACGCAAAGCGATCGAAGAGTACGCGGTCGAATGTTCGATCCTGAAGGTTTGGGGATCGGAGATGATCGACTACGTCGTCGATGAGACGCTACAAATCTATGCCGGCTATGGGTTCGTCGAAGAGTATCCCGCGGAACGCGCCTATCGCGATGCCCGCATCAACCGCATTTTCGAAGGTACGAACGAAATCAATCGTTTGATCATCACCGGCTTTCTATTGAAACGCGCCATGAGCGGCCAATTGCCTCTCATGCCTGCGATTAAGAAGTTGATGGATGAAGTGCTGAGCGGGCCATCCGCGGGCGAAGACATCGAAGGCCCAATGGCGGACGAACGCAAAGTTGTGGCGCAAGCGAAGAAGTTAGGATTGTTCATCGCTGGATCCGCCACGCAAAAATACATGATGGCGATTCAGGACCAGCAGGAAGTCATGGGTGCGATAGCCGACATGACCATCGAAATTTATGCGATGGAATCGGCCGTGCTCCGCGCACAAAAGATGATCGAGCAGAAAGGCGAAACGTCCGCCGCCTTGGCTGTTGCGATGACTCGCGTATATCTGACGCAAGCATTTGAAAAAATAGAAGCCGCTGCAAAGAAAGTAATCGCCGACGTTGCCGAAGGCGATATGCTCCGCACCCAACTTGCAATCGTCCGGAGGCTAGCAAAGCACGAACCCTTCAACACCATCGCGCTGCGACAGCAAATCGCGCAGAAGACTCTCGAAGCAGGTAAGTACCGCCTGGTGTAACGACTCGAATCCCATAACAACTCTAGAAATCTTGTCATCCTCAAGGACAGTGAATGCTCGGCAAACGCGGAGTATTCACGAAGTCGAAGGCCCGCTATCGTCACCGAACACGATTTGACGACGAGGGTTCCATAACCGCCAACTGGGTTTCGTGGCTGAGAATAGTTAGAATGCGAACGCTGTTGTAAGATACGGCGATGAAGTCGCTGCTCCTTCTTGCTGCTACGACCGTCCTAATCTCGATATCTTCGCTTGCTTCCGACAAACCCGATCAACAAGAAACTATCAAGACAATTCAAGATGCCGTGTCGAAGACTAATATCTTTGCTCTGCCTTCATTTCAGATGAAGGCTAAAGTTCAGATAGAAACTCAGGGCAAACGCGTGGATGGGACCTATCAACTGTTGTGGAACGGGCCGGATCAGTGGAAAGAAGAGATCCGCTTTCCCGAATATACGGAAACTCAGGTCGGTGGAAAGGGAACTGTCTGGATCCAACGCAGCACCGACTTCTTGCCACTGCGCATCTATCAGTTACACGCCGCTCTCGGATTCGGAACCGGAGTGGCGCGCCTGGGGATCGAACAAGACGGGTCTTATGTGCAACCGAATCTTATCGACAAGGATCACATTCAAAAGGTTTCCAAACGAACTGAAGGCGGGGTGAAACGGATCTGCTTCGAATATGAAAACGCCCTGAAGCGTTCGGAGGAAGTTTGTCTCGACGACACCGCCAACACTCTCATACGGAGTTCCTCGTACGTGGATTCGAATCTTCAACCCGTTGCGGGTGGAAAAGTGTATCCCCGAAGTTTGAGCTTCGTGCAGGATGGGGGCACCTTGGCGAAGATTGAAATCTCCGAGATATCAAGTCCCGCTGAATTTCCGGCGGGCTCGTTCGTTCCACCTGCGGGGAGTTCGTCCGAGAATGGCTGCATGAACCCGGCACCGTTCCGCTTGGTCCGCAAAGTTTCTCCCGAATATCCGCAACGAGCCAAAGCTCAACGCGTTCAAGGAGTCGTTGCGCTCGATGTTCGTGTCGGCGTCGACGGTGTGCCGAAGATTGGCCGGATGGTCAATCACTCCGACCCGGACCTGGAGCGTGCCAGCACAGAGGGCGTGAAACAATGGCGGTATGAACCGGCGACATGCAATGGAAAGCCGGTTGAAGTTGAGACCGTCGTACAAGTTAGCTATACGCTGTCTATATCGCGTTGACCGGCGGTGCGACTGCTCGACGCACCATTTATAAGGGCGACTCCAGCTTTAGGAGAGCAGTCAACCAAACTTCAGCCGAGTTGGCGTAACCAGCGCTCCCCCAGTATCATGATTGCGACCCGAGGAGACGCGAAAGTCTCTCGGACTTCAACCGTCCGCACCAACTATCATGCTGCAGAAACGAATCGACGATCAGCCGAGCATCTCGCGAGAGAACATTCGCGAAGCCGAGGGAATTTTCCTTCAACACCTGCGTCGCGTCGGTCTGAAGCAGACCGAACAGCGCAATGCCATCCTGCGCACATTTCTTGAAACGCGCGAACATCTTTCGATCGAAGAACTCCATCGTTTGGTCAAGAAAACCGACCCGCGCATCGGTGCGACGACGGTCTACCGCACGCTCAAACTCCTTGCTGGTTGCGGATTAGCCAGCGAGGTGGCGTTTCATGACGGCATCGCGCGCTACGAGCATCAATACAACCGCCGCAGCCATCACCATATGGTTTGCACGGAATGCGGCGCCTCTGTCGAGTTTTTCTCCGAAGAAGTTGGACAACTCGAACAGGAAATCGGACGCAAGCACCGCTACCTGACCACTCGGCATACCTTTCAAATTTATGGCGTATGCGAAGACTGCGGAAGAGGCGCGGCAAACGTTTCAGAGAAGAAATCGGGCAGTAGTGCGGGATCGAATCTAGCAGGCTCTAATTTAAATGACCGAAGAGTTATCTAGTACGGCAGATCTTGCGGGGGATACGGTTCAGTGTCCCCACTGCGGGGCTGCGTTTCCTGAGGATGCCGCGTTCTGCCCGGATTGCAAGTGGCCGAGGACGCCGCTCACCCCCGTCCAGCGCGCTGTTGCGGCGGCCGCGTATCTACCGTTAATCCCGCCTGTGATCGTTCTATTTCTGCCGGAGTTTCGCAAAGATCGGTTCGTCCGTTTTCATGCCTTGCAAAGCGTCGCTCTTTGGACAGTCTTTTTCGTTCTCGCCGGAGCGGCCCTTTTCTTCTCGAACGTTGCTGCAGCGATGGTCTTCTTGCTATTTGGAATCCTCATTTCGCTGGCGATGCTTTTCCTGTGGATCGTCCTCTCCGTCAAAGCCTGGCAAGGCGAACGACTTGAGATACCGTTGTTTGGCCAATTTGCGGCAAGGATGAGTTAGGTCTCAGGCCGCAGCTCTCGGGTCTCGGGGAAAGCAAAATCAAGTTCACAGATCAATCAACTTTAAGAAGTGGGTTTCCCTGCGACCCGAAACCTAAGACCTGCGACCTGCACTATTAGACTTTCTCGCGGCAATCATTCAAAATAAACAGTTCAACTACCCCCAGGAGACTGCATTGAGTCAGCTTCACCGCGTCAAAATTAGCGCCCTTGGCACTTATGTTCCGCCTCGTCTTCTTACCAACGCCGATCTCGAGAAACTCGTCGACACCAACAACGAGTGGATCATGGAGCGCGTCGGTATCCGCGAACGTCACATTGTAGATAAGGGTGTCGCGACTAGTGATCTCGCCGTCGAAGCCGCCAAGATCGCGCTCGCGAATCGCGGGATCGACGCTTCTGATCTCGACGCAATTATTGTCGGCACGGTCACTCCGGACATGCTGTTCCCCTCGACCGCTTGTTTGGTCCAGCACAAACTCGGCGCGAAACACGTTTGGGGATTCGATCTCTCCGCCGCTTGCTCTGCGTTCGTGTACGCGTTACAAACTGGAGCACAGTTTGTCGCCTCGGGTTCGCACAAGAAAGTTCTCGTCATCGGTGCCGACGTGATGTCATCCATCATCGACTACACCGACCGCGCCACCTGCGTCATCTTCGGAGACGGAGCGGGGGCCGTGTTGCTTGAGCCTTCCGAAGACGATTCGCTTGGACTGATTGACTTTCTGCATGAGGTGGATGGTTCAGGTGGATGCTCTTTGAATATGCCCGCTGGCGGCAGCCTGAATCCCGCCACGCACGAAACGGTGGACAAGAAGATGCACTTTGTCCATCAGGATGGCGGCGCTGTTTTCAAATTTGCAGTGCGGACCATGGCGTCAGTGTGTGAAGAAATTCTCAAGCGCAATAACATTCAGGGTAGCGAAATTGACGCCTTCATTCCGCATCAGGCCAACAAACGCATCATCACCGCGACCGCCGATCGTCTGAATATGCGTCCCGAAGCAGTGATCGTAAATATAGAAGATTTCGGAAACACCACTGCCGGAACAATTCCGCTGGCTATGGAAACCGCTCGTCAACAGGGAAAGCTAAAGAAGGGAAGTCTGGTATTACTGGCATCAGTAGGCGCGGGATTTACCAGTGGCGCGACGTTGCTGCGGTGGGCGTACTAAGAACAGGTCTTGGGTCTTAGGTCTTGGGTCTGAGGAAACCCTTTGTGTCGACATTGTGAAGTGGTGGATTAGGCCGTTCAGAATTCGTCCCACTTCTGCTGTCTCTGATTCCAAGGCGCCGAGCAATTTCGAATCTATATATTCGAGATCGTGTGCGATAAGGATCTGAGTTTCGAGCTCCAACAACGGTCCGCGTGACAGATAAAAGAAGTGAAGTAATTCCTTTTGAGAATAGCGGCCTTTACTCTCGGCGATATTACTGACGATCGATACTGAGGCCCGTCGCATCTGTGAACTGAGTCCATAGATTTCATCTTTAGGAAATCTTCGAGTGCAGCGATAGACATTCACAGCTAAACTCTTAGCTTTTTGCCAGGCAATCAGATCGCGATAACTCTCGGCCATAGAAAATGTTTAGGCTAAAGGTAAGCCAACCATTGCGCCTGCGCAGTGACGTGCATCACCAAAGAATTGTTTGGTTTGGAATTTCCTGCGACCCGAGACCTAAGATCTGAGACCCGCCGCCGCGACCAGCAGCGATTCGAATATCCTGAACCCATCGACGCCGCCGAGTTCCGCCTCTGCCGCGCGTTCTGGATGCGGCATCATTCCCAATACGTTTCTCCCCGGGCTGCAGATTCCAGCGATGTTCTCCAACGAGCCGTTCGGATTCGCTTCTTTCGTGATCGACCCGTCTGCCTCGGAGTAGCGAAACACGATGCGATTGTCGCGCTTCAGTTCGGCAAGGGTTGCGTCATCGCAAACGTAGTTGCCTTCCATGTGTCCGATAGGAATGGTCAGCACTTCGCCTTTGCGGATGGCGTTAGTAAACGGAGTGTCGTTGTTCTCAACTCTGACGTGAACTTGTTTGCAGACATATTTCAGTCCGACATTACGCATCAGTGCACCGGGCAGCAAGCCCGATTCGCAGAGGATCTGGAAGCCGTTGCAGATGCCGAGCACCAGACCGCCTCCGTCAGCGAATTTGCGGACGGAATCCATAACGGGCGAGAACTTTGCGATCGCCCCGGTGCGCAGGTAGTCTCCAAACGCAAACCCGCCGGGGACAATGATGGCATCGCAGTTTTGCAAGTCGTGCGAATCATGCCAGAGAAAAGTAACCCGCTGGTTCGCAACCTGTTGCACCGTCCAGAAAGCATCGTGATCGCAATTCGAACCGGGGAAGATGATGACGCCAAATTTCATTGCAGTCCTCTCTTTAACTATAGCGAATCCGGACGAAGATGTTCAATGGATGGAAAGCTTGGATGCACTGCGATCTGCTTTCGAAATTACGATCGAGTGACCAGGTTCTTAAGAAAAGTCTCATAGAAAATCCATAACCTAAGCGCTTAGGTTTACGATACAATTCCGATTATGCGGAAAAAGAGTCCAAACGCGATGTCAGCTCACTACGATTCCAGATCCAATCAAATTGTGGTCGATGTAAACTCCAAACTCACACTGACGTTTTCGCCACGCGATCTACGAGGGCTCGAACGCGCGGAGCCCGCGCAACTCGACGAGATCGAGATCCTCTCGTCAGGCAGTGGCATTCGCTTTCCAAAGATCGACAAAGAGGTTCTCTTGCCGGACCTCCTAAAAGATTTGCTGGGAACACGCCGCTGGATGGCGTCTCGCCTGGGCCGCGCCGGAGGGTTATCCCGCAGCAAAGCGAAACAAGCCTCGTCCAGCGCCAACGGCGCACTCGGTGGAAGGCCTCGCAGCGGCGGCGGCCAAGAGTAAAACACTACTCGCATCGCAGTTCTCGCCCGGGCTATTTTGTCCCGTCAACCTCGTTCCACAAGAACGCTAGCTCGTCCGCTGTGTCCTTGATCGCCTGCGTGATCGAAACGCCAGAGCTGTGTCCGCTGATGGTCTGGTAGTGCAGTAGGATGGGCCGGTCGTTGACGTTGTCCGCCTGCACCAAGGCTGTCATCTTGCGAGCGTGGAGCGGGTCGACGCGCGTGTCGCTGTCTCCGGTGTTGAACATGATCGCAGGAAACTTCATGCCCGGCTTCACGTTGTGGTACGGAGAATATTTGAGCAGGTAAGGGAACTGATCCGCGTTTTCAGACGATCCATATTCGGCGGTCCACCACTTGCCCACCAGGAAATTCTGAAATCGGATCATGTCGAGCAGTGGGTATCCGCACCAGATCGCGCCAAACATTTCTGGATGCTGCGTCATGGCCACTCCCATCAACAGTCCGCCATTCGAGCGTCCTCGCACTGCGAGTCGAGGAGTCGAAGTGTATTTCTCGTCGATCAAGTATTGCGCCGCCGCGAAGAAGTCGTCGAACACATTCTGTTTGTGCTCAAACATTCCTGCCTGATGCCACTTCTCGCCGTACTCGCCGCCACCGCGGAGATTTGGTTGCGCATAATAGCCGCCTTGCTGCATCCACCAGGCATATTCAGGATTCCACGACGGCGTCAGGTTCACCAGAAATCCGCCGTAGGCAAACATCAGCGTGGGAGTATTGCCGTCCCGCTTTACGCCCTTCTTAGATGAGACGAACATTGGAACGCTGGTGCCGTCTTTCGATTTGTAGAACACCTGCTTCACTTCATACTGCTCGGAAGCAAACGGCACATTCGGCTTTGCGAATATTTCGGTCTTTCCGGTCGCAACATCGTAGCGATAAATCGCGGGCGGGATGATGAACGACTCGAAACTATAGAAGCCCTCTTTCGCATCGCCTCGTCCAAAGAGTAACGTTGCCGACCCGAGAGTCGGATACGTAATCTTTCCGTCGGCCTTCCCATCCAGCGTATAGATGCGCGTTTCCGTCACCACATCGTGCAGTCCCGTCACGAAAAGTTTTCCGCCGACAATCGAAATGCCCTCGATCACATCTTTTCCTTCGGGCAGAATAGTTTTCCAATGATCAGGTTGTGGATCGGCAACCGCGACTTTCACAACGCGGTAGTTCGGAGCTTCGTAGTCGGTGAGAACGTAGAAATCATCCTCATAATTCGAGGGAGAGAACCGGCTATCGATTCCACGAATCAGGGGGTGAATTTTCGAATCGGGCTTGCGCAGATCTTTGACGTAAACATCAACCCGCTTGGGCGGGACGCCGTGATTGACCGTGATCACCAAATAGCGCTCGTTTTCCGTGATCTCCGCGCCCATCAGTTCCATCGGCCCGAAAGTTTCGCTTTCAAATGACTTGCCAAAAATCAACTCGTCACTCGCAGCGGCCGATCCCAGCTTGTGATAGAACACCAGCGTTCCAGTTGGATCGAAGCGCGCATAGTAGAGACCTTGTTTGTCTGGGCTCAGTTGTATTCCCGCATATCGCGCCGCCGGCATGGCGTCCGGTAGCTCTTGCTTCTTGCTGATGTCGAGAATGTGAACGGACTCTTCGTCCGCGCCTCCCGCGCGCACTCCATAGACCAGCAGCGTGCCATCCTTCGAAATGTCGTTGATATGAACCGACGTATTCTGATCGGCGCTCATCTTCGTCGCATCGACCAAACGCTCGTCCTGCCCGTGCAATCCTCGACGCATATAGATCGATCCCTGATTTTCATCGGCAAGACGCTTGGTGAAAAAGTAAATGCCGCCGCGTTCCACCGGGATGCTGTACGTCTCCACGCGTTCGAGCTTGGTGAGTTCGCTGACAATTTCGGGACGAACCTTCACCTGTGAAAGATATTGCTCGGTGTACTTCATCTGCGTGTCGAGCCACGCGCGAGTAGCTGGACTCTTCGCGTCTTCCAGCCAACGATAAGGATCTGTGAGCGTAGTGCCGTGAATCGTCTCCGTGACGGGATTCGTTTCTGTGGCCGGAGGTGGTGGAAGAATAATTCCGTTGCCACCCTTAATCTCGGACGGCTTGTCTGCGGCAAAGGCGCAGAGCCCGAACAACAGGAAGGCGAGAAGGATCATGGTGGAGTGAGGGACGGACGAGGCGGATGTCATATGCCGAGTATTTTATCCGGACGTTCAAACACTCGCCAGCGCAGGGTGATTGTAAAGGATGCTTGGCAGGGCAAAGAAAACTGGACGAGCGAGTCGCCCGTCCCCACACTTGCTAACTTCTAATACTTTACGATCGCCGCGAATGATTTCGGATCAAGCGATGCTCCACCTACGAGTGCGCCGTCAATTTCCGGTTCGGACATCAAGGCATGAGCGTTCTCGGGTTTAACTGATCCACCATAGAGAATCCGAAGCTGGTCGGCGAACTCTTGACCAAACGACTCGGCCGCTTCGCTGCGGATAATTGCATGTGCGTCGGCCGCCATTTGCGGAGTGGCAGTCTTGCCGGTGCCAATGGCCCACACAGGCTCGTAGGCGACGACCAGGTGCGCCGCTTTTTTCGCTGAGACTTTGTTGAATGCCCGAAGACACTGGCGGCGCAGAACGTCGTCGGTCAATCCTGCTTCGCGTTCCTCGAGAACTTCTCCGACGCAGACGATCGGGATGAGTCCGGCTTCCAGGGCGGCCTTGAGCTTGAGATTCACGGTGTCGTCGGTTTCGCCAAAATACTGGCGTCGTTCCGAGTGTCCGATGATGACGTGCGTGACTCCAATTGCCAGCAGCATGGTGGTGCAGATCTCGCCGGTAAATGCGCCTTCTTTTTCCCAGAAGAGGTTCTGTGCTCCGACGGCGATGCCCGAACTCTTGGCCGCATGAACAGCGGCGTCGAGTGCGAGATAGTTCGGACAAATCACGATCTCATCGCGATCGTGCCCCTGAACCATGGGGAGAAAATGATGGAAGAAGTCGGTCGCCTGTTGAGGAGTCTTGTACATCTTCCAATTCGCAGCAATCAGCTTTTTTCTCATAAATAAATCTCAAATAACAATTAGGAGCAGCGAACAGCAAATGCCTAAGGGGTAGCTAAATGCCGAATGCTGAATGCTAACGGCTGTCCTTCACTTCTTATCCGTCAGCGCCTCGACTCCTGGCAACTTCTTGCCTTCGAGGAATTCCAACGAGGCTCCGCCACCGGTAGAGATGTGTGTGATCTTGTCGGCCACTCCAGCGGCCTTCACTGCGGCTACCGAATCCCCACCGCCCACGATCGTGATTGCGCCAGCATTGTCGGCGACAGCCTCGGCAATCTTGAATGTTCCTCTCGCGAACGCTGGAATCTCGAAAACTCCCATCGGACCATTCCACACGATCGTACGTGCGCGGGCGACTTCATCCGAAAAAGCTTCGATCGACTCCGGACCGATATCAAGCGCCATCATATTTGCCGGGATCGTTTCACCGTTGGCGATGACCTTCGTCGTTGCGCCTGCTTCCAAACGGTCGGCGACCACGTGGTCGGTAGGCAGCAGAAACTTGATCTTGTGCGTTTTTGCCTGTTGCAGAAGTTCGCGCGCCAATTCGACTTTATCTTCTTCCACCAAACTCTTGCCGATGGACTGACCTTGCGCCTTGAGAAAGGTATAAGCCATCCCTCCGCCGATGATCAGCACGTCGACTTTGCTCAGCAGGTTCTTGATGACCCCAATTTTGTCGCTGACCTTAGCGCCGCCGAGAATCGCGACGAACGGGCGTTCGGGATCTTGCAGTACGCGGCCCAGGTACTCCAACTCTTTCTCCATGAGCAATCCGGCAGCGGACTTCTTTACGAATTTGGTGATCCCGACCGTCGAGGCGTGAGCGCGATGCGCGGTTCCGAAAGCGTCGTTGACGTAGAAATCAGCCAGCGTGGCAAGTTTTTTCGAAAAATTCTCGCCGTTTGCCTCTTCTTCAGGATGGAAGCGAAGATTCTCCAGCAGCAGCGTTTGGCCCTTCTCAAGATTGAGTGACATCTCTTCTGCTTCCGGACCGACGCATTCCGGACAGAATCCAACGTTTTCGCCAAGTGACAATTCTTTGTCTAGCAACATGCGCAGACGCTCTGCCACAGGCTTCAAGCTCAGCTTCGGGTCTGACTTTCCCTTGGGACGTCCAAGATGCGACGCGAGAATCAGTCGCGCACCATGGCGCAGGGCGTACTCGATGCTGGGCAATGTCTCGCGGATGCGAGTGTCGTCCATAACTCGCCCATTGTCGAGTGGGACGTTGAAATCTACTCGCATAAAGATGCGGTGATCGCTCAGTGGAAGATCGCGGATGGAAAGCTTGGACATTGAAGGTTGCTCCGTCGATGATTTGCTGTCGTTGATTTTCTTGTCGAAGGTGATTGAGCGGTTGTGGCAAAGCGTCGCGCGGGGGCGGACGAATGTGTCCGCCCCAACGTGAGCGTTTATAGTCCCTTGGCTGCCATCAGATTGATTAGGTCGCGCACGCGGCTGGAGTATCCCCACTCGTTGTCATACCACGAGATCACCTTGATGCAATTGCCGCCCACGACGGTGGTTAGGGGTGCATCGACGATGGAGGAGCGGGAGTCGCCCTTGAAATCGGACGAGACCAGTTCGTTTTCTTCGTATCCCAGATAGCCCTTCAGCGGACCCGACTCGGAGGCTTTTTTCAGCGCGGCGTTGACCTCTTCCTTCGTAGTTTTCTTCTCGACAAAAGCGACGAGATCGACGACGGAAACATTAGGCGTTGGCACGCGCATGGAGAATCCGTCCAACTTGCCGCCCAATTCAGGGATGACAAGTTTGAGCGCCTTGGCGGCTCCCGTAGTGGTGGGGATCATATTGATCGCGGCAGCGCGGGCTCGTCGCAAGTCCTTGTGCGGAAAGTCGAGAATGACCTGATCGTTTGTATACGAGTGAATAGTCGTCATCGTGCCGCTGACAATTTTGAAAGTGTCGTTGATGACTTTCGCGATTGGGGCCAGACAATTTGTAGTGCAGGAAGCGTTCGAGACGATGTGATGCTTCGCGCCGTCGTATTTTTCGTCGTTAACGCCGAGGACTACCGTCAGATCTTCGTTCTTTGCCGGTGCCGAGATGATGACCTTCTTCACCGAGCCGCGCATATGTTTCTTGGCGTCGGTCGCGTCGGTGAATCGTCCCGTCGATTCGACCACGACCTGCACGCCGACGGAATCCCATGGCAGTGCGGCGGGATCTTTTTCTTTGAAAACTTTGATGAATTTGCCATCGATCGAAATACTGTCTTCGCCTGCCGTGATGGTTTGCGGTAAATTGCCCAGGATCGAGTCGTACTTCAGCAGGTGGGCCAGGGTCTTGGGATCGGTGAGATCGTTGACCGCGACGATGTCGATATTCTTGTCAGCGAGCGCTGTGCGAAGAACATTGCGTCCGATGCGTCCAAAACCATTGATGCCAACTTTTACGGCCATTGTGCCTCCAAAAGGGATTTTGATTGCCTGAAATAAATGCAGCAGTTCGAAGCAACTGTAGATGTTAACAGGGGAGAGGAGTCAGCGTAAATGTTAGCCCGCGGGCGTGATCTCCACATAGGTGTTGCTGTTCCGCCATATAAACGGCAGCCGCGCGAGCCAATACTTTTCCTTCACTAGTGGCCGTACATGCGCCGACTGCTCTGGTAGAAGTATGCGTACCGTCGCGGCGAATTCGGGCCCCGTAATTTTCCCGCGGATCGTGCATGGCGCAATTCTTGCCTGCGGATTATTCCGAATCCGTTTGCACTTGCCCGATTTGCTGTTCGTCATGAAGTAAAGCTTGTCGTTGTCTTCCACAAACCAGATCGGCGTATACACAGCGGCGCCGCTCTTGCGAAACGTGGCAAGAGTGATGTAACGCTGGCCGTGAATTTCAGGGGGAATGGTCGGCATTGCGATATTGTAGAACGCGTCCAGGGTTCCCGCATTCAGCGGGATGACGCTACGTTCACCTGCGCAATTCGAATTGTGATGGAACTTTCGCGTGTCCTATTTCTAGCCCAGAGCACGCGCCGTGACTTACAATTGCGAGCGATCCAAACTCCAAACATTTGAAAACTGGAAACGCATTAATCTGGAAACACATTTCTGGAATCATATTAATGACAAGCGGGAGATCATGAGCGAAAAGTGGAAGCGCTTTGAGGGACGTACGGTAGACGGAAGATTTCCGCTTCAAAATTATCTGGGTGGTTCCGATCATAGCGCCGTGTTTCTGACCACCGTGACCGCAGACACGGGCAATCGCCAACAAGCCGCAATCAAACTCGTAGCCGTAAGTCCCGCTGATGCGGACAAGCAATTCGCGAATTGGACGGCCGCCCGCGATCTGAACCATCCCAACCTGATTCGTATATTCGAATCCGGACGCTGTGAGGTCGACGGAACGAAACTGCTCTATGTCGTCGAGGAGTACGCGGAAGAAAATCTCTCGCAGATCCTGCCAGATCGCGCGCTGACCGCCGAGGAAACGCGTGGCATGTTGCCGCCAGTTCTCGGTGCGCTGCAGGGGGTACATGACGAGGGTTTGGTGCACGGGAGCATTCGTCCGTCCAACATTTTCGCTATCGGAGATCAGATCAAGCTAGCGAGCGACACTTTTTGCAAACCTGGTGAAAAAGTACGCGCGGCATCCCCCACGAGCGCTTATGCTCCTCCCGAAGCCGCTTCGGGTGAAGCTAGCCCCGCGAGCGACGTTTGGCAGTTGGGGATGACCCTTATCGAAGTTCTTACGCAGCGCTTGCCCGATTGGGATCGAACTCGATCCGCTGCGCCGCAAGTTCCGTCATCGGTCCCGGAACCGTTTAACGGAATCGCGCAGAATTGTTTGCAACTCGATCCATCTAGGCGCGCGACAATCGCGCTGATTGGTGACTGGTTAGAAACAGGGCGTCCGCCGAAAACCTCAACCGCGGCCACAAGTCAATCGTCCGCGTCGAAGCCCACCACAGTGGCGGCGACTGCAGCTCCTCGAACCGCAACTTCTGCGCCCGTCATCTCCGGTCCGCAGAAACCGTCTTCTAAATTGCCTTACTTCATAGGATTAGCCGCAATAGGACTGATCGCAATCTACCTGGTCGCAAGGCCGAAGGCTGCGAGTACTCCAGCGGAGGCTCAGCCTGAGCAAAGTACACAAACCTCGTCGCAGACAGAGACTAACAAAAATCCTGCGACCACCGAGTCGCTGGTTGGAACTACCGATAACGTAGTCGGAAATGCGAAGGCTCCGTTGCAGCCGAGCGCTTCGGACACCAACTCCCAGGGCGATGTCGTGAAGCGCGTTATTCCGGAGGTTTCTCCATCTGCGCGTCGCACTATCCACGGCAAAATTCAAGTCAAAGTGAAGGTCACGGTAGACGCCACAGGCAACGTGACCAAAGCGAAGCTCGAATCCGGTCGTGGTAGCAAGTATTTTTCCCGCATCGCAACGGATGCAGCGAAAGAATGGAAATTCTCTCCAGCAGCAGCCGGTGAGACCGGGGATCGCGACCGCAGACTTCAATTCGGCTTCAGCCGAAGCGGAGTTGACGCGTCAGTAGTTCGCGGAAAACGTTAAGTCAAAGGCGACGGTTTCTTGCCGGAAGAATCTCTGCTTGTGGATTAACTGTTCCGTGAACGTGTTTTCCGCGCGCTCTTCACCCAAGATGCTGCACTCGCTTCAGCCTCCGCTACCTCTGCTGGAGACATCATCGCGCTAATGCGCTTCTTGCCCTCTTCAATTTGCTGGAGCATCGGAAAGGCCGATCGCTCCGCCAGCAGATACCACATGTAAGCAGCTACCGGGTTGGAAGATTTGGACTCCAGATCGCCAGCCTTCGCGCGGTCTTGCATAAATTCACAAAAATGCTCCGCCAGTTGCAGTTGGGCTGAGGCGTTGCCCTCCTGCGCCGCCTCCATTATTCCGGAGAACGCATCGTTCTCATCACTACTCTTATCACCATCCTCACTACGCGAGGCGGGCCGCGCTTGCGAATTCATCGTCAGGTAGAGCAACTCCGTTCGACTCGATACGCCGAGCTTATCGAAAATCCGAAACAGATAATTTTTGACCGTATGCGGACTCAGCCCGAGCGTGGCCGCAATTTCGCGGTTGGTCATGCCGCTGGCCAGTTGCTGAGTTACCTGGCGCTCTCGCGCCGAAAGCAACTCAATCCCTTTGTGATTCGTAGCTCGGACCAGCGGACTATTCGCCAGAGCTTCGAGCGCATGGTCGAGATCAGTGCTGCGAGCCCAGACTTGTCCTTCATGGACACTGCGAATGCATTTGCAGAGGGTCTCTAACCGCTCCTGCTTGGAAAAAATGCCCCTAGCGCCGGCTCGAAAACACTCGAGAACTTCCTGAGCATTGGAGGAATCCAGCAGAATGACGCCTTTGATTTGTGGACGGAGGGCTCGCATCTCCCGCAACATCTCTGTCCCATGCCCAGGTTGATCGTCCAGATTGTGGCTGATCACCACCACGTCGATGGGTACTCGCTTGACCGCGGCCAGCAACTCGGCCGAATTTGATGCCTCGGCCACAACTTGCAGTCCAGGGTCGTTGCGCAAAGCGTCCGCCAGGAGTTGCGTATGGATGCGTGTGCTGTCGGCGACGACAATGCTTACGAAATCCGAGCCGATCGCGTTATTGCTTAGGACATCGTTTCTTCGCACGTCGCCGGTTGCCATACGGTCTCCTGAAGTTGGTTCGTGCGAAACGGAACGGGGAAGGCGATCACTATATTCCCTAATGGGTGCTCGCGAGAGATATCACCCGGGGGAAATGGGGCCGGCCAAGCCTCCAAACGCTTCACAAAGCGACGCCCAGCCTCAAAAAAGGTAGCATTTTCCCTGGCACGCAGCAAGCATCGGTTTGCAACCTATGCAAGAAATTGCACTACGGCCGTCGACTGTTCCGAGTAGGAGTGGAAGCCCTCCCATATGTCACGAAATGTCAATCGTTTGGCCCCAGTTCAGGCCCGAGTTTTCGTTGCGGGACAATGCCGTTAAATATATTATAAACAAGATGTTACAGAGAGCGATACTAACCGATCCTCCCTTTTCGACGCTGCAATCCGGCCGAAATGAGCGCCATGTACCACTACCGTGCCAAAGACTTAAGGCCTTAAGCCTTACAGCCCTATCATGAGTTCTATGACTCTAGTCACTATAGAGATGATTGAATATGGGTCGTTATGACACTTGCACGCTTTTGCGAATAATAATATCTTGAATTTCTAAGCATTCCCCCCTAGTCGTATTTCTAGTGCTTACTTCCCCCCGAAAAGTTCTGAAAAGAATCCCCCGTGCGATTTCAGGCAGACCCGTCGTATGGGACTCAGAGGGCGAAGCTGTGAGCACCTCCAACCAAATTCTTCCCGATCACAACTCAGAAGTAGCTTTGACAACGGTGACGACGACTAGCGAGCCGGGTCAATTGGGATCGACCGAAGGATTGCGCTGGTACGCTCTGCACACACGAGCGCGCCACGAGAAGGCGATTGAAAAGCGCTTGCGGGACCAGGGCATGGAAACGTTTGTCCCTACCACTGTGGAAGTCCATCGCTGGAGCGATCGCAAGAAGAAAGTCGAAGTGCCCCTCTTTAGTTGCTACGTATTCATTCGTTGCGCGCTCAGCGCCCAAGACAGAACTCTGGTCCACCAAGTCGAGAGCGTTCATGGTTTTGTCGGCAACCGCGGATCGAGTTTGCCGATTCCAGACGATCAGATCGAAAGCATTCAGAAGGTGCTCACGCAGACAGCGCCTTGGCGGTCGTATCCATTTCTTAAAGCTGGACAACGAGTTCGCGTACGCGGTGGAGCTATGGACGGTGTCGAAGGCGTGTTCCTGTCGGAGAACGGCGACCACAGCCTGATTATTTCTGTCGATGCGATTCAGCGGTCGATGGCGGTACGGATTGATGGCTACGATGTCGTTCCGGTGTAGGTGGAGTCTTTGGTCTCAGGTCGCAGGAAAACTCCCCGAAAGTTGAAATTGTTCGCGACTTGAAACAACCGGTCAACGTCGCGGCGAATCATTAACCTTCCACTTCTAAACATTCATCGTAGACTTCCACACTTAACTTACAACCAGTTCACTCATCAATGATGTATCAACCAGAAATCGAACGCATCAGCGAAGAGCTGTATTTCATCGCTGCCAGCCCGGCCACGCGACGGCTGCGCACGCAAGCGGAATTGCTCTCGCAGACCGACGTGCCCGTGCTGATCACCGGAGAGCCCGGTAGCGGCAAGACTACCGCTGCGCGGTTGATCCATTCGCTTTCGATCCGATCAAGCTTTGCGTTTACGCGAGTCAAGTGTGCCGTGCTTACCGCCGACCTGCTGGAAAACGAATTATTCGGCTATGAACACGCGTCGGCCAACGGTCGCCCCGAATCGACTCTCGGCAAGTTCGAGCAGTGCGCCAAAGGCACCATTCTTTTGGACGAACTCGATGCCATGCCGAGCGCGGTGCAGCAGCGTCTCTTACGATTGTTGGAGACGGGCGAGTTTGTTCGCTGCGGCGGCCAGACTCCGATTCGCGCAGATGTTCGGATCGTTGCTGCCACGTCGGGTGATCTGGAGTTGGCTGCCGCCGAAAAGAAAATTCTCGACGAGTTGTTCTACCGGTTGAGTGTGTTCGAACTTCGGGTTCCGCCGTTGCGCGACCGGCGTGAAGAGATTCCGCTTCTGCTTGGACACTTGATGAATCGGCTCACGCGGCGCTATGGGGTTCCGGCTCCGCGGCTTTCGAGCGTGCTGCTCGATGCGTGCCAAAAATACAGTTGGCCCGGCAATCTTCGGGAATTAGAAAATTTTGCCAAGCGCTTTCTGGCCCATGGCGACGAGGAAGCAGCTTTACAGGAGCTGCAGGACCGCGCCGGGAACGGTACGGGAAGCAAAGCCTCGCACGCCAACGGAAACGGCAACGGCCATGCGAAAAATGGCGGCCATCCTTCTGGTAACGGACAGGCTTCGAATGGGCATTCTTCTGGAATTCACTCTTACGGGATTCAGTCGTCGGTCGTCCAACCCTCGGGACTACCTATTTCCGGCGAACATGCTTCCTTGAAGCTGTTGGTTCGAAATGCCAAAGGCGAAGCCGAGCGCGGAGCAATTGCCGAAGCCCTCGAACAGACGCAATGGAACCGGAAAGCCGCCGCTCGATTATTGAACATCAGCTACCGCGCCCTGCTGTATAAGATCCAGGAATACCATCTCGCGCCTCCAACGGAACCCTCGCGAGTGTTTGCCGCCGACGATTTTCGGCAGGCGAAGTAGCATACGAAGCTAACGAATATAAGTTGTCGGGCCCAACCATGGCAGTCGGGATTGAAATCTGGAATCGCCGAGAGGCATTGCCGATGACACCACGAACACACAACGAAGCAACACCGCAAGCACGATGATTCAACAAGCACTTTCACTTCTGACACTTCTAGTTGCGCTGTCGGTCGGAGCATGCGCTCAATCCGAGAACTACATCTCCTGCGCCGACCACCCAGACCGCCGCGCCTCAGAAGCAGTCGGACAGCAAATCGGCGGACAGCAAACCGGCCAACGACCCGCAACGTCCTGTCGGTCATTCTGACGTCCGATCGGACAGCTCCTACGTAATCGGCTCTGACGACGTGCTCGCGATCAACGTCTGGAAAGAAGCGGAAGTTTCCCGCGTGGTTCCAGTTCGCTCCGACGGGAAAATATCGTTGCCGCTAGTTGGCGAACTCACGGCGGGTGGTCAAACTCCGCTGCAACTTGAGCAGGAAATCACCAAGCGCTTGTCGAATTTCATTTCCGAGCCCGAAGTCACGGTGATCGTGCAGGACAGCAAGAGTCAGCGCATCAACATCCTCGGAATGGTGGCTCGGCCCGGTTCCTACATGCTGACCGGCTCTGCAACTGTTCTGGACGCGATTGCAATGGCAGGCGGATTTAAAGACTTCGCCAAACAAAAAGCGATCTATGTATTGCGCCCGGAAGCCGACGGAACGCAAAAACGTCTCTTGTTTAATTACAAAGACATGATCAAAGGCAAGAATCCGGATCAGAACATTCGATTGCTGCCGCGCGATACGGTAGTGATCCCGTAACGGTAGCGATGATGATCCGACATTGTTTAGTCATGGGTTGGATGATGGTTGGGCTGCAGTTCGTTTCTGCTGCGCAGAGCCAATCCTCACAGAACGCACCCACCCAGAGTCCTTCAACGGAAGGCGCTAGAACAGCGCCGGCGACTGCGGTATCCGCGATCGGTGGCATGGATGGAGACACCAGCGCAGGTGACACGCACAGCGATCTGCCTCAAATCCCGGCACTGCTGGGAGGTGCCGGAATCTCTACCGCCATGGGTTCTGAGCTAGTAAGATCGAACTATCTGAGAGCTGGCATTAATGTAGGAGCCACCTACGACGACAATCCGCTTCTCGAATCGCCGTCGCTACGGAAGCAACACCAGCGAATCGATCTTTCCGAATCTTGAAATTGAGCAATCATCCTCGCGAATGAAGTGGTCGTTAGGTTACGCTGGCGGACTGACCGTCAATCAGCGATCCACCAACGAGAACCAGGGATCGCATAACTTGAATTTCGATTCTCAATTCCGGTTGAGCCCGCACGTCACTCTGAGAGTCGCTGAGAGATTCCTGTTGACCACCGGATTTTTTGACGCTGGCGTCGGTACTGGCGAGCCCGGCAATCCTGGCGGTCCGAATGCCAGTCTGATTACTCCTCTATCGACGCAGCGCTCAAGTCTGACAACGGTTGAGACGAATTATCACTTTGCCTTGAACGATCTGGTGGGCGCGAGCGGCTCCTTTTACGACCTGAATTACACCGATGTCCATGGAACGCAGCAGCTCACGAACTCGCAAACTGCTTCCGGGTCGGCATTCTGGTTGCACAAATTCTTTCGTGGAGACTGGGGCGGCGTCACCTATCGTTACGACCGTATCTCCTACGACCCCACCGGAGAGAGCCGGATACATAGCTTCTATGCGGTCAACACTTTGAATCTCTCGGGTCGCTTCACTCTGACCGGATTCATCGGCCCGCAGTATTCGGAAAACCAAGGCCTGCTCTCGGGAAGTCCGCAAAATAACGATTGGTCGGTCGCCGGCGGAGTCGATGCTGGGTGGCAAAATCTGCACACCGCTTTGACCGCAGGATATTCGCGAACCATCAGCGACGGCGGCGGACTCCTTGGCACAGTTCGTTTGCAGAATGTTCACGCCAACTTCCGTCGCCAGATTATTCCGGGATGGGCAGCGGCCCTTAACGCAGCTTACGGAACCAACGACTCGCTGACACCCCCGCTTCCGGGCACCGCGAATTCCATTAACCTGACATCCGTGGGTGTCTCGGTCGAGCGCAACGTGGGCAAGAGCGTTGGATTCCGGATGGGCTACATGCACGATTTTCAGCAACAGCAGTTTGCCTGGTGACTCCGCCCCAAAGTCAAAATCTTGACGCGAGCCGCAACCGATTTTTCGTCACGCTCTCGTATCAGTGGGCGAAACCTTTAGGAATGTAAGCATGGAAGAAGAACTACAAGACGCAAGCGAACCCATCGACTTTACCCAGATCAAGGGAATGGTCCGCCGTCGCCGGTGGCAATTTCTGGTGCCATTTTTCTTCGGATGGCTCCTGGTATGGGCTGCGAGCTGGGTGATTCCTTCGTCCTACCGTTCGACCACGCTGATCCTGGTCGAGCAACCCTCGGTCCCCGAGAAATATGTTGTCTCGAATATCGATAGCGACATTCAGCAACAGCTGGACAGCATTACTCAGCAAATACTAAGCCGCACGCGTTTGCTGCGCATCATCGACGATCTTGGCCTGTATCCCAAAGATCGCAAGCGCAAGACTCCCGACGAACTGGTCGAGAAGATGCGCAAAGACATCGAAATCGAACTGTCTCACGGGGACGACAAGCGGCTCTCGTCTTTCTTCATCAATTACGCCTATCGCGATCCCAAGCTGGCCCAGCAGGCTACCAGCGAACTGGCGAATTTGTTCATCACCGAGAACCTCGAGCAGCGGGAACGGCGCTCCGAAAATACGACGAACTTCTTGGGAGAGCAACTCGATCAGGCGCGCGCGAAGCTAGCCGAGCAGGAAGCGAAGATGCGTGTGTTTAAAGACCAGCATCTCGGCGAATTGCCCACGCAGACCCAAAGCAATCTGCAGATTTTGACGGGACTCCAGAGTCAGGTGCAGGCAAATCAGGATTCGCTGAACCGCGCCAAGCAGCAGAACACGTATCTCGAATCGCTGATCAATCAATATCGCGCCGTGAATGCCGGATCGAAACCCGGAGAAGCGGGACCGGGCGGCTTGGCTGCGATCGACAAACAACTCGATCAGCTCCGGGCGCAGCTGGCTGACCTGAGTTCGCACTACACCGATAAACATCCCGACGTGCGCAAGACGAAAGAGCAGATCGCCCGAGCCGAGGCCGCGCGCGCGAAGCTCGTGGCCGACATCAACAGCCGTCCGGCGAATTCAACTCCGGATCCCGCTCCTACTACGACGCTCGATGCCAAGACCGGCCCTATGCTCGAAATGGAAAGCCAGTTGAAGGCAAACCGCCTCGAGATTTCCAACCGTGAGGCCGAGATTAAAGACGAGCAGAACAAGATCACTCAATATCAAGGCCGTCTGAACATGGCTCCGGTGATGGAGCAGCAATTTGCGGACATCACGCGCGACTACGATCAGTCCAAAACCGACTACGAATCTCTGCTGGCGAAAAAGAACCAGTCGGAGATGTCAACCGATCTGGAGAAAACCCAACAAGGCGAGCATTTCCGAATGTTGGATCCTCCGAATCTTCCGATTCGCCCCTACAAACCGAATCGCCTGATGCTCTGTGGTGCAGGGCTCGCAATCGGATTGCTCTTCGGCGGTGCGTTCGCGTTTGGTCAGGAAAAACTAAGCGGCAAGCTCTACAGCGAACGCGAAATCAAGAAGATTGTGCCCTTCGAAGTGATCTCTGAAATTCCGCCAATCGAGAGTCCGGAAGAAGTCGTCTCCATTCGAAAGAGTGCCTGGGTGGCCGGCGCGGCGGCAGTGGTGATCATGGGATTCATCCTGTTAGGATCGGCTGTAACATATTTGTATGGCTAAAAGTCATGTATAAGAGTTTCTACAATTTAAAGCGCAATCCGTTCGAAATTACGCCGGATCCGTCGTTCTTGTTCCCGACGACGCGGCATAACGAGGCGCTTGCTTCGTTGTACTACGGCGTGACGGCACACCGCGGATTCGTGGTCTTGACCGGAGAAGTGGGCACTGGTAAGACGCTGATCCTGCGCTCGCTGTTGGGCTTGCTCCAACGTCGGGATGTGGCTTTTGCGCTGATCTTCAACCCCACGCTTTCGCCGTTGGAATTCATGCGCTACCTGGCCCGCGATTTTGGGCTGCAAGTTGGAGACAAGCCGAAAGACGAACTGATCCATGTGCTAAACGGCTTTCTTCTCCAAAGACATCAAAGAGGATTGACCACAATTCTGGTAGTCGACGAGGCGCACCTTCTTTCATCCGAAATTCTGGAAGAGATTCGACTCCTGACAAACCTCGAAACTTCGCAGCAAAAACTTCTGCAGATTATTCTCGCGGGCCAACCAGAACTGGACCAGAAACTCGATTCGCACGAACTGCGACAACTGAAACAGCGAATTGCTCTGCGTTGCCATTTGGAGCCGCTCAGCCTGCTCGAAACGCGAGAGTACGTCGCTCGTCGTCTCCAGATTTCAGGAGCGTCGTCGCCCAGCGAGATTTTTTCTGAGGACTCCATCGAAGCCGTGTTTCGTCATTCGCGGGGCATTCCGCGTCTGGTCAATACCGTCTGCGAGAACGCATTGCTTTCGGGATATGCCAAGCAGGCTACGACGATTACTCCGGCAATCGTTGACGGAGTAGCGCGCGACTTGCGTCTTGGAGTTGTGGCTGTCGATCCCAGAAGCGGCGCGGCAGCCCGATTGTCCAAAGAGCAGGAGCAGAGCGAGTTGCTGAAAGCAGTCAAGACGCTGCTCGAAGTGCGGGACCGCATGCACGAATCGGATCCAAAGGGCCGATTGCAGTAGTCGCAGGTCAATTTCCATATGAGCTATATATTTGAAGCGTTGCAGAGAGCGGAAGCTGAGCGGTCAGGCGGCACCATACCTCAGGCCCCGGACTCCGTCGCCGATCTGCTGCAGGGGGTCGAGCAGGAAATCGAGCGCAAGCGTTCGGCTTCAGTATTGCCCATAGCCCTCGAAAGCGAGCCAACCACCGAAGCATCGTTCCGCCCGTCCAATGTACTTTCGCCAGCGCTGTCTGCGGATTCCCGATTGGTGTGCCTCACCGACCAGGGCAGCATGGCTGCGGAAAAATTCCGCGTTCTGGGACTGAAACTGCGTCACCTTCGCGAGCAGCGCAAACTGAAGCGCGTCGTGATTACCAGCAGCATTCCAGAGGAAGGGAAGAGTCTGGTCGCAGCCAACCTGGCCCTGAACCAGTCGCGCAGCAAGATTCTGAAGACCGTGTTGATCGACGGAGATCTGCGGCGCCCGGAATTGGGACGGCGTTTTGGATTCAATCGGAGTTTGCCAGGACTAAGCGAAGTGCTCCGGGGCGAACGTCAGTTGTCGGAAGTGGTTTACAAACTAGAAGGCTCGGGTCTCTGGTTCGTTCCAGCTGGAGTAACTCCCGAAAATCCCATCGAAATCATGCAGACGGGACGGCTCCAGAAAACGTTGGAGCAATTGGAAGCGTTCTTCGATTGGACGATCATCGATACTCCTCCAGTATTGCCTCTAGCCGATACTCCGCTATGGATGAAGCTTGCGGACGGTGTTTTGCTAGTGACTCGCGAGGGTGTGTGTGACAAGAAGCAATTGGAGCGCGTGGTGAAAGTTATCGATCCGGCCACGATGCTCGGTGTAGTCGTGAATAGTTGTAGTAGTAACGAGCAAAAATACTATTACTCGAGATACAGTTCGGCGGCCGCCAATCCTTTGGACGATCCCTCTCCCGCAATCGAAGGCTGATGTAGTGCTGACGTAGTTGTGCTGACATAGGTTTCAATCGGCGCTTCGAGATCGACCGCCAGACCACCTTATTCATTTAATTCAAATCGTGACCCGCCAGGGTGCGCACTCTGATTTCTAAGATCAAGTGCAGAAATCCTGCGGGGGGAGAGATTTGTTCCGTGGCGTCACAGTCTGAAAATCGGCCGTCCATCCGTCGAAAATCCCAGCCCAGCTGGGGTGGATCGAAGGAAGTCCTCACAGAAAAGGACTTTCGCCGGATGCTTGCGCTCGAACAGAAGCGGAGTGAACGCACGCAAAGACCATTCGCATTGCTGCTAGTAGCCACACATAATTTGACGCTCAAAGAAAACGGTCCTCGCCTGTTGCTGGATGTGCTAGTCGCCCTGCAATCGGATACGAGGGAAACCGATCTGATTGGGTGGTATGAAACCAACGTTTCGGCAGGCGTTATGTTCACCGAGATCATGTTGGACAATCGGCCGATTCTCAATGCAATCTTGTCCCGAATGAACGCGTCCCTCCGGAAGCAACTCACCGAAGAACAGTTCGACCGGGTCAAGTTCTCCTGCCAGCTGTTTCCAGAGGAGTTGGGACGAATCGACTTTATCTCCCAAGGCGGCACGGGTTTATCCCTGAAATTCGCAGCCAGCCAGGGTTCGGAGGGCTACGGCGGGCCGCCCGAGTAGGGCCCGGCTCGCGTAGGCAATTTTGTTGCACCAACCACGAAAGTGGCATTGTTTTTTCTTGAATTCTCGGTATTCTTTCTGAGCGATCTTCCCCCGCTTGCTCGGCCATATCTGGTTCGACCAGTCTCACATAATTGAATATTTCGACCGGCATTATCGGACTCGTATAAGCCGGGTTGTACCTTCATAAGGGGAAAGTAATGACATCGCGACGGCTCATGACTGCTACGGCTGCAAAGACGATGGCCGATTCATCCAGTGCTGTGGAACGTGAAGTACTTGACGAAGTCTCGTTCCAACGCATGATTTCTCGGGAAAGAAAGCGCACCGAGCGCTCGCAGACCCCGTTCTTTTTGATGTTGCTCGATCTCGGCGATACCCTTGCCACGGAACGCAACCGGCACCTCCTCGAAAAATTGTTGCAGTCGCTGTCCTCCTCGACCCGCGAGACCGATGTGACGGGCTGGTACTCGAAAGACGCGGTGATCGGAATTATGTTCACCGAAGTTACGCTGGAAGAACGCAGCGAGATTCTTTCGAAGATGATCGCCCGCGTAAGCGAAATTCTTCAGGGCAATCTAAGCCTGCAGCAATTCAGCCAGGTTGGAATGTCGTTTCACCTCTATCCGGAAGACTGGGACCGTGAGACACCCGGAAGACCCGGCAATCGCGCACTCTATCCCGATCTCTTCCATCGCGATCAGAAGCAGAAACACTTGCAGATCGTGAAGCGCGCAATGGACATCGTTGGCAGCGGACTTGCGCTGCTTATCCTCGCACCAGTGTTCGCTGCGATCGCAATCTTGATCAAACTGACCTCTAAAGGTCCGGTCATCTATCGGCAACTGCGCCTCGGACAGTTCGGCGAAACCTTTGAGCTTTGGAAGTTCCGGTCGATGCGTGTAGATAGCGATCCGAAAATCCATCAGGAATTCATGAAGACCGTCATCGCTGGCAAACACGATGGAAAATGCGAGAGTGACAAGCCTGTCTATAAGATGACCAACGATCCGCGAATCACCGCGATCGGCCGATTCTTGCGGAGATCGAGTCTCGACGAATTTCCACAATTCTTCAACGTCTTCCGCGGGGACATGTCCCTTGTCGGACCGCGGCCTCCTCTAGCCTACGAGTACGAAGAATACGAAATCTGGCATCGCCGCCGCGTGCTCGAAGCTAAGCCTGGTATTACCGGATTGTGGCAGGTGCAGGGCCGAAGCCGTGTCCGTTTCGACGACATGGTTCGGCTGGATCTGCAATATGTAAAAACCTGGTCACTCTGGCTCGATATTAGGATTTTGATGAAGACACCCAAAGCCGTGCTTATGGGAGACGACGCGTTCTAGCTGCAAGATTCCTCAAGAAACGTAACCTTCGATCAAGCCAACATCCCCGTGAAACCGACAGTCCTCATAGCGACAACATCCCGTTGGGTACCAACCGCGCGTTTAGCGGTAGCCTTGGCGCGCGCTGGATTCGCCGTGAAAGCCGTTTGTCCCGCTTCCCACCTGTTGTCCAAGACCACCGTCGTTGAGCATACCTATCCGTATAGCGGAGTGTCTCCGCTTTCATCGTTCGCAGCTGCGATTTCCCAAGCGAATCCGGATTTAGTAATCCCCGGCGATGACCTTGCGACTCTGCACTTGCATCATCTGTACTCGCATGAAAAAAAGCGCGATGTGCCAAACTCTCCGATCGCGACGTTGATCGAAAAATCTTTGGGAAACTGCGATAGCTTTTCGGTCGTGTATGCTCGCTCCCGCTTTATTCACGTGGCACAGGAAGAAGGTGTTCGCTGCCCACCGACTGAAGTGATTGCGAACGAGAACGATCTCGTGAATTTCGCGAGCGCGGTCGGCTTCCCGCTGGTGTTGAAATCGGATGTCACTTCGGGCGGCGAAGGCGTGCGCGTCGCTCACTCACTCGAAGAAGCGAAAAAGGAATTTCGTTCCTTGAGCGCCCCGCCGGTTCTGGCGAGAGCGGCCAAGCGCGTCATCTTTGATCGTGACAAGCGCTTGGTCTGGCCCGCGCTTTTACGCCGTCGTCCAACGGTGAATGCGCAGGGATTCATCCACGGACGGGAAGCCACCAGCCTTGTTGCCTGCTGGCAGGGAGCGGTGCTGGCTAGCCTTCACTTCGAGGTACTACACAAGACAGACTCCTCAGGACCTGCCACTGTGCTGCGGCTGATTGAGAATCCCGAGATGGCCTCCGGGGCTGAAAAAACCGTGCGTCGCTTGAAACTGTCCGGCATGCATGGATTCGACTACATGCTCGAAGCCAATACCGGAAACGCCTACATGATCGAGATCAATCCTCGATCGACCCAAGTGGGACACTTAACGCTTGGGCCGGGCCACGATTTGCCCGCGGCTCTCTACTCCGCGATTACCAACCAGATCCAACAACCCGCTCCCAAACTCACTGACAAAACGACAATCGCGCTCTTTCCTCAGGAATGGCTTAGAGACCCCGAAAGCCCCTATCTGACGTCGGCCTATCACGATGTTCCATGGCAGGAAAGCGCGCTGGTTCGTGCGTGTGTTCAATCTAAGGCGCAAACAAAAAGGGTGGTACCTGCAACGCAACTGGATGCAGGCGTTCTCCACCGCGAGAGCGCCGCGGCAATAACAGGTATAGCAACAACCACAATGGGCACCCGTGCAATACAACTCAACCAGCCGCAGATGGGGCCGCACGCTGTCCCCTCCATGGCATCGAAGGGAAGCGCTGTGGGGAATCGACCTGGACAGAAGACGGTTTACCTCGTTGATCCACTGAGCGACCCGCGATGGGATGAGTTCGTTCAATTGCACCCCCGCGCTTGCCTGTTCCATTCCTCAGGATGGCTGCGCGCTCTCGCCGCAACCTACGGATACCGTCCGATCGCCTATACGACATGCCGAGCCGACGAGCCATTGCTCCACGCTGCAGTTGTCTGCGAGATCGATAGCTGGCTCACCGGACGTAGGCTCGTCGCCCTGCCATTTTCCGATCACTGCGAATGGTTAGTGGATAGAAAAGAGGACACACTCGCGATCTCTTCCATCCTCGAGGAGTCCGTTCAGCGCCAGCGTTGGCGTTATCTTGAGCTGCGAACGCTGACTCCGACTCGTCTTCCGGTCGAGTTGGCCCGGGCACAAGTTCGCTATACGTTTCACCTGCTGGATTTGCGGCCGGATATTGAAACCATTTTCTCGAATTTTCACAAGAGTTCGATTCAACGGAAGATCAAGCGCGCCGATCGCGATGGTCTGGTCTATAGCGAGGGAACCTCGGATCTGCTCCTCAACAATTTCTACCGTCTTCTCCGGATCACCCGCGAGCGCCACCGTCTGCCACCCCAGCCCAAAAAGTGGTTTGCCAATCTCATCAAGCACTTCGGGGACGGGGTCAAAATCCGTATGGCTTCGAAGGACGGAATTCCGGCGGCAGCCATGATCTCCGTCCGATACAAAGACACCATGATGTACAAATACGGATGCTCCGACACGAGCTTCAATCGTTTCGGCAGCATGCACCTGCTCTTCTGGAATGCGATTCAAGAAGCCAAGCGCGCTGACCTCAAGTTTTTCGATTTCGGCCGCACCGACGCGGACCAGCAGGGCCTGATCAATTTCAAGGGACGATGGGGCGGGGTTGAGTCCGTTCTGGATTACTCCCGCTACAGCGTGGGCCAAACTTCCGGCCATGTTTTTGACATGTCCACGGGGAAATTGAAAGCGCGAGCGGCAAAATATATCGTCTCCCACTTGCCGTCGAGCGTGGTTTCCAGAATTGGCGAAGCCCTGTATCGCCACGTGGGATAAGCATTTCGAAAAATGGTCAAAATTGACCAGAAAAATTATTCCCAGCTTCGCAAGAATGAAACGTTCGTTTTATAAAATCGACTCATAAAAGCTCCAATGTCCAAAAACACCTCTCTATTGAATGATGTCCCCCAAGCGGCCTTGGGCACCCCATCGGCGACAGCCAGTGTCTCGGTGGTCATCGTCGTGTGGAATGCCAAGAAGTACGTCTTGGAGTGCCTCGAATCGCTGCGCGAGCACTGCAAGAATGTCCATACGGAAGTCATTGTCGTGGACAATGCTTCCACCGATGGCACTCCCGAAATTGTTGCCGAGCTTTTCCCTGAGTTCTTACTGATTCGCAATCCCGACAACTACGGATTCGCCAAAGCTAACAATATCGGCATCGCCCGATGTTCCGGAGAATACGTCTGCCTCGTAAACTCGGATGTCAAGTTCCTCGACGACTGTATTTCTCCCATGCTCCAGTATTTGGCGGAGAATCCGCAGGTTGGCATGCTCGGCCCCAGGATGCTGTCCGCGGATGGCGAAGTTCGGCGTTCCACCATGCGGTTTCCCACCATCTGGAGCCTGTTCTCCCGCGCCGTGGGCCTCGATGTCCTGTTCAAGAACTCCCGCTTCTTCGGCGGACAGCTCATGCGCGACTTCGACCACCAGAAGACCACTCCCGTCGAAGTGCTCAACGGATGGTTCGTCCTCGTCCGCCGCAGCGCACTCGACAAAATCGGATTGCTGGACCCCCAGTTCTTTATGTACGGAGAGGATGTGGACTGGAGCTACCGCTTCCAGCAGGCGGGTGAAGGCGTCGTATTTTTTGCTGGAGCCGGGGCCATCCACTACGGCGGCTCAAGCTCAGCCAATGCTCCTGTCCGTTTCTACCTGGAGATGTGGCGCGCCACCTGGCAGTACTGGCAAAAGCACGCAAGCCGGCCAGCTCAGTACGCTTTTCTCGTCACCGGCGTCATCCACCACGGACTCCGGTTCTTGGGCTCTGCTCTCAAGTATGTGTTCCTACCGTCCCAGAGAGCGGAAATCTCGCTCAAGCTGAAGCGGAGTCAGGTCTGCTTGCAATGGGCCACCCACAAGATGTTGCATCCGTCGGAGGAGTCAGCGCCGTTGCAGGCGTCCGCGCAAGAAAAGGGCAATACAAAGGGCAATACGGCAGCCGCGCAGGCGCGTACGGATGCTGAAGCATAATCCAAAGGTCAGGCCTGTTTTCCGGCCGGAATCGCGCTCTTCGCCGACCCTGCTTATGCCCTTGTGAGTCTTGGCGATGCGTCCATACCCATATAGTCTTTCATCAGACTTGCACACAGCCATGCGGCCAAACCGCCCGTTGGGTTTGCCCCGGAGATCCCTCTGATGAGACGTCTATTCCCCCTCGGTTTGTTGATGTTGCTAGCAGTTTGCGTTGTCGTCCCCAAATCCTTTGCGACAACCTACTACATTGCTGCCAATGGCAACGATTCGAATAACGGTACGTCGAACACCTCACCCTGGCTGCATGCACCGGGCATGAAAAGCTGCTCCAGTACCTGCTCTTCGATCCACCCTCAAGCGGGAGACAAATTCATTTTTCGTGGCGGGGATAGTTGGCATTGGGGGAATAGTTCGGCAAGTCCCTACGTCGGTTCTAGGACTTGGAACTGGACTTGGAGAGGTTCGAACGGCAACCCGGTCTATATAGGTGTTGATCAGACGTGGTATTCCGGGAGCTCATGGTCGCGTCCGGTCATGACCGGCGACAACCCGTTGAGTACTTCTTTCGTGTCGAGTTGCACATACGACCAGTCGAACCTGTCGTTTATTACGCTCGCGAAAGTCAGCTACGTGACGCTGGATAATTTTGAATTTCCGGGCAAGTGCTGGTCAAGCTCTAGTACTTTTCAGGGCTCCATTTACAACTACCAAACGGATCATGCCATCGTGTCAAATCACTACTTTCACGGGTGGACGGCGGTACTAGGGTCTCAGGATGATCATTACGGGATTCTCGGTAACGCCAGCGGTCCTCATGGCTACAATTCGTTCAATCAGTTGGTCGGAAATGTTTTTGATGGGTCCGACTCCTCTCAAGGTGCCGCAAATTCCTCTACGTGCTCGAAATCGTATGTTCCGTCGAGCCCGTGTCAGAGTGGGGAAGGCATTTACGGCGAGGGGTATGACATCCACGACAACGTATTCAGATATCTGTCTAACATGATTGTTGTGGTGAACGGGATCACGGTCCATGACAACCTGTTTGAATACCTCTACTTCACGTATTCCCCCTCGGGGCCTCACCCTAACGTCATCAATGAAGTGACGAACATACCTGGATCTAACACCTATTTTTATAACAATATTGTTCGACACACCTTTGTGACGGAAGACATATTTATTACCGTCGGGGCCAATGGATATGTCTTCAATAACCTGTTCTACGACAATATGGACTACTATCAGGACAAGGCCCCGATTAATTGCATCATCTTCGGCGCAGTCAGCGCCAGTGGGACGCAAAACGCCTACGTTTACAACAACACAGTGGATCAGGGTAACGGAGGATGCGAGGTGCGCTTCTCCCAAACCAATGCCCCCAACCAGCAGTGGAACGGAACCGGATACTTCCAGAACAATCATCTCATCGGGCTAACGAACCTGAAGGGTTTCTACACTTGCACTACAGCGGGAACCTGTAACGTAACCGACAATGGAAGTGAGTTGTATCAGACGGAAGCAGTGGCTAACCAGCAGGGATATACGGCAGCGGGAAACTACGCACCGCCCGCGGGCGGTTCGACAATCGGAGCCGGGGCGAATCTGTCCGGGTCTTGCGGAATCTTTTCGCCCGACCAGGAACTTTGCGGCGGAACCAGCGACGGGGCCAGCGAGCAAAATGGCGCGGGTGGTAAGGTAGCTGAAACCCCTGCTATTCCGATGATCCCGAGGCAGTCCGCATGGGACATAGGAGCGTATCAGTTTGGGGGCACTCAGAAGCCCAACCCGCCTACTGGTCTCACGGCAAATGCGCACTAGGGCACGTTAGATTTAGGTGGTTTCGAAGTGGCACGACTATCGCCCCGGCTGCTATTTTGAAAAATCGTTAGCATTGCTAACGATTTTTCTGTGCGGGCAGGCTGGTATGACCGCTCCAAGAATAAGATCCTCCGATTACCCGAAGCAGTGCTGATCCAGCGCTATCAAGATATCCCCCCCAAGATCAATACCAAGCATGCCGAACGTCAAAAGCGTCGAGAACCGTCTCTATGACGGGCTCGCAATGTCAAAGATTCCGTCGCTAGATGGATTGCGCGGGGTCGCGGTGATGCTGGTCGTTTTCTACCATTTTGGACTTGAGCTAGGTTTCTATCCATTGCCCGGGTACTTGGGCGTAATGATGTTTTTTGTCCTGAGTGGTTTTCTAATTACCTGGCTCCTGCTGAAGGAAAGTGCTAGCACCGGCGATATTTCCCTTAAGCAGTTTTATATTCGACGGTCGCTGAGAATTTTACCGGCTTTTTACGGTTATTGGATTTTCACTGTAGGCTTGAGGCTCGTTTCTCACCACCCAATACCATGGGGCTATGCGTTAGCTGCATTTTTCTATGTGAGCGACTATTACTGTGCCCTCGTTAGTCCTGGGCAGACTTTTATGATGCAGACATGGTCGCTAGGAATAGAGGAGCAGTTTTATCTCCTGTGGCCGTTTATATTCTGGAAGGGACGCGATAATCTCTACAAGTTGTCGATTTTCCTGGGTGTCGTAATTCTCGGCGTTTGGATTTACCGTCCGATACTCCGATACGGGTTTGGCGCCTCGGTTGAATACCTGCAGTACGCGTTCGATTCCCGGCTGGATGCGCTTTTCGTAGGTTGTCTGTTAGCTATTCAGTTGCGTCAGAGGAAGCTCGATAAGCTGATTAAAGTGGTCTGCTTCAATCCAGCCGCTCCTTTGATCCCGATCGCGATCCTCGGGGTGAGCGTTTACTTGTCTGATTCCTTTGGGGCTAATTACGGACAGATCATCGGATTCCCGATAGAAGAGTTGGCGGTCGCGGTATTACTTATTCAACTGATAGCGCTCACTGACTATGCGCCATGGGCCTATCTCAATAGCTCACCAGCTCGCTTTTTCGGTCGCATCTCGTATTCCCTATACCTTTACCATGCGCTTAGTTTTCACTACCTCCCAAATCCAGTTCGCGGGATCATAGAACGTAGCTCGACGCCGGTTAAAGTCTGCGTTGGTTTGGCCCTCAGCACTGGGCTCGCTTGCATCTCCTACTACTGCGTAGAACGAGTGTTCTTGAAGCTAAAACAGAAGCACGAGATTCGGACGACAGAAAGCCTTCTAGAGCCGGTGCCTCATGGGGCCTAGCCACGTAAAGTTCGGTGGGGGCGTCTCGGAGTCTTTTCTGAGCCCAGCCGTGCTCCTAGCCGTTCTGATCGCAGGCGTCCTCATTTGCGTATTGCCACGCAACAAGGCAATGGTCCCATTCCTGGTCGCTGGGATACTCATCCCGATGGATCAGATTCTGCTGATCGGGCCAGCGCATTTTCCGATGCTGAGAGTGTTGATTGTTTTTGGAATGTTCCGAATTTTCAAAGATAAGGCATCCAGAAAAGTGCCGCTGTTCACCGGTGGCATGAACCGTCTCGACATCACCGTAATTCTGCTGACGGTGTTCACCGCTCTGAACGGGATTCTGTTGTTCCGGGAGATGGGTGCGGTCATCTACCAGTTAGGAAATCTGTACACGGTTTTTGGAGTGTACTTCCTGCTGCGATTCCTAATCAGGGATGACAAAGACATCGTGCTTGCGATTCAGACCTTCGCTTACATCTCATTCGCTGTCGCGGCGGTCATGACTTACGAGCGAGCCACCGGACACAATCCGTACGCTGTGCTTGGAGGCGCGGAAGCTTATCAATACGCGACTCTAGCAGTTCGCGACGGAAAAATTAGAGCGCAGGGCCCGTTCGCGCACTCCATTCTGGCAGGCACCTTTGGAGCAGTTCTCGTCCCGCTTTTCATAGCACTCTGGTGGAAGGGTAAGAAGTACCGGAAGCTCACCATCCTCGGCGTCGTTGCTGCAGCGGTCATGACGGTTGCCTGCAACTCCAGCACCCCAGTACTGGCCTATGCGGCGGGGCTTCTCGCCCTTTGCATGTGGCCGATTCGCCGCTGGATGCGAGTTATCCGCTGGTCAATCGTCATCACGCTCGTCAGCCTTCACATGGTGATGAAGGCGCCCGTCTGGAACCTCATTAACCGGATCGATATTTCTGGCGGCTCTTCCGGATGGCATCGTTACATGCTGGTCGATCAATGCATCCGTCACTTTTCGGACTGGTGGCTGGTCGGCGTCAAGGACACGAGCGTGTGGGGCTGGGATATGTGGGATACGGCCAATCAATATGTCGGAACGGCTGACAACTCCGGGATTATCCCTTTCATATTATTGATTGCAGTCATCGTTTACGGATTTAAATACGTAGGGCGCGCTCGACGCGCCGTGTCAAAAGACAAAAAGAGAGCACTATTCATTTGGGCGATCGGTTCCGCGTTGTTTGCCAACGTCGTTGCCTTCATCGGAATCTCATACTTCGATCAAACGATGATGGTGTGGTATGCGCTGCTGGCGATGATTTCGGTGGTCATCATTCCTCCCTCGAAAAAGACATTCGTCCCGGCGACCGTTATAGTCGCTGCGGATGCGACGACCTTGCTCCCGCAGTTTCTCGAACAGTCGTGAGCAGCGTTCTGAAATCCTAAGATGGCATCTCCAGCAACCAGTCCCGAGAAAACTCGCAGTCTTGCTCACACCATTGGACGCAACACCGTCTTTGGCGTGATCTCCAGATTTGCGCAGGTGGCGACGCGGCTGATCACGATTCCGATTGTGATTGCCCATCTTGGTTTGGGTGGATACGGAATCTGGGCCATCATCATGACCACCGCTGCCTACATGCGCTTTGGCAGCGTGGGGATCAAGTCGGCTTTCCAAAAATATGTTGCGGAAGCGACGGGCAACGGCGACTACGAAACGGCCAACAAGCTCCTGAGCACTGGATGCGCAGCCATGCTCGTCCTCTCGGTCGCGGTGCTGATCCCGGTAGCCTATTTTTCGACCGCGCTAGCGCGCGCCGCTGGAGTTCCGCCCGAATTTATCAACGCCGCCGCCAAGTCCACGTCCGTACTCGCGCTGATCATGGTGATGTCGAACGTGGGCGCCGTGTACGAAGCCATCGTGATGGGCGGACACCGCATCGACCTCGCCCGCAACTTTGCCACCGCATTCACCGTGGCCGAGGCGATTGCAATCGTCATCCTGCTGCATTTTGGCCATGGACTGTTTGCCATGGCGTCAGTAATGGCCGCGTCCGAAGTTGGATTCGTAGCCTGCTGCTTCGTGAGTGCGAAACGCGTCGTGCCGCAGATCCACGTGGCCCGCAGATACGTCACGAAAACCGTAATCCCGGAACTGATCCGCTTCGCCGCCAGTTATCAACTCGTAAACGTCCTCGAAGTGCTGTACGTCTCGATTCTTCCCGTAGCCGTCCTCAAAGTATTCGGAGCCGAGCAGGCCGGAGTCTACGCACTCGCTACTCGCTTAGTGATGTCGGCCGTCATGTTGTCGGACGCCTTCCTCGTCCCGATTTTGTCCGGCGGAGCGATGGTGTTCGCATCGGGCTCTCCAGAGGCAATGCAGCGGCTGATTGCGAAGTCATTCAAAATCACTTTGGGATTGTGCCTGTTCCCGCTGGCCTTCATCGCAGCATTCGGTCCAAAGATGGTGTTCGCCTGGACCGGGCGGCGAAGGCTTGCATGGCGGACTTGCGGTTGGCGTAGGTCTTGACCTGATAGCCCTGGCGCGCGAGCGCCGCCGAGTAGTTCTCCCTGAGCGCGGGCTCATCCTCGACGATGGCGATGTTCTTCTTCACGGGGAGATGATAGCCCATGAGACCGGCCCTCAAGACCTGTCGCGGGTCGCATTTCGGCCCTCGAAGGCCGTTGCCATAATTCGTCAGATTTCGGCCCGTTCCGGCCTCTATTCGTGCGCCGACCCGCGAGACTTGCTCGCCATCCTGGATGCCATCGAAGGACACCCTGGAGAACGCACGTGCAGACGCCGAAGACCTCGTTTGGAATGCCCTCCGTCCTGTGGACTCAGTCCCGCGATGCCTCGCTCAATTGGCTGGCGCTCGGCGTCCTGCTCGCCGCGTGGAATGCCGTCGATGATCCGAGCTGCCTCGGGCACCGGCCCCAAGTCCTGCGCGCATACCCTTGCGTCACGGTTCGGTCGATGACGCGGACCGGGCCCGGCCAGCCCTGAAGGCCGCCCTCGCGAGTGCGAGTAGGGCGGCGGCCGGCCCCGACCGGCCGAGGGTATCGGGCAGTCAAGAGTCATAAAAGCGTCAACGAACTGTAAAACTGGGTATCTCTAATGTCGCGGCGTCCATGCTCGCCATCGAACCCAACAAGCAGATACTCATCGTCGATCGGGATCTGGCTTCCGTCGAACCGCTCCGCCAGACGATTGTCGGACTCCGGATTCGCGGTGCGGGCGATCACCGATGGCGCAGCGCCGATGCTTGCGGTAGCCGAGCGGCCCCCGCACCTGGTCATCATCGACTGGAACATGCCGGGATCGACTGCGCTGGAGCTTGATTCACGGCCTGCGCAAGGTGCGCTCACCCGCGAGCGGTGAGGCTCATCATTCTCTCGTCCGCTCTCCGGCGAGCAAGACGTCGTCAACGGGCTGAATCTCGGCGCCGACGATTACATCGCGAAGCCCTTCTCGCTGCGCGAGGTCGTTGCGCGCGTGTCAGCGTGCTGCTCCGCTCTCGGCCCGCCGACCGCCAGAATCCGGCGCTGAGTTGCGACGAGCTGGTGCTGGATGCGGCCGACGAACCGGGTCACGGCGCGCGGCAGGCTCGGTCAATCTGCGCGGCGTCGAATATCGGCTGCTCGAGTTCCTGATGTCGCATCCGGGCAGGACCTTCAATCGCACCCAGCTGCTCGCACAGGTCTGGGGCGGCGATCAGCGAGGTCGACGAGCGCACCGTCGATGTCAACGTGCAGCGCCTGCGCAAGATCCTGAGCGAGCCCGGGCTACGAGGCCTACATCCAGACCGTGCGCGGCTTCGGCTACCGTTCGCGAGCCCCCGAGCCCTCGCAGAAGTCGTGACGTTGAGCGTCACAATTTCGTGTTCCACGCGATGTTCCACGCGTAAGTGCCTTTCTTGTAAACAAATCTTCTTCGCCGAGTCATCGGCTCGTCACAACGAATTCGCGATTCTGACCACCCGAAGCGACAGCGCTTCGGAGGAGAATACATGGTGGAGCGCAACGCCCCCTCGCCGCTGCGAGCTGCGAACGGTCTTCATTTCGGACATCCATCTGGGATTCAAGGGCTGCAGCGCCGAGCTGCTGCTCGATTTCCTGCATCACGTCGAGATGGACACGCTGTTCCTGGTCGGCGACATCATCGACGTCTGGAGCATGCAGAAGACCATGTTCTGGCCGCAGTCGCACAACAACGTGCTGCGCACGATCCTCGGCAAGGCCAAGCGCGGCACCAAGGTGATCTTCGTCCCGGGCAACCACGACGAAGTGTTCCGCGATTTCGACGGCGCGGTATTCGGCAACCTGGAGATCCATCGCGAATACGTCCACGCGGGCGCGGACGGCCGGCGCATGCTGGTGCTGCACGGCGACGAATTCGACAGCGTGGTCAAGTGCAGCCCCTGGCTCGCCAAGCTCGGCAGCAATATCTACGACATCCTGCTGGCCGCCAATCCCTACATCAACTGGGTGCGGCGCAAGTTCGACCTGCCGCACTGGTCGCTGTCGGCCTACCTCAAGAACAAGGCCAAGACGCGCCGTGCAGTACATCGGCAGCTTCGAGGAGGCGGTCGCGCAGGCCGCGCGCAAGCGCGGCGTCGACACGGTGGTCTGCGGCCACATCCATCGCGCCGAGATGCGCGACATCAACGGCATCCTGTACTGCAACGACGGCGATTGGGTGGAGAGCTGCACCTCGCTGGTCGAGGACATGAACGGGCAGCTGCGCCTCATCGACTGGCCGAAGCTCAAGGAGACCATCGAGGTTCCTTCCGCCCGGCCGGTGGGGCACGCCGCGTGACGCGAATGCCACCCAAGCTTCACACTTCTGTCAACTCCGGGCGCTCTAATTCGCTCATCGAACCCTGGAGTCATCCTTGGCATGCCCTTCAGCACAGCCTGGCGAAAGCCTTCTGGGCGGACACGCCCGCCCTTCCGCGGGTGGCGGCTCGGCCGAGGGTCGGCGGCGGATCGCACCCTTCGGACGCCTCGAACTGGCTGGTGCGTGCCCGGGGCCCCGGCATCACCTCCATCTCTTCCCTTCGATAGCTCGACGCGGCCGCGAATCCCACCCCGCAGCCCTCGTCCCGGCTCATTTCGTCGCCCCCCACCGGCGCAGGCCCCTGTTGGGGCCTCTTTTTTTCTCCAATCTCAGAAGGCGAAAAGCGCATGAGCAGTCTCGACCTGGATCGCGATCTCGACCTCGACACGCAGATGATTCACCTGGAATTCGAATGGCGCGCCGAATATGAGGCGAGCATCATCGCGCGCGCGGAATATCAGGCACTCGCGGCCAACCGTGCATCCAACGCGGATGCGCTCGACGGCGCTCGCGAGCGACTGGATCGCGCAGAAGCGTTGAAGGCGCGCATCATGGCCCGAATCGAACGTCTCGAAGAGCGGATGCTGGGGTTGGATCGAATCCGGGTGAGGGGGTGTCATGGCCGGTCATAGAGCCGAGGCGGACGTGGCCGCCAACCTGCTCGAGCGGCGCTGGTTCGCGTCCATGGCGGCCGCTCGAGCCAAGCAGGAAGAGTGCGCGGCGCTGCTCGAGGTGATGGCGATGGCCAGGGTCTCCTGGCGCGACTCGCGCCTCGAGCTGCGCAAGCTCGAGGCGCTGCGCGACGCTCTGGCGGAGGAGCTTGCGGAAGAGGCCGCCGAGCGCCGGGTGCTTCGCGAGCAGTTCGCCATAGAAGAGAGTCCAGCGGATCGGATGTGCTCGGCGGCGTAGCACGCGCCTCTCAGGCGCGTGCGCCATTGCGATTTTCGCCGCGGCACGACGGGTGTCACAGAACTGAAAGCGTCCCGTGTTACATATCGGGGGTGCCGCTGCCGGCCGCATCACCGTTCAGCGAAGCACTTTTTCCGAGGAGGATCCCCATGCTGGAACTGCAAGAGTGGCATCGCTGGTATACGGCCTGCGTCATCGCCCGCGCCGAGTATCGCGCGCTGGCGGCCAATCGCGAGGCGAATGCCGATCTGCTCGATGCCGCGCGCGAGCGCCTGGAGCGCGCGGAGGCCACCCGGGTGAGGATCATGACGAGATTGGAGCGCTTCGAGGCCTGCTGATCGGGACGTGATACGCTCGTCGGCGAGCCGCTCGCCGACATGAAGTGCTGCTATCACCCCGGATACCACCTCGCCCTGCCGGCGGGCCATCCCTTTCCCATCTCGAAATACGCACTCCTCAAGGAGCGGCTGCTGCGCGAAGGCGTGCTGTCGGAGGGCGACCTCGTCGCGCCCGAGCCACTCGGCCTCGACGATCTGGCGCTCGTACATACCCGGGACTATCTCGCCAAGCTCGACGGCGGCGGCTTGTCGGCCGCGGAGCAGCGCCGGTTGGGCATGCCCTGGTCGGAGTCGTTGTGGAAGCGCTCGCGCCTCGCTGCCGGCGGCACGCTGTTGGCGGCGCGTCTCGCGCTCGAGGAAGGTATCGCGGGAAATCTCGCCGGCGGTACCCATCACGCCTTTGCGGACCACGCCGAGGGGTTTTGCGTGCTGAACGATGTGGCGGTCGCCATCCTCAAGCTGCGCGAGGAGCGCAGGATCCGGCGGGCCGTCATCGTCGATCTCGACGTTCACCAGGGCAACGGAACTGCCGCGATCTTCG